>NZ_MSCN01000001.1:1751968-1753102 GCF_002954685.1 Polaribacter porphyrae | reverse complement strand
ACCTGTTACTTTTAGGTAATTTTTAGAAGTTGCATATACATTTATACCACTCACGACTAACTGATTTGTACTTAATGTAGTTGAAGTTGTATGCAAGTAAAAACGACCTATACCATTAAGTCCAATGTCTAGTTTTGTAGAAAATGAAGTGTCTTTATCTAAAGCTGTGAAGGTATTATTTACTCTATCTTCTAAATATATTTTAACTTGCTCTGGTAGGTTTATACTTGCTGCACTAATAGTAATGTCTGTTCCAATACTAGCAGTGATACCAATAGGGATTATCATATTTTCATAATTATCTATTGGTAACGACTGTATACCTAATTTTCTACCTGAACCATTAGAAACAGTCTCTGTAAAAATATTGAAGTTGTTTGTTATACCTCCAAAAATTGAGCTATCATATCCATTATCAAAGGCAGTTGAAGTTCCTGCAATGTAAAAAATATCGGTTTTCTTTGTTGTGTTGCCATCAGATAACATCAACTTTATTTCTGGCCTATTGTTGGTTACTGTTTTTTGAAAAGTATCTGAACTTTGATGCGATTGCATTGCTTCTGTAAAAGATAACGTATTTGAGCCATTTGCACTAACAAAGAATCCTTGACCTGGAGCTATATGAAAAGCACCTGTTGCATGATTTACTTGATCGTATGAATTAGAGCTTTGATTCCAAAACCATAATGTTGACTCAGTTAGAAAATCATTATCTGTATCATTCAGTTTTAATAAATTATTGGTTGCATTAGCAGTATTATTAGCAGCAATATATGATGGATAAGGGTTGCTGACTAAATTAAAACCGTTTGTGTTCGTATTAATAGCTACACCCACATCTGTATCTTGCAAAGTACCTGTAAAACTTATATCACCTGGGCTTGTTAGCTTAACAGAATAACCTGTACCAGAAATAATATTACCAACAGAAGCACTTGTTAAATAGTTCCAGCCTGTACCATCATTTACATAAGGAGCTAGACCAATATTTGTACTTGTTCCTAATGCAAAAGTATGGTTTAGTATTAAGTCTGCTAAAGTTTCTCCTGACAGTGGAGAACCTACCAAATACCAATTATTAGTTGGTAAATTTCTACTGTAAGTAATCTGACCTGTTGCTGTACCTTTTACTAT
>NZ_MSCN01000001.1:1750682-1751943 GCF_002954685.1 Polaribacter porphyrae | reverse complement strand
AAAAGATGAACTGGAGTTAGCAACTAAAGACTGACCATTGTTTGTAAAATCTCCATTAACTATTAAATTACCACCTCCATTAATAGTTAAAAGAGAGGATGCTTCTATTGTTAGGCTATTAGTTTCAGCACTCGTTGAGGCATTTATAACAGGCTTATTGGTTACATTTGGAATAATAACATTATCTGAACTGACAGGAACACTACCAGCACTCCAATTGGAAGCTGTTGTCCAATTTGTACTTGTATTTCCATTCCAAGTATTAAAGACTGGAACAAATACACCTGCTTCAGGAACAGAAACATTATCTAACGTAAAAAATTCGGAAGACAGATTAAAATCTGCACAAACCATAATAGTTAATGTGTTACCTGTTAACGAATTGATATTAATTGTTGTATTATCACCTGATGTTCCTGATGGATATTCTATAGTTCTAGTACCACCACCAACAACATTTGAAACTTGAACAAACGCGCCACCATCTATACTATAGGACACATTTATATATTCTGTAGCATCTATAGCACCCCAAGCTAAATCTAAAGAAAAACTTACTTGGCTTGGTGCACTTATATTAATCTCTGGGCTAATCCAACAGGCTTCATTATCTATATCAAAGGCTGTTAATGCACCTGAACTTGTGTAAAATCCTTCTGTATCTATACCACTTAAATCCCCTCCTAAAGTCCAATTAACCCCAGAGAAATCAACAGAAGAACAAGAACTTAATGCAGAACCACTACAAACACCACCTGGTAATATACCTTTATTTTCTATTGAAAAAGTTTCTGAGTATTGAGAAAAAGTAATACTAACTTTAAGTAAGATAACTATTACAACTAAATTTTTAAATCTATTTTTCATTTTTAGTAATTTATTTTTCATAATTATTTTTAGAATCCAGAGCCTGGTGCTTCAGGAGAAGCAGCTTGTGCTTTTTTTGGATTAAGAATTAAATAAGTACCTAAGGCTGTTAATGCAGCATATTTACTATAGTTACCGATTTTATTAAGTGCTTCTTTTCGAGATATATTATCTTTTTTAGTTTTCATAAGTATACTTTTAACTTAGACTCTAATTATTTTAAAATTATTTTCTTATTGAACTTTGTTTGTTCATTTTGTAATTCTACAATGTAAATGCCTTGTTTTAATGAAGGTATTTCTATGCTATTAGAACCATTCCCCTTAAAAGATCTCTTAAATACTTCTTTCCCTAAAATTGAATACATTTTAATTTCAGTTAAGTTGTTAGTAAT
>NZ_MSCN01000001.1:1599455-1749408 GCF_002954685.1 Polaribacter porphyrae | reverse complement strand
AAAGGATGAACTGGAGTTCATAAGAAATGAAGAAGGTGTACTACTATTTGCAAAAGTACCATTTACAGTTAGACTACTATTAGAAGATAGGATCAAAGAAGATGAATTTTCAATAGTTAGATTGTTAACTTCTATATTAGTTGAAGCAGAAATTATAGGTTTATTAGTTACGTTAGGAATAGTTACATTGGTAGTTGAATTGGGTACAGTACCAACACTCCAATTGTCAGAATCATTCCAATTTGAATTTGAGCTACCATCCCAAACATTTGTAGATGCAGCAGTATTATTTTGTACAGTAATATTTGAAACAGCAAAAGTACCATCACAAGCATTAGAAGCAAAATAATGCACCTCTACTTGAGTAGTTGTTGCTGTAAAATTTACACTTATATTACCACTAGCTATAACACTGTTATCAGTTACATTTCTTACTGTTAAAAAACCACTACCAGTACCAGCTCTAATTGTGTAAGAATCAGATATATTGAATGTTGATAATACATCATATTCATTATTAAAGAGTAATGTTACTGGTGTATCCGCTCCTGAGTTATCTACAGCAACAGTTGATTGACTTGAAAGTATTGTAGCATCACATTGTGCTGTTACATTAATACTAAATACAATTAAAAGAATTAAAATAATATTAGACTTCATACCATTTAGAATTATTTATTTAACTTTAAAAAAAAGACAATTACAGCTTGTTGTTAAAAAAAAATATATAATTAAAGGTTAATGCGTATTTTTTTTATGGTAGGCGTGTAATAATTAAGTGTCACTCAACTTAAATTTGTTACTTGAATGAAAATCTTAACACAATATCTTTTTAAAGTCCAGCTTTTTGGAGTTATGTTTTTAATAACACATACGTATTCACAAGAATATGCAATACAAAACTTTGATACAAAAGATGGATTACCAACAAGCGAGTTTTATGATGTAATTAAAGATGATAAGGGTTTTATTTGGTTTACATCAGACAGAGGTATAGTTCGTTATAATTCTTATTATTTTGAGGTGTTTTCTTTAAAAAACGGCTTATCTAATATTGTAAATTTTACTTTTTATAAAAGTTCTGGAAATACTTTTTGGATAAATGGTTTAGATGGTTCTTTCACATTTTGGAATGGTAACAGCTTTTCCCCATTTGCATTTAATTTTAAATTAAAAGAATTTAGTAAAAAGAGTAATCAATGGTTTGAAATAATAAATATAAATGAGAATTTTATTTTCTTTATTAAGGGAAACACACCTCTTACCTCAGTTTACAAAATAAACAGGAAAACAGGTTTTATTACAGATTTACCTAATGAAAAAATAATAATTGGTTCAAATAAATGTAGCACTAAAACTAAAAAACTTATAAAATATATTAATGAATATAGAAAAAATAAATCTATAGATAACAGTAAATTAAAGTACAGTTATTCCTATGCTACAGGTAAAGCAATTAAATTTAATACAAATCCTTCAAATAGTTTTATTTACAACGAATTTTTAGATAAAAAAGGAAACTTATTTATAATGTCTGATGATGGTTTGTCTTTTTATACTAAGCCCTTTTCTGAGGATTTTAAGCATGTTATTATAAATAATAGAAGTATTACATCTATGGTAATCGATGATTTTGATATGATTTGGGCAACTAGTGTGTCTTCAGGAATTTTTAAAATTAACTCGATTAATGTAAAATATCTAGATATTAAAAATGGAGATAAAAATATTGAAGGTTTATTTAGACACAAGAATTTTTTGTATGCAAAAACTAAATTGGGTAATGTTTATAAAATTAATAAAAACAGTGTTACTATTTCTTATTATAAACTAGGAAAAAGAGGTTTTCATAGAGGTTATAAAGATTTTAAAAATGAAAATATGTTTTACTTTGGGGGCACAAAATATATAAATGGAATACCTGAAGCTAATTTAAAAACCACCAATATACTTCCACTAAGTAACAATAGTTTTCTAGAATATGATTATTTAGACTTAAAATACTATTTAAACACCAATAATAAAGGAAAAATTATTTTTAAAGAAGTTACAAGAGCACTGAGTATAGAACCGTTGTTTAAAAATGAAACCTATGTAGGGACATATGATGGCGTTTATAATTTAACGAGGATTGCTACATCAGATAAAAAATTGTTTTCACCTGACAAGCTGACAAAAAAAATAAGAATTAATGATTTAAGAAGCAATTCTAATATTTTATGGGCTGGCACACTAGGTAATGGATTACTATATAAGATTGGTAGTAAGTGGAATACTATCAATGAAAAGAAGCTGAATTCTAAATACATAAATTCAATTTATCTTGAAAAGGAAAATTTAATTTGGGTAGCCACTAACTTTGGATTAAATAAGATAGAATATAGTATTATTAATCAAAAAGTTAAAATCAATAAAATAACAAACTATGATTCTTCTAATGGTTTACTATCAAACTATATTAAAGATATAACAGTATTTAATGGCTATGTTTATGTCGCTACAGATAAAGGTATATCATATTTTAAAGAAAATAAAAAAGAAATTCCAAAACCATCAGTTTTTATTGAAAAACTTCAGGTAGATCAAAAAAATTACCAAAACACAAATGCTACAATAGTTTTAAAACACAATCAGAATGATATCAAGATTAAATTTACAGGGATTTCAAATTATAAGCCAAAAGGAAATAAAAAATTTTATGAATATAAATTAGTATCTAATAAATCTGAATTAAATAATTGGAAAGCAACAAATGCCAGAGATTTAGAGTATCTAAATTTAGAAAAAGGAAGTTATACATTTTTTGTAAAATGTTTTAATGCCAATGGAGTTGAAAGTGATACTGAAAAAATTTCTTTTTACATAAAACCCCATTTTACAAATACACTTATTTTTAAGATTTTAGCAGTACTATCATGTATTGTATTCTTAACTTTTATTATAAAAAGAAGAAACCTCATACTCAGAGAAAAACTTGAATTTAATCTTAAACTGAAAACAGCAGAATTAAGGACCCTAAGAAACCAAATAAATCCACATTTTATTTTTAACTCATTAAATTCTGTACAAAATTATATTTTTTCAAATAGAAAATCTGAAGCTAATCTCTATTTAAACTCTTTAGCTAAACTTATAAGGAATAGTTTAAATTTTTCAAAGAAAGAACTAATAAGTTTGGATGAGGAAATACAATTTATTCAAGATTATCTTAATCTAGAAAAAATGAGATATCGAGATAAGTTTGATTATAAAATTAATTTTGATGAATCTATTTTAAAGAGAAAAATTTTTATACCTCCATTATTATCTCAAATAATAGTAGAAAATTCAGTTAAACACGCATTTAAAGATTCAGGAAAGAAAGGTGAGATTTCTATTACTTATAATATTGATTATGACTTTTTGAATATTACTATTGTAGATAATGGAATTGGGTTTAACACAGAATCACTTAATAAAAAAACAAATTCTCTTGGCTTAGACATAGTAAAGCAACGAATAAATCTTTTCAATGAAAAAAATAAAAATGAAAAAGCTTCTTTTGAAATAAACTCAAAAATAAGTGTTGGAACAACAATTACTTTGAAGCTACCCTTGAAAAAAGAATGGAATTAAAAATACTCATAGTAGAAGACGAAATTAATAGCCAGGAGTTATTAAAAAATTTATTAATAGAAAATTGTGAAAGTATAACAATTACGGGTGTTTGTGAAAGTGTAAAAAAAGCTATCCAATTAATAAATGAAAATAAGCCTGATTTAGTTTTTTTAGATATTGAACTACAAGATGGTTCTGGTTTTAAAGTTTTAAATAATTTTGATGAGCAGCATTTCTATACTGTTTTAGTTACTGGATATGATAATTATGGTATTGAAGCTGTAAAAAAATCGGTATTAGATTATATTTTAAAACCTTATGCTGTTGAAGAAATAATTAATATTGTAGATAAAACAAGAAAAAAAATAGACTTTTTAAAACCTTTAAAAATTTTAAAAAACAACAATAAAGTAAATTTAAAAAATGATAAAATTACGATTAAAACCTCAAAAAAAACGACTACAATCTTGTTAGAGGAAATTGTAATCATAGAAGCATTTGACCCGTATACAAAATTACTACTTACAGAAGACAGAATTTTAATATCTGAATTAAGACTGAAAGATATGATATTAATACTTCCTAATTTCTTCAATCAAATACATCGAAGCTATATTATTAATTTAAATTTTGTTAAAGAATGGGATCGTGGAAGAGGTGGTAAAGTATTTATGAAAAACGGTGATATAATACCTATATCTTACAGAAATAAAAAAGAGTTTATCAAGCAATTTTCTTTGTTTAAAAGCTTTTAAAATTTATAACTTTTTTTGTTTTGACATTTTTAACGAAATATTTTCACTAATACTTTTTTTTAATATTCCCATATCTATACTAACTTTTCTATCAATAACTTTTGCATATATTTGAGTAGTAGAAATACGACAATGTCCTAATAGTTGAGAAACCGTTTCAATAGGTACACCATTAGTTAAAGTAAGAGTTGTTGCAAAAGTATGACGTGCTAAATGAAATGTAAGATTCTTTTTTATTGAGCATAAATCAGCAATTTCTTTTAAGTAAGCGTTTAATTTCTGATTTTGGATGGTTCTTGTATTTGTCAATTAAAATCTTTGCTTTAGGAAGGATCGGAATTCTTAATAATTTATTTGTTTTTTCTCTTTTTTTGATGATCCATAATTCACCATCAATACCAAAATTGATATTATCTTCAATTAAATTAATTACATCAATATAACTTAATCCGATATAACAAGAGAAAATGAATAAATCCTTTACTAATTGAAGTCTAGGTATTGAAAATTGTTTTTCTTCAATTTTTTTTAATTCCATTTCTGTTAAATAACCACGTTCTACTTTTTCAAACTTTGCTTTAAAATTGATAAAAGGGTCTCTTTTTATCCATTCTAATTTAAAAGAAAATGTTATCATTTTTCGGAATCTTTCAATATGTTTCATCACTGAATTGTTACCCATTTTCTTTTGATGATCCAATGGTTGATATTCTCTTAAGAATTTTTCAAATTTTAAAATGAAATTATAATCCAATTGCTTCAAATACATATCTCTTGTATTGAAACATTTCTTCATAAATTTTGAAATGTATTTTTGAGTAGTAAAGTAGTTTTTTTGAGTACCCCATTTTAACTTATTAACCATATCTTCATTGTGATACTTAATAATATCATTTAAGGTATGGTTTTGGTCATCTTCTTTTAAATATCTCGATTTGATTGCTTGAGAAGTAATGCATTTATTTTCAAGAGTTAATTCATTTTTAGCCTGAACAATCCCTTTTTGAACCTGATTTAAATATTTGTTGATGGTTCTTGCTTCTTGATTTGTTCCTCTTACTCGATTTTTTGTAGTATTCCAATTTGTAATTTTGATTTTTCTTTTCAGACTGATTTCTGCTCTTTTACCATTTACAGTAAGTCTTGCATATAAAGGTGCTTCACCATTTTTAGCTTTAGATTGTTTTAGCCAAAACAGCATACTGAACGTAGTGGAAGTTTTCATAATTTTTCATCGTTAAATTTGTTAAACAATTATTTTTAAGACGAAAGTCAAATCAATACAATTCGGTTACCTTTTTGTGCTTTTTATATTTTGGTAACCTAATAGGTCACTTATTTGTTTAAATTCAATCAAATTTTATGATTGTCTAAAAACTACAAAACCTTGGAAATCGTAAGATTACCAAGGTTTTAAACTAATATGATACTTAAAGTTGTCGGGGTGGCAGGATTCGAACCTGCGACCTCCGCGTCCCAAACGCGGCGCGATAACCGGGCTACGCTACACCCCGAAAAATGTAAAAGTGGTAGTGTAGTTTATCTCGAAATAATTGAGAGACTACACCCCAAAAATGGTTATCAATTTTGGACTGTAAATATAGAATAATATTTATATATTGTACTAGCATTTTTAAAATTAATTTTGGAGAATGGAATATAAAATTTTAATAATTTCAATAGTTTTTTTTAGTATAAAATCAGTTTCACAAAACAAAGAATATGAATTGGTTGTTCCAGATTTAACCAATCCTTGGGGGTTTACTTTTCTTCCTGATAACTCAATGTTAATTACAGAAAAAGAAGGTAGATTAATCCATTTTAAAAATGGAAGAAAAACTGAAATAAAAAACTTGCCAGAAATATATGTTCGTGGTCAAGGAGGATTTATGGATATAGAATTGCATCCTAATTATGAAGAAAATGGTTGGATTTATTTTACATACGCTTCATCTGAAGGAAAAGGGAATGGAGGAAACACAACTTTAATGAGAGCAAAGTTGAAAGATAATCAATTAGTCAATAAAAAAGTTTTGTATAAAGCTTCTCCAAATTCGAGAAGAGGTCAGCATTTTGGGTCAAGGATAGCTTTTGATAAAGAAAATCATGTATATTTTAGTGTTGGAGATCGAGGAAACAGAGATGTAAATCCACAAGATATTACTAGAGATTGTGGTAAAATTTATAGATTAAATGATGATGGTTCTATTCCAAAAGATAATCCTTTTGTCTATAAAAAAAATGCAAAAAAGGGAATTTATAGTTATGGACATAGAAATCCGCAAGGAATGGAAATTAATCCTTTTACCAATGAAATTTGGGCTCATGAACATGGGCCTAGAGGAGGAGATGAAATCAATATCATCCAAAAAGGAAAAAACTATGGTTGGCCAAAAGCAAGTTTTGGTATTAATTATAGTGGTACAAAATTTACGGATAAAACATCTATAAAAGGAATGGAGAACCCTATTCATTATTGGACTCCATCTATTGCTCCAAGTGGAATGGCTTTTATAAACAGTGATAAATATGGAAAATGGAAAGGAAATTTGTTGGTGGGTTCTCTAAAGTTTCAATATGTAAGTAGATGTATTTTAAAAGAAAACAAGATTTTTAAAGAAGTAAAAATATTAAAAGGTGTTGGTAGAATGCGTTCAATAGAGCAAGGTAATGACGGTTTTATCTATGTTGGGATAGAAAATCTAGGTATAATTCGTTTATTGCCTAAGTAGAAGGCTAACTTACAGTTTAAGTATTCTTTTCACTTATTTTTTCATTATTAAAACTTATAAACATTCTCTTTTAAAAGTATCTAAATAATATATTTTTACATTTTTAAAATTCATACAGAATATTATGTCAGATACTATAGAAAAAATAAAATGTCTAATAATAGGTTCAGGACCTGCAGGGTATACAGCAGCAATTTATGCAGCAAGAGCAGATATGAAACCAATAATGTACACAGGTATGCAAATGGGAGGACAGTTAACAACTACAACTGAAGTTGACAATTTTCCTGGCTACAAAGATGGAACTGATGGAACTGCAATGATGATGGATTTAAAACATCAAGCTGAACGTTTTGGAACTGATGTGCGTTTTGGATTGGTAACTAAAGTTGATTTAAGTGATAAAGTTGGCGGCATTCATAAAGTTGTTGTTGACGAAAACAAACATATAGAAGCAGAAACCATCATTATTTCTACAGGTGCAACTGCAAAATATTTAGGTTTAGAAAGTGAGCAACGTTTAATTGGTGGTGGAGTTTCTGCATGTGCAACATGTGATGGTTTCTTTTATAAAGGACAAGATGTTATAGTTGTTGGAGCAGGAGATACTGCTGCAGAAGAAGCTACTTATTTGGCAAATATTTGTAGCAAAGTAACTATTTTGGTACGTAAAGATTATATGAGAGCATCAAAAGCGATGCAACACAGGGTTAATAAGACTGAAAATATTGAAGTTTTATATAACACAGAAGTGGACGAAGTTTTAGGAACTAATGTTGTAGAAGGTGTTAGAGCGATTAATAATCAAACGAAAGAAACATGGGAAATACCAGTAACTGGGCTTTTTGTAGCTATTGGTCATACACCAAATTCTGATTTGTTTAAAGGTGTTTTAGAAATGGACGAAACTGGTTATTTAATCACCAAAGGAAAAACAACACATACAAATATGCCAGGCGTTTTTGCTGCTGGAGATATTCAAGATAAAGAATACAGACAAGCTGTAACTGCTGCAGGTACAGGTTGTATGGCTGCTTTAGATGCAGAACGTTATTTAGGTGCTTTAGAATAGCAAGGCAGTTAATTTTATTACATTAAAAGAGATTTCAGCAATGGAATCTCTTTTTTTTTGTAACAATTTTTAAGATTGATGGTATATCTGTTTTCAAATAAACAATCTTTAAAATGAAAATTCACAACCACCCAATCATTAAAAATCTTATCGTCTTCTTTATTTTATTATTTATGATTTCTTGTCAAAAACAAAAAAACGAAAAAGATGAAACTTCAAATAGTAAAATTAGAAGTTATGTAAAACATATTATTAAAAGACATCAAATTCCTGGGGTTTCTTTGGCGATCATAAAAAATGATTCCATTTTGATGCAAGAACATTTTGGAAAAGCAAATTTAGAACACAATGTCTCACTTTCTGATAGTTCTATTTTTAGAGTCTATTCTTTAACCAAATTGCCAGTTGCTGTTGCTCTTTTTCAATTAATAGAAAAAGAAAAATTGTATTTAAAAGATGAGGTTTCTAAATATGTAGATTCTCTTCCAGAAACTTGGAATTCAGTTCAAATTAAACATTTAATAACCCATTCTTCTGGGTTGCCAAAAATGAGAAGTTTTCCTAATCTTGAAAAATTAACTGAACTAGAAGTTAAGGATTTAGTTTACAAAGAAAAACTTCTTTTTGAAAAAGGAGAAAAATACGATTATAATCAAACCAATTTTTGGCTATTAAAAAAAATAATTGAAAAGGTTTCTGGCGAATCTTTTAGTGGTTTTATTCTAAATAATCAGTTTGAGAAAGAAGGAGAGAACGTCTTTTTCTCTTCAAATTCAAAACAAATTGTTCAAAATAGAGTTACAGCCTATTTTCCTTTTGAAACAGGAAAAATTCAAATAGATCATCCAACTTTAGTTGGTAATTATATGTTAGCTGCAAATGGTTTAAATATTACATTGAACGAATTTATAAAGTGGGATAAAAGACTCAAAAAAAATCAACTTTTAAAACCAGAAACAAAACAAAAAATGTGGGAAACTTTTCCGTATTCAAAATCTAGTAAAGTTTTCACAAATGGTTGGGACAAGAGAATCATCAACAAAAATATTTCTTACGGTTTTTCTGGTTCTTTAGTTACTGCATATCGAATTTTTCCAGATAAAGATTTGAGCATTATTTTTTTAGCAAATGGAATGGGTAATTATTTTAATATCGAAAATATCATTAATCATATTGCAAATTTAGTTGATAATGATATTGTAGATGTTAATAATTTAGTTTTCGAAAAATTATCTCAATCTATTGTTGATAAAGATTTGGACGAATTTAAAAAAGTGTATTCATCAATAGAAAAAGATATTAATTTTAAAAACATCAATTTACAAAATTTGGTTAACGATGTTGGCTATCAATTGATAAACCAAAGAAGAATGGAGAAAGCGATTATAGTTTTTACTTTTAATACCCAAGAAAACCCTACATCAGCAAATACTTTTGATAGTTTAGCAGAAGCATATTATAGAAGTTATAATGACAGTTTAGCGATTAAAAATTATCAAAAAGCAGTTGATTTAGGAGGCACAAATGGGAATGCAAAAAGAATGTTAGAAAGAATATCTAAAAATAAAATTGATTAATTTGTAACGTTTTAAAAATAGAACAGTATAACTGTTCAGAAAACCAACCAAACCAATATAAAGTTGAATACATTATCAGATAATGCATTAATGTTAAAAGTAAAAGAAGGCGAAATCCACAAGTTGGGTTTGTTGTACGAACGTTACAAAAAGAGATTGTTTGGCTTTTTTTATCAAATGAATAAAAATGCAAGTTTAAGTGAAGATTTAGTGCAAAATGTTTTTATAAGAGTCTTAAAATACAAACATACGTTTCATGATAAAAGTAAATTTATCACATGGATTTTTCAAATTGCTAGAAATGAAATTTATGACGAATTTAAGAAAGCGAAAAAAGAAAATCATAATGATTTAGAAACGGTTTCTTATTTTTTAAGTAGTGATAAAAACATTGAAGGAGATTTAGAAGAAAATGAGAATAAAATCAACTTAAAAAAAGCAATCGCAAAATTATCACCAGAAAAAAAAGAACTGATAGTTTTAAGTAAGTTAAAAGAATTAAAATATAGAGAAGTTGGAGAAATTGTTGGTTGTACAGAAGGCGCAGCAAGAACTAAAGTGCACAGAGCTTTAAACGATTTAAAACAGATTTATCTAACCCTAGAAAACGCATAAAGATGGATTATAAAGAATTTGAAAATAGCATTGTAGATTATTTATCAGAAAATCTATCTACAGAAAAAAATAAAGAATTTGAAGGGTTTTTGAAAGCAAATCCAGAATTTCAAAAAGAATTCAATCTTACAAAATCTTTCTGGAATGAGAGTTTAGAAGAAGTGCCAACACCATCATCTAAAATGGATATGGACTTTTATAGTATGTTAAAAGCGGAAGAAGAAAAAGCAAATCAGGTTTCAATGATAACTAAAATTCAAAACTTTTTTTCGTTGAAACTTGTAAAACAGTTTGCCTATACTTTAGCTATTTTAACCATTGGTTTTTTTGTAGGAAATTGGTTTAATACAAGTGATAATTTATCCGAAGAAAAAATAGAAGTTGCGCAAAAAGAGACACAAGATGTGCGTTCTCAATTGGTATTGACGTTATTAGATCAGCCATCAGCTAACAAAAGGTTACAGGCTGTAAATGAGGTGAATAAATTGAATAAAGTTACCAAAATCATTATAAAAGCATTGTTTTCTACCTTAAATAAAGATGAAAACGTAAACGTGCGTTTATCAGCATTAGAAGCTTTAAAAAAATATACAGAAATCCCTTTGGTTAGAGAAGGTTTAATATCATCAATTGCCAATCAAACATCACCATTGGTACAAATGGAATTAGCAGATTTAATGGTGGTTTTGCAAGAGAAAAAGGCAGTAAAATCTTTTGAAAAGTTAATTGATAAAGAAGATGTAAATACTAGTGCAAAACAAAAAATGAAAGAAAGTATACAGAGTATCATATAACAATAAATTATATAAAATTTGATGTAACTGGCAAATCCTAGGTCGCTTTTTACAGAGAGAAACAATAGTCATTCATCAAAATTATACACAAATGAAAATTTTAAAAACAATAGTAGTATTATGTGCTTTTTGTATAGCTACAAAAGTTGATGCACAACGTTATCAAAAAGATAAAAAATTAAAAGAAACTGAAACTATAACTAAAGAATTAAATTTTAATCGAAATTCATCAGACAACATTTTAGTAGTAGATAATGTTTACGGTTCAATTGATGTTCAAGGATATTCTGGAAACACAATACAAGTAGAAGTTGTTAAAACAGTAAGTGCAGATACTAAAGACGAATTACAAAAGGGCAAAGAAGAAATAGGGATAAAAACAGCTAAAAAAGACGATGCAGTTTATGTTTATATGAATTCTCCCTACACAAAATTCGATATAGAAACAGGTAATTATGAACATCATGAATTTAATTTTAGCTCTAGAAGAAGTTACAAACATCGTAAAAAACGCATGTATAAATATCGGTTAGATTTTAAAATTAAAGTTCCAAAAAATACGAGTATAGATGTTAAAGCAGTAAATAATGGAAATATTAAAATAGTTGATGTTCAAGGAAAATTATTAATTGTTAAAAATATAAATGGTGCAATAGATATGAAAAATGTTTCAGGAATAACTGACGTAAATGCTTTAAACAAAGACATAACTATCACCTATGCAGAAAATCCTGAAGAAGAAAGTTTTTACAACTCTCTAAATGGAGATATCACTGTAAAATTTCAAGATAATTTAAACGCTAGTATTAGTTATAAAACAATGAATGGGGGTTTTTACACCAATTTTGATGTAAGCAAAACAACGCCTCAATTCAAGTCTACCAAAGAATACAGCAAAAAAGGAACAAAGTTTAAAATAAATTCAAACAAACAATTTAAAATAGGAAATGGTAAAGTTCATTTACATTTTAATCAGTTAAATGGTGATGCCATCGTAAAAAAGATATAATCATGAAAAAACAGAAATTAAAAATAATTTTAACCAGCTTAATTTTTTTATTTGTAATAAAAATACAAGCTCAACAAACAGTAAACATACCATTATCAAATCCAGATAAAGAAGGATTTTTAAAAATGGGTATCATTAATGGATCTATAACAATTAAAGGTACAAACACTAAAGAAGTAATTGTAAAGGGAATAAAAGTTAGCAAAGAAAAGAAATATTATAGTGGTAGAAAAACAAGTAAAAATGATGTTAGTGGTTTAAAGAGGATAACTAATAATTCTTTAGAATTCAGTGCAGAGGAATATGATAATGTAGTTCGTGTAAGTAGCACACCTCATGGAACTACAGATTTTGAAATTGAAGTTCCTAAAAACTTTTCGCTTAAAGTATCTACCATTAATAGAGGAAATATTTACATAGAAAATGTAAATGGTACAATGGATGTGAGTAATATAAATGGTAAAATTACGCTAAAAGATATTAGTGGTTCTGTAAGTGCAGATGCTTTAAATAAAGGTGTTGTTGCAAATTTTATAAAGGTAACTCCAGATGCACCCATGGCTTTTAGCAGTATGAACGGAGATTTAGACATTACTTTTCCAAAAGATTTTAAAGCTGATGTTAAAGTAAAATCTGATAGAGGAGAAATTTTTACAGATTTCGATTTAAAAACCAAACCTAACACTACAACTGTTACTAAAGGAGAAAATAGTAGAGGTAATGCCTATAGAGTAAAAGTAGAAAAATGGATAACAGGTTCTATTAATGGAGGAGGAGCAGAGGTACTTTTTAAAAACTTTAATGGAGATATAATTATTAGAGCTAAATAAATCAATCAAAATAACTTTCAACAAAAAAAGAGCTTACAATTTCTGTAAGCTCTTTTAATTTTAATTAATCATCATACAAGTGCTGATCTAAATTTTCAATAGCTTGTATTACAATTTTTACAGCTTCAATATAAAATTCTTCATTAATTGTTGCGTAAGTATCTGTATGTCTGTGATAATCTTTATGATCAGGAACCCCAAAATAAATGAACGGAATGTTTTCTCGATGAAAAATCTTATGATCTGAAGAATATGTCCAGTCAGCTTGTTCTCTATTATTAGGGTCATCATGCCCAAAAAGCAACATTATTTTTTCTGAATAAATGTCTTCTAAAGGATCTCTTAAATCAGGATGATGATAAAGTCCTGAGCCAAATAATTCAGGGTCATAATCACTATGAGCAATCATGTCTAAATTTATATTTAATGCTATATTTTCTTTATTCCCATAATTCTTTAAAAAATGATCAGCACCTAAAGAGCCTACTTCTTCTGCATCAACAGCAACAAAAACCAAATTATGTTTGGTAGGCTTATTTCTAAAATAGTCAGCAATAGTAAAAAGAGCTGCAGTACCAGAAGCATTATCATCTGCACCATTATAAATCTTACCATTTCTGATGCCTAGATGATCAAAATGAGCGGTAATTATAATATCCTTATTTGTCTCTCCTTTAAACATACCAAAAGCATTGCCTCCAACAATTGTAGTGTCTGGTACATTAGAAAAATCATCAAAAGGTTTCTTTTTTATAGGAAACGTTTCTTGTCTAATTTTTTTAGTTAGTGTAGAAGAAAATTCTTGCTCGTAGCTACCATTAACTGGTTGTAAACCAGCCTCTTTAAATTTTTCTACTATAAATTTTCTTGCTCTATAATTAGATGGACTACTAAACAATCTTCCTTCATAGGAATCGTCAGATAAAGTACGAACATTATCTAGTAGTACAGTAGTATCAATTTCAATGTTTTTTGGCTTTTTGCAACCTACAATAATTATAAGGATTGCCATTAAAGAGAATATTGTTTTTCTCATGGTTTATAGTTATAATAAGTCAGGGAGGACTTTGCAAATATATGTAAAACGTTTATTAAGAAAAACTTTTTCAATAAAATTATTTAAGGCCTAAAATATCTCTGAAATTACCATCTATCTTCTGATTTTTATTCCAATATTTAATTTTTATAGTTTTAACTTTTTCTGCTTTAGAAATATACTTTTTCCCTTTTATCAATAAGGTTTCTTCCCAATTATTAATTAGATAAGGAGCCTTATTACTAAAAGTGATTACCAAGACTCTATTTAACTCTGTATAGTTAATAGTATAAGTAAAATTAGAACTCTCTTTATTTAATGATGTTAAAGCGTCATAAGCTTTAATTTTTCTATGATTTAAAGCTAAATATTCAAAAGAAGGAATCAGTTTCACATTACCAATAGGTAGTTTTTCTGGAGCTATTCTTATCAAATTCCAAACCTCATTTTCTAATATATTTTTTTCTAAAGTAATTTTTCTATCAGTATTACTTTCAAAATAGGAATAAAAAGCGATTTCAAAATCAGATCTATTATTTAGTTGTGCAAAAGTATTTCCACACCATTCTTGGCTCGAAAAAGAAATTTTAATTGCTTGTTCATCGATGTTAACAGGAGAGAAGGTGCTTGTCATTATAGAATATGGATAAATACCTGTTACAAATTTTTTAGTACTATTTAGTTTTAAAATAGGAATATTTTTATCATTTTGATAATCTGCTTTTACCTGTTTTTTAGGTAAAAAAGGTTCAGTTACAAAAATGTTTACAGCTGTTCCTTCATGAATTTCTCCATATCTATATTGTGATAATTTATAGGATGTAATTTCTGCAGTTCCATCATACCAATAGTTACTGAATTCTTTTGTTGGTTGATATTTTTTCGCGTTTTCTTCTACTATTTCTGGTGTTGATTTCTTATCAGAACAAAAAATAAGTAAAAAAGTCATCAATAGTAAACTATAATATTTCATGTAGATATTTTTAAAACACTAAATTAATGAATAAAAAAAGACCATCAAAAAATGATGGTCTTTAAACAAACAACTAAATTCTAAAACTTTGATCGTTTTAAAAATTCTTAAATTTTATTAGAAACAGTATTTATTTTCTGCTTTCATTTTTTCTGCAATTGTGTTGCGTAATGCAACTACATTTGGATAATTAGCGTATTTTGTAAAACGCTTTAAGCCCATCAATAACATTCTTTGCTCATCACCTTCAGCAAAAGAAACAATACCTTCTCTACCATTTTTAGCGATAATTTCTACTGCATTGTATAAGTACAATCTTGCCATTGCAATTTGTCCTTCTTGTGCATCTTCACCAAAACGTTTTGCATTTTTCTCTGCACGTAATAAAGTAGATTCTGCCATATATACTTCGTTAAGAATATTTGCAGCAGCCATTAATAACTGTTGATGTTGTTCTAAATCTGGCCCAAATTTCTGAATTGCAGAACCTGCAACCATTAAAAAGACTTTCTTCATTTTAGCAATCATTTCTTTTTCTTCAGCAAATAATTCTGAATAATCTGGAGTATCAAAAGAAGGAATTCCCATTAATTCATCAGCAACTGCAGTAGCTGGCCCTAATAAATCTACATGTCCTTTCATTGCTTTTTTAATTAACATACCAACAGCTAACATTCTGTTAATTTCGTTAGTTCCTTCGTAAATACGAGCAATTCTTGCATCTCTCCAAGCTGCTTCCATTGGTGTTTCTTCAGAGAACCCCATTCCTCCAAAAATCTGAATTCCTTCATCTGCACAAGCTTGTACGTCTTCTGAAACTGTTACTTTTAGGATAGAACATTCAATTGCATATTCTTCTACACCTTTTAATTCTGCTTCTTGATGTGTATTGCCAGAAGCTAAACGCATTGCAATTCTATCTTCAATATCTTTTGCAGCTCTATAACTTGCAGATTCTCCAGCATAAGTATTTGTTGCCATTTCAGCTAATTTTGCTTTGATAGCACCAAAATCTGCAATAGGTGTTTTAAATTGTTTACGTTCTGTAGCATATTGTAAAGCAGTATTTAAAACTCTCCTTTGAGAATCTAAACAAGCAGCAGCCAATTTAATACGACCAACATTTAGTGCATTTACTGCAATTTTAAATCCACCACCTCTAACAGATAACATATTTTCTACAGGAACAACTGTGTCATTAAAAAACACTTGTCTTGTAGATGAAGCACGAATACCTAATTTATGCTCTTCTTCACCCAGAGTAATTCCATTTGGATTTGCAGCATCATATTCAACTATAAATCCTGTGATATTTTTATCATCTTCAATACGTGCAAAAACAATCATCAAATTACAAAAACCTGCATTTGAAATCCACATTTTTTGCCCGTTGATTTTGTAAGATTTTCCATCAGCAGAAATTTCAGCAGTTGTTTTTCCTGAATTTGCGTCAGAACCAGCGCCTGGTTCAGTTAAACAATAAGCACCCATCCATTCTCCAGAAGCTAATTTTGGTACATATTTTTGTTTTTGTTCTTCTGTACCATATAAAGTAATTGGCATTGTTCCGATTCCTGTATGTGCACCAAAAGCAGTACTTAAAGAACCATTTCCACTTGAAATATATTCACAAGTAATCATTGTTGATACAAAACCCATTCCCATTCCTCCATATTCTTCAGGAACAGCAACACCTAAAAAGCCAAGTTCACCCGCTTTTTTCATTACTTCTTCTGTTAAAGCATAATCTTTTGCTTCAAATCTGTCTCTATGTGCAACTATTTCTCTGTCTGTAAATTCTCTTACAGCTTCTTTCATCATTACTTGCTCTTCAGAAAAATCTTCTGGAGTAAATATATCTTCGCACTTTGATTCTTTTACAAGGAATTGACCTCCTCTTAAAATCTCTTTTTCTGTTGCTTCTACACTCATATTTTATAATATTATAATTTCTTTAATTTTAGTTTAGGAATTCAAAAATTCCTGCAGCACCTTGTCCTGTTCCTACACACATAGTTACCATTCCATATTTTCCTTGCATATTTCTTTTACGCATTTCATCAAATAACTGAACAGACAATTTTGCTCCTGTACAACCTAAAGGATGACCTAATGCAATTGCGCCACCATTTACATTGATGATGTCTGCATCTAAACCTAATTCACGAATTACAGCTAAAGATTGAGAAGCAAATGCTTCGTTTAATTCAATTAAGCTGATATCTTCCTGTTTTAATCCTGCTTGTTTTAATGCTTTTGGAATTGCAGCTACAGGGCCAATTCCCATAATTCTTGGAGGAACACCAGCAGCAGCATAACTTACCATTCTAGCAATTGGTTTTATGTTTAATTCTTTTACCATTTCTTCACTCATCACCATAACAAAAGCAGCACCATCACTAGTTTGTGAAGAATTACCAGCAGTTACACTTCCACCAGCTGCAAAAACTGGTTTTAAACGTTGCAAACCTGCAATATTAGAACCTTTTCTAGGGCCTTCATCTTTAGTTACTGTATATTTTCTTGTTGCTTTTTTACCTTTTGCATCTATATAAGTTTCCTCAACTTCGATAGGTACTATTTGATCTTGAAAACGATTTTCTTCTTGTGCTTTTAATGCTTTTAAATGAGAGTTTAAAGCAAATTCATCTTGGTCTTCTCTAGAAACTTTAAATTGATCTGCAACAGCTTCTGCTGTATTTCCCATTCCCCAGTAATAATCTGCATGACCTGCAGCAACTGTATCGTAATTCAATTCTGGTTTAAAACCTGTCATTGGCACAGAACTCATACTTTCTGCTCCACCAGCAATGATACAATCTGCCATACCAGATTGAATTTTTGCAACTGCCATTCCAATAGTTTCTAATCCTGAAGAACAAAAACGATTTACGGTTACACCAGGAACTTCTTCAATTTTTAATCCCATTAAAGAAATTAAACGAGCCATATTCAATCCTTGAGAACCTTCTGGCATTGCATTACCTACAATAACATCATCAATTCTTGTTTTATCGAATTCTGGTAAATTTTTCATTAAATGTTCGATAGTTTCAGCAGCCAACTCATCAGCTCTTTTAAAGCGGAGTGCGCCTCTTTTAGATTTTGTTACTGCTGTTCTATATCCTTGTACTATATATGCTGTTTTCATTTTTTTTAAGATTTTTAGAGTCAAGAATCAAGAGACAAGACTGTCTTGGTTCTTTTATCTTGGTTCTTGTTTCTAATTACGTAATGGTTTACCTGTCTTCAACATATGTTGAATTCTTTCTAAGGTTTTTCTTTCAGTACAAAGTGACAAAAACGCTTCACGTTCTATATCTAATAAATACTGCTCAGAAACTTTAGTTGGTTCTGATAAATCTCCACCAGCCATTACATAAGCTAGTTTATTTGCTATTTTTTGATCGTGTTCTGAAATAAATCTACTTGCTTGCATTGAGTCTGTTGCAACCATAAATGCTCCTAAAGCTTGTTTTCCTAAAACTAACACATCTTTACGAGCTGCAGGTTGTGTGTAACCAGCTTCAGCCATTAATAAAGCGTGTTTTTTAGCTTCGGCTATTTGTCTGTCTTTATTAACAACCACAACGTCTTTTCCTTTTTGAAGTAAACCTAAATCAAAAGCTTCATAAGCAGAAGTTGCTACTTTTGCCATACCAATTGTTAAAAAGTATTCTTGTAAAACATTCAATTGAACATCTCCTTTTCTAAAGGTGTCTTGAGCTCTTAAAGCCATTTCTTTAGAACCACCTCCACCAGGAATTACACCAACTCCAAACTCTACAAGTCCCATATAAGTTTCTGCAGCTGCAATAACTTTATCTGCGTGCAAAGAAATTTCACAACCACCTCCTAAAGCCATTCCATGAGGAGCAGAAATAGTTGGTATTGAAGAATAACGCATACGCATCATTGTGTCTTGGAAATACTTGATTGCCATATTTAGCTCATCATATTCTTGCTCTGCAGCCATCATAAAAATCATTCCAATATTGGCACCAACAGAAAAGTTTGCTGCTTGATTACCAACAACTAATCCTTGATAGTTTGTTTCTGCTAAATCAATTGCTTTGTTAATTGCAGCTAATACATCACCACCAATGGTATTCATTTTAGATTGAAATTCTAAATTTAAAATTCCATCTCCTAAATCTTCGATTACAGCACCAGAGTTTTTCCAAACTTCGTTTGATTTTCTGATGTTGTCTAAGATGATAAATGAATCTTGACCTGGTTTTTTAACTTGTTCTTTTTTAGGAATATCATAATAAAAAGTTGCTCCATCTTTTATAGTGTAGAATGAAGTTTCTCCTTTTTCTAACATTTCTGTTACCCAAGTAGCAACTTTATGCCCTTCAGCTTTCATCAATTCTACACCTTCTGCAACACCAACTGCATCCCAAATTTGGAATGGTCCATGCTCCCAACCAAAACCTGCTCTTAAACCATCATCAATTCTATATAATTCGTCAGAAATTTCTGGAATTCTATTTTGAACATATGCAAACATTGCTGCAAATGATTTTCTGTAAAATTCACCAGCTTTGTCTTTACCTGCAACTAATACTTTAAATCTGTCAACAACATTATCAATCGTCTTTGTTAATTCTAAAGTTGCAAATTTTGCACGTTTCTTTTGTCTATATTCTAAAGTATTTAAATCTAATGATAAGATATTTCTCTTTCCATTAGCATCTTTAGTCATTTTGTAAAAACCTTGTTTGGTTTTACTACCTAACATTTTGTTTTCCATCATGTGGTTTACAAAATCAGGAATTACAAATTGATCTCTTGCTTCATCATCAGGACAATTGTCTTTTACACCATTTGCGGTATGCACTAAAGTATCTAAACCAACAACATCAATAGTTCTAAAAGTTGCAGATTTTGGACGACCGATAACTGGCCCTGTCAATTTATCAACTTCTTCAATGGTTAAATCCATCTCTTTTACAACATGGAATAAACTCATAATACCAAAAATTCCGATTCTGTTTCCAATAAAAGCTGGAGTATCTTTAGCTAAAACAGAAGTTTTACCTAAAAATTTATCACCATACATCATTAAGAAATCTGTTACTTCTTGTTTACAGTTTGGACCTGGAACAACTTCAAAAAGCTTTAAATATCTTGGTGGATTAAAAAAGTGAGTTACTGCAAAATGCTTTTGAAAATCTTCGCTTCTTCCTTCGTTCATAAACTTGATAGGAATACCAGAAGTATTAGAAGTAATCAAGGTACCAGTGGTTCTGTATTTCTCAATTTTTTCAAAAACAGATTTTTTGATATCTAAACGTTCTACAACAACTTCCATTACCCAATCTACATCTTTTATAAGATGCAAATCATCGTCTAAATTTCCTGTAGAAATTCTATTTGCAAATTCTTGTTTATAGATAGGAGAAGGTTTCGATTTTAAAGAAGCAGCTAAAGCATCATTTACCAATCTATTTCTTACAACCTTATCCTCTAATGTTAGTCCTTTTGCTTTTTCTTTCTCATTGATTTCTCTTGGAACAATGTCCAACAAAAGAACTTCTACACCAATGTTTGCAAAGTGACAAGCAATACCAGACCCCATAATTCCAGATCCAATAATTGCTACTTTTTTAATTCTTCTTGTCATTATATATTCAGTTTAGTACTTATTATTTGTCTTGTGATACAGTTTCAAAAATTTTCTTCTCTACTATTAATTTATTTATAGTAACCATTACTTTAAAAAAAGATTCCAATTCTTTTTCAGAAACATGTTCTCTAACAATATTGTTAAATTGATAAACATGACCTTTAGAAACTTTACGCATTTCTTTGCCATAATCTGTTAGTTTTATAATAACGCTTCTACCATCATCAGGATTTTTTTCTCTACAGATAGCACCTTTATCTTCCATCGTTTTTAAAATTCTAGAAAGACTTGTTGGTTCCATTCCCATTAAAGGACCTAAAGCTGTAGAAGGTGTTCCTTTAACTTTATCAATAGTTAATAGTACAAAAGCAGTAGCCATTGTACTATCGTGCTTGGCAGCTTGCTCATTATACATTTTTGCAACAGCTTGCCAAGTTGCTCTTAATTGGTGGTCTATTGAAACATTTTTATCCATTGTGTCAAAGATATGAAAATTTACTATGCGTGCATAGTAAATATAAAAAAAGTTATGCGTGCATAATAAATTTAACATTTTTTTTATGGTAACATTTTTCAAATTTTAATACTAATACTATTAAATACTTACATTTGTAATAATGCTATCTTAAATTTAAATAAGAATTGATGAGTAATTTACTAGAAATTAAAAATATTGTTAAAAAGTATGGAGATTATACTGCTCTAAATGATGTTTCTATCAATATACCAAAAGGAAGTGTATATGGCTTACTAGGCCCAAATGGGGCTGGAAAAACCTCTTTAATCAGAATTATTAACCAAATAACAATGCCAGATAGTGGAAGTATTTTGTTAGATGGTGAAACTTTAGCTTCAAAACATACTGCTGATATAGGCTATTTGCCAGAAGAACGTGGTTTATATAAATCTATGAAAGTAGGTGAGCAGGCTTTGTATTTAGCTCAATTAAAAGGATTATCTAAATCTGAAGCAAAAAAAAGGTTAAAATATTGGTTCGAGAAATTTGATATTTCTGCTTGGTGGGGCAAAAAAATTGAGGAACTTTCTAAAGGAATGGCTCAAAAAGTACAATTTATAGTTACTGTAATGCACAACCCAAAATTATTAATTTTTGATGAACCTTTTTCAGGTTTTGATCCTATTAATGCACAATTAATTGCTCAAGAAATCTTAAAATTAAGAGATGAAGGAGCAACAATTATCTTTTCAATACATAGAATGGAATCTGTTGAAGAAATGTGTGATGAAATTGCACTGATTGATAAATCTAATAAGATTTTGGATGGTAATTTAAATGATATTAAAAGAGAATTTAGAACTAATACATATCAAGTAGGCTTAACAACATCAAACAAAAAAGAAGTTGAATTGGCTTTACAAGAAAATTTTAGTGTTTTACCTCCAGATTTTAAACTACTAGGTGATGAATTAACAGTAAATGTTAAACTAGATAAAACCAAATCAGCTAATGATTTGTTATCTTTTTTAACAACTAGAGGACAAGTGCAACATTTTGTTGAATTAATACCAAGTGCTAACGATATATTTATTGAGGCAGTAAATAAAAATAGTTAAGATGAGTAAATTAAAATTAATTATAGAAAGAGAGTTTATTGCAAAAGTTCGTAATAAATCGTTTATAGTCATGACTTTTTTGAGTCCATTAATAATGGTAGGTATGGGAGCTCTTGTCTATTTTTTGATGAAAAAAAATGACGAAAAAATTAAAACTATAGTTTATGTAGATGAATCTAAATTATTTTCAAAAGATGATTTTAAAGACACTAAAACGATTCATTACAAAGATTTCACTACAGATGGAATTGTAGCAACAAAAAAGAAAGTAGAAGAAGGTAATTATTATGGAGCATTATATATCCCCAAAAAAGATAGTTTAGAAATTTTAGCAAATTCAATAGAATTTTACTCTAAAGATTCTCCAGGTTTATCAGTGATGAACTCTATTGAAAATAAAATTGAACGTAAATTAAGGAATGAAAAACTCAATAATTTTGGTATTGATTTGGAAAAAATTAACGCTTCCAGAATTCAATCTGATATTAAAATGTTTAACTTTTCAGGAGAAGAATCGTCCAAACTAATTAACGGTTTAAAAATTGGAGTAGGAGCTATAGCTGGTTATTTTTTAATGATGTTTGTAATGATTTATGGTACTTCAGTAATGAGAAGTGTTATAGAAGAAAAAACGAGTAGAATTATAGAAGTGATAGTATCTTCTGTGAAACCTTTTCAATTAATGTTGGGCAAAATTATTGGTAATGCTTCTGCAGGTTTATTACAGTTTATTGTTTGGGGTATTTTAATTTCTGTATTAGGTCTTGTATTAACCACAATTTTGGGTGTTGATATGAGTGAAATACAGACAGCAAATATGACTCCAGAACAATTAGAAGCAACAAAACAAGCTGCAAGTGGAGATAAAATGCAACTTATTTTACAAGAAATTGCAAGACTACCTTTATTAAAATTGTTTATTCTTTTTATATTTTACTTTTTAGGTGGTTATATGTTATACAGTTCATTGTTTGCTGCTGTTGGTGCAGCTGTTGATAATGAAACAGATACTCAACAATTTATGTTGCCAATTATGTTGCCTTTAATACTGGGAGTTTATGTTGGTTTTGCAACTGTAATTAGCGATCCTCATGGGCCAATATCTGTAGCTTTTTCATATATTCCTTTAACAAGCCCAATAGTAATGTTAATGAGAGTACCTTTTGGTGTATCTTGGGGAGAACTCGCAATTTCTATGTCATTATTAGTAATAACTTTTGTTTTTATGGTATGGTTAGCTGCTAAAATTTATAGAGTTGGTATTTTAATGTATGGTAAAAAGCCAACTTATAAAGATTTGTATAAGTGGATGAAATATAAAGGCTAAATGCAAGAAAAAATAGAACAAGTAAAAGAAACTATTGTAGAAGAAGCAAGTTCTATTTTAGATTATACTTTTATTTTTAGTAAAGAAATAAGCATTACTGTAAAAGGGTTATTATTTATCTTGATTGCATTAATAGTAGCTTCCTTAATTCTTAAATTTGTTAGAAGATTAATTACAAGAAAATTACCCGCAAACGATAAACAAAAATTTGTAGCCATGTTTGGCTATATAAGATGGTTTGTTTTTCTTATAATATTTTTAGCAGGAATGCATACAGCTGGTGTAAATGTAACTGCTGTTTTTGCAGCATCAGCAGCACTTTTAATTGGTGTTGGTTTGGCATTACAAACGCTATTTCAAGATATTATTTCTGGGATTTTTATTTTAGTTGATCAATCTGTTCATGTTGGAGATATTATTGAATTAGAAGGCAAAGTTGGTCGTGTTTTAGACATTCGTTTAAGAACCACAAGAGCTGTAACTATAGATAATAAAGTTTTGGTAATTCCAAATCATCTATATTTAACAAATATTCTTTTTAATTGGACAGAAAACGGAACAGAAACAAGAGAATCTGTAAATGTTGGAGTTGCATATGGAAGTGATGTTGAGTTGGTAAAAAAAACATTATTAGAGCAAGCTAAAAAGCACGAGAAGATTTTAAAAATTCCTGAACCTACTGTATTATTTTCAGATTTTGCAGACAGTTCATTGAATTTTAAATTGGTTTTTTCATTAAATAACAGTTTTGAAACTAGGTTTGTGCAAAGTGATTTGCGTTTTGCTATAGATAAAGCTTTTAGAGAAAATAATATTTCCATTCCATTTCCACAGAGAGATGTTCATCTGTTTCAGAAAAAATAGATAAAAATGAAAAATTATGCTCAAAAAAATAATAGTATTTCTATTCTTAACTGCCCATTCATTTACAAATGCACAGCTTACAGATTTAGCTAGAGTAGAGTATTCTTTTATTCCAAAAACAAAATCAGAAGATCAATATACAAGATTAAGAGCACTATTTAATTACCCTATAAAAGTTAAAGAAGATAGTTATTTTGTGGTTGGAATAGAATATAACAGAATTATTTTAAATTTAAGAGATACTTATCCTTTTGATATTTCCTTTCTAAATTCAATTACGGTTTTAGATTTAAATTTAGCTTACACTCATAAAATGAATGAGAATTGGAGAGTTGCTTATAGAATTACTCCAAGATTAGCATCTACATTAACAAATAAAATTACCAAAGACGATTTTTTTTTAAATGGAGGAGTATTTTTTATAAAAGACAGAACAAAAGCTACAGATTTAACACCTTATAGACTTATTTTAGGGCTAACTTATAATACAACTGCAGGAATTCCATTTCCTTTGCCTTTAATTAGTTATTTTAGACAATTCAATGAAAAATGGTCATACACAGTTGGTGTTCCAAAGATGAATTTAAAATATCGTTTTAACAATAAAAATAATGTACAAGCTTTTTTAGGGTTAGATGGTTATTTTGCACACATTCAGCAAGGAAAAATGGTACAAGGTCAGCAAGTAGATAATATTTCGCTATCAGTTGGTGTTGCAGGTTTTGGCTACGAATATGCTTTTACCAAAAATTTAGTTTGGTACGCTTACAGTGGTTATACTTTTAGGTTGAATAATATATTAAGAAACGAAAATAGAGATGATGTTTTTGCCCTAGATGATATCAACTCGTTTTATTTAAGATCAGGAATTAAATTTAGAATATAATGTCGAAAATATTGATAATTGAAGACGAAGCATCTATTAGAAGAGTTTTAAAAAAAATAATATCAGAAGAAAATGATGCTTATAATGTAGAAGAAGCTGAAGATGGCTTGCTTGGAATAGAAATGATAAAAAATAATGATTACGATTTGGTTTTATGTGATATTAAAATGCCAAAGATGGATGGTGTTGAGGTGTTAGAAAAAGCAAAGAAAATTAAACCAGAAATACCCATTGTAATGATTTCTGGTCATGGAGATTTAGACACTGCAGTAAATACAATGCGTTTAGGAGCTTTTGATTATATTTCTAAACCACCAGATTTAAATCGATTATTGAATACAGTTAGAAATGCTTTAGACAAAAAAGTATTGATTGTAGAAAATAAAAGACTTAAAAAGAAAGTTAGTAAAAATTATGAAATGATTGGTGAAAGTGATGCCATTAGTCATATTAAAGATATCATAGAAAAAGTTGCTGCCACAGATGCAAGAGTTTTAATTACAGGTCCAAATGGTACAGGAAAAGAATTAGTTGCACATTGGCTACATGAAAAATCAGATAGAGTAAAAGCACCAATGATAGAAGTTAATTGTGCTGCAATTCCATCAGAATTAATAGAAAGTGAGTTATTTGGTCATGTAAAAGGTTCTTTTACAGGTGCTAATAAAGACAGAGCAGGTAAATTTGAGGCTGCAAATAAAGGTACTATTTTTTTGGATGAAATAGGAGATATGAGCCTGTCTGCACAAGCAAAAGTTTTACGTGCTTTGCAAGAAAATAGAATTTCTAGAGTAGGTTCGGATAAAGATATTAAGGTAAATGTAAGAGTAGTTGCTGCAACTAACAAAGATTTAAAAAAGGAAATTGCAGAAGGCAGGTTTAGAGAAGATTTATACCATCGATTAGCAGTTATTTTAATAAAAGTGCCAGCCTTAAATGATCGAAGAGAAGACATTCCTTTATTGGTTGATTTCTTTTCTAAAAAGATTTCTGAAGAACAAGGCAACCCAAAGAAAACCTTTTCTGATGATGCTATTGAATTATTACAGCAATATGATTGGACAGGAAATATTAGAGAATTAAGAAATGTTGTAGAACGTTTAATTATTTTAGGTGAAAAGCAAGTTTCTAGTAGTGATGTAAAACTTTTTGCAAGTAAATAAGCTTATGTTGAAGATTTTTAAATTATCAAATTATAATAAAAGAGCTTTAATTGGTGGAATTATTGCAGCTATTTTTACAGGCTTTGGAGCTTTTGCTTTAGGAAGTATTAGTGGTTACGAAGCTAAAGAATTGATAAAATCTTCTTTGTCAGGTTTTATAATGCTTTGTAATACAATTGTTTTAGCTTCAGCAACTATATTAGCATTATTATTAACCTTGATAAGTGTAAGTTCTGGAACCAAAACAAACCTAAATAAAAGTCACTACAAACATGTAATATTAATAGCAAAAATTGATACAATAGTTTTTGTAGCTGCAATGATAATTTTTCAGTTTTTTAATTTACCAGTTACAGAATCTGAAAATGTACCTACAGAATGGTATGCTTACATATATTATTCAACTTTGGTAATATCTTCAATCTTAAGTGGAGGCTTAATATCTGTTGTTTTAATGCTTTTTAATGCTGTAACAAGTATTATTAAAGTTGTGGGTTTAGGTATAGAAGACCATCCGATTTTACTTAAAAAAGAAGATGAACAGGAAAATAAAAAAAATGAGGACTAATTTTTAGTCCTCATTTTTTAATTATAAAATTATTATTTCAAATCAAATCGATCTAAATTCATCACTTTAGTCCAAGCTTTAACAAAATCATTTACAAAACGTTCTTCACCATCATTTGCTCCATAAACTTCACAAACGGCTCTTAATTCTGTATTAGAACCGAAAATTAAATCTGCTCTAGTTCCAGAAAATTTCATTGCATTGGTTCTTCTATCTCGTCCAATAAATTGTTTTTCTTCAGAATTAGCAGCTTTCCAAGTTAAGGAGAAGTCTAAAATATTTGTAAAAAAGTCATTTGATAAAGTTCCTATGTTATCTGTAAAAACTCCGTTTTTAGAACCATCATAATTTGCTCCTAATACACGCAAACCACCAACTAAAGCTGTCATTTCTGGTATAGATAATGTTAATAAATTAGCTCTATCAACTAATAAATCTTCATCTGCAACCTCTAACTTGGGACTTATATAATTTCTAAACCCGTCAGCTAATGGCTCTAAATATCCAAAAGATTCTAAATCTGTTTGTTCTTGAGATGCATCACCTCTTCCTTGCGTAAAGTCAACAGAAATATTATATCCACCTTTACTTGCAGCTTCTTCAACAGCAGCTGTTCCAGCTAAAACAATCAAATCTGCCATTGAAATTGTTCCACTAAATTCATTTTGAATTCCTTCTAAAACAGATAAAACTTTGTTTAATTCTTCAGGATTATTTACTTCCCAGCTTCTTTGTGGTTCTAAACGTAAACGACCACCATTAGCTCCACCTCTTTTGTCTGATCCTCTAAAAGTTGAAGCAGAAGCCCAAGCTGTTTTTACTAATTCTGAAGTTGACAATCCAGAAGCTAAAATCATTTTCTTTAAAGCGTCAATATCAGCATCACTTAAAGTGTAATCTACTTTAGGAATTGGATCTTGCCAAATTAATTCTTCTTTTGGTACTTCTGGACCCAAATAACGATCAATAGGCCCCATATCCCTATGCGTTAATTTGTACCAAGCTCTTGCAAAAGCATCTTCAAAGGCTTTATGATCTTTATGAAAACGTTCAGAAATTTTTCTGTAGTCTGGATCCATTTTTAAAGCCATATCAGCAGTAGTCATCATTAGAGCTTGAGTTCCATTAGCATCACCAGCTTTAGGTGCTTTTTTTGCATCAGCATTACTAGGCGTCCATTGATGTGCACCTGCAGGGCTTTTAGTTAATTCCCAATCATAGTTTAATAAAACATCAAAATAATCAGCATCCCATTTTGTTGGGTTTGGTGTCCAAGCACCTTCAATTCCACTTGTAATTGCATCATCTAAAACACCAGATTGAAATGTGTTTTTCCAACCAGTACTCATTTCTTCTATTGAAGCTCCATGAGGTTCTGCACCAACATATTTATCTGGATCTGCAGCACCATGTGCTTTACCAAAAGTATGACCACCTGCAACTAGAGCTACAGTTTCTTCATCATTCATAGCCATTCTACCAAATGTTAGTTTAATGTCATGTGCAGATTTTAAAGGGTCTGGATTTCCATTTGGTCCTTCTGGATTTACATAAATCAATCCCATATGAACCGCTCCTAAATGTCCTTCTAAATCTCCATCAGAAGTGTCATATCTTTCATCATTATCTAACCAGCCAGTTTCACTTCCCCAGTAAATGTCTTGTTCTGGCTCCCAAACATCTTCTCTACCACCAGCAAAACCAAAAGTTGGGAATCCCATAGATTCTAAAGCACAATTGCCTGCTAAAATCATTAAATCTGCCCAAGAAATTTTGTTTCCATATTTCTTTTTTATGGGCCATAAAAGTAAACGTGCTTTGTCTAAATTTCCATTATCTGGCCAGCTATTTAAAGGGGCAAATCTGTGAGTTCCAGAACCAGCTCCTCCTCGTCCATCACCAACTCTATAGGTTCCTGCACTATGCCAAGCCATACGAATCATAAACCCTCCATAATGTCCATAATCTGCTGGCCACCAATCTTGAGAATCTGTCATTAAATCAATTACATCTTTTTTTAATTCTTCGTAATTAATACTGTTAAATGCTTCTGCATAATTAAAACCTTCACCTAATGGATCATTCTTTTTCGCATTTTGACGAAGGATATTTAATTTTAATTCATTTGGCCACCAATCTCTATTACTTGTCCCACCTCCAGCAGTTTTTTTTATTGAACCACTCATAAACGGACACTTTGGAACGGCTTCTGAATTGTTTACATCCCATGCTTTAAAATTTGAATCAGAATTATTTTTTTCCATGATAAATAAATTTAATTTGTTGCTTTTCAAATTTACAATATTTATTTAGATAATATTTATCTATAATTCTTATGTCAATATAGTTTTTAGCTATTAAAATTATCTTAAAATAAAGATAATCAGATGTTTAGATGTCTGTAAAATCTCTTAAAACATGGTATTGATAAAAGTTATTACAGTATAAAATAATTCTTATTTCAATACTTATTTATAAAGTTTTACGAGATTAATTTTGTGTAATAATTAATAGTATAACTTAAAAAAAGAAAACAAAAAAATGGCAACATTAGTAGGTAAAAAATTTCCAAATTTAAATGTAGATGCAATGAATGAAATGGGTGATACATTTAAACTAAATGTATTAGAAGAAGCAGTTAAAAACAATAAAAAAGTATTGTTATTCTGGTATCCAAAAGATTTTACATTTGTATGCCCAACAGAATTACATGCTTTTCAATCTGCATTATCAGAATTTGAAAAAAGAAATACAATTGTTATTGGTGCCTCTTGTGATACTCCAGAAGTACATTTTGCATGGTTAAGTACTTCTAAAGAAAATGGAGGTATAGAAGGTGTTACGTATCCAATTTTAGCAGATAGTAATAGAAACTTGTCGTCAATATTAGGTATTTTGGATATTACAAATGAAACTTTTGATGAAATAACACAAACGATTCAGGTTGAGGGAGACAACGTAACTTATAGGGCAACATATTTAATTGATGAAGAAGGAACAGTATTCCATGAAGGAATTAACCATATGCCAGTTGGTAGAAATGTAAATGAAATTTTACGTTTGATTGATGCTTACTCTCATGTTCAGAAAAATGGAGAAGTTTGCCCTGCAAACTGGGAAGAAGGAAAAACAGCAATGGCTCCAAATGCAAAAGAAACTGCTGCATATTTAGCAACTCACTAAAAACATCAACCAAATTAAATCCTTCCCTTTGTATAAGATTTAGGATGAGAAAAATAACAAAAAATGGTACAAGAATTAACAGAAGATAACTTACAAACTATCGTAGAAGGAAATGAGAAAGTAGTAGTACAGTATTCTGCTACTTGGTGTGGGAATTGTAGAATTATGAAGCCAAAATTTAAAAAATTAGCTTCAGAAAACGATGCAACAAAATTTGTAATTGTTGATGCAGAAAAATTTCCAGAAAGTAGAAAACTTGCTGACGTAAGTAATTTACCAACATTTGCAACTTTTGTTGGTGGAGAAAAGAAAAATCAAACACAAACTAATAAGTTTGATGTTTTAAAAGAGTTGGTGTCTGAAGTTATTTAGCTTTAGTTATTTCGAACTTGTTTCAGAATCTCATAAAACAAATATGAATGAAATTACCAATAATTAAACATTTAACTACTTTTATTGAGCAAAATGACGAAGATTATGTATTAGAAACCATAGATACTCTTGAAGCATTAACAGAAGTTTCATCATTAAAAGATGAGGAACTAGATGTTATAGGAGAGTTGATTTCTAATATGTATGGAGCAGTAGAAGTAAATAAAATGATAAAAGGAGGTACTCCAAAAAAGGAAGCGTTAAATTCTTTTATGAAACGTGTTTTAGGCTCAATAGACCAATAAAAAGTTTGAGTATTTAAATTTTAAAAAGATAAATCCCAAGTAAAAGCTTGGGATTTTATTATTGGTGTGTTAATTGTTCAATTATATATTTATGTTCAGGGAATTCAGTAATTAATTCTTTGCAAGAAGGTAATACAAAATCTTTAAAATCAAAACCAGGAGACACTGTACAACCTACAAAAGCAAAAGAATCTTTTTTAATGATTTCTGCAGCAAAATAAAAATGAGCGGGTACAGTAAACTGTGGAACTTCATTATTAAGGTAATCGTTTCCAATTAAAATATAAGAATATTTCCCTTCAGGAGAAATTAAATGTAATTTTAAGGTTGTACCTTCATAAAAATGCCATATTTCATCCTGTTGAATTTTATGAAAAGCAGAAAAATTTGCTGAAGTTAATAAGAAATAAATACTAGTACAGTAATTTCTATTTCCTTCAAAATATTCAGGTAAATTTTGTTCTAAAATAGCTCCTTTACTTCTATAAGTTTCTTTAAAATAGCCTCCTTCAGGATGCTTTTCTAATTCAAAATGGTTTATAATTTCTTTTGCTGTCATTATTAAAAACTATTTGATTTCATAATAAATTGTGCCATATCTTTTCCCCAAACTTGATACGTTAATTTAGAAGGATGCACACCATCACTAAAAAAAGTATCGATGTTACCATCTAATTGAAAACGTTCTTTCCAAGCTTCTAAAGTAACAATTTCATTATTGTAATGCACATTCGTTTTCTTTCTTACTCTTTTATATAATCGTTTTCCTAAAATCTCAACAAGATTACCAATCACAAATTTAATTGCTTTTGTAAACGCAGGAAATTCTTTAATAGGAGGCATGTTTGTAAAATAAATAGGTGTTTTAGGATATTTATGTTTTAAATTTTTTATCAATAAATTAATTTGATATATCCAAACTTCAGGTGAGTTGAGTTTAAAAGCATCATTGCCTCCAAGACCAATTACAATAATATCTGCATTGGTTTCTTCAATTTTTGGAAGCAATCTTTTTCTAACCATTTTAGCAGTAAAACCGCTTTTAGCATAAACTCTCCATAAAACAGAAATATTTTTTTCTTTTGATATTGTTGTTGCCAAAGCTCCAATAAAACCATTTTTATGAAAATCTACCCCAACCCCAGCTATAGTACTTTCTCCAATGGCTAAAATTTTGAGAGTTCTTTCTGATGTAGTTTTTATATAGCCTTTAGGTTCTTTCGCTTCAGGAAGTTTAGGTACATTTTTACGAATCTTTTTTCCTTGATAATACAAAAATGGTAAAAGTGGAAGTGAAATAACTACTCCTAAATAGTATTTTAAACTCATTCTTGTTCTTTTTTTATAGCATTGGCTTTTTTAATGATAGCTTTTAATTTTTCTTTATGTAATTTCTTTTCAAGCTTAATCTTATTGATTTTCTGTTGCATCAGTTTAGAGTGCTTTGCTTTATTTAAAGTGTTTTTTGCTTTTCCTTTTTTAGGCATTTTAGGAGGAAGTTTTACATTAAGAATTAAGAAAAAATATCAGCATTTTCTGATATCTATCTCAACAAATATAATCCAAATTGAAGAATTATTTGTTTAGGAAGTGTAAGAAGTCTAATAATTACTTTATGTCTAATTTTTTCCGATTATAAATAAATAATCTCCAAACTCGTTTTCATAAGATTTTATAATTTTTTTAATTTCCCCATTCTCAACATCAGTTTTCAATTTAGACAATCCGTTTTCAACTTCATCAATATTTGATAATGATGCAAATGAAGAAATACCATTTCTAATTTGAGTGTCAAAATATAATTCTGGGTTCTGTTTTCCACAATACAGAAACTTATCCATCAAATCTTCTTTAATAAAATATTTTTCTGTTTCTAAAAGTTGAATTTCACTGGCTTCCATTGCTGTTTTTATATTTTCAAAACTAGGCATTTGTACAATTGAATCTGATAGCATTTTAGGAAAATAATGATTTAGCCAATAACCATTCATTTGTTTTGGAGTAGATGTGAAAATTACAATGCGACCATTTGGTTTTAAAACGCGATTAAGTTCTGAAAACCCTTTTTTTAAGTCTGTCCAATGATGTATTGTTAAAGAGGCAATTATTCCATCAACAAAATTTTTAGAAAGCCCAGTGTTTTCGGCAGAACCAATTTTCCAAGAAATTTCTGTGTTTTTAAACTTTGCTTTTTTTAACATTAATTCTGATGGATCAATACCTATAAAATCATATCCTTTCTTTTGAATTTGATTTGTATAATTACCTGTTCCACAACCAATATCTAAATATTTTTCATTTTTAGATGGTTGTAAATGATGAATTAACCTCTCTGTTAAATATTTATCAGCTTTTCTTGTAAGGTTATAACCAGTCCCAATTTCATCGTATTTTACTTTCATTAACAGCTTAAAATAGATATTTATTTTTAAAACATTTAAATTAATTTTCTGAATTCATCAATCTTATTTTTAGCCTCATTATCAATTTCATTATCAGAAAACCAAGCATGGGTATCTCCTAAATATTCCATACCCAAATAATTAGCACTTTGTATAAAAGGCATAGAAAAACCATCTTTTCTGTCATTTTCACCAGAGTTGCTAATCATAGCCATTTTTTTACCTCTTAATTGCCTTCCTAATTCTTTTTTGTAGTGTAGTAAATCAGAAAGTCTATCAAAAAAGTGTTTCATTGTGCCACTCATGCTATACCAATAAACAGGTGTTGCAAAAATAAAAGTATCATATTTTTCAATAATTTCTTCCATTAAAGGTAAGAAATCATCTTGTGCATTAGAAAAATCATATTCAAAAGCACCAATATTTTTTACTTTTAAATCAATAATATCAAATTTATTGTCATTGTTTAAGTAGTTAACTACTTTGTAAGTGTTACCTTTTGAGTTAGAACTCCCTTGAATAATTACCTTTGTTTTCATGTATTAAAGATGAAAAAAAATTAAATTAGAGCTTAAAAAAAGGCATCATTTTAATTTATAAAACTCTTTAGTAAATCAATGGTAAAAAAACAGAATTGTTTATCTTTAAACATTAATTAGATTGATGATGAATTTAGACGATTATAAAGTTTCTAGCAAGATAAAACTAAAAGATATAGCTACAAAAGAGGTTATTGTTGATGCTAAAAAAGGACTAAAGAAAATCCGAAAAAAGTTGAGCAGTATACAAAATGCCATGTATGCAGAAGGTAAATTTGGATTGTTAATTTGCTTACAAGGCATGGATACTTCTGGGAAAGACAGCTTAATTAGAGAGGTTTTTAAAGATGTAAATGCAAGTGGAGTAGTTGTGCATAGTTTTAAAGTACCCACTGAATTAGAGTTGAAACATGACTTTATGTGGAGACATTATATAGCTTTGCCACCAAAAGGAAAGATTGGAATTTTTAACAGAACACATTACGAAAATGTGTTGGTTACAAGAGTGCATCCACAATATATTTTTGCAGAAAACATACCCGCTGTTAAAAAAATAGAAGATTTAGACGATGCTTTTTATCATGATAGAATGGAAAGAATTAATCAGTTTGAAAATCATTTGGCAACTAATGGAACTATCGTTTTAAAGTTCTTTTTAAATTTATCTAAAGATGAGCAAAAAAACAGATTGTTAAGAAGATTAAATATTCCAGAAAAAAACTGGAAATTTTCAGATGCAGATTTAAAAGAACGTAAACTTTGGGATAAATACCAGTTTTGTTACGAAGATTTACTAAATAGAACTTCTAAAGAAAATGCACCTTGGTTTGTAATTCCTGCTGATGATAAGCCTACTGCCAGATTACGTTTGGCAGAAATTCTAATTAAAGAATTAGAAAAATACAACTTTACAGCTCCAGAATTGTCACCAAAATTAAAAGTGCAAATTGACGATTTCAAAGCACAATTAAATAATGAATAAACTTAAAAGTTCAAAATTTTGAATTCAATAGTCAAAGTTGAACTACTAACTTTAAATTTTAAACCTTGAACCTAGAATTAAAAAAGCCGATTGTATTTTTCGATTTAGAAACTACAGGAGTTAATATTGCAACAGACAGAATTGTAGAAATATCTATCTTAAAAGTGTTTCCAAATGGAAATAAAGAAAGTAAAACTTGGTTGGTAAACCCGGAAGTAGAAATTCCACAAGGAGCAACTGATGTGCATGGTATTACAAACGAAAAAGTAGTTACAGAACCTACTTTTAAAGAACTTGCTCAAAAAGTAAATGAAATGATTGCCGATTGTGATTTAGCAGGGTTTAATTCCAATAGATTTGATATTCCTTTGTTAGCAGAAGAATTAATGAGGGCAGGTATCGATTTTGATATGAAAAATAGAAAAGCAGTTGATGTACAAACTATTTTTCATAAAAAAGAGCAAAGAACATTAAGTGCAGGGTATCAATTTTATTGCGGAAAAGAATTGGAAGGTGCTCATGGAGCAGAAGCAGATACAAATGCTACTTACGAAATTTTGTTAGCACAGATTGATAAATATGACGATTTGGAGAATACAGTTGATGCTTTAAGTGAGTTTTCAACTCATGGAAAGCGAGCAGATTTTGCTGGTTTTATTCTGATGAATGATGATGAACAAGAAATATTTTCATTTGGAAAATATAAAGGAAGAACAGTGGAAGAGGTGTTAAAAGAAAATCCAGGATATAATAATTGGATTCAGAATGCAGATTTTCCATTATATACCAAAAAAGTATTGAAAGAAATAAAAGAAAGAATGTCTGCACCAAAAAACAAAATGACAGATGCAGAAAAACTACAAGCTTTACAACAAAAATTTAATTTAAGATAACAATCCTGTCATTTCGAGTGATTTTCTGATGAATGAAGAAAATTGTGTCGAGAAATCTCAAAACGTATGAAAAAACTAATCTTTTTTTTATTTATTTCAACAACAGTATTTTCTCAAAGAATTAATTTCAAAGGAAAATTAGTTGATAAAGAAACCAAAGAACCAGTTGTATATGCAAACATTAGTTTTTTGAAGTCTAACAAAGGAATTTCATCTAATGAAGATGGAACTTTTTCTATGAATTTGAATAAAAAATATTTAGATGCTAAAATTCATATCTCTTGTTTAAATTATAAAGACACCATAGTTTTAGCAAAAAATGTACAAAACTCTATTTTGTACTTGCAGCCCAAGAATGTTGAATTAGATGAAATTACTTTAACAAAAAAAGTAGATAAATCTATTATTTTAGGAGAAGTTAAAAATAGAGTAGAAGGTGTGCATACATCTGGTATGAGAATGTTAGCAAAATATTTTCCTAATGATAAAAGAACCAAATGCTGTACCTATTTAGAAACCATAACCATTCATTTTGCAAAACGAAATCAACATCGAAAAAAATCGAAATTTAGAATACGTATTTTTAGTAAAGATGGTAAAACAGGTTTGCCAAAAGAGGACTTATTAAATATAAATTTACCTGTTGAGATTGAAAGTGGGCAACAAAAAGCAGTAATCGATATTTCTAATTATAATTTAGAAATTCCTGAAAACGGTTTATTTATTGCATTTGAAAAACTATTTATTCCCTTTAATCAATATGGAAAAAATGAATCAGATACAGAAAACGAGTTTTTCTATGCTCCAATTATAGGCTATACAAAATATCCTAAAAAAGATAGAAATGATAATATGTATTTATATGTAAAAGGAAAATGGCAATTATCACCTTTAAGCAAAGTAAAAATGATGCGTAAATATGCACCAGCAATTTCATTAATTTTATCAAATTAAACAGTTACCAATTAAAAAATTAAACGAATAAACATAATTATGTTTACAGCATATAAGAATTTACCCAATAACTCACGAGTTTGGATTTATCAATCTAGCAGAGAATTTACAGCACAAGAAATAGAATTTATTTCAGAAAAAGCAATACAGTTTATCAACTCTTGGACAAGACATGGAGATAATTTAAAAGGCTCTTTTACCATAAAATACAATCAGTTTTTAGTATTGGCTGTTGATGAGAGTTTCAATTCTGTTTCTGGTTGTTCTATTGATGCTTCTGTGCATTTTGTACAGCAATTAGAAAAAGAGTTACAGCTAGATTTAATGGATAAAATGAACATCACTTTTAAAAGTGGAGATCATATTAATTTGGTAAAACTAGCTGATTTTCAAAAATTTGCAAAGACAAATAAAATTACTCAAGATACCATTGTTTTTAATAATATGGTAAACACCAAAGAAGATTTTGAGAACAATTGGGAAGTACCAGCTAAAGAAAGTTGGCACAAACGTTTTTTGGTATAAAAATTGAAACTGAAAAAGAGTATGATAAAAAAACTCGTCACATTATTTTTAATAATAATTGTTTTTAAAGTGCAATCTCAAACTGTAGATCCTTTAAGAACAGAAGACTTTGAAAAGCAAGAAATTTGGGTAGATAGCATCTTAACCAATATGTCTGTTGATGAGAAAATAGGTCAGTTGTTTATGGTACAGGCTTATTCTAATTTAGATCAAAAGCACGAAGATTTTATCACAGAAATGATAACCAAATATCATGTTGGGAATCTTATCTTTATGCAAGGTACACCAGAAAAACAAGCTGTTTTAAATAATAGGTATCAAGCACTAGCAAAAGTGCCCCTAATGATTGGTTTTGACGGAGAATGGGGTTTAGATATGCGTTTAAAAAACACCTATAAATTCCCTTGGAACATGACTTTAGGAGCTATTCAAAACGAAGCTTTAATCAAGCAATTTGGCGAGCATATAGGCAAACACTGCAAACGATTAGGTATTCATATTAATTTTGCCCCAGTTGTAGATGTTAATGTAAATCCAGAAAACCCGATTATAGGGAATCGTTCTTTTGGAGAAAGTAAAGAAAATGTTACTAGAAAAGCAATCGCTTTTACTGAAGGTATGCAAAGCCAAAAAGTAATGGCAAATGCCAAACATTTTCCTGGTCATGGAGATACAGCTTCAGACTCTCACCATACATTACCTCTGTTAAATTTTGATAAAGCACGTTTAGATTCGATAGAATTGTATCCTTACAGAAGAATATTTGATGCAAGAGTAGGTTCTGTTATGACTGCCCATTTAAATATCCCCAGTTTAGAATCGAATACCAATTTACCTACATCACTTTCAAAAAATGTAGTGACGAACTTATTACAAGACGAATTAGGTTTTAAAGGTTTGGTTATTACAGATGGTTTAAATATGAAAGGAGCCACCAATTATGCAACATCTGCAGAGATAGATTTAGCAGCAATTATGGCAGGTAATGATATGCTATTAATACCACAAGATGTCCCAGCAAGTGTACGTTTGATAAAACAGGCAATTACTTTAAAAACATTGAGTGAAGAGCAACTAAATGCAACTGTAAAAAAGATTCTCAAAGCTAAATATTGGATGGGTTTACACAATTACAAACCTGTAGTTTTAGAAAATTTAAATGAAGATTTAAACACAATTGCAGATGAGTTGTTACACAGAAAATTAATCAAGAATTCTATAACTTTAGTCAAGGATTCCAAGCAAGAAGTGCCTTTAGCAAATTTAGATTACAAGAAAATTGCTTATGTAAAATTAGGTGATAATTCTGGGAATTACTTTGTAAACATGCTTAAAAATTATACCAAAGTTGATGTTGTTTCTGATGATAATTTAAGTGGTTTGGTTAAAAAGTTAAAACCATATAATTTAGTTATTGTTGGGTTTCATAAGTCTAACAATCACCCTTGGAAGAGTTATAAGTTTAAGGAAAAAGAATTGGTTTGGTTGCAAGAAATTGCTCGTAAAAAAAATATGATTTTAGATGTTTTTACAAGTCCATATAGTTTGTTGCAACTTAAAAGTTTTGAAAATATAGAGAGTATTATTGTATCGTATCAAAACAGTAAATTAGCTCAAGAACTCTCTGCTCAAGCTATTTTTGGAGCTTATGCGTTACAAGGCAAACTACCAGTTTCTATAAAAGATGAGTTTAAAGTAGGGCATGGATTAAAATCGTATAGTTTAAGTAGGTTACAATATACAATTCCAGAAGAAGTAAATATGTCTTCTAAAAAACTAGCATTGATAGATAAATATGCAGATACCATTTTAGAGGAGAAAATGTCGCCAGGTTTTCAAGTATTGGCTGCTAGAAATGGTAAGGTTGTTTTTCAAAAAAGTTATGGATATCATACAGAAGAAAAGACAAGAGCTGTTAAAAATTCTGATATTTACGATTTAGCGTCTTTAACTAAAATTTTAGCCTCTTTACCATTGTTGATGAAAGCAGAAGAGGAAGAAAAAATCCCTATTTCAGCTAGCTTAAAAGAAATTTTTCCAAGTTTTAAAAATACGAACAAAGCTTCAATTTCGGTAAAAGAGATTTTATCACATTATGGTAAACTAAAAGCTTGGATTCCTTTCTATATTAATACACAAGATAGTATTACTGGTAAAAATTCTAAAAAACTCTACAGAGATAAAAAGAATACCGAATTTAGTGTTAAAGTTGCAGAGAATTTATACATCAGAAAGTCATATAAAGATAGTATTTACGAGAAAATTAAAGAAGTAGAGCAAAGAGAAAAAGAAGGCTATAAGTATAGCGATTTAGGGTATTATTTATTTAAAGAAGCATTAGAAAAGAAATATAAAAAACCTTTAAACACATTAGCAGACCAAAAGTTTTATAGCTCTTTAGGAGCTAATAGAATGACGTATTTGCCTTTGCAAAAGTTTAATAAATCAGAAATTGTACCTACAGAAAAAGACGATTATTTTAGAAATCAACTATTACATGGTTATGTACATGATATGGGTGCTGCAATGTTAGGTGGTGTTGCAGGGCATGCAGGTTTATTTGCCAATGCAAACGATGTTGCTAAAGTAATGCAGATGTATTTACAGAAAGGTTTTTATGGAGGCAGACGATATATAAAATCAGAAACTGTAGATAAATTTAATACGCGTTATTTTGAGGATAAAAAAGTAAGAAGAGGTTTAGGTTTTGATAAACCTCAATTAAATCCAGATGTTGAAGCTACTTGTGGTTGCGTTTCCGATGAAAGTTTTGGTCATTCTGGTTTTACAGGTACTTATACTTGGGCAGATCCAAAAAGCGGAATTGTCTATGTGTTTTTATCAAACAGAGTGTATCCTACTATGGATAATAAGGGTCTGATTAAAGAAAATATGAGAACCAAAATTCAGCAAGTTATACAGGATGCTATTATTGAGTAAGTTTTTTTGAAGCTATTTTCTGCTTTTAGTACTCGCTTTTTTTGTGCCTCAAAAGAGCTTAAACAAATCGTTCAATCTAGGCTATCCTTGTTTATAAACACTAATCTCTCTTAAGTTTACTAATATCACCTAAAATTTCTTGATCATAATTATATTCTTTTTCAAAAGGAAAATATCCATTTAAATCTGGGAAAATTAATTGCAAATATTTGTAAGGTGCATTTTTATAATATTTAATAGAAGTTAATGTATATTCAGTTAGATTATTGTTATCTAATTCAATAAAGTAAACTGGAAATCGATCACTTAAACCTTCAATTTTCTCATTAATAGGAACTTCTTTAAATTTATATTTTTCAACATAATAATGTATTAAGTCTCCATTTAAACGTGGTAGTAATCCAGAAATAAATAATTCTGGAATTTTAAAATTCTTATAAATTCCTGTTGAATAACCAAAAGGAGTAAAACCTTTTTCCTCTAGTAGACTGGTAGTGTTAAAACCATATTTGTCAATATTATTATATATTCTTTTAAAGTATTTCTTTTTATTCATAAACTAAATATTTTCAGTATTTGTAACACAAAACTTACTATACAAAAACACCAACAGTATAGAACTCAAAAAATAAATACAGGCAATTTTCAATCCGAAGAAAAAATGTAGAATAAATGCTTGAATCACATAAAAAACAGGAAAAGTAATCACGTTTATTCCATATTGTAAAGTATCAACAAATTCTTGTTCTTCAATTTGTTTTTCTCTTTTTTTCCAAAATAAATACGGAATACTACTATTCAAAATAATTAAATAAAAAATTGGTTTTAGGTAGTTTACTGGTTTTTTACGAGGTTTAGGAATATTATTTTCAGCAATCATTTTGTTGACTACATCAACTTCAGTAAAATCTACATTTGCTGCATTTAATTTTGATAATATGATATGATAGTTTTCATCATTAGGAATATGAACAGTCAATTTTTTGAGTTGATTACTTACTTCGTTTTTTAAAATATTGATGGCTTTTGGTTTAAGATTATTATTTAAAATCTCTTTAGAGTCAATAGGTTTACCAAAATTCACACATACTTTACTTGGGTAAGTTGACGAATTTTGATAGGTAAGTCCAACAGGTAATACTGTAATTTCTAAATCAGGATTTTCCTCTAAAGCACCAAAAACTATTCTTGTAAACCCTTTACTTAAAGGCTGAATAGTTCTATCTCTGCAATGTCCACCTTGTGGAAAAATAAATAAAGTTTCTTTGTTTTTTAGAATGTTAAAACACTTCTTAAAGATTTCTTCGTTGTTAGAAAGTTGTTTTCTACCATCTCTAATTCTATAGATAGGCATTAGGTTTAAGGTGGCTAATGCTTTTCTAACTAATGGTTTTTTAAAAACATCTGCTCTTACCAAAAAATGATTTTCTCTAGGGTTAAAAGAAGTCACAAACAACGGATCCATTAAGGCATTAGGGTGATTAATAGCAAATAAAACAGCTCCTTTTTTAGGAACATTTTTTCTTCCTAAAACTTTAATTTCTTTTGCGTAAAAACGTAAGCTAATTTTAAGAAATAGCTTTACACTCAAATACCAAAGCTTTTTTAGTATCATTTTAATCTTGTACAGTTTTAGTGTTTCTACCCCAAAAAGTAGCCAAAGCCATACCAGAAAATACATCCCAAATCCCCCAAAATGCAGCTAATAAAGCCATACCACCTAAACCATCAAAAAAGCCAAAAATTAATAGTAACCCTAAACCTCCATTTTGGATACCAGTTTCCATAGAAATCGTTTTGGTATCTTGCTTATTTAAACCAAAAGATTTTGCAGTATAAAACCCGAGAATAAAAGCAAAAATATTATGAAAAATTACTAGAAGTAATACATGATGAATATGATTTACAAACACATCTAAATTTTGTGAAAAAGCAACAAATATTAAAGCAACAAAAACTAGCATAGACAATGGTTTTAAGACTTTTTCTATTTTTACAGCCATTTCTGAATGATGATGTTTTATTAGCATACCACAGATTAAAGGAATTCCTAAAATTAGTGAAACCAATTTTAGTAAATCTTTCCAGTTTAATTGTACTTTTTCTAAAATCACATTTGTTGGTTCGTATAAACTCCCCCAAAACTGTAGATTAAAAGGAGTCATAAAAATACAAATTAAAGTTGCAAAAGCTGTTAAACTTACAGAAAGAGCTGCATTTCCACCAGCCATTTTACTAAAAAAATTTGAAACATTTCCTCCTGGACAAGCAGCAATCATCATCATTCCTAATGCAAAACTTGGGTGAGGTTCTATAAGTAAAATCCCTAAAAATGTAAATGCAGGTAATAAAATAAATTGCGATAAAACTCCAACAAAAACAATTTTTGGATTTTTAAAAAGGCGTTTAAAATCATCAATAGTAATACCCAAAGCAACTCCAAACATAATAATGGCAATGGCTATATTTAATACCCATAAACCACTAGAATCGAAGTTTATTTTAATATCATCAATATTGATTTCGTTTTGCATATTCTTGTTTTAGATTCAAAATTCAAAATTCAAAATTCAAAATTCATGATTCATGATTCATGATTTAATGTTTAAGATTATCTGTGTCCTGATTCAAGAAAATCTTATAACCAAATTTTTATTATCAATTCGTAAACGCATATTCAATAATATTTGCACCCATTTTAAGTGCTTTTTCACGAACTTCTTTTGGATTATTGTGGATTACTTGATCTTCCCAACCATCACTTAAATCAGTTTCATAATCATAGAAAACCACTAATCTGCCTTCATAAAAAAGTCCAAAACCTTGAGCAGGTTTTTTATCATGTTCATGAATTTTAGGAATTCCATTAGGGAATTTAAAGGTTTGATTATAAATAGCATGGTTGCTAGGAATTTCTTTAAACTCTAATTTTGGAAATACTTTTTTGAGTTCTCTTCTAATGAATTTATCTAAACCATAATTGTCTGAAATATGCAAAAATCCACCAGAAATTAAATAATTTTTTAAGTTGCTAGCTTCTTCATTGGTAAAATATATATTTCCATGCCCAGTCATAAATAGAATAGGAAAATTAAAAATATCTTGACTGTTTACTGCTACATTCTGTGGATTTTTAGAAATATTGGTTTTACAATTTTCGTTTGTAAATTCAATTAAATTAGGTATTGCTGTTGGGTTTGCATACCAATCTCCACCACCATCGTATTTTAAAATAGCTACGTCTTGGGCTTGAAATTGAGAAATTACAGCAAAAAAAATAAATGTAATAAATTGCTTCATAAAGCCTTAAAAAGAATTTACAGCAATATAGTAAAATAGAATTTATCCATTAACAAAAGAAACCAAATTTACAGCAACTAAACCAGCAGTTTCAGTTCGTAATCTGCTTTCTCCTAAAGAAATTGGTATGCAATTTTTTGTTAAAGATTTTTTAATTTCTTGAGAAGAAAAATCACCTTCAGGACCAATGAGAATGGTTGTTTTTTCTGATGGATGTATTATCGACTTTAGATTTTTTTTCTGTTTAACATCTTCACAATGTGCAATACAAACCTTTCCATCAAAATCTAGATTGATAAATTCATTGAATTTTATTGGCAGATTTAGTTTTGGCAATGTAAATTTTAAAGATTGCTTCATCGCAGATTGGATGATTTTTTCAAAACGTTCTAGTTTTACAATTCTTCTTTCAGAATTTTGACAGATAATAGGCGTTATTTCATCAATACCAATTTCTGTAGCTTTTTCTAAAAACCATTCAAAACGATCGTTGTTTTTTGTTGGAGCAATAGCTACATGCAAATAATAATCCCAAAGTTTTGATTTTTCTGTAACAGAAATAATTTCAGCAATACATTTTTTGTCATTAGCAATGTTAATTTTTGCTTCAAATAAAAATCCTTTTCCGTTTGTGATATTTAAAGTATCGTCTTCTTTTTTACGTAAAACACGCACTATATGTTTGCTTTCAATTTTATCGAAAGTAATTTGAGTAGTGTTTTTAGTAATATCAGAATTGTAGAAAAGTTGCATTTTTTAGTAAAAATTTTTGTTTTTCATCTCAAATTTATAATCTTTCTACTTCCTACTAAACAATATTTTTTCTGTATGTTCTACGTCTTTTATGGGTAACTGGGTTAAAATCTTCCCAGATTTTTTTTATAGCTTCATTATCTTCCAATTCAGGGGTTCTTATACAATTAACGATTCCTTTTTTGCTAAAGGTCTTTGTATATTGATCAAAAATAATTGCTGTAACTCCTTTATTTTGATAATCAGGATGAACACCAATCAAGTAAAAAGTAACATCTTTAGCATGTTTTTTAGCCTTAAGTAACCTTAAAATCCCTAAAGGAAATAATCGACCTCTTGCTTTTCGCAAAGCATTAGAAAATGAAGGCATTACAATTGCAAAAGCAATGAGTTTACCATCCTTATCCATTACAAATTTTATATATTCTGGATTGATAAATGAAATATATTTCTTTTTAAAATATGCTATTTGTGCATCAGATATAGGAACATAAGTAGAGAGTTTAGAATACGATTTATCGAAAACTTCAAACATTTCATTTACATAAGGTAAAATCTGTTTGGTTTTCTTAAAATCTAGAGCTTTTAAATGATAACGCTTTTTTATAACGTTACTGATTCTGTTGTAATAAACAGCATCAACATTTTTAAACATAAATTTGTTTTCTAAATATTCTTTTTCTTTTACAAAGCCCAATTGTTCTAAATGATCTTTGTAATAAGGATGATTATACCAAGTAATCATAGTGCCTAAATGCTCAAAACCATCAACAAGTACGCCTGTTTTATCAAGATTATTAAAACCTACAGGGCCTTCTATATATTCTAAATTATTTGCTTTCCCAATTTCATTTACTTTATCGAGTAGAGTTTTGGTTACTTCAATATCATCAATTACATCAAACCAACCAAAACGCATTTTTTTAATTTGTTGCTTATCCACTTCAAACCAATTGATAATCGCTACAACTCTACCAACAATTTTTTTACCTCTATAAGCTAAAAAAAAGTGGGCGTCTGCATTTTTAAAAACAGGATTTTTCTTTGGATTAAAATTGGCGATTTCGTCTTTTATTATTGGAGGTACCCAATATTTATTGCGTCTGTATAAAGAAAAAGGAAATAAAACAAAACGCTTGAGATCTCTTTTTGTTTTGGCTTCTTTTAAGATTATCATAATTAATTTGGGGGTTTTAATTTTTTCTTTTCCTTTTTTTTCTAGTTCTTTTTTTAGATGATTTATTATCTTTCTTTTTTGTAAAAATACTAAAAAGTCTGCTAAAAAATCCGTTTTTCTTTTTGTTATACCTTGTTATAGGCGTATTTTTTACTTCTCTTCCATTTTCATCAACCTCTTTATAGCTATCTTTATGTTTATTAATTCTATAAGAAACTCCAAAGCCTGCATAAAAACCTGCTGCTGTACCTTCTGCTAAAAACCTACCAGAAGCATTTATTTGTAAGTTTTTATTATAAAGATATGCTAAACCTGTTCCTAAATTGGTTACATTTCTAAACTCTTGAAAAATAGTTTGATTTTCTATAAAAGTGGACCATCTATCACTAAAATTGTATGTACCAGTAATTATATAAGATAATTCAGGAAAATCAGTGCCTATTTTATCATAAAAAACATTAGTAATAATATTAAATTGATTACTTAAATTGTTTTGCAATAAAACACCCACTTTAGGAGACATGTTGCCAGTCTTATAGTAATCGTTAACCATGTCTGTATTCAACCCTGCATAGATAGCAACAGAAGGTATTAATCTTTTTTTATCAAAAGCATTTCGTCTTTTCCAACTTCTTACTTCTTTGCTCTTATCTTCATATTCTTGTTGATAAATCAAATATTTAGCACCAATTGTAAATCTGCTAAAACCTGTATCAAAATAATGTGATGTAAAAATATTTTTAAAAGCTACTTTATCTCTGTTATAACTTACTTGTGCATTTAATTCTAATTTTTCTAAAAATAAGCTAGTTCTAAATAGCATATCAAAACCAAAAGATTGTGGTCTAGAAAAGGTAGGTTCTATTTTGGTGTTTCTAAAAAACAGATTGCTTTCAAATTGGTAAACACCTGTACCAACACTATATGGGCTTTCAGAAAACCCAGGTTTATTAGAGTTTATTACCTCTGTATATTGAGCAAAAACAGTTTGTAACCCAATAAAGTAAAAGAATAAAGTGTATTTAAAAGAGTGGCTTTTCATCTTCGAAAGTTCATTATTTTTAAATTCTAAAAAAAGTGATAAACAAACATAGAACAAAAATGCTGTTTTAAAAAGTGATACATACTTTTTTACCTTTCTCGAAGTTTTATAGTTTGTTAACGTTACAATTGTTTCCAAATTATTATTTTTGATAGATTTTTTTAACAAAACACTATGATAGGTTTATTAAAAACACTCTTTTTTATATTATTATTTTACTACGCTTTTAAGTTTTTAGCAAGACTTCTAGCACCTTTTGTCTTGAAAAAAGTATCAGATACTATCCAAAAAAAGGCAGAACAACAGTTTGGAAACCAGCAACCTAAAAGTTCAGTAAAAGAAGGCGAAACAATTATAGATAAAGCACCTAGAAAACAAAATCAAAGTAATAATTCTGTTGGAGAATATGTCGATTTTGAAGAAATAGACTAAACTTTTTAAATATATAAGACTAATTAAACAATACTTAAAATTACAATTTGAATCTTAAAAAAATATTTCCTTACGTTGTAGCTATTCTAATTTTTATGATAGCTTCTCTATTGTATTTCCATCCTGTTTTGAAAGGACAAAAAATTTCGCAATCAGATATTACACAGTTTAATGGAATGGCGAAAGAGATTGTAGATTACAGGGCAGAGAATAATGATGAAGAACCCTATTGGACAGGAGCATCCTTTAGTGGAATGCCAGCTTACCAAGTAAGTGCCTATTATCCTCATGATTACGTGAGGAGTTTAGACAGATTACTTCGTTTTTTACCAAGACCTGCAGATTATACTTTTTTATATTTTTTGAGCTTTTTTGTATTGATGATGGCTCTAAAAGTTGAATGGAGATTAGCTATTCTTGGTTCATTATCGTTTGGTTTTTCTACATATTTAATCATCATTTTTGTACCTGGTCATAATGCAAAAGCACATGCAATTGCATATATGCCTTTAGTTTTAGCTGGTGTTTTGTGGGTTTTTAAACGCAGATACGTACTAGGTTTTATTGTTACTGGTTTGGCAATGGCATTAGAAATTTACACCAATCACATACAAATGACTTATTATTTAGGTTTTTGTTTATTGATTTTGGGTATTGTACAACTCATAAACGCTATCAAAGAAAAGATATTACCAACTTTTATAAAACAAGCTGCTGTTATTATTGCTGCTGTGTTTTTAGGAATTGGGGCAAATGCATCTAGGTTAATGGCTACAAAAGAGTATGCAGATTATAGTACTAGAGGAAAATCTGAATTGACTATAAAACCAGATGGTTCTAAAAAAGAAGCAACCAGAGGTTTAGACAAAGCTTATATTACACAATACAGCTACTCAAAATTAGAAACATTTAATCTATTTGTACCAAGGTATATGGGTGGTGGAACTTTTGAAAAATTGGGAGATGATTCTAATTTTTATAAATTGATAAAAAAAAGAGCAGGTAAAAAAGTGGCTGATGATTATTCAGAACAAGTACTAACGTATTGGGGAGATCAACCCATCGTGGAAGCACCTGCATATATTGGAGCTGTTATTTTCTTTTTATTTTTTTTAGGCATTTTTCTAGTAAAAGGAAGGTTAAAGCAGTGGCTAGTGGCTGCTACTATATTCTCAATTTTATTAAGTTGGGGCAGAAATTTTGAAGGACTTACTAACTTTTTTATTGATTATATTCCTTTATACAATAAATTTAGAGCAGTATCTTCTATTCAGGTTATTGCAGAATTATGTGTACCAATTTTAGGAGTTTTAGCATTAAAAGAATTCTTTTCATCTTCAATCTCAAAAAAAGAAAAAAGGAAAGCATTAGAAAAAGCTGTTTTTGGTTTTGGTGGATTAATTGTATTTGGATTTCTACTAGCTCATATTTTTGCAACCTTTGAAGGAATTAGAGATAATAATTACAAAGACTTACCAGGTTTAATTGATGCTTTAATAGCTGATAGAAAATCAATTTTATTGTTTGATACATTACGTTCTTTAGGTTTTGTTGTTGCTACTGGAGCCGTTTTATGGTTTTTGTTAAATAAAAAACTAAAACAACATATTGCTGTAATTTTGGTTGCAAGTTTTATTTTGGTAGATTTAATTTCTGTAGATAGGAAATATGTAAGTGAAAAGGAATTTAAACCAGCAAAAAGAATAGAAAAACCTTTTACTGCCTCTAGTGCAGATAAATTAATACTTCAAGATACTTCTCATTTTAGAGTGGGTAATTTTATAGGAAATCCTATGGAAGATGGCTCAACTTCTTATTTTCATCAATCAATAGGTGGTTATCATGCAGCAAAAATGGGACGTTATAATGAGTTGTTTGATTATCAAATAGCAAAAAATAATATGGAGGTATTAAATATGCTGAATACCAAATATTTTATTGTAGAAAATAAGCAAAGACAACCCCAAGCTCAAGTTAACCCAGATGCAAATGGTAATGCTTGGTTTGTTGATAAAGTGTTAACAGTTACTTCTGCAAATGAAGAAATTAAGGCACTAGATTCTTTAAATACCAAAACAATAGCAGTTTTAAATGTTAATAAATTTAATGAAGTTGGTAATCTTACGTTTGATAAAGATTCTACAGCAACTATTGAGTTGATAGAATACGATTTGAATAAACTCATTTATAAATCTAATACACAAAAAGAGCAATTTGCTGTTTTCTCGGAAATTTATTACAAAGATGGTTGGAATACCTATATTAATGGACAATTACAACCACACTATCAAGTAAATTATGTATTAAGAGGGATGAAAGTACCTGTTGGAGAAAACGAAATCATTTTTAAATTTGAACCTAAAGTAATACAACAAGGAGGCTTTATCTCAATAGCTTCTTACCTCATTTTAATTGTAGTAACTATTGGATGGTTCTTTTATGATGAAAAGAAAAAGAAGAAAAATAGAATGGCAAACCAAACTGCAAACGTTTGATAAAAATTGACTATGTTTAATTACTTTAAGAAGAAAAAATTTACACCAAAACGTATCAATTTAGATAGCGATGTAAAAGAGTTTACTAGAGAAGAGCTAAAAGTTATTAATCTTTTAAATTATACTAAAAAAAGTGCATCAACTTATTCAGGAGAATTATATGATGTTGGTTACCATACTTTTAATTTTGGTGGAAAAGTTTTAAAAGGACAAAGAAACCCTGAAGAACGGTTTGCAAACGTACCTTTTGATTTTAAAAATAAAACGGTTTTAGATATAGGTTCTAACCAAGGAGGTATGCTAAATGCCATTGCAAAAGAAATTCACTATGGAGTTGGTATTGACTACGACTCTAGAATGATAAACGTTTCTAATCGAATAAAAGAACATTCAAAAAATAGTAATTTACAGTTTTATGTTTTTGATTTAGAGAACGAAAAACTCGATTACATCAAAGATTTTTTACCAACAAATAAAGTAGATATTTGCTTTTTGTTGTCAGTCTGTATGTGGTTGCCAAATTGGAAAGAATTGATTCAGTTTGTACAAAGTATCAGCGATAATTTGTTGTTTGAATCGAATGGAAAAGACGAGCAACAAGAGGAGCAAATCAGTTTTTTAAAATCAATTTACAAAAATGTACAATTGATTAATGAAATTTCTGATGATGATCCTTTGCAGAAAAAGAGAAAACTTTTGCTATGCAAAAATTAGTAGAAAAATCTTTTTTTTGCTATCCAAAAAATCAAAATATAAGTATTTTATATGATGATGTACATCAATTAAATACAAGACTTTTTAAAGCATTAAGCCTTCAAGTTTCTGCAAAAGAAGGTATCTTATTACGTTTTAGAAAAACCAATTTAGGACACTATTTAAGTACTCTTCTTGATAAAACAAAATTAAAATTTCAATTACCAGAAGTCACAAATATACATTTAGGCTATAAAAGTGGAAATAAAGTAGTCTTTTTCTGTTTTGATGAGCATGAAAATCCAATTAAAGTACTACAAAAAATTCCTGAAGAAGATTTTATTGAGCATAATTTTTTGGGATATTCGATTATCGAAAAATATTCTAAAAACGAATATTTAAAAAAAAGAGTATTTCTAAAATCTGCTTTAAAAAAAAGATGGCAAGAGTTAAAAGACAATAAAAAAGTTCATGGAGACTTTACACACTTCAACATACTAGTATCTAGTAGAAAAGAAATTAGCTTTATTGATGATAAGAAAGTAACCAATTCAATTCTTTTTGATTTTTTTTACTTTTATAGTTATTATCTACAATGTTTACAAAAATGTAAAACAATTAATGAGCAAGATGTTTTAACTATAAAGAATGATTTACAAATTCTTATCAAAGAAATTTGTGTAAGTAAAGATTTGGAACATAATTTAAAACAAATAAATAGTAAAGATGCTGTAGGTTTAACAGGTATAAATAAAGAAAACATGAAAGTTGAGTTTCTAAATTTTATGTTAGAGAATGAAAAATAAACTTCTCTATATCTATCCTAAAAAAGCAACATTTATCAATAATGATATTTCTTTTTTAGAAAAAAAATATCAAGTTGTTACACAAGATTTAGATTGGGGAAATCCTAAAAAACTGATTGTTAATTTTTATAAGCAATTTTTATTTTTACTAAAACATAGTAGAACTTCATACTCAATAATTATTAACTTTGGAGGATATTTTTCTTATTTACCCACTCTTCTTGGTAAATGGTTTGGAGTAAATACCTACATTATTTTAAATGGGACAGATTGTGTAAGTTTTCCTGCTTATAACTATGGCAGTTTACGTAAAAAAATATTGAAGTATTTTATTTATAAATCCTATAAAAGAGCAACTAAACTTTTCCCTGTTGATGCTTCTTTAGTGCAACAAACTCACACTTTTGATGATGAAGTAAATCAAAAAAAGCAAGGAATTAGATGTTTTTTCCCAACTTTAAAAACTCCAGTTTCAGTAATTCCAAATGGGTTAGATTCTAATTTTTGGACAACAAAATCAACAATAAAAAAAACAGGATTTATATCTGTAGGTTTTGTAAACTCGTTAAAATCTTTTCGAGTAAAAGGGATAGATATGATTCTTAAAACTGCTGAACTATTCCCAAATGAAAAGTTTACAATTGTTGGCATATCTGACGCATTTAAGTCAACCTTGCAGGGTTTTCCTACTAATGTAATTACGATTCCTTATTTAGAAAAAGAAGCTTTAAAAAAAGCTTATCAAGAGCATGAGTTTTATTTACAAGTTTCTGTTAACGAGGGTTTTGGCTGTGCTTTGGTTGAGGCTATGTTAACAGGTTGTATCCCAATTGTTTCAAATGTTGGGGCATTACCAAATGTTACAAAAAATAAAGGTTTTATTATCAAAAAGAAAGATATTAATCATTTTAAAAATACTATAAAGAAGGCATTAGATTTAAGTGATTTAGATAGAAAATCTATAGCAAGAGAAGTGCAAGAAAATAGTATCAAAAATTTTGATATTTCAGTTAGAGAACGTTTACTTTTACAGGAAATAGAAAATTGAGAGTATTAATAATTACATATTATTGGCCTCCTGCAGGTGGAAGTGGCGTTCAACGTTGGCTGAAATTTGCTAAATATTTAAGAGATTTTGGTGTTGAGCCCATAATTTATACTGTTGAGAATGCTAATTATCCAAAAGAGGATAAAAGTTTGTTATATGAAATTCCAAAAGGAATAGAAGTACTACAACAACCTATTTTTGAACCTACAGATTTACTATTTTGGAAGCGAAAAAATAATCAAAAAAAAGATGTTTCTAATGCTGTAAATAGTAGTTTTTTATCATTTGTGAGAGGAAACTTCTTTATTCCAGATCCAAAAATATTCTGGGTAAAAAAATCAGTCAAATATTTAAACACCTATTTAAAACATAGAAAAGTTGATGTTGTAATTAGCACTGGTCCTCCACATTCTATGCATTTGATTGCAAAAAAAATAGCTCAAAAGAATCAAATAAAATGGTTGGCAGATTTCAGAGATCCATGGTCTAATTTATACTATAATAAAGAATTACGTCCACTTTCTTATGCAAAAAAAAATAATTTAGTTCTAGAAAAATCAGTCTTAAAAAATGCAGATTGTATACTAACAGTAAGTGATACATTAAAAAAAGAGTTTTCTAAAAATGCTAAAAGAGTAGAAGTTATTACCAATGGTTTTGATGATGAGGTTCTACAAAATAGAAAAGTAGTTTTAGATAATACTTTTTCCATAAGTTATATTGGTTTATTGCCTAAACAAAGCAATCCTAAACTATTTTTTAAGGCTGTAAAACGTTTGTGTGATGAAAATGAGAGTTTTAAAAATAATATAAAACTTAATTTTATTGGTGATATTTCTAATGATGTTAAAGAAGATATTTATGCTTATAAATTGAATAATGTCACTAATTTTATAGGCTATGTATCTCATCAAAAGGCAATAGAATATCAGAAAAAAGCACAAGTTTTGTTATTGTTAATTCCTAATGTAGAAAATTCTGAAGGAATTTTAACAGGCAAATTATTTGAATACTTAACAGCTAAAAGACCAATTTTAGCTTTAGGAAAATCAAAAAGTGATTTGTCTAAAATTCTTAAAGATACTAATGTTGGGGTAGTTTTAAATTATGATGATGAAGATAAAATTTATAGTGAAATAAAGCGTTTATACCATCAATATCAAAAAAATGAATTGCAAGTTGATTCTATCAATATTGAACAATATCATAGAAAAAATTTAACCCAGAAATTGGCAGAACTTTTAAAAAGCTTACATTCGTAATTATGGGAATTGTACTAAAACAATCTTTTAGAAATACATTGATTATCTATGGAGCTTTTTTAATTGGTGGTATAAATACAATTATTTTTTACCCGAGAATTTTAGGTTCAGATTTTTATGGTTTAGTTACTTTTTTATTGTCTTCTTCTAATGTTATCATGCCTTTAGCAGCTTTTGGAGTGCAATATACGATTGTGAAATTTTATTCATCTTACATTACCAAAGAGCAAAAAGATAAGTTTTTATCATCAGTAATTTTTCTGCCTATTTTTATTGCATTACCTCTTGGTTTTTTTTGGGATTATATGCACGAATGGATTATGAGTAGGGTCACTGAAGAAAACAAAGCAATCGAATCTTACACGTATTCTATCTATATTATAGCTATTTGTTGTGCTTATTTTGAGTTATTTTATTCTTGGACTAAAGTGCAACTAAATACTGTTTTTGGCAACGTGTTAAAAGAATTATGGAATAGGGCAGTAGTACTATTACTTTTACTAGCTGTTTTTTATAATTTTATTACCAAGTCAGAATTTATTTTATACTTAACTGTAGCCTACGCATTACGAACTTTGGTAATGATGTTGTATGCTTTCTATATTTATATCCCAAAATTTTATTTTAAGCTACCAGATAATTTTTCTGAAATTATTAAGTATTCGTTTTATATCATTTTAGCTGGTAGTGCAGGTGCTATTTTATTAGATATAGATAAAATTATGATTCCTGGAAAAGAAACTATGGCTAAAGCAGCATATTACACAGTAGCTGTTTTTATTGGTACTTTTATAGAAGCTCCTAGCAGAGCAATGTCTCAAATTTTGCAACCACTTACCTCAAAATCATTAAACGAATCTGATACAAAAGAAGTTGAAAGTTTGTATAAGAAAAGCTCTATCAATTTACTTTTAGTTGGTGGCTTGTTCTTTTTGCTAATCAATTGTGGGGTACAAGAACTGTTTAAACTAATGCCAGAAAAAGGTTATGCAGGTGGTGAGTTAGTTGTTTTAATGATCTCTTTTGCGAAATTGTATGGTATGTTTTTGGGAAATAATAGAGATATTATAAATAACTCTAAATTCTATAGAATTGCACTGCCTTTAAGTATTTTTATGGCATTGTCAGTATATTTTCTAAATACATTGTTTTACTATAATTTAGAATTTGGTACAGATGGATTGGCTTTAGCAACATTATTGACTTTAATTGTAGCAAATACATTTAAAATTTGGTTTGTAAAATACAAGTTTTCTATTACGCCATTTACAAATACGTCCTTAAAATTAATTGGAATAATATTGATTTTATTTTTAGCATTTTACTTTTGGGATTTTTCAATTCCATCTGTAGAAATAGCGAGTTTTGAAATTTCACCACTACTAAATATCATTCTTAAAAGTATTATTATTCTAGTTTTATATGTATTCTTAATTTTAAGATTATCAATTTCAAAAGAAATAAATAGCCTTATAAAAAGATTTATCAAACTATAAATAACAGTCTATTAAATCTGTAATGATATGAAAAAGTAATGCTATACAAAGTGTTCTAGTCTTCTTAAAAAATAATCCTAGGCAATAAATAACTACTGCTATATAAGAATGTAAAGGATGAAAATTTACACTACATCTATTTGGGTCAAATATAGGGTTAGCTAAAAGATGGTCTAAATCTATTAACATAGACAGCAGAAAGATAATATATATTTTTTTCCATTTATCTTTAAAAAAAAGATAGGCAATAATTAAAGGAACTAGAAAATGTAAAGAATAATGTATGGTAAATTTCAGCATAAAAAAAAGACTAACAGTAAATGTAAGTCTTTTTTAATAACGAATAGTTAAATATTAACTGGGGGAACATTCATTATTATGATGTAAAAGTAAGTGATAATCACCTTTGTTTTATTTACATATGTTAATAGATTGGTTTTTTAACATTTCTTTACGAATTCTACTTAACTGTACAGGAGAAATGTTTAAGTAAGAAGCTATATGATATTGGGCAATATAACTTTCTATATCTGGTATTTCTTTTTTAAGTTTTAAATATCTTTCTGATGCATTTAAAACAGAGAGCTCATAAATTCTGTTTTCCATCATCAGAAAAATAAATTCTAATACTTCAGAATATAATTTTAATATATAAGAATCTTCTGTAGTTAATTTTTTAAAGTCGTTAAAGTTTATTCTATAAAGAACACTATCTGTTAAGCATTGGTAATGGAGTTCACTCGGTTTTCCTGTAATTAAGCTACTTAAAGAACCAGTACTTTTTGGTGATGTAAAAATAGTTCTGGTGTATTCTTTAGCATTTTTATCCTCATAAAAAGATCTAACAATACCAGATTTTATGATAAAAAAACTTTTAGGTTTTTGTCCTACTTTCGTGATAAAATCATTTTTTTTAAAATTTTCTTTTTTTGCAAGATTTAAAAAAGATTTGTAACTTTTTTTTGGTAAATCAGAAAAATGGAGGAAGAAGTTTTCGAATAAATTCATAGCGATATTACCTTTTGGAGGTTAATGATAATACCTTATAAATTTACGAAAAAAAATTAGAAGTAGGTTGTAGCATTTGGTCCTTCCATAAATAATAAATCTAAAATCGATAAATTAGGCATAAAACCATGCTTGTCATCAAACATTTGCACATAAATATCTGTGGGTTTTTCTGGCTGATGTTTACGCTCTGCAAGTAATCTAAAATCTTGTTCTTTAGTTTCAATGAGATAACTTTCTGTTTTAAAAAACGCTTGATTCAACTGTAAAGCATCAGTAACAAAAAGATAGGTATCTATATTAATGTCGTGTAGAAACTTGTATTTTTTTTGAAAAATAGGTGCAATATCATCTTCGAAAAACTCAAAGTAAGGAGAGGTTCTATATGCGGTTTGTAATGATTTAAAATGTTGGTCTTGCCAAGGAAAAGCATTTTCTATCAAGGTGTCTTTTGTTTTTTTTCTACCTTCTTTTATTTTGTGTTTTACAGGTATACTCAACAATTGTTTTCCATTACCATTATAGATGTAGCAACGATTTCTAAAGCTTTGTTTTTGAAAGTTATCTTCCATTTCAAAAATAACGTTGTCAGCTTTTTCGATTTCAGAATATTGTGCAATAGGTGAAAAATAAGTAGGAATAAATAATCCCATTTTGTTATTTTTTAGCGGTTTTCTTTTTTCCTTTATAGAAACTCCATCCTATATATAAAGCTATTAAAGCAAAAACGACATATCTATATGAAACAGGTTTTCCATCTCCACCAACAGTAGTAAACATTCTATCCCATCTAATAGATTTAATTCTTTCCATAGAAAAGAAAGGTGTGCTTGGATCCCAGCTAAACCAAACCATAACAGGTTTTCCCAAAACATGATCAAAAGGAACATAACCCCAATAACGAGCATCTAAAGAGTTGTGTCTATTATCACCAACTAAATAAAAATAATCTTGTTTAAACGTATAAGAATTTGCTTTTTTACCATTGATAAAAATATCCTCACCAGCAACTACCAAATTATTATTTTCATAATTTTTGATGATTTGCTCATAAAAAAGTAATGAGTTTTTATCAATTTTTACAGTAGTGCCTGCTTTAGGGATGTAAATAGGACCAAAGTTATCTTGACTCCAACCTAATTCTTTGATATGTGGAAAAATGCCTGTATCAGCTGAATGAACAATCTTTTTTACAGAAACGGTTTGTGGGTTTTTCTTTAATCTAGCTAACTCATCATCTGTTAAATTGATATTGATTTTATTTGATACATTTTCAATTTTATTTGCTTTTGCAAAACTCTGGTTTACTCCACCTGCTGCTTCAACATACAAAGAATCTTCACCAATTTTTGATAGACTTCCATAATTTTCTAATTGTTTTTGAAAACTATAATTTTCCCAAAACTCTTTAGGAATTTTATACACATATGTTCTTTCTTTATCAATTAAAAACCTTGGATATGTATTTGAAGTAATTGCAGATTTTGCTTCATAGGTATAAAAGAATTGCAATTTAGCTCTATCTGGTAATTCGTTTTTAACACCATTTATGTAAAAATAACCATTTCTCATTTCAAGAGAATCACCAGCAATACCAACACAACGTTTTACATAATTTGTCTTTTTATCAAACGGTTTATAGGTAAATTTTCCTGATTTATCTCCCCACATTGAAGCCAAAGAATCAGCAGGCCAATTAAAACAAACAATGTCATTATTCTTTATTTTTTGAAAGCCTGGTAACCTAGTGTAAGGTAGAGATAACTTATTTTTCCATGAATTTATTTTTTTATCATCAGACAAGAAAGATTTACCAATAAAAGGCAACGTGTCATGTACCATTGGTGCTGCAACAACTGTAGAAGGTACTCTTGCTCCATAATGAAATTTACTTACAAACAGGTAATCACCCACTAATAATGATTTTTCTAAAGATGATGTTGGTATCGTAAAAGGTTGCATAAAATAGGTGTGTACTAACGTGGCTGCAATTATAGCAAACGTAATAGAACTTACCCATTCACCTAATTCAGAACGTGGTTTTAAACTTCTTTCAGCATTATATTTTGCATCAGTTGCATAGTTAATGTAAAAAATATACAATCCTAAAGTAATAATTACCAGTAATGAATCTACCTTTTTATAAAAGCCAAAAGTTCTGATGGTTTCAATCCAAATAACAGGAAACATTAACAAGTTTACAATTGGAATAAATAGTAGAATTATCCACCATTTTGGACGGTTTATGATTTGCATTAGAACCACTCCATTGTAAATGGGTACAGCAGCTTCCCAAGCTTTTCTGCCTGCTTTTACATAAAGTTTCCAAGTACCTAAAAAATGAATTACTTGAATTATTACAAAAAATATAAACCACTGTGAATATGTCATAATCGTGTTTTTAAGTTCTTTTACTCAAAAAAGAACACTATAAATTTATTAGGTGCAAAATATAAAAAAAGTTACAGTTTTTAACTGATGTTTAACACATCTTTCATTGAGAAATTTCCTTGCTTCCCAATAATCCATTCAGCAGCAATAACAGCTCCTAAAGCAAATCCTTTTCTATTATGAGCTGTGTGTTTAATTTCTATAGTATCTACATCAGAATTGTAAGTAACTGTGTGTGTACCAGGTATATCAGGAATTCTTTTCGCTACAATAGGTATGTTTTTTTCAGAGGATGATTTTTCTCCTAATTCCCACTTCTCTTTGGTTGTGTTTTCAATAACACCCTCTGCCAAAGTAATTGCAGTTCCACTTGGTGCATCTAGTTTTTTTGTATGATGAATTTCTTCCATAGAAATTTTATATTCTTCTAGTGTACTCATCATTTTTGCTAGTTGTTTGTTGAGTTCAAAAAAGATATTTACACCAACGCTAAAGTTAGAAGCATAAATAAATCCACCATTTTTTTCATTACATAATCTAACAGCATCATCATATTTATCTAGCCAACCTGTAGTGCCAGAAATCACAGGAACATTATTATTTAAACAATTAGAAATATTATCAAAAGCAGAAATAGGTACACTAAAATCTATTGCTACGTCTGCTATTGTAATATCAATGTTATCATTAACATCTTTTCTAATTACAATTTCGTGACCTCTAGAAATGGCAATTTTTTCAATTTCTTTGCCCATTCTTCCATAACCTAATAATGCAATTTTCATTTTTTAAAAAGTATATTTTATTCGTAAACCAACAGATGGTGCTTCAAGATTAATAGGGTTTTGAATCATTACTGGTTTAAATGTTAAATCATCACTTGTATTAAATTGTAGTAGATGTGCGTTAACGCTAGCTTCTACAATTTGTAAGATATATAAAATAACTCCTGTTAGTAATGACATATCTCTATTTTCTCTCAATTGTTCTTGAGCTCGTTCTAGAGTTTCTGTAGATAATAATTCAACTCCATTTTCTGTAAATTCATCAGGTAACCCTGCTTTTCTTAATCTATATGCATTTCTGAAACGTCTATAATCACTATTGTTTATCTGATAATAGTAAGCAGGTATTGCTACCATACCCCAAGCAATAGGAATTTTCCAATATTTTTTATTGTAGGCTTGACCCATTCCTGGAAAAATAGCTGAATAAAAAGCTGCTTTTGATGGCGATAACGGATTGTAAACTCCTTGTTGTTTTTTAAGTTTTCTTTGTTGTCGTTTTAACTTTCTATCAATCTTTTTTAACTCTTTTGTATTTATAACATTATTTATAGAATCTTTTTGAGCAAGAAGATTTGCAGAAAGAAATAATAGAAAGAAAACAAATATGATTTTTTTAAAAAACACTTATTTTAATAAGTTTTTAATTCGATTAAAATCTTCTTCAGAATGAAAAGGGATACTAATTCTCCCTTTTCCATTAGAGCTTACAGAAATATCTATTTTATGACCAAAGAACTCACTGATTTCTTTTTTACTATTTTTTATAAAAGTAGGAACAGGCTTTGCTTTGGGTTTAGCAATTTTTCCAGTTTTCAAACTTTTTACCAATTCTTCTGTTTGCCTAACAGATAATTTGTCACGTAAAATTTTCTCGTAAATTGCTAATTGATCTTCTGTATTATCTACATTAATCATTGCACGTCCATGCCCCATAGAAATAAATCCATCTCGCATGCCTGTTTGTAAGATTGGGTCTAGTTTTAGTAAACGTAAATAGTTTGTAACTGTAGAGCGTTTTTTACCAACTCTTGTGCTTAATTCTTCTTGAGTAAGCTGAATTTCATCAATTAAGCGTTGATAAGAAAGAGCCACTTCTATTGGGTCTAAATTTTTACGCTGAATGTTTTCAACCAATGCCATTTCTAGCATTTCTTGGTCGTTGGCAATTCTTATATAAGCTGGTATGGTTTTGTTACCAATTAATTTTGATGCTCTAAATCTACGTTCACCAGAAACCAATTGAAACTGATTTCCTTTTAATTTACGAACTGTAATAGGTTGAATAACACCTAATTCTTTAATAGAACTTGCTAATTCACGTAGTGCTTCCTCATCAAAATATGTTCTTGGCTGATATGGATTTACTTCAATACTATCTAGTTCAATTTCAATAATACTACCAACAACTTTATCTGCATTTTTATCTTGTGCAGAATTAATGTTAGGTGTTTCTTGTAATAGAGCAGATAATCCTCTTCCTAAAGCTTGCTTTTTGGTAGCTTTTGCCATTTACGAATTCTTTTTTAAGATTTCTTGTGCCAAATTTAAGTAATTTACAGCACCTTTACTAGTAGCATCATAAGCAATAATACTTTCGCCATAACTTGGTGCTTCTCCTAAACGTGTATTTCTTCTAATAATTGTATCGAAAACCATGCTAGAAAAGTGCTTTCTTACTTCGTCTACAACTTGATTTGATAAACGTAAACGAGAATCAAACATCGTTAATAATAAACCTTCTATATTAAGATTGGCATTATGTATATTTTGTATACTTTTTATAGTGTTTAAAAGCTTTCCTAAACCTTCTAAAGCAAAGTATTCACACTGAATAGGAATAATAACTGAATCTGCAGCAACTAAAGAGTTTAAGGTGATTAAACCTAAAGAAGGTGCACAATCTATTAAGATATAATCATAATCATTTTTTAAAGATGATAATGATTTTTGCAACATATATTCTCTATGTTGCTTATCTACCAATTCTATTTCTATAGCAACTAAATCTATGTGAGCAGGTATAATAGAAACATTGGGTGAATTAGTCTCTACAATTGCTTCTTTTGCTGAAATCGTATGTTCTAAAACTTGATAAGTGCCAAACTCAACACCTTCTACATCAACACCTAAACCAGAAGTTGCATTTGCTTGTGGATCAGCATCTATCAATAAAATTTTTTTTTCTAAAACACCCAAAGAAGCAGCTAAATTAACGCTTGTTGTTGTTTTTCCTACACCACCTTTTTGATTTGCAATAGCAATTATTTTTCCCATAAAACTAAATGTTATCGAATAGTAAAATTACATTTTTTTATTTCTTTACAATAGCAAAGATGTTAACAAAAATATAAAAATATAATATTCTAAAAATTAGTGAGTTGCGTTTTAAATCTGATAGTTTTTAAACAATTTAAAAAGTGTTTAAAAACTAGTTTTAGGAATGTTTTCTAAAATGTGTAAAAGCAGTTTCCAAAATTTTTGTGTTGATGAAATTTGTGCTCTTTCATCAGGAGAATGTGCTCCTTTTATATTTGGTCCAAAGGAAATCATTTCCATTTTTGGATAGTTTTTACCTAAAATTCCACATTCTAAACCTGCATGACAAGCTGCTACATTAGGGGCTTCATTAAACAAAGTTTTGTATGAGTGTACAACTGTTTTTAAAATTGAAGAATCGAGATTTGGTAACCAACCTGGATATTCTCCAGAACAATCAACAGAAAAACCAGCCAATTCAAAAGCAGCACGAATAGAATTTGTTAAATCTATTTTATTACTTTCAGATGATGAACGCGTTAAACAAAGTACTTCTATTTGCTCTTTTTCGACTGTGATTTTTGCAATATTGTTAGAGGTTTCTACTAAATTTTCTACATCAGGACTCATTCTATACACACCATTTAGTGTAGCATAAATTGCTTTTGTCAATTGCTCTTGCATTGCAACAGGAATAACAGTTTTTGGTGTTTCAACTTTATTAATTTCTATAGTTAAGTTCGGTTCTAATGATTTAAATTCGTTCTTAATATTGCTAATTAATTGATGATTTTCAGTTGTAAATGAATCTTTTGAAGTTTTATCAATTATAATAGTTGCAAAACTTTCTCTTGGTATAGCATTTCGCAAACTACCACCATGTAAAGAAGCAATTCGTAAACCATATTTTTCAAAACCATTAAACAATAAACGATTCATTATTTTATTCGCATTCCCCAAACCTTTAATAATATCCATTCCTGAATGGCCTCCTTGTAAACCAGTGACTGAAATAGAATAAGCAATAGTGTTTTCTGCTGTTTTTTCTTCTTGGTAATTTTGTGTAGCAGTAATATCTATACCTCCTGCACAACCAATGCCAATTTCGTCATCTTCTTCTGTATCTAAATTGAGTAAAATTTCACCTTCTAAAATGCCAGATTCAAGACCCATTGCACCAGTCATTCCAGTTTCTTCATCAATGGTAAATAGTGCTTCGATTGCAGGATGAGCAATATTTGTAGAAGACAAAACAGCCATAATTGCTGCAACACCTAAACCATTGTCTGCTCCTAAAGTAGTGCCTTTTGCTTTTACCCAATCTCCATCTACAAACATTTCAATGCCTTGTGTATCAAAATCAAAAATAGTATCTGCATTTTTTTGATGCACCATATCTAAATGTCCTTGTATTACTATTTTTTTTCTGTTTTCCATACCAGAAGTAGCAGGTTTTTTAATGATGACATTACCTACCTTATCTACTATGGTATCAAGATTAAGGTTTTTACCAAAATCAACCATAAATTGTATAACTCTTTCTTCTTTTTTTGAAGGACGAGGAACAGCATTTAAATCTGCAAAATGATTCCAAACGCTTTTTGGTGCTAAATTTCTAATATCTTGATTCATAATTTTTGTTTTATCTATCAATAATACATAAATACATTTATGAGTTAGTTGATTTCAATTACAGTTTCTTCTATATTTTTTCTCACCTTTTTCAAGTCTTTCATATAATCATCTTCTGCCCTAAAACCAACAGGTAATACTAAAACTGAAGTTAAATTTTGTTTAGTAAGATGTAATACTTCATCATATTTAGCAGGAATAAAACCTTCCATTGGGCAAGCATCAATTTTTTCTAGTGCACAGACTGTGAGCAAGTTTCCTAAAGCTAAATAGGCTTGATTTTTATTCCATAAAAATAAATCTTCTTGAGTTTTACCTTCAATTTCTTTAGTTAAAAAATCTTTAAATGGATTGATGATTTTATCTGGGGTGTTTCTAACATTTTTAACCAATTCAAAATACTTGGTAACTTCTTTTTTTGAGTATGATTTAGGTACACAAATAACTAATAAATGTGAAGCTTCGTACACCTGTGGTTGATTCCAAGAATGAGCCACCAATTCTTTTTGTAACGTCTTATTTTTAATAACCAACAACTTTAAAGGTTGCAGGCCATAAGAAGTTGCAGTTAAATTGAAGGCTTGTTTTAATATGTCTATTTGTTGCACTGTAAGCATTTTATCACTATCAAATTTTTTGACTGCATAACGCCATTGCAAACTTTCTATTGAATTCATGTTTATAATTTGAAATGCAAAAATACTTTAATAAATTAGGTTTGTTTGCATAGATTGATTAGTAAAATTGATGAACATATAAATTTTTTGTACCTTGAAAACAAAAAACTATGAACGAAGATTTCTTGTATTATATTTGGCAATACAAACTTTTTTCTACCACTAATTTACAAACTATAAATCATCAAAATATAGCTGTTCTTAAAACTGGAAATCATAATAAAAATGAAGGACCAGATTTTTTAAATGCACAACTAAAAATTGATAATCAACTTTGGGCTGGTAATGTAGAAATGCATGTAAAATCATCTGATTGGTATTTGCATAAACATGAAGAAGATACTAATTACGATGCTGTAATTTTACACGTAGTTTGGGGGCATGATGTTGATGTTTTTATGAAAAATAATCAGGCTTTACCTACATTAGAACTTCAAAATTTTGTTGATAAAAATCTACTAGATAATTACAAAAAACTACTACATAATAAACAAAATTGGATTCCTTGTCAGTATCAAATTAGGGCTGTTGATAATTTTTTGATTGATAATTGGTTAGAGCGTTTATACTTTGAAAGATTAGAACAAAAAGCTAAAGTAATTGACCAATTATTGCAAAAGTCAAATAATGATTTTGAGGCAGTTTTATTTCAGTTATTAGCTAAAAACTTCGGACTCAAAATTAATGGAGAAGCATTTTTAAAGTTTGCAACTTCTATAGATTTTTCTGTGGTTAGAAAAGTATCTCATAATAAGCATCAATTGTCTGCATTATTATTTGGTCTATCAGGATTTTTGGAAGATGAAATAGAAGAAGTTTATCACCAACAGTTAAAAAAAGAATATCAATATTTACAACATAAATATAATTTAACTCCACTTTCTAAAAATTACTTTCAGTTTTTTAGAATGCGACCTCACAATTTTCCAACCATAAGAATTGCCCAACTTTCAGCACTTTTAAATAATCATCAAAATTTATTTTCTAAATTGATTAAAGTAAAAGATTTAAATGAGGTTTATGATTTGTTTACAATCGAGGTTTCTGAATTTTGGAAAACACATTTCACTTTTGAAAATACATCAAAACAATCATCAAAAAAGTTAACAAAATCTTTTATAGATTTACTAGTAATCAATACAATTATTCCTTTAAAATTTGTGTTTCTAAAAAATAGAGGAGAAGCTTTTGAAGATGATATTCTATATTTAATCCATCAGTTAAAACCAGAAAAAAATAGTATAATTTCTAAATTTTCTGATGCTAATGTTATTGCAAAAAATGCAATGGAAAGTCAAGCTTTACTAGAGTTAAAAAACAACTATTGCACAAAGAAACGTTGTTTACATTGTGCAATAGGTAATAGTTTATTAAGAAGTAAATAATTATTTAGGGTCTAAAATATTTCTAATTTTAGCTAAACAATCTTTATAATGATATTTTGTAATTCTGTTTACTTTTCTGTTTTTAGCAATAGATAGTTGAAAATTTAAGCCTTCTAATTCTCCTCTTATTATAGATTTGATATCTGCATGCATGGTGTTTTTTGAGTTGAGTAGCCTACCCATTCCATCAATATAAGATTTTTGCAAACTACGTCTAAATACATCAACATTTCTAGTGTAATTGGCTTCAGAAAAAATACCAATTCTTAAATCGCGAATCATATTTAAAGCAGTATATGTTTTGTTATCCAAAACTTCAGCATCTATCATTCTTTCTAATCTTCTAGGATTTAAAAGTGTATATAACTGTCTGTTTTGTAAGCGTAGCATGTTGTTGGTATAACCACTTTCATCAATATTGGCTAAAATAGACTTATCTAGTAACCAATTTTGTGTTTTAAATGCATTTTGTTGTAGCCAAGCCATTGCTTCTTTTTGTTTTGCTTTGTCAACTGGTTCGTAAACAAATCCTTTTTGAGTAGGTTTTTTATTTACTTCATAAACTCCACCAATATTACCAGTTACATGACCCACATATCTACTCCAAACTCCTAATAATTCTCCATATAATTCTGATAAATCTTCATAATTATTGGTTTGGTTCGATGTCCATTTTGAAAGATTTTTAGCAACAATTTTCAAATTTTTCATACCATAAGTAGATGCTTTAACCTGATCATTACCTATGCCTTCTGTTTGTGCAGATGGATCAAAACGTTGTGCTCCAAATCTGTAGATAGGATTATCAGCTTTGTCTTCAATCCATTTATTTAAAGTCTTTACTTCTTGTTCAGGAGTATTAGCATTTGGGACTAATCTATATCCCCAATTGATAGAGTAGTGGTCATAAGGCCCTAATTGACGTATAAATCGAATGTTTTTATCACCTGGTTGTGCAATGTAATTGTAGCGTGCATAATCCATAATGGTAGCTGCTATACCCATTTTTTGTGTAAACTTTCCAGATCGTAAACTATCTACAGGATAGGCATAACTAGCAGCCATATTATGAGGCAAACCTAAAGCATGACCAACTTCATGAGAAATTACCATACGCATCATTTCGCCTATTTCTTCAGCTGGAGTATCTAAAGTTCTAGCTGACGGGTTTGCTGCGCCTGTTTCTAATAAATAACGATTTCTATACGAACGTAAGTGATTGTGATACCAAATAATATCACTCTCTATAATTTCTCCAGTTCTTGGATCAGAAACACTAGGGCCAGTTGCATTTCTGGTTGTACTAGCTACGTATCTAATAGAGGAATAACGCACATCTTCCATACTAAATTCTGGGTCTTCTTCTTTTGTAGGTGGATATTTTGCCATAATAGCATTTTTAAAACCAGCCGTTTCAAAAACTTTAGCCCAATCATCTACACCTTGTTTAATGTATTTTCTTAATTTTTCTGGTGTGCCAGGATCTAAATAGTAGACAATTGGTTTTTTAGGTTCTACCAATTCTCCACGATTGTAAGCAGCCATATCTTTTGGTTCTAAACGCCAACGTCTTATATATCTTTTGCTATCTGCTTTTAAAGCTTCAGAGCTATAATCTACATTACCTATTGAAAAATAACCTACACGTTTGTCATACAATCTTGGCATCATTTTATCTTCTGGTAATACAATCATAGATTGATTTACACGTATGGTAATGGTATTCGTATTTCTATTACTTGGTGGTGCTGAAGCATCATAAGTAAAATCTTGAATTACCTCAATATTTTTAGGATAGCTTTTAATACTATTGATAAAACTACGAGAAGCATCTAATCTTCTTACTTTATAACGTGTTCTAAAAAAAGAAGGTAAAGCAGAAATTGCTTTAATATCTGATGAGAAAAATTTAGTAACATCGACTAAAACAGCAGTAGAATCTGGGTTTTGGGTTTTAATATCAAAAGCATAAATAATAGGTTCTAAATTATTGGCTTTTACAGATTTATAAATAGGTAAGGAGTCGTTAGCAACTGCATTGTACGATTTTACTTTTAGTAAAATTTTCTTTTGAAATTGCTCCCAAACCACAACTTGTGTATTTATTTTTGAACCCGCATTTACATAACCACCACCTAAACCAGCAGGAATATCTTTTATTCTAGTTACTAAAAGTAATTCTTTTCCTAAATGCGATTTTGGTATCTCATAAATATATTTTCCATTATTATGATGAACTTTAAACAAACCTTCATCGGTTTTTGTTTTAGCATTTACATACGTTTTGTAAGTTGGTTTTTTACTTTTTTTTGATTTTGAAGGTGTTTGAGTTGTTTTATCTTTTTTTGATTTTTTCTTTTGTGCATTAACTTGTATAGGGAGTAAAAAAGCTAGCATCAAAGAAAATAGAAGAACTTTTTTCATGATGAATTTGGTTATAAAATTGAAATTCTAAAATAATAAAAGTTTAATCATTTCTTTAATGGATTATGTTAAAACTGGATTTCTTATTTTTGTGTATTCTAAACACATATTTATGAGTCAGTCAATAAAATTAACAATAGATGCAGTTGTTTTCGGGTATGAAGAAGGTAAAATTACAGTTTTGCTTATCAAAAGAAAATACGAACCGTTTAAAAATAAGTGGGCAATTCCTGGTGGTTTTATTCAAGGTGACGAATCTTTAGAACAAGCTGTAGAAAGAGAGCTTTATGAAGAAACTGGTATAAAAATCAATTATTTAGAACAGCTGTATACTTTTGGACAGCCAGAAAGAGATCCAAGAGGAAGAATTGTTTCTATTGCTTATTTTGGTTTGGTTAGGCCAGACGCGTTTAAATTATTTGCATCTACAGATGCAGAAGATGCACAATGGTTTTCTATTGATGAATTACCAGAATTATCTTTCGATCATAAAGAGATTCTAGAACTTGCCATTAAAAGATTACAAAGCAAAATAACTTATGAGCCCATAGGTTTTGAATTGTTAGATAAAAAGTTTCCCTTCTCTGATTTAGAAAAATTATACAGTACACTTTTAGGAAGAAAAGTGGACAGACGAAACTTCAGAAAGAAAATAGTAGGGTTAAATGTCTTGGATGAATTGGATGAAAAAGTATCTAAAGGTTCAGGAAGACCAGCTAATTTATTCCAATTCAATCAAAAAAGATACTTTCAACTCAAGAAAGAAGGAATAATTTTCGAAATTTAATTAACTGATATATAGTGTTTTAAATAATTAGTGTAAAAGTAACACAAAATAAATTTTGTAGAACTAATGTTTCGATGTATATTTGTGTCATAATTACGCAAATATATATTATTATTATGAACGCATTATTTTTAACAGACGGTTACAAAACAGGACATCATCAGCAATATCCAGAAGGAACAGAAGAGGTTTATTCTAATTGGACACCAAGAAGCAACAAATATGCTCCAAAAGGCTGTAACAAAGTAGTTTCTTTTGGTCAGCAATATGTAATGAAATGGTTGCATAATTATTTTGATAATAATTTCTTCTCAAAAGAAAAGTCAATAGTTTGTAATGAAATTAAAGAGGAACTGTCTTTGTATTTAAATACAGATTATGATGTTTCACATTTTGAGAAATTACACGATTTACAATACTTGCCTATAACTGTAAAATCAATTCAAGAAGGGGTAGAAGTTCCAGTAAGAGTGCCAATGTTATCAGTAGTAAATACTCATAAAGAGTTTTATTGGGTTACGAATTTTTTAGAGACTATTTTATCAACTATGTTGTGGCAGCCTATGACATCAGCTACAATTGCAATTTTATATAAGAGGATTTTCAAAAAATGGGCAATTAAAACTGATTGTAATAATTTAGAATTTATTGAGTTTCAAGGCCACGATTTTTCTATGAGAGGAATGAGTGGACTACAAAGCGCAATTTTATCTGGAATAGGGCATTCAAGTGTGTTTTTAGGTTCAGATTCTTTACCTGTTATTAGTACTTTAAGAAAAAGTTACAATGCTAAAAATTTTGTGGTTGGTTCTGTAAATGCAACAGAACATTCAGTAATGTGTGCAGGTACAAAAGATGATGAAATAGGAACTTTTAGAAATTTAATGAAAACATACCCAACAGGAATTTTATCAGTAGTAAGTGATACTTGGGATTTATGGAAAGTACTCACCAATTATTTACCAAAATTAAAAGAGGAAATTTTATCAAGAGATGGTAAATTAGTCATTCGTCCAGATAGTGGTGATCCTGTAGATATAATTTGTGGTGAAAACAGGAATTTAGGAGGGAACTCACCAAAAGACAAAGGAGTTGTTGAGTTGCTTTGGGATGTTTTTGGAGGAACTGTTAATGAACAAGGTTTTAAAGTATTAAACCCAAAAGTGGGAACAATTTATGGAGACAGTATTACAACAGATAGAGCAGAAGAGATTTGTAAACGTTTGTTCCATAAAGGATTCGCATCTACAAATGTAGTTTTAGGAATAGGTTCTTTTACCTATCAATTTAACACTAGAGATACTTTTGGATTTGCAATGAAAGCAACATCAGTTGTTGTAAATGGTAAAAGAAGAGAAATTTTTAAAGACCCAATTACGGATAATGGAATTAAGAAATCAGCAAAAGGTTTGCTAAAGGTAGTGCTTAAAAATAATGAGTATAGTTTGATTGATGAGGTTTCTGAATTAGAGGAAAAAGAAGGAGAATTAAAAGTAATTTATGAAAATGGAGAGTTTTATAATCAAACGAATTTAGCAAAAATTAGAGAAATAATTAGTTTAAATTTATAAGTTATGTGGTTTAAAAAACTTACTGGTTTTGAAGAAACTTCAGTTCAAAAAGTAAAAGATAATATTTTTGTTGATGGTAAAAATATTATTTCAAAAATAAATAAAAGGGTATTAAATTATGGAGAACTGCAAGTAATTTCTTTGGAAAAGTTAAGAAAAACAAAGATTACTGATTCTATTAAAGGAAATATCAAGGTTTCAGAAATTATAGCTGATGTTCAGGATTTACATTGTAATGAGAATAATAAAAATTCTTTATTTCAGGTTGCTTCACAGTTTAATCTATTAGAAATGATTGAACCAAATATATCTCCAGAAGATGGAATTGATTTTTATGAAAATGATTTGACTCAAGGACCTGCCTGCGCAATCGCTTGTGGAGCTGGAACTATTTACAGAAATTATTTTGTAGAATTAAATGGACAAATTGGGCAAACAAGAAATAGGCAAATTAATTGTTTGAAAGATATTGGTAGAGCGTTAAATAATAAGGAGTTTTCTTTGTGGGAAATGAAAAATGGATATGCTTTAATTAACCAAAATGGTATTTTAAACATTAATAAACAGATAAGTAAATTAAATAATAAGGAACGAGAGTTTTTAAAGGGCAAATTGAAAGTTGGAATACAATGGGATACTGAAGTTACAATTAAAAATGCTAGACATAATGTTTCTCAAATATACTGTTCTGCTTTACCTGTTTCATACTGTCAACTAGATACATTTTATTATGAGAGTTTTGCTAGGCTTATTCTTGAAGCAACTTATGAAGCAACATTTTATACATCAATTAAAAATTTGATAAAATTTGGTTCAAACAAAGTTTTTTTAACTTTAGTTGGTGGAGGTGCTTTTGGTAATGATATTGATTGGATTTTAGAATCTTTATATAAAGTTATAGAAAAATTTAAGTATTTACCATTAGATGTTAAAATTGTTAGTTATGGTAAATCTAGTAACTTAATAAGAGAGTTTGTAGAAAGTTACAATTAAAATTATTTAAGATGAAATATGAAATCAAAAGATTTAAGGACAATCAAGTAGCTGCTAAAATAGTAGAAAATGGAAATCTACACATAAAAATAAGAGGAAATACTTACGAGGATTTGTTTAAAGTTGCTGCTGTAAAAGATGCTTGGGATGCAGATATAGAAAATAAATGCAACATTTCTATTTTAACGATTTATTGTTTAATTGGGCAACGTTCAGACAGAAGATTTCATCCAAATGAATCTTTCGATTTAAAAATAATATCAAAATTTATAAATAGTATGAAATTTGACAAAGTAGAAATTTTACATCCACATAGTGCTGTTTCCTTGGCTTTGATTAATAATTCTACAGAAATTAGTTGTTTTGAATATGTAAAACAGGCATATAATAAAATTGAAAATCCGGTTTTGGTAAGCCCAGATGCAGGAGCTTATAAAACAACTCATTATTTTGCTGAAAAATTGAATGCTGATATCATCCCTTCAAATAAAGTAAGAATTAATGGAATTCCTCAAATAAAGATTCAAGGAAATGTAAGCCAAAAGAATTGTTTAATAATTGATGATTTAGCAGATGGAGGTAGAACCTTTAAACTTTTAGCATCAGAATTAAAAAAACAAGGAGCTAATAAAGTATTCTTATATGTTACACACGCTCAATTTAATTTTGGTTTTAGAGAATTAAAAGAAAGTATCAATCATATTTTCTGTACTAATAGTTATAAAGATATTGATGATGATTTTGTAACACAATATAAAGTTGTTTAAGTTTAACAAATAAGTGTTTTAATTTATAAAAAATGAAAAAGATTACATATTTAGAAGGAGATGCAACAACTCCAAAAACAAAAGGAAATAAAATAATTGTACATATCTGTAATGATGTTGGAGGTTGGGGAAAAGGTTTTGTTTTAGCAATTTCTAATAAATGGAAAGCACCAGAAAAATCTTACAGAGAATGGTATAAGAATAGATTACAAAATGATTTCTCATTGGGAGCGATTCAAATTGTAAAAGTTGATGAAGATGTTTTTATTGGGAATATGATTGCACAACAAGGATTGAAAAGTAAAAACAATATTGCACCAATAAGGTATGAAGCAGTTAAAGAATGTTTGCGTAAAATTGCAGTTCAAGCAAATAATTTAGAAGCAAGTATACATATGCCAAGAATTGGCTGTGGTTTGGCTGGAGGAAAATGGGAAGAAATTGAATTTATTATTAGTGAAATACTTTTAAACGAAAAATTAGACGTTTTTGTTTATGATTTTAAATAAATAATGAAAATAAGTGTCATAAAATCAGATATTACAACAATAAAAGTTGATGCAATTGTTAATGCAGCCAATACTTCTTTATTAGGGGGTTCTGGGGTTGATGGTGCAATTCATAAAAAAGGTGGAGTTGAAATTTTAAACGCTTGTAAAGAAATAAGAAATAAACAAGGAAGTTGTAAGGTTGGAGAAGCTGTAATTACAACTGCTGGAAAATTAGATGCGAAGTATGTAATCCATACAGTTGGTCCAGTTTGGAATAAAGGAGGTTTTGAAAAAGAGGCTCTTTTGAGAAACTGTTATCAGAATTCAGTGATATTAGCGAATCAGAATGATGTAAAAAGTATCGCTTTTCCAAATATAAGTACTGGTATATATAAATTCCCAAAAAAAATAGCAGCTCAAATAGCTATTGGAACTATAAAAAGGTACAAAAATAATAATACAATTGAAGAAGTGATTTTTGTTTGTTTTGATGAGGAAAACTTTTCGATTTATGAGAAAATATTAAAAAATGACACCACAATATAAAAAACAAATCAGCAAGTTTTTAAGTCTGATTTTAAGACATCAGCCAGAAAAAATAGGATTGCAGTTAGATGAAAATGGTTGGGCTTTGATTAATGATATTTTAGATAAATCAAATCTAAAATTTACGTTTGTAGAATTAGAAGAAATAGTAGTTACTAATGACAAACAAAGGTTCAGTTTTAATGCTGATAAAACTAAAATTAGAGCAAATCAAGGGCATTCTTTAAAGACCGTCGATCTAGATTTAAAGGCACAAGTTCCTCCAGAATTTTTATTTCACGGAACTGTTGAAAGATTTATTGGGTTAATAAAATCTAATGGTTTACAAAAGATGAAAAGACAACACGTTCATTTAAGTGCAAACAAAGGAACTGCTATAAAAGTAGGTTCTAGAAGAGGTAAACCCATAATTCTTACAATCAAAGCTTTGGAAATGCAAAGAAAAGGATACAAATTCTATAAATCTGAAAATGGAGTTTGGTTAACTGATGAAGTGCCTGTCGAATTAATTATTTTTTAATTATGAGAACTTTAGTAATTGGAGATATTCATGGAGGTTATCGTGCTTTGGAGCAGGTATTAGATAAGGCAAAAGTGACAGTACAGGATAAGTTGATATTTCTTGGAGATTATGTAGATGGATGGAGTGAATCTCCCCAGACAATTGATAAACTCATAAGTTTATCAGAAAAGCAAGAATGTATATTTATTTTAGGAAATCATGATTTATGGTGTAAGTTATGGTTAACTGAAGGGAAAAGTAATCCTATATGGCTTGCTCACGGAGGAAAGGAAACTATTGATAGTTATATTAAAACTGGATTAATCACTAGTAAAAAACACTTGAATTTTTTTGAAAGTTTAAAGAACTACTATATTGATTTTAATCAAAGGCTCTTTATACACGCAGGTTTTACCTCTATGCATGGAGTAACAAGAGAAGAATATCAATCTAACTATTACTGGGATAGAACACTTTTAGAAACAGCTTTATTGGCTGAAGAATTACCCTCAAAGAAAATAGAAAATAAAATGCCACAAAGGTTCACGCACTACAAAGAGATTTATATTGGACATACACCAACTACAAATTATAAAATTAACGAACCAATATTTGCTTATAATTTAATTAACGTTGATACAGGTGCTGCTTTCAAAGGTAAATTAACAATTTTAGATATTGATTCTAAAGAATTTTGGCAAAGTGATGTACTCACAAAATTATACCCTAATGAAAAAGGGAGAAATTAATAAAAAGATTTGCTCTTAATACAAACTCTTAAATTTTTGCGGATTTTCTTCATGCATAATGTCATACACTTTTTCAAAAATATCTTCAGCAGAAGGTTTTGAGAAATAATCACCATCTGTACCATAAGCAGGTCTATGTGCTTTAGAAGTTAAGGTTGCTGGTTTGCTATCTAAATATTGATATCCATTTTGGTTTTCTAAAACCTCTTGTAGAATATAGGCAGAAGCTCCTCCAGGAACATCTTCATCAACAACCAATAATTTGTTGGTTTTTGCCAAACTTTTTACACAATCGTGATTTAAATCAAAAGGTAGTAAAGATTGTGCATCAATAATTTCGATATCTATACCTACTTGTGCTAAATCTTTAGCAGCATCTTGTACCAAACGTAAAGTAGAACCATAAGAAACCACTGTTATATCTTTCCCCTCTTTTACTGTTTCAACTACTCCAATTTGAGTTTTAAATTCGCCTAAATTAGTTGGTAATTCTTCTTTTAGTCGATAACCATTTAAACATTCTATAACTAAAGCTGGGTCATCACCTTCTAAAAGTGTATTGTAAAAACCAGCAGCTTTCGTCATATTTCTAGGTACTAAAACGTGAATTCCTCTTACATTATTTATAATGCCTCCCATAGGCGAACCAGCATGCCAAATACCTTCTAATCTGTGTCCACGAGTTCTTATGATTAAAGGTGCTTTTTGTTTGCCGAAAGTTCTGTAACGCAAAGTCGCTAAATCATCACTCATAATTTGAAGCGCATACAGCAAGTAATCTAAATATTGCACTTCTGCAATTGGTCGTAAACCTCTCATAGCCAAACCAATACCTTGTCCAATTATAGTGGCTTCACGAATTCCTGTGTCAGAAATTCTAATGTCTCCATATTTTTCTTGTAAACCTTCTAACCCTTGATTTACATCACCTATATAACCAGCATCTTCTCCAAAAATAACAACATCATCATGTTTTTTTAAGATAGCATCAAAATTATCTCGCATTATAATTCTAGCATCAACTAAATTCTTTTCTTTAGAATACGAAGGTTTTTGTTCTTCTATAGATAAAACATTGTTATCATCATCATTGGTTAAAAACGTAGAATACTTATCATAAGCTGTTTTTATAGCTGATTTTATAAAATTTTGAAGCTCAATTTTTTCAGAAAAGTTTTCATCTTTTATATGCCACAAACATTTTCTAGCAGTAGATAAAACATCTTTTCTAGTAGGTTCTATATTGCTTTGTAAATCGTTTTTATATTTGTTGATGAATGTTCCGTTTAAACTTTTTTTGGCAACTCTTTCTAATAATTGACATACTAAAGTACCTTCAGCCTTTATTTCATTTAAGTAGGCATTCCAAGCATTTCTTTTTGCATTGGTTACCTCTTTTTTTGCCGCTTTTTCTAGTAGAATCATTTCTTCTTCAGAATCTATAAAGCGTAAAGTTTCACCAGTTTCTGTTTCTAACTCGAAATCTAAAATCCACTCTCGCATTTTAGCAATACAATCATGGTTTTTTTCCCATTGCAAACGTTCCTTATCTTTATATCTTTCATGAGAACCAGAAGTAGAATGTCCTTGAGGTTGTGTTAATTCTTTTACATGAATTAAAACTGGTACATGTTCTTCTCTTGCAATTTTTGCTGCTTTTTGATATACATCCATCAATTGGACATAATCCCAACCATTTACCACAAAAATTTCATAACCTTTGTTCTTTTTATCCCTTTGAAATCCTTTTAAAATTTCTGAAATACTTTCTTTTGTTGTTTGGTATTTTGCATGAACTGATATACCATATTCATCATCCCAAACACTCATTACCATAGGTACTTGTAAAACTCCAGCTGCATTTATGGTTTCAAAAAATAAGCCTTCACTTGTACTTGCGTTACCAATTGTACCCCAAGCAACTTCATTTCCTTTATTAGAAAAATTAGTTTTATCCTGAACACTTTTCTCGTTTCTGTAAATTTTTGAAGCTTGTGCTAAACCTAATAAACGCGGCATTTGACCTGCAGTTGGAGAAATATCAGAACTCGAATTGTATTGTTGTGTGAGATTTTTCCAGCTTCCATCTTCATTAAGACTATGGGTTGCAAAATGACCACCCATTTGTCTTCCTGCAGACATTGGGTCTGCTTCAATATCTGTATGTGCGTACAAACCTGCAAAAAACTGTTGAGCTGTAAGCTCACCAATAGCCATCATAAAAGTTTGATCTCTGTAATAACCAGATCTAAAATCTCCTTTAAGAAAAGCTTTAGCCATAGCCAATTGAGGTACTTCTTTACCATCTCCAAAAATACCAAATTTAGCTTTGCCTGTAAGTACTTCACGTCTGCCAAGTAAGCTACACTCTCTACTAATTTTTGCAATTCTATAATCGTTTAAAACTTCTTTTTTAAATTCGTTAAATGATATTTCTTGCGTATTTGTAGTAAGCGTTTTTTGCATCATAATATGGAGATTTAAAGTTTTGCAAAGATAGTTTTTTTAATTGATATTTAAAAATATCTAATTTGGTTAAGAATATGTTAAAAAAAAGAATATAAAACTCAATTTTGTTGATAATTATACAAAAAATAGGCTTTTGTTTAATAATTAGAAAAGACCTCTTCTGATAAAATTAAAAATAGGACCTAGCTGTGCAGTAAGTGTAAAACGTATTCTTTGTGGATATGCTCTTTGTGTAACCTCCCAACCATTGTTAGAATACAAAGGGAAATATACTTCTAATATATTATGTACAAAATTAAATCGGATGCCATTGTTGTACGCAAAATAAACAGGTGCATTTCTGTTTTTAAGAAAAGCGACATCGTTATAAAATTCAATCCATTTCCATAAACCAATGCTAGAATTTAGAGAAAGCATATATTGATTTGCAAATCTTGTGGGCAATACAGATTTAAATCCACCTTCAGCAATGATATATTGTTGGCTAAAAAAACCACTTTCTTCAGAACGCCCAAAATAGTTTAATTGAAATAAGTAATCGTTTGCTCTATCTAATCCAAAACTAAAATAATCTCCTTCGGTTTTATTACTTATAAAAGCACCCGCAAAAATTCTAAAATCTAACTGTCTGTCTGATGCAGTTAAAGCTCGATAACGTAAATCAGCAGAGACTTTAGAGAAGTTTTGAGCAACTTCTAAATTGTAGTTGTAGCGAAATTCTTTAATTATATCAGGGTTTATGTAGTTGTACTGAAGGTTAAATATAGTGTAATTATCTTCTGCAGTTCTCGGCTCTCCTTCTGCTACTTCTTTGTCAATATGAAGTATTCTTGAGGTTACAGCTTCGTAAGTAGCATCTCTTAAATCTTTTCTCTTAAACACCACATTTACAAAAGGAAGTAAAGATTTATAAGAGAGATTAGGAGCATAATCTAGAGTTACACCAGACATACCATACATTATTTTGTAGATGTTAGTCTTCTCAAAAAATTGATTGTAAATTACTGAAAAACTACCAATTAAAGATTGACTTTTTGTAGCATAAGAAGGGGAGAGGTTTACTTCTAAATATCTTTTTATTAATGGTTTGTTATGAAGTCCCACACCCAATATCAATCCGTTATAAAAGTTATAACTAAAATTTGGTTGATAAAACAACTGATTGTAATAAGGATCTTGGATGTCTTTAACTAAAGAAAACTTTAAAGGCTTATTAAATATTTTTTTCTCTAAAGATTTCCAATTATCTAACGAATTAAGTTCAGGATAAAGGTTTTCGTAGTTTAATGCAAGTTTATTAAAATCACCTTTAGGGAGTGTTACCACCTTTTTGTCATCAACATTGGTAATCCATTTTTTAAACTTTATTTTTTTGTCTTTAACACCATATAAAGATACTGGAGTTGTAATATTTCTCTTGTTTTTTATGGTAACTTTTAAGCTGTCTCCTACTTCTACAACTTTATCAATAGTATAGTCTATCTTTTTATTAGAGTTGATATAATCTCCAAAAAACCAGGCTAAATCTGTATTTGTTTTTTTTGTTAAGAGTTTTTCGAAAGTAGTACTAGAGGTGATTTTTAGTTTATTTTTTTGATAAAATTCCTCTAGAGCTTTGTTTAGTTTGTCTTTACCCAAATAACCTCTTAAATATCGAAAGCCTAAACCAGCTTTATATTTATTTACAACCTTTCTATTCAAATTAGACAGTGAATCAGCTGAAGTTTTTAAAGATTGATCTAAAAATTTTCTAGCACTAAACTGATAGACAAGAGGATATTTATCATTAAAATCTAATTTAGAAAGATTAAATGTTTTTAAAAACCAATTCTTTGAGTATTTTCCTAGAAGTTTTTGCTTTGGATAAAATTCGTCTACATACTCTATCATTAAATAATTTTGCAAGCCATCTAGAAACCAACCATCTTTTCTATTATTTAAAAATAAAGTATTGTCTAAATATTTTCTTGAAAGTGCTTTTAGAATAGTAAGCTCCCATTTAAAAGTATCAGAAAAAGGACGAATAAAACCTGGTAATTGACTCAACCCATAAATTGGATTTTTTCTTTGTGCGACTTCATCTATAAAAATTTCTTTGTGCGGATATTTACCCAAAAATTTTTCTATGAAATCAATTTCCTTCTGAAGAATTTCAGTAGAAATTTTATCATCCATTTCATCATCAATTACATTAGTATAAATATTAATGTTCTTTGTTTTAAATGATTTTAAACGTTTTTGTTTATTGATGCTTAAAACTACATTGGTTTTTTTCTTACCAACTAAATAGTAGTTTGTTTTTTCTTCTTTTTGTGTTTCATATTGGTATAAGTTACTCTCAACAAAATAGCCTTTAGGTACATCTATATCTATCTTAAAATCGGTTGGATATTCAAATAAATCGTCTAAATTTAAATTACTCATTAATTGCCATTTATCATCAAAAACAGCAGGAGTCATATACCAAAAACGAAGCTGATAACCATTTTCTAGCCTTCCATAACCTGTAAATTTAGCATTTGGTATTTTTATTGTATACGTTGTAGAAATAGTTATACTATCATTAGGCTGAAGATGTTCTTTTAAATCAATTTTAATGATATCTTGCTGATTTTCTAACTCCTCAAAAATTGCTTCTTCAAAATTTACATTTAAGTTTTTTATGGTAGAATAGCCTATATCTTTTTTGTCTGCAAAATATAAATCTTTTCTAAAATCTTTTACAAGCCTTTTAGATAAAGGAGTTTTTCTGCTTTTATAACTATTAGCCCAATTGTGCAGGTATATATTTTTTAAAATAGTATCAGACTTGTTGATAAACTTAATTTCTTGTTGAATATGAAGTTCGTCTTTTGATGGATTTAAAACAGATTTTATTCGAATAGAGTTTTCTTGACCAATCAATGACAGGCATGTAGCAAAAAGAATAAAAGATAATAAAACTTTTTTCAAACTAGAACTTGATAAATTTTAAAGTTTTTGTGGTGTCTGCTTTTAGAAAAATAAATCTCTTTTGACAAATATGATAATTTAATATCTATTATACCTTGATTGATGCTTTTTATATATAATTTATGTTAATTCATTAAAAATTAAATTCATAATTCAATATACTTAAAACTATACTTTTTTATTGTTTAGCAATTTAAGGTAAAGTTAAAAAATCTTTAAAACCATTTTAGAAATTTGGTTTTAACTTATATTTTGCATAGAATTTATTGAAGTGTTCAACAGCTTCATCTGCGGTATCAACTACCCTAAATAAATTCAAATCTTCAGGGCTAATATTACCTTCTTCTAGAAGTGTGTTTTTAATCCAATCTAGAATACCAGCCCAAAATTTTGTGCCAACTAAAACTATAGGGAAACGTCCAATTTTTTTAGTTTGAATAAGTGTAATAGCTTCAAAAAGTTCATCCATAGTACCAAAACCACCTGGCATTACAACAAAACCCTGCGAATATTTTACAAACATAACTTTACGAACAAAAAAGTAATCGAAATCTAAACTTTTACCAGAATCAATCCAAGGATTATCATGTTGCTCAAAAGGGAGTTCTATATTTAAACCCACAGAAAGTCCTTTTCCTCTATGTGCACCTTTGTTACCAGCTTCCATAATTCCTGGGCCACCACCTGTAATTACACCAAAACCACTTTGCGTTAATTGAAACGCTACTTCTTCTGCTAATTTATAATAGGGATGATCTGGTTTTGTACGTGCAGAACCAAAAATGGAAACACAAGGACCAATTTTACTTAATTTTTCATATCCTTCTACAAACTCTGCCATTATTTTAAAAATAGCCCAAGAATCGTTAGTTTTTATTTCATTCCAAGTTTTTGGTTGAAATTTTTCTTTTATTTTTCTGTCGTCATTCGTCATAATTCTATCTTTTTTAATTTCTTTAAAATTCAGCTTTCTAAATTAGTTCTTTTTTTAAAAACTTGGCAGTATAACTTGTTTTATGTTTGGCAACCTGTTCTGGAGTTCCTTTTACAATGATTTTTCCACCATTTTTTCCACCTTCCATACCAACATCAATAATATAATCTGCCAGTTTTATAACATCTAAATTATGTTCTATAATTAATACAGTATTTCCTTTATTTGCCAACTTATTCAGCACTTCCATTAAAACTCGAATATCTTCAAAATGCAAACCTGTTGTAGGCTCATCTAGGATGTAAAAAGTGTTTCCTGTATCTCTTTTAGATAATTCTGAAGCTAATTTAATTCGTTGAGCTTCTCCACCAGAAAGTGTAGTAGATTGCTGACCAAGTGTAATATATCCCAAACCAACATCTTTAATCGTTTTTAGTTTTCTATGGATTTTTGGGATCATTTCAAAGAAATCAGTAGCATCTTCAATAGTCATATTTAAAATGTCTGAAATTGATTTTCCTTTGTATCGGATTTCTAAAGTTTCTCTATTAAAACGTTTTCCTTGGCAGGTTTCACATTCTACATGTACATCTGGTAAAAAGTTCATTTCTATAACACGAACTCCACCACCTTGACAGGTTTCACAACGTCCACCTTTTACATTAAAAGAAAAACGACCAGGTTTGTACCCACGAATGGCAGCTTCTGGAGTTTTTGCAAACAAACTTCTAATTTCATCAAAAGTTTTGGTGTACGTTGCTGGGTTAGATCTTGGTGTTCTACCAATAGGAGATTGATCGATATCAATTACTTTATCTACATTTTCTAAACCTTCAATTTTTTTGTAAGGCATTGGTTTTTTGACACCTCTGTAAATATGAGCATTTAAAATTGGGTATAAAGTTTCATTAATTAAGGTAGATTTTCCACTCCCAGAAACCCCAGTAACACAAATCATTTTTCCTAGAGGGAATTCAACCGAAACATTTTTTAGATTGTTTCCTGATGCACCTTTTAGTTTGATTGTTTTTCCATTTCCTTCTCTTCGTTTTTTAGGAACTTCAATTTTTCTCTTTCCAGTTAAATAATCTGTGGTTAAGGTTTTGTTTTTTATGATTTCATCATAAGTTCCAATACTTACAATTTCTCCTCCATGTTTTCCAGCTCCAGGACCAATATCTAAAACATAATCTGCTTTTTTCATCATATCCTCATCGTGTTCAACCACGAGAACTGAATTTCCAACATCACGTAATTTAACCAGAGAATCAATTAATTTTTGGTTATCTCTTTGATGTAAACCAATACTGGGTTCATCTAAAATATATAAAACACCCACTAATTGTGATCCAATTTGTGTTGCCAAACGAATTCTTTGTGCTTCTCCACCAGAAAGTGATTTAGAGGTTCTATCTAATGTCAAATAATCCAAACCAACATCTAACAAAAATTGAATTCGAGTTCTAATTTCTTTTAGGATTTCTGAAGCAATTGTGTTTTGTTTTTCTGATAAATTTTCTTCAATATTCGCAAACAATTTTGCCAATTCTGTAACATCCATTTGTGCTAATTCACTGATGTTTTTATCAGTAATTTTAAAATGAAGTGCTTCTTTTTTTAGGCGTTTCCCATCACAAGTTGAACAAGAAACTTCATCCATAAAACCTTTTGCCCAACGTTTTATAGAGGTGCTTTCTGCACTGTTATATTGGTTTTCTATAAAGGCAACAATGCCTTCAAAATCAATTTTGTAATTTCTAGTAACTCCAGCTGCTTTAGAGGTAATTTTAAAAGATTCATTACCACCATTCAAAATTACATTTAGAGCCTCTTTAGGAATATCTTTTATGGCATCAGTTAATTTAAAACGGTAACGTTCTGCAATGTTTTGAAGCTGTTTAAAAATCCAACTATTTTTTTGTTCTCCTAAAGGAATTATCCCTCCATTTTTTATGGATTTTGAATCATCAGGAATTACTTTGTTTAAATTAATTTCATTGGTAATTCCTAATCCATTACAGGTATTACAAGCACCTTTTGGAGAGTTAAAAGAGAATGTATTGGGTTCTGGGTTTGGATAGGCGATTCCTGTTGTTGGGCACATTAATTCACGACTAAAATAACGAGGTTTTTCATCATCAATAGCAATAACCATCATTATATTATTGCCAGAATATAGTGCAGTTTTTATAGTTTCTTCTAATCTTTTTTCAGAGGATTTGTTTACTAAAAGCCTGTCTATAACAACTTCAATATCGTGCGTTTTGTATCTGTCTAAACGCATTCCTTTTTCGATTTCCTTTATTTCTCCATCAACTCGAACTCTAACAAAACCTTGTTTCGAAATCTGTTCAAATAATTCACGATAATGTCCTTTTCTAGATTTTATTAAAGGTGCTAAAACAGCTACTTTTTTATTGTCAAAATCTTTGAGAATTAATTGTTTGATTTGCTCATCAGAATAACTGACCATTTTTTCGCCAGTATTGTAAGAATAGGCATCTGCTGCTCTTGCAAACAATAATCGTAAAAAATCGTAGATTTCTGTAATGGTTCCAACTGTTGAACGTGGACTTTTATTGGTTGTTTTTTGCTCAATAGAAATTACTGGAGAGAGTCCGTCAATTTTATCAACATCAGGTCTTTCTAATCCACCAAGAAACTGACGAGCATAAGCAGAAAAAGTCTCAATATAACGTCTTTGTCCTTCAGCATAAATGGTATCAAAAGCTAAAGAAGATTTTCCACTTCCACTTAAACCAGTAATTACAACTAGTTTTTCTCGTGGAATTTTTACATCAATATTCTTTAAATTATGAGCTCTTGCTCCGTAGACTTCTATGTATTCTTGATCTTCCAAAAAAGTGGTGTTTTTACGAAAAATGCAAAGTTAGTTAATCCTAATCATTTTTAATTAAAATGTGAATAACAAATAAATGGTTTGTATTATCTTGCAAGTGTTAATGGAAATCAAAAAATTTATACATACTGTTCGTCATTTTTTTGAACGTCATGGATTTGGTGTTTTCACACGATTGGCAGATAGATTAGGTATGCGTGCAAAAAATGTACGTATCTATTTTATTTATGTAACTTTTTTTACTGTGGGACTCTCTTTTGGTTTTTACTTAACGTTTGCATTTTTAATTAAACTGAAAGATTTGGTTTACACAAAAAGAAGTTCGGTTTTTGATTTATAATGTATGAAGATTTTAAACTCGAAACTAAATAAAATAATTATACTGATTTTTTCAGTTCTACTGATAGGAACTTCAGGTTATATGTTAATTTCTGGTTATTCTTTTGTTGATGCATTATATATGACTGTAATTACAGTAACTACAGTTGGTTTTAGTGAGGTAAAACCCTTTACTCCAGAAGATAAAATTTTTACAATATTTCTGATTTTAACTAGTGTTTTTATAGTAGGTTATGCAGTATCAACCTTTTCAGAATATTTAGTAAGTGGTAAATTATTTGATTATTTTAAACACAGAAAGGTGGAAAAAGAAATAGCAAAATTAGAAGGACACACTATTGTTTGTGGTTTTGGAAGAAATGGTAAGCAAGCTATAGTAAAATTAATGAATTACAATAAAAAATTTGTTGTTGTAGAAAGGGATAAAGAGTTAATTGATGATTTAGAATCTCAAGAGTTTTTATGTATACAAGGTGATGCAACTTTAGATGAAACTTTAATAAGTGCAGGGATTTTAAAAGCCGATAATTTAATAACTGCTTTACCTTCTGATGCTGACAATCTATTTGTGGTACTTACTGCTAGACAGTTGAATAACGATTTTAAAATAATCAGTAGAGCTTCTAATGAATCTTCTTACAGTAAATTAAAAATTGCAGGTGCAGATAACGTAATTATGCCAGATAAATTAGGAGGAGACCACATGGCTTCATTAGTTACTACTCCAGATGTTATTGAATTTGTAGATCGATTAACGATTGAAGGAGAAACTACTGCAAATCTTGAAGAAATCTACGTAGATGATTTGCCTAAAAAATTCTGGGGAAAAACAATTTTAGATTTAGATTTAAGAAATCAAACAGGATGCACAGTAATTGGTTTTAGAAATCCTGATAAAGATTATATCATTAATCCAGAAGCATCAACTAAATTATTACAAAAAGCACATTTAATTGTTTTAGGCAGACCAGAACAAATTGCTAAATTGAGAGAATTATTTTAAAATGAATAAAGTTGTAATTACTGGAAGTAATGGTTTATTAGGGCAATCTTTAGTCAATCTGCTATTAAGAGAAAAAGAAAAATATCAAGTTTTTGGTTTTTCAAGAGGAGAGAATAGAAGTGGAAGAGAAGATTTTTCTTATATTTCTATTGATATTACAAACCAAGAAAAACTAAAAAAATCTATTAAAGAAATTCAACCTAATTTTATCATCAATACAGCTGCAATGACGCAAGTTGATGATTGTGAAAATAATAAAAAAGCTTGTGATATTCTAAATATTGATGTTGTAAAATGGTTAGCAGAAATTTCTGATGAAATAAACTGTTATTTAATTCATCTTTCAACAGATTTTATTTTTGATGGTAAAAAAGGATATTACAAAGAAGAAGACGAACCAAATCCATTAAGTTATTATGGATTATCAAAATTGAAATCAGAACAAGTTTTAACAAACTCAAATATCAATTACACAATTTTAAGAACCATTTTGGTTTATGGAAAAGTGTTTGATATGAGCAGAAGCAATATTGTGCTTTGGGTAAGAGAAATGCTATCAAAAGGAAAAGAAATAACCATTGTTGATGACCAATATAGAACACCAACGTATGTGGAAGATTTAGCAATGGCTTGTAAGATTACTATGGATAAAAAAGCTACTGGTATTTATCATATTGCATCAAATAAATTGTTGAGCGTCTATAAAATAGCACAACAAATTGCAGATACATTTGGTTTGGATAAAAGTTTGATAAAACCTATTTCTACAGTAACTTTAAATCAAACAGCCCCAAGACCTACAAAAACTGGTTTTGATTTGTCAAAGACGAATAATGAGTTGGATTTTTATCCAAAATCTTTCAAAGAAGATTTACAAAGATTTAAAGAAAAGTTAATCTAAAAAACACTTTTAACGCTCAAAAGTTGTCAAAAGTTCAATTTTTTAAGATATTGCACTTTACTAATTAGAAAACTAACAAAAACATATTATGAAGAAAAAACTTCTTTCATTGCTATTTCTAGCAATACCATTCTTAACATTTGCACAAGAAAAAGGATTAGATCAGAAGATAGATGAAGCTTTTGGTAGTGCAACAGGATGGTTTGTTGATTTTATATTTTATCAAATCCCTTTCACAGATACAATTAGTATTTATTGGGTTTTATTTCCTTTGATTTTAGGAGCAATGTACTTTACATTTTACTTCAATTTTATCAATTTTAGAGGTTTTTTAACCTCAATAAATATTGTAAGAGGTAAGTATGATGGTTTAGAAGGTAAAGGAGTAGGGAAAGCAATAGAAATTGACGGAAATGTTTCAACAACAGAAGATGGTGATAATCCTGATACTGCTAGAGTTGAAGGTCATGATGGGGAAGTATCTCATTTTCAGGCATTAACAGCGGCATTGTCTGCAACAGTTGGTTTAGGAAATATTGCTGGTGTTGCTATAGCAGTTTCCATTGGTGGAGCAGGTGCTACTTTTTGGATGATTATTGCTGGTTTTTTAGGAATGGCATCAAAATTTGTAGAATGTACTTTAGGTGTAAAATATAGAGATATTGAAGCTGATGGAACAGTATATGGTGGGCCAATGTATTATTTAACAAAAGGTTTAAAAAATAAAATGTTAGGTAAAATATTAGCAGGAGCTTTTGCAATTTTTGTAATTGGAGGTTCTTTTGGAGGTGGAAACATGTTTCAAGTTAATCAAGCATTTCAACTGGTACAATACATAACAGGAGGTTCTGAATCTGTTTTAGATGGTAAAGGTTGGTTATTTGGTTTAGTTATGGCTGTTCTAGTTGGTATTGTAATTATAGGTGGTATTAAAAAAATAGCGAAAGTAACTGATAAAATAGTACCTTTTATGGTAGCTGTGTATGTAGGTGCAGCGCTATTTGTAATCTTTGCAAATTACGATATGATTGGTGCAGCATTTGGTCAAATCTTCAATGGTGCATTCTCTCCAGAAGGAATCGCTGGTGGTGCAGTAGGAGTTTTAATTCAAGGTTTTAGAAGAGCAGCATTTTCAAATGAGGCTGGTATTGGGTCTGCTTCAATTGCACATTCAGCTGTAAAAACAAAATATGCAGCAAGCGAAGGTATGGTTGCTTTATTAGAGCCGTTTATCGATACTGTTGTAGTTTGTACAATGACTGCTTTAGTTTTAATAATTACAGGATTTGTAGATCCATTAAACCCACCAGCAAATGATGCTCAAGCAATTTTATTAACATCTAGTGCGTTTGCGTCATCAATTTCTTGGTTTCCTTATGTATTAACAGTTGCTGTTGTTTTATTTGCATTTAGTTCAATGATTTCTTGGTCTTATTATGGTTTTCAAGGTTGGGTGTATTTATTTGGTAGATCTAAAAAAATGGAATATACTTATAAAGTAATCTTTTGTGTTTTTGTAATTATAGGAGCTGCAGCAAGTTTAGGATCTGTAATTGGTTTCTCTGATGCAATGGTATTTGCAATGATGGTGCCTAATATGATTGGTCTAATCATTTTAGCTCCTAAAGTAAAAGAAGAACTAAAGAAATACATGAATGCAATTAAGGGCATAGAAGCTGAAGCATAAAATTATAAAATGAAAATATTCAAATCCCATTTCTGGTATAATAAAAACCAACGAAATGGGGTTTTTCTTTTGGTCTTAATTATTGTAATACTTCAAGTTTTTATTTTTGCGGATATTTTAGAAAAAGATGAAATCATAGACATCAATACACCAAAATTATTAGCTTTTCAAAATCAAATCGATAGTTTAAAAGCTGTTAAAATTGAAAATAGAGAGCCTAAAATTTATCCATTTAATCCTAATTTTATTACTGATTATAAAGGTGAACGATTAGGAATGTCTTTAGAGGAGATTGATCGTTTATTAGTTTTTAGAAAAACAAATAAGTATGTTAATTCTAAAGAAGAATTTCAAAAAGTAACCAAAATTTCAGATTCACTTTTAGATAAAATTGCTCCTTATTTTAAATTTCCAGATTGGGTTTTAAAACGTAATCAGAATAAAGACTACAATGCCATTTTGAATGGAGTCGAGAAATCTCGCTATAAAAATAAACCAAAACACATAATATCAACAACAGACATCAACAAAGCAACAGCAGAAGATTTAAAAACAATTAGTGGAATTGGACCTGCATTTTCAGAAAGAATTATCAAGTATCGTTCTAAATTACAAGGTTTTTCTTTTAAAAATCAGCTAAATGAAGTCTGGGGTTTAGAAAAAGAAGTAGTAGATAAAGTATGGGCAGTTTTTTTAATTATAGAAAAACCAATCATCAAAAAAATAAATGTAAACACAGCAGAATTCAAGCAGCTACTCAAAAATCCATACATAGATTATGAATTGTGTAAGAAGATATTCAATTATAGAGATGAAGTAGCAGAACTTCAAAATATATCAGAATTAAAAAATATCAAAGGTTTTCCTTTAGATAAATATGATAGAATAGTCTTATATTTGTTAGCTGAATAAACAACTCAAATTCGTAGCAAATGAACAGTATGTATTTTACTGAAGAGCATGAAGTTTTTCGTGCAAGTTTCCGAGATTTTTTACAAAAAGAAGTAGTTCCGCATATAGAAAAATGGGAAAAAACTGGAACTATAGAACGTTTCATTTGGAAGAAATTTGGTGAAATGGGTTATTTTGGGCTCTCAACTCCAGAAGAATATGGAGGCATGGATTTAGATTTATTCTACACAGTGATTTTTTTAGAAGAACTACAAAAAATTAATTCAGGCGGATTTGCAGCTGCAATGTGGGCACACGAATATTTAGCAATGACTCACCTTAACAAAGAAGGGAATGAATATCAAAAGAAAAAATATTTAGCACCAAGTGTAGAAGGCGATATGATTGGTTGTTTATGTATTACAGAGCCTTTTGGTGGTTCAGATGTTGCAGGAATGCGTTCTACAGCAATCAAAAAAGGAGATAAATATATTTTGAATGGCTCAAAAACATTTATTACTAACGGAGTGTATTCAGATTATTTAATAGTAGCAGCAAAAACTGACCCATCAGATAAATATAAAGGTATTAGTATTTTGGTAGTTGATAGAGATGCAAAAGGAGTATCAGCCACAAAATTAGATAAATTAGGTTGGAGAGCAAGTGATACAGGAGAAATCGCTTTTGATAATGTAGAAGTTCCAGTAGAAAATTTAATGGGTGAAGAAGGAAAAGGCTTTCCTTACATTATGCAACATTTTGCTCTAGAGCGTTTAATTATGGGAGTTAACGCACATGCAAGAGCAGAATTTGCAGTCGATTACGCTGTAAAATATATGGAAGAAAGAGTTGCTTTTGGAAAATCTTTAGATAGATTTCAAGCATTAAGGCACAAAATTGCTGAAATGGCAAGTAGAGTAGATATGTGTAGAGAATACAACTATTCAATCACAAAACGTTTAAACGATGGTCAATATGTAGTAAAAGAAGCAAGCATGTCTAAATTACTCTCTACTAAAATGGCAGACGAAGTAATCTACGATGCCTTACAGCTATTAGGAGGTTATGGCTATATGGAAGAATATCCAATGGCTCGTTTATTAAGAGATAGTAGACTAGGCCCAATTGGAGGAGGAACTTCAGAAATCTTAAAAGAGATTATCGCAAAAATGGTAATCGATGGTAAAGAGTACAAACCAGCTACATAGTCCTCCTGCAAGGTTTCAAAAACCTTGTAGGTATAATTATACCTGATAACTTTTGCTAAATACTACAAACTGAAGACTAATACTAATTAGGGCGTTACCTAAAGGTCGGGCTTTCACTACTCGCTTTTTATGCGAAAAGCAAAAAAGAGCTCAAACAAGTCGTTCAATCCCTAACGCAAAAGACTTACTTACAAAAGAAATTACAAAATTGATTTGTAATTGATAATTAATAATTACATTTGCAGTCCAAAATTTAAAATCAACAGTTAAAGCTGTTTTAAAATATTTAAGATACGTATGAAGGGAGGTGCCAACAAATGTTAATTATTCCAGTAAAAGAAGGAGAGAATATAGATAGAGCTTTAAAACGTTATAAACGAAAGTTCGACAGAACAAAGACAATGAAGAATCTACGTAACAGAAAAAACTTTACAAAGCCATCTGTAGCGAAAAGAGCTCAAAAAATTAAAGCCTCTTATATTCAAAGATTAAGAACACAAGAGGAAGTAGGTTAATAAAACCTAGATTTTGAAAAGACTAAAAGTTGTATTCAAAATTTAAAGTTGAAGTGATACTGACAAAATCAGAATCAAACTTCAAAAACCTTAAAATACAAACTCGTAACAATTATTTTTGTTACGAGTTTTTTGTATTTAAAATTTTGTAGTTTTACTATTATAAACAAATAATAATTTTGATTAACTCTTTTCTGCAATATCTAGAATTAGAAAAAAAATACTCAAAGCACACAATTATTGCTTATAAGAATGATCTAATCCTATTTAAAGATTTTTTAATTACAGAGTACAATCAAGATAACTTATTAGAAGTACATTATCCTCAAGTAAGAAATTGGATAGTTTCTTTAGTGAATCAAAACATATCTAATAGAACAATAAACAGAAAAATAAGTTCCTTAAAATCATTTTATAAATTTCTACAAAAAACAGAACAATTAGAAGTTAATCCTTTATCAAAACACAAATCATTAAAAGTTGCTAAAAAACTTCAAATACCATTTTCAGTAAAAGAGATTAATGAAGTTGTAAATAATATTAATGATAAAGATGATTTCGTAACAACAAGAAATAAACTCATAGTGGAGTTATTTTACTCCACAGGAATTAGAAGAGCTGAACTAATTAACATAAAAGAAAATGATATTGATTTTTCACAATCAACAATAAAAGTTTTAGGTAAAAGAAACAAAGAAAGGTTTGTTCCTCTGCTTAAGTCTGTAAAACAAACACTTAACAAATATCTTTTGTTGAAAGAGAAAGTTAATAAAAATTCAATAGAACTTTTTATAACTGAAAAAGGAAATAAAATATATGAAATACTTGTTTATAGAGCTATTAATTCTTATTTTAGTCAAGTTTCTTCGAAGGTTAAAAAGAGTCCTCATATATTAAGACACTCTTTTGCAACTCATTTATTAAACGAAGGAGCAGATTTAAATTCGGTTAAAGAATTACTAGGGCATTCTAGTTTAGCCTCAACTCAAGTCTATGTCCATAACAATCTTGAGGTTATAAAAAAAGTATATAACAATGCTCACCCTAGGAGCTATAAAAAAGATTAATTTATGAAAGTATTCGCTCAATCAGTTAATTTCAATGCAGATAAAGAACTAATCAAGTATGCAGAAGATAAAGTAGGTTCTCTGGTTAAATATCATGATAAAATAGTTGATGCAGAGATATTCTTAAAGGTTCTAAATACAAGTGATAAAGAAAATAAAATAACAGAAGTAAAAATTAATATTCCAGGTCATGAATTGATAGTGAAAAGAGATACTAGAACTTTTGAAGAAGGTGTTAATACAGCAGTAGATAATTTAAAAAGACAATTAAAAAGACATAAAGAAAAATTAAGGGATTCTTTAATTTCATAATTTTAAAAAAAAATAATTATAAAATGTTTTAGAAATAAAAAAAACTTTATACATTTGCAATCCGTTAGAAATAGCGGATTGTTTTTTTATAAAAAAAGCCGATGTAGCTCAGCTGGCTAGAGCAGCTGATTTGTAATCAGCAGGTCGTGGGTTCGAGTCCCTCCATCGGCTCTATAAAAATACAAAGTAAGTTCATAAATATTTTGAAATTTTAGGGGAGATTCCAGAGCGGCCAAATGGGACGGACTGTAACTCCGTTGTCTTTCGACTTCGCAGGTTCGAATCCTGCTCTCCCCACATAGATTTAAGAATGCGAGAGTAGCTCAGTTGGTAGAGCGTCAGCCTTCCAAGCTGAATGTCGCCGGTTCGAACCCGGTCTCTCGCTCAAAACTCCAATCAAGCCGGTGTAGCTCAGTTGGTAGAGCGCATCCTTGGTAGGGATGAGGTCACGGGTTCAAATCCCGTCATTGGCTCATTGAAAAAGTATTATTAGACACTAAATATATTTAAATTAAGAATTAAAATCAATAATTATGGCAAAAGGAACTTTTGACCGTTCGAAACCACACTTAAACATTGGTACTATCGGACACGTAGATCACGGTAAAACTACTTTAACTGCGGCTATTACTAAAGTATTAGCTGATGCAGGATTCTCTGAAGCTAAATCTTTTGATCAGATTGATAACGCACCAGAAGAAAAAGAAAGAGGTATTACAATTAATACTTCTCATGTAGAGTATCAAACAGCTAATCGTCATTACGCACACGTAGATTGTCCAGGTCACGCGGATTACGTAAAAAACATGGTTACAGGTGCTGCTCAAATGGATGGTGCTATTTTGGTTGTTGCTGCAACTGATGGTCCTATGCCACAAACTAGAGAGCATATCTTATTAGGTCGTCAAGTGGGTATTCCACGTATCGTTGTTTTCTTGAACAAAGTGGATATGGTTGATGATGAAGAGCTTTTGGAATTAGTAGATATGGAAGTGAGAGAATTATTATCTTTTTATGATTATGATGGAGATAATGGCCCTGTTGTTTCGGGTTCTGCTTTAGGAGCTTTAAACGGAGAACAAAAATGGGTTGATACTGTTTTAGAGTTAATGGAACAAGTTGATGTTTGGATTGAAGAACCAACTCGTGAGGTAGATAAAGATTTTTTAATGCCGATTGAAGATGTGTTTTCAATCACAGGTCGTGGAACTGTTGCTACGGGTCGTATAGAAACAGGTATTGCTAATACAGGTGATGTTGTTGATATTATTGGTATGGGTGCAGAAAAATTATCTTCTACAATTACTGGTATTGAAATGTTTCGTCAGATTTTAGATAGAGGTGAAGCTGGTGATAATGCAGGTATCTTATTAAGAGGTATTGCTAAAGAAGATATAAAAAGGGGTATGGTAATCTGTAAGCCAGGTTCTGTAACTCCACATGCTAAATTTAAAGCAGAAGTTTATGTTCTTAAGAAAGAAGAAGGTGGTCGTCATACACCATTCCATAATAATTACCGCCCACAGTTTTATGTAAGAACTACAGATGTAACAGGTACTATTAACTTGCCTTCGGGTGTTGAAATGGTTATGCCAGGTGATAACCTAACAATTACAGTTGATTTAATTCAGCCAATTGCATTGAATGTAGGTTTACGTTTTGCAATCCGTGAAGGAGGTAGAACAGTTGGTGCAGGTCAAGTAACTGAATTATTAGACTAATTTTAATTAGTTTATTAATTGATAAATAAAAAGGGTGTCCCGTTTTTGCGGGATGCCTTTATCAGTGAATAAACGGGTTTAGCTCAGTTGGTAGAGCACTAGTCTCCAAAACTAGGTGTCGGGAGTTCGAGCCTCTCAACCCGTGCAAAAATAAGTAAGATGAACTTTATTCAATATATAAAAGATTCTTTTGATGAACTTAATAATCACATGACGTGGATATCAAAAGAAGATGCTCAAAAGACAACAGTTACAGTAGCTGTTTTTACTATTATATTTGCTTTAGCTGTTGCTGGTATTGATTATGTTTTTCAAACTGGATTAGATAACTTTTTCGAAATGTTTAAATCTAATTAATTATGGCAACTGATTCAGTAATGAAATGGTATGTTGTAAGAGCCATTGGAGGACAAGAGAATAAAGTCAAAAACTATATAGAAACAGAAATTTCTAGAGTAGGATTATCTGATTATGTAAGTCAAGTAATTGTTCCAACTGAAAAAGTTGTTCAGATAAGAAACGGAAAAAAAGTTAATAGAGAAAGAGTGTATTTTCCAGGTTATATAATGGTTGAAGCTAATCTTTCAGGAGAAGTTCCTCACGTTATTAAGGCAATTACAGGAGTTATCGGTTTTTTAGGAGAAACAAAAGGAGGAGAACCTGTTCCAATGCGAAAATCAGAAGTAAATAGAATGCTAGGTAAAGTTGATGAGCTTTCTGTACAAGATGAAAATGTAGCTATTCCTTTTAATATTGGAGAAACTGTAAAAGTTGTTGATGGACCATTTAATGGTTTTGATGGGACTATAGAAAAAGTAAATGAAGAAAAACGTAAGCTTGAAGTAATGGTGAAAATCTTTGGAAGAAAAACCCCATTAGAATTAAGTTATATGCAAGTAGAAAAGATATAATTGTTACACAAATATATATCGATTTGTTTTTGTGCTTCCAACTATAAAACAAATCACTAAACATTTTTAAAATGGCAAAAGAAGTTAGTAAAGTAGTTAAGTTACAAGTAAGGGGAGGTGCAGCGAATCCGTCGCCACCAGTTGGACCCGCTTTAGGAGCTGCTGGTGTTAACATTATGGAGTTTTGTAAACAGTTTAATGCAAGAACGCAAGACAAACAAGGTAAAGTTTTACCTGTTGTCATTACTGTTTTCAAAGACAAATCGTTTGATTTTGTTGTAAAAACTCCTCCTGCAGCAGTTCAGTTACTAGAAGTGGCCAAAATTAAAAAGGGTTCTGGAGAGCCAAACAGAAAGAAAGTAGCATCAGTTACTTGGGATCAAATTAAAGTCATTGCAGAAGATAAGATGGTAGATTTAAATGCATTTGAAGTTTCTTCAGCAATGAGAATGATTGCAGGTACAGCACGTTCTATGGGATTAACAGTAAAAGGTGATGCACCAGCATAAACTTTATAAAAAGTAGTAAAATGGCAAAATTAACAAAAAAGCAAAAAGAAGCTTACAGTAAGGTTGATAAATCTCAATCTTATGATTTAGCAGCAGCTTCATCGCTAGTCAAAGAAATTACGAATGTGAAGTTTGATGCATCAGTAGATTTAGCTATACGTTTAGGAGTTGATCCTCGTAAAGCAAATCAGATGGTTAGAGGTGTAGTAACACTTCCTCATGGTACAGGTAAAGATGTAAAAGTTTTAGCATTAGTTACTCCAGATAAAGAAGCAGATGCAATAGCAGCAGGTGCTGATTATGTAGGTTTAGATGAATATCTTCAGAAAATTAAAGGAGGATGGACAGATGTAGATGTTATTATTACAATGCCTAGTGTAATGGGTAAATTAGGACCTTTAGGTAGAATTTTAGGACCAAGAGGTTTAATGCCTAACCCAAAGACTGGTACTGTAACAATGGACGTTGTAAAAGCAATTCAAGATGTAAAAGCTGGTAAAATTGACTTTAAGGTTGATAAAACAGGAATTGTACATGCTGCAATTGGAAAAGTATCTTTTGATGCTAAAAAGATTGAAGAGAATGCAAACGAATTAATACAAACAATTATTAAATTGAAACCAACTACAGCAAAAGGAACTTATGTAAAAAGTGTTTACATGTCTAGTACAATGAGTCCTTCTATTGAAGTTGATGTTAAAGCTGTTTAATAAGTTAAAACTTAACATTATGACAAGAGAAGAAAAATCACAAGTAATACAAGATTTAACAGCAACATTAGCAGATACTAATACAGTGTATTTAGCAGATATCTCTGGTTTAGATGCACAAACTACATCAAACTTACGTAGAGCTTGCTTTAAAGCTGGTGTTCAATTATCAGTTGTAAAAAATACATTACTTGCGAAAGCAATGGAAGCTTCAGATAAAGATTTTGGAGAGCTTCCTTCAGTATTAAAAGGTAATACTTCAATGATGATTTCTGAAGCGGCTAATGCTCCAGCTAAATTAATCAAAGAATTTAGAAAGAAAACTAAAGATAGACCTTTACTTAAAGGGGCTTTTGCAGAAGAGTCTGTTTATATTGGTGACGAACAATTAGATGCTTTAGTAGATATCAAATCTAGAGAAGAATTAATTGGAGAAATCATTGGATTATTACAATCACCAGCAAAGAATGTTATTTCAGCATTACAGTCTGGTGGACAAACACTTTCAGGTATTATAAAAACATTATCTGAAAAATAATAAAGCGCACAAATAAACTATAATAAAACAAAATTTTAAAAACAAATTAAAATGGCAGATTTAAAAGATTTCGCAGAACAATTAGTTAACTTAACAGTAAAAGAAGTTAACGAATTAGCTACTATCTTAAAAGACGAATATGGTATAGAACCAGCTGCAGCTGCAGTAGCAGTAGCAGGTCCAGCAGCAGGTGGTGAAGAAGCAGCTGAAGAGCAAACAGAATTTGATGTAATCTTAAAAGCAGCAGGTGGTTCTAAATTAGCTGTTGTAAAATTAGTTAAAGAATTAACTGGTTTAGGTTTAAAAGATGCTAAAGGTATCGTAGATAGTGCACCAGCTCCAATCAAAGAAGGTGTTTCTAAAGATGAGGCTGAAGGTCTTAAAAAATCTTTAGAAGAAGCAGGAGCAGAGGTAGAACTTAAGTAAGCTACAACTCCCGATTTTTTGTAAGAATCAAAAAACGGGAAAACAAAATTAGGGTTTAGGTACTAAAAATATTAATTTTTAGGCCTAAACCATTTTGTGTATATATTCGTTCTTTATTTTAATTCAGATTTTAATCAAAAATATATTCTCTTTTGGCAACGAAAAACACCACTAAAAGAATCAACTTCGCAACTTCTCAAATGATTAAAGAATATCCAGATTTCTTGGATATTCAGGTTAAATCTTTCCAAGATTTTTTCCAACTTCAGACTAAAGCAGAAGAAAGAGGTGAAGAAGGTTTGTACAAAACCTTCATGGATAACTTTCCTATCACAGATACAAGAAATCAATTCGTTTTAGAATTTTTAGATTACTTTGTTGATCCACCAAGATATTCAATACAAGAATGTATAGAAAGAGGTCTTACACACAGTGTTCCTCTAAAAGCACGTTTAAAACTGTATTGTACAGATCCTGAACACGAAGATTTTGAAACTATTGTTCAAGATGTGTATTTAGGCACAATTCCTTATATGACAAATTCTGGGACATTTGTTATTAATGGAGCAGAACGTGTTGTTGTATCTCAATTACACAGATCACCAGGTGTATTTTTTGGGCAATCTTTCCATGCAAATGGTACAAAATTATATTCTGCAAGAGTTATACCTTTTAAAGGATCTTGGATAGAATTCGCTACAGACATCAATCAAGTTATGTATGCTTACATTGATAGAAAGAAAAAATTACCAGTTACAACATTATTCAGAGCTATAGGTTTTGAAAGAGATAAAGATATTTTAGAAATTTTTGATCTTGCAGAAGAAGTAAAAGTTTCTAAAGCTGGATTAAAAAAAGTTTTAGGACGTAAATTAGCGGCAAGAGTATTAAAAACTTGGCATGAAGATTTCGTAGATGAAGATACAGGAGAAGTTGTATCAATTGAAAGAAATGAAATTATTTTTGATCGTGATACGATTCTAGAAAAAGAGCATATTGATGAAATAATAGAAGCAGGAGCTAAAACGATTTTACTTCATAAAGAAGATAATCAAATGGCTGATTATGCTATTATTCACAATACACTACAAAAAGATCCTACAAATTCAGAGAAAGAAGCAGTAGAGCATATCTATAGACAATTACGTAATGCAGAACCGCCAGATGAAGAAACCGCAAGAGGTATAATAGATAAGTTATTCTTTTCTGAACAACGTTATAATTTAGGTGAAGTTGGTCGTTTTAGAATGAATACTAAACTTCAGTTAGATGTTGATATGGATCAAAAAGTATTAACAAAACTAGATATTATTACAATCATCAAGTTTTTAATACAATTGATTAATTCAAAAGCTGAAGTTGATGATATTGATCACTTATCTAATAGACGTGTAAGAACAGTTGGCGAACAATTAGCAGGTCAATTTGGTGTTGGTCTAGCACGTATGGCTAGAACAATTCGTGAACGTATGAATGTGCGTGATAACGAAGTGTTTACACCAATTGATTTAATTAATGCGAAAACATTATCATCAGTAATTAACTCATTTTTTGGTACAAACCAGTTATCTCAATTTATGGATCAAACAAATCCATTAGCAGAGATTACTCACAAACGTAGATTATCTGCACTTGGGCCTGGAGGTTTGTCAAGAGAAAGAGCAGGTTTTGAGGTTCGTGATGTTCATTATACACATTATGGACGTCTTTGTCCAATTGAAACACCTGAAGGACCAAACATTGGTTTAATTTCTTCACTTTCTGTATTTGCTAAAGTGAATAATTTAGGATTCATTGAAACACCATATAGAAAAGTAAATGATGGAGTTGTTGCCCCAGAAGAACCAATTTATTTAAGTGCTGAAGAGGAGGAAGGTATGAAAATTGCCCAATCTAATTTAGAATTAAATGAAGATGGAAGTTTTATCTCTGATAGAGTAATTGCTCGTGAAGAAGGAGATTTCCCTGTGGTTACTCCACAAGACATTCAATATATGGATGTTGCACCAAATCAAATTGCATCAATATCTGCATCTTTAATTCCTTTCTTGGAGCATGATGATGCAAACCGTGCTTTGATGGGGTCTAACATGATGCGTCAAGCAGTTCCATTATTGAGACCAGAATCACCAATTGTAGGAACTGGTTTAGAACGTAGAGTAGCAAAAGATTCAAGAATTTTAATTAATTCTGAGGGAGAAGGAGAAGTTACTTATGTAGATGCAAATAAAATTACAATTAAGTATGATAGAAATGATCAAGAAAAACTAGTAAGTTTTGATTCAGATGAAGTTTCTTATAACTTAATTAAATTTAGAAAAACGAATCAAGGTACATCTATCAACTTAAAACCTATTGTAGAAAAAGGAGATAGAGTAGCTGAAGGTCAAGTACTTTGTGAAGGATATGCAACACAAAAAGGAGAATTAGCTTTAGGTAGAAACATGAAAGTAGCCTTTATGCCTTGGAAAGGGTATAACTTTGAGGATGCAATCGTAATTTCTGAAAAAGTTGTTCGTGAAGATATATTTACTTCTATTCATATAGATGAGTACTCTTTAGATGTTAGAGATACAAAATTAGGAACTGAAGAGTTAACTAATGACATTCCTAACGTTTCTGAAGAAGCTACTAAAGATTTAGATGAGAATGGAATGATAAGAATTGGAGCAGAAGTTAATCCTGGTGATATCTTAATAGGTAAAATTACACCAAAAGGAGAATCTGATCCAACTCCAGAAGAAAAATTACTGCGTGCCATTTTTGGTGATAAAGCAGGTGATGTAAAAGATGCTTCACTAAAAGCCTCACCATCATTAAGAGGTGTAGTAATTGATAAAAAATTATTTAAAAGAGCTGTAAAAGATAAGAATAAGAGATTGAGAGATAAAGAAGCAGTAGCTACTTTAGAACAGTCTTTTGTTTCTAAATTCGAAAACTTAAAAGACCAGTTAATTGAGAAATTATTTACTTTAATTAGTGGAAAAACTTCACAAGGAGTATTTAATGATTTAGGTGAAGAAGTATTGCCAAAAGGTAAAAAATATACACTTAAAATGTTAAATTCTGTTGACGATTATGTTCATTTATCTGGTTCTTGGACAACTGATACAGAATTAAACAAATTAGTTGGTGAATTAGTTCACAATTATAAAATTAAAGTAAACGATTTACAAGGTTCTTTACGTCGTCAAAAATTTACAATTTCAGTTGGGGATGAATTACCTGCAGGAATTTTAAAACTAGCTAAAGTTTATATTGCCAAAAAGCGTAAATTAAAAGTAGGTGATAAAATGGCTGGACGTCATGGAAACAAAGGTATTGTTGCAAGAATTGTAAGAGCAGAAGATATGCCTTTCTTAGAAGATGGAACTCCTGTAGATATTGTATTAAATCCATTAGGTGTACCATCGCGTATGAATATTGGTCAGATTTATGAAACTGTTCTTGGTTGGGCAGGTCAAAAATTAGACAGAAAATATGCAACACCAATTTTTGATGGAGCATCTTTAGATGAAATCAACAAATATACAGACGAAGCTGGTGTACCAAGATTTGGTCATACTTATCTGTATGATGGAGGTACAGGAAAACGATTTGATCAGCCTGCAACAGTAGGTGTAATTTACATGATTAAGTTAGGACACATGATTGAAGATAAGATGCATGCGCGTTCTATTGGACCTTACTCTTTAATTACGCAGCAGCCATTAGGAGGTAAAGCACAATTTGGAGGTCAGCGTTTTGGAGAGATGGAAGTTTGGGCACTTGAAGCGTATGGAGCATCAAGTATCTTAAGAGAAATCTTAACAGTAAAATCTGATGATGTTATGGGTAGAGCTAAAACTTATGAAAGTATTGTAAAAGGAGAAGCAATGCCTGAACCAGGGTTACCAGAATCGTTTAACGTATTGATGCACGAACTGAAAGGTTTAGGATTAGACGTTAGATTAGAAGAATAATTTTAATAGTAAGCAGTAAAGCAGTCTGCAGTTTGCAGTAATCTTTACAGAATTTTTGCAAACTGAAGACTGCTAACTGAAGACTGAAGACTATAAAAGAAACATGGCAAGAAGACAAGAAAAGTACACTGTAAAAAAGTTTAATAAAATTTCAATTGGTTTATCATCACCAGAAGCTATTTTAGAAGTTTCTAAAGGTGAAGTATTAAAACCAGAAACTATAAATTACAGAACCCACAAACCAGAAAGAGATGGTTTATTTTGTGAGCGTATTTTTGGTCCTGTAAAAGACTACGAATGTGCTTGTGGAAAATACAAAAGAATTCGTTACAAAGGAATTGTTTGTGATAGATGTGGTGTTGAAGTTACTGAAAAAAAAGTAAGAAGAGACAGAGTAGGTCACATTAATTTAGTGGTGCCTGTTGCTCATATTTGGTACTTTAGATCATTACCTAACAAAATGGGTTACCTTTTAGGTTTACCTTCTAAAAAGTTAGACATGATTATTTACTACGAACGTTACGTAGTAATACAACCAGGTATTGCAAAAAATCCAGAAGGAGAGCCATTACAGAAAATGGATTTCTTAACCGAAGAAGAATATTTAGATATTGTTGATGAGCTACCACAAGAGAATCAATATTTAGACGATTCAGACCCTAATAAGTTTATTGCTAAAATGGGTGCTGAATGTTTAATTGATTTATTAGCTCGTATCGATTTAGATGAGTTATCATTCCAATTAAGACACAAAGCAAATACTGAAACTTCTAAACAACGTAAAACTGAAGCATTAAAGCGTTTAAATGTAGTTGAAGCATTTAGAGATTCTCAAAAAAATAGAGAGAATAATCCTGAATGGATGATTATGAAGGCTGTGCCTGTAATTCCACCAGAATTACGTCCTTTAGTACCTTTAGATGGTGGTCGTTTTGCAACATCAGATTTGAATGATTTATACAGAAGAGTTATTATTAGAAATAATCGTTTAAAAAGATTAGTTGAAATAAAAGCTCCTGAAGTTATTTTACGTAATGAAAAACGTATGTTACAAGAATCTGTAGATTCATTATTTGATAACACGCGTAAATCATCAGCAGTAAAAACTGAATCTAACAGACCTTTAAAATCTTTATCAGATTCATTAAAAGGTAAGCAAGGTCGTTTCCGTCAAAACTTATTAGGGAAACGTGTTGATTATTCTGCACGTTCTGTAATTGTTGTTGGACCAGAAATGAAATTGTCTGAATGTGGATTGCCAAAAGATATGGCAGCTGAATTGTACAAACCTTTCGTAATCAGAAAGTTGATTGAAAGAGGAATTGTGAAAACAGTAAAATCTGCTAAAAAAATAATAGATAGAAAAGAACCAGTTGTTTGGGATATTTTAGAAAATGTAATTAAAGGACATCCTGTTTTATTAAACAGAGCTCCAACGTTACACAGATTAGGTATTCAAGCTTTCCAACCAAAATTAATTGAAGGAAAAGCAATACAGTTGCATCCATTATCTTGTTCTGCATTTAATGCGGATTTTGATGGGGATCAAATGGCAGTTCACTTGCCATTAGGACCAGAGGCAATTTTAGAAGCACAATTATTAATGTTGGCTTCTCATAATATTCTAAATCCTGCAAATGGTGCACCAGTAACTGTACCTTCTCAAGATATGGTACTTGGTCTTTATTACATGACTAAAGAAAGAAAGTCAACTAAAGATGTGCCAATTAAAGGTGAAGGATTAACATTCTATTCTCCAGAAGAAGTAACAATTGCTTTTAACGAAGGACAGGTTGACTTAAATGCAGGTATTAAAGTAAGAACTCAAGATTTAGATGAAAATGGAGAGCAAGTAACTAAAATCATTGAAACTACTGTTGGTAGAGTTCTATTTAATGAAAAAGTTCCTGCTGCTGCTGGATATATAAATGAAGTTTTAACTAAAAAGAACTTACGTGGAATTATTGGAGGAATTTTAAAAGCTACTGATATACCAACCACAGGAGAATTTTTAGATGAAATTAAAAATATGGGATATAAATATGCCTTTGAAGGTGGTTTATCATTCTCATTAGGAGATATTATTATTCCTGCTGAAAAGCAATCTATGATTGATGAAGCTAATAAAGAAGTTGACTTAATTGTAGGAAATTATAACATGGGTATGTTAACGCAAAAAGAGCGCTACAACCAGGTAATTGATATTTGGGGTAGAACCAATAATCAATTAACAGAATTATCTATGAAGCGTTTGCGTGAAGACCAACAAGGATTTAACTCTGTATATATGATGTTAGATTCTGGTGCAAGGGGTTCTAAAGAGCAAATTCGTCAGTTAACTGGTATGCGTGGATTAATGGCAAAGCCTAAAAAATCGACTGCAGGTGGTGGAGAAATTATTGAAAACCCAATTTTATCTAACTTTAAAGAAGGGTTATCAATTCTTGAATACTTTATCTCAACTCACGGTGCTCGTAAAGGTTTAGCAGATACCGCTTTAAAAACAGCAGATGCTGGTTACTTAACACGTAGATTAGTAGATGTTTCTCAAGATGTAATCATCAATGAAGAAGATTGTGGTACATTAAGAGGATTAGAAGTTACTCCATTAAAGAAAAATGATGAGATTGTAGAATCTATATCAGACAGAATTGAAGGTCGTATCTCTTTAAACAACGTTTACCATCCAATTACAGATGATTTAATTTTAGAAGCAAACCAACCAATTACATCTCAATTAGCTGAAGAAGTAGAAAAATCTGGTATTGATCGTTTAGAAGTTAGATCTCCATTAACTTGTGAGTCTGCTAGAGGTATTTGTGCAAAGTGTTATGGTCAGAGTTTATCTACTCGTAACAAAGTGCAAATTGGTGAAGCTGTTGGTGTAATAGCTGCACAATCAATTGGAGAACCAGGTACACAGTTAACATTACGTACATTCCACGTTGGTGGTGTTGCTGGTAACATATCCGAAGAAAATAAATTAATTGCCAAGTTTGATGGTAAGGTTTCTATAGAAGATTTACGTACTGTTAAAGGAAAAGATAATGATGGAAACGAAGTTGACATTGTAATTTCTAGAACTGCAGAAATCAAAATAAAAGATAAGAAAACAGATATTACTCAAAGTACTAATATAATTCCTTATGGTTCTATCATTTTTGATAAAGATAGAAAATCAATAAAAAAAGGAGATGTTATTGTACAATGGGATCCATTTAATGGTGTAATTGTTTCTGAATTCTCTGGTAAAGTGAAGTTTGACAATTTAGAACAAGGTATGAACTACTCTGTTGAGATTGATGAACAAACTGGTTTCCAAGAAAAAGTAATTACTGATTCTAAAAACAAAAAAATCATTGCTTCTTTAATTATTGAAGACAAAGATGGTAATGCTTTACGTTCTTATAGTTTACCTGTTGGTGCACACTTAATGGTAGATGATGGAGAAACTGTGGAAAGTGGAAAAACATTAGTAAAAATACCTAGAACATCTGGTAAAGCAGGTGATATTACAGGAGGTTTACCACGTGTAACAGAATTGTTTGAAGCACGTAACCCATCTAACCCATCTGTGGTTTCTGAAATTGATGGTGTCGTTTCTTTTGGTAAAATAAAAAGAGGTAATAGAGAAATTATTGTTGAGTCTAAAACAGGAGATATTAAAAAGTATTTAGTTAAACTTTCTAATCAGATTTTAGTACAAGAAAATGACTTTATCAAAGCTGGTATGCCATTATCTGATGGTGCTACAACACCTTCAGATATTTTAAGAATTAAAGGGCCATCTGCTGTTCAAGAGTATTTGGTTAATGAAATTCAAGAAGTATATCGTTTACAAGGTGTAAAGATTAATGACAAGCACTTTGAGGTTGTAGTTCGTCAAATGATGCGTAAAGTTAAGATTATTGACTCTGGTGATACATTATTTTTAGAGAATCAATTAATTCATAAAATTGATTTTATCAAAGAAAATGATGCTATCTATGGAATGAAAGTAATTGAAGACGCTGGAGATTCTGAAAACTTAAAAGCAGGTCAAATTATTTCTGCACGTCAATTAAGAGACGAAAACTCTTTATTACGTAGAAATGATAAAAATTTGGTTGTAGCAAGAGATGCACAACCAGCAACTGCAGAGCAAGTTTTACAAGGTATTACAAGAGCATCATTACAAACAAAATCATTTATATCTGCTGCTTCTTTCCAAGAAACAACAAAAGTGTTAAATGAGGCTGCTGTAAATGGTAAAATAGATACATTAGAAGGATTAAAAGAAAATGTAATTGTTGGTAAGAAAATTCCTGCTGGTACTGGTATGAGATCTTATGACAATGTTATTGTTGGTCCTAAAGATGAGATAGAAAGAAGTTTCTAATTATACAAACGTGTAAACGTTTAAAGTTTAAAAAGTTGAATTGTTTACTGTAATTGTTATTGCATTATCCAATTCAACTTTTTTATTTTAGACAATTGCACAATTCAAGAGTTTAAAAGTAAAACAATATAACTTATGGAAGAAAATCAAAATAAAGATGGTCAATTAAATATAGAATTAGATCAAGAAGTAGCAGAAGGAACTTATTCTAATTTGGCAATAATTAATCATTCAATGTCAGAATTTATTGTAGATTTTATAAATATAATGCCAGGTGTACCAAAAGCAAAAGTAAAATCTAGAATTATCCTTACTCCACAACATGCTAAAAGATTAACCAAAGCTTTAGCTGATAATGTTCGAAAATTTGAACAACAACATGGAGAAATTAAAGATTATGAACAACCACCAATCCCAATGAATTTCGGACCAACTGGTCAAGCTTAAAATATAAATCAAAAGGCGAAACAATATGTTTTGCCTTTTTTTATAAGATTGTTTATTATAAAAAATATTTATATAATACATTAAAAACATATATAAAAATATATGAATAGTATTTTAGATATTTGTATCAACTTAAAATAGGCAATCATGGAAAATATACAAGTACAAGAGCAATCAAAAAATAAAAAGCAACAAGAAGTTACAAAAGTAGCTGTAGCTTATGGTGATGGAATTGGCCCTGAAATTATGGAAGCCACTTTACGAATATTAGATGCAGCAGGTGCTAATATTCGACCAGAAAGAATTGAGGTTGGAGAAAAGGTATATGAATCTGGTAATTCAGCAGGAATAGAAAAAAGTGCTTGGGAAGTTATCAATAGAAATAAATTGATTTTAAAAGCTCCAATTACCACCCCACAAGGTAAAGGTTATAAAAGCTTAAACGTAACTTTACGTAAATCTTTAGGCTTGTTTGCAAATGTACGTCCTGTAACAGCTTATTCTCCTTATGTAGAAACTAATTTTGGAGGAATGGATGTCGTAATTGTTAGAGAAAATGAAGAAGATTTATATGCAGGTATAGAACATCAGCAAACACAAGATGTTGTACAGTGCTTAAAGTTAATTACAAGACCAGGTTGCGAAAAAATTGTACGATATGCTTTTGAATATGCAAAGGCTTATGGACGTAAGAAAGTAACTTGTATGGTAAAAGATAATATTATGAAATTAACAGATGGTTTGTTTCATAATGTGTTTAAAGAAATTGCGTTAGAATACCCAGAAATTGAGAGTAATTCACAAATTATAGATATAGGTTCAGCACGTTTGGCAGCAAGTCCAGAAAATTACGATGTTATTGTTACATCAAATTTATATGGAGATATTATTTCTGATATCGCAGCAGAAATAGCTGGTTCTGTTGGTATGTGTGGTTCAGCAAATATTGGTTCTAATGTGGCTATGTTCGAAGCTATTCATGGTTCTGCACCAGATATTGCTGGTCAAAAAATTGCAAATCCATCAGGTTTGATTAATGCTGCTATTATGATGTTATCTCATTTAGGCAAAACAGAAATTGCTGATACTATTAAAAATGCATGGCTAAAAACTATTGAAGATGGTTATCATACAGCTGATGTTTATCAAGAAGAAATTACTAAAGAAATTGTATCTACTAGTGAATTTGCAACAAGAATCATTGAAAACCTAGGGCAAGTGCCTACAAAATTACCAGTGAGTAAATTATCATCAGGCAATGGAGAGATTGTTATACCAGTATATAAGAGAAAAGAAGAAAAGCAAGTATTGGTTGGTGTTGATGTATTTATTAACTGGAAAGGGAATAATCCAAAAATTATTGGCGACGCTTTAGATAGTATTGATTCTTTTAAGATGAAGTTAAAAATGATTACAAACAGAGGTGTGAAAGTATATCCTGAAGGATTAGCAGAAACCTACTGCACAGATCATTGGAGATGTAGATTTGTGGATGTAAATTCTAAAACAGAAGGAAAATTAGTATACAATCCAGTAGATTTTGAAAAAGTAATAGCACTTTTATCAAAATTACACAATGAAGGATTTGAAGTAATAAAAACCGAAAACTTGTATGAGTTTGATGGTAAAAGAGCTTTCTCTCTTGGGCAAGGAGAGTAAGAATTTTGTTTAATTTGAGTTATTAAAAAGTGAAACCGAAGTTTCACTTTTTTTATGAAAATAGACTTAATTGATTTGTCTGTAAAGGATCAAAAATCTTAAAATTTAAAGAAGGTAATTTGCTATCTTTTAAATACATTTTTCTAGCCAATTTAAATTGAGTAGCAATCTGTTCAGCAATTTTTCCTTCTCCACGACTTCTTGTTCCAAATCTACTATCATTCAAATTTCCATTATGGCATTCTTTAATTTGATTTAGAATTTTATCAGCTCTATCTGGATAAGTTTTCTGAACCCAATTTGTGAAGATTTTTCCAATAGCACCATTTAATCTTACTACTGTAAAACCTACTGATTTAGCTCCTAATTCACTTACTTTTTTTACCAATTTAAAAATTTCGTGATTATTAATGGCAGGTATAATTGGAGCCATCATCACATTTACAGGAATTCCGTTTTCAGATAATACTTTTACAGTTTCTAACCTTTTCTTTATAGTAGTAGTTCTAGGCTCTAAAATTCTTCTAGTTTCTTCAGATAAAGAAGTGATAGAAATACTTACGTTTACCAAATGTAATTTTGCCATTTTTTTAAGGATATCTATATCACGTAAAATCAAAGCATTTTTTGTTATCATACTCACAGGATGTTTTAATTTTAGCAAAACTTGCAACATTTTACGTGTAATTTTTAACTTCTTTTCTATAGGTTGATAACAATCAGTATTGCCAGAAAACATGATATTTTCTACTTTCCAATTTTTATTTTTTAGTTTCTTTTCTAATAATTCAGCAGCATTTGCTTTATATAATATTTTACGCTCAAAATCTAAACCAGCAGAATAACCCCAGTATTCGTGAGTATTCCTAGCATAGCAATAGATACAGCCATGTTCACAACCTTGATAAGGATTCATAGAATACTTAAAACCAATATCTGGACTATCAACTTTGTTTAAAATGGTTTTTGGGTAAATTTCTAAATATGAAGTTTTGTTATTCTCTGCACTTTCTTGTTCAGCTTCACAATAATTTAAAAAATCATCTCTAATAACATGTTCTTCTTTAAAAAATCGATTATGGATATTTATTTGTGCACCACGTCCTTTGATGTAATTCATTGTAAAAATAATTGTGATAAAAGTAGTTTCATAATAGATTTTGAAACCACTTAAAATTACATCAGAAAAAAGGAAAAAGTGTTAAATGTTGATAAGTTTAAGATGAATTTTATCAACAAAATAAATCTAAAATTAGATCTTTCTAGTTTTATTTAATAACCAAAAATCTGCTAAAACTAAAGCAGTCATGGCTTCTATAATTGGCACAGCTCTAGGTACAACACAAGGATCATGTCTTCCTTTTCCCATAATTTCGGTTTCTTCTCCTTTAGAGTTTATAGTTTGTTGATTGGTCATTATTGTAGCAACAGGTTTAAACGCTACTCTAAAGTAAATATCCATACCATTACTTATTCCACCTTGTATACCACCAGATAAATTAGATTGAGTTGAACCATCCGCATTAAAAATATCATTATGTTCAGAGCCTTTCATTTTTGCACCACAAAAACCGCTTCCAAACTCAAATCCTTTAACTGCATTTATGGATAACATAGCTTTACCAAGCTCTGCATGTAATTTGTTAAAAATAGGTTCACCTAAACCCACAGGCATATTTTTCGCCACACAAGTAATTGTTCCACCAATTGTATCTCCAGCTTTTCTAATTTCTTTAATTTTTTCAATCATTTTTTCTGCTGATGATTCATCAGGACAACGTACAATATTAGATTCAGTTTTAGAAAAATCTAACTCTTGATATGGTTTGTCTATAAAAATATTACCTACAGAACTTGTAAATGCATTAATGTTAATACTAGCAATTAGCTGTTTAGCCAAAGCACCAGCTACCACCCAGTTTGCAGTTTCACGCGCAGAACTTCGTCCACCACCTCTATAATCACGTAAACCGTATTTTTGATCATAGGTGTAATCTGCATGAGAAGGTCTATATACATCTGTATTGTGGTTGTAGTCTTTACTTTTTTGATTAGTATTTTTAATAATAAAACCAATGGAAGTGCCAGTAGTTTTACCTTCGAAAATGCCAGATAAAAATTCCACAGTATCTGGTTCTTTACGTTGAGTAACAATTTTTGATTGCCCTGGTTTACGTCTGTTCAATTCTTCTTGAATAGCATCAAAATTAACTTTAAGACCAGCAGGAAACCCGTCTATAACTCCACCAATTGCAGTTCCATGAGATTCTCCATACGTTGTAACTCTTAATAAATTTCCAAAAGAATTGAAAGCCATAATCCAAACTATAAGTTAATTAACAAATATACTAAAGTAGTAGAAAGTAGTTTGCTGTATTTTTATTAAATACCGATTTCTAATTAATTAAATTTTTATATAGATACTGATAATTAATAAGATAGCATTAGAGTTTACATATATTCAAAAAAAAGAAATTTTAATTGTTTTTTGTTTCAGAAAATAAAAAAGCTTTCTATATTTGCATCCGCATTCAAGGAATACTTGATGAGACTCTTGGAGAAATGGCAGAGTGGTCGAATGCGGCAGTCTTGAAAACTGTTGACTGTAACAGGTCCGGGGGTTCGAATCCCTCTTTCTCCGCTCAGAGAATCACAATTCTCATAAAAAGCCCATAAACATTATGTTTTTGGGCTTTATTACTTTCTTAGATAATCAATCAAAATCATTAAAAAGTAATCAATAAGGTGCGTATTAGGTGTCACTTTTAGATAGATAAAAATCGACACCTAATTGATTTAAATTACTAATTATTAGTTGTTTATAATATGTTTTTTCATTTAATTTGTGTATATTTATTCAGTAATACCAACTGACACCTATGAAAAATTTATTCTCATTCATTTTTTATATCAAACGTAGTAAAGCAGATAGTAATGGTAAAGCCAATATTTATCTAAGAATTACCGTAAATGGTAAACGAGCAGAACTGAGCATATCAAGAAAGGTAGATGTATATAAATGGATTTCCTCATCAGGCAAAATGAAAGGAAATTCTATTGAAGCTCAACAATTAAATAGGTATATTGATAGTATAACTAATAAAATTTATAAAATTCATCAAAAATTAGTAGATGAAAATGAAACGATATCAGCAATAAGAATCAGAGACATTTATAATGGTAAAGAAGAAAACCATAAAATGTTGCTTAAAATATTTGAAGACCATAATATCCAAGTTGAGAAATTGGTAGGTAAAGATTTTGCTCCAGGAACATTAGAAAGATACAAAACAGCAAAAAAGCACTTAAAAGCCTTTATAAAACTAGAGTACAGGTTAAATGATATAAATATAAAAGAAGTAAATCATAAATTTATCAATGGTTTTGAGTACTATTTAAAAACGGTAAGAAATTGTAGTCACAATACGGCAATAAAGTACATCACTAATTTTAAGAAGATAATTAGAATAGCGTATGCGAATGATTGGATAAGTAAAGACCCTTTCTTTAATTGGAAAGCAAGACTTAAAACAGTAGATAGAGAATTTTTGTCAAAAGAAGAAATTCAAAAACTAATTGAAAAAGAGTTTTCAATAAAACGATTAGAACAAGTTAAAGATGTATTTGTTTTTTGTTGTTTTACAGGATTGGCATATGCAGATGTGAAAAAACTATCAAAAAATGACATTGTAATAGGTATTGATGGAGATAAATGGATAAAAACGAAAAGAACAAAAACAAATACGCGAAGTAATATTCCATTACTTAAAACTCCAGAAGCTATTATAGAAAAATACAATGAGTATTCAAACCTTGTTAATGGCGAGTACCTTTTACCAGTTTTAAGCAATCAGAAAACAAATGCTTATTTAAAAGAGATAGCAGATTTATGCGAAATAAATAAAAACCTAACTTTCCATTTAGCGCGTCACACTTTTGCTACTACTATCACACTAAGCAATGGGGTTCCGATAGAATCAGTAAGTAAAATGCTAGGTCATAAATCTTTAAAAACAACGCAGCATTACGCCAAAATTTTAGACAGAAAAGTAAGTGAAGACATGCTATTGTTGAGAAAAAAATTAAATATAAATAAAATAATCTCTTTAAAAGAGGTTGATTAGTAAGTTAGAGAACAAATAATTTTTCTTATCATATAGTAAGTTTTCTTTTATCAATTTTCAGATTTTAATAATCCATTTTGTTTATTTCAGAATTTCTCACACTCATCCTTCTATGTATTAAAATATTTTTAATTTTTAAAAACAGACTAGGGTTTTTTTTATTTTAAGTGTTATATAGATAACTAAAGAAATGATAAGCGCATAATGATATATGTTTTCTATTTAGTTATTTGAATTATTTAAAAGTTTTTAAGGGCGGTATCCCTTACAATCTTTGGAAGAATCCGTCTCATAATTAAATTTGAGGCGGTTTTTTATTTATAGCTTTTAAGATAGATTTGATGTAATTATTTTTTTATTTTAAAATTAGATGTTAATTTTTAGCATTATTATGCAATCATTTTCTTTAAATTATGAGCAAAAGCATGTAAACCAAATTCTAATGATGCTTTATCTATTCCTTTATGAGTAAATCTTTTAAAGTTTCTGTTTGATTTAATATGTGTAAAAACAGGTTCTACATCAGCAGTTCGTTGTCTTCTTTTTTGAGTTCCTAGTTCACTATTGAGTCGTCTTCGGGTAATTTCTTTGTAACGTTCAAGTTTGTGATTCCGCTGTACAATTCTATTACCTTTAGCTTTATGACATAAGGTTCTTAAAGAACAACCTTTACAGTTTTTTGCTTTGTAAACGCTAATTTTTTGTAGATATCCAGATGTGGTTTGCTGCTTCTTATCATACTTGTTTTCCATTTTTTGTCCCATAGGACATACATAGTAATCTTCCTTATCATTGTAGTGCAATGTATCTCTATGAAAATCTTCTTTACCGCTTTTCTTCTTCTTAGGTTTATATGTTTGGTTTTCCTTATCAAAAGTATTGTATTTCACATAAGCTTCAACATCGTTTTGTTCTAAGTATTCGTAGTTTTCTTCACTTCCATACCCTGCATCAGCAACAATTATTTCTGGTAGGGTTTTATATAATTTCTGATAGGAGACAAGATGTGGTTTTAAAGTATGATAATCTGTGGTTTGTTGATGTAATGAATAGTGAATTATAAATTGTGATTGTGAGCTAATTTGAACATTGTAGCCTGGTTTAAGCTGTCCATTTTTCATATGATCTTCTTTCATTCGCATAAAGGTAGCATCTGGGTCTGTTTTACTGTAACTATTACGATTGGCTAATATCTTTTCTTGTTCTGCATAACGATCTAAGTTGTTGGAGAAGTTCTTTTCTATGAAACGTAATTTTGCTTTTTGTTTACTGCCTGCTTTTGGATTATTGGAGAGTATCTTATTTATTTTTTGAGCAGTTTGTGCTACTTTTTCTTTACCTACCTTGGTGAAATCAGGTGGAGTAGGATCTTTATCTTCATGATCAGCAATACTTTGTGCGTATTGCCAAAGTTGTTCTAACTGAGTTGCCATTTTTTCTTTTCTAGTCTTAATAGCATTACCCCATACAAAGGTGTAACGTCCTGCTACAGATTCTATCTTTGTTCCATCTGTAAAGACTTCTTTTAAAGATACTAAGCCTTGATCTGCCAAAAACAAAACAACCTGCTTGAAGATGTCTTTGAAAATTGTTTTCAACTTTTTACTTCGAAACCTAGCAATGGTGTTATGGTCTGCAACCTGTTTGCCTGATAACCACATGTAGTTAATGTTCTCTCGCATTGCTTTTTCTATCTTACGAGTTGAGTAAGTATTATCCATATAAGCATAAACCATAACCTTTAGTAACATCTTTGGGTGATAACTTGGTTGTCCATTTTTTTTGTATTCTGAAAGTAATTGACTAAGGTCGAGTTGTTCTACAACTCCATTAACCAAACGAACTGGATGCTCAGAGGGAATCAACTCTTCTATACTTGGTGGAAATAGCCAATTCTGTTGTTGATTGTAATCTTTAAAATTAGTATTCATAGTGCTGATTATTAGTATGTAAAATACTAAAAAACTACAAGAATATCAAAATAAAATTAAAAAAACCGCCTCAAATTAATGAGACAGCTTCTTTTTAAATATTAGGTCTAATCTATACATTCTGTTTATTCAGAAATTTCAACTCTCTTTTTGTAGCTTTTAAATATTTCTTAATCTCATTAAGCTCTGCTTTAGTAGCTAACCTAAAGTCTTCCTGTAATCTACCTAATAAATTTTTACAATAGACTTTTCTCTCCTCATTAGAAAACTGGGAGACAGTTTCCCTATAAAAAGAATCTAATTCTACAAGAGTTTCATTTGGTTTTAACCAAGCTAAAAATTTATTTCGTTTTTTCATGGTTCTTTCTTAATTATTTTAAGCTTCATTTTTAGAAAATACCTAATACTTCAATCAACAACACAAAAAATATTTTTTTCATTGTAGAAATATTAAGTTAAATAAAATTAGTACCTAATGCATAGGCACAATACCCCAGCCAAAAAGGTGAGGTTTAAAAATGATAATATGTTTAACTTAACATTTGGGAGGTGGCAACGTTGGCTTTAAAATAATTGAAAGATAAGATTCTGAATAATGAAAAATTAGAGCGTATTTTACGAATCTTGTTGAAAGACTCGAAGAATTTATGTCGTTGTAATAGAGTGAATTATAAAAAGAAATAAGTTGATTTTCTTTTTGTGCTTTTTGTGGACTATCGTTGAAGAGATTTGTTACTAATTCTGTTAGTTCTCTGTTCAATCTTGTTTCTTCATGATCCCACCAGCACCAGTAGTGTATTATATTCCCAATTTTTTCAGTTTTAACAATGTCATACATTTCTCCTTTGTACTCAAATTCTTTTGAATGTTTCCATTTCAGCTCTTTCATGGCTTCTTCTTCTGAAAACTTTAATAGCACAAGCTCCTCTTTATCTATACCCCTCATTATCATGCGTTTTACTTGATGGCGAACAACAGACCTTTGATAGGTAAGCCAACAGAAAGTACTTATAGTAGGAATTATAAGTGCTAACAATAAGACAATGGATGTTATTTTTGCTTTCAACAGTATTGTAATAAGCTATAAATATACAGATTAATAAATATCATTTTATTTTTACAGTATTATATTACTGTATCAAAAAAGTCAAAGCTTGTATAATGACTAAATTGATGTTAAAATGTAAAGATTTTTTTATCCATGTAAGTATAAACATTGTAGTATAATAAACTGATATTTTTATATGTTCCTAAAGTTTACAATTTTATTTTCTTTTAGTAATAATAAACACAATAAATCTTATAGAGAAATTTTTGATAGAATAATCAATAGAGCAAGAGTAAAAAGCTAGTAATACTAACATTTTCCAATAAATTGTTAAAACAATGTTTTTATTATACTAAATCAAGAATATTTTATGATGTAGGCCATATTTAGGTTTTAATAATGAGATAGAATATAAAAAGGATAATGAAGATTTTAGCTTGTTAAATTGGAACAAATCGACAAAAAGAGATTATTCTACTTCAACAATGCCTGAAAACTGTTGTCTAAATTTAGTGAAGAATTCTTTTCTCAATTCTTTGTTATGTGTAGTGTCTTATTTTCAAAACATTCTCAAGTCCCCATTCACGCATTGCAATGATTAATGGTCGTAAACTTAAACCACGTTCGGTTATGGTATACTCAACTTTTGGCGGTACAACAGGAAACACCTTTCTATGTATGATTTTATCTGCTTCTAATTCTCGTAGTTGACTCGTAAGCATCTTTTTGCTAATTCCGTCAATCATTCTGTGCATTTCGCCAAATCGTTTCACATCGTGGCTAATTAAATATAAAATAATTGATTTCCATTTACCACCTATTACAGACATAGTTGCCGCTACAGGACAAGAATTATGCTCTAGGTATGTTTTTATCATTTTTTGATAGTCTTCAGATTTATTTTTCATTTATTATCATTATAACATGTTGATTATCAATAATTGTATCAAAATATAAACTACCTTACTTTAAAGTAACTACTTGACTTTTATAACTATTGTCCTCAAATTTGCATCATTAGTTTTAAAAAAGCAAATAAAAATGAAAAATCGAATTTTAGTAACAGGATCAAGCGGAAATATTGGAACCCAAATAGTAAAACAATTAGAAACATCGCAGGCAAATTTTTTGATAGGTGTTTCTTCTAACAAAGAAGACTTGAGTAGTAATCAAGTACACGTAGATTTTAATGACAAAGCATCATTAGTAAAAGCTTTTAAAGATATCGACACGCTATTTCTTTTATTCCCAATGATAGAACCGATGATTGATTTTGCTAAAAATGCAATAGAAGCTGCCAAAGAAGTAGGCGTTAAGCATATTGTACGCTCAAGTGGTGCTGGTGCAGATAGTTCTTCAACCTTTAAAATGCCAAAAGTACAAGGCACTATTGATGATTTAGTGAAGCAAAGCGGTATGAATTACACCATAACAAAGCCTACCAGTTTTATGCAAAACTTTGTCAATTTCTTTGCAAATGATATTAAAAACGGTACGCTCTATATGCCTGCAGGTCAAGGCAAATTAGGTTGGGTAGATGTAAGAGATATTGCTGCTGTAAATGCCGAAATTTTAAAAAATCCAAACGCGTATGTAAATCAAGAATTAACCATTACAGGCGCAGAAAATTTATCTTTTGAAGATGCTTTATCCATTGTTTCTTCTGTTTTAGATAAGAAAGTAAATTATGTAGATGTGCCAGAAAATGCTGCTATACAGGCAATGAAAGACTATGGTATGCCAGATTTTGTTATTGAAATGACCAGAAGTCTAAATCAAATTATAAAAGCTGGTTATGCAGAAGGCGTAACAGAAACTGTTGAAAAGATTACAGGAAAACAGCCCATTTCTTTTAGGCAGTTCGTAGAAGATTATAAAGAAAACTGGCAATAAATCTTAAAATTATTCAAGATGAAAAAAATAATAACTATTACTTTTCTGACGCTATGCATTCTATCGTGCAAAGACAAACAGGATGCTAGAAATGAAAAACAAGTTAAAGTTCAAGCTAAAAAAGAATTATCCATAGAGGATATTATAAAAGAGGATGCCGAAATAGAAGAACTAGCATCTGACTTTCAGTTTTTAGAAGGTCCTATTTGGGATAAAAACAACAATCGTTTAATCTTTAGTGAAGTGATGGCAAATAAATTACATCAATGGTCACCAAGCACAGGCGTAGAGCTGTTTTTAGAACCCAGTTGGTATGCAGGCGGCAATACATTTGATGCCTACGGAAACATCATTTCTTGTCAAGGTGGTGCAAGACAAATAGCAAGAATTAAACCCGATAAATCTTTTGAAGTCATTACCAATAATTATCAAGGCAAAAAGTTTAATAGCCCAAATGACGTTGTTGTAAAATCAGACGGAACCATTTGGTTTACAGACCCAGATTATGGTCTGTTGGCGACTTATGGTGATAAAGCCAATGATTACAAAGAATTAGATGCCTATCACATTTTTAAATACGACCCAAAAACCAACGAGACCGTTTCGGTAAATGCAATACTTTCAAAACCAAACGGATTGGTGTTTTCAAAAGACGAATCAAAGCTCTATGTGGGCAATTCAAACGAAGGCGACAGAAAATTAGTCGTGTTTGACGTTACTGCCGAAAATACACTTTTCGATATGAAAGTCTTAAATACCATTGATAGTAAAACTTGGGGAATAGATGGTTTAAAAATTGATAAAGAAAGTAATCTCTATGCTGCGTGTGGTGATGGTGTAACTATTTTCACTTCGGAAGGTAAATTAATAGGAAAAATTAAAACCAATTTTGAAGTCACCAATCTGTGCTTTGGTGGTACTGATAATAAGACGCTTTTTCTAACAAGTCACACAAGCCTATATTCAGTACCAGTTTTAATTGCTGGAAATTATTAGAAGATGTTAAAATCTTTATTCTTTCTACTTATAATTTGTTGTTCTAAACCTCTGCACGCACAAAATATAAGAGTTGAAACTTTTATTGGAACAGAAGCACCAGTTTTAGATGTCTTTTGGTTAAAACGGGTTGCCAAAAATTCACAATTCTTGTTTTTGAGTAGAAATACATATAGCATTCCAGAATACAAAGAAGGAACAGACCAATTTTCAACCTTAAATATTTTGGCTTATCAGATAAAAAAAACTGGTTTTGGTTTTGCAGTTGCTGCTACAGCAAGAACAAACTCATCTTTCCAGGCAAGGTCAGGTATTCAATTTTTAAAGGTTAAACCCAATGAATGGTTACTATACACAATTATTTCAAGCAAATTAGGAGAACAAGCAGATGTAAGATGGCTTACTATATTTCAATTTACGCCTAAAATAAATGAGAACTGGCAACTTTTTACAAGAGCAGAATGGGTTTCATCTGTCGGTTTTACCGATGCACATAGATTTAGTTCAGGTATGGTTAGAATAGGTTTGCAAAGAAGTAAATGGCAGTTTGGTTTGGGTAGTGATTTTCTTTGGTTAGGTAAAGATTTTAAAGGAACAGATACTAATTACGGAATATTTCTCACTCACTTATTTTGAAAATTGTCAGCATTCATAGGGTTTTCTGAATGTTATACACAACGCAGGATTATCCTCCAAAGACTGATAAGTTGTGTAGCCACGTTTTGGATTTTTTAACTCACACAATTTAATGCGTAAAAATTTATAAATACAGAGTAAACATGGACAGGTTGCATATAGCTGTTAATATGCACAGTTTACCCTCGATGAGCACCTAAAGGTGATAGTTAGCCACTGGCATTTCTTCTACGTTATGTTGTATGTCTGTTATTTTCAATTTTAACCAAGTCCATTTACCTTTTTCTAATTTCCAGCTTGCTTCGCATTCAATGGGTATTTTAATTCCATTTCGCTCTTCTGTTCTTGTTGAAATCACAGTCCACTCAGTAGGTTTAATTGCATTTGAATCTTGATAACGCATTGCTACGAATTTTTCAAAATTTCCATTTTGGTCAAAATGAAAAACGCCTGCACCTTTAGTCCCTTTAAATTCCATTGTTGCTCTGGCAGAATAGTCATCTATAGTCTCCCATTTTATATATTTACTTAAAGCGGCTGAAGGAAACCAAACTATTTCAGCTAAATATCTTTGTAAAGTTGCTTGATTTACCTTTTCGTTATTATTTGCGCCTGCAACTGGAATAAGTGAAAGTAGCTTAATTATCATTTCACCTTTACCATCTACAAATTTGTCTCTACCAACAATATTCAATAATGGGTTCATTTCAGTTTTGATATTCCAGTTGAAAGCTGGAGGGTCAACAGTAAAATATTGTTCTGTCATACCCTTGTTCCAGTTTGCTTGTTCAGGTTTTAATTTGAGCTGTAGTTTTTGAACCAAATACACATTAGAAACCCGTTGTTTTCCAATTAATCCACTCTTAGTCAACCATTTTTGCACAATTGGTGGTAAACCAATCCATTCTCCATCTGTAATGATGTCTTGGTTTTTTGCTTGCGCACCTTCAAACAGACTTATTTTTTCTGTTTTGACTTTCTGCTTGAAATTGAAACTTGAATAACCAATAATTATAGCGATGAGAATAATTATGTTAGCTATGGTGCCAAATTTAGCGTCAGACCAATAGTTAAGAATCAGCACCTCTGAAATAATCACAGCCAAAAATCCACTTAACAACCAATAATTAGAATGAATAAGAATTAAAATGACTGAAATAGTAAAAAGTATAAATGTAAAAAACCAAAATATTCCATGGGCTTTTGAAATCGCGTTGAATTCAGATATTCCGAGTGCTTTGAAAAACTCAAATAAATGGAGAATTCCGTGTATTACAATTAGTATGATTAAAGCTATTCGCATTGTTATTTTATGCTTGTGGCCAAAGGTTTTATGTATGATATCATTGCATGTGTTAGCGACTAATTTAGCAAATAAAAGCCGAATAGAATATTCTGTACGAATATTCGTATGTAAGCAAGTAATAGCAATCGCTTTATGCTGTTGTAACACGTTTTTATTGCGTTAAATTTTTCATTCTATTCAACTTCTTTTTTCAATTCCATATATCGTATCAATTTTCTGTCCGAATATTTTGCTCCAAAAATTTATCTTTATAAAGTCATATAAGTAGCTAAAATCCGAGTCAAATTAAGCAATATAAAGTTTCGATTTTAAGATTCTCTATATTTCACACACTATATTTTCATAAGTTTTACTGTCATCGCTAAAATCGTGCTGATAGAAATATTCTCCTCCCACATATTTATTATAACTTTTAATTTATCACATTTTTATATTATATGGTAGGATTAAAATTTTAAAGGTATTTTTATTTTTTAATGATTTTAATTGTTTTTGAATCCTCAATTCTTAAAAAATAAAATCCAGGATTATAGTTATACAAATTTAACGAAGCACTATTTCCTTTTTTAATAACTTGCCCCAAACTGTTCGTTAACACCCAGTTGTATTTTTTTGAAAGGTTTAGTATATCAGTTGTAGGATTTGGATAATAATTAAATTTAAAATACTCATCTGTTTCAATCGCCAAAACATTGTCTGATTTCCATAATGCCGTATTATTTGCATTTTGCGCTCCTGCTTTAGAAAAATTGCCCCCGGCAAATATGTTTTCTTTACCATTGACATGAGAAGAGAAACTTAAATCATTTATTTTGATATCAACACCTACTTGAGTATTTTTTCCTAAAGCTTCCCAACCCTTTGCAGCACTCCATCTGGCTATATGATTAACAATACTATTTTGGCTCGTATTAAAAGCGATACTAAAAGCACCACCCACATATAAATAGGTGCCATCATGTAACAATGCATTTACATTATTATTGACACCTTTGCCAAGAGTTGACCAAGATGAGGTAGTTTTATTCCATTTTGCGATTCTATTTACTGTTTTAGTACCTGCAATTGCAAAATTTCCACCCAAAAAAACATCTGTAGGAGTAGATACAATAGCATGTACAAAACCACTAGTTCCAGCTCCTAATGTACCCCAATTTTTTCCATTCCACGTAGCAATTCTACTGGCATTTTTATCACCTGCTTTGCTAAAATTACCTCCCACATACAAGATGCCATTACTATCAAGATGCAATGATCTTATTTCATTGTTTGTTCCTGCAGTTGATGTTGTGGCATCGGTTAAAGCACTCCATGCAGCACCATTCCAAAACCCAATATTTTTGACTGTAGTCCCATTAATCGTTTCAAAAACACCTGCGGCGTAAATTTTGTTATTTCCATCTGTTTCCAAAGCTAATACAGAACCCTCTATTCCTGTACCTAATGCTGTCCATGCAGTACCATTCCATACCGCAATGTTTTTTGCTGCAACTCCACCAATTTTTGTAAACGAGCCTGCTGCATACAAATAACCATTAGGTGTAATTTTTAGTGCATTTATTGTTCCATTTGCACCACTTCCTAAAGCACTCCATCCTGTTGTAGAATTCCAAACCGCTATGTTATTAGCTGTAATGTTCCCTGCTTTATTAAAAGTTCCGCCATGATATACATTACCGTTTGCTCCAGTGGCAATAGCGTTGACTTGACCGTTAATAACACCCTTATCAAGGGGTTGCCAATCCCCAATACCATTTACAGCAACACCTTGTGGAGGTGTAACACCATCTTCTAATTTATATAGTTGAGCATTGGGTTTATAATCGCTAAAATATATTTCTCCATCTTTGTCAACACCAAACGATGAGACATATTCTCCGTTTGTTTTAAAGAGTAATGTACGGCTTGCGGCTCCTTTAGAAGAATTATAATCTAATGCCCATACTCGTCCACTTATATAATCTCCAAAAATATATTTAGAATTTATACTTGGAGTAAGACTGGTTATTTTAGAACCTCTGTATACATAACCCCCCGTAATTGATTTATCGCCTTGGGTTTGATTGTAAAAGAATATGGGAGAAGTAATGGTTTCATTAATTACTATATTTGGATTGGCTACAGAATTTGCTTCAAATCTACTCCATCCATAATTTTTTCCATTTTCAATAAGGTTTATTTCTTCAAATGCATTTTGGCCAACATCTGCCCCCCAAAGTCTTCCTGTGGGATTATCAAATGAAAATTTCCAAGTATTTCTAATACCATAAGCATAGATTTCATCTAGACCAGTTTTTCCGACAAATGGGTTATCGCTAGGTATTTCATACCTACCATTAGGTAGAATTGGGTTGGTTTCAATAGGGTTACTTCCATCTAAGTCTACATCAATTCTACAGATACTTCCAAAGATGGTATTTTTATTTTGTCCATTTCCTTGCGGATCGTTTCCTCCACCTCCATCTCCAAATGAAATATATAAATACCCATCAGGACCAAATGCTATTTTACCACCATTGTGGTTTCCGTTATTTTGATTTTTATCAAATTGGAAAATGATGTACTCGCTATTAGCATCGGCTACATTATTGTTGTTCGAATGAATAGAAAAACGAGATAGTACCATTCTTACTTCTACTCCAGGAATAGGACTGTTAGTTGTATAATATACATAAAAGTAACCATTGTTTGCATAATCTGGATGAAAAGCTAAACCCAATAAACCTATTTCTTGACCATAATCTCCGTCATTATAGCTAACGCGATTTGAAATATTTAAAAATGTAGTTACGTTGGTAGAAGTAACATTGGGATCTCTAGGGAAAACTTTAATACGTCCAGGTTGCTCAACCACAAACATACGATCTGAGCCATCTGGTGGAGATAGTAACTCTACTGGAAATTCAAAATTTATGTTAGGAAATGCTGGCTTGTATGTAATTTGATTGTAAGTGGTGTGTGCTAATGCTAGAAAGAAAATAATTAGAAATGTTCTCATAAAATAACTTATTTATGTATTGTTGTAGTAGATATGAATGTAAAAAAATCTTTAAAATTTGAAAATCAATTCAAGTAAACTACTATTGTATTAAATGAGACTTTCCCTTTTACGGTTTTACATATAGCATTATAACAAGCTACTTTCAATTTACCCTAATTTTAAATAAAAATAAATGAGAGCATTTTTTGCTCTCATTTATAACTTTTCAATGAAGTAATTTTATTTTAAAATTGTGTAAGCAACAACGAGGTTTTCTAAAGTTACACTTCCTCCAGCTTTACCATCTTCTTCTTTAATAGTATTTTTGGTAAGCTTTCTTGTTAAATGTATTTTAGCTTTGCCAGCCTTTAAATCTTTCAAATCTTCTTTTTTAATGGTTATAGATGTAGCACCTATTTTACTGGTTGATGGAATTGCACTAGTTTTTCCACGTTGATAAACAATAACATAAACTTCTTCTCCAGCTTTAATGGGATTTCCCTTCCATATTATGGTATTATCTTTTTTGAGCTCTAGTTTATCATGTCCAGATTTAAATTCTATATTTGATATATCTTTTGAGCTAAAGGTGTTATTAAATTTTTTAGTTCCATTTTTAACATATGTAAATTTTGCATTTAATAGTCCTTTTTGATTTTTCCAGCTATAAAAATAACCATCAATCACAGCTGTACTAAAAGCATCTTGCTTTTTCCCATTAAGCATAATACTTGATTTCCCTTTAAGAACAAGTCTTGTACCTGTTTTATCAATTGTTCTAAAAGTTGCTTTGGCTTCAGTTTGTTTCGTGGTTAAATTATACTTCACAAAATAATTTTGAAAAATAGGGTTTTCTGGCAAAATCATGTCAGAATCTCTACTTTCGCATCCAGTAAAAATAGCACTTATAGCTATTATCGCAATTATTAAAAATCTTTTAATTGTTTTCATTTCTTTAAATTTAAAATTGTTATTAATGTTGTTATATCAATAACAGATTAAACTTTAAAAACCCTAATTTAAAAAGGAAAATACAAGAAATTAATAGTAATTTACTTAATAATCAATAAGTTGTGATTTTAAAATGTGTATATAGATAGTATTACTTTAAGTTGAAAATTTTTTAAAAACTAGCTCTAAAAACGAGGTTTGGTGTAATCCCTAGTCCAAATTGATTGTTTTCAATTAAATTAATATCTTGGGTATTAGGGTTCTGTGAGATTACGTAGGAGGTATGTAATCGATTTTTTTGATTATATAGATTCAGTAGAGATATCCCTATTTTTCCTCTCCAAGTATTAGATTTCGAAAACTGAAATTGGTAAGTTCCAGAAAAATCTAAGCGATGGTAAACAGGTTGCCTACTACCATTAATCTTATCATAACTGATAGTGTTATCTTTGTCTATATTTAACTTTGTATAGGGTTTTCCTGTTCTGTATTTCCAACCCAATGACAAGTTAAAGTTTTTTAGTTTTAGAGAATGTACCCAGTTAAAACTATGACGTATATCAAAATTTCCACTATACTTTTTTTGTTCGCCAGAAATATCAAAGTGTAAATCAGCATTTGCAAGTGTATAGGAAACCCAAGTATTATAATTGTTAATCCTTTTTTTTATAAGAAAATCGACACCATAAATATGGCTATCTCCAATTGAAAAACCTTCAATAGTATTAGAAAAGCCCCTTGTAAAAGTTGTAAGTCCTTTTAATTTTTTAAAATAATTATCTACATTTATGCTCCAATTATTTTTTTTAAACTGTAAGTCAAAGCTAATTTGCTGGTTGTTTAAGACTGGGAAATCTTTTCCGTCTGCTAACGCCCAAATTTGATTTTCTAATCCAAAATCTGAAGTTATAAATTCTATAATTTGACTTATAGGTTGATTCTTAATTTCACCAGAAATCCCTATACTTAAATTTTTATTTAAATAAGATTTTAAATTAATTCGTGGTTCAAAAAATAATTCTTTGGTTACAGAAAAATGATGAACTCGCATGCCTAAATCCAATAAAATTTTTTTAGAAGACTCATAAGTATATTCTGTATAAAATGCGTTAGAAATATTATTTAGATTTTCTGTAATTATATAATCAGATTCTGGATTATATGATGTCTTATTTTCAAATAAAAAAGACACATTATTTTTAGAATATTGGTACCCCATTTCCAAAAGGTGCTTTTCTCCAAGTTGTATAGTATTGGCTAATTTTACTTCCGTTTCTTTAATATGATTTTCTTTTTTTATAGTAAGCATACCCACTTGATCAAAAGAGTCTTGACTTGTGTAATTTAAATGATAATTAGAGGTACTCAAACTTATATTTTGAGAAAACTTCTCATTCCATTGCCTTTTCCATAAAGTCAAAAAACCTAAGTTGTTAATCTTTAAATTATCCTTCTCTCTATCTTTGTAGTCTTCATTCGAAAATAGGGCACTGTAATCTAATCTATTTTTTACACTAAGGTTGCTAAAAGTAAATTTATCTTTTGGGTTAGGCTTAACTATAACTTTAATATTATAATCTGTAAAGTAAAATTTATTGTTAATTTCAGAAGTTTTTAAAGAATAGATATTTTCTGAAGCATTAATTCTAGAATTTTGAAAAACTTTTTTTGTTAGATTTTGATAAGTAAATGTATTTATAAAATCCGTATAAGATTGCCTGAATGAAGTAATAAATCCAACTTTTTTATTAAAAAGAGGAACTTTTAAAAAAGCATCTGCATGTGTCATGTTAAAACCGAATCCCCCAGTAGCTTTCTTTGGAATATCTTTTTTAGTATGTATATCTATAACACCAGAAACTCTATTGCCGTATTTTGCTTTTGCACCATTTTTATAGATGTTTATTTCATCGGTAATATAGGGATTAAAAGATGATATCATTCCAAATAAATGACCAGTTTGATACACCTTAATACCATCCCAAAGAATTAAATTTTGATCTGGTGTACCTCCTCTAATATGCAATCCAGATGCGGTTTCATTCGGGCTCTCAATACCTGGTAGATATTGTAAAGTTTCTAGAACATCTGGTTCTGTTAATCCAGGTAGTACCTCAAGCCTTTCTGGAGATATTTTAATTGTACCATCATTTTTTTGTAAGAAACCTTGTGTTATATACTCCTTAAGTACAATTTCATGAAGTATTTCATCAAATGTATGTAATGCAATATATTTACACTTAGAAGAAGTAAAATATTTAACAGGTATTTTCTGAGTCAAATAACCCAAATAACTAATGGAAAGTGTATCAGAGGCAAACACATTTAATAAATTAAAGTATCCTTTTGCATCTGTATTAGTTCCAGTACCTTGATTTAGGTTAATTATAGTCGCATCTTTTAATTTATCATTTGTTAACTTATCCAACACAAACCCACAAATAGTTATGGGTAGTTTTTTGTTTTTTTTTATAATGTAGTACCTATCGTTAATTTTCTCAAAAACAAAACCAGTAATTTCTTGTATTTTGCCAAGTATTTTTTGCAGTGTAGTTTTTTTGCTTACAATCGTAATCTTTCTGTTTTTTATAAGGTTGTCTAGATAAGAAAAGCGTAAATCAAATTTTTTTTCTAACTTTTTTAAAACAGCAGGCAAAGGTTCATCTTCAAAATTTATAGCAATTGAATCTTGAGAATAAATTTGAGTCTGAATCGATAGGAGTAAAAAAAATACCCAACACTTATGTTTCATTAATCTTTTGTAAGAATAATAGATGTATTATTTTTAAATTGATATTGTATTTCCATAGATGAAAAAACGGTACGTAGAGCAATATCTAAATTTTTATGACTAAAACTACCAGTAAAGCGTTTATTAGTATCAACACGATTAAAATTAATGTTTACATTATATTGCTTTTCAATCGCTAAAATAACAAGATACAAAGGAGCACCTTTAAAAGTACTTTCTCCTCTTATCCACGTTGGGTTTGTTTCTGTAAAATTAAATTTTTCAATTTCTTTATTAAAATCTCTATAAGCCAATCCTTTTGTAAGAAAAACGCTATCATCTAAGTTTTTTACTTGTACTTTACCTTCAAAACAAAATACCTCGTAAATATTATTTAAAGCGTTAACACTAAATTCTGTACCTAATACTTTAACTTCTTTGTCCTTCGAAATCACATAAAAGGAAGAACCCTTTTTAACTTTAAAATAGGCTTCTCCTTCAAGATGCACTTTTCGGTTTTGTTCCCATTTCTTTTCATCATATGATAAAGTAGATTTGGCATTTAAAATTACTTCAGATCCGTCTGGGAGTAGCAAGCTTAATTGTTCACCAAAATTTGTAGAATGTGTAACAGATGGGTTCAAATAATAGAATATACCAAATAGTATCGCTATAGAGGCAGCAGCTGCATAACCCCAATAAGGTAAAAATTTCTTACGTTTTGAGATTTTAGCAGTTTTATTATTTATATTCTTATAAAGTTTTTCTTTATCAAAATCAGGTACAGAAAATCTATCCATAGCAGCTAAAATTTCCTTATATTCTTTACAAGCTTCAGAAAATTCAAATTGATTCCTTTCTTCTTCGGTAAGCTTACCATCGAGCCATCTAGCTAAAAAAGGGTCATCATCATTTTTTCTCATAAGTATCTTTTATAATATAACCATTAACTATTAATATACCCTAATTATATTTTAAAGTTTATTTTTTGGCGTAAACCTAGTAACGCTTTATGCATCCTATATTCTACAGTTTTTACAGAAATTCCTAAAATTTCAGCAATTTCATGATATTTTTTTTTATCAATTCTGTTGAGTAAAAACACTACTCTTTGAGAATCTGTTAAGCTATTTATAGCATCTTGTAGCTTCTGCATAAATTCTTTCTCTTCCATAATAAAATCTGGACTCTCATAATCGAAGTTTGTAGCACTACTTTTTTGATAATTTAAAACTACTTTTTTGTGAGCCACATCGTTAAAAAAAAGGTTTTTAACAACTTTAAATAAAAAAGACTTAGCTTTCTCATAAAATACCTTGCTACAATTTTTCCAAAGCTTAACAAATGCTTCTTGTGTTAAATCTTCAGCTTGCTCAAGATTTCCACATTTATAGTAAATAAAATTACGGACTGTTTCCACGTGTTCTTCATATATACTTTTAAAAGTTTCAGAATCACAAACAGAAAGTTTTTTTTCAGACATCAGCAAGATAATCTTTTTAGTATATCCAAAACTACCATATTTTTTTAAAATATAAAACTCTTAACTTTTACTTGCTAAGAACTTAAGTTTTTTAGATGTTAATTAAAATTTTCATGTTTTAGTAACCTGTATAAAAACCTCTAATTCTAGAGGTTTTTATACAAGAATTTTAGCTTCCATTTTTGTAAAATATTAATAAACACTTTAGGTAAGTTTATCTCTTTATAATAAACCAAATTTTCCTGTTTTTTGTGCTAGTTAATTTTACTTGTCTAGGATTAGCTATAGGGGTAGGTTCTGTTTTATAAGGTGCATTTTTTGCAATAATATCTACCATAGGTAACAAATGCGTATAAAAACGCCAATTAAAGAGTCCAAAAAGTTTTTCAATATGTAGTTGATCTGCTTTTCCAGGCACTCCTTGGTAACTAACTACAAATTGAGAAGGATATCCACCTGTAGCAGTATTAGATCTAAAATAAATTCCTGGTAATGCAACACCTCTTATTCTTGCTGTACCTATACGAATTTTTTCTGATAGTTTTTCTGTTGGGTAACGTGTAGTGTTTGCCGCTTTTACCTTGTTAAATTCTGCTAAAAAAAGAGGAGACACATTGGGGGCTTTGGCTTCTATTGTCCAAAGTAAATTCATGTTAATAGGGGGGGAGAGTATGTAAATTATAAATTTTCCATCTTCAGAAACGAGTTGCCTCTTGTCATTACTTAATTTAAATGTATGATACTGCTTTTCACCAACTTTAATACTAGGTTTAATTAAGATGCCAGTAGCAGAAAATCCAACAGCAAAATTATAGGCATTACTTTTATCTATATTTGTAGCAAATCTTCTAGCATTGTTATAAGAAAATTTATAGGTTTTGTCTTTTATAATAAAAGATAATGTTTCACCGCTAATAGCTTTTTGTATTTCTTTATGTTTACTTAAGTTCTTCCAATCATCTGCACTTGCTTTTTTAAAACGTAACTCTATAAAACTTCTATTAGTTCTAAATATTAAGTCTTCACCGTCTTTACCATAATATAAAAATTCAAAATCACCTTTATATCCCTGACCTATAAAATCACTATCTGGGTATAAATCTGAATCTGATAAATCATGGATAACGTTTTTGGTTGTAAAACTTAATTTAATTGTAGAACCAACAACAATATCATACTCACTTTTTTTAGCCGTAAGATTATTCTTAAAGTCAGATGCCATTTTTACAATTTTATCATCTTCAAAATCAAATAAAAAAGTATATCCTCCTAATTTTGTACTATCGGTAAAATAAGTAACTTTCCAACCATCTTTAGAAGCTTTTAATAAATTTCTTACTTCTTGTTCTTTGCTATTTAGTCTTTTTGTTGGAGGTTCTGTAAATAATTCTTCAGGCGTATTTTCTTGGCAAGAAAATACAAATGATACTAATATAATACAAAGCCATGCTTTTAATAAATTATTTTTAATGTGGTTTTTCATAATAATATTATTTAGTTAAGTACTCTTTCTATGTTTCTTGCAGCAACACTTTGTAATTCGTATATGTCTATATCAAATTCTGTTTTAAAATAACTAGCTACAATAGCTTCTTTTTTTCGTATGGCTTCTTTTGCCTTTTTACTTTTAATAGCGTCTATAATAGCATTATAGTCTGTATTATTGTAAGATAAAATAGTGGTAAGCATTTCTGCAAAGTCTTCTATAACATTTGCTCTAGCATAATCTGTAATAAATCCTAACTCTCTTGCATCCGGAATACTGGTTTCATACCATTGTGCCGTATAACCAGAAGGGGTAATTTTTCGTATCGCTTCTTCGTCAAAGGGTACAGTTTGGTTTATAATGTGGCAGTATTCATGTTGAATCGTACTAACAAAACGTATCAAATTAGGTCTGTTTTTAATATTTAAAGTGTTTGTATTAAAAAATGTTATTCTTTTACCACCTTCTGCCAAGCCTAAAGTTACAGTTCCAGATGCATTTCTATTCACTCCACCAACAAGCAGTATTTCTCTAGGGGCTATCCTTTTAACAAAATTTGGTCCAGCAACTTCATTATACGTTTCTAGCCAAATGGTCTTTATAGCTTCCATAGCTACCTTTACAGAATCTTTAATAGGCGGATGCAAATACCTATTTAAATCTACTCTATTTTCATTCCAATGGTAAGACACTTCTATATTATAAGGATTAGTATAGTTTTCTCTTAACCATGTATCTAAAGCACTTAATGTAGGTTTTTTAATATCTAATTCACTTTGTGTTAAGGGAGATTCATTATCAGAACAGGCAAATACTAACAGAAGTACACCCAATACAATAAAAATTATTTTTTTCATAATAAACTTGTTTTTTAATAGTTATAATTATTTCGGATTTTGTTGCAGGCCAAATTGTATAGCAGAGGCGGGTATTTGAAGAACTCTTCTATTATCATCTTTATTAAGAGTAAGCGTACCACTGCCTTCTAACTCATGCTCTACTTTTAAATTAAATCGCTTTACATCAAACCAACGTAACCCTTCATGATAGAACTCTCTTCTTTTGTATTCGGCAATTCCTTTAATATAAGAGGTCTGGGTAGCATCAATAGTATAAAATGGGGTAAATTCATCTGCCACAACAGGATACTTGTTTTTTACTATAGTTTCTGTAAGATTATCTGTGGCTGCATTATAACCTCTTGTTTTAAAACTTAAAAATATATTTAAATCGCTTAATGCGCCAGCATAATTCTTCTTCATAACGTAGGCCTCAGCTCTATTTAATAAAGCTTCATCTTTAGTAAACAATACAATTCCTAAAAATGGTAGCCCAATACCTGCACTAGCATTGGTAACTTTAAAATATTCTAAAAACTTAGCTCTAAAACGTACACCATTAGAATTATACCTAAAAGTAGGATAACTCCATCTTTTATTAAAAGGATTTGCAGTTTCAGAACTACCAAAAAGTTCTGGGAGTTTACCATTAGGGTCTAGACCAAACCTCGATGTAGAATGTGTTCTAGCATATAAAGAAGAAGTAGAAACAATAAGTAAATTACTATTATCTGTAACACTAGCATAACGTTGTCGCTGTTCACTAAATGAAAGAGCTCGGTATTCACCTATATTTCTTATTTGCGAGCCATCACTTATTGCTTTAGAAGAGTGTTCAATCACTTTATCCCAGTCCCCTTTATGCAAATAAAATCTAGAAGCAAAGGCATGAGCTGCTTCATTGTTAAAATGAAACTTTGGTTTATTATAATTGTTGGTAACCAGTTGTAGTCCATCTACTAAATCTTTTTCTATAAAATCATATACTTCTTGTATGGTATTTCTTTTATATTCCTTAATTAAAACAGTTTCTGGCTCTAATACATAAGGTACTCCCAAATCTGTGCTAGCTGTCGTAGGGTTGTATCTTTTACTCCAAAAACTAACCAACATAAAATGAGCGTATGCTCTTGCAATCAAAGCTTCTCCTTTTTGGGCTTTTAAATCAAACCCTCCTTCTAATTCTTTTATAGATTGTAATGCTTGATTGGCCTGAGAGATTGCTTCATAACAACTATTCCAATAAGATACAGGGGTATCTCTATCCTCTAGGTTTGTATTTTCCCATTTGTACAAAGCCATATCTAGGGGATTGGTATTTGTTATATTTTTGGTATCACCAACATTATCAGACATAAATTCTGCCATCATCATGTAATTGCCATCTGGATATGCATTTACCAGTAAAGATGATATTTTATCTGGTGTATCTATAAGAGTTCTATCATCAGGTAGCTCAGATAAGTAATCATCACATTGTGTTAAAAAAAGCACCAATGATAAGGTATATAAAGCTTTAGTAATCAGTTTTTTATTCATTGTTATTGTTTTTAAATTCCTAAATTTAGAGATAATGTGTACTGCCTTCTTATAGGTAAAGCAACTCCCCCTGCTTGGTAAAATTCAGGATCTTGGCCATTTAGTTTTTTGTCAGAATACAGTAAGAAAAGATTAGTTCCCTGCAGACTTACTTTAAAATATGATAAACCCAATTTTTCTACAAAACCTTTATCAAAATTATAACCAAGAGATATGTTTTTCATCCTAACAAAAGAACCATCAGCAACTCTAGCAGTAGAATTATTATATGCATTATAGGTCTGTACCAAAGTACTTCCATATTTTTGCTGTAATCTTCTACTAGCAATTACAGGAATATTGGTAATATTTTCATCCCCTGGAAGTAGCCATCTGTTTTTAAAATCTTTCGAAAACACATCTAAATCAGAGTAAGAACTCTTAAATCTAGGGTCTAACCTAATTTTATTACCACCAGAACCCGTAATTAAAAAATTAAGATTCCAGTTCTTATAGATAAATGTATTGGTAAAACCGCCACTTATATTTGGGTCTACAGAACCTTCAAATACAAGATAATCTGTAATATTTTCTAAATCTTGAAAATCAACGTTGTTTTTGTCTTTCGCCTTCGATAAATCAAATTTTGGTATACCTTCATTAGTAAGTCCGTCAAACTTAAAAGAAAATAAAGAATTAATAGGATAACCCTCCGCATTACCTCCTGTACCTCTTACAAGACCAAATACATTAGGTCTATTCTGTAGCTTTGTTATTTTTTGATTAAAGTAAGAAGCATTTAAAGAAGTAATCCATGAAAAATTGTCAGTTTTAACGTTTGTAGTTGAGAGAGAAAATTCTATACCATTTGTCTTTACACTCGCATTATTACCTTGTTTTATAAACTCTCCTCCAATTCCAGAAGTTCTTACAAAATCTACATTATCAAATATATCTCTAAAATACACATCTGTAGTTACTGCTATTCTATTGTTAAAGAGGCCTAAATCTAGTCCCAAATTAAGTTCATATTGTTTTTCCCAAGTAAGTTCAGAATTTTGTAATGAAGCTATGTTTAAAGCAGATTCTCTGTCAGAACTATTTAACCTGTCGGTAATTTGAGTTCTAAAGATAGGCAATGCGTTGGTTGCAGCACCAGGGGTAGCAACCAAACCATAAGACGCTCTTAATTGTAAGTTGTTTATGGTTTCTTCTATATTTTTCATAAAATCTTCACCGCTTAAATTCCATTTTGCACTTATTGTTCCTGTGGGCAACCATCTAGAACTAGCACTTCTTCCTTGTTTGTTAGAACCATCATACCTTCCTGTAATGGAAAAAATGTAACGGTTGTCAAAAGCGTAAGTAGCTTTTCCAAAAAAGGCAACGGTTCTTTCTCTCTCTTGTGATACTGAAAAATAATTACCCCCACCTTCTATTATTTTTTCTAACAGCCTTGGGTCTGTAAAAGGGGTGTAGCCATTATCAAATTGCAAACCATAACCTGTCAAACCATTTCTGTTACGATCAACATATCTCATCTCCTGTCCCAATAAAAAATCAAACTCATGTTTTTCATTTACTTCTGCAGTATAGCTTAAGCTATTCCTTAAGTAATAGGTTGTTAAATAATTATCATTTTTAGTGTAAATACCACCTCTTGGAAAAACGGGTACAGGGATAGCATTTAAGTCATTAGGGTCTGTATATAAAAAAATATTAGCGTTTCTTACAATAGTTGTCTCGTCTGCATTATACGCTTTTACAACATTAGAATTTCTTTTAACGTTGTGTTCAATAGTACTATTTACATATCTTGTAGAAGCATTAAAATTGTAAGTTAATTGGTCTGTTAATTTGTATTCAGCATCAATTTGTAAACGAAGATCTCTTAAATTTAAATCTAAATAATTATTGTTTATTTCATCAAGAATATTAAAGGGAGCCCAATTATTTCTATAGTATTCTAACTGGCCATTAGAATCTTTTGGTCTTAATGTTCTAGAAGTATTTAAAGCATAACTAAACGGATTAATATCAAAATTTCTTGTTACGGATCCAAAAAAACTATCGGTTTGTCTGCCAAAAGTTCCAGGAGCTCTTTGTTTTCTAATAGATGCATTTGCAGATACAGTTAAATTAAATGTATCAGAAAAATAAAAAGTATTTTTAAGGTTTGCAGTCAATCTAGTTATTTTCTCAGATATAGACCACCCAGGGTCAGTAAAAAAACTCAAAGAAGAATAAAAAGAATTGTTTTCACCTCCTCCAGTAAAACTTAACGAATGATTTTGGGTTAAGCTTTGTCTAAATAAAGTTTTAAACCAATTGGTATTTGCCAATTCATACTGTTGCAAAAATTTGTTTTTAGCTTCTGGTGTGTTAGCTAGTAAAAAGGAATTTGTAGACGGGTTAAAGGTATTTATTTTATCAGCCATTATATAATAAATTCCTCCATATCTAGCTTGTGCAACCTGCGGCAATTCCAAAAATCCTTTTGACTCTAATTCTTTTAGTATAGATAAGTTTTCTTTAGAGTTAAGAATATCGTAGTTAGAATACTGGGGGATATCTCTTATCGTTTCTTCTAAAGAATAAGATATTTTAAGAGGGGTAGATTTTCTTCCACTCTTGGTGGTAATAACAACCACACCATTTCGGGCTCTTGCACCATACAATGATGTTGCAGAGGCATCTTTTAATATATCAATTTTAGAAATATCATTAGCACTAATACCTGCAATAGAAGAGCTTATTAAGGTTTCTGCATTTCCAGAAGTAAGTTGAGAAAAATCCGCTTCAACAATATCTTCTTGCACCACACCATCAATAACATATAGAGGGGTGTTGTTTCCAAAAACTGATGAAGATCCACGAATAGTAATTTTTGGTGCAGCTCCAAATGTTCCAGAGATGTTCTGTATATTTACCCCAGCAGAACGTCCTTCTAACATCCTAGTTACATCAATAACACCATCTAATTTTAAGTCAGCTATTTTTATAGTCGATGTGGCTCCTGTAAATTTCTTTTTAGATACCTTGTCATAACCTGTAGTAATAACAATCCCTTCCAAGTTCTCAGAAGATTCAGATAGTACTACATTAATAATAGTAGAAGTAGTAACCCTTATTTCTCTGGTTTGAAAACCTAAAGATTGAAAAATTAAAACATCTCCTTCTTTTGCGTTAATAGAATAATTTCCATCAAAGTCAGAAGCAACACCTTTGTTTGTCCCTTTAATTAAAACACTTACACCCCCAATAGGTTGGCTATTAGTGTCAGTAATAGAACCCGTAATTTTTTTCTGAAAAATGTTTTTTCCTGATGTAAAATTATCAATAGAGAGTAATGTATTTAATGATATTTTAGGAGTAATTAAAGAATAATAGGGGGGAGATAAAAGGCAGAAAAGCGCTACTGTACTGACGGAAAATACTTTTTTTCTCGGAAGAAAAAAATCAATGAATTTAATTTTCATAAATTTGTTAGAGTTAAATTAATTTAATTACATAGTGATAGAATGCAGTTTATATATTGTGGCGATGTATAAAACTGCATTCTTTTATTTTCAAATTTCTATTTCACAAATCATAATGTCAACAAAAAAATTCTATTAAAACATCATAAGAGTATAATACTCGATTGATAATTTTGTAGTAGAATTTTTTGATAGTTTTAATAAAGAACAGTTAAGAAAAAAAATACCCTAAAGTTTTTTTGCATTTTTTTAACTTTTTAATAACATTTTTTTTAAGGGTCAAGATTAAGTATTGTAAATTCTTAATAACAAAGAAGTTAGAAAAAAAAGTTTTTTTTAAAAAAAAAGTATTAAAATAAAGTTAACAGTATTATTCCATCAGAGGTACTACGAGAAATTTCATAATTGTAATAGCAAAAAATAGTAAAGAATCATGTCACCCTGAACATGTCGAAGGGTATCATCAAGAAAAAAAGTATAAAATAATAAATATGTCAGTTCGAGCATTGGTTCTAATGAAAAGAAAGTTTCATTAGAAGTAGCCAACGAAGTTGTCGAGAACCTTTCAAACGCCAACAAAAAAACCTGTCAGTTCGAGTACTCTAAGCTCGCGAAGAGTGTATCGAGAACCAAAAAGAGTAAGAATTAAAAAAGCAAATCACTATCCAAACTGCCATAGAATCTGGCAGACGAGTGTCTTATGTTTGAAAATCAAGTAAAATGAAATGCTGTCTGAGAATTGCCGAAAAACAAAATGCATTTTGTTTTGAAGGTAGCAAGCGAAGCTTAGTTCATTTCATTTAGTGATTGAAAACTAGAAAGACCGTCGAAGATTCAAGGCTTGATTTTTTGTTACTTTTTTATCAAGAAAAAAGTATAAAATAATAAAAAGAAATATTAACCATGTCAGTTCAATTACTCTAAGCTTACAAAAAGTGTATCAAGAACCACAAAATGAAAAGCTAAAAATTATAAAATGTATTACAATTTAAAATTAAACCGCCATAGAATCTGGCAGACGAGAGTCAATAGTTTAACAATTATAAAGTAAGTCACAATCTAAACGCCATAGCATCTGGCAAGCGAGAGTCAATAGTTTGAAGGTGGTGTAAAAAGGAAAGCTGTCTGACACTGACTAGAAGGAAGTGGAGTTCTTTTCTTTTAGCCATCGAAAAAGTAATTGACCGCTGAAGATGCAAGGCTTGAACTTTTGGTTCGTTTTGTTTCAAGACAAAATGAACATAAAAAAATAAAAAAAACCATGTCAGTTCAATTACTCTAAGCTTACAAAGAGTGTATCGAGAACCATAAAACACCCAAAACTTAAACACAAGTAGCCCTCCCAAACAATAAAAACAAAATCCCATTCATTTTCTCACCAATAGATTTTCGCAGAATAGAAAACGCTTTAGTAATATGCGCTTCAACCGTTTTAATCGATACATTTAGATGTTCAGCAATTTCAATATTTGTCAACCCTTCTTGTTTACTTAACAAAAAAGTTTGCTTGCATTTAGGCGGTAATTTTTCAATTTCACTTTTCATTAATGTAATAAGTCTTTCCAAAGAACTAGGATCCTCTTTTACAATAGAAGAAAGCTCATCAATATAAGTTTTCTCAAAAGGAAGCATTACTTTTTGTTTTCTATAATAATCGATAAACGCATTATAGACAGACTTGTATAAAAAACCTTGTAAAGAAAATGCATCTTTTAGTTGGTGGCGTTTTTTCCAGACCTTAATAAAAACATTCTGCACAATATCTTCAGCATCGTTGTCATCGCGTGCCAATCCTGTAGCGTATATACAAAGCTTATGGTGGTACATATCCATAAGATAAGTATAGGCTTTAGCATCTCCATTTTTTAGAGAAGAAATCAAAAAATGCTCATCAGAATAAGAAGAATTCATAAAGAATACAAAATATAAATAACACTAATTGAATGCAAAGTATAAAAAAAAGTTATAAAAAAGTTAGGGTTAGGTTAATTTTTTGCGTAATAAAGATAAACAAGAGCAAAATTAATGAGTACTCAAAACATCGAAAAGCTAATAATTAAGTACCTCAACAGCAACGCCTCAAAAGATGAGCTGGATGCCTTAGCCCTAATATTAGAAAAGGAGAAAAACATAAAATTATTTAAAAGTTATATCAAAACCAACTACGCAATAGAATACAATATGAAGAAGTTCAACACAGATCAATCCAAGAAAAATTTATTGGAAATGATTAACAAAGAAAAGAAAGTAATCCGAATGCGTAAGTTTCAAAAATTCACAAAATATGCAGCGGCATTAGTGATGCTGTTAACAACAGGCTATTTTTATTGGTTTGGTGGGGTAGATAAAAATGAAGACTTAACAATTCCTCAAGAAAATATAGTACTAACATTAAGTGATGGTCAAACAAAGATTATCAATCCAGAAGAAGAAAAAGAAGTAAAAGACAGCAAAGGCAAAGTACTAGGTGTACAAAAAGGGGAGAAGTTAACCTATGCTAATAATACAGAAACTCAAGAAATCGTATATAACAAGCTAACAGTTCCTTATGGCAAGAGATTCAAACTAGAATTATCAGACGGCTCACAAGTCGCTTTAAATTCAGGAACATCAATTCGGTATCCGGTAAAATTTATAGAAGGCAAAAACAGGCAAGTATACATTACAGGAGAAGCATTTTTCGAGGTAGCAAAAGATAAACAGCATCCATTCATTGTAAATGCACAAGATTTAAATGTACAAGTATTAGGCACACAGTTCAATGTAGCTGCCTATCCAGAAGACAACAGCACAGAGGTAGTTTTAGTAGAAGGGTCGGTGGGCATGTATAATAAAAACAAAAAGTTTAGTAAAAATACAACTACTGTGTTAAATCCAGGGGTAATGGGTACCTATAAAAAAATAAACAAAGAGACAACAACCCAAGAGGTAAATACAAGTATTTATACATCATGGGTAAAAGGCAATGTAGTATTTAGAAATGCAACATTCAATAATATCAGTACAAAATTAGAACGTTTGTACAATGTAACCATCATTAATAATAACAAAGAAATAGCAGTAGAAACATTCAATGCAAGCATCAATGTCGATAAAGAACCGATAGAAAAGGTCTTAGAATATTTCAACAAAGTATATGAGATAGAATACCAAATCGTCAACAATAAAATAGTAATAAAATAATAAACATGTCGCCCTAAGCTTGTCGAAGGGTCTGAGCTCGCGAAGAGTGTATTAAGAACCATAAAATGAAAAGCTAAAAATTATAAAATGTATTACAATTTAAAACGCCATAGGATTTGCAGACGAGCGTCAAATATTTGAAGATTTCGTTTAAAACAAATGCTGTCTGAATCTGACTAAAAGGAAGATGAGTTCATTTGTTTTAGAAATCGAAAATAAATTTGACCGTCGAAAATCCAAGGCTTGAACTTTTGGTTCGTTTTGTTTCAAGACAAAATGAACAAAAAAAAATAAAAAAAAACCATGTCAGTTCAAGTGCTCAAAGCTTGCACAGAGTGTATCGAGAACCATAAAATGAACATAAAAAAAATAAAAATAAAACTGTCACCCTGAACATGTCGAAGGGTCAATAATATCATTCCAACACCAAGTACTAAACTAGTTTCAGTAAAGAAGGAATGAATCTAAAAAAAACAATAACAACAACGCCTATGTAAACAAAAACAATAAACTCAATCACCAAAAAACTAGAAATCAAAGAGTTCAAAACAAGAACCAGAGATAAAAAATCGGAAAATGCTGGCACATCTCCCGATCGGTTAAAAGTGATTAAAGTAAATCAGTAACCACTTAACAAACACTTAAAAATATGAAAAATCTTTTTACTTGTAAAGAAAAGGTTGTACCAATTCTTAAAAAGAACTTAAAAATGAAGTTATCAGTACTTTTTACATTCATCATGGTTTTTGCATTGCAGGCAAACACAAGCTTTGGGCAACGCAATGTTACCCTAGATGTTAAAAAAACAACGATTGCAAAAATAATTGACGAGATCGAAGCCAACACAGACTATAAATTTATTTTTAAAACCTCTGTTGTCGATTTAAAGAGAAAAATATCGATAAAAGTCAAAGAAGAAAAAATAGAAAAAGTATTACAAAAGCTCTTCAAAAATACTGCAACAGATTATGAGGTAATGGACAATAAAATTTTACTATCCGTTACAAAACAAAAAGCGAGTGTTAAAAAAACAACACGTAAAAAAGCACTCCAACAACGAATAAAAATCACAGGTAAAATTACCGATGAAGCAGGTCAACCACTACCCAATGTAACAGTCCGTATAAAAGGCACAAATAGAGCAACAGCTTCTACTTTCGACGGTTTATATACAATAAATGCAATAAGTTCAGACAACACATTGGTATTTACATCTATAGGTTTCGAAAAACAAGAAGTGGTTATCGGTAATCAAACCACAATCAACATAACACTAAAAGTAGCCGTAGGGCAATTAGACGAAATTGTTATCAATGCTGGGTACTACAATACTACTAAAAAAGAAGCAACAGGGAGTATCTCTACAATAACTGCTAAAACAATAGAAAAACAACCTGTAAACAATCCTTTAGGAGCTATGCAAGGACATATGACTGGAGTAAATATTACACAAAATTCTGGACTTCCTGGTGGTGGCTTTTCCATAGAAATAAGAGGGCAAAACTTTTTAACAGGTGGCACAGATCCTTTATATATTATAGATGGTGTGCCTTATGGCTCTGAATCATTAGAACTTGTTGGTGTCAATTATAATAAAGCCAATCCTTTAAACATGATCAATCCAGCAGACATAAAAGATATTCAGGTATTGAAAGATGCGGATGCCACTGCTATTTATGGCTCTAGAGGTGCTAATGGAGTGGTATTGATTACCACTAAAAAAGGAAAAATAGGGAAACCAAGAATAGATGTAACTGTAAGTAGCACTATTTCTCAAGTCTCTCGTAAGTTAGATCTAGTAAACACGCAACAATATTTAGAACTATATCAAGTAGCTCTTGACCCTGCTTGGCTTGCGAATCCTGCATTCGACCCATACTTTCCTGAACTTAAACTTTGGGATCAAAACCGTTATACAGATTGGCAAAAAGAGTTGCTTGGAGGTACTGCCTATCGAAATAATGCGAACCTTTCCTTTTCAGGAGGGAGTGACCAAACCCAATTTTTAATTGGTGGTAACTTTGGTAACGAAACAACGGTATTGCCTGGAGATACTAATTATAAAAGAGGATCTATTCGCAGTAATATTAATCACCAATCCAAAGACCAACGTTTTAAAGTCAGTCTTACAATGAACTATGGCTTTTCAGAGAACAATCTTTCTGGAGGAAGTGGTAATATCATTAAAGCAGCCTACAATTTGGCACCCAATGCACCAGCTTTGTATGATGCTGAAGGAAACTTATTTTGGGGAGAAAATCAAGAGTGGAATGTAAATCCTTTAAGACTGTTAAAGGAAGAATATCAAGGTAAAGAGCATACAATCAACATAAATTCAAACGTATCTTATAAACTCAATCCAAGTTTAGAATTAAAAATGAATATGGGCTATACGGACTATCAATTAAGTTCCTATAAAACCTCACCAAATACGATATACAACCCGGCATTTAATACCACAGCCAGTCTCTCAAGAATAACTAATAACAGCGGTAGTAGAAAATCTTGGATTGTAGAACCACAATTAAATTGGAAACAACAATGGGGAGAAGCTGGTTTAAATATTTTAGTAGGTAGTACTTTTCAAAAAGATAGAACTACAAAATTTTCACAAAGTGCAGAAAATTTTTCTTCTAATATTTTGATTCATAACTTATTAGCGGCACAAAAGATTACTACCACTTTAGACAGTGATAGCGAGTATGCTTATCAAGCTATCTATGGACGAGTTAATTTTAATTGGAAAAAGAAATATATTTTGAACCTTATAGGGCGTAGAGACGGATCCTCCCGTTTTGGTCTTGGTAAACGATTCGGAAATTTTGCAGCAGTAGGTGCAGCTTGGCTATTTTCAAAAGAAGATTTTTTAAAGGATAATGAAGTAATAAGTTTCGGGAAATTAAGAGGGAGTTACGGTACTACAGGAAGCGATAACATAGGAGATTATCAATTTTTAGACACCTATGATCTTGCTGATGGTAACTATGGTGGTGTATCTATTTTACAACCTACAGGAATTTTTAACAAAAACTATGCTTGGGAAGAAAACAGAAAATTAGAGTTAGCTTTAGAACTAGGTTTTTTAAAAGACCGTATTTTACTAAATACTGCATGGTATCAAAACCGTTCTTCCAATCAGTTGGTTGGTATTCCTTTAGCAGGAACTACTGGTTTCACCTCACTAACAGGTAATTATGATGCTGTTGTAGAAAACACAGGTTTAGAAATAGATTTCAGATCAATTAACATTCAGAAACAAGATTTTAAATGGTCTACTACTTTTAACATTAGCTTACCAAAAACGAAATTGGTAGCATATGACGATATAGAAAACTCGGTTTTTAGCTACAGAAGAGTTGGTGAATCTTTATATGAAAAACAGGGGTACCATTATTTAGGGGTAAACCCAAATACAGGAGAACATGAGTTTGAAGATTATAACAATGATGGTGTCATAAATAGTTTTGATAGAAAACATTATGTAGATATGGGCGTAAAATTTTATGGAGGCTTGGGCAACAGTTTTACCTATAAAAATTTCTCTCTAGACTTCTTTTTTTTACTTTAAAAAGCAAAAAAACTTCAACTACTTTCGTCATATTAATAATTATAATGACAATAAACCTCTTGAGTTTTATACCTTTTTTAAAGAAACTGGAACGTCACCTGAACTTAATAATAAAGTCAGTGAAAGTGATTTTGCAATATCAGATGCCTCTTTCATTAAATTAAGAAATGTTACAATAAACTATAAAGTTCCAAAATCTTGGAGTAAATCTTTAGACCTAAATCTTTATGTACAAGGACAAAATTTGTTAACAATTACAAATTACAAAGGAGTGGATCCGGAAATAGCAGCTAATCAAGCTTTACCATCTTTAAGACAATTCACTTTAGGGGCCCAATTAAGCTTTTAATCATAAAAACGATATTATGAAATTTAAAAACAATACATATTATTTAAGAGCATTAAAAGAGAATGCTTTTAGTAAAACAGCAACGTATATAAAAATAGGAATACTTTCTTTTTTGGCTTTTTATACCATTTCTTGTGAGTCTTTTCTAGAGATAGAGTCTCCAAAAGATAAATTAATTTCCGAAACCGTATATGAAGATAAAGGAGTCATAAAATCGGCTTTAGCTAATATTTATTATCAAATGATAAATGAGGGTATTCAACAAGGAGCATTTGGAACAAGTACATATATGAGTATTTATGCTGACGAATTGGATTATCTTGGAGTTACGACTTCTGGCGCAGCTCGTATTATATATGAACACAATATACAAGGAAACAATGTAACTGCTTCTACTTGGTGGAAAGATTCTTACAGAATTATATATTCAATCAATCATTTTTTAGAAGGCATAAACAATTCAAGTATTTTAAGTACAGAAGAGAAAAATGATTACAAAGGGCAAGCGTTATTTGTTCGTGCTTTTTTACATACTTTATTGGTAGAGGTGTACGGTGACGTTCCCTATATCAAGACCAGCGATTATATAGAAAATGGTTCCGTAAGTCGTATGCCTGTAAATGAGGTGTATGAGAATATTAGAGAAGACCTTACGATTGCCTTACCATTATTAGATAATACGAAAGGTGAACGCACATATGCCAGTAAATCGGCGTCATACGCATTGTTAGCAAGAACCTATTTATATACCGAAAATTGGGATTTGGCTGCAACTGCTGCAACCCAAGTTATAAATAAACATACTTTAGAATTAGATTTAAGTAAGGTCTTTTTAAAAGAATCTCCAGAAACAATTTGGCAATTAGAAAATGGTAATAATTTACATACCACACAAGCAAGTAATTTTATTGGCAGGAACTCCACTTCTTTTTCTTATGTTCTTACAACTGGTCTTCTTGGTGTTTTTGAAAATAATGATGCTAGAAAAACAAATTGGGTAGGAATCAATACAAATGCTAATACAGGTAATATAACGTACTATCCTTATAAATACAAAGACAGAGATGGTATCAATAACCCAAATTCTGAATATAGTATTATTTTTAGATTAGCGGAGCAATATCTAATCCGTGCAGAAGCTAGAGCACAATTGGGCAACATAACAGGTGCACAAAATGACTTGAATGCTATTAGAAACAGAGCGGGACTTGCAAATACATTAGCTAATAACAAAGATGCAATGTTAGAAGCTATTATAAAGGAACGTAGAATAGAACTGTTTACAGAACACGGTCATCGCTGGTACGATTTAAAACGAACGGGTAAAGCTGCCGAGGTAATAAAACCTATAAAACCAAATTGGCAAGATCACCATATTCTATTTCCAATTCCAGAAAGTGAGATAAGAAAAAACCAAAACTTAACGCAAAACCCTGGTTACTAACTAGTATTTAAAATATAATAGTTAGTTCCTACTTCAATCTAACCCCCTCCAATATGGAGGGTGGTAGGATTGTACACTTCTTACTGTATTTTTTTTATAAAAAATGTAGTATTTAACTCGACCATATACAAATTTGTTCACAACTAAAAGTTTATAAAACATTATGAAAAACAACTTTAATAAAACGTTCATAATACCGCTGTTATTAATCGGTTTAAATTTCTCAACTACAATATGGTCTCAAAACAGTGCAGATAGCGTATTAAAAGTAGAAGCTGACAAAGATTGGAAAGAACTAGAAACAGTTGGAAGGTCTTATGTAGCACCTAAAGAAACGTTCACTTTTTTAGAAAAACGAAGATTTCAAGACAGTATAGCATTATACAAAAGTAAAAAAGCAGCAGCTTTTTTGAATAAATACCCAGAGAGCCCTCATTATAATATCGCTTTAAATATGTACTTCCATTCAAATTTTCAGCCTTATTTCATTCAAGATAAAATTCAAGACAGTATCGTAACTGTTATTAATAATATCGATATTCAAATTAAAGAAACAACGTCTAAAGAGTTGAAATCTAAATTGTTTCACAAACGAAATCGCATACTTCCAATAGATACTAATGCTTTAGAAGAATGGCTGCAAGACGGGGAAAAAATAGTGGAAAAAGTAATCAAATCAACTAACGATGCAGAAATTAAAAAAAATATGGAAATCCGTTTGTTGAATAGAGACCTAAAACTGGCTTATAATCGTTATTTAGATTTGTACAAAGATCCTTCAGAAATTTATTATTGGGAACAATTTGATATGCATTACTGGAAACCCTTACAAATACGTGTTATTACACTATTAAACACCTATTCAAATATAGAATCTACAGCAACCTATGTTAAAAGATTTATTGAATACGTCTCAAATCATTCTCCATCTATTAAAGAACCGTATTGGAAAGACTTTCTTAAAATAACCAACAGCAACAGTCCATTGGCAAACCAACCAGCTTTTAAAGCCTTGCACAAAATGGCTATAGATAACCTTAAAGCTATAGAAGCTTTAAAGCTTTTTGATGACTCTAAACCATTAAAAATGTCTTTTACAGCTATGGATGGTACAAAGATAAATTTGGCTGATATGAGAGGAAAAGTAGTTTTACTTGATCTATGGTCTATTGGTTGCCCAGGTTGCATTCAAGAAATGCCACATTTTAAAGCAATGTATGATAAATACCGCGACCAGGGTTTCGAAATTTTAGGTATTGTAAGAGAGGGAGATGCAGCTAAAAAAAGAGTACAGAAAATCCTTAAAAAATCGGGTGCCAATTGGCCACAACATTTAGACAAAGGTGCTGGCGCTAGTGTTAGCTATCATTCTTTATATAACATAACTGGATATCCAACGGTTTGGCTATTAGATAAAGAAGGTAAAATTGTAGACAAACACGCTCGCGGCACTAGATTAGAACCTCTAATACGTAAATATTTAGGACTCAATAAGAAAAAATTTGATTATAGAAACCCTTCATTCAACTAACTATAGAATCAATAATTATTTATTAATAAGAGCCAGTAGTTTTTTTAAGACTTATCGGTGAATGGCTGTGATAAACAAATAAAATTAATGGAAAATACAAAATTAAAAATACAAAACCTTTCTCATCAATATACATCGCAATGGGCGGTTAAAGATGTGAGCTTTGACATTATAAAAAACGGAGTTATTGGGCTTTTAGGTTCTAATGGTGCAGGAAAATCAACTTTAATGAACGCTATGTGTGGTGCATTGTATCAAACAAAGGGAGAAATTTTTATCAACGGTATTAACATTCGAAAAAATCCAAAAGAAGCAAAAAAACAACTTGGGTTTTTACCTCAAAAAGCACCACTTCATTTAGACCTAACAGTAGATGAATATCTCTTGCATTGTGCAAAGTTAAGGCTAATAAAAAAAGAAGAAATATATGAGGCAATAGCAGAAGCTAAAACAAAATGTGGCATTATGCACTTTAGTGACCGTCTTTTAAGAAATCTTTCTGGCGGATATCAACAAAGAGTTGGTATTGCCCAAGCAATTGTACATAAACCTCCTTTTGTAGTTTTAGATGAACCAACTAATGGTTTAGATCCTAATCAAATTCTTGAAGTTAGAAATTTAATTAAAAATATTGCAAAAGAGTGTTCTGTATTAATATCAACACACATCCTATCAGAAGTTGAGGCAATTTGCGATCATATAAAAATGATAGAAAATGGAATTATGGTGTTTGAGGGTACTATGGAAGAATTTCATAACGTCATAGAAAGTAATGCCATTTTAGTAAAAATGAAAAGCCCACCTGCAGAAAGTGAATTAGAAAAACTGGAAGGAATTGATACTGTTGAATTGTTAAATAAAAAATCTGGATTGTACCGTTTTAAAGTGGACAATGACGAAAACTTGCTTGAAAACATCATAAAGCAAAGTATTAAAAGCAACTGGCGATTGTATGAGATAAATTACGAAAAAGCATCTCTTGAAGAAACATTTGCAACATTATCTAAAAAAGAATTTATTAATAAGTAATTAGAATAACTTTATGAATACGATCTTAAATATTACAAAAACAGAGTTAAAGACCCTGTTTTATTCACCTATTGCTTGGCTTATACTTGTCATATTTACCATTCAAACGAGTTCTGCTTTTACAAATATTTTTGGAATGCTTGTAAGATCCGCAGAATCTGGACAAATACAACCTAACCTTACTGAAAGAATGTTTTCACAGATGAGAGCCGATTGGGCAATCTTTAATGTTATTCAAGAGAATCTCTATCTTTATATTCCTTTACTAACTATGGGCTTAATGAGTAGGGAAATTAGTAGTGGCTCCATAAAACTATTATTTTCTTCACCTGTTTCTTCCCTTCAAATTGTATTTGGTAAGTATTTGGCAATGCTATTATATGGCATAATTCTTATTTGCATTATTTCCATTACTGTCATATTTGCAAATACAGGGGTTAACAATCTAGATATTCCTCATCTGCTTTCAGGCTTACTAGGTATCTATTTATTAATATGTGCGTATGCAGCTATCGGCCTATTTATGTCTTCACTTACCTCATATCAGGTCGTAGCAGCAATTAGTACATTAGCCGTATTAGCAGTTTTGGCTTTTGTTGGAACCATCGGACAAGATTATGAAGTCACTAGAGAGTTAGCCTATTGGCTATCTATAACGGGGCGTTCGGATACATTTCTTTCTGGATTAATTACGAGTGAAGATGTAACTTATTTTCTTGTAGTAATTATAATGTTTATAAGTTTCACCATTGTAAAATTAGAGGCAGGAAGAATCAAAAAGAAATTTGTGAATTTTAAAAGATACACACTTGTTATAATTACATGTATTTCTATTGGGTTTGTATTTTCAAGGCCAACTATAAAATCGTATCTAGATGTAACTGCCACCAAACGGAACACATTAAGTAAAGAAAGCCAGGAAATAGTAAAAAACTTTAATGGTAAATTAAAGATTACAACTTATGTAAATATTCTTGGTGATAAAGTGTTTTACGGATGGCCAAGTCGTGTTAAGAGTGACATGAAAAGATTTGAACAATACGTCCGATTTAAACCAGATATCCAATTCGAATATGTTTATTATTGGGACAAGCCAACAAACAATTCTAAAATTTATAACAAATACCCTAACAGTTCTGATAAAGAAATTACGGAAAAAATTTGTAAGCTGTATAATTTAAACTTTAAAAAAGTTTTAAGTCCGGAGCAGATTAAAAAAATACACTTATCAGATGAAGGAAATGTATTTGTAAGACAAATTGAACATGAAAACGGTCAGAAAACATTTCTACGAATTTTTAATGATATGAGGGTAATGCCGGATGAAAGAGAAATTTCTGCGGCACTTAAACGAATCTCACAAAGAACTATAAAAGTTGGATTTTTAATTGGGCATGGAGAAAGAGAAGTGCTAAAGTCTGGTGATAGAGACTATAGTAATGTTACAGTCTTAAAAAATAAGAGAAGTGGTTTAATTAATAATGGGTTCGATATTGAAAATGTAGACTTGACCGTAAGTGACATTAGAGAAGATATGGATATCTTGGTATTGGCAGATGTAAAAACACCATTGTCTGAAATAGAAACGCAAAGGCTGAATAACTATATTGAAAGAGGAGGTAACATCCTTATTGCTGCAGAACCCAACAGCAGGGAAGCAATGACATCCATAGTCGAACCATTAGGAGTTGGGTTTAAAGATGGAACCATCGTTGAGCGTAGTAAAAACTTTGCTCCCACGCTTATTCAAAATAATTTAGCACCAAAAGCGGTTGACAAGATTTCATTACTATTTGGCGGAATAGTAAGAAGAAATCAAAAAATCACAATGTTAGAAGGAATGGGGTTAGAGTATTCTATGGCGCAACAATATGGTTTTGAGGTAACACCACTTTTGCAAACCAAATGGAGAGGTGTTTGGAACGAATTAGAAACTACAGATTTTGAGAATGAAAGTGTGAAGCTTAATACAGAAATAGGAGAGATTGCAAAACCTTATGAAATGGCTATTGCTTTAAATAAAATGAAAGCGGGTAAAGAGCAACGTATAGTTATTTTAGGAGATGCAGATTGTTTTAGTAACACTGAAATTTCTATGCGCAGAGATGGTTTAAATGCAAATAATTCTGCATTCTTTACAGGTATTTTCCATTGGTTGTCAGAAGCTAAATATCCTATTAGCGCTCGTAGACCACCACTTCAAGATACTGGGTTTAAGGTAGACATTCCTACATTTAAAATATGGGAAATTATCTTAATCTGGTTACTCCCATTGAGTATTATTAGCACATATTTCTTAATCTGGTTTAAAAGAAGAAAAAAATAATAACAATCAGCTTGCTCTATACAAGTAGAGCAAGCTAAATTTATACTAAAATATATGAAAAATATAAGCTTAATCTTAATGTTTCTATGCTCAATCACTATATTAAAAGCACAAACAGCAGAAGAAATTATCGAAAAACACATAGAGAAAATAGGAGGAAAAAAAGCTTGGAGTAACATTCAATCTATTCAGTTAAGAGGAGAATTCATTTCTTCTCAAGGATCCGAAGAAATTCTTTCTATAAGTAAGAAAGGAAAACACAAAGGACATAAAAAAATAAATGGAAAAATGGTTGTTCAATATACATTCGATGGTGTAAATTTTTGGGATTTAGATCGTAAAAGCGGAAAGCTTATAAAAAGTAGAAAAGATGTATCGTTTAGAGCAAAAAAAGAAGCAAATGAGTTTCCTTCAATGCTTGTGGTGGCAAAAAAACTGGGCTATACAGTAGAGTTAGTCGGCGAAGAAGATATCATGGGGATTAGTTGTTACAAACTAAAAATTAAAAAAGGAAAAACCTATATAATTGGAAAAGAAGTAGATGACATAGCGATACTATTTCTAAATAAAGACACCTATTTAGAAGTATTAAAAGAAGAAAAACATGTCAGAGGAGGTAATATGATTTACACGTACTATAAAGATTTTCAAAAAGTTGAAGGAGTTTTAATGCCATTTACAATTAATTGGTTTAATGAGGATAGACAAAGTTCAATTAATGTGAAGGCATATATTGTAAACGCTAAAATTGATGATGCAATATTTAAAGCAAATAAGTAATACCGTAAAAAATGAAACGAAAATTTGTAACACTAATTATAGGTCTGTTATTCAGTTTGTCTATAACTGCACAAATTATGACGCCAGCTAAATGGAGTTGTAGTATCTCTAAAAAACAGCCAAAACAAGGTGAGATTATTGATTTAATATTTACAGTAAAACTAGAAAATAATTGGCATTTGTATAGCAATATACAAAATTATGAAATTGGTCCTTTACCAGCAACTTTCGAATTTGATCTCAATAAAAGCTACAAATTAATAGGCAATGTTATTCCAGTAAATACAAAAAAAGTATATGATGAAGTCTTTGAAGTAGACGTCAATTATTTTGAACATACGGCAGAATTTCGTCAAAAAATAAAAATTATCAAGAAAAGTGCAATCATAGAAGGCACATATAATTACCAAGTGTGTAGTACTAAAGATGGCAAATGTATCTTGGGAGATGACGGCTTCGAATTCAAAATAAACTAAAATATCTTTCAAAAACGTCATTGCCAGAAAAGAAGCAATCTCATGAATAAAAAAAATGTCATTCCTGTAAAGGTTAGGTAATTCGAGGACATAGAGAAGAATGAACGACGAGGAATCTCATAATTAAAAAATAGAAATAAAAAAATGCAAGAACTTTGGTCTTTTTCAATACTAGCATTCGGTTCAGGATTAGCGGCACTACTTACCCCCTGTGTATTCCCAATGATACCATTAACAGTTAGCTTTTTCGGAGATAAAAACCCTCAAGATAAAGGAAGGTCTAACAAAAAATCAGGAATCAAAAAAGCATTGTTATATGGTTTTTTCATCATTCAAATATATGTAATAGCAGGCACAATAGTGGCCAAAATAAATGGCCCTGAATTCGCAAATTGGTTAAGCACTCATTGGATACCGAATGTATTATTTTTTGTCATATTCGTCATATTTGCAATGTCTTTTTTAGGAATGTTCGAACTAACATTGCCTAATAAATGGATCAATAAAATGGACGGATTAAGCAATAAAGGCGGAATCTTGGGAGTCTTTTTTATGGCATTCACATTAGTACTTATTTCTTTCTCATGCACGGGGCCAATAGTTGGAAGTGTTTTAGTTCTCTCTGCAGGAGGAGCAGTTATCAAACCAATTGTAGGTATGTTTGCCTTTTCCTTGGCATTAGCCCTACCCTTTACCCTATTTGCAGCCTTTCCAAAATGGTTAGAAAAATTACCAAAATCAGGAGGATGGTTACAAGAAATAAAAGTTATACTAGGCTTTTTTGAATTAGCATTGGCATTAAAATTTTTAAGCATTGCAGATCAAGTATACCATTGGGGCATTTTAGACAGAGAGGTTTATTTAGCAGTATGGATTGTTATTTTCTCATTATTAGGCTTCTATTTACTAGGCAAATTAAGGCTACCTCATCATGCAGAAGATAAAATAACTTCGGTACCAAAATTATTAATGGCAACATTGGTATTTAGTTTTGTCGTGTATTTAATCCCAGGAATGATTGGTGCTCCGTTAAAAGCATTGTCAGGCTATTTACCACCATTAACTACGCAAGAATTCACATTAAACACTTCATTTCGAGAAGGAACGACGAAGCAATCTCATCAAGATAATAATTCATCTGGAAGTGACAACTGTCCAAAACCAAAGTATGCAGATATGTTACAACTACCACACGGATTAAAAGGGTATTTCGATTTAGAACAAGCAAAACAATGTGCAAAAGCACAAAACAAACCCATTTTTATAGACTTCACTGGTCACGGTTGTGTCAATTGTAGAGAAATGGAAGCTAGAGTTTGGAGTGATAAAAGAGTACTAGAAATCCTAAAGAATGAGTATGTAGTAGTCGCATTATATGTCGATGAAAAAACAAAATTACCAGAAGAAGATTGGTATGTTTCAGAATACGATGGAAAGACAAAAAAGACAATAGGCAAACAAAATGCAGATTATCAGATAAGAAAATTTACCAATAATGCACAACCGTTTTATGTATTAATGGATAGTAAAGAAAAAGTACTAACAAAGCCTAAAGCCTATGATTTAGAAGCAAACAATTTTATAGATTTTTTAGATAAAGGTATTAAGAGTTTAAGAAAAAAAAAGTATAACCAAGTTCAAAATGAGTCCAAATCTAGTATCATCAGATGTTCTAAATAATAACTTCATAAAAGAAAGAGAATTTGAAGCGTTATTGTATGAATTTTACGTGTTACTAATTTTTTATAACATAAAAGATGAACATAAAATTTGGGAATCCCCTGTCATTCAACCAGAGGAACGACGAGGAATCTCATAGTTATAAAAAAGTAAATAATAAAAAATGAATATGTCATTCCTGAGACTTGTGCTGAACTTGTTTCATTAAGGCAAGAA
>NZ_MSCN01000001.1:1582841-1597939 GCF_002954685.1 Polaribacter porphyrae | reverse complement strand
GAATCGATAAAAAAAGTAAGAACTATAAAGTTAGTCAGAATCTAAACTGCCATAGGATTTGCAGACGAGTGTCAATAGTTTGAAAATGGCGTTAAAATAAAAGCTGTTTGACACTGACTAGAAAGAAGTGAGTTCTTTTATTTTAGATATTAAAAACGTAATTGACCGTCGAAATAACTGAGTTATTCACGAAGTCCATAAAAGTAAATATGAACAACCTGAGTAAAATCCATGGCTTGAACTTTTGGCTTGGTTTATCCTGAGCATTACTGAAATGAAAAGATGTTTTCATTGAAAGTAGCTAGCGAAGCTATCGAAGGGTTTTGTTTCAAGACAAATACGAAGTATTCATGAACTCATATTTATAAAATAGAAATGTTGTGAACTAAAATGAACATAATAAATTTATAAAATTAAAAAAGAAACATTAACCCTGTCAGTTCGAGTGCTCTGAGCTTGCGAAGAGTGTATCGAGAACAAAAAAGAGTATAGAACCCTGTCACCCTGAGCATGTCGAAGGGCTAACAAACAAAAAGTAAAAAAGTATAAAACCAATTAAATATGAAAGAATAAAAAATGTTTTAGAAAAGGCTGTTAACACAAAAGATAGATCATCCCCCATAGCCCTTTTTAAAACAATACCAATTCTTATTCGAAATGGTATAATCTTCAAAATAATAAAACAGACAATAGAGTATAGTGGTTTTTTGTTTCATCATTATAAAATTTGAATTAGTTAACAACCTGTTTTTATTTTGAATTAAACACGGGAGTAACTACAATTATTTACAAATATTAGGTTGCCCCGTGTTTTATATAAAAGAAAGAGATAAATCCCCAATTATTTTGAAAAATTGCTACAAATTAATCCATAAATTGGAGCATAATCTTAAGGCATTAGAAAGTAAAATAAAGAACATCCACTGTGTTTTAGAGCAGAGCATAATAGCTTGCAAAGAGGCATTAGAAAAGCTAAGAGAATTTGTTGCAAAATACTATTTTAACGACAAATCAGAAGAAATAGAATTCTACAAAAAGGTCAAACCCATTGTGTTAAGCTATTTAATATTTTATGTAGAGCAGTTGCATATAGTAACAAGACGAACTAAAGAAGGTAAAAAAGAACAAATAAAATATTTAAAAAAGTTTATTTCTAATTATCAAACATATTTCCACAACAATTTAGAATTTTATCACTATTATAAAAGCAACGCAACCCATTTAGATGAACAATTCTTTTTAAGAGAGAATAAAACCATCAGTTTAAATAGAGAAGCATTTCACTATTTTACAGAAGATCAATTCTCAACAAGTCACGACAGCTTAGTAGCAACAATCATGGCATATACAAAGTTAATTGAGTATCTAAAAAATGAAATTGCCCAATTAAATACCAATTCAAAAAACATGGAAATTATCAATCCTTTTCAAAAAGAATCCGAACTCATTTGGACAGGAAACAACAACGAATTAGTGGAGTTAATATATGCCCTGTATAGTAGTGGAAGAATAAATAATAGCAATGTAGATATCAAAGAAATCACATTAGCTTTTGAAAAATTATTCAAAAAAGACTTAGGAAATTACTATCAAAGTTTCAATGATATAAGAGCTCGCAAAATAAACACAACCAAATTTTTAGACACATTAAAATCATCATTAGTAAAATATATGCAAGACCTCGATGAATAGAATAACAGATTTGTCATCCTTGGGCTTTATACTAAACTTGTTTAGTAAGACAGGAATCTATAAATTAAAAAGAGAATTATAAACTAGTCACTATCTAAACCGCTATAGAATCTGGCAGACGAGTGTCTTCTGTTTGAAAATCACGTAAAATGAAATGCTGTTTGAGCTGAGCGAGTTCATTTTATTTAGTGATTGAAAACTAGAAAGACCGTCGAAGATTCAAGGCTAGATATTTTTGTTACTTTTTTGATCAATGCAAAAAAGTAAAGGAGAAATAAACAAAAGTGAATCCTGATTTTTGGATGTCTCCCTGAGCATGTCGAAGGGTCAACAATGTCATTCTTGCGGAATGTGCTGAACTTGTTTCAGTAAAGCAGGAATCCAGAAAACATAAAATCCTATATCTCCTTAAACATATCAAATGATTTTGGTCAGGCAAAAAGTAAAGAAAAGCCATTAGTAAATAAAGCTCCTAATGATAAAATCTCATTAGGAGTTCTTTATTTAGTATAAAAAAATCTTATCATAAATTAAGTAAGATCTTCTACAGAAGCATTAAGCGCATTATTTTTAACAGATGCAATTCCGTTTTCCATTGCAGTTGTAGAAGAATACATTTCACTAGTCCCAATCACTTGTCCATTAGAAGCTTTCAAAGTAAAATAAGGATCTCCACCTTTAGAAGTTAAACGTTCGTATCGCGAATCATTTGGCGCGTTTTCTTTTACAGATTCAATCCCGTTAGTACAACCAGATTTCCCACTATAACCTTCACTGGCTAATATATTTTGGCCATTTCCAGCTTTTAATCTAAATCTAAATTCATCTGTTTTGTCCTTATAGATTTCAAATTTTCCCATAATTATATGTTTAGTTTAGGCATAAATATAAAAAAAACTATCAAGTATAGAGATAAAAACACCTGTACAACACCATATATGGTGTTTATAAAAAACTCAAACCATCATAAAATTTATAGCGAATTGAAAATAGTAGTAGCTTTTTAATAAATCAATTTATAATATTAAACAATAAAAAAAATGTAATAAAAAACACCTGATACAGGTGTAACTTAAGAATAAATTAAAACAATACTTGTCATTTTTGTCAAACGAAAGTCAAATCAAGACAAAAGAGACCTTTTGTCGAAGTCCCCGCAAAAGCGGGGATCTTTTGATACGAATTTGTAAAACTAAAAACACTAAAAATGGCAGCAACAATTATCAGAATGTTTCTTATTAAGGAAAAGAAAAAACATAGGGATTTCATCAAGAAAAAAGTATAAAATAATAAACATATCAGTTCGAGCATTGGTTCTAATGAAAAGAATGTTTCATTAGAAGTAGCCAACGAAGTTGTCGAGAACCTTTTAAACACCAACAAAACAGAAACAATGTCAGTTAGAGTGCTCTAAGCTCGCGAAGAGTGTATAGAGAACCATAAATAGTAAAGAACCATGTCACCCTGAGCTTGTCGAAGGGTTTTATCAAGAAAAAATGAAAAAATAATGTGTAATTTAAAAAATAATTAGAAATGGCAGCAACAATCATTACCACAGAAGATTTAAGAGACTTCAAAGAAGAATTATTAGAAGACATCAAGGCAATCATCAATCATCAGTCAGGATTTGCTCCAAAAAAATGGTTAAAATCTCCAGAAGTCAGAGACTTATTAAGCATTTCTCCAGGAACATTACAAAACCTAAGAATCAATGGCACACTCCCCTACTCTAAAGTAGGCGGAGTTATTTATTACGATTACGAAGAAATCCAAAAAGTACTCGAAGAAAACCGCATTCATAATAAATTCTAAAGTTTAAAACCTCTGTCACTTCGAGTGATTTTACTGTCCAAATGAGCTTAGCGAATTAGGACAGTAAAATTGTATCGAGAAGTCTACACTATGCAAAATGTAAATTTCATAAAACATCTCAAAGGCGTATTCATTCAATTCTCAAAAGACAATCGCTTAAACCCAACACACATCAGCCTATACATGGCATTATTTCAACTATGGAATATCAATCGGTTTGCAGAAGTTTTTTATATCAATCGCGAAGAAGTCATGCAATTATCAAAAATAGGGTCAAAATCTACATATCACAGATGTATCAAAGAATTAAGCCATTGGAAATACATGATATATTATCCATCACACAATCCCTACAAAGGCAGTAAAATTAAGATGTTCGAATTCGGGACAAGCTCTGGACAAGTAGTGGTACACAACAGTACCAAAAATGAGACAAGCAGTGGACAAGCATTGGTACCTATATATAAACATATACAAACTAATAGAAACAATAAAAACGTTACTAAACTTGACCAGCCCAAAAATGAAAATGAAGTAATTGATTTTTTCAAAAAAGAAAACTGGCCAGAAATTGAAGCTCAAAAATTCTACAATCATTATCAGGGTATTGGTTGGAAAGTAGGCGGCAAAACAAAAATTGTCAATTGGCAAGCAACAGCAAAAAACTGGATGATAAAAGCTAAAGAAATTTTGTCATCTCGAGCAGGTCATATCGAGCGCAGTCGAGATGAGAGAACAAACCAAAAATCAGTTAGCCAAAATACGGACAACCTAAACCTTCCCCCTTTGGGAGAATCGAAGGGGGCTGAAAACCTAAAGACTAGTAAAAATAAAAATTACAATGAACCTCTCTGACGCTTCGCGTCATCCTGAATTTGTTTCAGGGTCTCATCAGCGAGGTAAATGTCATTCCCACAGAGAGAAGAATGAACAACGAGGAATCTCATAATTAAAACAAAATATGATACAAAGGTATAATCTAAACCGCCTATTTTATTTTTGGTAAAATTCAAATTTTACGGAATTCAAAGAACCCAAAGCATGTCCTCAACTTGATTGGGGAACTTTGCGGTCTGGGTTCGAAAATGAAGTAAAAAGTAGAATTTAATAAAAATAAAAGTAAGTCTTGATTTTTTCTATGTCACCCTGAACTTGTCGAAGGGTCTAGCTAATGAGATTATAAATTCCAAGGAGTTTACGACGTAGCAATCCCATCATAAAAAAGAAGCGCAATAATTGATATTCAGAATTTTAACCGACATAGGATTTGCAAGCGAGAGTCAATCATTTGAAAAAGCGTAAAAATAAAATCTGTTTGAGCATTGCCGAAAAACAAAATGGCATTTTGTTTTGAGGGTAGCAAGCGAAGCTTAGTTATTTTCTTTTAGCTTTTGAAAATTAAATTGACCGCTGAAAATCCAAGGCTTGAATTTTTGGCTTGGTTTATCCTGAGCGTAGTCGAAGGGTTTTGTTTCTAGACAAAATGAACAGACCATTAGTATAAAAAACAACGTGTCAATCCTGCCAAGGCAGGAATCCATCAAAAAAATGAAAATAGAATCACCCCATATCATAACAGAAGGCAGTGTCCAATACCAATTAGGCGAACTAAAAGAAAATAAAATTCTTTACGATTTTAAAAAAATACAAATCTATTTAGAAGCAAAAGGAAAACTATTATTTGGTAAAAACTTTAAATTGTATGCAGAGGATGAAGCGATTCTATACAAGCTATGCATTTATTTTATTAGAGATTTTAAAACATGTAGTAAATTAAAAATAGATCCAAACAAAGGAATCTTATTATCAGGTCCTGTAGGATGTGGAAAAACAAGTTTAATGAAGTTACTACCATTTATCGTGCCTCATCGCAAATCATACAAAGTAATTCCAGTAAGAAACATAGCATTCGAATTCAATTATAGAACAGTATGGCAATAATAATTTTTACTGCTTTGACGATTTAGGAGTAGAAATCACAGGTCGCCATTTCGGAAAAGATTGCAATGTTATGGGTGAAATCCTCTTATCACGTTATGATTTATTTGTAAGATCCAGTCACCCCGAGCGCAGTCGAGGGGTCAAAACCCACGCAACCACCAACCTCAATGCTCAAGAACTCGAAGAAAGATATGGGAATCGTGTACGCTCTAGAATGCGTCAATTATTCAATCTAATCGCATTTCATAAAGAGAGTATAGACAAACGATATTAATAGAAAAAGCACTAGTTTTTTATAAATTTTTTGTTTAATTTTAAAGTAGAAACTAAAGCAATATAGTAATAATTTAAGTTCAAAATTATGCCTAGACCTAAAACAAAAGACGTACTAGTTACGTTAAGCCAAAAGAATTTCGAAAAGCTTAATAATTTTATTGATAACTTAACTTTAGAGGAACAGCGAAGCGAATTTTCTACTGATACAATGAATCGAAATATTAGAGATGTTGTAGCACATTTACATCATTGGCACGTAATGACGTTAGATTGGTATAAAGTAGGTGTGACAGGAGTAAAACCAAACATTCCAGCAAAAGGGTATACTTGGAAAACAACTCCTAAATTAAACAAATGGATTAACGAAAAGTACAAACAAACCGATTTAGAAGAAGCGAGGTTACTACTACAAAACTCCTATAAAAAAATAAGAGCCGTCATACAAAAGCACACTGATGAAGAGCTTTTCGAAAAAAAGAGATACAAGTGGACGGGCACTACCTCTTTAGGTTCTTATTTGATATCTGCTACTTCAAGCCATTACGATTGGGCATTAAAACTAATTAAGAAAGGGAGAAAATAAAACAAAGTGTTCTTAGAAAGTCTAAATATGCAGTCTAAAAAGATAAAATAGAATTCTCATATTAGGAATTAGCATACTTTATTACTGTGTATTATAATAAACATATGATTTATTTTTAGTATATTTGTGTATTATAATAAACAAATCAATAATGATTGACGCTGTTACAATTAAGGATGTCAAATTGCAATTAGGTAAACTTTGCAAACAGAAAAGACAAAATTACGAACTGTCTCAAGAAGAACTAGCTCTAGCATTAGGTTTATCCCGTTACACAATTCAAAAATTTGAAAATGGTAAAAATGCGACGTTAGATACCGCATTAAAAATTGCAAATCATTTTAATCTGTTAGAAAAGTTCTATAAGTTATTAAAAGATGTAGAAAATAGCAATAATATCGATTCACTATATTAACAATGGCTAAAAACAACATCATAAAGGTTACCTTATTTGGTCTAGAAATAGGCAAAGTAGGTTACGATATTGATAAGCGTACATCCTATTTTCAGTACAATCCTAAGTTTTTAGAGTCAAACCAATACACAAACATATTTCCTTATATTTTCAAGCGGGTCAAACCAATACAAATTTTCACAGAATTTGAAGGAGAGACCTTTAGAGGATTACCTCCAATGATTGCAGATTCTCTTCCAGATATGTTTGGGAATATTATTTTTAAAGAATGGTTCGAAGCAAAAAACAAAGAGTTTAGGAAAATTACACCATTAGAACAATTAACCTATGTTTCTAATCGGGGTATGGGAGCATTAGAATACTTCCCTATAGCAGAAATACCAAAAACAACAAGAATAGATATTGAAGAAATTGTAGAGGTTTTAAATAAAGTATTAGACTTAAAAAATGAAACTAGTGCAGAAACATTAAATGATGCAGCGCTATTAAATATCTTTAAAATCGGTACATCTGCAGGGGGTGCGCGTCCTAAAATTTTAATCTCAGAACACAAAGAAACGGGTAATATTATTCCTGGAGATATCGAATATTCAAATAACTACAATCACTACCTTGTAAAACTATGCATCAATGAAGATTGGGGATATAACAAAGAAAAAATAGAATATGCATATTATCTTCTAGCAAAAGAAGTAGGCATTCAAATGATGCCTTCAAAACTAATTGAAGACAAGCATTTTGCCACATTACGTTACGATAGACAAAAAGGAGAAAAACAACATGTACTAACAGTTTCCGGCTTAACAGGATGGGATTTTAAAAAACCCGATAATGCCAGTTATGAAAATGTATTCAAAGTAGCGTTAGATTTAAAAGTACCTTATAGAGACTTACAAGAACTATTTAGAAGAATGATTTTTAATATCGTTTTTGCGAATATAGACGACCATTTAAAAAACCATAGTTTTATCTATAATAAAGAAACAGACTTATGGAATTTAGCACCTGCATACGATTTAACATACCCATTAAATATAAACTTAACGTTTAGTAATGTAACAAGAGCTTTATCCATAAACAATAAACGAAATAATATTAACTTACAAGATCTTCTCACTATTGCTGAAGAATTTGCAATAAAGAACCCAAAAGGTATTGTCAAAGAAATACAAAAAGCTACTCTAAAATGGGAAGAAATAGCAACTAAATTAGAAATATCCAAAAAAGTAACCGAAACAATTAAGAAAGAGTTTGTAAACTTAACCTAATCAAAAAATAATAAAAAAAATTGCAAGAAAAATTTTACAAACCAGATTCACTTTGGGAAGTCTATAACATTAATAGTAAAGAAGAATTTTATAAAAAAATAAACTTGTCACCTAAATTTCATGGATGTGTTCCAGAAGATATTGGTAATGAATTTAAAACTATAGAATATTTAATAGTTCTGTCTTATCATCACGCTGCTTTGCTAGATGAAGCAGTAACTAAGGCATTAGTTGCTATTGAAATTGCAATTAAGCTAAAAGCAAAACAATTAGATATTCCTTTAAAAACGGAATCAACAGCCAAAAGTAAAGCTAGAGATAAAAAGCTATATAAGTTAATTGAAGAAGTGCTATCTAAAACTGGTTTACAGTTTTTGAAACCTGATTTTGATAGAGCAAGAAGTATTAGGAATTCAAGAGTTCATAAAGAGAGGCACACTTTTATGGGTGTAATAGGGTACCCCATTCATAATATTAGACTGTTCATAAACTTAATAAATGTATTGTTTCTAAATGAGAATGATTTAAAAATATTAACTTATAAGAATAATTTATTCTCGGAAATATTGCCAAATTTTCATAACAGACCAATGATATTGGAATTCAATGATAAAAGGATTCTAATAAGTAATATTCTATTATTTAAATATATTAAATATGATAAAACAGAATTGCTAGTACTTTTGGCTGAGCCAGTATTAATAAATACATTTAACCTTCTAAATGAAAACCCCTCTAGAAACCCACTTTTGTTATCTTTTAAAAATTTTACAATAAGCAAAGAAAAAGTAATTGGTTTAGATCAAAAGGGTGATAAAATCAGTATTAATTTTACACATAAAAATGAAAATAAAATAGTATATAATAAATTTATTTCAGATAAGAGTAAATTGTCGGATATCAATAAAAGCGTTTATGATTCAAGTGTAATTGGCGATGCACCTTGGCAAATGGAAAAAATAATGTTCGATAATTCTTGGTACTAATAAATGAACAAATAATAATAACTTAAATTGTAATAAAATAAATAAAATCACTTTTATTATAATAATAAAAACAAAACCATATTAACTATTGTTTAGTATAAACATACATACAAATCATCTAATTAATGCCATATTCAGGAGGTAGTTCAACACATTCTGGCATAGCATATCAAAACTGGTTTCTCGCATTGCAAGTAGCATATAGTTTTTTTGAAGCTAATAGGATAATATACCCAGAAGCTTTTACTACTGATATTAGTATAATAGATGATATTAAAGTAATACATAATGGTCAAACTACTTTTTTTAATGTAAAATATAGATCACCAGCTAGTAATCTCCATTGGAATCAAGGAGATCTTAAATCACAACTCCTGTTTAAAAACTTAAGGCATCAACACGAAGCAAATAAAAAAGCAAATATTATTTTGGTATCAGAAAGTAATTGTTATTTAATTACTGAAGTATTTATAAGAGCAAGAAATGCAATGACACCTGCCGATTTACCTTTAGCATTAGAATCTATAAAGGCAATTGAAGAGTGGGAAAAGGCAAAGTTAGGTTTAGACTACAATGATTTTCAACTTCTTACTTTTGCAAAGAAGGTCTCTATGAGAAGTTTACCATTATTTGAAATACAAAACTTAATAGAACATAGATTTAATCCTTTGGGTAACTCAAAAGCAGTAAGTAAACTTTTTTTTGCAAAAAGTATTGAATGTTCTAGTAATAAGACTATGATAGAGAAAAAAAATATTAATAAATGGTTATTAGATGATGGAATCCATTTTAATTTAGATAATAAATGAAACGAGATGTATATGCAAATAGGCCATTAGACTTTAATACTCTTACACCTAGAGAGTTTGAGGAGGTTGTTTATCACTATTTTAAAGATTTAATTAATAAAGGTTTTTATGAAGGTGTTTATGATATTGCTGAATTATCTTCTGGTGTTGGTGAAAAGGGAGCTGATATTATGCTTTTTTTAGAAGGTAAAATAAATGGCATTATCCAATGTAAAAAATATAAAAATAGTATAGGTGTAAGTCTTATATTATCTGAAGTAATAAAACTTCTTTTACATCACGTCGTAGAAATTAAAGAAAAAAATAACGATGTATTATCTTCTTCTTCTTTAATTAATAATATAGAAACTTTTACATATTATATTGTTGCTTCAAAAGACTTTACACAAAAAGCTAAACTTTTTTTAGCAGACTTTAAAAACAAATGGAAATCTGAAAGCATTACTCATCTAATAAAAAAAGAATTAAGGGCAACAAGTTTCAAAAATATTGAAGTAGAGGAAATACAACCTAGAATTGAAGAACTTTTAAATCTACTAAATATTTCTTCTTTAAATGAAGTTGATTTAGATTTAGTTATTAGGTCAAATATTGATGTAATTAATAGATATTTTTCTACAATATCTTACTCTTCTGGATCATTAAATGAAAGTAATCAAGATAATAACAAGGATAAACTAAAAGGTTCAAAATTATCAAGTGCAGAGCTTCAAGCTAAAGCAAAACAAATATCTAACGATATTCGTAGAGTTAAAACTCATTTTGGCAAAAATAAAGAGTTAAAAATTACAAGACCAGAAGTAAGTGAAATATATAAGTGGATTGACAAAAAACTCAAAGAGAATGAAACGAATATTGCTATTGTTGCAGGTAATGCTGGAATGGGAAAATCGGTTGTAATTTCACAATTATATGATTTATTAGAAAAAGAAAAAATACCAGTAGTATCTCTTAAAGCAGACAGGTTAACATTCAATACCTCTAAAGAATTAGAAGATCAGTTTGATTTAGAAGTAGGTTTTAATGTTTTTTTAAATCAATTAATTGATACAGAAAAACAAGGTATTTTATTAATTGACCAAATAGATGCTCTTTCTCAAGCATTATCTTCAGACTTAAAGCCCCTAAAATTTTATGACAGTTTAATTCAAAGATTCATTAATCATCCAAAAGTAAAAATCATTATTTCAACTCGAATTTATGATTTAAATTATGACCCAATTATTTCAAACTATAAAGGTAAAAGGAGTTTTGTTATAAGGCAATTAAAAAGAGAAACACTGTTAAATATATTAAATAAAGCTGGGATTGAAAAAACTACGCAGTTTAGTGATCTATTCCTAGATTTGATATCAGTACCATTGCATTTAGATGTATTTCTTAAAGTTTATAGTGTAGAATTACATACTGATGAAATCAAAAGTTTACAAGATCTATATTCGGTTTTGTGGAGTCATAAGATTATTGATAATAAAAGTCTTTATACCAGAAAAATAGATTACGTAAAGGTTTCTAAATTTATTTTTATGCTCGCTTCAAAAATGTACGATATTCAACAAATAAATATTGATCAGAGACTGTTTGAAGATAAGTTTTCAAAAGAGATTAAATATTTAAGAACAGAGGGGATTATAAATACAACAGATAAAATAGAATTTTTTCATCAATCCTTTTTTGATTATTCATTTGCTAGAAACTTTACAAATGAGAATAAAAATTTAACTGAAGATATTTTAAGTAGACATCAAGGATTATTTATACGATCAAAAATTAAGCAAATTTTAAATTATAGAAGAAGTGTAGATAAAGCAGAATACAATAAAGACATAAATGAACTAATTGCAAATGCAAAAATAAGATTCCATATTAAATTACTAGTGTTGCAACAGATAGCATTTCAACATCAACCACTTAAATTAGAAACAGATTTTATTGAGAAAAATATATTTCAAAATAAGGATTTAAGAAACACCTTTTTATCTCTTTTTTTAGGAGAAGGTTGGTTACACTTTTTCATCAATAATGATATCTTTAGAAAAGAATTAGAGAGTGATGAGGCAGCAGCTCAACCTCAACTTCTTAATGTTTTTAGACGTTTTATGTATGTAAATAAAGGCAAGTATTTATTAGAATATTATCAAACTTTAAAAGATTCTAATATTAAAGATGAATTAGTGATAGACTATTTATGGCGTGCTCCTGAAGTTGAAAATCCTATCGCTATTGCATTAATTGAAAACGTTCTTTTACGTAGACCAGATTACAAAAAAGACTATTGGTATTATCGAGTGCTAGAAAATACTATTCTACATTTTCCTAATTGGACAAAGAATCAGATATTGTCAAATCTTAACATAGATAAAGGGACAGATATTAGTGATGAAACTAATTATTTTTACTCCAGAAATCATGCAAGTAAGATTTATGACGACTTTTGGAAAAAGCATCCAGATATAGCATATCAATTGGTAAAAAACATAGTCAAAGAAATTATAAATAAACGTACTTATGAATCAAAGAGTACAATCAAATCAGATGCTGCTTATTTATTATACGATAGAAAGAGTAACGATCTTTATAAGCATCACGATCAATTAGATAAACTTCAGACATATTTAGAGGATACATACAAAACAAATCCAAAATTTGTAAAAAATGAGGTTAGTGAATATATAAACTCAAATTATATTACAGAAATAATTATTGGGTTTAGTATTATTTTTAAATATCCCAAGGAATTTCAAAAAGAATCTTACTTATTCTTTTCAAATCTTCAAAAATTTACTGATGTATATAGTTTAAACCAATATCTTAACTATATGATGTTAGAAACTTTTGGTAAAACCTATACTTTACTAGATGATAAACAAAAGAAATATTTAAATGATAAAATTATTCCTAATTTCCATAAATCACATGAATTAAGAGTTTTCAAAAATGATGACGGTACTATCAGAAAAAATAGATTTTATGGTGTAGGTAAATATGAATTATTATCGTCAATTGTAAATGCTAATAAAGAGGTAAGTGAAAAATTACTCAAAGAATATAAAGAGCTAAAACGTAAATTTGGTGCAATAGATAATAAAGAACCAGAAGGTGTTACAGTACACGTAAATAGAGATCCTTTAAATGCAAGCTATGATAAATTTACTTTAGATAATTGGCGAAGTAGCTTTAAAAAATATAACTACAGTAACAAGAGTTTCAACAGCTGGAATCAGCCTACAGAATTCGAGCACGGTAGAAGATTTGCAATTATAGTAGCGCAAAACCCATCAAAGTTTTTAAACTTTATTGAGGAATTAGTAGAAGATATTGAAGTTTCCAATACTTATATTGTTAAAGGATTAGAGGGGTTGAAAGATGGAAAAATAGAGACTGAAAAATTAATAAAATTATTCTGTAGGACTATTGAGAGTAGAACTTTTCAAAAAGAAAATACATTATACCTTATTTGGTTAACAAGATATTTTCCTGAAAATAAAAAATCCAATAAAAAGGTTCTAAAATTTCTTGAGGATAATATATTAGATGGTGATGAAGGGAGAGATAATTTAAATGATTGTTTAGCAACAGGTATTAATTCTGTTCGTGGTGCAGCGGCAAGTGCACTAATTGATTACTCTTATTCAGAAAAACATTTTGACTTTATTTGTGAATCTTTAGAAAAACTAGTTAACAATTCAAAACCTTCAACTAGAGCTGCAGCTATATATAAAATGCAGTATTTGTTACAGCATGGTGAAGATCGTGTAATGGAATTATTTTTAGAATTAACAAATGATTTCCATCCAGGTATTTTAAAAGTATCTCTTAATCCACTACAATATTTGGTACATCATAACTTTGTTAGGTTACATCCATTTTTTAAAGAAGCAGTTAAGGTAAAAGAATCTAGTGCTGAAATAGGTAAACTAGTTACATTGGCTTATTGCAACAATTATATAGGTTCAGAGTCACTACTAAATGAATTTTTAAAATATAGCAATCCCAATACTATTATAAGAACTGCGTTTGAATTTATAGAGCATGAAAACAAAGTTGTAGAAGCTTTATCTTTAGTTGAGAGATTTTACGATAATAATGATAAAGATTTAGGTGAAATTTACAATAGAGCTTTTTTTCATATCAAACCTCATTTATTTACAACACTTAAAAATTTTATTTACAAATATGTTGATTCAAAAGTAGGTAAATATAGAGAGCATCATTTTTATGATTTCTTACTAAAGTCTTCTAACAATTATCCTAAAGATTGTATAGCTCTTGCAAGTAAATACAAAAATCAATATTTAACAGATATTACTGAAAGAAGTTATAGAAACGAACCTTTACAAGTTATAGTTAACTCTTACAATGCATTAAGAGAATATAATAAAGGAAGTTTAATTTTAGAAAATGCAATGGATGTTTTTGATGATATTCTTCAAAATGAAGACTACAGAGATTCTTCAGCATATCAGATTATAAAAGATGTCGACTCGTATTAAGTATTTATTTTAATTCATTTCAATTAATGAAAAAAACAGGAAAATGTAGGTTATGTAGTGAAGTTAAAAAACTCTCATTTGAACATGTTCCGCCAGAGGCAGCTTATAATTCAGATCCTGTGTTTTTTCAGGATTCGGAAAATCTGCATGATAAGTCAAGTCACGTTTATGGAAAGAAAAAGAGAAGTCCTCGTGGTGCAGGTGGAATGTATTTTTGTGTTTCATGTAATAATAATACAGGTGGATGGTATGCTAATGACTATAAAGAATTTGCTAAAATAGGAATGTATGTTCTCAAATCTACAGTATATGCAAATAAATACATGTGCGCTAAATATCCAATTAAACCGCTTAATGTTATTAAACAAATTCTAACAATGTTTGTTGCATTAGAAAGCAGTGGTTACCTTATTCAACAATCTGGTTTAAAAGAATTCTTAATGGAACCTGAAAGTAATAAATTTCCAAAAGGGATTAGGGTTTTTGCATACATGACAAGCGCAATAAATTTAAGAAATGCCTTATCATTTTCGAACTTGGATGGGTATATGCGGTATTTTGGAGAAATAAGTTATATACCTTTTGGATTCCATATTTCAATTAATACACCACCAATAAATAAGCCATATTGTGAAATTTCCAATTTTGCTCATTTTACTTATAATGAAAAAGTTGAAATAACACTACCACTGCAATATCTTATTCCCAAAACATACTTTCCAGGTATGTATAAATAGCTATAAATTCAAAGTTCACTAAAAACAAAAATGAGTGTGTAGTTCAGCTAACTAAATAAATTTGCCGTTTTTTAAAAAAATCTAGG
>NZ_MSCN01000001.1:1364308-1581024 GCF_002954685.1 Polaribacter porphyrae | reverse complement strand
ATCTAGAAGTATGTTTAAAAATATTAATTATACAATTAAATATTTATAAATTATTATTTTGATAATTAAATTTAAATTAAAGGTTTTAAAAACCTCGAAATAGTTTTAGATTTATAATCACCCCAAGGCATCAATCTCCTTTTTGGGTATGTCACAAACAAAAATCTTTTAGCCCTTGTAAAAGCTACATAAGTATTGTTTTTCTCTTGTTGTAATTCTTCCCCACCTTTATTAACAGCTCTAAAATCTGGGAATGTACCATCGTCCATTCCAATTAAAAATACAATTTCATTTTCTTGTCCTTTCATTGTGTGAACTGTACTTAAACAAATACCTTTTTCTTTACTGCTAGTATTATTGGTTAAACCTAAAGCAATTGCAGATTTGAAACCGTCAAGTGATGGTCTTAAATTCTGCTTTTTGTATTGAATTAATTGATTTGCAAAATCTTCCAATTCATCTAATGTTAGCTTCTTTTCGTCATCATCAACTATTAAATCATTAAAAAGTTTTTTTAATTCCTCAATTTTCAAATGCAGATTATCTATGCTACAATCGTTTATAATATTGTTAATGTTTAATGAAATTGGATGTTTTGAATCTTGAAGCTCATTAAAATTATAGACATCCTTGACTTTTAAAATGTTTTCTAATTTATTTAGATGCAACCTATCAAGAGGATTGATTTTAATTCTAAAGTATAAATCAAAAATCTTCATTGATATCGAGCTAAATTTAATGCCCACATTTCCTGATTTAAAGTAGTAGGGTATCTTTTCTTCTTTTAGCAATTCTTCAACGTATTTGAAAACAAATTTATTTCTAGCTAAGATTGAAATTTTCTCATAATTGATTTCTCCTTCAATATCATCGTGTGTTTTTAAATTAATAAGTTCTTTAATTTTATTTAAAATAAACTCTGCTTCCTTAACTTCAGTGTCAACTGGTGTAATTTCGAAAATTCCATCAATCACATAATTTATTGCTTCCACATTTAGATTCATCAATTCGTTTGAAGCTTCAATTACAGACTTTGAACATCGATAATTTTCATCTAATGTAATCTTCTCTGCTTGAAAATCCCTTACAAAATCTTCTTGCATATATGTTGGTGCTGAACCATTAAATCCATAAATAGATTGGTTTGGGTCTCCAACCATCATTAAATCTTTTATGGTATTCCCAGATAATGCTTTTAACAGGAAATATTGAAGTTTATTCAAATCTTGGCATTCATCAATACAGATAAAAGAATAGGATTTACGATATAGATTGGCAACAGCTTCATTATTAGTAAATAGCTCATAAATTAATCTAATAATATCATCAAAATCAATAGCGTTGTTTGACTTTAAAATGTCTTGATAGGTTTCAAAAAGATATTGATATTCTTCATTCTCGGAACTTTCTGCCAATTCTTCTGCTGAAATGACATCCCTTTTTACTGTTGAAATAAACTGTAAAGCATTATAAGTATATTGATTTTTTTTCTTCGGCTCTAAATCATCATAAATTTCTTTAAAAAAGGGAACAGATTTAATAGCTTGCTTAATTAATTCTAATCTATCTGAATCCTCTTCGAAAATATGAGGCATTTTTTTATAACCCAAAAGCTTAAACCTTAATTCAAGAATTGATTGACAAAAACTATGAAATGTGCCAACAAATACATTTTTGCTGATTTTTTCTGAACCACCTAATCTTTCTCTAATTTCAGAAGCTGCTTTATTTGTGAATGTTATAGCTAATATTTTACCGTCAATAGAATCTGATAATCGCTTTATTCTTTCCGTCAAAACTCTCGTTTTCCCACTTCCTGCACTTGCCAAAACCAAATATGCTCCTTGATTTAAGTTTACGATACTTTCTTGTTTCTCTGATAATTTAATTTTAGTCATCACTTACAGGATTTAATATTGCTTTTACTTTATCAAACAATTCAATCATTTTCTCTGGTAAATCTTTAGCAGACTTGCATAATTCGAGAGCTATCAAAGGTGCAAATTGTGTTTTTAAATTTACGATTATATCATAATAGTCTTCGTTTGGTATTAAATCTAACTGTGCCTTTTTTGCAATTTCGTGTTGTGGATTAGAACATTCAGACAACTCCAAACTATAATAAGCTTTCTTTACTTCATCTATATATCCAGTATTACACAATTCTTTTTCGAAATCATTTTCATCATTTAGAAAAACAACTCTGCTTATGTCATTTAAATTAGATTTTTGTATTTGCTTTTCTACTGTGGTATGAGCTTCTGGTTCATTATCACTAAAGATTAAATAAGGAATATTAAATGCTTCAAAAAACCTTATAAATGGTAAATAATTTCCTGAACCGCCAACTCCAATAAAATCAACACCAAGTTCAATAGAGCTTTTTTCAAAATATCTTTCAATTGTTATTGGTAATACTTGTTCTTCAGTTTCGCCTTCAAAAAGGATAACTAATTTAGAAAAGAACAATTCGCCTCTAGTATTTGTTACTTGTCTATATATTTTACGAATGTCTTCGTTATTCAATCCAGTTTCATCAAACTTTCCAATCGTAGTATCTGTAGTGTTTTTACAAATACTTCTAATTTCATATAATTGTGCGCTACCAGCAATATAACTTGAATGCGTAGAGAGTATCTTTTGACCGACTATGTTGTTTATTTGAGAATATAACTTTTTTTGAGCATTTGGATGCAAGTGAGATTCAGGTTCTTCAATGGCAATGATGGGATAGTAAGCAACTTGACTTGCATCAGCCAAATTCATATTTTGTAAAATAAAAGCCTTTAAGATTAAAAGTGATGACCAACTTCTTGTGCCCATACCGTGGTATTCCATTGAAAACTGGGAATAATTGATTTTAACCCCTTTATTTAAATCTCTCAGCTTCTTGGTAAATGGCGTAATATCTACTGTGTTATTTGGATTATCCATTGCTGTGTCTAATTCCTCAAGAATTGAGTGAAGACTTGTTAAAACATCACTACGATCAATTGTTTCTTTGTTTAATTCTTTTACAAGGTCTTCAATTGTTTTTTTATCTTCATCACTATAATTTATAGATGATAGAAGTTTACCTAAAAAAGAAGTTTTAGATTTTAAATCCTCTAAAATATCTCTATTGGCATCTAAATAAAAAAATGGAATTTCATCAAAGTAAAAACTCAATGAGGTTTGATAAATTTGTTCATACCAAAACCCATCTTCATCACTTTTAAAATCGGGCCATTCATCAATAATGAATTGCTTTTTTGTAAATGTTTTTCTAATAAGGTTTTCTTCAATAATTGTTCGAAAAGCAAGTATTTGATTTCCTGCGGAATCAATTGTAATTCTGTTTTCTGTAATTACTGTAGACCATTTATCTTCAAATTCAGGTATTTGATTTCCATTATCATCTATACTAATAAATAGCACATCTATTATAATTATACTTCTAATAATAGCATCTGAAAAGAAAAAATCATCATCAGTAATTTGAAATGAGTTTGATAGTGCAAGTTGCAATGCTTTTAATAGCGTTGTTTTGCCTGCATTGTTAGTGCCAACAAGAACAGAAGTAGGCTCAAAATCAACTTCTAGATTATCTAACCCTCTAAATCCGTGAACTCTAACTTGCTTTAATAATATCCCCATCTATTTTATGCTACTTTTTTTAATTTAGAAGAAGTATATATTTCAAAATCTGTCAAAATTAATATATTATTTGAGTCAATTGTATTTTGATGTATCGTTTTTTTAGCTTTTTTCAACTTGCTGCATAGAAAATAAAATCCTTTTTAATTTATTTTACAAGATACTAAAATATTATTTTTTGTTGCCAATAAATTAAAGTAGAAAGATGTTACAAGTTTTGTCCTTTATTTTAATTGAAAATAAGCATACAAACTTCCCCACAAACCAAAACCCAGATTATTGTTGTCACAAAAAGCCCCTGTCTTTTGGCTTGTTCCGCGCGCCAATACAAGTTTAGCGTTTTAGTATTCTATAGGTTATTGCATTTTAGAGCTTGTTCCATTCGCAAACTCATTGCACAACTCCAAAAAGCAACACGCACTTAATGTTTCATAAAACACAAAACTCCCCAAAGCTAAGTTACATAATGCGCAGTTATACTGCTCTTCCATAGATTCCAGGCACTATAACGCCATTATGTAAAATAGCCGCACTTCCAACGCTCACATTCGTTATTAATAATTAAATTTAGTTATCTAAACATCATTCCGTTTTTGTCGCATTGTTTTTATAAGTGCTTTTAGCAACTTTAAATGAAGCATAAGAACTATATAATTAGAAGCAGAAAATTAAATACAATTTATAAAGCACCTATAAAATCAAAAAAAGCCAATAAGAGTATAACTTTTTATTTGCAAAAAAATGAAGATAGTTGGTTTCGCTAAAAGTAAATGCGAATTTATAGTCAATAAAACCAATGCATATAATTCAATAATTTTACTCTAGTTCTTAATTTGCAAAACATTCACTTTTAACAAAACCAATAAAAGAAATTGGTAAAAGCAAGTAAAAAGTAATACCCTTATTCTCGCTGCTGCCAGCGCACTAGGTATGTTTATTATTTTTTAATTGCTTATCTCATTCATCTGCACAAAAATTCTACTAATATCTATTACTAAAATTCTTTGTTTGTCTCATTTCGCTAAGAATTAAAAAAAAATCACAATCGTTACCTGCATTTCAAAGCTATAGGTTTCATCAATTGACAATATTTTCAATGGGTCTGTGGTAACTTTATTCCATTCACTAAACCCTTTTTAGATAGTTGTTCCTCACATACAATCACCTAAACAGCGCCCATAAAAAAGTTTGTATTAAAACGTCTTTAAATTATTTTTATTTATGCTAAAACCTTACTGATCAATCACACTAAGCTCTTTGCTTTATTCTCTTAATAAGAATTACAATAAAAAAATTATTAAAACTTGCTAAGATTTGACTAAATCAACTAATATACTTTCTCAATTCGTGTTTTTCATCTTTAATAAAATCATTAATAATTTTTATATATTTTACTAAAGAACTATAATCCACTTCATTTTTCATGGGCAATCTTATCACTTTAACTCCAAGATTATAAAGATAATTATCAAACAACTTCTTTATTTTTAGTTCCTCTTTTGGGTTATCAAAAATTAAAGCATAATGCATATTCCTTGTTAGCGTCCTACTCGTTCTTAAAAGTTTGATTAAATTCACGTCAGTGAACGAAGTCCCAATAAACATACAAGTTTCATTACAAAATTTAGTTAATTGTACAATATTTGTCCAAGAATAAGGTTTTGAAAACTCTTCATTATACTCACTTTCTGTAAATATAATTCTTGTTTTTTTCCACCATAAATTGGAAGTATTCCGTGTAGGTGTATAATTTGATTAATAGAATTGTTATTTATTGGTTCAAAAGAAATTGAATTTACTATTAAACCTTTTTCTTTCATCCTAATCTCTATAAGGTCGTCATAATTTGTTGTTAAAACATTGTTTATGTCATCTGCAGAAATTAGTTTTACGACTGCTTCTAATAAGCTTGAATACTCTATTTCATTTTGATAGTATAATATTTTTCTAATCAGATATATCCAATTTCTTGGTTCAATTTGACTTTTTATTTGCTCCATTATTTTCATCGGGTCATTTGCTGCAAATTTTTTAGCTAAAATTTTATCTTCTTCACTCCATAAAAATTTTTCCCAAAGTGCAATTGACATATTGGTTGGTACTCTTTTTGTATCTTTTGAAAATTCCCAATGAGCAAAAAAAGTGGTGCAAATCTCTTCTGTAAGTTTATTCCAAGTAGGTACTCCACAAGAAGCAGACAAACCTGCTCCAACATAGATAGTTGTTTTTTTTTCTTTATCTGTTTTAGTAATTATACAAAATAGTTTTTACTTTTTGTTTCTAAATTCACTATCAGTTTAGATTCAATCATAAACTCTTATAATAAGTTATTTTATCAATTTCTAATTCAAGTTTTAAAATTCCATTAAAATATAACATAAAACCCGCATAATTGAGAGGTGGATAAATATAGCTGTAAGATAGTCTTTTAAAATACTTCTTGAAAAAGAAACCGTAAGGTAATAAAATAAAAACAACAAAAAGAAGTCAAAACAATGGCTCCCTGCAGCCACTGCTTTTTAGGCTATAAAGGTCAAGCCTTTGGGTTTTGATAAAAATCTCCACTTCCATCCTGAACTCGTTTCAGGACCTCTCTGTTAAAACAAAACTATAGTCTACCTCTAAAAACTGTAAACTTCTAGTCCAGTCGTATTTTTCTCAAAAACCTTGACAGCCTATCCTCGCCAAGGTAGAAAACACTTTCTTTTTGTTGTTTTTCTTTTGAAAAAATTTATGTGCGAAGCGCAGCGCAGCATAAGCATCTTAACTTTAAAATGGATAATTATGCAAACTTTTCAAATCAAGACCCATCAACCTGGGCGCAACTATGACAAACCTCATTTTTTTATCTTAAATAAAGGACTAAACTCTGGAAAACCATTCACAGCTCCTGTAAGGAACTCTTTTGTCGTTTCCACAGAAACCATTCTGCAAAAAGAAGCCCTTTTTCATTTGTCCTATATGTTGCTAGAATCCAAGTGCTATCGGTATTATCTAAAAGGGTCAGTCATTCCTTTTATCTACATTGCAGATGTCAAAAACTTATTAGAAAAAAATAGTAAGTATTTTGGTCAAAAAGACTTTGAAACCAAATTGAAAACCTTAAAAAAAGTAGAAGAATTAGAGCTCGTTTTTCAAAACAAGCTAAAAGCAATACAAGAATTAAAAATAGCAGTATTAAGATCCTGTAAATTGAAACACTAAACAACAACAGCGCAATTATTTTTTGCGCTGTTTTTTTATTGATTTTACAAAAGCTTTCATCATCACAGAAGCAATAAAACTCACAATCGCCCCCAATGCAGCCAATACAATAGTAGTGATGATGTCTTCTGAACCAATATGAGTGATGGCTGAAAAAAAAGTACCCCCTAATACACCAGCACTCAAATTGGAATGGGGTATTTGAAAACTCATATTACTTTCTTTTTTGAATGGTTTCTATTTCTGTGTTTTCTTTATTGTCAGAGACCACAGCTTGACTCACAGCAGTCGCTACAGTGCCTGCAACCGTCATATAAGTAGCAATAGTAACAATCGTTGCAGGTATCGCCACTGGTGCAGCTATAATAGCACCCCCAGCAGTAGCCAACGCAATTCCTATATTTCGTAATACTCTAAAAAATTTAGGAGTAGGTTTTTGATAACGTTCTATAATTTTCATGATTTTGTGATGTAATAGTTAATAAAATTTTTTCTTTTCGGTCTTTAGCTTGATACACCAAAGACAATAATTTCTGCATTGCATCTCTTGAGTAGATTCCTTTTCCAATACCACTCAAGTAGCTTACAGGAGCAATACAACCTTCCAAATCTCTTTTAGCATCATTAGCAGGATGAAATAAAATAAGGCTTCTATCGTCCACGTTTTTTAATATCAAATGATGCTTAAACTTTTTAGAGAATCGAGGAACGATTTCATATTGTCCTTCTGGAATACAGGAAATGTTTCGAGTATTATTTCTCCAGGGCAACTCTATGGTATGACAAAGAAACCGATTAGAAATAAACAGAGTACCATTGGTACCCTGTTTAAAATAAGCTCTTTGTAGTACTAACTCCATGACTATGGAGTATCAACAGTCGCAACAGATAATGCATTGTAAGCACCATTTTTAAGGGCATACATTTCTCCGTTCACTTCCTGATAAAACTCAACTCCAATAACCTGTACTACTTGTAAGGTAGAGTTAGCAGTTATCGTAGCAGATAATGCAATGGCAGCAGTGTCTGCAGCGGTATAGGGTAAAATAGCAGTCGTATCACTCTCAAAAGTTGAGGTTTCATTCTCAAAATCCAATTCGGCAGCACCCATCACTATTTTAAAATGTGTAGTTCCTGCAGGAGCTGCAATTCTAACCACAGGAGAAAAAGCAGCTAAGTCTAAAGTTGCTTCTCCTGTAACTCGATCAAAAGCTTTGGTAAACGGAGCGAATAAAGTTGCTCCTAACTTTCCATTCAAATTGAATTCAAAACCTTCTAAAAGTCCTAGATTGCCATCTTGCAACGTTCTCAATCCTCTTTCGTTAGTCGTATCCGTTTTCGTAATCGCTACTAAAGATTTTGTCAAACGAGAAACCACTCTTTTGTCTTTTGCATTCTGCAAAAGCAAACGAATGGCGTTTCGCAATACTTTACCGCCTTTACCAGCGCGTCCAAATTCAGAACCATTTTCTCGCGTTCTTTGAAACGCAGGATCATTCTGGATTCTGCTTTTGTCTACACCTCCTTTTTCACGAGCGAGGTGTCCATCACTTGTTTTATAAAAAGAAATACCTCCGATAGTTCCTTTTAATTTGATAATTCCTGTTTGTTTTGCCATAAGTATATTTTTTTTGATTTATGACACAAATCAAGTAACTTTATAACCAAGAAAGAAAAAGCAAACTCCATATACTACCATTCCTTCCGATTACGCCAAAAAAATCAAATAAGTAAAGTATGGTATGAGTATGGATAAAGCATAGATAAAGTATGATGAATACAAAAAGAGCTTGCATATATCCAAAAGACATTCAGCGAATCACTGGGCGTAGTGAACGCTATGGACGTAAGTTATTAAATGACATCAAGAATTTTTTAGATAAAGAACCTCATCAGTTTATAACTGTAGATGAGTTTTCAGAATATTCTGGTATTCAGATAGATATAGTAAATCAATATATTATTGATTAAATTATAAGGGACTAATTAGGTGTCAGTATTTAATTGCAACATTGGAAACCCTTATGAATAAAGGGTTTTTCTATTTCGTTTTAGTTCCTCTTTCTCCGCAAAAAAAACCGAAATAAAAGTTTCGGTTTTTTGTTTTTTATATCTTATTAAGATAAAATATCTATTACGCTTACAAAATTTTGCTATGTTCTTTTTTCTACAACAGTAATTTCTTTTCAGCTAAATACAACGCATAAAATATACTACTGTTTGTTTAATAACTATTTTATAAACTTAAAATTTAGTTTTTTATCAAAGCTATTACAAATTATTTGCTCATTATTTTTCTATTTTTCATTATCTTTTCATTCATTATTAATGATTTATAATTCATAATGAATGAATTAAAGTTTTAATAAATTATATTTAATGCATTTTATTTTAAAATCTAATATTAATTTGTATATTTGTATGAAATTTAATTCATTATATCTTTTAAATAATATTTATGAATGATTTAATATACAATAACTGGTATGCAATGAGCGATGAAAACTTATCTAAAAAGATAGGTGAGTTTGTAAAACACCATCGTTTACAGCAAAATAAAACACAATCTGTTATTGCTACACAAGCTAACATTAGTAGATCTACATTAAGTTTGTTAGAGCGTGGAGAAACAGTAACATTGTCTACTTTGCTACGAGTTTTACGTGTACTAGAAGTTTTATATGTTTTAGATGTTTTTAAAGTGACGCAAACCATTAGCCCAATACAGTTGGCGAAAATGCAACAAAACCAAAGAAAAAGAGCTAGTGGTAATATTGCAGCTGAAGAAGATTTAACCGATTGGTAATGATAACAACTGCTTTTATTAAATTATGGGGAAAAACTGTTGGTGCTATTGCTTGGGATGAGAAACAGCAATTAGGTTTTTTTGAATATGATAAAAATTTTCTTGATAAGAAAATAGAAGTAAGTCCACTAAAAATGCCAGTAAATTCTGCACAAACTATTTTTTCTTTTCCAGAATTACGTCCTCCCAAAAATAGTGAATTTAATACATTTAAAGGTTTACCAGGTTTATTAGCAGATACGCTACCAGACGCTTACGGAAATCAATTAATTGATGTTTGGTTGGCACAGCAAGGGCGTCCTGAAAAAAGTATGAATCCTGTGGAGCAACTTTGTTTTATTGGTAAAAGAGCAATGGGTGCTTTAGAGTTTGAGCCTATGCAATTGCAGAATAGTAGCAATGCGTTTACAGTAGAAATAGAAAGTTTGGTAGATGTTGCCAGGAAAATGCTACATAATAGAAGTCAATTTAAGGTAAATGTAAATAAACAGGAAGAAATTGCTATAAAACAGATTATTGCAATTGGTACATCTGCAGGTGGAGCCAGACCAAAAGCGGTTATTGCATACAATAAAAAAACAGGAGAAGTTCGTTCAGGGCAATCTAATGTTCCTAAAGACTTTGAACATTGGTTAATTAAATTAGATGGTGTAAGTGATGTGCAATTGGGAGATACGCAAGGTTATGGACGTGTTGAAATGGCATATTATTTAATGGCAAAAGCTAGTGGAATAAAAATGATGCCTTGTGAGTTGTTAGAAGAAAATGGTAGAGCACATTTTATGACCAAAAGATTTGATAGAGACAAAGGTAATATCAAACACCATATACAAACATTTTGTGCAATGAAACATTTTGACTTTAATTTAATTACAAGTTTTAGTTACGAACAATTGTTTCAAACCATGCGTGAATTACGCTTGACGTATAAAGAAGCAGAAGAGATGTTTAGGCGAATGGTTTTTAATGTATTTGCTAAAAATTGTGATGACCATACTAAAAACTTTTCTTTTATAATGAAGCAAAATCAAAAATGGGAATTGGCACCAGCTTATGATATTTGTTTTGCATATAATCCTACAAGCTATTGGGTAAGTCAGCATGCATTGAGTATTAATGGCAAGCGAAAAGATTTTAGTTTAGATGATTTTCTAAAGGTTGCAAAATCGATGAATATGAAAAAACCAAAACAAATCATAGATACAGTAAGAAATGTAGTCAAAAATTGGAGTAGTTTTGCAGATGAAGTTGGTGTAGATGAAGAAAAAAAACAGATGATTTCAGAGCATTTACTCACTATCTAGATATTGTCCTCATCAGAATCTGTACCTTCTAAAACTTCTCTTTCAGCTTTGTCCCAAGATTTTTTTGCTCTAATTCTTTTGTAAAGTTTGATACTTAACATTAGTAATAGACCAAATAATACAATACCAATAACTCCCCAAATCCAATTAATAGTATTTTTTAAGGTGACTAAAAACACAACAGCAAATAAAATAATTGTGGCTACTTCATTTAAAAGACGTAATCTAAAAGCAGAATATTTAACAATATTTTTCTGTAATTTATTGTAGATATTTTGACAAAATCCGTGATAAAAGTATAGACCTAAAACAAATGCAAGTTTAATATGCATCCAAGGTTCAGATAAGTAATATGGGCTTTCATATAGCATCCAAAAAGCAAAAAAACTGGCTAAAATTGCAGATGGCCAAGTAATAATATACCAAAGGCGTTTGCTCATTAATTTATATTGCGTTTGTAAAATCTCTCTAGCAGGCTCTAATTTATCTTCTGCTTCTGTATGATAAATAAACAGGCGAAGGATATAAAATAAGCCTGAAAACCAGGTAACTACAAAAATAATGTGTAATGCTTTTATGTATAAAAAATCCATAGATTTAAATTAAATTTTAAATTTACACTATTTGTTGGCAAACAAGTTTAGCCCTGATTGAAGTGGCATCCTTTTTTTTTTTTTTTTAAAGATATAATGGAAAGCAGGAAATTGCTTCTAATTATTATTCCAATTTTCAATCCACTCTTTCATTACATTAACCCAGTCATCATTATCATTTAAACAGGGAATATGTTTGTAATGTGTGCCTCCAGCTTCCAAAAACTCTTCTTCACCTTCCATTGCAATTTCTTCTAATGTTTCTAAACAATCAGAAACAAAAGCAGGTGTAATAACAGCTAACTTTTTCTTTCCTTCTTTTGGGAATTTTTCTAACTCAAAATCTGTGTAAGGTTTAAGCCAAGGGTCTTTTAATAATCTAGACTGAAAAGAATTACTCCAAGTACCTTCTTTTAAATCAAGTTCTTTTGCTATTGCTTTTGTAGTTTCAAAACACTGGTGTCTATAACAAGTATAGTGTGCAACAGAATTACGCTCACAACAAGAGCCATCAATTTTACAGTGACTTTTTGTTGGGTCAGATTTTTTAATATGACGTTCTGGAATTCCATGATATGAAAACAAAATATGGTCATATTCAAAATCTTTTAAATGATGTGCAATATTATCACTCATCACTCTAATATAATCTGGCTTTTTATAAAAAGGAGGTAAAGTGTCTAAAATAACACTTGGATAATGTTCAGCTAAAATTTCTTCTGCTTTAGTAACCACAGTTTCGTAAGAAGACATGGCATAATGTGGGTATAAAGGTGCTAAAAAGATTTCTGTTACTCCTTTATCAACCAAATTTTTAATGCCTTTTTCCATACTCATACTTCCATAACGCATTGCTAACTCAATTGGAATATCAATTTTTTGTTTTAGTTTTTCTGTAAACCGTTCAGAAATTACAACTAAAGGTGAGCCTTCATCCCACCAAATTTTTTTGTAAGCTTTAGCAGATTTTTTTGGTCTAAAGTTTAAGATAATTCCTTTAATTAATACGTAGCGTTTCCAATATGGAATATCGATAACACGTTCGTCCATCAAAAACTCATCTAAATACGTTTTTACATCTTTAATGTTAGTAGAATCTGGTGATCCTAAATTGTTTAATAATACTCCTTTCATTAAAATAAGTTTCAAAGTTTAGAGTTTCAAAGTTTTTAATTTGAAACTCTAATATTTTTATTTTTGCTTACTGCTAACTGATTCGTAGCTTCATAAAGCGTAATCGCTAAACTATGTACCACATTTATACTTGAATTACGACCATACATTGGGATTGCAATTGTATAATCCATCAATTTAACATCTTCAATTCCATTGCGTTCACTACCCAAAAGTAATACGATTTTTTCATGATTTTCAAATTTAAAATCTTGAATATTGATGCTTTTATCAGTAATTTCTATGCCAATAATTGTATTGCCTTCTTCTTTTAATTGGTGTATGATTTTTGAAAAATCACTGTAAAAATCATAGTCAATTTGATTAATTGTATTTCTCGCAGTTTTAATTACTTTTCGGTTATTTAGTTTTGGAGAATCCTTATGAAAATAAATTTTCTCAACTCCAAAACTTTCAGAAATACGAAAACACATTCCAATATTTTCTGGGGTTCTAATAGCATCACAAACAATAGTTATTGGGAACTTCTGTTGCTTATTTTTAATATCGTAATGTGTAAGTTGTTTCACTCTTTTAATTTTCTTCTAACTTTTAAGACTCATTACATATTTCTTTGGTGTTGTGCCAAATTTCTTTTTAAATGCTGCAATAAAATGACTTGCAGTACTATAACCAACTCTCATTCCTACTTCATTAACGTTATATTGATTCGATTCTAATAATCTACGAGCATGCTCCATTTTATAATCAAACAAAAAACTAAAAACAGTGTCTCCATATATTTGTTTAAACCCTTCTTTTAACTTTTTGATATTTAACCCTATTTCATTTGCTAATTCTTGCAAACTAGGTGGTTCAGCCATTCTGTCAATTATTATTTCTTTGGCTTTTCTAATTTTGAGTACATTTTGTTCGTCAACTAAAAAAGGACAATATTCGCCTTCAGTATTTTCTTCCTTTCGAAAATGTAAACTCAACAACTCATAAACTTTTCCTTTTACATAGAGTTCACGAATAGAGCTATTGATATTAGAGTTTATAATTTGTTGTAAAACAATAGAAACAGTAGGTTTTATTTCTGTATCATCATAATATTTTCGGTTACTATTTTCATCACTTAAAAAAGGGATATAACCAGATTCTTTAGAAAAAAGCGAGTGGAATTTTTCAATAGAAATTAACAAAGAAACCAATGTGGTTTTTGGTTGGTTTTCTAAATGTATGGGTAATTTTCTCTGCGGATTATATAATAGAATAGATCTGCCATCTAAAACATCAAAAGAATATGATCCATTATTAAATAAAAATTTAGAATTACCTCTCAAACAAAAGTGAATTTGAATAAAAGTACTGTCAATATTCCTTTCAAAAACCTGAATATTTTTGCTTTCATTCTGAAAATGAAGTACATAAAACCCTTTCTCTAATGTAATTTCTTCAAAAGTACTTTCTCCGACATTTTTGAACATAATCTAAAACTTAATTTCGTTTCTTTTTATTTAGAATGATTCTATATAATATTCTTTTAAAACCTTGCTAACACTGCAAAAATAAGGATTTTTGAAAGTTTTTTTGTAAAAAATCATCTAAAAATCATCTAACGTTATTAAAAGTACTTTTAGCGATATTTTTTTATATGTATTGTTCCTAATTTTGTTTCAGTTTAAATTTTATGATAAATAATCAAAAACATTTCTACAATATTGGTGTCAGTTACAAAAAAGCTGATGCTAAAACTCGTGGGAAATTTTCATTGTCAAAAGAAAACCAAATTGCTTTATTAGAAAAAGCAAAAGAGAATTCTATTGAAGGTGTTTTTGTAATATCTACATGTAATAGAACAGAAATTTCAGGTTTTGCAGAAAGACCATGTCATTTAATTGAATTATTGTGTGAATTTTCAGAAGGTAGTATTCAAGAATTTTCTAATATTTCTTTCATTTATAAAAATGAGGAGGCTGTAAATCATTTATTTAGAATTGGCACAGGTTTAGAAAGTCAGATTTTAGGTGATTATGAAATTGTTGGTCAGTTGAGGCAAGCTTTTAAACTAGCTAAAAAGTTAAATACAACAAACAGTTATTTAGAACGTTTACTCAATTCAGTTTTACAAGCCAGTAAAAGAGTTAAAAATGATACTAAATTGAGTTCTGGAACCACTTCAGTTTCTTATGCAGCTGTTCAATACTTAATTAAAAACTTACCAGATTATAATTCTAAAAATATTGTTGTATTTGGTTTAGGGAAAATGGGTAAGCATACCTGTAAAAATTTAGCAGAGTACACACAAAATAAACAGGTTTGTTTAATCAATAGAACAGAAGAAAAAGCTACTCAATTTGTAAGAGAACATGCTTCAATTCGAAAATCTGTTATCGAAAATTTAACAGAAGAGATTTATAATGCTGATGTATTAATTGTATCTACTGGAGCTGATAAACCTACAATTACTCAAGAACACATTACAAAAGATAAACAATTGCTGATTTTAGATTTATCCATGCCAGAAAATGTAGATAAGCAAGTAAATCAATTCGATAATATTACTTTAGTAAATGTTGATGAGCTGTCTAAAATTACCTTCGAAACTTTGGCAAAACGCCAAAAGGAAATTCCTTTTGCAGAAAGCATAATAGAAACGCATAAGTCTGAATTTAATAGTTGGGTAAACCATAGAAAATTTACGCCAACAATTACAGCCTTAAAAGAATCTTTAGAAAGCATCAAGAATGATGAAATTAATTTTCAAAAAAAGAAAATTAATAATTTTGATGAAGATCAAGCAGAAATCTTAACTTCACGTATCATTCAAAAAATTACAACACAGTTTGTGAAACATTTAAAAGCGGAAGATACGTCTGTTTCAGAAAGTATTCAAGTGATAAATAAGGTGTTTCAACACTAAAATAAATTCATGCAAAAAATTATTAGAATAGGAACTCGCGAAAGTCAACTGGCTCTTTGGCAAGCCAATAAAGTGCGCAAAGAGTTAGAAGAGTTAGGTTACGAATCTGAAATTGTTCCTATAAAATCTACAGGAGATATTATTCTTGATAAACCCTTGTATGAGCTCGGAATTACTGGAGTTTTTACAAAGAATTTAGACATTGCTATGTTAAATGGTGATATAGATATTGCTGTACATTCTCTAAAAGATGTGCCTACAGTTTTACCTGAAGGTATAGTACAAGGTGCTGTTTTAAAGCGTGCAAATTATAATGATATTTTAGTTTTAAAAGACACAGAGGAGTTTTTTGGGCAACCAAATGGAATTATTGCAACTGGTAGTTTACGAAGAAAAGCAATGTGGTTAAATCGTTACCCAACCCATAAAGTAGTTGATTTAAGAGGTAATGTAAATACGCGTTTGCAAAAATTAGAAGACAGTGAAACTTGGAATGGAGCTGTTTTTGCAGCTGCAGGACTAGAAAGAATTGGTAAAAGACCAAAAGGAGCAATCAATCTTTCATGGATGATTCCTGCACCAGCTCAGGGAGCAATCATGATTGCATGTTTAGAAAAAGATCAATTTATAATAGATGCTTGTGAGCAATTAAATCATTATGAAACACAAGTTTGTGTAGGAATTGAAAGAGAATTTTTAAATCAATTAGAAGGTGGTTGTACAGCTCCAATTGGTGCTCTAGCTTATGTTGATGAAAAAACAGAAGAAATTAATTTTAAAGGAGTTTTATTAAAAAAAGACGGTTCTAAAAAAATTACAGTTACCAAAACTGCAAAAATGGGAAGACACAGATATTTAGCAAAAGACTGTGCAGATTATATAATTAATAGAGGAGGAAAAGAGTTGATTTTAGCAGATATGCAAGGTGAATCTTTAATAAATCATAAAATATTTTCTACCAAAAAATTATCCGAAGCTCAAAAACAAATCTTATCAAACACTATTGGCGTAGAAGATAGTGATTTTATTAAAATTCGCTTTAATAGAATTTCTCCAAAAGTAATGAAATCTGAAAACGAAAACGTTATTATTACTAGTCAAAATGGAGTGGAAGCAATTTTAAACTCGTTTACCAAAAATGAAATTAATTTTAACGATATTTATTGTGTAGGTAGAAGAACAAAGAAACTGATTGAAAATAGAATAGGTAAGGTAACTCATGTAGCAAAAAATGCTAAAAAATTAGCAGAATATTTATCAGAAAATATTAAAACCAAAGAGGTAACATACTTCTGTTCTGATTTGCGTTTAGATATTTTACCTGCTTATTTAAAGATGAAAGACATAATTGTAAACGAAGTTGAAGCTTACAAAACAATGTTAAGTCCAGATAAATTAGATGATGATGTTTCTGGAGTTTTGTTTTACAGTCCTTCTGGAATTGAAAGTTATTTACAAAAAAATACAACAGATAAAATTGCTTTTTGTATTGGAGAAACCACTGCAAAAGAAGCAAGAAAATATTTTGAAAATGTTCAAGTAGCTAATTTACCAAGTGTAGATTCAGTTTTAGAGTTGGTAAATAGTTATTTTTCAAAATAGTAATAAAAAAGTAAATAAAAATGCTGTCATTCCTGCGTAGGTAGGAATCTCTAGATAAAAAGAAAAAATAATTGTTTAAAACTCAACATCAATATTATGTGTATATAATCACAAATAAAAAAGATGGGGTTTTATACATTGGTGTTTCAAATGATTTGAAAAGAAGAATATTTGAACACAAAAATAAGTTAATTAAAGGTTTTTCAGAAAGATATAATTTAGATAAACTAATTTATTTTGAGGTTTTTCAATATGTTTCTGATGCTATTAAGAGAGAAAAAAATCTCAAAAATTGGAAAAGACAATGGAAAATTAATTTAATAGTTGAAGATAATGCTGATTGTAATGATTTGTCAGAAGATTGGTTTGATTGAAAATGAGATTCCTGCCTACGCAGGAATGACAGACTATTAAAAAAATAGGTTAAGATGAATAGAACTCGCAGACTTCGTGCAAAAGAAGGCGTAAGAAGATTGGTCAAAGAAACCAGACTTTCTGTTAATGATTTTATATACCCACTATTTATTGAAGAAGGGGAAAATATCGAAACAGAAATTGTTTCTATGCCAGGAATCAAACGTTGGTCTTTAGATACAATTTCTAAAGAATTAGATGAGGTTGTTGCTTTAAATATTCCAGCAGTTTTGTTGTTTGGAATTCCTTCAGAAAAAGATGATGTTGGCACAGAAACTTGGAATGATAATGGAATTATGCAACAGGCGATTCGTTTTATCAAAAAAAACTATCCAAGTTTATATGTAATTACTGATGTTTGTTTTTGTGAATATACTTCTCATGGACATTGTGGTGTTTTATGTGATAATGATGTAGATAATGATGCAACATTAGTCAATTTAGCAAAGCAAGTTATTTCTCACGCAAAAGCAGGAGTAGATATGGTTGCACCATCAGGAATGATGGATGGTACAATAGATATGGTTCGTCAATCTTTAGACAATTCAGGTTTTGTAAACTTGCCAATTATGGCATATTCTGTAAAATATGCATCTGCTTTTTATGGACCTTTTAGAGATGCTGCAGATTCTGCACCGACTTTCGGAGACAGAAGAACCTATCAAATGGATCCATCAAACAGAGATGAAGGAATGCGTGAAGCCACTTTTGATGATCAAGAAGGAGCAGATATTTTAATGGTGAAACCAGCTTTATCATATTTGGACATCATAAGAGATTTAAAAAATAATTTTGACAGACCAATTGCCTGCTACAATGTAAGTGGTGAATATGCCATGGTAAAAGCTGCTGCAGAAAAAGGTTGGATTGATGGTGAAAAAGTAATGATGGAAAGTTTACTATCTATGAAAAGAGCAGGTGCAGATATTATCATTACATATTTTGCTAAAGAAGCAGCTAGAATTTTAAATAAATGATTAAAAGAATAATATTATTTATTTCTTTTTTGAATTTCCTCTATTTTTTATTAGAGGGAGGTTATGAGTTTTATGAATATGTCATAGGAATAAACAATGAAAATGCAATAATAAGTGTAATTTGGATTGTTATTTCATTATTCTTTTTAAAAGTATTTATTGAAGTTAAAAAAAGCGACAGAATATATTAAATACGCTGTCATTCCTGCGTAGGCAGGAATCTCAGTTTAAATGTTTGCAAAATTGTTCAAAACACAACATCAATATTATGTATATATCATTACAAATAAAAAAGATGAAGTATTATACGTTGGTGTCACTAATGATTTAGAAAGAAGAATGTTTGAACATAAAAATAAGTTAGTTGAAGGTTTTTCTTCAAGATACAATTTAGATAAGTTAATTTATTTTGAAGCTTATCAGTTTATAAATGATGCTATAAAAAGAGAAAAGAACATAAAGAAATGGAAAAGAGAATGGAAAATAAATTTAATAGTTGAAGATAATCCAGATTGGAAAGATTTATCAGAAGATTGGTTTGATTAATAAAGAGATTCCTGCCTACGCAGGAATGACAGAAATCGAAGAAAAATGAAATTTAAAAAATCAGAAAAACTATATAAAAAAGGATTAAAAAACTTGGTTGGAGCTGTAAATTCTCCTGTAAGAGCATTTTCATCAGTTGGTGGAAATCCGTTGTTTATTAAAAAAGCAAAAGGAAGTAAAATTTACGATGTTGATGGAAATGAATATGTAGATTTAGTCGTTTCTTATGGACCAATGATTTTGGGCCACAGACATAAAAAAGTAGAAAAAGCAGCAAAAAAAGCCTTAAAAAATGGCTATTCTTTTGGGGCATCTACAGAAGCAGAAATAAAACTCGCAAAAATAGTTTGTGATGCTTTTCCAGAAATGGATAAAGTCCGTTTTGTAAACTCGGGTACTGAAGCTGTTTTAAGCGGAATTCGTTTGGCAAGAGCGTTTACTGGAAAAGATAAAATCATCAAATTTTCGGGTTGTTATCATGGACATCAAGATGCGTTGTTAGTTGCAGCAGGTTCTGGTTTAGCTACATTAAGTTTACCTGGTTCTAAAGGAGTTCCTGAAGGAGCAGTAAAAAATACATTAATTGCAGAATACAATAATTTAGAAAGTGTAGAAAAACACTTCGAAAACGATGATAATATTGCAGGAGTAATTATTGAACCAATTGGTGGAAATATGGGCGTTGTAATTCCTCAAAATAATTTCTTAAAAGATTTAAAAGAATTAGCTAACAAAAACGGAGCTGTTTTGATTGCAGATGAGGTTATGACAGGTTTTAGATCTACGTTTGGTGGTGCTCAAGAAAAATTAGGAGTTATAGCAGATATCACGTGTTTAGGTAAAGTTATTGGAGGAGGTTTTCCAGTGGGAGCTTATGGAGCTAGAAACGAGATTATGGAAAACGTTGCACCTATAGGAGGAATGTATCAAGCAGGGACTTTAAGTGGAAATCCAATTGCAATGGCTGGTGGAATATCAACTTTAACAGAGTTGAAGAAACAAAATCCTTATGATAAATTTGAGGAAATAGGAAATATTATAGAAATCATTTTATTAGAAACTGCAAAGAAATACAATGTAGATTTAGTAGTAAACAGATTTGGTTCTATGATGAATCCTTTCTTTACAGAAAGTAAGGTTACGAATTTTGAAGAAGCTCAAACTTCTGATACAGAGAAATTTGGTGTTTTCTTTTGGGAAATGATAAAAAACGGTGTGTTTTTACCTCCAAGTCAGTTTGAAGCTTGGTTCTTAAATTCTGCAATTTGTGATAAAGATATTAAAGTGATTGCAAATGCTGTAGATAAAGCTATGTTAGCAGTTTCGAAAATTTAAAATGGACTCTATAAAAATCATATCTATAGTTTCGATTACACTACAATTCATTTCTTTTTGGTTGGCAGCTCCAGAAGTTTTAGGAATTGAATGGTTAAAAAAAACAGAATCATTAATAAGAAAAGGAATATTAGCAATACCAAATATTGTTTTAGGAATTTTAGGAATGATTGTAGGATATTAATTTATGGAAGGTGTGGATGATTTAAATTACTACATTTTAGTTCCAGCAATTTTATTACTAATTCTATCATTAGTTTTTGCAAAAAAGATAAAAAAAATATTAGATTTAAAAATAACAGCACCAATTTTAAAGAAGTTAATTATAAACGATAGTTTTAGGTTTACTTTATTAAAAACTGCAGCAATGTTATTTACTTTAGGCTTTGTATTACAAATTATTACAATTATTTACCAATGATAAAAAACGATTTATTTTTAAGAGCATTAAAAGGAGAAACTGTAGATAGACCACCAGTTTGGATGATGAGACAAGCAGGTAGATATTTGCCAGAGTTTATGGAAATCAAACACAAGTACGATTTCTTTACGCGTTGTCAAACTCCAGAATTGGCGTCAGAAATTACAGTTCAGCCTATCAGAAGATATGGAATGGATGCTGCTATTTTGTTTTCTGATATTTTGGTAATTCCACAAGCAATGAATATTGAGGTAGAAATGAAACCAAACTTTGGTCCATATTTACCAAATCCAATTCGTTCTCAAAAAGATTTAGATTCGGTAATTATTCCTGATATTCAAGATGCTTTAGGTTATGTAATGAATGCCATAAAAGCCACCAAAGAAAAGCTAAATAATGAAATTCCGTTAATTGGTTTTGCAGGCTCGCCTTGGACAATTTTGTGTTATTGTGTGCAAGGTCAAGGTTCTAAAAACTTTGATAAAGCCAAGGAATTATGTTTTACAAATCCGATTTTAGCCCATTCATTACTGCAGAAAATTACAGATACAACCATTACCTATTTAAAGGCAAAAGTTGAGGCTGGAGTTGATGCTGTTCAGGTTTTTGATTCTTGGGGAGGAATGTTGTCTCCAGTAGATTATCAAGAATTTTCTTGGCAATATATGCAGCAGATTATCGATGCTTTAAAAGATAATGCTCCTGTAATTGCCTTCGGAAAAGGGTGTTGGTTTGCATTAAATGAAATGGCTAAATCTGGTGCTTCAGCTTTGGGTGTAGATTGGACTTGTTCTGCAAGAAACGCACGTTATTTATCAGGAGGTAAAATTACTTTACAAGGTAACTTTGATCCTTCAAGATTATTCTCTCCTCCAAAAGAGATTAAAAAAATGGTTACTCAAATGATTAATGAGTTTGGTAAAGACAAGTACATTGTAAATTTAGGTCATGGAATTCTACCAAATATTCCGTTAGATAATGCCAAAGCATTTGTAGATGCTGTAAAAGAATATAAAAAGTAGATGTCTTTTAAGGAAATTATTAAAACTATTAAAATAGGCCAATTTAAACAACTTGTTATATGGTTTTTTAAACATCCTTTTTTTTTAGTGTCAGCAGTTTTTGCAACATTACAAACTTTAAAAATTGCTCAAAAAGAATTTCCAAATATTCACGGTAATCATAATAAAGCAAATGCTTTTAGACATGCTCTATGGAACATCCTTATAGCAAAAAAATGTAGAATATTTAGTGATAATTTGAATAAAGTGGTTAACTGGACTACCACATTTACGGATTGGCATGAAGATTTTGTTATTAATGATGAATTACCAAGACTTATGGATTTGCATAATAATGCAGTTGGTAGAAAATTATTTTTAGCATGGAAAGACGAAAAAACAAAAACAATTGCCAAATTACTAAAAATGGAATTGACTAATGCAAAGCTGATTATAACAAAAGAAGGCTTTAATGGTGTTAATAATAATAGTTTAGTTTTTCTAGAATAATTCTTTTTTTAGGTATTAAATTTGTAAAACATCAAAATTTTTTATTTAATATGAAATCATTAAAAAGATTGTCTCAAAAATATATCCTTTTAAAAAAGGGATGGACTCCACAACAAAATCTTTTTTATGGTTTTTTTACATATATAATTTTAGGGGGTTTATTATTGTGTCTACCATTTTTTCAAAAAATTTCAGTACCAATATTAGACCATTTTTTTATTGCAACTTCTGCAGTATCTACGACTGGCTTGGTTACAGTTTCTGTTTTTGATACTTATAATTTTTTTGGTCAATTTATAGTAATGTCTTTATTTCAATTAGGAGGCATAGGATATTTAACATTTACAACATTTATGTTGTTATCAACTACAAGAAAGCTTACAAAATGGCATAGAAAAATACTCTCAACAGAATTTACACTCCCAAAAACCATTCAGATTAAAGATTTTTTAAAATCTGTAATTCTATTTACTGTAATTATGGAAACTATTGGAGCCATATTATTTTTTATTGCTTTTAAAAATGAAGGTATGCCATTTTGGGATGCAATTTGGTTTTCAATTTTTCATAGTATTAGCACTTTTTGTACAGCTGGTTTTAGTCTTTTTAATAATAGCTTTATAAATTATGTAGATAGTAATTTTATCAACTTTATTATATCTATGTTAGCAATTTGTGGCTCTTTAGGATTTATAGTAATTACAGATTTTGGGCTGATGGTAAAAGATAAATCTCATAAATTGAGTTTTACTACAAAAATTGTTCTTTATGGTTTTATAGTATTATTAACTTTCGGAACAGGATTTTTCTATTTTTTTGAGCCTTCTATTACTGTATTAGATTCTGGTTCAAGATTTTTGGCGTCTTTTTTTCAATGTATGACAGCAATGACTACTGTTGGCTTTAATACCCTTGATTTTGGTGGTTTCTCTCAAGCAATGGTTTTAATTTGTATCATATTAATGTATGTTGGAGCCTCACCATCTGGAACTGCTGGTGGTATAAAAATCACAACTTTAACAGCTGTTTTTTCAATACTTAAAAGTCGAATTAGAGGTAGCAAGCATATCACTTTTTTAGGAAGAATAATTCCCTATGAGCGTTTGTATATTGCAACATCAGCATTTATTTTTTATACAGTAATTATTGTTTTAGGGACGTTTTTTATTACCTTTTCTGATGATTTTGCCTTTAAAGATATTTTATTTGAAGTAGCTTCTGCTCTAGGCACAGTTGGTATTAGTAGAGGAATAACTGGAGATTTGTCTAATTTTGCAAAGGTTGTTGTTATAGTATTGATGTTTATTGGACGTTTAGGAGTATTGACTTTTGGTTTAGCAATATGGTCAAAAAACATTACTGATGAAAAACATAAAATTTTAGAGGAAGATATAGCTGTATAAATATGATTAAGAATATAATTTTAGGTATTAAAGAATATACAGGAGCATTAGCACTTATTTCAAAATTAAAACTTTGGAGGTATTTTATAATCCCTATATTAATTAGTATAGCTACTGCTATTTTTATTGGGTTAGAAGTATATGCTTTATCTGATAATATAGGAGCTTTTATCTCAAAAATTTGGATTTGGGATTGGGGAAAAGAGACTTTTACAAGTATCAGTAACTTTGTAGGTGGATTAATTATTTTAGTTATTGGTTTAATTTTGTATAAGCATATTGTTATGGCTTTATCAGCACCGTTTATGAGTCCTGTATCAGAAAAGATTGAAAAATACTTATATGGTGATGTAAAACATAAGCATAGAAATACTTCTAATGCAGATCAATTAATAAGAGGTTTAAGGATCAATATTAGAAATTTAGCCAAAGAACTGTTGATTTCAATTCCAATTCTGTTGTTGAAATTTATTCCAATTGTTAATATATTTTCAACTTTATTACTGTTTTTAGTTCAGGCATATTATGCAGGTTTTGGAAATATGGATTATACGTTAGAACGCCATTTAAATTATAATGACAGTATAAAATTTGTTGATAGAAATAAGGGGTTTGCCATTGGTAATGGAATTGTATTTATGCTCTTTTTGTTAATACCAGTAATTGGGATAATTATAGTGCTACCACTTTCAGTTACTGCTGCATCAACAAAAACACTGAAGATTTTACATGGAAATACACAAATAGTTTATGAAAAATAAATTTTTGTTAGATTTTGCATTAGTAGAAATAACAACATTATTTGATGTTATAAACTTACTCATCCTGCAAGGTTTCCAAAACCTTGTAGGTATATAGAAAGTAAACAAATGAAATTAGAAAAGTTAGAAAAATACAAATATTATCATATTTATAACAGAGGTATAAATGGAACTCCAATTTTTAACGATGAAGAAAATATGTATTATTTTCTCAAATTAGTTGACAAATACCTCTCTGAAAAGGTAACTTTTCTATCTTATTGTTTATTAAAAAATCATTATCACTTTTTGATAAGGGTAGATGTTGAGGAAAAATTGGTAACACAAGCTTTTTCTAATTTGTTTAATGCTTATGCAAAAGCTTATAATAAAGAACAAAATCGTACAGGTAGTTTGTTTGAAAAACACTTTAAAAGAAAGCACATTTCTTCTGAAGAATATTTAAAAAATACAATATTGTACATTCATAAAAATCCCGAAAACCATAAAGTTATTTCTGATTTTTCTCAATATGCATTTTCGTCTTATTCAAATATAGTTAAAGATAGTACTACTCTAATAAATAAAAAAGAAGTAATTTCTTTGTTTGATGATTTAGATAATTTCAAATTCTGTCATTCTAACGATTTGATTAATTTAGACCTTCAAGGTTTTGAGAACCTTGAAGGAAAAGGAAGTAATAATACCTACAAGGTTTTAGAAACCTTGCAGGATAATAAAGTCAGTTTTAAAAATAAATTTTTTAGTTACATAGAAAACCTTCAAGATGCAATTACTTCCAAATTAGAAGAAGTTGATGGTAGAGCAATATTTAAAGAAGATATCTGGAAACGTAATGAAGGTGGAGGAGGTAGAACAAGAGTAATTGAAAATGGAGGTATTTTTGAAAAAGGTGGAGTAAATATCTCCAAAGTTTTTGGTGAATTACCAGAACCATTAAAAAAGCAGTTTGATGTTAAAGAAGGTGATTTTTTTGCCTGTGGTTTGAGTTTAGTCTTGCATCCAACTAATCCTTTTGTGCCAACAGTACATGCAAATTGGCGTTATTTTGAAATGTATGATGAAGCTGGAAACATTGTAACCCAATGGTTTGGTGGAGGTCAAGATTTAACGCCCTATTATTTGTTTGATGAAGATGCAGTTCATTTTCATACAATTTGTAAAACAGCTTGTGATAAACACCATTCAGCATTTTATCCAAAATTTAAAGAGACCTGTGATAACTATTTCTGGAACGCACACAGAAATGAAGCCAGAGGAATTGGAGGTCTATTTTTTGATTATTTAAAAGAAACAAAAGAATTTACTATTGAAGATAGATATAATTTTGTAATCGAAGTTGGAAATAGCTTTTTAGAAAGCTATGTGCCAATTGTTGAAAAAAGAAAAAATATTGGATTTACTAAAGCACATAAAGATTGGCAAGAAGTAAGAAGAGGAAGATATGTAGAGTTCAATTTGGTACACGATAGAGGAACACTTTTTGGACTCAAAACAAATGGTAGAATCGAGAGTATTTTAATGAGTTTGCCACCAATTGTGCAATGGAAATACAATCATCAACCAGAAGAAAACTCTGAAGAAGCTAGATTATTATCAATTTTAACTAAACCTAAAGATTGGGTTAATATGTAAGTTAATACAAGGTTAACGCATCTTCATTTTATCAAAATAGAAAACTATTTTTATATTTTTGATTATGCATAAAAAAATTAGACCATTAATTATTGTCTCAATTATAGGTTTGTTAGCCCTTTCTTTAATCCAAGCCTACCTAATTAACAATACTTATAAACTAGAGAAAGCAGCTTTTATATCAGAAACTAGAAAATCTATTTCTAGGATTGATGATTTATCTCCAAATCTTGATACAATTAATGACATATGGCAAGATAATTTTTTAAATATTATAACTGATTATAAGCTGAAGTTGATAAAAAAAAATCAAGTTCTTCAAAAATTTGATTCAGTTACAAACACAATTAACAAACTATATATAGATAGCTATCAAAGAGATTTAAAAGAAAGAGATATTGCCTATAACCTCAAATTTCAAAAAGTTGTAAAAACCATTATTTTATTAGATTCAACAAAAAATGATACGCTTTTTATATCAGATAAAAAGCAAGTATTTCATCTATTAGGAGATCAATTTTCTTTAGATGATGGGCATAAAGTAAGTAGTTCTTTATGGTTAACAGACCATAGTTCAGATAGACTCGTAAATGGTAAAATGAAAGAAGTTGAATTTGATTTACAATTTGAAACTGAAGACAGAATGAATATTGATGGCTGGAAACGTATAGTTCTAGGTAGAATGACAGTATTATTGTTAATATCAATACTAATTTTTTTACTAGTTTTTGGCCTATTATTTTATGCAATTAAAAGTTTTATCACCCAAAAGAAAATTGCAGATGTTAAAACAGATTTTGTAAATAACATTACACACGAACTAAAAACACCATTATCAACCTTAACTTTAGCTACTAAAATGCTAAAATCTGATACAGTAATAGCTTCATCAGAAATGTCTAAAGGCATTGTAAATACTGTAGAGAGACAAAATGTTAGATTGCAAAAATTAATCGATCAAGTATTAAATAATTCTTTAGGATATCAAGAAATTACATTAAACAAAAAATCTGTTAAAACAACAGCATATTTAAATAGTATTATAGATGATTTTAAATTGTCTTTAGATAATGATGATATTCAAATTAAAAAACAATTCGTTATTGATAAAGATATTGAAATTGATAAATTTTACTTTACAACAGCAGTTTTAAATATTCTAGAAAATGCTATTAAATATGGAAAAGGGAATACAGAAATTTTGATTGAAGCTAAAATTGTTAACACTAATTTTAAAGTGATGATTTCTGATAATGGAATTGGAATTCCGAAAAAAGAACTCAAATTTTTATTTGATAAATTTTATAGAGTTGGTAATAAAGAAGTGCATAATGTAAAAGGATTGGGTATAGGTTTGTACTACACAAATCAAATTATTAAAGCACATAAAGGAGAAATTTTAGTGGATAGTCAAGTTGATAAAGGCACAACATTTACAATAACAATTCCAATAACATAATGATAAAAGGTAAACATATTTTATTGGCAGAAGATGATGCAGATTTTGGTAATATTTTAAAACAATATTTACAGATGTCTGGGTTTTCTGTAGAATGGTCAAAAAATGGAGAAGAAGCTTTGCAAACTTTTACAAAAGGTAATTTTAATATTTGTGTTTTTGATGTAATGATGCCTAAAAAGGATGGTTTTACACTTGCAGAAGAAATCATAGAAATTAATCCTGAAATTCCATTTATTTTTCTCACAGCAAGAAAAATGAAAGAAGACAAAATAAAAGGTTTAAAATTAGGGGCAGACGATTATGTAGTAAAACCTTTTGAAGCTGATGAATTAGTGCTTCGTTTGAATAATATTCTAAAAAGAACACAAAAATCAACTGCTAAAATTACAAGTGAAGAAATTATTACTATTGGTAATTATCAATTTAACACAAAAAGGCTTGAACTAAAGAATAATGATACCATTCAAAGAGTCACAGAAAAAGAAGGTGAGTTGATAAAATTCTTATTTCATCATAAAAACCAATTGTTAAAAAGAGAAGAAATTTTAAACGCAGTTTGGCAAAATGATGATTTTTTCTCTGGTAGAAGTATGGATGTTTTTATAAGCCGACTTCGAAAATACTTTAAAAAAGATCCATCAATTTCTATTGAAAGCATTCGTGGAATAGGTTTGGAGTTTACTGTTAATGAAGCTTAATTTTGATAAATAAAATTTTTTAGTAGAATTTTTACCATTGAAAAACGAGATTTCTTTTGTAATATTTCGTTCCTAACTTTTTATAAAGTATAAACGTATTCATTAATGTTAATGCACGGTTAACGCTTACTAAATCAATCAAATTTAAATTTTCTCTTAATAGTTTTGAACTATCAAAAATTATTAAAGATGAAAACTTCAAAACTATGTATTGCATTATTTTTTATTTCAAATATTACTTTTTCTCAAAACAAAAGTTTATCAAATAGCATTGATATAAGCCAAGTAAAACAAGATTTTAATATTCTAATAGATAACATTAAAAACTACTATTTGTATTTAGATGAAGATGTTGTTGATTTAAATTGTATCAAAAATTATTATTCAAACCAAATTAAAGATTTAAAAACTTTAGAAGAAGTTACGTTGTTTTTTGAGCATATTTTGTATGAATTTCATGACAATCACTTTTTGTTAAATACAAATAATAATAAATCTTACAGAACATTCTCGCCAATTTATTTATCAGAAAAAAACAATAAATTTTTTATAGAAAATGTCTGGGCATCAAACATTATGAACTTAAAAACAAATATTTTAAAAGCAGAAGTTATATCTTTTAATGGAGTTGATTACAATAAGGCAATTCAAGATTTTCCTATTTTTTGTACTGATAAAACCAATCCAAAAGTAAGGGCATATATTATCAATAAAATAATTTACGGAACATATAACAACCCAAGAATTTTAAAGCTAAAATTAACAAATGGTACTTACTTTACATTAGATATTGATAAACTTATTCTCAAAAATACATCATCATTAATATCAACTAAAACCATTAATAATATTGGAGTTATAACTATAAATAATTCTCTTGGTAATAATAAATTAATATCGGTTTTTGATAAGGCATTAAACGAATTATCTAACACAAAAGCAATTATTTTAGACTTAAGAAACACGGTAAGTGGAGGAAATACTTACGTTGCAAAAGGTATTATGAGTAGGTTTATTGGTAAAGAAAAACCTTATCAAAAGCATTTATTATTAGAAAGCTTTGACAGCCAACCAAAAATAAAAAGAACCTTTGTGGAATATGTAACTCCAAGAGGAATACAATATAAAAAAACATTAATAGTCTTATCTGGAAGATGGACAGGGAGTATGGGAGAGGGTTTAACTATTGGTTTAGATGGTTTGAAAAGAGCAACTATAATAGGCACAGAAATGCGAAAATTATTAGGTGCTGTGTATACAATACCTCTTAAAAATTTCTCTTTTGCTTATAATATGCCAGCTGAAAAATTATTTCATATTAATAGTACTCCAAGAGAAGATTTTATACCAGAGAATTATGTAAATCAAACTAAAATTGATAAAGATGAGTTCTTAAGTATAGCAATAAAAATCATCAATATCAATAAAAATTAATAGTTAAATTTTAAACCAAGATAATTAACGTTAATGCTAGGTTAACGGTCTGTTTTTATATGGTTTAACTAAAATTCGATTTTACATTTGTACCATAATCATAAAAAAACAAAAACCATGAAACAATTATTTTTAACAGTAGCAATTAGTTTATTTTTCTTATCATGTGGTAATGCACAGACACCAAAAACTCCAGAAACTCCCAAAAAACAGACTTCGTATTCTATTACTTTTGATACAGATGATAAAGAATCGAACTCATCAGTTTCAATAAAAAGAAATGATAATATTTATAAGTTTACAGCAAAATTTCACGAGAGTAAAACAGGTAATTTAAAGAAAATGTTGGTAGATAAATTAGAGAAGTCGAATCTTACAGTTAGTGGAGGCACTTATAGATGGATTAAAAAAGAAAATGGAGAAAAGTTATACGATTGTAAATTAACAGATAACACATTGCGTATTTATGTAGATAAAGAATACGCAAACAATCAAATTATAACCATGATTGATGAACTTGGCATTTTATTAAAAGATGCAATTTCTGGCACAGATTCTAAAGAACAAGCAAAGAAAGATGCTGAAAGAGAATTGAAAAGAGCAGAAAGAGCGTTGGCTAAAGCAAAAAAAGAGTTAGAAAGAGCTAAAAGAAGAGTAAGTAATTAGAAACTTTCTATTGAATAAAGTTTAATTTTTTAAGCTTATAAATGATTAAAATTTAAAATTTAATTATTTATAAGCTTTTATTTTGTGAATAATATAATTGTAAAATATTTTTAACTACATTTTTTGAAATAAAAATTAATAAAATTTCATCCCTTTTTTGTACTTTTGCAGTCTGTTAAAAGCATCAAAAATGGCGAGATTCGAATTAAAGTTACCTAAAATGGGTGAAAGTGTTGCAGAAGCAACAATTACTTCTTGGCTAAAAGAGGTAGGAGATACTATTGAGTTGGATGAAGCTGTTGTAGAAATTGCTACAGATAAAGTAGATTCTGAAGTACCAAGTGAAGTTGAAGGAACTTTAGTAGAAATATTATTTGAAAAAGATGCTATTGTTGCTGTTGGTGACACAATTGCTGTTATAGAAACTGAAGGCGAAGATTCAAGTTCCACTAACATTTCGAGTACAGTCGAGAAATCTTCAATTGAAGAATCTCAACTAAAGGAAGTAGAAAAAACTATCGAAAAAGCCATTGAAGTTAAAAATATACCAATCACTAAAACATCAGATTCTGGTAGGTTTTACTCGCCATTAGTAAGAAATATTGCAGAAACTGAAGGCGTTTCTATGGAAGAATTAGAAACTATTACTGGCACAGGTAAAGAAGGTAGAGTTACTAAAAATGATATTTTAGGATATTTAGAAAATAGAGGCAGCTCTTCAAAAGTAAATGCTCCTGTCATTGCGAACGAAGTGAAGCAATCTCAAAAAACAGATACTCCAAAACAAGAATCTAAACCAGCACCAAAAGCAGCTCCAGTTTCAGTAAATGGAGGAGACGAAATTATAGAAATGAGTAGAATGGGTAAGCTGATAGCCAAACACATGGTTGCTTCAGTACAAACCTCTGCTCATGTACAATCGTTTATAGAAATTGATGTGACAAACATCGTAAAATGGAGAAGTAAAGTTAAAGATGCTTTCTTTAAAAGAGAAGGAGAGAAGCTAACGTTTACACCAATTTTAATGCAAGCTGTTGCTTCTACCATTAAAAAATACCCGTTAATTAATATTATGGTTGATGGTGATAACATCATCAAAAAGAAAAATATAAATTTAGGAATGGCTGCTGCTTTGCCTGATGGAAATTTAATTGTACCTGTTATAAAAAATGCAGACCAGTTAAATTTGGTAGGGATGACAAAATCTGTAAACGATTTGGCAACTAGGGCAAGAAACAATGCCTTAAAACCAGATGAAATTCAAGATGGTACTTATACTGTAACAAATGTTGGTAGTTTTGGTTCTGTTATGGGTACCCCAATTATAAACCAACCACAAGTAGCTATTTTAGCTTTAGGAGCTATTCGTAAAGTACCAGCAGTTATTGAAACTCCAGAAGGTGATTTTATAGGGATAAGACAAAAAATGTTTGTGTCACATTCTTACGATCATAGAGTTGTAAATGGTGCTTTAGGAGGTATGTTTATAAAAACTTTAAAAGAAACTTTAGAAGCTTGGGATGTAAACCAAGATTTTTAAAAACTATAAAATATAGAGGCAAAAAAGAGCTTGGTTTTCCAAGCTCTTTTTTAATTTTAAAAAAGATTTTTGAAGTAAAATAAGAATTAGCAATAAATTATATTATGGGTTAAGGTATTTTTTAGTAATACTAATAAAATTTCTACATATTTGTTTCCTCTATAATTTTATTGTTTTATATATTTTTCTAAATAACCACTTTCCTTAAGAAATTCTGTTGGTTCTTTAATGTTTAAAATATCTTTTATAGCTTGTTTCTTATCAGGTGTTTTTTCGAAATATGATTTAGTTATTTTATAACCAATCCAGTAGCCTAGATCATTAGGTCTATTATCTTTTCCGCTTGTTCCATACAACCAATCGTTATAATCTTTACTATCCATTACTTTTACAAATTCCTTGCAAAGTGCTTCTTCATTTTTATTACCATAATTAAAAGGGACTAAATTTATGTGTTTACCAGAAATTAATTCTCCAATAAAATCTGCACTACCCTCAATTATAGATTGTTTTAGAAGATTATCTTTACCTGAAATATTTTGTTGATAGTGTATAAGTTCATGAGAAACTAACCCAGTAAGTCCATCTAAATTTTTTAGCATTTCAGATCCTATTAGCAATCCTTTATCTGTCACAGTTCCACCAGTGGTAAACATTCCAACAGCAAAATATACTGGTGGGAACTTTGCAATTGGATACCATTTTTTCATTTGTTTGTAAGCATCTTTAATCTCATTTTCTTTTTTGTACAAACTATCCAAAACATTTCTTGATTTTAAATAGTCCTTTTTTCTTTCCTTAACAGTTTTATAAAGAACTTTTGAATCAAAATAACCCACTAAAGGACTTAACCCTTCTGATGCGTTTTTCAAATAATAGTCAAAAGGATTTCCTTTTATTTTTTCTATTTTATCAAATGCTTGCCAAAATCTTTCAAAATCTTCTGTGATAAATTTTGCTTCTAATGGGGTTTCCGCAAAATTTTCTTGACTTTTAATAACGGTTTGTATTCCAAAAAGGAAAATAAATAAGATAAATGTATTTTTCATAAAAAGTAGTATTAAGACCACAAAACAATGATTTTTCTATCTCTTAAAGGTCTTAAAATAAAGTTTTGATGTCCAAAAACATGTTTCTGGACATATTTTTATCTTTTTAAAAAACTTGAAGGATTTTTTCCAGTAGTTGCCTTGAAAATACTATTAAAAGAAGATTTGGAGTTGAAGCCAGATTCCATAGCAATGCCAATAAGTGTTTTATTACTTTCTTTTGGATCTTTAATTCTTTGAATTACATCAGCCACTCTAAAAGAATTTACAAATGAGGTAAAAGTAGTATTATGATAAGCTTTAATGATGCTTGAAACATAACGTTCAGGTAAATTGAGATGAGTCGAAACATCTTTCAATGACAGTTTCTTTTGCTTAAATATCTTTTCATTTTCAAAAATATTTTTTAGTCTTTTTAGTTCTTTTTCGTCATCATACTGTGAAAATTTTTCTCTAATGATTTCATTTTTCAAAATTTTGGGAATATCAAAAAATGATGGTTTAAAATAACCAATATAACCAAGCATAAAGAGGAAAAGTAATAGTGTTACTTCTATAAAAGTAAAGAGTTGAACATTAAAAATTGTAATCAATATCCAAAATATTGTTAAGAGTGAAAAAATAGAAAAAAAGATATATAGTTTTGAAATCTGTAGAAATTTATTTTTAGCATTTGAATTTTTTTTAAGACGATTATTTAATCTATTCAATTCCTTTGCAAAAATAACCAACACAAAAATCATTGCAATTACAGGAACTATTTCGGTTAAAGTAAACCAAACAGAATTTTCTATTAAACTGTAATTTGCTCTCATCAATTTATTATAGTAAAATGAAAATAATTCTACTATTATTTCAATAAATGCTGGTGCAAAAAGAAGATAGTGTTTCGATTTAAGTTGAAATGTAGGTCTGGTGTTAAATTTCAAAAAAAACCATAAAGCAGGTGGAAATGATAAATAAGAACCTAATACCCAAAAAGGAAATGAATTTTCAATACTGTGATATGATGCTCTTATTGCCCAAGTATTTAAAATTTCTAGGGTAACTATAGTAGTAATTATGCCAAGAAAAAAATTCGAGTAGTTTTTCTTTAATATAGATGAAAGCAAAGCAATACTCAACAATAAACCCTGACCAGAAACTAATAAAAGTATGATTTGTTCAAAGGTTTTCATTTTATTTGATATTATATTTCGAATACTTTACAGCTCTTTTTTGATATACTGAATTTTAATTCATTATAATCAGAATTAGCGAATTTCGGTCTTTTTACTTAGAAAGTCAAAAAGAAAAACTCCAAAATTTGGTTGTAATACTGAATCACTTTTCATTTCATTGATTTTATAATGATTTTCTATAAAAGATTAGAAACCAATACTTTTAGAAATTGATTTAGAAGAAGGATAAAAGTTTAATTTTAGTCGTTTAAGTTGGTACTATTGCAATTTAGAATTAAGAAACTCTTCATTTTGTTGAACAATGCTACAAAATGCTCTCAAAACTATTTAGAAGAAAGAACAATTATTACCTTTGTCAACCAAAATTAAAAACTTTAAAATAAAGCTATGAAACGCATACTCTTTATAATCCTATTTATATCGTTTACAGCTAAAGCTCAAATATCTAGTTTGGCAGAATTAGCATCTGGTAAAATAGAACTTTTTAGCCCTATTTACGAAATTGATAAAAGTATTTACGGTTATTTTACAATTTCTAGACTAGATAAAGTTAGTAATGGAGACGAAGTTTTTGAATACACGTTACTAGACAAAAATTTAAATAAAGTTGCAAATGGTGAGTTTCTAGACAAATCTTATAAGAAGTATTATTCAAACTTTATGTTGCCAGAAAAAGTAGGTAATAAAATAATATTGAGTAAAATTTATTTTAGAAGTCAAATGAATTCATTTGGTAATACATCTTACTACAAATTCGTATCTAACAGAACGTTAAATCTTACCACTAATAAAATCTCAAAGCCTTTTTATTTTGATGATAATATGTTAGTTGAGGGTGAGAGACCATCTAAAAAGATAAGTAAAGCTCTTAAAAAGAAGCCATTTATTCAATATCCTTTTGCAATAAATGATGGGTATTTACTTTTTAAAGAATCAAAATTACTGAGAAACTCTTTTAAATCTAAAACCATAACTACACTAGAAGCTTTTAATATTGATAATTCTAAAAAATGGGATTACAATTATAACCCTAATAATGAGGTTATGCAGTCTAGCATTGAATATCTAGATGAAGGTAATATTGTTTTATGGGCAAAAAACTTTAGAAGTAAACAACAAGATTTACACTTTATAAATCCTGAAAATGGAGCGTTAAATTTCATTTATACTTTAGAAGGTAAAAAGTCAGATTATAATCATCTTTTTAAGATTAGAGTACTTAAAGATAAAACTGTAATTGTTGGGATGTACTCTAAAAATAAATCTACTGGTTTTAATATAAAAAAATCTCTTGGGTTATTTAAAATTGAAATCGATAATACAGGTAAAGAAATTTTTAAGAAATATTTTTCTTGGGAAGATGCAGGTAAGTACATGAATATTAAGAAAAATGGAAAGTTAGAAAAAGGATACAAGTTACTAGCAAAGCAGTTTTTTATTTTTAATGATGGTAGTGTTTCTTTTTTAGCAGAGAAATTTAAAAGTCAACAATATTATGTTGTAGTATCGTTAGCCCCAAAAACCACTGATTTTATGATGCTAAATTTTGATAAAGATTTTGCTCTTAAAGAAGTAAATAAAATAGAAAAAGATAAATCGTATTATACGAGTTCAGATTATTTATATTCTCAAAGAATCAAGGAAGGTAATGGAATTGTATTCTTTTATAGAGATTACAAAAAAGATGAAGAAACTAGAAAACGTAGTTGGGTTTTGGGTATTGTTTCTATTATAGATGGTAAAATGAAACATGAGCAAATACCAATGTCATCCGAAGACTTTTTTATATCACCTTATATTGCAAAGGAAGGTTATATTTTATTAAGAGAATATAATAAAGATAGAGAGCATGATGAGATTAGGCTCGAAAAACTAAATTACTAATCTTTACTGTAATAATCTCCAATATTTTTGATTTCATCTAGTGATAAATTCCAAATAAAACTCAAAAATTGTTGGTAGTTTTTAGATTGTTCTTTTGGGTTTAACCTATCTACATATCTATTTAATCGATATTTTTTCTTGGCTTCATAAAGTGCTAAAAAATTTTTACCTAACCATTTTTTTAAGTACGGATTATCGTTGTCTTTAGATAGTTTGTAGAGAATTAGCTTAATGCTTAAACCATTTTCTTCAATATCAAAAAAGCTAACAATATCTTGAGTTTTAGCAATTTTTTGTAATTCTATAAAGTTAGCATTGTTATTTTTATGGATAGAATCTTTTAAATTTAATTCAGAAAAATCTTTTTGTAATTTGTCTATTCTTTCTTGATATTCAGGATGAGATTTAATAGAATCTTTATTTATTTTTTCTTTATATTTAGAATAATCATAGTCAGAAAACTCTTCCATTTTTAACCAAGCTTCTTTAAAAGGTTGATTTGGGATGTCGAAAAAAGTCTTATAAATGGTAGAATCTAATTCTATAGTTGGTAGCGTTTCAAACTTTGCAAGTAGCTTTAAGGCACTTAAATAGTTTGGGTTATAAAGTGCAGTTTTCTTAAAAAATAGATACCCCAAAGAATCTGCCTGCATTTCTCTTTTTCGTCTTTTCTTACTATCAGAATACATTAAATTCTTTAAGATTTTAAAAGAAGAATTATACTTATTATATTTTTGTTTTCTAATTTTTCTTGCTTGCTCTTTTCTTTTCTTCGAAGTTTGTAATTCTGCAATATGGATAATATTATTATTTACATGCTGTAGCTTTTCGTGAGCAATTTCATGGCTTAAAATAGAAATTAATTGATCTTCATTTTGTAAATATTTAAACAAACCTATATTCAAAATAATTTTACCTTTACCAATATTTATGGCATTTACACTTGGGTTTTTAGAAATATAAACATCTAGCTCAAGATTTTTTAAATCATCATTATTACCAATAACAACATTTACGATACTATCTGTGTATTTGGTAAAACGCTTATCAAAAACAAATCGATTTTTTTTAATTGTACTGATAAACTCATCATCACTACTTTTATACAATTTGGTAATTTCTTTCCTTTTTTTACCTCTATACAACTTCTTTAAATTCTTATAAAAAAGAGTGTTTTGAGTTTCATTCTCTTTTATAATTTCCTTTCTTAAGCTATAGGTAGCAGTATCTATAATTCTTAATTCTTGAGAGTAATTAGTAGAAGAAATTAAAAACAGAATACCAAAAATAATTTTTCTAAACATTTTTTTAATCTAAATCGCGAATATACATTAATCTACAAATATTATCTTTGAGAGTAAATTTTAATACCATGAGAAATCTACTTTTTACTGCTTTTTCAATTTTGATGTTCTTTTCTTGTCAAAAAAAAGAAAAACAGCCAGATATTTTATTTAAAAAATATGATGAGACTGCTGCTTTAAAACAACAGCAAAATCATCCTAAAAAAAGAATGCAGTTTAAGCTTTTTCAATCTAAAGTGTTAGATATGAATGCCGTTTTTAAACCCTTTCATGAAGATTTAGCTTATTTTTCTGAAGAAGATTATCAATCTTTAAAGCCATTAATTTTAGAGCAGAATATACCATCGCTTCAAAAAAACATTAAAGAAGGAAAACTGACATATGAGAAACTAACGTTATTTTATTTATATAGAATAAGAAAGTTCGAGAGTGACTCTACAAAATCATTAAATTCTATTATAGCTTTAAATTCTGATGTTATTAAAGAAGCCAGAAAAAGAGATGAAAATAAAAATAAAGCAACAGATTTTTCTTTATATGGGATGCCAATTTTATTGAAAGATAATATCAATACAAAAGAAATGCCAACTACAGCTGGTGCATTAGCATTACAGAGAAACTACACCAAAAATGATGCGTTTATCGTAGAAAAATTAAAAGAAAACGGAGCCTTAATTTTGGGTAAAGTTAATTTAAGTGAATGGGCATATTTTTTCTGTTCTGGTTGCCCATTAGGCTATTCAGCAATTGGTGGGCAAACCCTAAACCCTTATGGAAGAGCAGAATTTGAAACAGGTGGTAGTTCTGCAGGTAGTGGTGTAGCAGTAGCCGCTAATTTTGCTGTAGCCGCTGTTGGTACAGAAACTGCTGGTTCTATAACTTCACCTTCAAGTCAAAATTCTGTGGTAGGTTTAAAACCTACAATAGGTGTATTAAGCAGAACAGGTATTGTACCAATTTCATCAACTTTAGATACGCCAGGACCAATGACAAAAAGTGTGGTTGACAATGCAATTTTTATGAATGCGATGCGTGGTTTTGATAAAAATGATACTGCTTCTAAACAATTAAAAGAAGATTATTTTAAAAACGGATTAGATATAAAGTTAGAAGGTAAAAGATTAGGAGTTTTAAAACCTTTATTGGGCGATTCCATTTATGCACAAAACGTAGATAAGTTAAAAAAAGCTGGAGCAACTATTGTAGAAATAACGCCACCAAAGTTTTCGTACAAAGGTTTTATTACCTTGTTAAATATAGATATGAAGCATGATTTGCCAAAGTATTTATCAGATCAAGCAGATAAATCAATCTATATAAAAGATATAGAGAGTGTTGTAAAGTTTAATAAAAAAGATTCTTTGTTAAGAGCTCCTTATGGGCAGCAATTATTTGAAGGTATTGTTAATGACGATACTACTTTAGAAGAATTAGAAATTGTAAAGGGAAATTTAAAAGCAGAAGGTGAAAAGTTTTTACAAGCTCTAAAAAAAGATAATTTAGATGCCATTTTATCGATAAATAATTATCATTCAGGTATTGCTGCAGTTGCTAAATACCCAACATTAACAGTGCCTATGGGTTATAAGAAATCTGGAGAACCTGTAAGTTTAACTTTTGTTGGTTTACCCTTTTCTGAAAGAAAATTACTAGAAATAGGATATGCTTTTGAGAAAATAACAAAAGTTAGGCAACTACCTGAAAATTATAATTAATCGGTTACAAAACTTTGTGGTCCAGACCAATTACTAAAAACATTACCACCACAATTAGTTCTAACATAAAAGTCATATTCTGTTTTAGAAGTAAGGTTTGTAATTTCTAAAGAAATAGTGTTAACACTTGTTCTAGTTCCATTACCAACAACAAAACCTCGCAAGCCATATTCAACATTAAATAGTCTGCTATTATTAGTGTCACCCCAAGCTAACGTAGCTGACGTATTTGAAATAACAGGAATATGCAGACCATTAGGCTCTGTACAGGATTCTTCTTGAAGACCATTATCATCATTATTTTCAGAACTAGAACAACCAATAAGCAAAAAAATAAAAAGAATGCGTAAAATGATATTTTGTTTCAATAAGTATATTTTCATGTAAGGAAATTTCTTCAAATATAGTAAAACAACAATAGTACATCAATTAAATATTGAGCAAATACAAATTGATATAATAAAATTACTAAATGTTAAATTTTTGATATTCACTAGAATATTTTACGATTTTATAACCTATTTATATTTATAATTTTTCCTTCAATTTTTATTTTCTATTCAAGCTATTTTAGTTAAATTTAAGTTTAATTTAGAATAGACTCTGCATGATAAAAAAAATTGCTGTAGTTGCCTTTTTAATGGTAGTTACAATTGCTCAATCACAAGAAGAAAATAGCTTATTATGGAAAATTTCTGGCAATGGATTAACCAAGGATTCTTATTTATATGGCACAATGCATGTAAGTCAAAAAATTGCATTTCATTTAGATGACGTTTTCTATGAATCTCTATTAAAAAGTGATTTTGTTGGTCTAGAATCAGATCCATCAACTTGGTTAGAGCACATGTTTAACTCTCCTGAAGAGTTAAATTATATAAGAGGTATCAGTTATGTAAATCAATCTGATTTTTACAATTCTCCTTTTAAATTATTAGAACCAAAACCACAAGAAATCATGTTTTATCTGTCTAGAGAAGATATGCTTTTAAACGGAATTTTGTACAGAACAAATCAAATGATGCAAAATTTTCAAGAAGATACTTTTTTAGATATGTTCATTTATCAAACAGGAAAAAAGAATGGGAAAAAGATATACAGTTTAGAAGATTACAACCAATCTTCAGCACTTGTAAAAAAAGCGACATCATCTAAAGCTGTAAAAACACAACCAGATGTTTGGTTGCAGAAAAAAATGAAAGATGAAGGCTTTTTAATGATAATGAATAATGCATATAGAGACAGAAAAATACATCTTTTAGATTCTATAAATAATGGTATGTACAGTAAAAAATACATGGATAATATGCTCTATATTAGAAACGAGAATATGGTAAATAGTATTGATTCTATTACCAAAAAGGGTTCATTGTTCTCTGCTGTTGGTGCTGCACATTTGGGAGGCGAAAAAGGTGTTATTGCTATGTTGAGAGAAAGAGGTTATACAGTAGAGCCTTTAGAATCTAGCATTACCAAAAAAGCCGAAGATGCTAAAAAGAGTATAGAAAATAAAGTAATTGACGTCCAGTTTAGAGAACAAACTGCTTCAGATAATTTCTTCACTGCACAATTACCTAATAAAATGTACGAGTTAAATATTCTAAATAATACATCATATATAAGCCCAGATTTAACAAATGGAGGGTATGTGATTATCACAAGAATGAATACTTTCTCTAAAATTTATGGTAAAGAAATTAAAGATGAAAATTTTGATAAATTATTGTTTGAATCTATCCCAGGTGAGATTATTACCAAAAAAGAAATTACCAAACAAGGTATTAATGGTTTAGATATTTTAAATAAAACCAAAACTGGAGATTTTCAACGATATCAAATTTTCTTTACGCCTATTGAAGTGTTGATTTTTAAAATGCATGGTAATAATGAGTATGTAAAAACTTTTGGAGATACATTTTTTAACTCGATTCAATTTAATAGTAGTGATGATTTTATCACTGTAAGCCCAAAAAATAAAGGTTTTATTGTTGATGTGCCAAGTTCTCATTCATTCACAAATAAATTATACCAAGGTAATAGAACCATACAAGCAGTTGATAAAAAAGGCAATTACTATTTTGTTAAAGAGGTTGCTTTAAATGATGTAAATTATATAGAAGAAGATGCTTTTGAGTTGGAAAGAATACAAGAAAGATTTTGTAAAAATTTAGAGATTGACTACAAAAAAGGTATTTTTAAAGATGAGAAACAAGTTTTTGAAAGTAATACTTTATTAAAAGATGCGCGTAAAAAGCTATTCTTAAAAACAGTAACAAATGGGAGTCATTATTATTTGCTAGGTTTTGTTTCAGAAAATGATAAAATGAAAGATACTTTTTTTAACTCGTTTAAGATTACAAGTTTCGACTATCAAAAAAGGTTTGAGAAAAAAATAGATACCTCACTTTATTTTTCTGTAAATACAAATGTTGACCCTGTTTTTAATAGATTCAATTCAAATGTAAAGAAAAATAAATCTTACAAATCATATCAAAAAAACACTACTTATACAAATAGTACAAACGAAAAAATCTATGTTAAACTTAAAAAACTAAACGATTTAACAAGTTATGACAATATAGATTCTCTATGGAAAAATGAATCTGGAGGTTTAAATTACAGAAGATTGAATAGCTTTACAGGAAATAATTCTAGAGTAAATTTTAACGGTTTGCATACCAGAAATAAGTTAAAAAAGAAAAACATCAAAAAAGGTATTGATAAAAACGGACAACATTTTTACACTTATTATTTTAAAGATTCTTTAAGTAGCAAAGCTATAAAAGTAAAAAAGATTTTAGTACAAGGAGCTATATACGAACTCAAAACTTTAGTCGATACTACTTATGCTGAAAGTAAATTTGTTTCAGAGTTTTATAATACATTCAAACCAAAAGACACTATTCTAGGTAAGCCTTTGTTTAAAGACAAAACTGATCAATTTTTTAAGGCTTTAAAGAATAAAGATAGTTTAGCTCTAGATAGTTATAGCTATGTTAATTTTAAAAAGAAAGATGTTAATAAGCTTATTAATACTATAAAAACGTATGATTTTTCTGATAATCAATTGGAGATTAAAGAGCATTTAATAAATGAACTATCAGAATTTAAAACCAAAAAAGTAATACGTTTTTTAGATGATTTATATATAAAATCGTTTACTAATCCAAGAAATCAACTGGCTATAGTAAAATCAATTTTGAATGAAAATTCTTCAGCTTCTTATACAAGGTTTTTAAAATTATTAGAGTTGGATGTTCCTCTTTCGTCCAATAAGTATGAAATGAACACTATGATAAGTTCAGTATCAGATTCATTATCAATTGCAAAAGAATTATTTCCAGATTTGTTAAATTATGCGACCATAGAAGAGTATAAAGAACCGATTTATAAGCTTTTAGCAGAAATTAAAGAAAAAGATTCGATGCAAAGTAAAGATTACGCAACTTATAAAAAACAAATTTTGAATCAAGCTAGAATTGAATTGAAAAGACAATTAAGTAAAAAAGCGTCAAACAATTCTTTTTCTAACAGAACATCAGGTGACTTGTTAAATATTTATGCAAAATTATTGTTTCCTTTTAGAAAAGATACTAATGTAAAAACCTTTTTTGATAATCTTAAGTTTGTAAAAAATGCAGATGTGAAATCTACACTGTTAGCATTGCAAATAGAAGCATCAGAAAAATATAATAAATTGGTTTTTGAAGAGGTTACTTCTGAACTTACAAGTAGAGGAATTTTTTATAAAAAGCTACATGAAATTAATAAAACAGATTTATTTCCAAAAAAATATAACTCTAAAAAAGAAGTGTATAAAGCATTATTATTTAAAAGTGAAACAAAAAAGGAATTAAAAGATAGTATAGTTTTTCTTGACAAGAGAGATTTTTCAATTTCAAATAAAAAATACGAAGGTTATTTCTACAAATCAAAAATTAATAAAAATAGTACTAAAACTTATGGTAAAGAGTGGAAGATGAATTACATTATAGTAGAAAATAAAGAAAATGAAATTGTAATAAAACCTAAAACTTTACGAGTAAAATTAAACTTGGATACCACAAAACCCATTAGTGAAATTATTGATGATATTGTTGAAGAAAACAGATTAAAAAACAGAAAGCGTGTCAACTTAAATCCAAATAAATACGTAAATTACAACAGAGGTTTATTTTAATCGAAATTTGTTGTGTCTTAAAATAACGTTACAATTCACCTTTAGCTAGAGTTTTAGAATTTAAAATTAACTATCTATTTTTAGTGTCAAAATAAATATAGTAAACTCCATCTATATTGTTTTTTATAGAAGTTTTATTAGGAATATAATGTAAAGAATCAATTTTTATATCCTTATTATAATAAGGAAGAAGAGCAGGTTCTTTTATAAAAGTTTCATTGATTATGTAATTATATGATTTACCTGAACGATTCATTAAACTTCCATATTTAAGGTTTAAAACTACATTGTAAAGACTATATTTTTCATTTTTTACCTTATTATTTGAATTTAATAAAACCTTATTCTGTTCAAAATTATTTGTGTTAAAAGATATTAGTATAAGTGAAAAAAAACTGATGATAAGAAGCGTTTGAAAATTACTGAAACTGGGCTTTTTCAACGTACCATATAGTAAATATTGAGTTCGTTCATAAAAATTTGATTTTTTACCCATAAAACTTTGAACTATTGAAAATGTATTATTTGTTTTATAACTCGTCAATTTTAATAGTGTTTCTGTATATTTTACTGGTTTAATATCTTGATTTAAAACAAAAATATCACAACAATTTTCACGTAATAATTCTCCGTAAGTATTCATCCACCAAACAATTGGGTTGAAAAAGAATATGTATTTAACAATAATTAGAAACAAGTTAGAGCTAAAATCACGTCGTTTTAAATGTGCAATTTCATGAATTAGAATTGTTTTAATTTCATCATTACTAAACTTGTCAAGCAGTATTTCTGGAACAATAATAAATTTTCCAAATAAAGAATAGCTTCCTATTTCTTGTACTTTTTTAGAAGAAATTAAGTTTATTTTTTCTTTTCCTTTTAAGCTTATTTTTGCTTTCTCTAGTTCTTTTAACCAAACACTATTTTTAGGTAAATGATGTTTTTTTTGATTAAAGAGAATAATCAAACGAAAAAGTAAACTAAATAATAAAAAAAATGAGGTAATTCCCCAACTAAATGATATAATATAACTTGCTTCTTTTGATAATTTTATAGATAAGAAATCTAAAGAAGTAACATTATTTATATAACTTTTTTCTGATGAGTAATAGGGCTTTATTATATCATCTTTTTTTATATAAACAGCATCAAAATATTTTGAATTAACTTGTTGTTTAGCTTGTTTCTGCTGCTGATAAATAATATCACTTATAAAAAATACAAGAATTAATCCATAAGAAAAAAGTAAGATTTTATATAAATTGTTTTTAGAAGTTTTGAGTACTCTAGTTAACAAAACAAACAGACATGCAATAATAGCTATAAGCCAAAAACTGTTGCATAATGCTTTTACAATAGATTCTAATATGTAACTATTGCTTATCATTTTCTTCTTTTTTCTTTAAAAGTATAGCTTTTATTTCTTCGACTTCTTCTTGAGATGGGCCATTTTGCCCTAAAGCATGTAATATCAAATCTGTAGAAGAACCCTTAAAAACTTGATTAACCAATCTATTAAAGAGTTTATTTTTAATTTTATTTTCTTCTACAACTGCTAAATATTTATGAATGTTTAATTGTTCATTACGTTTTATAATCCCTTTTTGCAACATGCGTTGAACCTGTTTTAAAATTGTAGTATAACCTACTTTTTTCTCCTTATTTAAAATAGATAATTCGTATATTTCTCTAACAGTCAATGCTCCATTTTCCCATAAAATTTTTAAAATATTCAATTCTCCATCCGATATTTTTATGCTATTGTAATCCATTCATTTCTAATTTACAATTAGTTCAAATTCCTCAACTTTATTATATTTATTTGTAATTCTGATTGTAAATATACCTTTTCTTAAAGCGAGATATGCATTATCTTTTAAAGACTTTATGTCTATTCTATCTAAAGGAACAGCATCTTTACCTTCAGATTTTAAGATTGCTTCTACCATTATCGGTAATTTACAATGTTGTATTTTTTTCTTTTCTAACAAAACAGGTTTTCTATCCATCTTCCATAACCAGTTTGGTCTATTAAAACTCATATTTGTTTTAGGATTGATCAACATATAATCATAAGATGTTTTTTTGGGATTTTTATGTTTAAATAATGTTCTTTTTAAAATTGTTTTTGGAACATTTCTGTCATAATATGATTTTTGATCAATAGTTGTAGGATTAATTCCTATGCTATTAAAATGATTGCCTAATGAAGGAAATCTTCCATTAGCTTCGGATATATGTCCACCTCCAGCTAGTAAGATAATTTTTGCATTTGAATCTTGTTTAAAAGTTCTATTCAAAAGAAACTGAAATGATTTTTTCTCTCTTTCTTTAAGACTTCCTCTAGTTTTAGGATTTTGATAATCGTACGAAATTAATTTGAAATCATGAGATATTGCATTACGAATTACATCGCCTAAAACAGTTTCACCATTATAATATCCATGAGATTCTTTTGGATATGAGTTTTTTTCAATCTCTTCTTGAAGGTTATAGTGAAAAGATTCAAGTACTAAATAATTAAACCCCTTTTCTTTTAGTGTTGGTAAAATAGAATATAAGGTGCTTCTAAATATATTAATATGATGTAGTTCATTAAATGCGATTACTTTTACTTCATTATCTATATTTTTGATAAAATTATCAAAATCTAATTGTATATGATTTTTTTTTAATAACGAACTTGGATATGTTTTAAAAGCTTTTTTTGGATAGATTAATTCCTTTTTAGAAATATTTCCTAAAGAGTCAAAATGAACCATTTCATTGGGTTCTAAATTTCCTATATCGTATAAATCAATGCCTGTTTTATAATTGCCTAAATAAGTTTCTAGGCGACTTAAAATATTATAATAATTTCTTTTTTGATACCCTTTTGGTACTGAATCTACCATAGATCTATATGATAAAACTTTTTCATAATCTAAAGAAGGATAAGACATGTAATTAAAAAAGTCATGGTATTTATACGATTTTAATTCGGCATAAATATACTTTTCTTGCTTTTGAGTGCTAGATTTACAAGACAATAGTAATAGAATTAAAATAAATTTACATTCCTTTATCATAATTACATTTTTTTAGTTACCGTAAGAAATTGATAATTGTTGATTTTACAAATGTAATAAAAAAATCACAAATTACGACACTTGTCGTAATTTGTGATAAATAATATTAAAAAAATTAATCACAAAAAAACCCAAACTTTAGTTTGGGTTTTCTATCTACGATTCAGTTTCTGTTCGAGTTTCGGGTTTCTTCTCCCCCTTTTTAATATCAATTGTAAGCTTATCATCTTTCTCATCAAAATCCATAGTTATGGTATCTCCTTCAGATAATTTAGAATTAACAATTTCTTCAGCTAAAGCATCTTCAATATATTTTTGGATAGCTCTCTTTAAAGGTCTTGCACCATATTTTTTGTCAAAGCCTTTTTCAGCAATATAATCTTTGGCTTTCTCGCTTAAATTTAGGGTATAACCTAAATCTAAAATGCGGTTCAAAAGTTTATCTAATTCAATGTCAATAATAGAATGAATATCTTCACGCTCAAGAGCATTAAATACAATTACATCGTCAATTCTGTTTAAGAATTCTGGTGCAAAAGATTTCTTTAAAGCACCTTCAATTACAGATTTTGCATGTGCATCTGCTTGTGCTGCTTTTGATGTAGTTCCAAAACCAACTCCACCACCAAAATCTTTTAATTGACGAGCTCCAATATTAGATGTCATAATAATGATAGTGTTTCTAAAATCGATTTTTCTACCTAAACTATCAGTAATAAAGCCATCATCTAAAATTTGTAATAACATATTAAAAACATCTGGATGTGCTTTTTCAATCTCATCTAATAGTACAACAGAATATGGTTTTCTACGTACTTTTTCTGTCAATTGTCCTCCTTCTTCATAACCAACATAACCTGGAGGTGCTCCAATTAAACGTGAAATAGCAAATTTTTCCATGTATTCACTCATATCAATTCTAATTAGAGAATCTTCAGAGTCAAATAATTCTTTTGCTAAAACCTTTGCCAATTGTGTTTTACCAACACCAGTTTGTCCTAGAAAAATAAATGAACCAATAGGTTTGTTAGGGTCTTTTAACCCGACTCTATTACGTTGAATGGCTTTTACTACTTTAGTAACAGCTTCATCTTGTCCGATGACTTTACCCTTAATCATAGTAGGTAATTCATGTAATCTGTGACTTTCTGCTTCAGCAACTCTATTAACAGGTATCCCTGTCATCATAGAAACTACTTCTGCAACATTGTCTTCTGTTACAATTTCTCTATTTAATTTAGAATCATCTTCCCACTGTTTTTGAGCAGAATTTAAAGCGGCCTCCATATTTTTTTCATCATCACGCAATTTGGCAGCCTCTTCATATTTTTGACCATTTACAGCCTTCGTTTTTTGATCACGAATAATTTCTAATTGAGACTCTAATTCTAAAACCTGTTTTGGAACCACAATATTGGTAATATGAATTCTAGAACCAGCTTCATCTAGAGCATCTATAGCTTTATCTGGTAGATACCTATCTGTCATGTATCTATTTGTCAACTTTACACAAGCTTCAATGGCATCATCAGTAAAATCTACATTGTGGTGTTCTTCATACTTTCCTTTAATGTTATGTAGAATTTGGATAGTCTCTTCAACAGTGGTTGGGTCAACAATTACTTTTTGAAAACGACGTTCTAAAGCACCATCTTTTTCAATATTTGTTCTGTATTCATCTAAAGTTGTAGCCCCAATACATTGTATTTCTCCTCTTGCTAAAGCAGGTTTTAACATATTAGAAGCATCTAAAGAACCAGTTGCACCTCCAGCACCAACAATTGTGTGAATTTCATCAATAAAAAGAATGATATCCTCATTCTTTTCAAGCTCATTCATCAAAGCCTTCATGCGTTCTTCGAACTGACCTCTATATTTTGTACCAGCAACTAAACTTGCTAAATCAAGAGAAACAATTCGTTTATCAAATAAAATTCTAGAAACTTTTCTATCTACAATACGTAATGCTAAACCTTCTGCTATTGCAGATTTACCAACACCTGGTTCACCAATTAACATTGGATTATTCTTTTTTCTACGACTTAAAATTTGAGAAACACGTTCTATTTCTTTTTGACGACCAACAACAGGGTCTAATCTATCAGCTTCTGCCAAAGCAGTTAAATCACGTCCAAAATTATCTAAAACTGGTGTTTTAGATTTTTTAGCGGATTTACTTTTTTGAGGTTGATCAAATGGGTTTGATTTTTGTGAAGCAAATTCATCATCAGATGGGGTTTCTGCTATTGGATTAGCAGGTAAATCAACATCAACATCATCTACATGTAATTCTTTATACAAAGCTTTCGCTTCATCATAATTTACATGGTATTTATGAATCAACTTGGTAGTTGGGTCATTTTCATTTCTCAAAACACATAACAATAAATGAGCAGTATCAATAGCATCACTCTGATATAGTTTTGCTTCTAAAAAAGTTGTTTTTAAAGCCTTTTCTGCTTGCCTAGTTAAACGCAAACTAGGTCTATCTGTACCTTCTGTAAAAGTTGGATTTACAGGGTTTAATTGCTCAAGCTTTTTACGCAATAAAGTTAAATCAACATCAAATGCTGTTAATATTTCTATTGCTTTGCCTTCTCCTTTTCTAATTAAACCAAGTAATAAGTGTTCAGTTCCAATAAATTCGTGACCTAAACGTAGTGCCTCTTCTTTACTGAAAGTGATTACATCTCTAACTTTGGGTGAAAAATTATCGTCCATATTTCTTTCTATCTAATTGATGTAAATTTAGTCCTTTTTTTTGTGAGATTATTACAAAAAAGATGCCATTGATAAAAAATGACATTTTGACTATACTGACAAGGTAGAAAACTATTGTAAATCAAGCAAATAAATAGCTGTTAAAAATTATTAAAAAATGTTGATAACTCTAGGTTTTGTAAGTGGGTAAAACCTTTGTAAATACTAGAAGAAATAGTATCTTGCCTTGTTTTAAAATAATGATTAAATTTAACTAATAAATATATGGCAGAAGGCGAAAAGTTAATTCCTATTAACATAGAAGAGCAGATGAAATCTGCATACATTGATTATTCAATGTCAGTTATAGTATCAAGAGCATTACCAGATGTTAGAGATGGTTTAAAACCTGTTCACAGAAGAGTTTTATATGGTATGCATGAGTTAGGAATTAAAGCAACAGGAGCGTATAAGAAATCAGCAAGAATTGTTGGTGAGGTTTTAGGTAAATATCATCCTCATGGAGATACATCTGTGTACGATTCTATGGTAAGAATGGCACAAGATTGGAGTGTTCGATATATGATGGTTGATGGGCAAGGAAATTTTGGTTCAGTAGATGGAGATTCTCCTGCAGCAATGCGTTATACAGAGGTAAGAATGCAGAAAATATCAGAAGAAATGTTGTCTGATATTGAAAAAGAAACTGTTGATCATCGTTTAAATTTTGATGATACATTACAAGAACCAACAGTATTGCCTACTCGTATTCCTAATTTATTGGTTAATGGAGCTTCTGGTATTGCAGTTGGTATGGCTACAAATATGGCGCCTCATAACTTAACAGAAGTCATAGATGGTACAGTTGCATACATACAAAATAGAGATATTGAGATTGATGAATTGATGCAACATGTTAAAGCTCCTGATTTTCCAACAGGTGGAATTATTTATGGTTATGATGGGGTTAGAGATGCTTTTCATACTGGTCGTGGACGTATTGTAATGCGTGCTAAAGCCAACATTGAAGAAGTTAAAGGACGTGAATGTATCATTGTTACAGAAATACCATATCAAGTTAACAAAGCTGATATGATTAAGAAAACTGCTGATTTAGTTAATGAGAAAAAATTAGTTGGTATTGCTAACATTAGAGATGAATCAGATAGAAACGGAATGCGTATTGTTTACGTTTTAAAGCGTGATGCAATCCCAAATATAGTTTTAAATAAGTTATTTAAATATACACAATTACAAACCTCTTTTAGTGTAAATAATATTGCATTAGTTAAAGGGAAGCCAGAGCAATTAAACTTAAAGCAACTAATTCATCATTTTGTAGATCACAGGCACGAAGTTGTCGTTAGAAGAACACAATATGAACTTAAAAAAGCAGAAGCTAGAGCTCATATTTTAGAAGGATTAATTATTGCATCTGATAATATTGATGAAGTTATCGCTTTAATTCGAGGTTCTAAAAATGCCGATGAAGCTCGTGAAAAATTGATTGAACGCTTTGAACTGACAGAAATTCAGGCAAAAGCAATAGTTGAGATGCGATTGCGTCAGTTAACAGGACTAGAGCAAGATAAGTTAAGAGCAGAGTTTGAAGAAATTATGTTGACTATTGCTGACTTAAAAGATATTTTAGATAATGAGCCAAGACGTTATCAAATTATTACAGATGAATTACTGAAAATTAAAGAAAAATATGGCGATGAGCGTAGATCTGTTATAGAATATGCAGGTGGAGATATGCGTATTGAAGATATGATACCAAATACAAAAGTGGTAGTTACTATCTCGAATGCTGGTTATTTAAAACGAACCAACCTTGATGAATACAAAGTTCAGAATAGGGGAGGAAGAGGACAAAAAGGAGCAACAACAAGAAATGAAGATTTCCTTGAACATCTTTTTGTTGGAACCAACCATCAATATATGTTGTTTTTTACCCAAAAGGGTAAAGTATTTTGGATGCGTGTTTTTGAAATTCCTGAAGGTGGTAAAAATACCAAAGGTAGAGCTATGCAAAACCTTATTAATATCGAACAAGATGATAGCGTAAAAGCTTTTCTTGTAACTCAAGACTTAAAAGATGAAGATTATGTAAATAATCACTATGTAATTATGGCTACTAAAAAAGGTCAGGTTAAAAAGACATCTTTAGAACAATATTCACGTCCTAGGACTAATGGTATTAATGCAATTACGATTAAAGAAGGTGATGAATTATTAGAAGCAAAATTAACCACAGGTGATAGCCAAGTAATGCTAGCGTTGAAATCTGGTAAAGCAATTCGCTTTGAAGAAGCAAAAACAAGACCAATGGGAAGAACTGCATCTGGAGTTAGAGGTATTACACTTCAGCATGAAAATGATGAGGTAATAGGTATGGTTGCTGTAAATGATATGGAAAGTAATATTCTTGTAGTTTCTGAAAAAGGATATGGAAAACGTTCTGATTTAGAAGACTATAGAATCACTAATAGAGGAGGTAAAGGGGTGAAGACTTTGAATATATCAGAAAAAACAGGTAATTTAGTGGCCATAAAAAATGTTGATGATAAAAACGATTTAATGATTATTAACAAATCTGGGTTAATAATTAGAATGGCTGTTGAAGATTTACGTGTTATGGGGCGTGCAACACAGGGTGTAAAACTAATCAACATTAAAGAAGATGATAGTATAGCTGCTGTCGCAAAAGTTGTTAAAGATGAGGATTCTGATAATGATTCAGATTCTGGCATGGAAATTGAAAATGGTTCAAATGAAAATCAAGAATAAATTAAATTAACAATCAATAAAATGAAAAAACAAATAATAACAATCTCTTTAGGGCTAATGTCAATTGGTTTATTTGCTCAAAAAAGTGAATTAAAAACAGTTGAAAAAGCACTAAAGAAAAATGATTTCTCAACAGCAATATCCACTATAAAATCATTAGATGCGATGGAGGCTAATATGGAACCTAAATACAAAGCAAAGTATTATTTTTTGAAAGGAAAAGCTTATTCTAAAAGTGATTTAAAAACTGCAGCTGATGCATTTAATAAATTGTTTAGTTATGAAAAAGAAATTGGTAAATCTAAATATACAAAAGATGCTCAACCAATGCTTAATCAAGTAATTCAAGATGTATCAAATAAAGCTATTAATCAATATAATGCTAAAAATTACAAAGAAGCTACAGAAAATTTTTATCTAACGTATAAATTAAGCCCTGTTGATACATCATTTTTATTTAACGCTGCCACAAGTGCATTTATCTCAAAAGATTATGAGACCTCACTAAAATTCTATAAAGAATTACAAGATATTGGATATTCAGGCATAACTACTCAATATTTTGCTGTGATTAAAGATTCTGGTAAAAAAGAAAATGTTGGAAGTTTATCAAATCAAAAAACTTACGTAAGGTTAGGTACTCATATTAATCCTACAACAGAAACAACAGAGTCTAAACAAGGAGATATTGTAAAAAATATAGGATATAATTTAATTAATTTAGGTAAAACTGATGAAGCTATAGTTGCTATTCAAGAAGCTAGAAAATCAAATCCAAAAGATATTGATTTACTGTTAAATGAAGCACAATTATATATTAAATTAGAAAAGATGGATAAATTTGGAGAACTTATGCAAGAAGCGATTAAATTAGATCCTAATAACCCAACCCTTTTTTTTAATTTGGGAGTAGTTAATCAAAATGAGAAAAAGAAAGATGAAGCTATTAAATATTACAAAAAAGCAATTGAACTAAAACCCGATTATACTGATGCTTATATGAATTTAGCAATTGCAATTCTTTCTGAAGAACAATCAATCGTTGAAGAGATGAATAAAAATTTATCAAATTTTAAAAAATATGATGAATTAGAAAAAAAACAGAAAGATTTATATAAAGAAGCTTTGCCTTATTTGGAAAAAGCAGATAGTTTAGGTAGATCCTATGATACAGTTAAATCTCTACTAAATATATATGATGTATTAGAAATGACTGAAAAAGCTAATGCTTTAAGACCAGTTTACAAAAAACTACGTAATCAATAATTTATCAAGTCATTCAAATTAAAAAATCCGAAACTATTAAGCTTCGGATTTTTTATATCATTTTTTTTATGACTCTTAATTTATGAGTATGTTTTTGTAAATCGGCATTAAAGATTCCACTATGATCTAGTGTGTCTATTCTAACTTTACCATGTGCATGAATAATATGATAGTCTTTTAATATAATACCAACGTGAATAATTTCTCCTTCTTCATCATCAAAAAAAGCTAAATCACCAGGTTCACTTTCTTCAATAAAACTTAATACTTCGCCTTGTGTAGCTTGAGCTCTAGCATCTCGAAAAAGTTGATACCCACATAACTTATACACCATTTGAGTAAATCCAGAACAATCAATTCCAAAAGGTGTTTTTCCTCCCCATAAAAAAGGAGTATTTAAATATGTAAAAGCTTTCTGAATAATCTCGCTTTTAGGTAGTTTATCATAGCAAGTTTTACCATCAAAATTGAATATCATTTTGTTAATAGAAAAGCTTTTATTAGTAAAGAAAGGTAATCTAGATCCTAAAGGAATTGTAATTAAATCATTAGAATTACTAGTTATAAAATCTATAATTTCACTTGAATAAATATTCTCTTTTTCTGAAAGTTTGTTGAATAATTGTTCAGAAATTTCTTCAAATTGTTTGTTATCAATATATCCTTCATATCCATCAAAGAAAACCTTTATTTTACTCCAACTTTTATCTTTTTCTAGAATGCTAAAATGTTCACCAAACAACAATTGACTTATCATTTCTGATGTATCATTTGCAGAAGCTCTAATTGGAACAATACCAAGATTACAAATTCCGTATAACAAACTTTATATTTAAATTCTTTTTAAAACTAGTGCACTAGCTCCACCACCACCATTACAAATGGCAGCAGCACCTATTTTAGCGTTATTTTGTTTTAAAATAGATGTTAAAGCGATTACAATTCTTGCACCAGAAACCCCTAAAGGATGTCCAAGAGAAACTGCACCACCATTTATATTTACTCTATTCTTATTTAGGTTTAAAATTTTCATATTTGCCAAACCAACAATAGAAAAAGCTTCGTTAAGTTCAAAATAATCAACATCATTAATAGAAATGTTTGCTTTTGCCAATGCTTTTGGTAAAGCTTTAGCAGGTGCAGTTGTAAACCATTTTGGTTCATGAGCTGCATCAGCATAACTAACTATTTTTGCTAGTGGTTTCAAATTTAATTCATCTGCTTTTTCAGCAGACATTAAAATTAATGCTGCACCACCATCATTTATAGTAGATGCATTAGCTGCTGTTACTGTACCATCTTTTGAGAAAGCTGGTCTTAAAGCAGGAATTTTTTCTATTTTAACATTTTTATATTCCTCATCTTCAGAAAAAATAACTGGCTCTCCTCTTCTTTGAGGAATTTCAACTGATACAATTTCATCGTCAAATTTACCTTCTTTCCAAGCTTTTGCAGATCTATTATAAGATTCTATTGCAAAATTATCCTGATCTTCTCTAGTAAATTCGTATTCTGTTGCACAAGCATCAGCACAAACCCCCATAGCAACTTTATCATAAGCATCAACTAAACCATCTTTTTGCATACCATCTTCTATGGTTATTGGTCCAAATTTACTTCCTTTTCTCGCATGTTGATAGTGAGGAATCATACTCATGTTTTCCATTCCACCAGCAATAACAATATCAGCATCACCCAAAGCTATAGTTTGTGCTGCTAACATTATCGACTTCATTCCTGAAGCACAAACTTTATTTATAGTTGTACAAGGCACAGTATCTGGAATTCCAGCATGAATTGCTGCTTGTCTAGCAGGAGCTTGTCCTAAACCTGCAGAAACAACATTACCCATAAAAACTTCTTCAACTTCATTAGGGGGTAAGTTTATCTTTTTTAATGCTCCTTTTATGGCAGATGCACCAAGAATGGTTGCAGGTATAGATGATAAACTTCCTAAAAAGCTTCCAATAGGTGTTCTTGCGACTGAAACTATTACTACGTCTTTCATATAAGGTATGTTTTTTGGGAATAAATTTATTCTTCAAAAATAACCAAATTATATCAAAACAAAATCTTAATAATTGTTGAATTTTTAAGCTTCATATTTTTAGTGTAAGTTTGTTGAAATTAGAGGTAAGGTATGAGTGAAATCGTAAATAAAATATATAGAAATAACACTATTATTTATAAGGTAATTTTATTTTTAATTACAACAGTAGCTATTGTTTATTTGTTTCCAAAAGGTGTTCAATTTAAATATGATTTTGAGAATGGGCAATTATGGAAGTACGATAACTTATATGCACCTTTTGATTTTGCTATTCAAAAAACAGAAGATGAAATAGCAAGCGAAAAAAAAGAAATAGAAGAAAATTCAAAAAAATATTTCTTATACAACGTTGAAATCGTTAATAAGGTTAATAAGGATTATAAGGATAAATTTCCACAAGCAAAACTTATCGATTCGTTAGAAATTAATAAAATTTTAGCTCTTGAAAAAGATGGGCAGAATATATTAAATATAGTATATGAAACTGGTTTTTTAGAAGTTGTAAGCGAGGGAGTTGTATCTAGAAAAGATGAAATTATTGCACTAAAAAAGGATAATGAAGTTCAAGATATTTTATTTAAAAACTTGTTTACCTCTAAAGATGTTTTATCAATCATCAAAGAGAGCTTAGGTAATGAACCTTTTTCTTACGGGCAAAAAGAAATCTTAAATTACCTCGCAGGCATAATAAAACCTAATGTGTCTTATGATAATGCATTCACTAAAAAAATTATTAACAAAGAGATTGAAAATATATCATACACAAAAGGTAAAGTTTCTGAAGGAGAACTTATAGTTTTAAAAGGAGATATTGTTGAAGGTAAAAAATTAGCAATCCTAAATTCTTTAAAAAGTGAATCAGAATCTAAAGTATGGACAGATTCTAATTACAATTGGATTGTTTTTGGATATACAATATTAGTATCACTTGCTTTATTGATGTTGCTTTTGTTTCTTCATAAAAATAGAATAGAAATTTATAAAAACAACAGTAAAATAACATTTATATTCTTTAATGTTTTAGCTATCATTTTTATTCAAACTTTAGTTGTAAAGTATAACTCTGATTATTTATATGTTGTACCATTAAGTGTTTTACCTATCATCTTAAAAGCCTTTTTTGATGCAAGATTAGGTTTATTTACGCATGTATTAACAGTTTTATTGTTGGGTTATATTGTACCAAATAGCTTTGAGTTTATTTATTTACATATTATAGCAGGTATTGTAACAATTTTAACAGTATCAGAACTTTATAAAAGAGCTAATTTATTTATTTCTGTGGCTCAAATTACATTGATATATATGATTACTTATTTTGCATTTTCTATTATAAGAGAAGGAAATGCATCACAAATAAACTGGTATTATTTTTCACATTTTGCTATTAATGGGTTGCTTTCATTTTTATCTATTATACTAATATATATTTATGAAAAAGTTTTTGGTTTAGTATCTGATGTTACTTTATTAGAATTATCAAATACGAACACAAAACTTTTAAGAGAATTAAATGAAAAAGCGCCGGGTACATTTCAACATTCTATGCAGGTTGCTAATTTAGCAGAAGCTGCTGCTAATGAAATAGGAGCAAACTCAATGTTAGTAAGAACAGGAGCATTATATCATGATATTGGTAAAATGGTAAACCCAATGTATTTTACAGAAAACCAAACAACAGGTGTTAATCCTCATAATGATTTGTCTCCTCAAGACAGTGCTAATATTATTATAAATCATGTAATAAATGGTACAGAAATTGCAAAAAAGTATAAGCTGCCAGATAGAATTATAGACTTTATAAGAACACATCATGGAACAAGCACAACGTACTATTTTTATAAAAAAGAACAAGATGACAATTTAGAGACAGAGGTTGATACAAAAAAATTTCAATATAAAGGACCAATCCCTTTTTCTAAAGAAACAGCGATATTAATGATGTGTGATGCAGCAGAAGCAGCTTCTAAAAGTTTAAAAAACCCAACAGCAATTTCTATAGAAAATTTATTAGAGAAAATTATTGAAGGACAAATGTCGAATAATCAATTTTTAAATTCTGATATTACTTTTAGGGAGATAGAATTAATAAAAAAAGTGATAAAAAATAAATTAATGAACATTTACCATTTACGAGTTGAATATCCTGAATAAAAAAAACAAAAAATCTTGGTAAATTGTAATTGTAATATTACATTTGCACTCGCAATTTATTTTGACAGTTTAAGTTCAAAATTTTTCGGAGAGGTGGCAGAGTGGTAATGCAGCAGATTGCTAATCTGTCGACCTTTTTTGGTCGCCAGGGTTCGAGTCCCTGTCTCTCCGCAAAATTGCTTCGGGGTGTAGCGTAGCCCGGTTATCGCGCCGCGTTTGGGACGCGGAGGTCGCAGGTTCGAATCCTGCCACCCCGACTTTTTAAGAGTTACTTTACTGGTCGCGTAGCTCAGCTGGATAGAGCATCTGCCTTCTAAGCAGACGGTCACAGGTTCGAATCCTGTCGCGATCACATAAAGCTTCACAGAAATGTGAGGCTTTTTTGTTTCCTTAAACTATCTATTTAATAATCAATAAATATTAAATTAAAGATTATATGTACTTATCTATATCAAATACACTATTCATCTACACAAGAATTTTATTAATCGAAGTAAATTAAATCAACTACTTATTTATTAGATATTTGAATAATAATTAAAATATTCTCATGAAAACCCTTAAAATTATATCGATTTCAGTATTTATATTTTTTAGTAATATATCACTTGATAAAAATGAAAAGAAAATACTAAATGAATTTTCTATAGAAAATAAGAAAAATTTAAATGAATTATTATTACAAAATCAACTTGGATGCAGACCTCAAACGAAAGTTAAATTTTATATCGAAACAGAAATTATCAAAAAACAAAGAGGATTTAATATCGTTGAAACGAAAATATTTGTATTAGATAAATTTTCTGGGAAAAATAATTTGTTAACGAGAAATAATATTTTAATGCTAAATTATGAGGATACAGTAATAGATTTTAACATAGAAACAGAAAATTCTATTTTAATAAATGGCGATAGAATTTTAACATCAGATAAAAACACTCCTTTTTCTTTAACTGAACTTATGAAGTTTGAGGAGATAGCAATATCTTATAATGCTTCTAAAAATAAACTATTAAAAAGAATTAATAACAAGATATAATTTTCTTTTATTGTATATTCAGTTGAAATAATATCTTATGAAGTATATCTGTTTATTCTGTATAATTGTTTTTGCAGTTAGTTGTCAAGCTAAAAAAGAAGAAGTACAAGAGAAGACTCTGAAAGTTAAAAGTTTTTCAAATCTTATTAAAGATGGATATAATGTAGCTTTCTTAATTATGGATGGCACTTATAATACTGAATTAACTGCTCCTTTTGATATTTTTCAACATACTATTTTTAGAGAAAATATAAAAGCTATGAATGTGTTTACTGTTGCAAATACTAGTAAATCTATTACCACTTTTGAAGGAATGCGAATCATTCCTGATTTTAATTATCTTAAAGATTCACTACCAAAAATTGATATTTTGGTTATTCCTTCTGCTGAACATCATTTAGATTCTGATTTAGAAGATATAGCAATGCTAGATTTTGTAAAGAAAGTAGATAAAGAAGCTACTTTTGTGACTTCGCATTGTGATGGTGCTTTTGTATTAGCAAAAGCAGGATTATTAAAGAATACTGTTTCTACAACTTTTCCTTCAGATATTGATAAAATGAGAATAATGTTTCCTGATTTAGATATTAGAAAAGAAGTTCTTTTTGTTCATGATAATAAATATATTACTTCTGTTGGTGGTGCAAAGTCTTTTGAAGCTTCCTTATATTTATGCGAATTATTATACGGAAAAAAAATAGCAAAATCTTTAGCAAAAGGTTTAGTTATTGATTGGGATTTAGAAAAAATTCCTCATTTAATTATCAAATAAAACTTGATATTCTTACTCTGGCATTCTTTTTGTTAAATAAATGTTAACACCAAAACTCGCCTAGTTAAACTTTAAAACTTCTTTCTGATTTTTTATCAGAAGAAAGAGAGTTAAAACAAATTTATTCACTTTTAAAAACTAGGTATTATGAGTAGAAAAGAATCACCAGAAATTAATGCAGGCTCAATGGCAGATATTGCATTTCTATTACTAATTTTCTTTTTAGTAACAACAACTATGAATGTTGAATCAGGAATTCTACGTAAAATTCCAAAAAAAGATAAAATATCTTCAACATTAATAATTCATGATAGAAATATTCTTGAGGTTTATATCAATTCAAAAAATAAAATTATGGTTGATAAAAATGAAATTTCATTAGAAAACTTAACAGAATTAGCTATTGATTTTATTGATAATGGAGGTGGTTTAGATCAAAATAAAAATAATTGTGATTGGTGTGAAGGCGAAAAGTTAGCAACACTTTCAGATCATCCATCAAAAGCATTTATTTCTTTAAAAACAGATAGAAATACTTCTTATAAAACTTATATTTCTACGATTGATAATATAAATGCAAGTTACACTCATTTAAGAAATAAAATTGCAGTAAAATTATTTCAACAAAATTATAGCAGTCTATTAGATGATTTTAAGAAATCTAACTTTAAAGACAAAATACTAGAAAATAAAATTAAAATAGTTCGTGATAAATATCCATTATTACTTTCTGATGATGAACTAAAATAATAATCAAATTTATTAGTACATTTACGAAAATCAATCTTTGTAAATGTTAGATTTTATCGAGTTTTCTTTTTTAGATGCATTAGATATTTTACTTGTAGCGATATTGCTATATTATATTTACAAGCTTTTAAAAGGTACAGTTGCAATAAATATTGTAATAGGAATTGCTATTATTTTTGCTATTTGGAAAATTACTGAAGCTCTTAAAATGCAAATGTTAAGCAATATTTTAGGTACACTTTTAGGTGGTGGAGTTATTGCATTAATAATTGTTTTTCAACAAGAAATTAGGAAATTTTTATTAATGGTTGGCACAACCAATTTTTCAAATAAACGTAGTTTTTTTAATCAACTTAAATTTTTGAAATCAGAAATTGGGTCAGAAATTAATACAGAAGTTTTGGTAAAAGCATGTAATAATATGTCAAAAACTAAAACAGGAGCTTTAATTGTTATTGAACGTACTAATAATTTAGATTTTTTAATTAGTACAGGTGATGCCATGAATGCTCTTATAAACGAAGTTATTTTAGAAAGTATTTTTTTTAAAAACAGTCCTTTACATGATGGTGCTACTATTATTAGAGATAATTTTGTGGTAGCAACTAGAGTTGTATTACCTATTTCTGATAGTTCTAAAATACCTTCAAGATTTGGGTTAAGACACAGAGCTGCTATTGGTGTTACAGAAAAAACAGATGCTGTTTGTTTACTTGTTTCTGAAGAAACTGGTGAGATTTCTTATATTAAAGATGGAGAATTTGTATTGTACACTACCCAAGATGAACTGAATGAAAAACTTAAAAAAGATTTGATGTAAACAAAAAAAACTCTCATTTTTGAGAGTTTTAAGATTTTATATTTTAATAACTTTAGTTTTCCAAATCTTTTTCAATTTCATCAGCTTTTGCATCAATTTTATCAATTGTTGCTTTAAAAGATGCTTTTGCTTCAGCACTCAAATTTTTCATAAAAGCTTCACTTTCTTTTGCGAATTTTTCTACTTCTTTTGTAAATTCAGAGTTTTTAATATTTTTAATACCTTTGTCTAGCTGTGTTTTTATGTAACTCGAGTAGTTTTTTAGATGAGCCTCTGCTTTTTCATCATTTAATTCAGGTATTTTAATGTCATCAAAAGCAGATTTCATATTTTCTTTTACATCATTATAGCCTTCCTTGATATTATTTCCTAAATCATTTATACCATCTTTAGCATTATTACTTATTTCAGAAACTTCTTTATTAACCTCTTTTTTTGTACTTTCTTTACATGAAATTAATACAGTTGATACTGCTAACACAAACACTAATAATATTTTTTTCATAATATGATTTTTAATTAATAATTTTATACAAAAATAAGTTTGAGGTTAGGAAAAAAGTATCCCTATAGAATTATTTTTTAACTCTATTGATAAAAATTTTATTCAGAATAAATGTGTAAGTAATATTTTTAGGAAGCTACGTCTAAACTAAATTGCTTGTCATATAAATTTTTGTAATAGCCATTTTCTTTTTCTAATAACTCTGTATGTGTGCCTTCTTCTACAATTAGTCCTCTATCCATTACAATAATTTTATCAGCCTGCTTTATAGTTGCTAATCTGTGTGCAATAACTATTGATGTTCTATCTTTTGTAATTGTTTCTGTTGCATATTGAATCATTTGCTCTGCATTTGCATCAACAGAAGAAGTTGCTTCATCTAAAATTAAAATGCTAGGTTTGCTCACATAAGCTCTTAAGAAGGCTATGAGCTGTCTTTGTCCAGAAGATAACATTGCACCTCTTTCTTTTACATTATAGTGATAACCATTGGGTAAAGTCATAATAAAATCATGAATACCAATTTGTTTTGCAGCTTTTTCAACATCTTCTAGGGTGATATTTTCATCTTTTAGAGTGATATTATTTAGGATGGAATCAGAAAACAAGAAAACATCTTGTAGTACAATAGCTATTTCATTGCGTAAACTGTCAAGTGTATATTCATCAACAGAAATATTATCAACTAAAATTTTACCACTATCAATTTCGTAAAAACGATTGATAAGATTTATAATTGTTGATTTTCCTGCCCCAGTTGCTCCGACTATTGCTATGGTTTGTCCACTTTTTACTTCTAGATTAATTCCTTTTAAAACTTCTTCATCTTGTGTATAACTAAAACGAACATTTTTAAAACTAATATTACCCACTAAATTTTTAGCAATTTTAGTACCGTTTTTGGCAATTGAACTATGTGTATCTATTACTTTGAAAACACGTTCGCCAGCTACAATTCCCATTTGTAATTGGTTAAATTTATCAGCAATTTGACGTAAAGGCCTAAATAACATTTGTGCAAATTGTATGAATCCCATAATCATTCCAACCGAAACTCCAGAGTTTTGCACCACTTGTCCTCCTCCAAACCAAACTAGTAAACCTATACCAATAGAAGATAAAATTTCTGCAATTGGAAAAAAAACTGAATAGTACCAAATTGTTTTTATATGTGCCTTTTTATGTTTTTCATTAATATCAACAAAATTTTGATATTCAATTTTTTCTCTATTAAAGAGTTGTACAATTTTCATCCCAGTAACTCGCTCTTGTACAAAACCATTTAAGTTAGCTACTTGGTTTCTAACTTCTTGAAATGTAGCTTTTATAGCTACTTGAAATAATTTTGTTGCATAAATTAATATTGGTAAAATGGCTAACGTTATTAAGGCTAGTTTCCAATTTAGTACTAACATTATAATTGTTACTGCTAGCATTTTTAAAATATCACTTAAAATGGTAAATACACCATTGCTAAAAAAAGCGGCTATAGTCTCAATATCAGAAACTACTCTAGTGACTAATCTGCCAACAGAGTTTTTATCAAAATAAGTCATTTTAAACTCTAAAATATGTTTAAATATTTTGATTCTAATATCTCTGATAATGTGTTGCCCAACCCAATTTGCAAAATAGATGAATGTAAATTGTAGTAATACTTCAATAATTAGAACTCCTAGCATTAATAAAGTGTAGTTTAATAATCCAACTTTATCTTTAGAGAGGATATATTCATCTACTGTATTTATTAAAATATAAGGCGATAATACAGAAAATAAAGCTAAAAGTATGGTAGATGAAGCTGCTATAAAAAAATACAACTTATAGCGTTTTGCAAAAGACATGAGTCTTGAGAAAATTTCTATGTCGAAAGCATTACCCGATTTTTCTGCCAAAATTTAATATTTTATTTTTGTTAAAAATAAGCCTTTTGCAGGGACTGACAATCCTGCATTACTACGATTTTTACTTTCAATGATTTCTTTAAAATCATTTATAGTTATTTTACCCAAACCAACATCTAGTAAGGTGCCCACAATTGCTCTAACCATATTTCTTAAAAATCTGTTTGCTGATATATGGAAGGTCAAATCATCATTTTTTTGAATCCAAATTGCTTCTGTAATATCACAATTAAAAGTATAAACTTCTGTTTTTACTTTAGAGAAAGATTCAAAATCTGTATACTTTAATAATAATTTAGCTGCATCATTCATCAATTTTACATTAGGTTTTTGAGAATGAATTTGCCAAGAAAAATCTAGTAAAAAAGGATTTCTACCCAGCCAAATTTTATATTCATAACTTCTAGATATTGCATCGAAACGTGCATGTTTGTTGTTGTCTACAAGAAAAACCTTGTACACAGTAATATCATTTGGTAAAATAGAATTCAATTTAAAAACTATCTCTTTCTCTAAAGGTTCTGTAGAATCAAAATGGGCAAACATCTGTTTTGCATGAACCCCTGTATCTGTTCTACCTGCACCTACAACTTGAATATCTTTTTGATAAAGAGTACTTAAAGCGTTATTTAGTTTTTCTTGTACAGAAATAGCATCTGGTTGAATTTGCCAACCATGATAATTTTTTCCATTGTAAGAAAGTTCTATAAAATACCTCAAAAAATTTATCTGTTTAAAGACATCAAAATTAAGCATTTTATTTAGGAATACTTATTTTTGAATCTTATAGAGACGTTAATATTTACTTCAAAAAGAATAATGAAGAAAATTTTATTATTATCAGATACACATGGTTTTATTGATAATCAGATTTTAAAGTTTGTAAAACAAGCTGATGAAGTTTGGCATGCAGGAGATATTGGAAATTTAAAAGTTACAGATGCAATAAAAGCCTTAAAACCTTTACGTGCTGTTTTTGGTAATATTGATGATAAAGATATAAGAACAGAGTTTCCTTTAGATAATAAATTTACAGTTGAAGATGTATCAGTTTGGATTACTCATATTGGAGGATATCCATATAAATACAAACCAAGAATTTATGAAGAAATCACAAAAAACCCACCAAAAATATTTATTAGTGGGCATTCTCATATTTTAAAAGTTCAGTTTGATAAAAAACTAAATCTATTACATCTAAATCCTGGTGCAGCTGGTAAACATGGTTTTCATAAAATTAGAACCATGCTACGTTTTCAAGTAGATAAAGGTGATATTAAAAATATGGAAATTATTGAACTAGAGAAGCGTAGTTAGGTTTTTCTTTTTCTACAATTGGTAATTTTACAAATATATTAGTGCCCTTATTCAGAGCAGATTCTATATGAAAAGTACCTTTCATCATCTGAATTCTGGCATCTATTTGATTAATTCCTAAACCTTCCTTATCATTAATTTTTGTTTTATCAAAACCAATACCATCATCTGTTATTGAAATAATTAGTTCGTTATTTTCTTCTTTTAGTTTTATAATAGCATTACTAGCTTTACTATGTTTTAAGATATTATTAATGAACTCATGAGTGATATTATATACTTTTATTTCAAAATTTTGATGATACCTTTTTACATTTTTAATTTCTGTATCTACTTTTAATGAAGAATTAGAATACTTTTCAGCAATATCTCTAATTGCATAATTTAAACCAAATTTTAATAAAACAGACGACACTAAAGTGTGGGATAAATCTCTAATTTTATATGTAGCTTCAGAAATTATTTCTTGTGTTTTATCTATCTCTAAAGGAGTATTACCATTAAACTGTTTTCTGGTTGCTTGCAAATGTAAGTTTGCAGACGACAAAAGAGCACTAACACTATCATGTAAGGTTTCTGCTATTTTTTTTCTTTCTGATTCCTCACCATCCATTGTAGCGTTAATTATTCTAGTTTTAGCTTCTGATTTAACTTTATCTAGTTCTTTATTTTTTAGAAGTTCAGTTTGCTCTAGTTTTAAAGCCAAGTTTTTTTGTTTTAACTTAAAGAAGTTTAAATAGTAAATTAAAGATATAATAATTACTAGTGATATTATTCCAATAATAATAAATGTTTGTTGATCTTGTAGTCTTTTGTTTTCTTCTTGTTCTAGAAATAATTCTTTTTGAGTATTAAAGTTATATTTACTTTGAATATTTTCTATTATTCCTCGAAATTCTCTTTCTCTTATAGTATCTTCATATTCATAGTATAGTTCTTGAAAATCATAAGCTTTATAATCTTTTAAATTACGCATTGCCCAGGCTAAATTAAAATATAAACTTGCTTTAAACCTTATAGCTTTAGAACTATCATCATTTTTGATTAATTGAATAGCTTTTAAATAAATAGTTTTTGATTTGTCAAAATAATTTTGTGATAAATAAATATTACCAAGATTATTTAGGGTTGACGCAATTTTCAAATTATTCTTATATTTTTCATTAATTTTTAATGCTTTTAATATGTAATATTCAGCTTTATCATAAACTGAATCTGTTTCATAAATTCCAGATAAATTATTGAATGCTGAAGCTTTGAAGATTTCAATTTGTTTATTGAGTGCTGGAATATTCTCTAATTTACTATAATATAATTTAGCACTATCTATATATTTTGTTGATAATTCATTTTCAAGTGCAACAGCTATTTTTTGATAAGTACTACCAATTCTTAAAACCCTAAAAGCCATTTCGGTTTTAGATAAATTTATTTCAGTTTCTTCTTGTTGCTTATTATAATTTTGTAAGGATTTTTTATAATACTTTAGAGATTCTTTAGGGTTATTAGTTTTTCCGTAAATATTACCTAATTCAAAAGATATTTTAGATATCCAATAAAGATCACCTATTTCTATACTTTTATCATAAAGTTTAAGTGATCTTTCTAAAGCGATAGCATATTTTTCATTCTTGTTAAGTCTTAATATTTTATTGAATTCATTTTGAATCAGAGTGTCAATTTGTATAAAAAAAACTGAAGATGCCAATTTTTTTTTAGGGTCATCTTCAGCTATTTCTTTTTTTAAATTATAAGCATTTATATTAATTATAAAGCTTATAAATAAGGTGTTAAAAAAAATATTTTTCAAAAAATTCTATTTAAATAATTCCTTAATCTATAACAATTTTATATATTTTTTAGAAAGCATCACCATCATCAATGATAACTTTAGGTTTTCTGATTAACATCATTTCAGATTCAGATGATTTTGCATTAGCATTATCTACATGATTAACAAAATCTAATTTTAGTAAACTATCTTCTTTTTCTAATACACGAGAAAAATTTGTTTCTCCACCTTTTCCACTTTCTAAATGAATCTCATAAGTATTTGTATCATCATTAAAAACAAAAGATACATCTACATTATTATTAACATCAAAGTTTAATTCATAATTCCCATCTTCAGTAGAAGAAATTTCATAAGAAGCTAATTTTTCATTATCAGAACTTTTACTTAAGAAAGAAATATCATCATCTAGTATTGTAACATTACTAACTTTATTATTATCTGCCTGAATGAAACTTACCTTTAACTCATTATTATCAATTAATAAATTTTCAGAAACATTACTTTGTGTCTGATTCTCTGACGAATATAAATAAAATTCACTTAAATTGTTAGAAGTGTTTATTACTTTATCAACTTTAGTGTTATCATTTACATTTAAATCTACAGAATATGCTCCTGTAGCATCTCTTTTAACTTTAAAAGTTTTTAGTAGATTTTTGTTAGGGTTTTCTGCAATCGTATTTTCTTCATTTGAACAAGCTGTAAATACAAATGATACAGCTATTAGTAGTACTAAAAATTTGTTTGTTTTCATGGTTATAATATTTGTTCTGTTTATAAAAAAAGTAGGTCTTACAATGACACAATAAAAAATAGTCTTGGGGAATAATAATCAAGCCTTTTAGGGATTAACCATGAAAATAGCTAAAGACCTGTCTATAATAAAATCGGGGGATTTTATACTATTTTATTTTTTACTGCGTACATTGCTAAACCTACTGCATTTTTTACTTTTAACTTTTTCAATAACTTTTTTCTATAAGATTCAACAGTAGTCACACTCAAGTGAAGCATTTCTGCTATTTCTGTTGTATTATATTCTCTTGTTACTAATTTTAAAACTTCGATTTCTCTTTCAGTTAAGCTTTCTATTATAAATTTATCAGGTAAATCACCTATTCTAGGTTTATTTCCAATAAATGCATTCATCATCTTTTTTTGAATGTCATCGCTAAAATATTGTTTACCTTTTGCAACTGTTTTTATTCCATCAATTATGTGTTTTCCAGCATAATTTTTAGTAATATAACCTTTTGCACCAAGTCTTAATATTTCTTGAACAATCTTAATATCATCATAACTTGATAAAACAATTGTATTATGACTTATTTCATTATCAAAAAAATAATTTAAAACTTCAAATCCATCTACAATTGGCATTGTAAGGTCTAGTACTAAAACATCAACCCTATTTTCTTCATTTTTAATGAAGTTTATAACTTCTTTACCTGTTAAAGAATAGCCATTAATTTCAATTTCATCATCAGTATTTATAACAGCAATGATTCCTTCAATAAGAATCTTATGATCGTCTGCTACATGAACGTATATCTTTTCACTCATTTTGTTACACTACAAATTTAAACTACAATTTAACACTACACAATACCCATTTATGGGGTTTTTTGCATACCCCCATTTATGGGGTTTTATACCCCCATTTATGGGGTTTTTTAATTTTAAGCTACTGATAATCATTACTTTAAAAAACAGGTAAAATTCCTCTAAAAAATAATTATAAAATTAACAAAAAAATAATTCTTCTTAAAAGTGCCTAAAAAAATAAAAACCGAGAAATTTTTCTCGGTTTTTTTCGCACTAAATATACTAATGTTAGCATTATCTCAATCTGTCAGCAGATTTTACAAGATCTTCGTCCTTTTTTATAGCTTTGTTTGCCAAAACAATAAGCAAAATAGCTAAAACTGGTAAAAACATCCCAATACCTTTCTCCGAAACTGAAGTTTCTCCAGATAATGTTAGCGACAAATAAATCAATAATCCTAATAAAAAAAGATTAATCAATATTATTAAACGGCCTAAAACAAATTGTAACTTTCTATTCTTATACAAGAAAATAGTTACAAAGGATAGTAATGCCGATATTATAAATAAAACAGGAATAATTTTAAAACTTAAAACTTCTTTTAAAAACAAATCTAAAATATAAATCTGTTCTTTAACTGTAGCCCATAGTTTAAATACAAATATTAAACCCCCAGAGACTAAAGCTGCTAAAAATAAATATATAGATTGTATTCTTTGTATCACGTTTTATTATAATATTGCAAAAGTAGAACTTCTTTTTTAAAAAGAAAACTTCATTCTAAAAAAAAAAGTATATATTTGCTACGCATTTAACCGCACTTAATTGTATAGTACTATATACAAGACACTTAATTTAACAAAATTATTTAGTAACCAACCGTTTAAGATTTAACTTAATAATATTATAAATGTTCGAAATTTCTGAACTAAAAGCAAAAAAAATTGCTGAATTGCAAGAGATTGCAAAAACAATAGGGTTAACAAAAATTAGCCAGCTAAAAAAACTAGATTTGGTTTATCAAATTTTAGATAAACAAGCTGCTAACCCATCATCTACTAAAAAAGTTTTACCTTCTGATGATAAAAAAACAGAAAAACCTAAAAGAAAAAGGGTGGTAAAAAAAGCGTCTTCTGATGTAAAACCTGATGAAAAAGAAAATAAAAAAGAGGTTTCTTTAGAAAAAAAAGAAGTAAAAAGACAGCCTGTAAAGAAAGCTGTTATTTCTAAAAAAGACAACACTGATACTGCAAAAAATGATGTTTCAAAAGCTGATATTACTAAAAAAGTAGTTGAAGTAAAAACTGATGTTAAAGAGAATAAAAAGCCGAATAATAATCAGCCGAAAAATCAAAATCAGCATAGAAATAATAATCAACAAAATAATAAGAACCGAAATAAGGATAATAACTCGAACAGAAATCACAAGTCTGGGAATAGATATAGAGATCCAGATTTTGAGTTCGATGGAATTATTGAAAGCGAAGGTGTTCTGGAAATGATGCAAGATGGTTATGGTTTTTTACGCTCATCTGATTATAATTATTTATCATCACCTGATGATATTTATGTATCTCAATCTCAAATAAAACTATTTGGGTTAAAAACAGGAGATACAGTAAGAGGTAATGTTCGTCCTCCAAAAGAAGGTGAAAAATATTTCCCTTTAATTAGAGTGTCAAAAATTAATGGGTTAAATCCTAATATTGTTAGAGATCGTGTTTCTTTTGAACATTTAACTCCACTTTTTCCTCAAGAAAAATTCAATTTAGCTGAAAAAGGGAGTTCTCTATCTACAAGAATTATTGATTTATTCTCTCCTATTGGTAAAGGGCAAAGAGGCATGATTGTTGCTCAACCTAAAACAGGTAAAACAATGCTCTTAAAAGATGTTGCTAAAGCAATTGCCTATAATCATCCAGAAGTATATCAAATTGTTTTATTGATTGATGAACGCCCTGAAGAGGTTACTGATATGCAAAGAAGTGTTCGTGGAGAAGTTGTTGCTTCTACTTTTGATGAGCCTGCAGATAAACACGTTCGAGTTGCAAATATCGTTTTAGAAAAAGCAAAACGCTTGGTAGAATGTGGCCATGATGTTGTAATACTTCTTGATTCGATTACACGTTTAGCAAGAGCTTATAATACAGTTGCACCTGCTTCAGGAAAAATACTTTCTGGTGGTATTGATGCTAATGCATTACATAAACCAAAGCGTTTCTTTGGAGCTGCTAGAAATATAGAAGGTGGAGGTTCTTTAACCATTATAGCAACTGCACTTACAGAAACTGGTTCTAAAATGGATGAAGTTATTTTTGAGGAGTTTAAAGGTACAGGTAATATGGAACTTCAATTAGATAGAAATATATCTAACAGACGTATTTACCCTGCTATTGATTTAATTAAATCATCTACAAGACGTGATGATTTATTATTAGATGATAAAACAGTACAAAGAATGTGGGTTTTACGTAAATATCTTGCAGATATGAATCCAATAGAAGCCATGGAGTTTATTAATGAAAGAATAAAGTTTTCTAAAAATAATGATGAGTTTTTAATTTCTATGAATGGTTAAATTAGTATAAAGTAGAAAGTAGAGTCAATAAAAAATCCGTTCATTTTACAAAATGAACGGATTTTTTATTGTTGTTTAAAGTGGAAATTTATTAGTTTCCACCATACATAACTGCTCTATTATCTTCAATTTCTGAAGCTTCTTTAATAGCCTCATACATTTTAAAAGTTAACCTTTTTCTAGAATCTGCAATTCTTTTTCTATTTGCATCATAATTAGGTAGAGCAGTTGGTGTTTCTCTTTTAGTAACTTTAAAGCTAAAAACACCTCTATTACCTTCAATTGCATTGTAAATTTTATTAAGCTCTGCGTTAAACATTGCACCAACAATTTTTGGTTCTACACCAACACCAGAAAGTGTAGGGCTTTTTAATGTTATACTATTAGATTTCTTTACGCTAGTAGCATTTTTCTTTGCAATATTTTGCAAGTTATCTCCTTCAAGTTTGTCTTTTATTAAAGCAGCTTTCTTTTTATTCACTAAAATAGGTCTAACTCTCCCAGTAGCTTTTGATGCAGACATTAATCCTTTTTCTGAAGCACCAGTTACAAAAGCAACTACATTACTCCCTTCTAAATCAAAACGTTTAAAATCACCAACAGCTGTATCTGAATTAAATGCCCAACTTACAATAGATCTTTGGTTGCCTAACCCAGGAACATTTTCATCTAAAGTTTTTAAACCAACAGCTGGTTTAGTTGTGTAATTTTTTTCTTTAGCGATTTCAAAATAAGAACTATTTCCTTTAGAAATTGCTAAAGCAAATTCTTGAGCTTTTTGATAAACTTGATTTTCTGTAGCTTCTGATGCCACAATTTTTCTACTGTAAGTAGCAAGTTTCATTACTTTTTGTTTATTTTTTTGCTCATTTATTCTAATAATATGATAGCCAAATGGAGATTTTACAACATCAATGTCTCCTTTTTTTCCAGAAAAACTATAATCTCTAAAAGCAGGAGTCATTCTTTGATAATTAAACCAATCTAAATCACCATCTTTTTCAGCAGAACCTTTATCTGATGAGTATTCTTTTGCTAAATCACCAAATTTGCTTCTTCTTCGTTTAATAACATCAAATAAACTATCTGCTAGCTTTTTAGCATTTTCTTCAGTTCTTGTTACGTCTGGTGCAACCCTTTGCGCACCAATGTGAGCAATTAATATATGGCTTGCTTTTACAGAATCTGGCATTTGAATTACTTCTGTAATTTTAGATATTTTAAAATATCCTTTGTCTTTGTATGGACCAATAACATCACCTTTTTCACCTTCATAAATTTTATCAGCTACTTTTTGATTTAATGAACTTTTAAACTGATAGTTATCATTTAAGCTAGTGTCTGAATCATTTTCTGATAAAAATAACTTGTTATCTGTAGCAATTTTAAAATCTTTAATTAAACTAGCAACATCATTTTTAATTGCTTCTTCATCAGAAGGTGTTGCAACAATATCGAACTTTACAAAAGATATATCTCTAGAATCTTCTGCTTGAAATTCGTCTGAATGTTTTTTAATATAAGCTTCAATTTCAGATTTTTTAATTTTCACTAGACTATCTGCAACAGAAGTATAAGGTACATATACAAATTGAGCATTTAGTTTGGTGTTGTTTACCATATAATCAAATTCTCCTTCTTGTAGAGAAGCTCCTAAACCAGCAGTAACTAAATTATTGTAGGTATTTCTTTCTGAATTGTCTCTTATTTGGTTCATATAATTAGACCATTGAGACCATAAAAGTTTGTTATTTTCTTTTATGTCAGCTAGAAATTGTTTGAATTTATTCTCATCAAACAAACCTGCTTCGTTTTGATATTGAGGGTTATTTTGTACAAATTGTGCACTAATAATTTCATTCCAAACATCTGCTTCACCAATACTAATACCAGCTTCTTCTAATTGATTTTTGTATATTTTTTTTCTTAAAATATTATCCCAAACTGTTTTAGAGGCTTGCATTTCTGAAACTCTACCACCTACTTGTTGTTTGTATTTTTCTAACTCGTTTGCAAATTCTTGTCTAGAGATAGACTCACCATTTACTTCACCAACTTCATTTATTTTACTTGAATTGAAAAAATCTCCGAGTGTAGAAGGATCTAATACAAATGCAAAAAGTGCTAATCCAATAATTATGATTAGAAACATTGAACGTTCTCTAATTTTTGATAAAACTGCCATACTTCATTAATTTAATTTCAGTTGGCGAATATACGATTTTTGCTTTTAATTTTGCAACCCAAAACGTACTTAATGTTAGGTTATTATATAGTATTGTTGAGAATGTAGAATTATAGATTTAATCAATCTTCTTCATTAGAAATTATTAAAGAAACTTCATCTATTTTGGCACCACTCATTTTAAGTATTTGTACTTCAAAACCTTCAATTTCAATGATTTCCTTTTCTTCGGGAATATTTTCTGTATGTTCTATAATAAAACCGCCTAAAGTTTCATAGGCTTCAGATTTTGGAATCTCTAAATTATATTCCTCATTCAGATAATCTACTTCTAACCTTGCAGAAAAGTTAAATTGAGTATCAGAAATTTTTTCTTCTAAAAATTCCTGAGAATCATGTTCGTCTTCAATTTCACCAAACAATTCTTCAACAATATCTTCAACAGTTATCATGCCAGAAGTGCCTCCATATTCATCTATAACTATTGCAACACTTTTTCGTTTTTTCATTAAAGTGTTTAGAATATCATTAATCATCATTGATTCTGGTACAAATTCTAAAGGCAACAAAATTGATTTTATTGTTTTTGGTTTTTTAAATAACTCAAATGCATTAACATAACCAACTACATCATCTAAAGAAGTTTTATATATTAATATTTTAGATAATCCTGTTTCAATGAAAAGTTTCTTTAAATTATTTACAGTCTCATGAATTTCTACTGATATTATTTCGGTTCTGGGCACCATTACTTCTCTAGCCTTAAGGTTTTGGAATTCTAATGCATTTTGAAAAATCTGAATTTCAGAATCCATTTCATCATCATCATTACCGGTTTCTAATTGTTCGCTAATGTAATGTCCTAACTCTTCTTTACTAAATTCAGTTTGCTGCTCATCAGAATTAGTTTTAAAGAAAACACGCAAGAAAAAATCAGAAATTAATGTAATAAATTCTGAAAAGAAATGAAATATTAAATAAAAAATATAAGCAGGTAAAGCAAATAACTTTAAGACTTCATTAGCATAAATTCTAAAGATTGCTTTTGGTAAAAATTCAGCAGTAATTAGAATAACAATAGTAGAAATTAAAGTTTGTATTAATAATATAGAAAAATCATTGTAGTTTTCTAAAGGTAAAATATCAATTAATAATTTACCCATGTAATAACTATAAATTACTAACGAAATATTATTACCAACTAACATTGTAGTGATAAATTTTGAAGATTTTTGAGTAATTTTAGTTAAGATTTTTGGAATGAAACCTTCTCTTTTTTTTTCTAGCTCAATATGCATTTTATTGGCAGACACATAGGCAATTTCCATACCAGAGAAGAATGCAGATAATAAAATTGATGTAACTATTATTATAAAATCAATTTCCATTAAGTTTATTTAGATCTATTTATTTTGCTGGTTTCTTTTTTCAACCTTTTTTCTAAAATGTCTTTTAAAGAAAAACACTAAAGTAATAAAAATTGAAAAGCCAATAAACAAATAGGCTCTTTGTCTGTCAGAATTAAATCGTATTAAACCTTCAATAAGACAGATAAGTGCAATCAATAAATAGCCATATTGAAAAAATTTCCAAATTTTACTCATATTAATTTTCTGTTGTTTCTAGTTTTCCTGTTGTTTTTTTTGCTAAATGTTTAGTTAAATCATCTTTAGATTCAAAGCCAACACCAATTATAGTATCGTTTTGCTTGGTGAGCTTAAATGCTTTTTCTGATACAAAATACTTTGTTTTTTCATCCCAAAAAAGTTGTTCTGTTTCTAATCTAGATTTTTCTGTATGATTAATCACAACAACATTACCTTTTATTTCTGATATTGATGTTTTGGCATAAGAACGTGCATAATCTCCAATAATGGTAACAGAGTCCATGCCCTTATTTTCAAAATTTATAATTTTAATTCCACTTGGAAACTCACTGTAAGGATGAACTTTTCTATTACTAAAATCTAGCATTACTGAAGTAATCAATTTAGATGTAACTCTACCAGAATCTTTATAAATATGTATGGCATCTTTTGCTGTACCAATAGGTAGATTTTGATCTGCTAAAAAATCTCTAACTTTTTGAGTATTATTAGAACACGAAAAAAGCATTGCTGTAATTAAAAATACAACAATGCTTTCTTTTAATATTTGTATTTTAGAATACATTATTTATTTACCACTAGACTTCACAGTAGTGTTTTCACCTATCCAACATTTAACTGTGTATGGATCACCAACTTTTACACCTTCAGTAAAAATAAGCTTCTTACTTGGCAAGTTTGCTCTGTATGTTAATATATATTTTCTTGCTACAGAAGATATACTTGGGTCAACATTAGATGCTCTTTGTGCCATTCTTAAGGCTGGTGCATATACCATTCTTTTCTCAAACTCACTTTTTCCACATTGATTTACACTAGATTGGTATAATCTACCTATAAATAAATAAGCTTTACCAAAACTAGGATTAAACTTTAATGCTTCTCTAGCTAATTGTCTAGCTCTAGATTTTTGACCTCTAGCTTTTGCAGCTTGAGCAAATTTTAGTTTATACTTTGCCTTTTTTATTGGATCTGTTTCTAAATCGAAAGCTTTTTGTTTCATTTCAGCAGCTCCTTTTTCATCACCATTATTATCTAAAACTGTGGATACAAATGAATATGCTTCTGGTGAAGGAGATGCATCTGCATAAGCTCTTGCTAATTTTTCGAATAAAGGATCTGTTTGGCAACCTTTATTAAACATTCTAGATACTGCTCTTTTTAACCAAGTTGCGTTTGTTTTATTAGCTTCAAAATCTCTATTATAAAGAGGTATTAATCTTTCACAAGTTGCTAATACAGCTATAATATTATCTAAACCACCTTCTACTTGACCAGATGCTTTAGAGTTAATTTTGAAAGCTCTTAATCTATTTAATGCCTTTTTATCAAGATTTACAGAGTCTAATCTTAACTTTGCTATTTTTTTTGCATAATCTTCTATTTTTTCATTAACCGACTCCATTACATCATCATAGGTATCAAAAACTTTCTGTGGTTGGTTGTCTTTATATTTATCAGTTACTCCTTGAAAGTATCTGTAAATATTTTTGTTACTCATATCTTTAGGAGAAATTTTATAGGCTTTCTCTAATAAATCAAAGATTTCATTATCTGAAGCTAGCTTATTTTTAATGAGATAAGTAGCATAATCACTATGAACTTTAGCAGGATTTTTCTTTGGAAAGAATTCTAGCCTTTGTTCATAAACTCTTTTAGCTAATGCAGGGTCTTTTCTAACTTTTTCAGCCAATGTAGAACCATATTTATAAATGTTAACTGACAAGTCTTTACAGTTATCCATTAAATAAATCCAATTTGTATAAGCATCGTCATACTTTTTAGATCTAAAGTCTCCTTTAAATAGATTGTACTTTATTTTACACTCTCTTTCTGCATCTTCTTGTGCATTTGTTTTAGCAGTTGTTAAAAAAACTATTGCTGCCAATAAAAACGTAATTTTCTTCATTTTAATAGTTGTTTTGTTAATCAATCTTTCTTTTTACGAACCAATTATCTGTTAAAGACAGGCTCAATCTAAAATTGAAATATGTTTCTTCAATTAGATTATTTTGCATGGTTCCTCTTTTACCATATTCAAAACCTAAATTAACATTAGATAATCTTTTCAATGGTAAACCTAAACCAAAGGTTATGCCAAAGTCATTTATTTGTGTAAAATTTGTATTATTCCCTGAACCGTCTGCTAATAAACCAGTATTTTCATATCTTACCCCAGCTCTATAAGTAACTCTTTCCCAGTAGCTTGATATGGAGTTTACTTTAGGTAAAAAGTAACCTCCTAAAGAAATTCTGTTTGAATTTCCATACCTATAGGCACCATTAACATTTGCTAATAAACCAGATGTAGAAATTGCATTTTGAGTTTCATATTCAACTCCAGCATACCATTTATCAGTCTTTCCTAAACCGACTCCAAAAGTAGATTTTAATGGAAGTGTAAATTTTCCATCTATAATATTATCTGGAATACCATCATTATTTTGATCTCCTAAATTTAGTGTATCTCTAGGTGATTCACCTCCTGAACCAGATAAAACTAAAGAATATAAATAATTTTCTCCTGTAACCGTTAAATCATTTCCTAATTTTGCAGTTGCTCCTACATTTAATAATAAACCATCTTTTAGTTCTTTTAGATACTGTGCTCCAAATTTTACAGAACCTCCTCTAACTTTGGATGTTTCAATATATTTTGTAGCTAAAGCTACATCTCTTTTCTGATTTATAATACTATTTTCAACATTACCAAAATTAAAATCTGCTTCAATACCTAAAGATAGTCCTTTATAAACTTGAATTCCAAAACTTCCAGAAAAACGATTTACTCCACCATTCCCAGAAAAGAAATTTAATTCTTGCGTAATTCCTGCTTCTACTCTTGAATTTGTTAATGAATAACCGACGCTAGAAACTGGTTGCATACTAAAAGAAAAACCTGCAGTTTTACCAATAGGAAAAGCAAAGGCTATGTAAGATAAATTTGTGGAAGTAGAACTTTGATTACTGCTAGCAGTCTTTACACTCAAGTCTTTATTTAATGCTCCAAAAGAATATGTAGTATATCTTAAGTTAGCGTAAGCAGCAGGATTCGTGAAATTTAAATATTTGTAATGACTGAATGCTACACCAATACCTCCCATAGAATTCTGTTCTACTGTTCTTGAACTAAATTCATCACCAATACCAAAGTAAGAATAGGGAGAAGAACTTGTTCTTTGTGCTAACAAAGAAACAGATATACATAAAAGTATAATAACCAGAATATTTTTAATCATTCGTTTTTGTTAAAATCAATATTTCATTTAAACCTTCTAGGAGAAAATTTTGATTGGCAAATATGCTACTTTTTAATTGTTTTGACAAGAAATTTGTATCACCTCCTGTTAAAACTACTGTTAAATCTAAAAATTCACTTCTGTATTGATTAATAACCCCTTCTATCTCTTGTAGTACACCATTGATTACTCCAGAATTTATACTTGTTGGAGTACTATTTCCTGTAAAATGATCTAAATTTTTAGCAGATAATAAAGGAAGTTTTGATGTAAAGTGATGTAATGATTTAAACCTCATTTCTATTCCTGGAGAAATTGCACCACCTAAATAATCTTTATTACTAGAAATGAAATCATAAGTAATACATGTACCAGCATCTATAATAAGTACATTTTTATTTGGGAATTTATTAATACTTGCACTTACCAAAGCTATTCTGTCAACACCTAAAGTATTCGGAGTTGCATACAAATTGTTAAACTGAACTTTTGTTCTTGAAGTTACTTCTAAAAAATCTAAAAGAACTTTTAATTTTTCTTTCTTTTTAGATGATAAACTTGAAACACTGCATATTACTGAAGCTTCAATTTTAAATTCGGATAAAATTTTTTTTACTTCTGAAAGAATTCTGTTTTTTTTGAAAACAAAAATTTTTTTAATTTTTTTTTGGTTGAAAACTGCAGCCTTAACCCTTGTATTACCAACATCTACAACTAAATTCATTTTACTTTTTGAGAATACAACAAAAATACAATAGATTTTTTTTAAATTTTATTTAGTAGATGTAAAAAAACATTTTATATTTGCATCCGCTAATGCAATGGTACCTTAGCTCAGTTGGTAGAGCAAAGGACTGAAAATCCTTGTGTCCCTGGTTCGATTCCTGGAGGTACCACTTTAAAACTCAAATATTTATATTTGAGTTTTTTTGTTTTGTACATTATTCTGAATACTTACTTGGTGTGTTAACTATTATAAGAATATTTAATATAAATATTAGTAAAATACTAATTTAAATACAAAAACTGCCTTAATTATAATTTACAAGGCAGTTTTTATTAATTTATATAGGGTTTTAGAACCCTAATGTATGTATTAACTTGCTAGTTAATCTAGATAGATAGTTTATAAAAAGAATAAAGGATATAAAGAATAACATTACAACTCCTCCATCTGTAAATGATCTTAAATCATTTAATTCAATAATATACTTTCCTGCTTGAAAAATTACAATAGCAGTAATTGTAAAAAGAATAATCTGGTAAAAAGTACTTTTATACATGATTTTTGACTTTATGTGTTATTAATTTGTTTCTATTACTATGAAACATTAATTACCAAAAAGTCACAATTTATTTCTGATTTTTAAGAAAAAAAGAAAAAAACTTTAAAAAATATATTAATTTATATGTATTAATCTAAATTATTTGAATTTAATAGAAATACGGCATTCACAAAAAAGAGTTTTCCATTATCCCAAAAAGATCTAAACAAAGGATTATCTACCATATAGATAATACTCCCTCTACCTTTTCGTTCTTCTCCAAACAATAAGGTTTCTGGTAGTTTAGCTAAAACATTTTTACCTGCAAAACCTGAAATACTATTTGTGTCTTCTGTCAAATAAGCAACATTTCCATTTGGTAGATAATTATAAGCAGTACTAGATCTTTTTAAAGTGAAATATTCATTATTATAACCAAAAGCCAAAGGATGTGTTTTATCAACTTTACTTTTAAAAATGGCTCCAGCTATTAGATTATTAGCATTTTCACGCTCTAAATCTGCATAAGGAGTTAAGTTAGGCTTTTTATCATCTTTATCATTGGCCTTTTTTCTTTTTAAGGAAAAACCTTTTTTATCTGCAAATGAATTTAACGCGTTCCCAATTGCGATTAGTGTACCTCCAGAACGTGTCCATTTAGTTAATTTATCTAACATAGATTTATTCAAAACCTCACTATAATATCCGTTTGGTAAAATAATAACATCGTAATTTGAAAAATCTATTCTACTAAAATAATCAGAGTCAACTATTGTTAATGGGTATTTTAATTCAGTTTCAAAGAAATGCCAAATTTCGCCGAAACTTAAAGAAGATGTTCCTTCACCAGAAAGTAAAGCAACTTTTTGTTTGTTGATTGGTTTAACTGAATAAGAACCAAAATCTACACCAGAGTCTACAAAACCAGTTGAAACAGGTGTTAGTTGTCTCATATTTATATCTGCAATATCAATTAGAATTTTATCAAAATCTTTGTTTCTATTATCGTTTCTTAAAATAATTAAAGACCCTCTTTCAAAAGAATTTCCATTAATTGTAAACGGTTTTTCAGAAAACCTTGGTGTAATATTTTTTTGTAATAATGCTGCTAAAAAAGTAGCATCATTTAAACTATTCCATTTAGAAATATAGGCGTAGGCAGATTTATTAATTTTGTTTTTGAAAGAATTACTTTCATTTTTTACAGTTGAAGCAACTTGATTTTTACTAGCAATAGCTTCAAAACCATGTGCATAAGGAATAGACCAAGCTGTAATATCATACGTTAAAGAATCAGCTATTTTTGCTTTTGGTTCAAATAAAACACTTACCATTTTACCTTTAGGTTGATTTGTATTTATAACCAAATCTTTTGAATTTACACTTAATTTACCTTCTTTTTGAGTATTGTATAGATACCCTTTTATGGTTGCGCTTTTTGCATTAGCATACTTAATCTCATGTTTATCGAGTAGTATTTTAAGTCGATTTATTTTATCTTGATTATCATTTTTTAGAACAAAACTTTTGTAAGGCAAATCATCATTTTTAAAGAATTTTCTGAATTCTCTGTTCAGATTTCTTGCGTTTTTTGAGGAAATTTCAACAGTTGATAATCCTGTTGTTGTATGATGAATAGCTCTGTCTTTTAATGTCAAAACTTCTCCTTCATTGGTTTTAATACCTAAACCAGCTCTTCCATGCCCAGCTTGCTCATAAGTCATACCAATTGCACCCATAAAAGTTGGGTAGGTATCACCATAACTTGGGTATAATAAATCAAAACTTTCTTTGGTAAAATATAACCAACCTTTTTTGTCAAAATATTTTGCATGATTTTTACCAATTTGGGTCTGAAAGTTTCGTTGCCAATCAGAAATAATTTCATGGAAAGGTTCAGCAGCAGGTGCAAAATAATAAGGACTATTAATACCTTGTTCATGAAAATCTACATGAATATGAGGCATCCACTTGTTGTAAATTTTTAGTCTCTGTTGCGATTCTACTTGAGTTGCCCAAGCCCAATCTCTATTTAAATCGAACAAATAATGGTTTGGTCTTCCTCCAGGCCAAGGTTCATGGTGTTCTTTTGCATCTTGATTAATGTTATAAGGTGTATTTTTTACTTGGTTATACCAATTTACATACCTATCTCTACCATCTGGATTTATACAAGGGTCTATAATTACTACAGTATTTTCTAACCATGCTTTTTTTGATGTAACTAATTCATAAATAGTTAACATAGAGGCTTCTGTGCTTGAGGCTTCATTACCATGCACATTGTAGCTTAACCAAACAATGGCTTTTTCATTCTCTTTATCATCAGAAATAATTCCTGTTTGAGAGAGATTAGCTTTTCTAATGTCTTCTATATTATCAATATTTTCTTGAGATGAAATATAAGCTATATGTAAAGGTCTGTGTTCATTTGTTTCTCCATATTTTTCTAATTTTACATTTGATAATGTATTGCTTACATACTTGAAGTACTCTACAATTTTGTGATGTCTTGTAAAACGAGAACCAATTTCATAGCCCAAAAATTCTGAAGGAGATTGAATTTTTTGCCCATAAATAGTTGTAATTGATAAAAAACAAAGTAAAAGAATTGATTTAAATTTCATGAGTTTGATTGTGAATTTTGGTAAAAGTAAACAATATAATACATTCTTAAAAGTCAATATTTTAAACTCGTTAAATATTTGTTAGATTGATTTGCTATTTTCGACAACCTATAAAATAGTTGTATTTTTACTAAAAATTAATCAAAATATATGAGAACTATTGTAGAGGTTGATTGTTGCAAAATATTAGAATTTTAGTATGAAAGTGACACAAATTCCTTTTCAGAAAACAGGTTTTTTTTCAAAAACCATGCACCATTATTTAGAAAGAAACAAACAATTGCAATCATTTTATAATAACTTTCCTAATATTGATGGTTTTAAAAATCAGATTGAAGAAAAGCAACAAAATTATACTAAAGAAACTCGCTCTATTTTAGTAGAATCTTTAAAAAACCAATATCATAATTTTTCCATATCAGAAAAAACACAACAAAATCTAGATCTACTAGAAAAAGAAAATACGTTTACAATAACTACAGGTCATCAATTAAACTTGTTTACAGGACCTCTTTATTTTCTCTATAAAATTTTTTCTGCAATTAACTTGTCTGAAGAATTGAGTATAAAATTCCCTAAACAAAATTTTGTGCCAATTTATTGGATGGCTACTGAAGATCATGATTTTGATGAAATTAATTATTTCAATTTTGATGAGAAGAAAGTAACTTGGAATAGAAAAGATGGAGGAGCAGTTGGTCGTTTTTCAACTTACGGTTTACAAGATGTTTTTAACGTTTTTGCTCATCATTTAGGCAACTCAAAAAATGCGAATTACTTAAAAGAATTATTTTCTAAAGGTTATTTGCAGCATAAAAATTTGTCTGATGCTACACGTTTCATTGCTAATGAGTTATTCGCAACATATGGGTTAGTTATTATTGATGGTGATGATACTGAACTAAAAAAGCTATTTTCTCCTTATGTAAAAGATGAGTTACAAAATCAATATTCATATAAAGAAGTTTCTAAAACAATAGCAGCATTAGAAAAAAGTTACAAAATTCAGGTAAACCCTAGAGAAATCAATTTATTTTATTTGGATGATGATTTTAGAGAACGCATTACTTTAGAAGACGGAATTTACAAAGTAAACGAAACTGATTTGCAATTTACTAAAGAAGAAATTTTACTTGAGGTTGATAAAAACCCACAAGCTTTTTCTCCAAACGTAATTATGAGGCCTTTATACCAAGAAGTAATTTTGCCAAATCTATGTTATATTGGTGGTGGAGGAGAGCAAGCATATTGGTTACAGCTTAAAAACTATTTTAATAAAGTTACTATTCCGTTTCCAATTTTATTATTACGCAATTCAGTACAAGTAATTTCAGAAAAACAAGCCAAAAAACTTGAAAAACTTGATATAACTAAAGAAGATATTTTCTTAAATCAACACAAACTTTTATCCAAAAAAGTTGCTGAAAATTCAAATTTAGAACTGAATTTTTCAAAAAGGAAAGTGTTTTTAAAAAATCAGTTTTTAGAATTAAAAGAAGTTGCAAAACAAACAGATATTACATTTTTAAATGCTGTAAATGCTCAAGAGCGTAAACAGTTAAAGGGTTTAGAAAAGTTAGAAAAACGTTTGTTGAAAGCCGAAAAAAGAAAGCAAAAAGATTTAGTAGATAGAATTACTAAAATTCAAAATGAATTATTACCAAATCAATCTTTAGAAGAAAGGCAAAGAAATTTTTCTGAATATTATTTAGAGTATGGAGAAGATTTTTTAAAGGCACTAAAAAAATCTTTAAAACCATTACAATTAGAATTTACAATACTCGAATTGTAATGAAAGATAAAGGTTTACATTTAAAAAATAAATTTAATAAAAGTTATGATTTTGATTTGCTTATTAAAGTAAATCCTAGTTTAAAAACGTTTGTTTTTATTAATAAATACAAAAGTAAAAGTATCGATTTCTCAGACCCAAAGGCAGTAAAAGAACTCAATAAAGCTTTATTGTTTACGTATGATGAAATTTCTATTTGGGACTTTCCAGATGAAAATTTATGCCCTCCAATTCCTGGGCGTTTAGATTATATTCATTATCTGAATGATTTAATCAAAAATGAAAAAGAAATTAAAATTTTAGATATTGGTACAGGTGCAACTTGTATATATCCACTTTTGGGTGTAGCTGAATACAATTGGAGTTTTGTGGCTACTGACATTGATTTAAATTCTTTAGACACTGCTCAAGATATTATAGATGATAATCATTTAGATTCTAAAATAGAACTTCGTCAACAGTTTAATGAACTACATATTTTAAAGGGTATTTTAGAAGAAGACGATAGTTTTACAGCAACTATCTGTAATCCTCCTTTTTATAAATCAGCAGAGGAGGCTAGAGGTGCTAATAGAAGAAAGTCTAGAAATTTGGGAAATAATACTGTTCGTAATTTTTCAGGAAATAATATTGAGTTGTGGTATGTTGGAGGAGAAAAGGCTTTTTTACATACTTACTTGTATGAAAGTTCATTAAACCCGAAAGTAAGTAAATGGTTTACAAGTTTGGTTTCTAAAAAAGAGAATGTGGAGAGTTTGCAGAAATCGTCTAAAAAGTTAGGAGTGAAAGAGTTTATTATTATTCCAATGAATCAAGGAAATAAAGTTACAAGAATTATTGCTTGGCATTTTTAATGATATACAATATCATTGATTTTATATTTTTTACAAATAAAGTGTAAAATTGTATACACCAACATGTGTACAAAAACTAGACACAGAAAGGCATACAAGGGCACTCCCAAAATTTGATAAGGCCAAAAGTATGTCCAGACTCCAAGTTGAATGGTAATAACTTCACCAAAAGCAGGTAAAATAATTGCTAGAATGATTGCCAAAAGAATTTTATTTTTTTGCGATTGATTTTTTAAATAAGGAATTAAATTTCGTTCTAATTTATATAAATAATGGAAAGCAAGCATCCATGCAAAAGGTACCCAAAGAGGAATTTCTCTTGTTACTTTATGATATTCCCAATAACCGTTTGCTACTCCCCATGTTTCGCCAATAATACCCCCAAAACCAGTTAATAACATACCAATGAGTAGTATCCAATTTTTTTGTTTTGGTTTAAAAATTTCTTTATAGATATTGTGAATTATCTTTAAAATAAGAATAATAGCGATTATAAAATCATATTCTTTTAAAACACCAATTAATACACCAGCAATAATTAATTTTAATATTGCTTTTAGAATTTCTTTTGAAAAAAGTTTTGGGTTATTGATCAAAATTTTGTTGTTCTTTTAGTAGTTTTTGGTATCTCTTTTCATTTATTCTATATTCTATAAAAAATACGTACAGACCATACACAATAAAAGTAGTAAGTGTAAGTATTTGGTTTTTTGTAGAAAGTAATTCTTTAGTACCAAAGATACTAACTCCTAAAACTAGAGATAAAGGAATAGCAAAAAAACATGTACTTTTAATAACATACTTTAATTTATTCTCTCTTTTTATTTTCCAATAACTCATGAATTTAATATTCAGTTTTTGGTAATATTCTTTAGATTTCATGTTAAATATCTTCTACAATAAAAATAGCATTTTTATTTAAGTCAAAAAAGCCAAATTCATTAGTTTTCTATAGAGTTTTAAGGTGTAGTTTGTCTTTTAATATGGTTCCTCTTTCTACAAACTCATTGAATATTGGTTCAATATTATCTACAAAAATTTTAATGACAGAACCACCTAAAAGAGGATCGTCTTTAGTATCTGCATGCCATTGTAAATGAATGTATAGTTTATCTCTTTTAAGAACAGCATACATATTATCAGCATTAATAGGAGAGAAGCCTGTTCTTTTTTGATACCAATCAATATCTCTTTTAATATCTGCAGATGGCAAAACTGGTTCTATTTGTAGTAAAGATGTTTTCATAATTGCAAACATAAAAAAACCGAAACAAAAAGTTTCGGTTTATAATTAATTTTAATTTATGTTCTATAAATTAGGAATAACTAATTCCTGACCAGGGTGAATTAAATCTGGGTTCTTTAAAATATTCGTATTCGCTTCAAAAATATCTTTATATTTCATAGCGTTTCCAAAATAATGCTTCGCTATTTTTCCTAAAGTTTCTCCTTTTTCTACTGTGTGGTAAGCATAAACAGATTCGTCTTCTACTTTAATATCTGCCATAATATCAGCAGGGTTCTCACCACCTACTTTTTTAATTTCATCCCAAAGAAGATTTTTTTGATATTGAGTTTTTGCAGTTCCACTTACATGTAAAACTCCGTTTTCTTCTTTAACATCGCCATTTTGGATATTTAATTCTTGACCTAATTCTAAAACACTTTGGTATTTTGCTTTCATAATTTTTGATTTTTGTTTAATTAATATTTTTATCTTACGGTTCTTGTATCGTCTATATAATAACCTTGTTGTGTTAAATCTCCATCTACCTCACCACCAAGGTTTTCTTTTCTTCTCTCTAGATAAATTTCTTCATAATCTTGAGTATAATGAGGTGATGTTACTACATTTAAATCGAATTTAATGGTAGTAAAAACATCTTTTTCTGTATTTGCTAAAATAGTAATGTAAAATTCTACATAACCAATATTTTTAGCACTATCGTAATCAACAGTTATAAAACCAAAGTTATCTTTACCAATGGAACCTGTAGGGAAATCTACTTCTATACAACCACAAGAGGCTTGCACATCATAAATAATTAAAGGCTCATTACCTCTATTAAATAGTTTATAAGCTGCAGTTAGTTCAGAACCCCTTAAAATAGGATAATAATGACGTTCAGGATCTATTATCTCCATTTTTGTTCTTTCTACGGTATCTAAATCTGGCTTTCTTAAATCACATGATGTGATTACTAGAATTAATAATAACCAATATATATTTTTCATAATTGTAAATTTAATATTTTAATAGAATATAATTTCATCACAAGCTAATAAGTTTTTGCCATTTATTTTGTTTTTTTTGATGTGTAGAATAAAAGTTTCTGGCAATTGTTCACTATCAAACTCATTTGGTATTTTTATAGACACTTCTTTAATCTCTAATTTATTATTTTTTGATTTTATATCAATTTTTCTTATTAAATTATTATTAGTATCTAAAATTTCTACTGAATTTGGATAATAAATAGAGTGTTTTTGATCCTGTAAAAAAGATAAAGCAATTTTTTTAGCTCCATCTACATCTTTTTTGTTAATTTTTAATATTAAATCGTCTACGGAAACAATGTGCCAGTTTGTATTATAATCTCTTAAACCAAAAGCCCCATCATTTAGTATTTTAGTATTTTGATATCCCTCATCTAACTTTGATAAAACTTCAAAAGGTTTCTTAAAAAATAAATGCTTTCTTTTATGAGCATTAAATATTTTTTTTCTCCAACCATCTACATAGTCTTCAATTTTATATTTAATTTCATTGTAAGTTTTTACATTAGATGATTTGCTGTAAACAGTTAATTTATCTAGTAATTTACCAATATCATTTTTAACAATAATCTCTTTATCTTTATTTAAAGATGCAAAACCGTATTTTCCATAACCATAATCTCTCATTATTTCTAGTTTAAGAAATGTAAGGGCAGTTGCTAATTTTAAATAATCTTTATCATATTTATTTGCTTGAGTATGCAAATCAAATTCTTCATAAAAATCAAAAAATACTTTTGGATCTAAATATTTTTTTGTGGTTTTGTTAATTCCACTGTAAATTCCTAACTCTTTATTATTTACAGCAAAAGCTTCATCAATAAATGTGTAATAGTTTGTTAAAGACTCTGCTAGTTTTTTTGAAAACCTTTTATTAAAATAGTATGCAATTTCTTTATTAATATCTAAATTAATATTCCATAACAATTTAGCAAATACTGTTGATTTTAATTCTTGAAAAGTATGGTAGCTATATTCACTTCCATGAATAAAAACTCCATTTACACCCAGCTTTTTATATAACTTTAGATTCTGTTGAGTTACGCTTAATGAAGGATAAATATCAAAATAATTATCATAATTTACAGAATAATCCCAGATATAAACATTATTTACATATTTACGCCATTTTTTTATATCCTTTTCAAAACCTTTAAAATAACTAGACTTTTCTATCGGAATTCCTTTTTGAATATTAATGGTGCTGTAAAATATACCTGTATTAAATTCAGCTTTAAACCTAGGAACGTTTTTAACAGTTATGTATGCAGCAGTAAAAAACCTTTTATTAGTATGTATTTTCGCTAATTTATTTAAGAAAGTGAAAACAGCTGGGGCTGCATCATTTTTTGTGTTTCCAACTGCCTTACAAGTTGAGCAAGTACAAACAATATTGTTATCGTTAGGTAAAATCATGAACTTATTAAAAGCATGATCGCTATCATAGATTAATTTTACTTTTTTATTTACATATTTAAATAAACTATCACTAGTAAAACAGAATTGTTTTTTTAATCTTTTTGATCCGTTTTTAGCGTAAACAGATTCTGGTAAATCATATTCTTTTAAAATTTTTGGCAAGTTATGCCCCCAAATTCCCCATTCTTTTTCAAGGTAATTTGTTTTATTCCAGTTAGAAAAGTTGGTATTGAAATTAGTAGAAAAATAAGGCTCTCTATATTCAAATGATGGAGTTGAGCAAACACTAAACTTTTTTGGTGTATCAATAATTGAATCTAGTTTAGAATTAACAACACCTTTATTTTTTTGTGTAAAACTTAATGATGTATATTTTTTAAAAAAATCATTAATACCAAAAACCAAGTTTTGGGCAGAAGTACCTTGTATTGTTATATTTTTTTCTTTCCTGTAAATGCAAAAGTTTTCTTTTTGAGTAGGATTAATTCTTAAAACGATATAATTGTAATTATCATTTAATCCATCACTTCTTTCAATTCTTAAAGACTCACCAGTAATGATTTTAAAATTAGTTTTAAAATCTTCAGCTGCATTGCTTAAAAGGATATCCGCAGAAAGAGGTACGTTAATTACAGGAATAATTTTTTCTGTTTTAGAGTAAAATATAGCTTTATTTTGTGCACAAGATGATAAGCAAAAAATAAATAATATGAATAAATTATATCTTTTCAGCATTTTAATCTTTTAAGCAATATTTTTTGCTAGAATCTTGTTACAATAGTCACAGATAAATTGTATTGATTTATGTAAGCTAAAGTAGTACTATCTGTTATAGGACTTTGAAAGTTAATCCAACTTCCATTAATTATTAAACCAGTTCTTGCTGAAATATTGTATTTATAACCAGCACCAATTAATATATTTGAAAAATCCAAAAGTGCTGCTTCGCCTTCTGGTAATTGATCGTTAAAAGGAGCACTACCACCAGAAACAATTAGAGAAACATAATCTTTACGTGGATTAACATTTATTCTTGTTTGTACAGTAAAGTTAAAATAGTTGAATTTATCATCTCTCATTAAAGCTAGTTTTGCATTAAGCCAGATATCTTCCCAACTTTTAGATGCACCTAAATTTAATACTATAAAATTAATATCATTTTGAAGCCTCATAAAACGAATACCAGCTTGTGCTTCATAACCATTTTTTAATCCTTTGTAAGCATTACCGTACAAAATAAATTTTGGAAAAAATTTATTACCAAGTAAAACACCAACATCAGCATAAAGTGTTGGAGAGAATATTCTAGAGTAATTTAATCCACCTTGTACACCAACTCCAGATCTTCTTGCTGCATAGTTAACATCGGCACCAAAGGTGTTTTTATCATCATATCTATGGCTGTAATTTAAACTTGCCAAAGAAGTACTAAAAGCAGTTGAGTCTGAACTTGCTTCTGTATATGTAGCAGCTAATGTATTTTTAAGTTGTTCTGCTTTTATAACTTCAAGAGCTTTGTTCCATTCGCTTTTCTCATAGGGGTTATCAATTTCTCTGAATTTTTGATAATAATATGCTGAATCAAATTGTTTTAATAATTCGAAAACAATACCCTTTTTATATTTTAAGAAATTATCTTCTGGAGTTTCTTCTAACCTTTCATTTATAAAATCTAAAGATTCGTCATTAGGCTTTTGAACTATATGAAGGTTTACCATTCTCATTAATGAGCCTCTATCATTTGGATTAAGTGAAATAGCAGAATCATAATTAGCTAGAGCCTCTTCAACCAAACCATCTTCTTCCTGTTTTTTTGCTCTTAAAAATAAAATTTCTGCAAGAGAGTTTTTTATTTTTCTATCATATTTGTATGTAAGTTTTAAAGAATCTAGAATAGCAACAGATTTTTCGAACTCGTTATTTTTAGAATATAGATTAGAGAGTTTTAAATTAAAATCTTTGTTATTTGGATAAAAACTTAAGGCACTTAAACTATAATCAATTCCTTTTTGATAATCTGGTATTGCAGATGATGCATTAATTGCGATATTTAATAATCTTTTGTTATTATTTTCTCTTGTTAAACCATCTTCAACAACAGGCAGTACAGCACTATATCTTTGCTCACGCATCAGATAAGTTGCATAATCTTCTACTTGACTTACGTAAATTCTAGAGTATCTAGGTTCTAAAGGATATTGTTGTTCTAAACCTCTAGTAATTTCTAAAGCATCATCAAACAATTCCATTTTTTGATATAAGGTAGATTTTCTAATAAGATAATCAGGGTTATCTGGGTCAAGACCTATTAGTTTATCGATTTGATCTGTTGCTTCATCATATTGTTCTAAACTTAAATAGATACCAAAAATCTGTTGTTCTGCTTCTTGAGTTAAATCTGGTACAGAAGTTAAATCTTGAAAAATTGGTAAAGCTAAATCAAATTGTCTATTTTCTACATAGTCTTTAGCTCTACTATACATTATTAAGTTATAATCATTGGTAATATCAGTATCATTAGGGAATTTTTCGTGAAGTTTAATAACCTCTTTCTCAAAACGCTCTTTGTCTTTTATTGGTCTATATAGCTCTTTTAACTGTACTAAAAACTTTTTGTTATTTGGGCTTCTTTTTATTCCTTTTTTTAAGAAATATTCAGCATCAACATCATAACCTTTACCTAAAGCATTATTAATTACATAGGTTTGTGAGTCTGAATTTCCATTCATTTCAACCAATTTTTTATTGATTTCATAAGGATCATTATACTCATTAAATCTAGCAGATTCTTGCATTAAATAAGGTAGATTATTCTTTTTTAAGTCATCAAAATCAGGACTAGGTAATTGTTTAATGTAAGCAATAGCTTGCTCATGCCTTCCTAAATCAGTTAATAAACCTATTTTTCTATTAACTAATTCTTTATCAAAAGGTAATTCTAATAGAGCTCTATTTGTAAATTGTAGTGCATATTCAGGATTTCCTTTTAAAATTTCGTTTCGAATAACTCCCACATACGCATCTTTATTTGTAGGGTCATTATCTATTACTGTTTTATATACTTTATTGGCATCATCGTATTTTTTATTCTTTACAGCATCTATTCCATCACCCAACATGATGTAGTTATAATCGTTTTTAATCTCTGTATCATCTGGGTAAATCTGGTACAATCTTTTCAAAGATCTTTCAGCTTCTTCAAAATTACCCATTTCTTTATAAATGTTAATCTTCCTTCTCCACCAACCTCTACTGTAGGGAGTAATTTCTAATAATTCATTTACAAAACAAATAGCATCTGAATACCTCTTTGTTGTTTGTTCTATTGTAACTAAATATCCTAAAATATCAATGTCTTTTCTTCTCTTTAAATATACCTGCTTTAATACATATCTTGCAGTATCATATCTACCTAAAGACATATTTGCTTTACCAAGTAGCGTTTTTAAATCTAAATCGTCTGGGGCTAATTGTAAACCTCGCCAACTTAACTTTGCTGCTCTTGTATAATTTTGTTCTGCAATATCTTTTTTTGCTTCTTCAAAATATAAATCCGAAGAATCATAAGTTTGAGAATAAATATTGAATTGTGATAAAATAATCACAACAAAAATGCATAAGTATTTATTTATTTTCATAATAGTAAATGCAATTTATGTTTTAATAGGTTCAAAATCACCTGATGAATCTTTCTTATTTTTTAACCTGTCAAAAAGACCTGGTTTTTTATCAGTATTATTACCAGAATCACCACTACTATCTTTATCTCCTCCTTTGTCTTCATCACTATCAAAACCTTTTCTAGTCATTGTTCCCCATGCAAGTTCTCTAGATGTAATGTAACTAAAGTAACCTTTTAATGAGAAAAACATAATTAGAGGGTGATATAAAATAGGTTCTACTAAAGCTGTTAAAAATAGCGTTAAAACCTCTCTAGTTGTATTATAATATTTAAACGTCATTTGATCCCAAATAATTACTACAGATGAAATCATAATGGCAAATGTGTATGAATATAATAATATTAAGGGTGCAAAGTTCCAGTTAACATAACCATATAGAAGTAGGAATATTGAAAATAAAATTCCGAAAGCTTCAATAATTGGAGCTAAAAATTCATAAATAAAAATATATGGGAACGTTATTAAACCAAGTCTTTTATAGTTTGGATTGAATAAAACTTTTCTGTGATCACTAAACATTTGGAATAAACCACTGGCCCATCTAGTTCTCTGTCTGTTTAAGATACTAATATTTGGAGGGCCTTCTGTCCAACAACATGAAAGAGGAATATATCCAATTTTATAATCAAGTCTGTTGTTCATCATATGAACAGCCATTCTTGTCATCATATCCATATCTTCTGCATGAGAATCTGCTCCATAACCACCAGCTTTAATAGCTACATCTTTATCAAACATACCTAAACCACCAGAAACATTTGGCACAGAATTAATTAACTCCCAACCCATTTTTCCTAATAAGTATGATCTAATATATTCTAGTTCTTGAAATCTAGGAATTAATGCTTTAGGAGGTCTAACTCTTGTAATAATTCCTTCTTCAATCTCACAGTTGTTAGACATACGTAATGTAGCACCAACTGCAATAACTTGTGTTTTTGAATTAAGAATCGGTTTAATCATTTTTGTAAGTGTATTCCTAGCTAGAATACAATCTACATCTGTATTTAAATAATATGGGAAAACAGAGGCATTTAAGCCTGCATTAAAGGCATCAGCTTTGGTACCACCATTTTCTTTATCTACAATTGTAAGGATTTCATATTTTGGATTTGTAGATTTAAAAGTTCTCTTGTAAGGTTTTGTCTTGATTTTCTCTACATAAGCGAAAGGTGCTTCTACTAAATCAAATTCTTTAATTAGTAAGTCTAATGTTTTGTCTTTACTACCATCATTAACAATAATTACCTCAAATAGAGGATAGTTTAGGGTTAATAAAGATTTTACATTAATAATGATTGTTTTTTCTTCATTATATGCTGGTGCAATTACAGAAATACCAGGTGCTAAATCTGAATGCAATAACTCTTCATCATCTATATCTGTATTATAACTTTTATACCTATTAATAGCTATAAAAGAAAATATAGCAAGCACTAAATAACTTAATATAAGTGAGGTTGCATAGAAGAATATAAAATACTCATAAATTTTTACAAAAATATCAAACATCTATTTATTTGTATTTAATTAAAGGTGTTTCAACATGTTGTAATATTAACAAATCGAAACCACTTAATGAATTTTTTAGATTTTGAAAGGCAATTTTACCTTCATAACTATAATTTAAAATTGATTCTGCTATAATTTTTTTCGTATCTGTATTGTTAGATTCAAAAAATATTTCTTGCAAAAAGTTTAATGATTTACCAGTATTAAATTTTTTGATAGCTTTTACAATAGCAACTTGGCAAATTTCAGGCTCTGTAAAATATCTGTCAATAAGAGTTTGTTCGGTTTCTTTAATACCTAATTCTCCTAATGTAGAAATAGCAGCAGCTCTTACCAACTCACTACCATCTTCTAATTTTTCCATAAGAATTTCATCAATACCTCTTTGCTTGAAATAGCCAACCATTTTAATTAAGAAAACAACAAGAGAGTCATTTTCAGAATAGTTAATCCACTTTCCTAGGCCTTCTAAATTACCTCTATCTTTTTGAAGACGAAGGTATTGCATTAGCTCAATCTCATCCCATTTACTTAAAGAACGATCAAATTCATCAAAAAAACGATAAGGGTCGTTATTACTTAATGCTAGATAAGAGTTTCTAGCCTCACTTCTAATCTGTTGATTTCTACTGTAAGCATATCTCAAAACTTTTGCATCAAACTTGTTTAAATCTAATACAAATGCTTCTTGGAAAGCGTCCATCTTTTCACTGTTAGAACGAGAGTCAAATTTATTTTCAAGGTGTTCTACAATGCCCAGAGCATTAATTATGAGTTGATATTTTTCAGATTCTCTATCTTCGTTTTTGAAGTTTACTAAAACAGTTACAGCAATATCGAGCGACTCTCTATTTACCTCTTCTACAATATCTTCAAATTTTGTAAAAATTTCTTGTTCTGAATAGTTTTTATCCGTGAATAAAATATCCTCAAACAATTTAACTATTTCTGGTACACTGTTTTCTAATATTTTTTGTAGCCTATTATGTCTTCTTCTGATTGTATATATCGTAATTATTAGAGCTAGCGTTGCTAGTATAAAAAACAACGTTAATACAATTGTAATCTGAATAATAAGAGGAAATGTCTTTATCTTGTAGATGAAAGAAAGAAACCACTCAACGAAACCCATTTAAATTATTATTTATTTATATTAAATTACTTAAGTTGGGGATAATTTTAAATTTAATTTATTTTATTTACAAATGTATGTAAATAACAAAAATACTATTTACTTTTTCTTTGAATATACGTCCTTTATAGATGAATGACTTCATCATAGGCGTCAGCAACTGCTTCCATAACAGCTTCACTCATTGTTGGGTGAGGATGTATTGCTTTTAATACTTCATGACCAGTGGTTTCTAACTTACGACCAAGCACAGCCTCTGCAATCATATCTGTAACACCAGCACCAATCATATGGCATCCCAGCCATTCTCCGTATTTTGCATCAAAAATTACTTTAACAAAACCATCTGGTGTGCCAGCGGCTTTTGCTTTACCAGAAGCAGAAAATGGAAATTTACCAACTTTTAAATCATAACCAGCTTCTTTAGCTTTTTCTTCGGTCATTCCAACAGATGCAATTTCTGGAGTAGCATAAGTACATCCAGGAATATTACCATAATCGATAGGTTCTGTATGCAAACCTGCTAATTTTTCTACACAAGTGATACCTTCAGCTGATGCAACATGAGCCAAAGCAGGGCCAGGAGTTACATCTCCTATAGCAAAATACCCAGGAATGTTTGTTTGATAATAATCGTTAACTAGTATTTTATCTCTATCTGTAATAATACCAACATCTTCTAAACCTATATTTTCAATGTTAGTTTTAATACCAACAGCAGATAATAAAATGTCTGCTTCTAAAATTTGTTCTCCTTTTTTGGTTTTAACGGTTGCTTTAACTCCATCACCAGAAGTATCAACAGCTTCAACAGAAGAATTAGTCATGATTTTTATTCCAGATTTTTTAAAAGAGCGTTCAAATTGTTTTGAAATGTCTTTATCTTCTACAGGAACAATATTTGGCATATATTCTACAATTGTAACTTCTGTACCCATTGAATTGTAAAAATGAGCAAACTCAACACCAATAGCACCAGAACCAACAACAATCATAGATTTAGGTTGGCTAGGTAACGTCATTGCTTGTCTGTAACCAATAACTTTTTTACCATCTTGAGGTAGGTTAGGTAATTCGCGAGATCGAGCACCAGTTGCAATTATAATATTGTCAGCAGAGTATTCTGTTACTTTACCATCTTCAGAGGTAACATCAACTTTCTTTCCGTTTTTTATTTTTCCAAAACCATCAATGATATCAATTTTATTTTTTTTCATTAAAAATTGAACACCTTTACTCATTCCATCAGCAACGTTTCTACTTCTATTTATAACAGCTTCAAAATCTTTATCTATTGATTCTGCTTTTAATCCATATTCATCAACATGTTTTAAATATTCATAAACTTGAGCAGACTTTAATAATGCTTTTGTTGGAATACATCCCCAGTTTAAACATATACCTCCTAAAGACTCCTTTTCTACAATGGCAGTTTTAAAACCTAGTTGTGAAGCTCTAATTGCGGTTACATATCCTCCAGGCCCGCTTCCAATAATAATGATATCGTATTTCATTCTTACGAATATTATGAATTTATGATTTCAAAAATAAACAATTTAATAACTTTGTTAATTCACAAATCTAATGATTAAAGATAAAAAAGAGAAGTAATAGCTTCTTTTTTTATTTTTTTTAATAATTATGTAATAATGCAAAGTAAAAATTATTTTTTTACATTCTTTTAGGAACATCAATTCCTAATAAAGAAAAAGCTGATTTTATGATATCTGCTACTTTTTTAGAAATTTGTACTCTAAATATTTTTTTATGTTGATTTTCTTCGCCTAAAATAGATACATTTTGATAAAAAGAATTGAATCCTTTTACCAAATCATAAGTGTAATTTGCCATAATTGCAGGAGAATAGTTTGCTGCTGCTTGTTGCACTATTTCAGGGAAAATTTCTAACTGTTTTATAATTTCTTTTTCTTTATCATGCAAAACTATTTCACTAATATCTACAATTTTACTGTAATCGAAATTCGCTTTTCTAATAATAGATTGAATTCTTGCATATGTATATTGAATAAAAGGACCTGTGTTTCCTTGAAAATCAACAGAAGATTGTGGGTCGAACAAAATTCTTTTTTTAGGATCAACTTTTAATACAAAATATTTCAAAGCCCCTAAACCTATGGTTTTATAGAGTTCATTTTTTTCATCATTAGAATAACCATCTAGTTTGCCTAACTCTTCTGAAATTTGTTGTGCAGTAGTTGTCATTTCTACCATTAAATCGTCTGCATCTACAACTGTACCTTCTCTAGATTTCATTTTACCTGATGGTAAATCTACCATTCCATAACTTAAATGATATAAGTTTTTTGCCCAATCAAAACCTAATTTTTTTAGAATTAAAAATAGAACTTGAAAATGGTAATCTTGTTCATTACCAACTGTGTAAACCATTCCTCCAACATCATTATAATCTTTAACTCTCTGAATAGCAGTACCTATGTCTTGAGTCATATACACAGCAGTTCCATCAGAACGTAAAACGATTTTTTCGTCAAGACCTTCATCAGTTAAATCGCACCAAACAGAGCCATCTTCTTTTTTATAAAAAACGCCTTTTTCTAAACCTTGAGCAACTACATCTTTACCTAATAAATAGGTGTCACTTTCATAATATAATGTATCGAAATCAACACCCAAATTTTTATAAGTGATACCAAAACCATCATACACCCATTGATTCATTTTTTGCCAAAGAGCAACTGTTTCTTTATCTCCATTTTCCCATTTACGAAGCATTTCTTGAGCTTCAACCAAAATAGGAGCTTCTTTTTTTGCTTCTTCTTCTGTTTTACCTTTTGCTATTAAATCAGCTATTTGTATTTTGTATTCTTTGTCAAATTTTACGTAATAATTACCAACTAATTTATCGCCTTTTAAACCAGTGGATTCTGGAGTTTTATCTTTCCCAAACTTTTGCCAAGCCAACATCGATTTACAGATATGAATACCTCTATCATTTATAATTTGAGTTTTATATACTTTTTTACCTGATGCTTTTAAAATTTCAGCAACAGAATAGCCTAACAAATTATTACGAACATGCCCTAAATGCAAGGGTTTGTTGGTGTTGGGTGATGAATATTCTACCATTATAGCTTTTTCATCCGCCTTTGGCGAAACAAAACCATAAGTGTCATTGGTGTAAATTTGATTGAAAAAATTGATATAAAAAGCATCATCAACCACAAGATTTAAAAACCCCTTTACAACATTGTAACTTTTAATTTCTTTAATATTTTCTTGAACGTAACTGCCTAAATCTTCTGCAATTTGAGCAGGATTCCCTTTTTTGTAACGTAATAGAGGGAAAACAACCACAGTAATATCTCCATCAAATTCCTTACGAGTTGCTTGGAATTCTACAGATGGAATTTCAACATCATATAAAGCTAAAAAACCTTCTTTTATTTTTGCTTCTATATTATTTTGGATGCTCATTGGTCAAAAAAAAATTAAGTTGCGAATTTAGTGATTTTTAGTGAAAGCCATGTTAAAAAACCGTAATTTTAGCCTATGGAAAAACGTTTAGAACAATTACCAAAATTAGCAGAACAAGCAAAAAAAGAAAACAAAAAGTATTTTGCCAATCTTAAACGAAGAACACCTAAAAATTTAGATTATGTAATGCAAGAATTACATGATGAAGAATTTGCAAAAACAGATTGTCTAACTTGTGGTAATTGTTGTAAAACGACTAGTCCTATTTTTACGGATAAAGATATAGATCGAATTTCGAAACATTTAAAAATGAAAGTTGCTGACTTTGTAAATACCTATTTGCAAAGAGATTCTGATGATTTTATGGTGTTAAAAACAGCACCTTGTTCTTTTTTGGATGAAAGTGATAATACGTGTTTCATTTATGATGTTCGCCCAAAAGCTTGTGCAGAATATCCTCACACAGACAGAAGAAAATTTATTCAAATTACAGATTTAACCATTGCAAATACGTTTGTTTGTCCTGCAACGTATAATATCGTAGAAAAATTAAAAGAGGTTTTACCTTATGAGTATAATAAGAAGGTTAAGAGGAAATAGTTTTTTTAGATATCAAATTCAGTTCTGATGTTCTTATCAATTTTGAATAACTTTTCTTTAAGATTGATATACTCTTTAATACTTAAATCAGGATTAATAGAAATTAGATAGTTGTTTTCTTTTTGGATTTTATTGATTTTTTCAAAATCATTTTTTGAGTTTATTTTGATGATTTTTGGGTTGTATTTTTTTAGAAATTTATCTCTTTTATTTACAAATGTATTAGGAATTTCTATTCTTTCATCAAAGAAAGAGTTTCTTTGAAAATCCCAAAAATAAAATTTGTCTAAAAATGCATTATACGTATTGCTTTTTATATTAAAGTTAGTTACTAACATACTGTTCTTGATATTTGAATAATCTAAGTATTTATATGCTTTAATCAATTCTTTTAGTTCTAATTTTTTTCCTAAATAAATTACAATTGTATCGTAATTCCTGTGATGAGTTCCAAATATGAATCTAGGTATAAGTTTAAAATCTGTTGTAATTCTATCGTTAATTCTTAATCTTAAAGAATCATTTTTATTTTTAAAAATGTGAAATCCTTTGTTGGAATTTAATAAACTATCTGCGCTTATCTCTCGACTTAAATCTAAATCTATCAAATCATATTGAATAAAATTACTTCCATAAGAATAACCTTCATAAAAGATATAATTTCTGTCATTTAAAATAAAAGTTGTGTCTTTCTTATTAAAGAAAAAAATATTTTCAATTGTGTCTTTTGGCAAAAACCAAGTAATTGATTTTCTGCCAATTTTGTATCTAGCTGAAAAATTATATGAATATATATCTTCAAAATAAGCTGTATCATTTTGAAAAGTTATAGATGGTAAGTTAGCATAAGAACTATTTTTATCTAAAGGTATCCAAGTTCCTTTAAATTCTTTTGGATTAAATTTTTCTTTACAAGAGAAAATAGATATAAGAAAGAGGAGTACAGTAATTTTTTTCATTTGATTAGTTGTTTTCTAATCATACATCAAATACTGTTCCTTAATCTTTTTAAAATCCTCCAAACCTTGTTGCCAAGTTTTTCTAATTTCAGTTTCAGACAAACCTTGTTCTATTTGTTGTTGTAGATTTTCAGTTCCTGCATGAATGGTAAATGTACTGCCAAAGAATTTTTCTTTTTGCGGAGTTCTTTTATAAGCATCAATTAAAAATGATAAATCTATTTGTGATAAGTGTTTGTAGTTTCTTAAATCAACTCCATAACACAATTTATTTTTGTGTTTTGGGTATTTTGCACCTTCATTTGCTTTTGGTGTGTAAGAAAAATCAGTCTTCTTAAAAAAAGGTGCTCCATATCTTTGAAACTGAAAATCTGTTCCACGACCTGCATTTATTGTTGTGCCCTCAAAAAAACCTAAACTAGGGTATAGGTTTATACTTTTATCATTAGGCAAATTTGGTGAGGGTTTTATGGGTAAACTATAACTTGAATTATGGTCGTAATTTTCTAAAGGAACCACAGTTAAGTCACAAATCACATTATTAGCTAACCATTTTTCGCCATTTATCATTTGCCCATATTCGCCAATGGTCATTCCATAAACCACAGGCACAGGATGTTTACCCAAAAAACTTGTGTGTTCTGGCTCTAAAACAGGGCCATCTATATAATGAGCATTTGGGTTTGGCCTATCAAGAATTATAACTCGGATTCCGAGTTCAGCGCAAGCTTCCATTACATAATGTAACGTTGATATATAAGTATAAAAACGAACACCTACATCTTGAATATCAAAAACAACAATATCAATATTTTTTAGTTGTTTGGCTGTAGGTTTTCTGTTTTTTCCATGAAGAGATAAAATGGGTAAACCTGTTTTTGCATCTATACCATCTTCTACATCAGCACCTGCATCTGCTTTACCTCTAAAACCGTGTTCTGGTGAAAAGACTTTTTTTACATTAATACTTTTATAATTGTATAAATAATCTACTAAATGATATCTAACTTTTTTAGATCCCATAACATTAGGAGCCACTTCTTCTCTCTGTAAAATAGATAATACAGATGTTTGGTTAGCTACAATTGCAATATTTTTGTCTTTTAGTTTAGAGAGATATAAAGCTGTTCTGTCAGCTCCAGTTTTAATTTTAAGTGTATCCTTATGTGAAATTAGAGTAGTAGACTTTAAATTTTGAACCTTTTTATCACAAGAAATCAGCTGAAAATTCATCAGCAAAAACAAAAATAAATAGGTACTTTTACGAAGCTTAAAATATATCATCAATTTGAATTACGAGTTATTTATTGCAAAACGCATTATTGCTGGCAAAAAGTATAAAAATAGTATATCATCACCAATAATAAAAATTGCAATCACTGCAATTGCTTTGGGTATTATTATTATGCTAATTGCTGTGGCTACTGGTGCTGGTTTGCAATACAAAATTCGCGATAAAATGGCTGGCTTTAAAGGGCATATTCAAATTGTGAATTACGATGCTAATAATTCTGATGTATCTACTGTGCCTGTTAAAAAAAATCAAGATTTTTATCCTGAATTTAAAGTTATTTCTGGCATTAAAAATGTACAGATTTTTGCAACTAAAGGTGGAATTTTAAGGACTAAAACTGCTTTTGAAGGTATCATCTTTAAAGGAGTTTCTACAGATTATGATTGGTCTTTTTTTAAAGAATATTTGGTTGATGGTGTTTTACCTAATTTCGATCAACAAAGAACCAAAGAAGTATTATTATCAGAAACAATACTAAATCGTTTAGAACTACAATTAAACGATACAATTATGGCTACTTTTTTAAAAACTTCTACAAGCAAAATAACTTCCAATAGAAAATATAAAATTGTAGGTATTTATAATTCTGGTTTTGCTCAATTTGATAGTAATATGATGATTGGTGATATCAGGGAGGTACAAAGATTAAACAAATGGAATTCGAACGAAATTGGTGGTTTTGAGGTTTTGATTGACGATTTTGATGATATTACTCTAATTGCCAATCAAATTTATGGTGAAATTGATTCAACTCTTGATGCTAGAACTATTGTAAGATCTTACCAAAATGTATTTGATTGGATAAAACTTTTTGATAACAATGTATGGGTAATTATCTTTATTATGATTATTGTTGCTGGCATTAATATGGTAACTGCCTTATTAGTTTTAATTTTAGAAAGAGTGCAAATGGTTGGTATTTTAAAAGCTCTAGGAGCTTACAATACTAGTATTAGAAAAGTATTTTTATATAATGCCTCTTATTTAATTTTAAAAGGACTTTTTTGGGGCAACATTATTGGTTTAACAATCATCGGGATTCAATATTTCTTTAAGGTAATCACATTAAATCCAGAAACATACTATGTAAGTACAATGCCTGTTTATATTTCTTTAACATCTATTGCCTTGTTAAATTTAGGTACACTTATTTTATGTTTTTTAATGTTGATAATTCCTTCTTATATTATTACAAAAATAGAACCTTCAAAATCAATTAAATTTGCTTAATATTTACTTGAGTTATTGTATTTTCTAAATTGTTCTTCAATAATTTCTTCTTTGTTATTAATAATAAATTGCTGAAATGCTTTAGCTACATTAGATAAGTTTTTAGATCTAAGCCATATTAGATTCCAATATGTTTCAAGAGGTAAATCTTTAATTTTTAAAATTTGTATATCTCCAGTTTTTAATGCATCGTTAATACCAATAATAGGCATTATAGAAATCCCTAAACCAGCAATAACTGCTTGTTTTACAGCTTCATTAGAAGTGAGTTCCATTTTACGTAAAATTTCTATTTTGTGCTTTACTAAATACTTTTCCATAGCCAAACGTGTTGCTGAACCATTTTCCCTAAAGATAAATATAGATTCATTCAAATCTTTGAGAGAAACATTTTTTTTAGGAATCTTGTAGTCTTTACCAGCCACAAAAAACATCTTGTTTTTCATCAACTCAATTTGTTCTATTTTTAACTTTTTAGGGATTGTAGAAACCATAGCAAAATCGCACTCATTATTTTCTAAAGCTCTAATTACAGACATTTTGTTGGTAACATCCATAGTAACATCTACCATTTTATTTTCTTTAATAAAGCCAGATAAAAAATAAGGCATCGCGTATTTGGCTGTTGAAACAATAGAGATTTTGAGTTTACCTGCAAGTTCGCCTTCAAATAATGAAGATTTATAATTAATTGCTTCTACTTCTTCTAAAATTTTTGCAGCAGCTTTTGCTATTTCTTCACCAAATTCTGTAATGTATAGCTTACGCCCAACTACCTCAAAAAGAGGTAATTTAAATTGATCTTGAAAATTCTTAAGTTGAATAGATACAGCTGGTTGCGTTAAAAAAAGTTGCTCTGAAGCTTTCGTCACACTCTTAACTTCTGCTATTTTTTTAAAGATTTCTAACTGATGTAAAGTATAGTTCATTAAATATATTTATAAATAACATAATAAATATAAATAAAAATATATAAAAAACACATTGCATCTTTGTAAAAAATTTAAACTAATGAGTACAACAACATTTAAATCGATTAATAATACAAAAAAAGTACAGAACGAAATTGTAATACAAATAACAAAAAAACAATTAATCAACTTTTTTAGATCAATTTTAGTCTTTGCTTTAGTTTCAATCAATTTTTTAGCAATTTCTATAAATAGTCCGTTTTTGAAAGATTTATTTATTGCTGAAATAATTTTACTATTAATCTTTTTTATTAAAACAAATAAATCAAACACCATTCTAAAATAATTATTATGAATAATTCAATTTCAAAAGAAGTAAACACAAAAGAGCAAACATTAAAACTTATTGAAGGTACTTTCACTAAAAGAGAAGCCTTAAATATTATTAATAACGTTGTTGATGTAAAAATCAACTTTCATAAAGTACATAGGCTGTCTATTCAAGAAGGTAATGAAAATGACGAATGTACTTTTGACAACTCAAGAATTAAGGAGTTAATGACTCATAAAAAAGATACTAAAGCGTTTTTAAGAGCTTTAGAAAGTAATGGTCAAAACATAAAAATTTCTAGTACAATAACAATAAGTTTAGAAGAATAAATTCCCCTAAAATTGTTAACTAATGAGTAGGAAATAGACCTTAAACAAGTCTTTCCTACTTTTTTTATGCCAAACTAAAACATCATGGATTTACATTATTTAATAGATAATCTAACAAACCCTGCACTTTTATTTTTCTTTTTAGGTTTAATTGCTGTTAATTTAAAAAGTGATTTAAGGATACCAGAAAATTCATCAAAATTTATTTCATTATATCTTTTATTATCAATTGGTTTTAAAGGAGGACAAGAATTATCTCATAGTATTATTACGTCAGAAATTATATGGTCTCTTTTCTTTGGAATATTTTTAGCATTAATAGTACCTGTGTATTGTTATTATATATTAAGAATAAGACTAAGTGTAGAAAATGCGGGTGCAATTGCTTCTGCGTATGGTTCTGTAAGTGCTGTAACTTTTGTAACTACTATTTCTTTTTTAGAGATGGAAGGCATCCCTTTTGGGGGTCATATGGTTGCTGTTATGGCTTTAATGGAAGCGCCATCTATTATTGTAGGAGTACTTTTAATGGCAATTTATAATAAAGATAAGAAGAACAAAACCTCAATAAAGCAAATATTGCATCATTCTTTAACAAACGGAAGTGTATTATTAATTATTGGTAGTTTATTGATAGGTTATTTTGCAAACGACGCTCAAGCTGAAGGAATCAAGCCTTTTACAACAGATATTTTTAAAGGTTTTTTAGCTGTTTTCTTATTAGATATGGGAATTACAAGTGGTCAAAAACTGAAAGCACTCATTAAAAAAGGCTGGTTTACTTTATCTTTTGCTATAATCATTCCTATTATTAATGGATGTTTAGTAGCAGTAATAAGTGGGTTATTTATGGAAGAAGTAGGTAATAGATTACTTATGTCTATTTTAGCTGCAAGTGCTTCTTATATAGCTGTACCTGCTGCAATGAAATTGGCAGCTCCAAAAGCAAATCCTGGTTTGTATATTCCTATGGCTTTAGCAATTACTTTCCCATTTAATATTACTATTGGTATGCCTTTGTATCTATGTATTATAGGTGTATGTTAGATTAATTTTTAGGGAACGCCATAAAAAAAATATACCTTTGCAACATTAGAAAATAAATCATGAAATACGCAAAGAATATATTAGAAACTATTGGTAATACACCTTTAGTAAAGTTAAATGTACTTACTAAAGATTTACCTTGTTTGGTTTTGTCTAAATACGAAACATTTAATCCTGGTAATTCTGTAAAAGACAGAATGGCTCTACAGATGATTGAAGATGCTGAAGCTGATGGTAGGTTAAAACCAGGAGGTACAATTATAGAAGGTACATCTGGAAATACAGGAATGGGTTTGGCTCTAGCAGCAATCGTTAAGGGATACAAATGTATTTTTGTAATGGCAGACAAACAATCTAAAGAAAAGATTGATATTTTAAAAGCTGTTGGAGCAGAAGTTGTGGTTTGCCCAACAAATGTAGAGCCAGAAGATCCACGTTCTTATTATTCAGTTTCTAAACGTTTGGGGGAAGAGACACCAAATTCTTGGTATGTAAACCAATATGATAATCCAAGCAATTGTAAAGCACATTTTTTAAGTACAGGACCAGAAATCTGGGAACAAACTGAAGGTAAAATTACTCATTTTGTAGTTGGTGTTGGTACAGGAGGTACTATATCTGGAGTAGGTTCTTATTTAAAAATGAAAAACCCAAATGTAAAAGTTTGGGGAATAGATACTTATGGTTCTGTGTTTAAAAAATATCATGAAACAGGCATTTTTGATGAAAATGAAATTTACCCATACATCACAGAAGGTATAGGTGAAGATATTTTACCAAAAAATGTCAATTTTGATGTTATAGACGGTTTTACCAAAGTAACTGACAAAGATGCCGCAATTTATACCCAAAAACTCTCAAAAGAGGAAGGTATGTTTTTAGGTAATTCTGCAGGTGCAGCTATAAAAGGTGTTTTACAATTGAAAGAACATTTTACAAAAGATGATGTTGTTGTTGTTTTATTTCACGATCATGGTAGTAGATATGTAGGAAAAATGTTTAATGATGATTGGATGCGTAATCGAGGATTTTTAGAAGAAGAAATTAAAACAGCTGCAGATTTAATTAAAAATCATGAAGAGAAGCCTTTAGTTACAGCACAAACTGAAGAATTAATATCGCATGCAATTGAGCGTATGAAAGCCTATAAAATATCACAAATACCAGTAAAAGATATAGATGGTTTTGTGGGCTCTATTGATGAGGCAGATCTATTACATCATTTTATATCTGATAAAGATATTGCAAATAAACCTATAAAAGATATTATGGGTAAACCTTATCCTATCGTTAAAAAGACCACCAAAATAGATGCAGTATCTAAATTGATATCTAAAGAAAACGATGCTGTTTTGGTAGATTTAGAAAATGGAAATTATCATATAATAACCAAATACGATATTATCAGTGCTATTTAATCTGTAGAAAATTACTATTCAACTTTTAATGATTTCATTTCGACGAAAAGTGGAATTTTATATTTAAATTCTTTGTTTCTTTGAGGTATAAATACAATGAAATCAAGTTTAATTATAAGTTGGGGGATTTATAAATTTATATTGTATTTTAAAGAAATCGTCGAAAATTAATTTTTGACGATTCTTTTTTTACCTCTATTTTATTCTTTAATTAATTGTACTAAATAAACTAAACAGTTTTAGTAAACAATTCAACTAGCTTTCTCATCAAGTCATCGAAAATACAATAACACCAATATGAATAAGTTGTTTCTTTGTAGTGGTTATAAATAAAAATAATAATCTATTCTGAGGGGTTTAGATTATACTTCAAAAAAAATCGTTTAATTTTAAATTAGACGATTTTTTTTAATCAATATTACACAACAAAAAAGACTGTCTTATTAAGACAGTCTTCTTAAATCAACTAATTCAAATAATTTACACAATGAAGAGGTTTACTACGTCTCCTCATTAATTTATAAGCAAGCTCTGTGCCAAAAAGATATTTGAATTTCTATTTTAATTCATTTTAACAAAATTTTTACAAATCTTGAGCGTGTTTATGTGCTTTGTAAGAAGAACGCACTAAAGCACCACTTTCTACATACATAAAGCCCATTTCTAAACCAAGTGTTTCATATTTTTTGAATTGCTCTGGAGTAATAAATTCTTTAACAGGTAAATGCTTTTTAGTTGGTTGCAAGTATTGCCCAATCGTAATGATATCGCAATTTACTGCACGTAAATCTTTCATTGTTTGGATAACTTCTTCTTCTTTTTCACCTAAACCTAACATCAATCCAGTTTTAGTACGCATTCCATTTTTTTTTAAGTATTTTAAAACACCTAAACTTCTATCATATTTTGCTTGAATACGAACTTCTCTGGTTAACCTTCTAACAGTTTCCATATTATGAGAAACCACTTCTGGATGCACTTCTATAATTCTATCAATCTGTTTTGTGTTTCCTTGAAAATCAGGAATTAAAGTTTCTAAAGTTGTATTTGGGTTTGCTCTACGAATTGCATCAACAGTTTCTGCCCAAATTATAGAACCACCATCTTTTAAATCATCTCTATCAACAGAAGTAATTACAGCATGTTTTATACTCATAATTTTTATAGAACGTGCAACTTTTTCAGGCTCATCCCATTCTACAGTTTCTGGTCTTCCAGTTTTTACACCACAAAAACCGCAAGAACGTGTACAAATATTACCAAGAATCATAAATGTTGCAGTACCTTCTCCCCAACACTCACCCATATTTGGGCAGCTTCCACTGGTACAAATTGTATTTAGTTTGTATTTATCAACTAAACCTCTTAATTCAGTATATTTTTTACCAACAGGAAGTTTTACACGCAACCATTTCGGTTTTTTTGGTCTTTCAGGAAGTATTACAGATTCTAGCGCCATTTTCTTTCTTTTTAGATATGCAAATTTACGAAGAAAAAGATAAAATAAATTTGTTAAAAGTAGCAGTATTTTATAAAATAATCTTTTTCACGATAAGATTTTTCTATTGGAGTTAGTTATAAAAAGTAAATGGTATTTATTGATTTTTTATTTTAAAAAATTAATCACACTTTCAATAACTTCTTTTGTTCGTAAAATTCTAAAATGCCCAGTTCCACTGATTTCTTTAAATTTAGATGCATTCCAATTTTTATGAACATTAATTGAACGTTCTATAGGTATAACTTTATCATTCTTATCATGAATAATAATAGATTTTTTAACATTAATTGATTTTACAAAATCACTTACATTTAGTTTTGTAACATCAATATTTTTTTCTCTTTCTATTTTTTGAATCAGCTTTTTTTTGACTTTATTATCAATCCCAACCATTTTAGAAACATCATTTATTCGTTCGATAAATTTATCTGGTGTAGTTAACAATACATATTTATCAATTTCTAGATTTCTGTTATTAAAGAGTGCATAAGTGGTAGCAACTCCACCAAACGAATGACTTATTAAATGGCGAACTTCAAACTTTTTTATTAATACACCAACTAGTTCAGTAAATTCGAATAAACTGGTATTTCCTTTTGAGCTAGAACCATGTGAAGGAGCATCAAAAGAATAAATAGTATATCTTTCTTTTATTAATCGTTCAATCAAATCTGAAAAATTTCCTGCTTGACCCTCCCAACCATGAATTAATAAGATTTTTTTAGCTCCTCCTTTCCAATTATAAAGTTTAATTGTAAAATCTTTAAAAATGAAATCTTCTTTTTCTGCTTTATCTAAAGTCTGTAGCTCATTTTCTCTTAATTTACGTATTTGAGGGTTCGTTAATTTATTGTACGCAAAAGAAGCTACAAAGTTTGGAAAAATTGCTGAAGCTAATTTTATTAATATTTTTTTCATTTAGTTTCTTTTGTGTAAATTTTAGTAACAAAATTATAACAATAGGATGAAAAATAAATTAACCTGAAGTTAGGAAATTAATCGTTTTCTTATTCTACTTAAGCTTTCTGGTTGAATTCCTAAATATTTCGAAATATCCTTAATAGCAATTCTTTTTAGTACTTCTGGATAATTAGTAGCAAGTAATAAATATCTTTCTTCAGCCGTTTTTGTTAATAATTCTTTTTCTCTGCGAACTTTTTTCGTGTAAAGCTTTTCAGTTTCAATTCGTCCTAATTTATTAGCAATCATAGAAAAAGTATAGGCTTTTTTTAACTCTAAATAATCAACAACTTCTAATGTGCAATCTGTGTAAGTTTTAATAGAAACATCAGAAGGATTGTTTGTTAGTAAAGAACTATAAGAGGCAAAAAAAGAATGATTAAATATGAAATCTAAAATTCTTTCTTCTTCGTTTTTCATAATCGAAACTTTTACGATACCATCTATCAAGAAATATACTTTTTTTTCTAACTCATCGTAATCAGTAATGATTGTCCCTTTTTTTACTTTTTTAAGAATTGTTTTAAAAGGGAGATTACCGTCAAAATTGTAATCAATAAAGTTTGCTGTATATTCTTTAATATTCATTTTTAGAAGATTTTTTTTTGATTTACAAAAGAATAATTATTAAACCTTTCATTATAATCCTACAAATTAAGCAAAAACCAAATACTAAATCCTATTAAAAATAAGATACCTACTATGCTTATTATTTTAGTAAATAGACTAGGTTGATGTTCTTTTGGAGTGTGTTTTCCTGTAATTAATATGTAATTTAAAATGGCATAAAAAGGGGCTGTTAAAAAAGATAAAATTGTGGCTATTTTAACTAGTTTACCCATATCTGCTAAATAATACTGAAGGATAATAAAGGTACCAACAAATAAAAAGAGAATCCAAAACCAATACCCAAATTTAAAATCTTTATTAAACAACAATTTAGAACTTCTATTCATTGCTCTTGGTGAAGCGTCAAGTGTTGTAATTGTTGTGCTAAACATTGTAGTAAATGCAGCAATAGCAATAAAAATATAAGAAAAATTGCCTAAATTTTTTGTATACAATTCTATCAATTGCCCAGCAAAAACGCCACCTTTGCTAGAGAAGCTTTCTCCTGATTTATACATTACTAAAGCTCCAAGAAGTACAAAGCAAATTCCAAGAATTAAGGTGCCAATATACCCTACATTAAAATCGAAAATAGCGTCTTTTGGTTTTATTTTAATGAATGTGTTTTTACTTTTTTCTACAGACCAAATAGAATGCCAAATAGAAATATCTAATGGTGCTGGCATCCATCCAAGAAAAGCAATCAAGAACGTGATTTCTACTGTTCCAGATGGAAAGATCTGACTCACGTCAAAAGTATCAGTAGAATTTGAAAAAGCTACAGAAACTGCAATAATAGTGCTTATAGTTAAAATAATGATGATGTATTTCATCAATTTATCTAACAGTTTGTATTTTCCTAAAATCAATATTAGAATACTGATAACTAGAATAATGCTAGACCAAACCACCAAATCATCTGTAAAACCAAAAAGTTGAGAAGCTAAACCAGCTGTTACAATGGTTACTGCTGCTTGAATGGTAAACATTGTTGCAAAGTTTAAGATGTAATAAATAACTAAAACACTTTTACCAAGCTTTTTATAACCATCTAATAAAGTTTCTCCAGTTGCTGCAGCATATCTAGGACCAAATTGAAAAAACGGATACTTAAAAATATGTACAAATAGTAAAGCCCATAACAAACCAAAACCAAACTCTGCACCCGCTTTTGTAGATTGTACCAAATGCGATACTCCTATTGCTGCACCTGCAAATAGTAATCCTGGGCCTAAAGATTGTAAGAATGATTTTTTCATTTTAATTCTTCTTAATAATCTCCGCCAACAACTTTTTAGCTCGCAACAATTTCACTTTTACATTGTTCATTGGTTCATTAATCTGTGTTGCAATTTCTTTATAACTCAATTCTTGAAAATAACGTAATTGTATTACTTCTTGATATTTGGGTTTCAGTTGCTTAATATCTTTCAGCAACTTGGCTAAATTTTGTTCTCTAATAATTTTATCTTCAGGTGTTGGGTTTTCATCAACTACTAAATATACTTTTTCTTCCTGATCTTTTGAGGTTTCAGTTACAACAGAAATGTTCTTTTTACGCAACAAATCAATATGTACATTTTTAGAAATGGTAATTAACCAAGTTTTAAAAATATACTTTTCATCAAAAGTGTGAATTTTGTCAAAGGCTTTAGAAAAAGTTTGTATAGTAATGTCTTCAGCATCATTTTCATTATGCGTTCTTTTAAGCTGATAATTATAAACATCACTCCAAAAAGTATCTAATAAAAATCGAAAAGAAGTTTGCTTATTATTTTTTGCATTTGCAATATGATGTTGTAGAACTATATTTTCTTTATTCAATGATCTGGTTTTGAAATCAAATTAGCAATAAATATACTAATTTGTATCAAGAGTAAGCTTATTTCTAAAAAAGGAAGTAGAAAAATAAGATAAGGCTCTTTAAATTTTTTTGTAGCAATACCTACAACTAAAAAGTTGATAAAAAAATAAGAAAGTACAATTGGCAGAATTATTTGCCAAGGATAAAAGAAAAATAATACACTACCTAAACCATAAAAAAATAATTTAGTTAACTCAAAAAAAGATAATAGAAATTGATGTTTAGCTTTATAATTTTTCTGTAGAGCTCTTTTTTGTAGTAATTTTAAATACCAGCTTTTAAAAGATTTAGGGGCTTTATTCTTAACAAAACTATCTCTAGAGATTGTGAAAGAAGTATTCTTTTTTACAGCAGCATCTTTTAAGAACAAATCGTGTACTCCATCTTTTTTTTTAATATGATTTATAAACCCTTTTACTTTAAAAAAAGTGTCTTTTTGATACCCAAAATTAGCATCAAAAGCCATAAATGGAGTTCCGGATTTTGCAAAAGAAAAACATTGTAAGGCTTGTAGAAGATTATGGAAACGAGCTAAAATATTGGTAAACGAGCTTTTAGTTTCGTATTTGCTGTATCCTAATGTAATGGTTTTGTTACCATTAAAAGTCTTACTAATTTCTGTAAGCCAAAATTTTGAAGCAGGTTTACTAGAAACTTCTGTAAAAAGCAGATTATTGTATTTAGAAGCTTTAATACCAAGTGTTAGTGCATATTTTTTACTTCCCCAAAAAGCTTCGGTGTTTTCAACATCAATTATAGTAATATTTTGATGTTTTGCTTTAAAATTTTCTAGAACTTCTAAAGTGTTATCAGTTGAATAATTATTAATTAATACAATTTCAAATTTAGGATACTCTTGTGCTAAAACATAAGGTAAATTGTTTTCTAAATCTTTGCTGCCGTTTTTAGCAAAAATCAAAACCGAAATAGGCAAATTACTAGCATCTTTTTTACCTTTAGAATTTGTAAGAGTAGATGAAAAGTAAAGTAAATACAGTATCTGTATTGCTGTAAAAACTACAAATGCGTAGAAAGTTACAGTTATAATCATTTATAAAAAAAGAAATTAATTATGTTGAGGTTCAGCACAACTATCAAATTGATCTGGCGTTTTTCCGCAAAAACCACAAGCTTCTCCTTCTTTATTTAGCATAGGGTTTTGACTTGCACAAGTGCCTGCAAATTCACCATCTTTTTTTGCCCAGATTTTTATGGCAATTCCTGCTACTCCAAGGGCTAATAAGGCTAAAGTAATAAACAATAATTTCATAAAAAGTATTTACACTACAAAGATACATATTCTAATTTTTATGTTGAAAATTCTGTAGAAAATATTTCTAAAGTGACTTTTTAAAATTTTCGGTGTCAAAAAAATAACTATTAAAAAATCAAAATGGACACATTTACAGAATCAATGAAAAACTTTTACTTAACCATATCTGAAGGTTTAGGAGGTTGGGGTTTACAATTAATTGGTGCAATAGCTGCTTTAATTATTGGGCTTTGGATTATTAGAATACTAATGAATGCAATAGCTAGAGTATTAGAAAAAAGAACAATAGATAAAACCTTACAGCCTTTTTTATTAACTACACTAGGCTTTATTTTAAAACTATTGTTAATTATTTCAATTGCAGGTATAGTAGGTTTACCAATGGCGTCTTTTGCAGCTTTATTAGCAGGTGTTGGTGTTGCAATTGGTGCAGCATTTAATGGTTCTTTAGGTCACATTGCTTCAGGAATAATGTTATTGATATTCAGACCTTTTAAAGTAGGTGATTTAATTAAAACAAATGGCGCATTTGGTTTTGTAAAAGAAATATCTGTCTTTGTAACAGTAATAGAAACGTTTCAAAATGAAACTGAAATTATACCTAATTCTGCAATTACAGCTAATAAAATTACAAACCTTACTAAAGTTGGTAATTTAAGAGTAGATATGCCTTTTGCAATACGTTATGGATCTGATATTTCTAAAGCAAAAGATATTGTTTTAAATGTTTTAAAGAATGATGAAAACGTGTTGCAAAAAGTTGATAAAGCACCAAGAGTTGCAGTAAATAATTTAGGGCAAAATAGCGTTGAATTATTAGCTTTACCTTATGTAAACTGCGAAAACTATTGGGATGTATATTGGGATACTAGACAGAAAATAGTAGAAGCATTAGGCAAAGCAAACTACGAAGCTCCTTTGCCACAAAGAGTAGTTACTATGACAAAGTAATATAATATAATGAAAAAGAAAATCTAAAGGGCTGTTTTGTAAACAGTCTTTTTTTGTATGTTTACTTTTTTAGAATATCAATTGACAGAACAAAACTTCATACAGAAACTTAAAGAAGGTAAACAAAGTGCTTTTAGTCAGCTTTTAGACGATTATCAGCAGAAAGTGTTTAGTACCTGTATTTCTTTTGTACCTAATAAAGAGGATGCAGAAGATATTGCTCAAGAAGTTTTTTTAGAAGTTTTTAAGTCTATTTCTAAATTTAAAGGTAATTCGAAATTATCTACTTGGATCTATAGAATTGCAACCAACAAGTGTCTGGAATTCATCAGAAAAAAAAATACAAAAAAACGTTTTGCTTTTATGCAAAGTATTATGGGGAATGAAATTCCTTTTGATAAAACGAATTATTTTACAGAATTTAAACACCCAGGAATTTTATTAGAAAATAAAGAGAAATCAGAAACTATTTTTAGAGCGATAAATACATTGCCAGAATCTCAAAAAGTAATCTTTACTTTGGCAAAAATTGATGGAAAGAGTTACCAAGAAATTGTAGAAATTACTGGTAGAAGTTTATCATCTGTAGAATCTATAATGTTTAGAGCAAAGAAATCTTTAAAAGAAAAGCTTGCAAATTTTTATAAAGATGATAATATTTAAATTACTGATATTCATTTATTTAAAAAATATTTTAATGAGTAACGCAAGTTTTTTAAAATTACAACATCTAAATAATTGTAAAATTATTTTATCAGTAACAAAAGATGAAACATAAAAATGATATTGAAAATAAAGTTGAAGATACGTTAAATGTATTAGATACTATTAAAGAGGTTAAAGTAAATCACTTTTTTAAACATAAAGTATTACAACAAATACAACACCAAAAAGAAGAAAAAAAACCTTTACTTTATTGGCTTACACCACAAATACAAGTTGTAGCTATAGCAGCAGTTTTTTTGTTGAATATATCAACAATTTTTTATGCTTTTTCATCTAATAAAGATATTTCTACAAATGAAATAGAAAATTTTGCACAAGAATATGCGTTACAGTCTAGCACAACTTATTTATTAAATTAGTGAATATGAAATCAAAATTACTACCAATTACGTTACTTTTCTTAATTCTATTAAACGGAGTTTTAATTTTTATTTTATTAAAAAAGCCTCACGAAAAGCTAAAACCAAATCATACACAAAGAAATTTCTTAACTGAAAAATTACAGTTTTCTGAAATTCAAGAAGAAAAATTTTTAGAATTAGATCGTCAACATAAAACTAAAATGGAGCAAATTGATCATAAAATTAGAAATCAAAAAGATATTTTGTTCAATTCTTTTGGTAAACAAATCAATATTGATTCATTAGCAAGTATTACAGGTAAATTAGAAATGCAGAAAGATGTTGAAGTTTTTAAATTTTTTAGTAAAGTGAGAAATATATGCAAACCAGAACAACTTAAAAAGTTTGATGAGATTATTAATAAAGCTATAAAAGGTGGGAAACAAAGACCTCCTAGAGATCATAAAATGCCACCTCCTCCAAGATAATTAGAAATAATTTTACAAATACCGTAAGTTTTTTTAAAATTGTCATTTAAATACTTGTAACCAAATTAAGATAAATTACTTTTTAGCACATAGCACAGTACAATAAGATAATTTAATTATTTAAACAGATAACAGTTTTATTTTAGATGAAAAATATTCTAATTCATTTATAATGAGATAAAAAAAATCAAAGCCTCAATAAACTTTTTCATATTTTAAAGGTCTAATTAAAAACGATCTCTATAATTATGAATAAAATTCAATCAACTAAACTAATTGGAGTATTCTTTGCAATTGCATTATTAATCTTTGCTTGTAGTTCTTCAGAAACTGAAGAAGAAACTTCTACTCCAGACGCAACAACAGGAACAGATTATGATATCACAACAATACTATCTAAATTTGATAATATTGCAGCTGTCTCTTATTCTGTGAATGGCAACACAGTAACATTTACAACAACAGATTTACCAAATCATACAAGTCCATATTGGGATACTTCTCATGCTTTATATGAAGCGTATAATGGTACAAATCCTGATTGGAGACAAAATCCGAACTCTATTGGTGAGCAAAATATAACGTTTACAATTCCTTTAAAACCAAAAGAAGCCACGAATAAAAGTGCAACGCCAATGGGACCAATAGGTATTTCTAGAAACGGAATAGTTTTCTTTAATCAATATGCAGCAGGTGGTGCAGCTTTAACAAACGAGATTAATTCTTTTGATCAATGGTTAGGTCATCCAGCAGGTACAACTTATCATTATCATATAGAACCTACTTTCTTAACTGAAAGTTTTGGAAAAGATTCTTTTTTAGGTTTACTTTTAGACGGTTTTCCTGTATACGGACCTCAAGAAAATGGTAACACTATTACTTCTTCAGATTTAGATGATTATCATGGCCATGCACATGAAACATCAGATTTTCCTAATGGAATTTATCATTATCATATTACAGCAGATGACCCTTATCTAAATGGTAATGGCTTTTTTGGTACAGCAGGTAACGTAAGTAATTAATTAGTTTTTTGAGATTCTTTAAAATAATAATAATCTTATTTTTCTTTATTTCTTGTGATGAAACACTACAAGATGTAAAGCAAGAGAGTGTTATCAACACTATTAAGATTCCTAATATCATAAAAAATAAAACTGATTCTCTTTTTAAGTTAAAAAATGGAGTTTTGTTTTATAATGATATGCCATATTCAGGTATTGTAAAAGAGTTTTATAATGATGAAAAATCAAAGTCAACATCAGAATATTATCAAGGAAAAAGGGAAGGTAAGTATTTTGGCTTTTATCCAAATCAACAAAAATGGTTTGAACGTTTTTATGCTAAAGGATTAAAAGTAAAAATTCACAAAGGTTGGTTTTTAAACGGACAGCAAATGTTTGAATATCAATTTAATAAAAAAGGTGTTTATAATGGTTTTGTAAAAGATTGGCACAACAATGGGCAATTAGCAAAGTATTTTAATTTTGTTGATGGAAAAGAAAACGGAAGCCAGAAGATGTGGAAGCCAACAGGTAAAATTAGAGCTAATTTTTATACAGTAAATGGTGAAAGACATGGTTTAATTGGGTTGAAAAACTGTGTAAGTGTAATTAATAAAGAGCAAAATTAGTATGAAGATAAAGCTGTTTTTTTTAATCTTAATAGTTTGTGTTTCATGCAAAAAAGAGGCGTCAATAGATAAATCTAAAATACTACCATTTTATAATTCTGAAGATTTTACTCCAGAATGGATTGCTAAAAATGATGATGAGTACTCTAAAATTCATAAAATTGCTTCATTCGAGTTCATAAATCAAAATGGAAAAAAAATAACGAATAAAGATTTTGAAAGCTGCATCTATGTTGCTGATTTTTTCTTTACAACATGCCCAAGTATATGTCCAATTCTTGCTAAAAATATGAGTGCTATTCAAGAGATTTATAAAAATGATAATGAAGTGTTATTACTATCTCATTCAGTAATGCCTTGGATTGATACTGTTGAAAAAATTAAAGAATATGCTAAAGAAAAAAATGCAATTGATGGAAAATGGCATATAGTTACAGGCAATAGAGATAAAGTTTATAATCTAGCAAGAACATCTTATTTTGCTGATGAAGACTTTAAAAAAACAAAAGATGCTAGTGAATTTATTCATACAGAAAATTTTATTTTGGTTGATAAAAAAGGGAGAATAAGAGGAGTTTATAATGGTACTTTAGCTTTAGAGGTACAGCGTTTAAAACGCCATATAGAACTCTTAAAAAAAGAATTTTAATACCCAATCTTTATTGTTGATTTTTAAAACCTTATCATTTTTTGATAAGGTTTTTGTTAAAATAAAGTTAACTGCACAAGTTTTTAAAAAGAACAGCATCTTAATATACATAACATTAAATAATTCAAAAATGAAAAAATCAATCTTAACCTTTAGCTTTCTTTTATTAACATCAGTATTTATAAATGCCCAAGAAGAAAACAATGATAAAGAAAGAAGAAAAGGACCACCATCAATAAAACAAATTTTTAAAGATTTAGATACAAATGAAGATGGTAAAATTTCTTTAAAAGAAGTAAAAGGGCCACTTAAAAAAGACTTTAAAAAAATTGATTTAAATGAAGATGGTTTTATCACTAAAGAAGAATTAAAGAAAGCTCCAAAACCGAAAAGAAGAGAAAGACCAAGCAACTAAACTAATAAAGAATCAATCAAAAAAATAATTTATTATGAAAGTATTTAAAACCAGTTTATTATTAGGAATTATAATTTGTACTGTTTTTTCATGTTCAAATGATGATGTAGCAACAGTTCAAGAAGAAGAGGAAGAAGAAGTAGTAGTAACAGATGATACTGATTTTGTAGCCACTGATTGGACCACAGACACACATAGTAAAGATGCAGACCCTAACTTTGATGAAGTTTTTAAAGACAATACAGTAAAAAGATTAGACTTTGTAATTACGAAAGAGCGTTGGCAAACTATGCTAGATGACATGACAGCTACTTATGGAGCTTTTGGATCTGGTGGAAGTGGAGGTCAAGGATTGATAGATACAGATGAAGATCCAATATTTGTGCCAGGAGAAGTATTTTATGAAGGCAAACAATGGTATAGAGTTGGTTTGCGATTTAAAGGAAACTCTAGTTTACAATCTAGTTGGCAAAATGGAATATTAAAATTATCATTCAAATTAGATTTTGATGAGTTTGAAGATGATTATCCGCAAATAGATAATCAACGTTTTTATGGTTTTAAGAAGTTTAGCCTTAAAAATAATTATGATGATAAATCAATGTTAAGAGAAAAAGTAGCTACTGATGTCTTTAGAAATGCTGGTTTAGTGGCTTCTCATACCGCCTTTTATACACTTTATGTTGATTATGGTAATGGCCCACAATATTTTGGACTGTATACTTTAGTAGAAGAAGTAGATGGTACTGTTTTAGACACCCAGTTTTCTGATGATGATGGAAATCTGTATAAACCAGATGGTAATGCAGCTTCTTTTGCAAATGGGACATTTAATGAAGATGAATACGTAAAAAAAACTAATGAAGATGAAGCAGATTTTACTGATGTTTCTAATCTATTATCAATATTGCATGATAGTAAGAGAACTACTGATGCTGCTACTTGGAGGTCTGAATTAGACGCAGTTTTTGATACAGATGTATTTTTAAAATATCTAGCTGTTAATACAGTTATTCAGAATTGGGACACCTATGGATTAATGACTCATAATTATTACTTATACAATAATCCAGATAATAATAAGTTAACTTGGATTCCTTGGGATAATAATGAATCATTACAAACAGGTAAAAGAGGAGGAGCCTTGCCTCTTAATTTTTCAAGTTTAAATGCTTCAGAATGGCCATTAATTGGGTATTTATATCAAGATACTGTATATAAAGAAAAATACGATGCCTATGTTAAAGAAGTTGTAGATGGTGCTTTCAATGAAACCACAATCCAAGCATTATATTCTAGTTATGAATCACTTATAGAAACTTATGCTACATCAGAAGTTAGTGGCTATACATTTTTAAATAACAGTTCAGAATTTCAATCTGCAGTTAACCAATTAAGGTCTCATGTAACTTCTAGAAAAACAGCTGTTGATAATTATTTACAATAGTTAAAAGATTGGCTGTACAGATTTTTCAAAAGAGCTTCATTACTCTGTATATGAAGCTTTTTTTTACAATGCTAATTCCTAAAGTTAAGATGTTAAAATAGCTTTAGATATTAACTTGAATTTTTTAAAAATAAAATTATGTTTCATAATCTTGATTCTCTCATTCATCAGTTTTCTTGTGTTTCTTTAGAAGAAATGAATAACGTAACTCTTATGAATAGAGTTGATACAAAATTAGTAATTAATAAAACTCAATTAAATTCATTACTAGAGAGTATTATAAATGATTACGAAGTATTAAAAATTAATAATAATATTTTGATGAGTTACTCCTCATTATATTTCGATACAAAGGCGAATAAGTTTTACAGTGATCACCATAATGGAAAAAATAATAGGATAAAAATAAGACAAAGAAAATATATTGAATCTGACTTATGTTTTTTAGAAATTAAACAAAAAAATGGGAAAGGATTTACCAATAAAACAAGAATACCTATTAAAGATTTTGAAGTTAATTTAACAAATTCATCAAAAGAATTTATAGCTAAAACTACAGAAAAAGATTTCGATTTATTACCAAGTTTATGGAATAGCTTTAATCGAATTACGTTAGTAAGCTTAAAAAATAAAGAACGTGTAACCATAGATTTAAACGTAAATTATAATATAAATCAAGTAAAAAAAAGTTTCAACAACATAGTAATAATTGAAGTGAAACAAGAACGGTTTAATAGAAAATCAAAAATTATAAAATCTTTAAAAACAATTAAGCAGAATCCTTTTAGTATTAGTAAATATTGTATTGGTATGATTAGTTTATATAATGATATAAAGTATAATGTTTTTAAAAATAAATTGCTAAAAATTAATAAAATAGCTTAAGTATGGAGTTTTTAGAAATCCCAATTTTTGATGATGATTTTTTTAAAATGTCATTCCGTTTTATAATAAATTTAATCTTTTTAACCTTGATAATTAGATGGTTGTATTATAATTCTGCAAAACGAAAAGATTATCTTTTTACTTTTTACATGATTAGTTTTATTGTGTTTTTCTTATGTTTTACACTCAAAAAATTTGAGCTAGATATTGGGATGGCTCTTGGGCTTTTTGCTATTTTCGGAATTATAAGATATAGAACAGATGCAATTAATATTAAGGAAATGACATATCTTTTTGTTGTGATTGGTGTCTCTGTGATGAATTCACTAGCCAATAAAAAAATGAGTTATTCAGAAATTATTTTTGCAAATATTATAATAGTAGTAGCAATTGCCATTATTGAGAAAGTATGGCACCTAAAACATGAAATTACTAAAGAAATTATCTATGAAAATATTGATAACATTAAACCACAAAATTATAATTTATTAAAAGAAGATTTAGAAAACAGAACAGGTATAACTGTAAATAAGATTAAAATTGGAGATATAGACTTTTTAAGAGATACAGCAGTTTTAACAATTTACTACTACAACAGAAATTAAATTAAAATTTTAAAAGATGAACATTATTAAAATAGAAAAAATGTCACTCTTAAAAATAATGCTGTTTTGTACTATATTTTTTATATGTAATACTAAAGCTCAAACAGAAAGAGATAAAGATTGGGCTTCTTGGACAACAATTGCATTAGAATACAAACTAAATGATACATGGAGTTTTGGCTTGGAAGAGCAATTTAGATTAAAAGAAAACTTTTCTACAGTTGATGAGTTTTTTACAGAATTGACAACAGAATATAAGCTATTTAAAGGATTAAAATTAGGTGTAGGATTAAGTTGCCCATAATAAACCAATCACACTCAAATTGAATTGATTACAAAACGAGAAGCACAAACTAGCTTAACGAACTCATAATCGTAAAAAATGTATTTTATTTAAAAAAAAACGGATTGAGTAAGTTTCGAGAATGATAATTGAATGATTTTACTAGACTTTGATATAATAAAGTATGGAATTAAATTTAATAAAAAAGCTTATGTTTATTTCTATAAATAGTATTTTCTCAAAATGAACATAAGCCTTTTATAACTAATTATTTTACGATTGTTTTTGAAAAACTGTTTTAAAATTTGGAGATGTTAATTGTTGGGAATCAATAGTACCTGAAACATATTGAGTTGTGAAACTATTTTCGCTTGATTCAATAATTTTAGATTTATAACCATCTCCGCTTCCAGTTGAAGATTTAATAGTAATAATATTAGTATCTGAATCAAAAGTATAGCTGTAAAAAATAAATGTTGATTCACATTCTCTAGTTGCAGTATCAGATATCGAATATAATATGGCATTTAAGTTATTTTCTTCAGTGAAGGTATAATTTGGCGTATTCTCATTTGCGCAAAGAACTAATAAATTTTCATCAGACTCGCTTCGCATTGATGTAACACTCCACTCACCAATAAGAAAATTTTCAGTAATTGCAGAAATTTCAGCAGGTGATTCATCCTCACTACAGTTAATGAAATTTAGAGCTATAAATGCCAGTAAAATCACTTTTTTAAGAGACGAAATTGTTTTCATAATTGAATTTTATTTTTTTGCAAATATAAATACATTTATGATTTTATCAATAATTATTTTGAATTAAATTACAAACTATAAAAAACTACTATGGGCAACACCGTATATAATTTATTGCTGGCTTCTTGCCTACTTACGAAAGTCCTTGCGGACTTTCTTGGTCGGTAATTATTTACTAAATTAGTTGCTTAAAACACGCAACAAACCATATACAACAACGATATATTAGAGAAAATGACAATAAAGGTAATGTACAGGGTTATGAAAATTATTTTAGATTTCAAGTAGATGTAAAGTATAAGCATAAAATAAAAGATTTAAAAATAGGATATAGACTTCGATATCAAAATAAAAATGAACTAGGAATTTCGTATGAGGAAGGAGATTTTATTAATCAAAATATTCGTTTTAAAATATCTTTAGAATATAATCTCAAAAACTGGAGATTGGATCCAAAATTTTCTGCAGAAATTTTCAATAGATTTAAAGAAAGTAAAACGAACGGTTTTAACAAGTACAGGTTTACATTAGGCACTGATTATAAATTTAAGAATTTTGGCAAATTAGGAATCTTTTACAGGTTTGAAAAAGAGCTCAATGTAGATTTTCCTGATATTACAAATATTCTAGGTTTAAAATATATTTATACATTTAAAAAATAAAACGCAAGTTTTTTTTATGTTCTGCATCTAAAATAATAAACTAATTAAAATTATAAATAATGAAAACCAAATCAATTAAAATTAAAGCATTTCTTACAATGTTATTAGTCATGGTAATTATTTCGTGTAGTTCAGATAATGATAATACTCCTGATCCAGATCCAGATATAGATACTACTGATGATATTATAACAGAATTACCTGCTGCTTTTGCTGCATTCGATACTGATGAAACTGATATTTATATCTCTGGTAATGGAACAACAATTACAATCGAGACAACAGGTTTACCAAATCATACAACTCCTTATTGGAGTTCTAGTCATCCACTATATGTTGCTCCAACAGTAACAAGTACAGGGATGATGACACCAACTAGAATAGATACTTCTGGTAGAGATTTATCAGGAACCTTAACAGTATCTGCAGTACCCAAAAAAGCTAGCTCAACAACAGCTACTTCTTTAGGTGCTATTGGTATTGCTGTTAGTGGTGCATACATTTATAATGATCAAGAGGGTAATGGACCTTTAGATGGTGCTGCTGGAGGTTTAGATTATACAGGAGCACATATAGGACCTTCTCAATACCATTATCATTTAGAGCCTTTAGCTTTTACAGATGATGATGATAAATTAATAGGAATTATGGCTGATGGTTTTTTAATCTACGGAAGAAGAGATTATCCTAGCAATGATTATCCAACAGATTTAGACGCTTCAGGAGGTCATTTTGGACCTACTCCAACAAATCCTGATGGCGAATATCATTACCATATAGTAAATGAATTGTATTCCACAACAGGAAGATATGTAATTTTTGCAGGATCATATCAAGGAACACCAAATGCGATTAACTAATTATTTGATTTTAATTATTTGTGTTTTCGGGGCTTGTAAAAATCAAGCACCCGAAAACACAAAATTAGTAGCAGAAAAAACAATAAAAAATACTTTTATCAATAAAAACCAGTTAAAATTGAATCCATTAAAAGGACAATGGTTTTATAATGATAAACCATTTAATGGTTTTGGTATTAAACTTTATGACAATGATAGTTTGTCTGAAAAAACAGGTTATTATAATGGTAAAAGAGAAGGTGAGGATTTTATGTATTTCAATAACGGAACTATTAAAAGAAAAGCTTTTTATGTTGATAATAAACTTCATGGTAAAAAATTAAACTATCTAGAAAGCGGACAAATAATGGCTGAATCTAACTATATAAATGGAGAACGTCATGGAATTCAAAAAATATGGTATGCTAGTGGACAGCTTGCGAAACAAAGAAATTTGAACAAAGGAAAAGAAGAGGGTTTGCAAAAAGCATGGTTAGAAAACGGAACTGTTTATGTAAATTATGAAGCAAAAAATGGACGGATTTTTGGTATGAAAAGAGCTAACCTGTGTTATAAACTTAAAAATGAGGAAGTACAGTATGCAAAAAAGTAATTTTTTTTCTCTGTTTATCTTATTACTTATAATTGGATGTACAAAAAAAACAAATCTTCAAGAAAGTAGAGTTGATATTTTACCTTATTATAATGAGGAATCATTCACACCTAAATGGATTACATCTAAAAGTAAAGAGCTAAAAAGTTTTCATAAAATACCAGATTTTAATCTAATCAATCAAAATGGAAAAAAGGTAACTCAAAAAACTTTTAAAGATAAAATTTATGTAACCGATTTTTTCTTTACCACTTGTCCAGGTATATGTCCAATGATGACAAAAAACATGAATTTAGTGCAAGATGCTTTTAAAAATGATAATGACGTTTTATTGCTATCTCACTCTGTTACACCCACAAAAGATTCTGTACCACAATTAAAAAAATACGCTTTAGATAAAAAAATTGGTAAAAATTGGCATTTGGTTACTGGAGACAAAAAAGAAATTTACGACTTAGGGCGTAAAGCATATTTTGTAGAAAATGATTTGGGAGAGCCTAAAGGAATTGATGATTTTTTGCATACTGAAAATTTTATTTTAGTAGATAAAAACAAGCATATTAGAGGTATTTATAATGGATTAAATAAAAATTCTGTAAAACAATTAATTGCAGATATTAAAACCTTAAAAAAAGAATAACTTTCAAAAAAGTTATTTTCAACCTAAAACTTATAAATTATGTTTAAGAAGTATTTTATTGCAATTCTTTTCATTGGTTTTATGATGAGTTGTAAAAATAAAACAACTTTAGAGCATCATTCACATTCGCACACGCACTCTGAAATTGCAGATAATCACTTACATGAACCTCAAAACTATTTTTCGTCATATAATTTAATTGATGAAGAATTTGGAACAAAAACAATCGTTACTGTTCAAGGAAATACTAGAAAGATGGTAACAAATGCGTTGCCAAATCATAAAACTGGAGAGTTTCCTACTAAAGGAAATCCTAATACAATTTCAGAACAAAGTAAAACTTATATTTTTCCAGTAAATCCTAAATATACAGGTAAACCAAAATGGGCAAGAGAACCAGGAGTTTCTATAAATGGTGTTAAATTCGAACCAGGCACAGCTGAAGTTGTTGTTTGCGATACAGGAGAAAATTACAGAGTAGAGGCATTTCAAAATGTCATTGATTTAGGATTAGATTTTAATAATGCTCATGTACAGCCAACAGGTGCTTATCATTATCATGGTAGTCCTACATCCCTAATTAAAGATTTAGATAAAGGAGAAGATTTGGTTCATGTAGGTTTTGCTCATGATGGTTTTGCTATGTATTATTCTAAAAGTGGTAAATACAAGTCTAGTTACAAATTGTTAGATGGTAAGAGAGAGGGAGAAGATTGTTTTTATGAAAATCCACATAATAAAATTGATATTTCTGTAGGTGGTCATCATGATGGAACTTATGGCTCTGATTTTGAGTATGTTGCTAATTTTGGAGATTTAGACGAGTGTAATGGTACAACTATTAATGGAAAATACGCCTATATCATTACTGACGAATTCCCTTATGTGAGCAGATGTTTAATGGGCGAATATGAAGAGGAGAGAAAAGTTAGAGGAAAACAAGAAGGTCAAAGACAAAGAAGAAGACCTAGTGTAGATGAGTTGTTCCAAAAAATGGATTTGAATAAAGATAACAAATTATCTAAAGAAGAAATTAGAGGGCCTTTAAAAGATAACTTTTCTAAACGAGATAAAAATAAAGACGGCTATTTAACAGAAGACGAATTGAAAAATTAAAACGTATTGGGGGATACAGTTTTGACCTTGTTATGATATAGCAAGGTTTTTTTATTGAATAACATTTACTTCAATCTCTAAAGTAATACCAAATTTATCTAAAATAGTTTCTTGAATTTTCTGTGCCAATTGATAAATATCTTTTCCTGAAGCGTTTCCATAATTTACCAAAACTAAAGCTTGTTTTTCATGAACTCCAAATTCACCAAATCGTTTTCCTTTAAAACCTGCTTGTTCTATTAACCAACCAGCTGGAACTTTTACTCTAGCTTGATGTTTCTCAACTTCGCTCGAAATGACAGGATAATTAGGAATATTTGGATATTCTTTTTGGAGTTCTAAAAAAAGAGTTTTAGAAATAACAGGGTTTTTAAAAAAACTACCACTATTTCCAATTTCTTTTGGGTCTGGAAGTTTAGATTTTCTGATAGCAATTACTGCGTCAGAAATATTTTTTAAAGTTGGTTTTTTTATGTTTTTTGATACCAATTCAGTTTCAATGGCACCATAAGAAGTATTTAAAATATGGCTGTTTTTTGTCAATTTAAAACCAACAACTGTCAATATAAATTTACCTTTTAACTCATTTTTGAAAATTGAATTTCGATATCCAAAATTACATTCCTCATTAGAAAACTGAACCAATTTACCGCTTTCAATTTCTAAAGCCACTACTTTTGTAATGGTGTCTTTTACTTCAACCCCATAAGCACCAATATTCTGAATTGGACAAGTCCCAACATTTCCTGGGATTAAAGATAAATTTTCAATTCCTCCATAATTATTAGAAACACACCATAATACAAAATCGTGCCAGTTTTCACCTGCATTTACTGTAATATAAATATCGTTGTTATTTTCTCTGTCAATTGAAATTCCTTTGATATCAATATGAACTACAAGTTTTTCGATGTCTTTTGTAAGTAGCATATTACTACCACCAGAAATCAGAAAAATATCTTTTTCAGTTTTCAGTAATTGTTGTAACTGATAAACAGAGTTTATAGAAATAAAACGTTTTGCTGTAACATCAATACCAAACGTATTGTAGTTTTTAAGTGATATGTTCTCTAAAATATTCAATTAACTATTGTATTGTTTTAATGCAGCTGATAAAATCTCAACAGACCTTATTAAATCTTCTATCTTTAAAACATAAGCCATTCTAATTTGATTTTTCCCTTCACCTTCAGTAGAATAAAATCCGCTTGCAGGTGCAACCATAACAGTTTCCTTATTATGATGAAACTTTTCTAATAGCCACTGTGCAAAATCATCAGTATCATCAACTGGTAATTCTGCCACACAGTAAAAAGCTCCTTTTGGGTTGGCAACTTTTACGCCTTCAATTTTTTGTAGTTCAGAAACTAAAGTGTTTCTTCTTTCTACATATTCTGCTTTTACATCATCAAAATAACTTTGAGGTGTATCTAAAGCAGCCTCACTAGCAATTAATGCATAAGTTGGCGGACTTAATCTTGCCTGCGCAAATTTAATAGCAGTTTTAATAAAGGTTTCATTTTTAGAAACAATGCATCCAATTCTTGCACCACACATACTGTATCGTTTAGAAACGGAATCAATTACAATTGCATTTTGTTCTAAACCTTCTAAAGATAACACAGAAGTGTGATTTAAGCCATCATAAGCAAATTCACGATATACTTCATCTGCAATTAAAAATAAATCATGTTTTAAAACAATTTGTTTTAGTTTTTCAATTTCTTTTTCGGAATATAAATATCCTGTTGGGTTTCCTGGATTACAAATTAAGATTGCTTTTGTTTTGGATGTAATTAATTTCTCAAAATCTTCAATTTTAGGCAATGCAAAATTATCTTCAATTTTAGAAATTACTGGTACAACTTTTACGCCAGAAGCAGTAGAAAAACCATTATAATTTGCGTAAAATGGTTCAGGTATAATAATTTCATCACCAGGATCTGTAATACTACAAATAGTAAAAAGTAAAGCTTCAGAACCTCCAGTTGTTGCAATAATATTATCAGCATTTATATTTATATTATGATTAGCATAATATTTTGTGAGTTTAGTTCTGTAAATTTCTGATCCTTCAGAACGGGCATAAGATAAGGTTTCAATCGAATTATTTTTCACGGCATCTAATGCTACTTGTGGAGTTTTGATATCTGGTTGCCCTATGTTTAAATGAAATACTTTTGTTCCTCTTTTTTTTGCATTTTCAGCATAAGGAACTAATTTTCGTATTGGAGATTCAGGCATTAATCGTCCTTTTTGTGAAATAGAAGGCATACTTTTAAGTTATAGATTTCTTTTTTGCAAATTTGCAAAATAAATTTTATATCTCTTTTAAATTTTAAAATATATAAAAGGTTAAAAATTTACTAAAAACTAAAATATAAAAATGATTATTTGTACATTTAATAGTGATTCACAAAATTCAATTTTTTTGAAAAAAAATATTTTTCTTGTAATATTTTTTGCTATTGCTTTTACACCTTTAAAAGCACAAAATGGATATCATATTTTAAATAATAAAAGTAAAAAAGAGCGAGTTAAGTTCAAGTTAATAAATAATTTAATTGTTATTCCTTTAGTTATTAATGAAAAAAAACTTTCTTTTATTTTAGATTCAGGAGTAAGTAAAACAATATTATTTAATATTTCACAAAATGATAGTATAGGATTAAATAATGTAAAAACTGTTAAACTACAAGGTTTAGGAAATGGTGAAGCTGTTGATGCATTATTATCTAAAAATAATAAAGTTAATATAAAAAGTATAGAAAATTATAACGAGACTATTTATGTAATCTTAAAGGACTATTTTGATTTATCTGGTAAAATGGGTACAACTATACATGGGATAATTGGATATAATATTTTAAAAAACTTTGTAGTAAAAATTAATTATAAATATAAATACATTGATTTTTATAAAGCTAAAAATTTTAAGTACAGTAAGTGTAAAAAATGTGAAGTATTTCCCATTCAATTTTATAGAAAAAAACCATATATTAAAACTAAAGTCCAATTAGATACTATTTCCAACAAATTAACAGATGTTACGCTTTTAGTAGATTCAGGAGGCAGTGATGCTATTTGGTTATTTGAACACACAAAAAAAGAAATCATTACTCCTAATCTTTTTTTTAGAGATATATTGGGGGAAGGGTTAAGTGGCTCTATTTATGGTAATAGAAGTAGAATACCTATGTTAAAGCTAAAATCTTTTGAAGTAAAACAACCTACTGTTTCTTTTTTAGATTCTATTTCAACTCGTAATGCAAGAAATTTCAAAACTAGAAATGGAAGTATAGGAGGAGGAATTTTAAAACGATTTATTGTATGGTTTGACTATCCAAACAAAAGAATGACACTAAAAAAACAGAGTTCTTTAACAAAACGCTTTAACTACAATATGAGTGGTCTTGTTATAGTATATAATGGTAAGCAATTGGTCAGAGAAGAAGAGAAAAAAAGTTTTACAGATGGGTATAATAATAAAGTACAGGATAATAATACAGTAAGTTTTATTAGTAGATTTTCATATAAATTTAAGCCTTCTTTTAAAGTGAAAAGTGTTTTAAAAAATTCTCCAGCAGAAAAAGCAGGTATTTTAAAAGATGATATCATTTTAAAGCTAAATGGTGTGCCTTCTTATGATTATACACTAGGAAAGATTATTCAAAAATTTCAAGAAAAATCAGGCAGAAAAATTAGAATTACTGTAGAAAGAAATGGAGTTAAAATGAAATTTCAATTTCGATTAGAAAAGAGAATTTAGTTACTTACTAGAATTAGAAAGCATATTTTTTTCTTTCTCTAAAATTATGCCATTGTAAACATTTCCTTTTATTTTAATAATTTTCCTCGGACTTTTTGCATTCGAGAAAATTGTGATTGTTTTTGAAAAACCACCAATTCTGTTAGTATCGTAAATAACTTTTATCTCCCCTTTTTCTCCAGGCATAATTGGTTTTTCTGGTTTTTTAGGAATAGTACAACCACATGAAGACTTTATGTTTCTTATGACTAAAGGTTTATTACCAATGTTTGTAAATACAAATGTTTTTTCTCCATCAGAATTTTTAGAAATTTTCCCATAATTAATGGTTTCTTTTTCAAACTTAAATTCTTGTGCAGCTGTAGATAAACTAAATCCACATAACAATAATCCTATTAAAAACGATTTCATAATCACTTTATTTACTAATGTACCCTTTAACTTTTATTCTTTTAATTTTATTTTTTGCGTTAGAAAAAATAATTATTTCTTTAGAAAAACCACCAGTTTTTGATGTGTCATATGCTACAGTAATTGTTGCTTTTTCGTTTGGCATTATAGGTTTTTCTGGTTTTTTTGGGATTGCACAATCACAAGAAGTTTTAATTTCTTTAATAATTAATGGTGCTTTTCCAATATTTGTAAAGGAAAATACACGTTTTCCATCATCACCTTTCTTAATTTTTCCATAATTAATCGTCTCTTTCTCAAACTTAAACTCCTGTGCAGAAATTCCAAGTGAAAAAAATAGGAACAAAATAAAAAAAATAGCTTTTTGCATAAATCAAATTTACGATTTTAAAATGATAAAATAATCAACCTCTAATTTTCTCTAGAATAAAGAGAATTGTATTTTTGTAAACTATATTCAAAAATTATTCCAAAGTATGGCAATTCCATCAAAATATGATGCAAGTAAGGTAGAAGATAAATGGTATGACTACTGGATAAAAAACAACTATTTTCATTCAACACCAGATGAAAGAGAGCCTTATACAATTGTAATTCCTCCACCAAATGTTACAGGAGTTTTGCATATGGGGCATATGCTGAATAATACTATTCAAGATGTATTAATTCGTCGTGCACGATTATTAGGTAAAAATGCATGTTGGGTTCCAGGAACAGATCACGCATCAATTGCAACTGAAGCAAAAGTTGTTGCGAAATTAAAGGAGCAAGGCATCAAAAAAAGCGATTTAACTCGTGAAGAATTTCTGCAACACGCCTTTGACTGGAAAAACGAATATGGAGGAAAAATTTTAGAACAATTAAAAAAGCTAGGTGCTTCTTGCGATTGGGAAAGAACAAAGTTTACAATGGATCCAGAAATGTCTGAATCTGTAATTAAAGTTTTTGTTGATTTATATAACAAAGGTTTAATTTATAGAGGTTATAGAATGGTAAATTGGGATCCTGAAGCAAAAACCACACTTTCTGATGAAGAAGTAATTCATGAAGAAAGACAAGGAAACTTGTATTATTTAGAATATAAAATTGAAAGTTCAAAAGAAACATTAACGATTGCAACAACAAGACCAGAAACTATTTTTGGAGATACTGCTATATGTATCAACCCAAATGATGAACGTTTTAAACACTTAAAAGGAAAGAAAGCAATTGTGCCACTTTGTGGAAGAATTATTCCTATTATTGAGGATGAATATGTTGATTTAGAATTTGGGACAGGTTGTTTAAAAGTAACCCCTGCTCACGATGAAAATGACAAAAATTTAGGAGACAAGCACAATTTAGAAGTTATCGATATTTTTAATGATGATGCTTCTTTGAACTCTTTTGGATTGCATTATCAAGGCAAAGACAGATTTGTAGTTCGTGCAGCAATCGCTAAAGAATTGGAAGAAAAAGGAATTTTAGTAAAAACTGAAGTTCACACCAATAAAGTAGGTACATCAGAAAGAACAAAAGCAGTTATAGAGCCAAGATTATCTGATCAATGGTTTTTAAAAATGAAAGATTTAGCTCAACCTGCTATTGATGCTGTTTTGGGTGAAAATGCTGAAGTAAATTTATATCCAAAAAAGTTCGAAAATACTTACAGACATTGGATGGAAAATGTACGTGATTGGAATATTTCTCGTCAATTGTGGTGGGGACAACAAATTCCTGCGTATTTCTATGGAGATGGAAAAGAAGATTTTGTTGTAGCAGAGATCAAGGAAAAAGCATTTGAATTAGCAAAAAAGAAATTAGCTGTCATTTCGACTGAAATGGAGAAATCTCTTAAAATAGAAGATTTACGTCAAGACGAAGATGCACTAGATACTTGGTTTTCTTCTTGGCTTTGGCCAATGTCCGTTTTTGATGGCATCAGAAATCCTGAAAACGAAGAAATTAACTATTATTATCCAACAAACGATTTAGTTACTGGACCAGATATTTTATTTTTTTGGGTAGCAAGAATGATTATTGCTGGTTATGAATATAAAGATGAAAAACCTTTTCAGAATGTTTATTTAACTGGTTTAGTTAGAGATAAACAAAGACGAAAAATGTCTAAACAACTTGGAAACTCTCCTGATGCTTTAAAATTGATAGACGATTATGGAGCAGATGGAATTAGAGTTGGTTTATTATTAAGTTCTGCTGCTGGAAACGATTTAATGTTCGATGAAGATTTATGTCAGCAAGGAAAAGCATTTGCAAACAAAATTTGGAATGCCTTTAGATTGATAAAAGGCTGGGAAGTTGATGCAAATTTACCACAATCAGAAACCGCAAAAATTGGTTTAGAATGGTATGAAGCAAAATTCCAAAAAACGTTAGCAGAAATAGACGACTATTTCTCTAAATATCGTTTAAGTGATGCTTTGATGGCAATTTATAAATTAATTATGGATGATTTTTCATCTTGGTTATTAGAGATTGTAAAACCTGGTTATCAGCAACCTATAGATAGAAAAACGTTTGATGCTGTTATTGAAGTGTTAGAAAATAACTTAAAGGTATTGCATCCTTTTATGCCGTTTTTAACGGAAGAAATTTGGCAATTTATCACAGAAAGAACTACTGACGAAGCGTTAATTATTGCTAAATATCCAACACAAAAAGCATTTAATTCAGATATTATTGTTGATTTTGAATTTGCAACAGGAGTTGTTTCTGGTATTAGAACCATAAGAAAAGAAAAGAATATTTCTTTTAAAGATGCTGTAGAATTGTTTGTAGTTGATAATGAAAAGAATTCGAAAGAATTTGATGCTGTTATTCAAAAACTAACAAATACATCAGTAATCAACTATGTTTCTGAAAAAGTTGATGGAGTATCATTTAGAGTAAAATCAAATGAATATTTTGTGCCAATTTCAGCAGAAAATATAGATGTAGAAGCTGAAACCAAAAAACTAAATGCAGAATTAAAAAGAGCGGAAGGTTTCTTATTCGGAATTCAAAAGAAATTATCTAATGAGCGTTTTGTAAGTAATGCACCAGAACAGGTAATTACTTTAGAGCGTAAAAAAGAAAGCGATACACTTGCTAAAATAGAGACTATTAAAAGTAGTTTGGCCAGTTTGAAGTAATATTTATAAATGTTATTCATATAAAATCAAAAAGCCTTTTTCATAAGAAAGAGGCTTTTTAATTATTAAGTCTTATAGAGAAGCTAATACTTTATCATGATTTTTATAAAATTGCATTACAATAAATGAACCTATAAAAGAAGATGCCATCCCTTCTATTAGTAAGGTTATAAATACTTCTGCCAGAGATAAATTTCCACCTATAAGAAAAGATTTATTCATGGTTAAAAGGAATTCTGGATTTATAAATTCTATATAACCAATTACACCAATAATTGAAAAAATAACAGCTGCAGCACCAGTTTGTAACCCAATACCTAGATTTGCAATATAGTTTGTATCGTGATTAAATTCAATATTAGTTTTAATTGCTTGTCTTATTCCAACTACAACAAAAATTAGATTTAAAAATCTTAAATATGGATTGTCATGAACTCCTAATAATTTAGATAAGAGAAAAAAACCTCCAATTAATAATGTGATAATGATAGAATACTTGATAATAATTTGAGTTATTTTCATTTTGTTTAATTTTTTTAGTTATTAATTAAACTAAATTAACAATTTTATTAATTAATATTCTTAAAGAAATTTAAAATTTCTCTATTTGTTTTAAATCTAATTTAGAATAAGATTAATATTATTCAACTTTTCTTCAGAAAAAACAGTGTTTTTAATCGCTTTAACACTATCTAAAATCTGACTTGTTTTACTAACTCCAATTAATACAGAGGTAATTCTATCATCTTTTAAAATCCAAGAAATTGCCATTTGTGCTAAATTCTGGGTTCTACTTTCAGTGATTCCGTCTAAATCTTTAATTTTACCAAAAGTCATTTCAGCAGATCCATTAGGAGGTCTATAATTATTAGCCAAATCAAAATGTGTAATTCTATTATCAAAAGCACATTTTAATAAGTTTCTTGCATTTTTAAAACTATCATTTTCGCCAAAGTTCTGCCATAACCTAAAGAAAGTTCTGGTAGTAATAAACCACTATTTGCTGTTCTTCAATATTTAATTTTTTATAGCGATTTTCTGCTACAACATAGTTCTTTTTTTACTCATTTTTAATTGATTTTCGAAACCCTAAAGCAGCAATTAAACCTACAATAGGGATTATTATAAATGTGCTAAATAAATTTTGATACTCTACAATTGTAGGATTTTCTCCCAACATATAACCATTAAATAACGACATAAATACATCTGGTGTAAAACCTACAATTGATATAATTCCAACTAAAGTTCCTGTAAACTCTATAGGAGTTTTTGTTTCCTCGATAATTGCAAAATACAATCCTCTTAAAGAATAGGTTGCAAAGGCAATACCAATAAAGGTTGCAAACGAAGTATACATGAAATGATTTTCAGAAAAACCTAAACCAAGTAAAGCAGAAGTAATTATTAAAACTGAAAACGAGGGAATTAGCATTTTTGATGGCAGATATTTATCAGCAATCCAGCCAATTAGAATTGCAGAAATTGGTCTCAAATATTGAATAAAAACTGCAAAATAGGTAGCTTCTTCTAGAGAATAATTCCAAACATCTTTGGCATAAGTGCCATAAACTCCTGTTAATTTATAAGCACAATATGCACAGAAAATAATCAAGGAATGAAAAATCACTTTTTTCTGTTTCATCAATGAAAATGCTTTTTTAAAATCGAAAGGAAATTCATTGGTTTGCTTTTCTTGAGTAGTATTTCCTAAAGTATTCCAAACTAAAAAAGCTACCAAAAAGACAATAATAGTTAATGCACCAATAATATATTGTAAGGTTGCTACTTTATGTTCAAAAGTGATTTCACTTCCTTTTTCAGGAAAGAAAAAAGTGAGAATTCCTGCACCAGATAACGCAATTGTAGCTGCAAAAAAGCCTCTTCCTCCATCTAATAAACCAAAAGATAATCCTTGATTGTGTTCATTTCCCCATTGTCTGGTCGCTTTTATTAAGGATGCCCAAAAGAATAGAATTGTGGAAATTCCCCAAAAAGCATATAATATTTTTAAACCTGTAATAGAAGGTTTAAAAACCATCCAAAAACCACCTAAACCTGTTAAAACTAATGAAAGAGATAATAATTTTCTAGGCTCATATTTATCAGCAATAAATCCACCAAAAAAATAGGAAAGCACAGCTGTAATTCCATATAAAGCTTGTGCTTCTCCAATTTGTGCATCAGAAATTACAAACGCTTCTCTAATTACAGGTTTAAAAACACGCATTAAAATAAACGGAAGTAAAAAAATGGCTTCCCCAGCAATAATAAGTGAAAACATTACTGTTATTTTATGAGTATTCTTCATGCCATTAATGCTGGTTTTTTTGAAATAAAATTGTTTATTATCGTAATTAAATAAAAAAAGGGAAGCTAAAACTTCCCTTTTAATATAATATTTTTACATTATTCTCTTTTTGCAGAAAGTGAGAGTTCCATTTCATCATAATAAACTGCTCCAGACATTTTGTCATTATCAAATTCCATTTCAAAATCTGTGACTACGCCTTGAACATCAACAGATGCTGTTAAAACCTTATTTTTAAACGCTACAGATTCTAAGGATAAATTTCCGTAAACATCAGATTCAATATTTACTTCGTAAGTGTTTTTTACTTTTTTAATGGTCATTAATCCTGTTAAAGTTTCTTCTCCAGTTTCTATTTCATAATTCCAATTTCCTGAAGGATCATATGCTTTTAGAGTAGTCATTGAAGAAAAACCGATAGCAATAAATACTAAAAAAAGACCTATAAACGTTTTACGCTTTAAAAATATGGTTGGTTTCATGATTTTATTTTTAATTCTAAATATACATTTTTATTTTGAATTGATTTTTGAATAAATATAATTATTATAATAAAGCTTCTTTTAAAATAGTAATTGGATGTTTTGCAATTCGTTTTGTTCCATCATAAATTTGATGACGACAACTTGTTCCTGCTGCTGCAATTTCAGTATCAGCACTAAAATTCCTTACTTTAGGGAATAAAGTATCTTCACCTACTTGCATCGAAACTTTGTAATGCTCTTTTTCGTAACCAAAAGAACCTGCCATTCCACAACAACCAGTATTCATAATGGTTACAGTATAATTACTAGGAAGATTTAGTATTTGAAAACTTGCATTGGTGCTAGACAAGGCTTTTTGATGACAATGACCGTGAATTTTCAATGTCTTTTTTTCTGATGTAAATGCGCTTTTATTTACATTTCCTTTTTCAATTTCTTTAGATAAAAACTCTTCGAAAGTAAATGTATTTTTTGCTATTTTTTGTGCGGATGTTTTATCGTCTGCTAATCTGATATATTCGTCTCTAAAGGTCAGAATTGCAGAAGGTTCTATGCCAATCAATGGAGTTTCTTCAGAAATAATATCTTTAAAAATAGTAATGTTTTTATCACAAACTTGTTTCGCTTCTTTTAAAAATCCTTTAGAAATATAGCTTCTCGCACTTTCTTCATGATTAATGATTTTTGCATCATAACCTAATTTGTTTAATAAATAAACAGCGTCTTTACCAATTTCTACATCGTAAAAGTTGGTAAATTCATCGTTGAAAAGGTAAACTTTTTTTTGATTGTCAGATTGCTTCACTTTGTTCGCAATGACATTCTGACTTTTATTGATATTCTGCTTTTTGTACCAACTATTTAATGTTCTTTTTGCCAATTTAGGGACACTTCTTTCTATGGCAACTCCCATAGCAGATTTTGCTATAGTTGTATTTAAAACCAAATTGGCTAAAGTAGGAGTTAGGCTACCTAATTTGTTGAGTTTTGCATTATTGGCAAACAATTTACTTCGAAAAGAATAGCCATTCGTTTCTTGATATTGGTATAAGAACTCGGCTTTCATTGTAGCAATATCTACATTACTTGGGCATTCAGAAGCACAAGCTTTACAACTTAAACAGAGGTCTAAAACTTGTTTTAATTCTTGCGAATCAAACTTGTTTACAGCATTATTATTCGTTAAAACTTCACGTAGAGTATTTGCTCTTGCTCTTGTGGTTTCTTTCTCTTTTTTCGTTGCTCTGTAGCTAGGGCACATTGTTCCACCAGCTTCAACAGGTTTTCTACAATCTCCAGAACCATTACATTTTTCTGCAAGTTTTAAAATTCCTTCGCTGTCAGAAAAATCTTGAATCGTTTTAATTTCAGGTTCAACCCTATCAATTTCATAACGCAAACTTTTATCCATAGGAAAAGCATCTGTAATTTTTCCTTGGTTAAAAACGTTGTTTGGATCAAATGCCTTTTTTATTCTTCTTAATAGTTGATAATTGTTTTCGCCAATCATCAATGGAATAAACTCTGCACGAACAATTCCATCTCCATGTTCGCCAGAAAAAGAACCTTTGTATTTTTTAACTAATTCAGCAGTTTCTGTCGTAATTTTTCTGAATAGAACAACATCAGCTTTCTTTTTTAAATTCAGAATAGGACGTAAATGCAATTCTCCAGCTCCTGCATGTGCATAATAGACAGCATTTTGCTGGTACTTATCCATGATTTTAGTAAACTCCTCAATATAATCTGGTAAATCTTCCAAAGCAACTGCTGTATCTTCTATACAAGCCACAGCTTTCATATCACCAACCATATTTCCTAAAGCGCCTAAACCTGCTTTTCGCAAATAATGAACTTTACTAATATCAGTACCATATACTTTTGGGTGATGATACCCGAAGTTGTTTTGTTCTAAATCTGCAATTAAATTATCAGCTAAAATTTCTGCTTCTTCAACAGAATTTGCAGAAACTTCTAACATTAAAACTGCTTCTGGATCTCCTTTTAAGAAAAAACGATTTTTAGCCAATTCACGATTGTTTTTGGTACAATCTAAAATGGTTTTATCCATTAATTCACAATTGTATAAATTGTGCTGCATTGCAGTTACTGTAGCTTTTAAACTCTCATTTATAGATTTAAAATGCGTACAAACCATAATGCTTTCAGTAGGAGGTAAGTCGTCTAATTGCAAAGTAATTGCAGTTGAAAAAGCTAATGTCCCTTCGCTTCCAGATAAGAATTTGGCAACGTTTATAGAGGGTGCTGTTCCTCCAAATAAATCGGATTTTAAAAACTCATCTACAGCATAACCTGTATTTCTTCTGTGAATTTCTGGTTTTGGAAATTCGTTTTTGATTTCTTGTTGATTCTCTTTTGATGATAATTCTTCAAAAATACTTTTGTAAATTTTACCTTCTTGAGAATTTTCTTTGGTTTTATTGATGAATTCATCCGAAGTAATTTCTTTAAAAACTGCTGTGCTTCCATCACTTAAAATGGCATCAATTTGCAATACTTTATCTCTTGTAACTCCGTATTTTATAGAAGTACTTCCTGATGAATTGTTACCCACCATTCCACCAATCATGCATCTGTTTGAAGTTGAGGTGTTTGGACCAAAGAATAACCCAAATGGTTTTAGGAAAACGTTTAAAGAATCTCTAACAATTCCTGGTTGTAAAGTGATCGTTTTTGCTTGCTCATCAAAGGCTAAAATGGATGTAAAATGTTTAGAAACATCTACTACAATTCCATCTCCCACACATTGACCTGCAAGTGATGTTCCTGCAGTTCTTGGTATTAAGGTTATGTTATTTAAGGTCACAAACTCAATTAAGGTTTTGATGTCTTTTTCATCCTTTGGAAAAGCAACTGCTAACGGAATTTTTCTATACACAGAAGCATCTGTAGCATATAAAGTTTTGTGTAAATTATCGAAAAGAACATCACCAGAAAGTGAGTTGTTTAAGTTTTCTAAAAGTGTATTATCAATCATCTAAAAAAATCTATTACAAATATCTGAATAATAATTTCATTAATGCATAAACGTTTTTAGAGTTTCTGAATTTTTATAAAATTGATAAAAACAATATTAGATTTTTGCAGATTCTTAATTTTGAAAAATTTAGAATATTTTTTTTAATTTTAGCTAACGGTTTTGTACAAGGAAAGTAGCAGATTGAAAAAGATACTATTTTCAGTTTTAAAACAAAAATAGCAGAAAATCACAAAACTTGTAGACTGCACTTAACTGCTATTTTTTATATACTATGTTGTGGTTTGTATTTTATTGTTTAAAAAACTTTCCCAATTGACCTTTTTGATTAGTTATTGAAAGAATAGTTTTACCTGTAGAATCAGTAACTATATTATTTATTATATCACAATTATAGGTTGTTGTATCTATCTTAATTTTTAAAAAAAACATCATATGAATTATTCGAATTTGAATTACAAGTTAAAGAAAGTTCATAAAAAGTCGTATCCTCTAAATTATTATCAATATAAACTTTCATTTTGTTGTCTGATGAAAATATAACCTTGTTTGATGAATCATCTTCAGCTATCCACGTGCCTATTATTAATGTATTATATGAGTTAAATCTCTCCTCTTGAGTTTGAGCTTTACAGCCTAATGTTAGCCCTAAAGTTATCACTATTATTATTTTTATTTTTTTCATTTTATTCAGAATTAATTGAATCCTTTGCGTTGTTTTATTTCAATTTTATTAATATAAGGGATAATAAGGTTTTGTTATTTTAATCATAACAGTATTATAATTTAAAACATAGAAAAGAGCTAAACTTCATATTTAGCTCTTCGATTGTTAATCAAATATATAAATCAGTATTATTGTTTATTGAAAAATAAGTTTTTTGCTCTGTCAATAATCATTAGTGATAAAGAATCATCAGTAATATTTAAAATTTCAAAACACGTTTTTTTATTATCCTCATTATCTACCCATTCTAAATAAATGGTATTTGATGCCTGAAAGTTTTTACAGCTTTCATTTTTTATAGTGTAATTATAAGTCGTTATTAATTCTGAATTTTCAAATTCCTTGCAGATCCCATCGGATAGAAAAACTAGTTTATAACTACTATTCTCTTCCATCCAAGTTCCTATTATTTTTGTAGAATACTCGCTTATCTGTTGTGCTTTACAACTAAAAGCTATTGTTATTATAAACAAAGTTAAAATTATTTTTATAGTTTTCATATTTTTTTTATTTACAGTTAATTGAATCTTTTGCTTTTTGAAATTTCTTTTTTCTGTCTGAAAGTCCCTTTGTTGCGGAATTTATAGGTTTTGTTACAGCTTTAACAGTAGTTGATGAACTTATAGTGATTTTATCGACTACTCTAGTTTTATAATACCACATACCACTTAAAACTGCTAAAGTATCATTAGATGCTATAATATCAGGATTTGAAACGGGATCTATATCAGGGTCATATTTGTTATTATACCAAGTTTTAAATGCTTTATAATTATCTTTCCAAGTTAATTGAAATATTCCTCTACCTCTATATCTATAACCATGACCACTTGCAACATTACCATTTCCATATCTACAACACATTGCAATATTAGCAACATCAGATGAATTTTTTAAATAATCTGGTGCATAATACAAATTTTTATCATTTTTCGCTTTTATGGAATCCATAGTAAATTTTTTATACGTTTTAGCTAATTTACTAGCTGTAGTCCAATAAGTACTTTCTGTTACACTTAACTTATTGAAACCACCAGTTTCGTGACCAGCTTGCGCAAGAAAGTGCCATAAATCTTCATTACTATCTATGCCAAAGTCTCTACCTTTATCGTTTATGATTTTAGCTAATGTTTCAGCTTTACTGTCTGACATATTTGGAAATACTTTTTTTAAATCTTCTTTAGAAGTATCACAATCATCTACACAGTTTCCATTATCATCTTCTTTTTTTCCTTCAGGACAATTACATTTTTTAGTTGCTGTGTCATAAATTTTCCCACCTGTACGGGTCACATTTACCAGTAGTAGGATTTTTCTTATAACCATCAGGACATTTGCCCTCTTCATCAGGATCAACTGGAGAAGCCATTAGTATTGCAGCAGCTGCAGAAGTAACTTGTCCAGATGACAAACTAGAACCACCTCCACCACCAGAAGAACCATAAGAAGTAGCTCCATTTATATAGCCACCATAACCTGTACTTTCAGGACCAGAAGAGTAATACCAATTATAACTACTACTATGACCAGCACCAGTGCTACTACCACTTCCACTTCCACCACCTGAACCTCCACCAGAAGCAGTAACAACAACTTCATCTAAAACACCTCCTTCAAAATCTCCTAAAGTATCCGTGTTCCAACAGTCTCCTTCTTCAGTTAAAACATCACTTTGAAATAGTAAAAGAGGTAAAAAACTAGCTTTTTGAGTTTGTGATTTAATAACAAAACGTTTTGTAAATATCCCTTTCTCAATATGATAGCCATCAATAAATTTACCTTCTAAATCATTAAAGTATATACGACCGTTTATAATATTACCTTCTTGGTCAACTTCATCTTTCCATATTGTAAATATCACATTTCTTATATGATTATTAACATTAATAAAATACAGTTGACTGGAATATTTACCATTTCTGTTTATTTCAGAATTTGCAGTAGTAAGTTGTGCACTAGTATATGCAATTTCATTATGTTCTAAAGTATTCCAATCTGGGATGACTTCAAGTTCATTTTCAGTACTTTTCGAATAAGTACTTTTTTGTTTAATTTTTTCTTTTTTAGAGTTAAAGTGAGCAATAGCATCTTTAAAAGATACAGTTTTTACATTACTCAAATCGATACTTTCTGATTCATTGAGATTATCTTCTAATGTACAATTCCATAAAAATGATGTTATCCCAAATAGGAAAAGTCCAAGAATTAGAAAATTTTTACTTTTTTGTTTCTGTTTCATATTTATAAATTTAAGATTAATAATTCAATTTTTGTAAGTTTACCAGTAATTTTTAGTTTTCAATTCAGCCAGTAAATTGGCGAATATAAACCACAACTTAAGCGAATAATCGTCGTTTTAATGATTTTTATTCGTCATTAGCTAAATTATATTTTTTAAGTTTAGAGACAAACCAAACTACATCACAATATCATTCTTCCAAGCATAAGGTTCTGGGATGTCTGTATCATCTATTAATTGTCTGATGTCTATTTCTATTCCTCTGCTTAAATCTGTAATAGGCACATCATTTGGTCCACCTTCAAAAGGGTTTTCTGTGTTTTCACCTATAACTTCCATTGTGTGAAATACCCAAGATAATAACGCACTAAAAGGAATCGAAAACCAAACGAAATGTTTTGCAATAAATTCTTGGGCTAAATGCCTCCAATTTGATTTAGATTGATGTGTTGTTAAATCTTCAACAATATGTTGCCCAATACTTTCAAAACCTTCCATAATTCCGAAAGGTAACAAAATGATAAAAACCCAGACAAACATATAATTAAGAGTAGCATATTGTCTGGGATAAGGGAAGTTCTTTATACGTTCAGATTTTCCTTGTAAGGTATACAGTTCTTTTAAGACATTCATCATTTCCATATGTCTAAAATCTTCAATTAAGCCAGAATTCATCAACTCTTTTAATCGTTTAGATTGAATACCTAAAAGTTGTGATGGTTTATTTCCTTTCTTAAAAACTTCTGTATATTCTTTTTCTGTTATGTAAGGCTTTATAGCTTCTTCAATAGCAATTGTATCTTCACAAACTAAATAATGTTGCTTCTTAAATTCTTTATTTGATTTCTGATTTTTTACATGCGATTCCCAAGGTTTATCTGCTCTTAACTGATAACGTAAAGCTGTTAACCAAGCAACATGTCTGTGTACCAATTCTTTTTTAATTTCTTTTAAATTGGCGTTTATAGGTGTTTTTTCAGAATCATGAATATCTATAAAATCTTTAACCATAATTGTCCAAGTTCTAGACGTATTTACAATGCCACCCCAAATTTTACGAGCTTCCCACAACCTGTCATAAGAAGCATTGTTTTTAAAACTGATTAAAAAAGAAATAGCTGTACCTAAAACGCCTAATGGCAACCAAGGTACATGTAGCCACTTTAAACCAAGAAGATCGAAAAGAATAACAGGAATAGCGCCAATTAATAAAAACAAAAAAATATCTCTTCTTGTCCATTTTAAAACTGTTTTTACAGGAAAAATTCTTTTAATATACATAAATCTGGTGTTAAAGTATCAAATATAAACTTTTTGAATTCATATATTTGTAAGGTAACCAAATTCTATTCAAATGAAAAAAGTACTACTATTATTTCTTTTAGTATCAATTTCCATTTCTGCACAACAAGTAGATTTATCTTACTATTTACCAAAAAATATGACGTATAACAAAAACATACCCACTCCAAAATCTGTTATTGGTCATGAAGTAGGAGAGTGGCATATTACACATGATAAATTAGTGGAATATATGAAAGCTTTAGCAGCTTCATCTGATAGGATTTCTATAGAAAATAGAGGAAAAACGTTTGAAGACAGACCATTATTGTTATTGACAATTACGTCTCCTAAAAATCATCAAAATTTAGATAATATTCGTAAAAATCATATAGATGCAACTAATAATAATTCTGTTGATGTTTCTAAAAATCCAATTGTAGTTTATCAAGGTTTTTCTATTCATGGTAATGAGCCAAGTGGATCAAATGCAGCTTTGGCTGTTGCGTATTATTTAGCAGCTGCTGAAGGAATTGATGATTTATTAAACAATACAGTTATTTTATTTGATCCTTCTCTTAATCCAGATGGTCTACAACGTTTTGCGTATTGGGCAAATACGAATAAAAGTAAGAACATTAATCCAGATCCTAATGATAGGGAATATTCTGAGATTTGGCCCAGAGGAAGAACCAACCATTATCAGTTTGATATGAATAGAGATTGGCTACCTGTGCAATTACCAGAAAGCCAAACTAGAATTAAAACTTTTCATGAATGGTTGCCAAATGTTTTAACAGATCATCATGAAATGGGAAGCAATTCTAGTTTCTTTTTTCAACCAGGAATTCCTAGTAGAACAAATCCGTTAACACCTCAAATGAACCAAGATTTAACTAAAGAAATTGCAACTTATCATGCAAAAGCTTTAGATAAAATAGGTTCTTTATATTACTCTGAAGAAAGTTTTGATGATTTTTATTATGGTAAAGGCTCAACATTTCCAGATATAAATGGAAGTATTGGTATTTTATTCGAACAAGGAAGTTCTAGAGGACATGCACAAGAAACTGTAAATGGAATTTTAACTTTTCCTTTTACAATTAGAAATCAATTTACTGCAGCTTTATCTACTTTAGAAGCAGCCAGAAAAATGCGCGTAAAAATCTTAAAATATCAACAAGATTTTTACACAGCATCAAGAAGTACAGTTGTAAATAAAGCAATTGTTTTTGGTGATGAAAAAGATGGGGCTAAAAGTCATCATTTAGCAGAGGTTTTATTTAGACAAAATGTAAATGTGCATGAAGTAAAATCTGATTTTACTCAAAATGGTAAGAATTTCAAAAAAGGATACAGTTATATTGTACCTATGAATCAGAAAAATCATAGGTTGGTAAAAGCTATGTTTGATGTTAGAAAAACTTTTAAAGATAGTTTGTTTTATGATGTTTCAGCTTGGACTTTTAACCATGCATTTGGTGTTGATTATGCTGAAAATGTATCAATATCTAAAGCAGGCAAAAAACTAACCAATATAATAAGAAATGTTGGTAATGTTTCATTTACAAGTAAGTATGGTTATTTAATGCCTTGGAATGAATATTATACTCCAAAAGCTCTGAATGCTATTTTGCAAAAAGGAATTAGAGCTAAAGTTTCGATGAAAAACTTTAAAAATGATGGTAAAGTTTACGAGTATGGAACTATTTTTATTCCTGTTCAAAATCAGAAATTAAATGTAGGAGACTTATATAAGTTCTTACTAAAAGTAGCTAAAGAAAGTAATGTGAAAATAACAGGTGTTTCTACTGGTTTAAATGAAGGTATTGATTTAGGAAGTAATAATTTTAGAGCAATTACAAAACCTAAAGTTGCTATGATAGTTGGAGATGGAGTAGCAGGAAACGATTCTGGAGAAATTTGGCATTTGTTTGACCAACGTTTTGATATGCATATAACAAGATTAGATACGCGTAACTTTAACAGAGTTGATATTTCTAAATATACACATATTATTATACCAAGTAGTGGATTAGAAAAAAGAGCTGTAGAGAAAATAAAAACTTGGGTAAAAAATGGTGGAGTAGTTGTAGGTTATAAAAATACAGCAAGATGGTTATCTAGTAATAAAATGATTAGCTTAAAATTTGATAGCCCAAAAAGAGATTCTATAAAAGGAGTAACTTTTGAAAATCGTTCTTTACAATCTGGAGCACAATATATTGGAGGTGCTATTTTTGAGGCAAATATTGATCGTTCTCATCCAATCAACTTTGGCTATAAGAATGATAAGATAGCATTGTTTCGAAATTCGACAATGTTTATAAAAGCTGATAAAAACAGTTACAATAACCCAATTCAATACACTTCTAATCCTTTATTGAGCGGTTATATTTCCAAAGAAAACTCGAAAGTAATTAAAAACACTGTTCCTTTTAAAGCTCAACGTTTTGGTAGAGGTAGAGTAATCATTTTTACAGATAATACTAATTTTAGAGCTTTTTGGTATGGTACAAATAAGTTATTGATGAATACCATATTTTTTGGTGATAAGATGTAGTTTTTTTGATAAAGCAATTAATAAATTATCTTTTCTAGATAACAATAATAATAAATTTTTATATCCCGATTAATTTACGAGATATCGTTAATAAAACTTACTTATAACGAGTTGTAGGTAATTCCACACTAACCTCAAAAAAAAACCATAATGAGGGAAAATTTAGTTAGGGAAAAATTGAAAATTAGCAGAAATAAAAAATTAAACAAAATTTAGAAAATAAATAAAAGTATGAATAAGAAAATCCTATTAATAGTATTAGTAATTTCAATTAACTCATTCTCTCAAAATTCGAAATTTAGTATTGAATTAAGTTATCCAATTTTAATAAGTGAAAAAGGAAATGATTTAGATTTTATAGACTTTAATGGAATTGTAGATTTAGGAGTTAAATATAATTTAACAGAAAATAAAAAAATTAATTTTGGTGTCGGAATTAATACAACATTATTGAAATTTAAAGTAGATGACAGTTTTACAAAATTCACAAGAAATCATTATATATTTCAACCAAAAGTATTTGGGAAAATAAAGTTAATTGAAAATGGAAAGCTTGATTTTATAACTGGTTTAGGTTATGCTTTTGATTTTAATTCAACAGAAAATGGAAAAGGAAAAACTTACAGCGGAATTAATTTCAATGCTGGAATAAGATATTTATTTACTGAAAAATTATTTTTGCATTTACAATATGACTACATTATGTATAATAAAAGTGAGTTAGTTTATTATAACGAAAATTTAAGTTTTATTAAAATAGGAATTGGAATAAAAATTTAAAAACTACTGCCTACATAAGTATATAACAAATAGAATTTAAAATATTTTCAAAATTTCAACTTATAAGAAAGAAATTATAATGAATTATTAAATCAAATATATAAAAGATTATAAATTATAATTCTAAAACTTTATCCATAAAAATATGGACTTTTTTGTAACAAAAACAAACCTAAAACGTCTTATTTATAAAACCAACTAATTTGTATAAATGAGCTTTTTTAGAGTGCTTTTTGCTATAATTTTTCCTCCACTTTCTGTGATTGATAAAGGTTGTGGCTCTTTCTTTATTATTTTATTATTAACGCTTTGTGGATGGATTCCTGGAGTTATTGGGGCTTTGGTAATATTGAATAACCCTAAAAATTAACTTTTAGATTCGAGAAATTTTGTCTCTTTTTCTGTCAAGAGTATCTTTACATCAGTATTTTTTTGATCACTTTCTATATTTTTAAAAAATGGTTGATAAAAATTAATCACATCTTTTCTTAACTTTTTACCAAAATTACTTTCACCAATAAATAAACTTTGTTTAGAAACCACTTTATCTGTAAACTGTTTTGTTTTTAGTACTGCATGAATTTCAGAGATATAATAACTTAAAGATAGCTTGTTGTTTTTTAGATTTTTAAAAGATAACTCTAAAGTATGTTTTGTCATTTTTTTCTTATAAGGTATTTTTGAGGTTTCAGAAATATCATCTTCAAAATCTTCATCATACATCATATTAAATTTTAGATGTTTTACATGTTTATATTCATTATCAAAAACTAGTAAACTATTTTTATGCGTAAAAACAAGTTTTCCTTTTTGTCTAAAAACAGCATCAAAATATACTTTGTTAGACGTTTCATTTTTTTCGATCGAATTAATTTCAACATCATAAGCCAAATCTTTAAACATAGATAAAAGAAAGTTTAAATGAGCAAATTGAAAGAAAATTCTGTTTTCTACGTAAGCACCATTAGAGCTAATTTGGTTTTTATTTATCTTGTTAATTTTTGAATAATCAACAGATTCTAAATGTATTTTATTTTGCTTATCTATAGCTTTATTTCCTTTGAATAAACTGTTTTTACTCCACCAATTTAATTGTACTTGAAAAAGTCTAGATAAAGAATCGTTGATGCTAAAGGTTTCTTTATATGTGCTATTGTGTATGGCTTTTTTAGTTGAATATTCTTTGAGGTATGTATTCTCTAAAACGTTGACTACTTTTTTTAATAAATTTACATTATATACTACAATTTCATCAAGTTCATTTGTATTGGGAGTAAGATATAAAGTGTCTTTTTTGATAAAATCTGAATATAGGAATTCTTTTTCTTGGTAATTGATATGAGATACTACAATCTTATTTTTTCTTAAAGGGATTTTTATTTTTCCATCACTATTAGTTACACTACCAATCTCTAAAGCAGGATATAAAATTTGTGCTAAATCAATAGGTTTTTTGGTAGATGCATCTAGAACTGTGAATTCTTTTGATTGTGATAAAACAAATGTGGACAAACAAATAAATAGAAGTGTTGTAATTTTTTTCATAAGATAAGATTGATTTACAAAAGTTATAGCAAACTTTAAGCCATATTTTTTTAAGAAATCTGTTCTCCGTTTTTTATTTGTTTTGATGCTTGTAACAATACCACTTTATTATCAGAATTATAAACTCCTAAAACCAAAACTTCACTTAAAAAGTTCGCAATTTGCCTAGATTTAAAGTTTACGATTGCAGAAACTTGTCTGTTTAGTAAGTCTTCTTTGCTGTACAAATCTTTAATTTGTGCACTGGATTTTTTAATTCCTAAACCTCCAAAATCTATTTTTAGTTGATAGGCAGGTTTTCTGGCTTTTGGAAAATCGTTGACTTCGATAATAGTTCCAATTCTGATATCAATCTTTGTAAAATCCTCAAATGTGATTTCTTGTTTCATGTTATTATTATGTATTTCTCATTACGAATGAGGTGCTAATGAAGTATCTTTTTATTAAGAGATTGCTTCACTTTGTTTGTAATGACGAGTATTTTTATCCCTTCCAACTTCTTACTTTTTACCCAATTTTTGAATCACCCATAAAGGGCCAATCAATAAAAACTCTAAATCTTTTAAAAATGATGGTTTAGCACCCTCAACTTTATGTCCATAAAACTGACCTATCCAAGCCAAAACAAAAATAATAATTGATGTAAAGAGAAGATTTGTATTATTTCCTAACCAAAAATTACCAATAATACAGAGAAGAATTACAAATAACATTTCTGTAAAATACCAGAAACCAAGGCGTATATAGAATACAGAAATAAAGACTGTTACTACTGCAGCCCAATTTTCTACTAAAGGGTTGTATAATCCTAAAGTGTTTTCTAAAAAAGTTGTGGGAATAGACATCAACAAACCAATAACACTAAAAAATATTAATGGAACACAGATATAATGTATAGTTTGGTTGGTTTCATTTTGATGACTAACTGCATATTCATCAAAATATTCTTGAGCGGTTTTCATATTTGATTATTAAAACTGAAAGATATGAGTATTTTTAGAAAAAGAAAAGTTAACAAGTGTTAACTAATGTTATCTATATTCAAAAAAACAAATAATATCTCTATATACTCAAATTTATATATTGATGTAATAAACTTGCTTATTTCCAGTTTTCGCGAATTATCAATTGCTCAATATGTGCATAATGATGCTGACAATGCCAAGCATAAATACCAATATTTTCTTTAAGCGTAACTTTTGCTTTAGTTTCTGGATGTATAAAATAGTGCTCTAAATCTTTATCAGAGAGGTTTTTTAACAAGTAAACCCATTTAGAGTGTAGTGCTTTTAAACCATCAATAGATAAAAAAACTGGTGCTGATTTGGAGTCAAAAATTTCTGCCCATCTATCTTCAAAATACGCTTTTATTATTGGAGCATTTTCTGTTAAAGCCCATTTAAAACGGATATAAGAATTAGAATGGCTATCATAACAATGATGTATTACTTGTCTTACTGACCATCCTTCAGGTCTGTAAGGAGTGTCTAACTGCTTGTCTGATAATTCACGAACTAAAAATTCCAATTCATGAGGAAAACGCTCTATATCAGAAATCCAATCTTCAAGATTTTTCTTGGTAATGTGTTCTGGTAAATTTACTTTTCCTATTGGATATTTTAACTTCTCTAAAGTCATTTATTTTTAGTTAGCTTTTTAATAAAACGTTTCGAATTTCTGTTTTCTGGATTGATTGCTAAAGATTTTTTAAAATTATCAATTGCATTAACTGTATCTTTTTTTAAATAATAGATTTCTCCTAAACTATTAAAAACATTAGAGCTTTTTGGGTATAGGGCTGCATTTATTTTAAAAACCTCTAGAGCAGAGTCAAAATTATCATTTCTAATAAAATTATAACCAAGTCTATTTATAGTCCATTGTCTAATTACAGGATTTAAAGAATCTTCTTTTTGAATTTTTTTAAAAGCGATTAATGCTTTGTCAAATTCTTTTGCTTTAAAATATTCGCTTGGTGTTTTTTCATCAGCATTCATTTTTTTGAAATGATATTTTACATCTTTATGCTCTGTTTTTTTTGCTAATTTAATATGCATTTTTGGTTCGCTAACAAAAAGCATTTTTTCATTCAACTCTTTCATATAGAAAGAACTATCGTTAATTTTCAACAATTCTATATCATCATTTCCACGCCATTTTGCATGCATAATGCCATCCTCAAAATAGATTTCAATAACTTCATTTGCATTAAATAAATAACGTCCTTCTGTAGCTTTTATAAATTCTTCGGAGTTTTTTTGTGATGTACAACTAGTTAATAAAATTACAGCAAGTAAAGTATAGAGAAGTTTTTTCATGGTTGGTAGCTAAAATGATTCTATATTTTAGACGACCAATTTATGGTTTTTGTTACAAATAAAATCAACCAAAATTAAACTATTATTAAAATATAGGGTCAAAGAAGAAATTCAACTCCATGAAGCGTTATTTTTTCATCACTTTATTGTTTACATTAATTTTACAAAGTTGTAGTTCATCCACAGAAAATATTGAAGATGATGTAGATGATACACCAGATACTCCTGTAACAATAACGAAACCCAATATTTTGTTAGTTATTGCAGATGATGTAAGCAAAGACGCAATTCCCAATTATACAGAAGGTAGTATTAAAGCAAATATGCCAAATTTGCAGGGATTAATGAGTAGTGGAATTACTTTTGATAATGCTTGGGCGTATTCAGTTTGTTCTCCTACAAGAGCATCAATCATTACAGGAAAGTATGGAATAAATAATGGAGTAATAGAAGTAAATGACGAAATATCTTCATCAGAAACAATCTTACAAAAATATATTTCAGACAATACTAATAATGCTTATGCAACAGCAATTTTTGGGAAATGGCATATTTCAAATGATACCAATGATGCTGAAAATATGGGAGTAAATCATTTTGCAGGAATTTCTAAAGGTGGTGTACAAGATTACTACAGTTGGCCTCTAATTGAAAATGGAATAAGCACAACAAACACAACCTATATGACCACTAAATTAACAGATTTAGCTATAGATTGGAAAAACGCACAAACCAAACCTTGGTTTTTATGGATGGGGTACACAGCACCACACACACCATTTCATTTAGCACCAACAGATTTACATTCTCAAGGAAATTTACCTACAGACGATGCCTCAATAGATGCAAATCCATTACCTTATTATTTATCTGCTTTGGAGGCTTTAGATTCTGAAATGGGGAGATTAATCAACAGTATGTCTGATGAAGAAAAAGCAAATACTGTCATTATTTTTATTGGTGATAATGGTACACCAAATCAAGTAGCACAATCTCCTTACAGTAGAAGAACTGTAAAAGGAACTTTATATCAAGGAGGCATAAATGTGCCTATGGCAGTTTCTGGTGTTGGTGTAAATAGAATGGGCGTTAGAGAATCTACACTCATAAATTCGACAGATTTATATACCACAATTGCAAATATTGCTGGTGTAAGTTCAGCTTCGATACATAATAGTCAAAGTTTTTATGATTTACTAACGGATGAAAATGCAACGAAAAGAGACTATGTGTATTCAGAAAAAGAAGATGCATACACTATTAGAAACGCGACTTATAAATACATAAGGTTTGATGATGGAACAGAAGAACTCTATAATTTATCTTCTGATGCTTATGAAAACTCAAACTTAATTGGTACTACTTTATCTAGTGATGCTTCAGCCGCAAAAACAGCTTTGATTACTGAAGCTAATCGAATTCGGAGTTAACGTCATTGCGAGTTTACGAAGCAATCTCTAGTTAATTTTATAAACTGTTTTATTCTTTTCTCCAGCTTTTATTAAAATATTTTGAGCAACACCTCTATTAGAAACTACAGAAAGATTTTTAAAATTTTTGGAAATATTTTTTATTTTGATACTATCGTTTGATAGTATCAAAGATAATGTAGTTTTAAAAAACAAAAAAATAAAAGTAGTCCCTGACTCAAACTACTTTCCTTAACTTTATATCCTCTGCTGTAGAGTAACATAAAAACCATTTGTGTGTGTTGTCATTGCTGACTGTCAGTTATGGTAATTTTTTAATATACTTCTTGGCTTCTTTTAGCTTGTAATTCCAAACCGAAATCAAAATCTGTCCATTTTGTGAACCAAAATTTTTCTTGTTCTATGAGTATTTTTTTATTTCCTTTAATATCTAATTCTTTCAAAAGTTTTATTTTATATGCATTTTTGTCAACTTTTTTTTCAAACCCAGTTTTAAAATTTAAAATAGAAGTAACTAAATTCTCTTCACATTGATAAATACTAGTATTTGATTTTTCATCTTTTGTTAGTTCTTCAGAGTATTTCCTGAAATTTTTAAGTAAACTATGATATAAATTTTTGTCAATTTTTTTTAATGGTTTGTAATCAGCAAATTTATCAATACTTTTCTTTAAACTATTTAAGTAATCATCTAAATTAAATGCTCTTGTAATTAATTTTTCATAAACTTCTTTAATGTTTGCAGTAAGTTCATTTTTTTCAATCCTATCGAGTTTAATTTCTAAATATGGACAACTTAAGATATCAAAAAATAAAAGTACTAATTCAGTGTCATCTTTCCAACCATTAATTTTTCCATTTTTAAATTTTTCTAAAATTATGTTTTTTAATTCCACTAAAATAGGTTGATAAATTTTTTTGTTTTTTATATAAAATAATAAGACTGTAATTGAAAAGTAGTTTAATTCTGAATTAAATTGAATAGTACTATTTTTTTCTAATGTTATATTAAAATATGAACATAAAACTTTAATATTTAATCTATATTCTCTACCTAGTTGACTTAAAGCTATGAGTAAATAGAGTGTTTCAATTTGTGTTTCTTTTTTACTTTTGTTTTTGTGCAGAATTAAGTTTATTTCATCAGATATTTTTTTTAAAATATTATGTTTATTATTAGCTGTAAATGGCTCTGTATATTTATTAGTTTTATTCTTCTTTAAAAAACTAGTAATTTTATCAATGATTAAACAAACTTTAATAGTAGAATTAACTTTTGGAGATACAGAATAAAGGAAAAATGTTACATCTAAAATTTCTAAAAAACCTTTTTCAAATTCTTTCTGAATTTTTATAGAAGTTTCATTATCAAATTTTTTATATTTTTTAATTAATCCTTCAATTTTGTTATCAAGAACAGCTAAAGTATAATTCATCACATCTATATACTCAATTTCAGATTCTTTAATAATTGATTTGAAACGTGTTATGACATTGTTAGAACTAAAGTACAAAATAGGCTCTGCAACTTCACTTTCAATAATATTATCTTTCTCTTTAAGTATTAAATGATTATTAAAGAGGTCATTAATTTTTTGTTTGGCAATACTTATTTCAGTAATAATTGGTTTATAGTATAATATTGATTTTTTGTCATTTAAATACATTTTATAAGCTTTCAGAGACAATTTGAATGTTTCTTTAATTCTTTCTATATCTGAATCTTTATTATAGAAAATAAAAAAATCATCAACATATCTAAATATTTCATAGTCAACTTTATGAATTAATTTTTTACCATCAATATCATTTTCTTTAAGTTTTTCAAAAATATCAATATCAATTTGTTGTAAAATTAATTCTGCAAATATTCTTGAAAATTCTGGACCAATAATTATTCCATTTGTTTCATTTGCATTTAAGTCTTGCATTAAAATGTCAAATTCTCCACCAAAAGTAGATTCCAATGAGTTAATATTTGTTTTAACAATATTTTTATTTAATAATGCCCAAGGAAGTGTATGCGTGTATATGCTATCGAAGCATTTTGTTACATCTATCTTAAGTAGTTTGTTATACTTTTTTTCACTTCTATGAAATTGATAGGATTCATAAAATTTATGAATATTACTGTATTTTCTGTAAGTAAAAAAAGATTTTAAATTTTCATATTCATTATCATCTTGTTCAATTTGAGAGTGTTGTAAGTCTTTGTCTTCATTCCTTTTATGAAGTATATCATTGTAAAACGTGAAGTTAGCGACTTTAGAAGGTTTTCTAATTGAAAAAGGACTTAATGAAGAATAGTAAATAATTAGATTTTTATATTTTTCATAAAAAGCTACCATTTTCCTTTGGCTAACAGTATGAATTATACTTAATTCTCTAAAATCATTTTGTTTATAAGTAATATTAAAATGAAATGGTTTAGTCTTGTTTTTAACTCCAAATAATATAGATTCAATTTCAGATTGAGCTTTATTGTGTTTACCTTTATATTTTTGATTAGATTCACTTTTTAAACTTTTTAATAAATATTTATAAAAATATCTATTAGAAAATGTAACTGGAGTTTCATAAGGTAAAACATCAGATAAAACAACTCGTTCTTTAGTATATGTGATAGGAATTTTTTTTCTCATTTTTATAAGCTTTTCCAAATTTTAACCATTTTTCCATTCTTGAAAGATTTAGGATTAAACCTTACTATATTTCTTGTTTTGAATCCGTTTTCAAATGAAAAAGTATTTAACTTTTCTAAAAGATTTTCGCTTGTTGTATTAGGTAAACTTAATATTTTATGCTTTAAATATTTATCTAATTCAATAAGATCTAATAAGGGGTTACTTAAAAATTGATTTGAAAAATAAACTCCTATAAATACGTTACTTTTTCTACTTTTTAATTTATGGTTATTAGTCAGAAACTTAATTCTTTTTAACAACATTCTTTCAGTAGCATTTTTTTGATTAGAATATTTAGTAATCATTATTAAATATTCTATAAAACTTTTGTCAATTTTGTTCTTATATCTTTGTAATTTGTTATCTGACATAAATACCTGAAGTTGTCCTTTAGTTATGAAACTTCTAATAGTAATACCATCTTTATTTTTTTCTTCATTCCTAAGGTATCTAATGTTAAATTTATAGCCTAAATATGTTAATTCGTAAGTTATTGCATTTTTTCTTTCTTTATTTTCTAATGTAAGTTTATAAGTAGTTGTTTTACTAATATTTATGTTTAGACTAGTTGTATTTAATAAAATATTTTTAATTTCATTTTTGTAAGACAAAATCTTCTTTATTTCTTTTCGATGATTAGGCGTAATTATTACGATGATATCATCAACATATCTAGTGTAATATGTTACGTTTCTTAAAGACTTAACTTTATTATCAAATCCTCTTAAATATAACTCTGCTAAATAAGCACTAAAACCAATACCTCTAGGGATTCCAACACGTTTATCTGTAATAGATTTTGTTCCATCTTGTATTAATATTTTCCAATACTGATTTAAAACACGTCTTATGATTTTTTTTGAATGATAACTCAATAAACTATTTTCTTCAATTTTGGATAAAAGCTCATTATGTGGAATAGATTCATAGAATTTTTCAATATCGGTTCTGATAATTATTTTAGGAAATCCATCATTGAGTAATATTCTTAACTGATCGATTATTACTTTACGGTTTGCTTGTTTAACTTTAAATGTTTTATAAATATTTCTCTGCAACTGTTTTGAGACTAAATAATTTTCAGGATTATGTTCAATCTCGTACAATTGACTTCCCCATTTTATTTGACCTTTTTTTATTTTCAATTTATAATCTTCTACATCTGTTTTTTTTGCTATCTCAATTAAAATATCTTCAAGTTCTTTTTCTCTAGTTGTTTTAAGATTATCTTTCTCTAGATTTAATTTATCTAATTTAGTGTAATCTCTTTCTTCAATTTTTTGAATTGATTTTACTTTATTAGACTCTTCCCTGATTTCTTTATTTTTTTCGATTATTAAATCTGAAACTTCTCTTGATTTTTTAAAAATATCTGAATCAAAAAAAACTTTATCTTCTAAATAACGTCCTTTTCTGTTTTCAACATCAAGAAGTATTCTAAAATTTTTTAATGAGAATGATTGATCTAACATTTTTTTAAAATTGATTATACATTTTAAATTAAATTCATTTTAGTCTTAAAAAGTTAATTATTTTAAGACTGTACGACAAGTATTTTAGAAATTCCTTCATAGCAAAAAAGAAGAATTATGTTTTAAATATACAAAAAACAAATGTTTCATCATTAGGTATTTATAACTAATTTATAAATATTAAATTTTAATGACCTATTTTAAAATTTTATAGAATGGCGAGTGCCCAAAGCTTGTCCTCAACTTGATTGGAGAACTAAATAGAAAGTAAAATTTCAGAAAAATAAAATCAGTCTAGATTTTTGTTGAAGCCTTTACTGAATCTGATTCAGTATTCATGAATGGAAAAGAAAGAGAGCATTAAAAAAGAGATTCTTCGACAAGCTCAGAATGACATTGTTAGTTTGTATTGTTTTTTTGGTAATAAAATCAATATCCTACAAAATCAATAGACATCGTATTTTGAAACAAGTTAAAATGCTGTTTGTCAATAATATAAATCATAATTTAAAGGTTGAAAATCATTGAGTAAAACGTTCAATCACGCCTAAAATCTCAAATAAAGTTTACTTTTGATAGCTGATACTTAATCATATCAATAAACAGCAAGAAAAATGGCAAAAACATTATTTGACAAAGTATGGGATTCGCACGTGGTACGTTCTGTAAAAGATGGGCCAGATGTGTTTTTTATAGACCGTCATTTTATCCACGAAGTTACAAGTCCTGTAGCCTTTTTAGGATTAGAAAGTAGAGGAAACAGTGTGGTATATCCAGAGCGTACATTCGCAACTGCAGATCATAACACACCAACTATAAATCAACATTTACCAGTGGCAGACCCATTGTCTGCAAATCAGTTAGATGCATTAGAAAATAATGCTGCTAAATATGGTATTTCGCACTGGGGTTTAGGAGATAAAAACAACGGAATTGTACACGTAGTAGGTCCAGAAAACGGAATTACGTTACCTGGAGCAACTATTGTTTGTGGAGATTCACATACATCAACCCATGGAGCTTTTGGTGCTATTGCATTCGGAATTGGAACAAGTGAAGTAGAAATGGTATTGTCTACACAATGTATTATGCAACCAAAACCAAAATCGATGCGTATTAACGTAAACGGAAAATTAGGTTTGGGAGTTACACCAAAAGATGTGGCTTTATATATTATTTCGCAACAAACAACTTCTGGAGCAACTGGATATTTTGTAGAATATGCAGGTGATGTTTTTGAAGATATGACTATGGAAGGACGAATGACAGTTTGTAATTTGTCTATAGAAATGGGCGCAAGAGGAGGTATGATTGCACCTGATGCAAAAACGTTCGAATATTTAAAAGGTCGTTCTCAAACGCCTAAAGGAGCAGATTGGGATAAGGCAATGACCTATTGGGAAACCTTATATACTGATGAAGGAGCAAGCTTTGATGCGGAATTTAATTATGATGCAGCAGATATTGAGCCAATGATTACATATGGTACAAATCCAGGAATGGGAATTGGTGTTACAAAATCGATTCCAAATGCAGAAGCTGTAGAAGGTGGAGTAGAGACGTACAAAAAATCATTAGGTTATATGTCTTTTAGCGAAGGTGATGCTATGATTGGTAAAGAAATCGACTTTGTTTTCCTAGGTTCTTGTACAAATGGACGTATTGAAGATTTTAGAGCATTTTGTTCTATTGTAGAAGGACGTAAAAAAGCAGATAACGTAACTGCTTGGTTAGTTCCAGGTTCACACAAAGTAGTAGATCAAATTAAAGCAGAAGGTTTAGATAAGATAATTGATAATGCAGGTTTTGTGTTAAGAGAACCAGGTTGTTCAGCGTGTTTGGCTATGAATGATGATAAAATTCCAGCAGGAAAATTATCGGTTTCCACATCAAACAGAAACTTTGAAGGAAGACAAGGTCCAGGATCAAGAACGTTATTAGCAAGTCCTTTAGTAGCAGCAGCATCTGCAGTAGAAGGGAAAGTAACAGATCCAAGAACTTTATTAGTATAAATAGCAATAAGCATAGGCTTTAAGCCTTAAGCAACTTATTAAATATAAAAATTGCTTACAGCATAGAGCTAAAAGCATAAAGCAAATTAAAAATGGCTTACGATAAATTTAATGTATTAACAAGTACAGCATATCCGTTACCAACAGAGAATGTAGATACAGATCAAATCATTCCTGCACGTTTCTTAAAAGCGACAGAGCGTAAAGATTTTGATATCAATTTTTTCCGTGATTGGAGATTCAATCAAGATGGAACACCAAAAGCAGATTTTCCTTTAAACAAAGAAATTTATGCAGGTTCTAAAATTTTAGTAGGAGGTAGAAACTTTGGTTCTGGTTCTTCTAGAGAGCACGCAGCTTGGTCTGTGTACGATTTTGGTTTACGCTGTGTAATTTCATCGGCATTTGCAGACATCTTTAAGAATAACTGTTTAAATGTTGGGGTTTTACCTGTACAGGTTTCACCACAATTTGCAGATACTTTATTTGCGGCAATTATGGCAGACCCAAAAACGGAGATAAAAGTTGATTTACCAAATCAAACAGTAACTTTAGTAGCAACAGGAGAATCTGAATCTTTTAAAATCAATTCATACAAAAAAGAAAACATGTTAAATGGTTTTGATGATATTGATTATTTAAAAAACATTGAAGGCGAAATCGCTGAATTCGCAACAACAAGACCTTTTTAGAAACTGTCATTGCGAATGAAATGAAGCAATCTTAATTAAATAAGAAGAGATTACTTCGTCTTAGCATCCTCGTAATGACAAAACAATGTCATTCCTTTGCAAAAGGGAATTCATAAACTAAAAAATGACCCAAAGAAAAATTGAAATAATGGATACTACACTTCGTGATGGAGAACAAACATCAGGAGTGTCGTTTTCAGTTTCTGAAAAATTAACAATTGCTAAATTATTACTTGAAGAATTAAAAGTAGATCGTTTAGAAATTGCTTCTGCAAGAGTTTCTGAAGGTGAATTACAAGCTGTACAAAAAATTACTTCTTGGGCTTTAGAAAACAATTTTTTAGATAAAATTGAAGTGTTAACTTTTGTTGATGGTGGAAAATCTATTGATTGGATGCTAGAAGCAGGAGCAAAAGTTCAGAATTTATTAACCAAAGGTTCTTTAAATCACTTAACACATCAACTTAAAAAAACACCAGCACAACATTTTGCTGATATCAAAGCCAATATTGAGTTAGCTGCAAAAAACAACATTAAAACCAATGTATATTTAGAAGATTGGTCTAATGGAATGCGAAACTCAAAAGACTATGTTTTTGAATATCTGGACTTTTTAACAACTCAAAAAGTAGAACGTATTTTATTGCCAGATACTTTAGGTGTTCTAACACATACAGAAACTGCTAATTTCATCCAAGAAGTTAGAGAAAGATATCCGAATACACATATCGATTTTCACGGACATAATGATTACGATTTAGGTGTGGCCAATGTTATGGAAGCTGTAAAAGCGGGTGTTAATGGTTTGCATTTAACCATAAATGGGATGGGTGAACGTGCAGGAAATGCACCAATGGCAAGTGTTATTGCAGTCATTAATGACTTTTTAATGGATGTAAAAGTTGATGTTAACGAAACAGCTTTAAACAAAGTTAGTAAGTTAGTAGAAACGTTTTCAGGATTTAGAATTCCCGTAAATAAACCTGTTGTTGGAGCAAATGTTTTTACACAAACAGCTGGGATTCATGCAGATGGAGATAATAAGAAGAATCTCTATTTTAACGATTTAATGCCAGAACGTTTTGGTAGAAAACGTAAATATGCACTAGGAAAAACATCAGGAAAAGCGAATATTCAAAAGAATTTACAAGATTTAGGTTTGAGTTTAAATGATGATGAACTCAAAAAAGTGACCCAACGAATTATTGAATTGGGAGACAAGAAAGAAGTCGTATCTCAAGAAGATTTGCCATATATCATTTCTGATGTTTTAGATAGTGATACCATAGAAAAACGTGTAGTTGTTGAAAACTATGTATTAGGTCACGCAAAAGGAATGAAGCCTTCAACTACCTTACAATTAAGAGTAGAAGGTGTTCAATATGAAGCGCACGCACAAGGTGATGGACAATTTGATGCTTTTATGAATGCATTGCGTAAATTGTACAAAACTCACAGTAAAAAAGATTTACCAGATTTAATCGATTATGGAGTTCGTATTCCTCCTGGAAGTCATTCTGATGCATTGTGTGAAACTATTATTACTTGGAAAAGAAAAGAAAAAGAATTTATTACACGTGGTTTAGATTCAGATCAAACAGTATCTGCAATTAAAGCCACAGAGAAAATGTTGAATATAATTTAGGCGTTGTCATTCCGAAGGAAGAATGACTGAAGGAATCTTTTTATTAATAAACAGATTGCTTTGTAAACTCGCAATGACATATTAAAAACAAACAACAAAATGAAATTAAACATAGCCTTATTAGCAGGAGATGGAATTGGTCCTGAAGTAATAGACCAAGCAGTAAAAGTATCTAATGCAATTGCAAAAAAGTTCAATCACGAAATTAATTGGAGACCTGCTTTAACAGGTGCTGCTGCTATTGATGCAGTTGGAGAACCTTATCCTGATGAAACACACGAAATTTGTGCTTCTTCTGATGCTGTTTTATTTGGCGCCATTGGACATCCACGTTTTGATAATGATCCTTCTGCAAAAGTTCGTCCAGAACAAGGCTTGTTAAAAATGCGTAAAAAATTAGGATTGTTTGCCAATGTTAGACCAACATTTACATTTCCTTCTTTGTTAGATAAATCTCCTTTAAAAAGAGAAAGAATAGAAGGAACTGATTTGGTTTTTTTACGTGAATTAACTGGAGGAATTTACTTTGGTGAAAAGGGTAGAAGAGAAGAAGGAGAAACTGCTTTTGACAATTGTGTATACACAAGAGCTGAAGTACAAAGATTAGCCAAAAAAGGTTTTGAATTGGCAATGACACGTGGCAAGAAATTATGTTGTGTAGATAAAGCCAATGTTTTAGAAACTTCACGTTTATGGAGAGAAACTGTACAAGCCATGGAAAAAGATTATCCAGAAGTTGAGGTTGCTTATGAGTTTGTAGATGCAGTAGCAATGCGTTTGGTTCAATGGCCAAATAGTTATGATGTTTTAATCACTGAAAATTTATTTGGAGACATTTTAACTGATGAAGCTTCAGTAATTTCTGGTTCTATGGGATTAATGCCAAGTGCTTCTTTAGGTGCTGATATTGGCTTATTTGAACCAATTCACGGTTCTTATCCACAAGCAACAGGATTAAATATTGCAAATCCTATGGCTACAGTTTTATCTGCAGCAATGATGTTTGAAAACTTTGGTTTACAAGCAGAAGGAAAAGCAATTAGAGATGCTGTAAATGAAGCCTTAAACAAAGGTATTGTTACAGAGGATTTAGCAGATGGAGGAAAAGCTTACGGAACTTCTGAAGTTGGAGATTGGTTAGCAGAAAATATCTAGTTTTTAGATTTTAAGTCTAAATACAAGTAAAAAAGCTCTCGAATTTCGAGAGCTTTTTTTGTGTTTGTAAATTTTATTTTATTTTTAAAAGTGGCTGAATTGAACCTCCAATTTCTTTTTTAATCACTTCAAACTTATCAATATTTTGAAAGAGTTTAGTCAGATTTTTAAAGCCATAACTTCTGGGGTCAAAACTTGGATCGATTTTTCTAATATTTAATCCTAAAGTTGATATAAAAGCAACATCATCTTCATTAGTAGAAATATCAAAAGCTTTATGAATTGTTTTCCAGTCGTCTTTAGAAATCCATACTTTTTCAGGAGTTACCTTTTTAGTAGGTTTGGTTTTACTTTTTTTGGTTATAGTTTCCTCTTCTTCCTCTTCCTCATCATTTTTTAAATTTTCTGTATACGTGAACACTTCACAAGATTTTACAAAAGCTTCTGGGGTTTTTTTCTCTCCAATTCCCATTACATATAAACCTTCTTCACGTATTCTTTTAGCCAAACCAGTATAATCGCTATCACTAGAAACAATACAGAAACCTTCAATATTTTTTCCGTGTAAAATATCCATAGCATCTATAATCATTGAGCTATCTGTTGAATTTTTTCCAGTTGTGTAGGCAAATTTTTGAATAGGACTAATTGAATGTTGATTGATAATGGCTTTCCAACTATTCATTTGTTGCGATGTCCAATCTCCGTAAATACGTCTAATGGTTGCTTTACCATATTTAGAAACTTCTTCTAATATTTCTTTAATAATTTTTGGTTGTGCATTATCACCATCAATAAGTACAGCTATATTGAATTTGTTTTCCATCAATTTCTTTTTTTTAAGTTCTTAAACTTATGAATTGCGAAGTTAATTGTTTTATGATAAAAGGGATGCTAAAAGGTTCAATTATAAAGCAAATACATTATCATTTTGATAAGAAATAGAATTTTAATTTTTAATAGCATTTTCAATTTGAGTTAATAGATCATCAGGATCAAAGGGTTTAAATATAAAACCATTCATTCCACTTGCGTTTATTTTATCTTTTACTTCCATAAAAACTGATGCAGAAAGAGCTAAAATTGGAATTTTTGAGTTAAATTTTCTAATTTCTAATGCTGCTGTATAGCCATCCATAATTGGCATTTGTATGTCCATTAAAATAATATCGTAAGTGTTTTCTGTTACCATATTTACAGCTTGTAAACCATCATTAGCAACATCAACAATTAAATTCTCTTTCTCTAAAATTTGTTTACCAACCATTACATTAATAAGATTGTCTTCCACCATTAGAACTTTGTTCTTATTAAATTTGTAATCTCTTTTTTCAATGGTTTTATGCATTTCTTTATCTGATGCAATTTTTAAATTGATAGTAAAATAAAAACGACTTCCTTTGCCTACTTCACTATCAATTTTTATATCGGATTTCATTGTTTCTATAATACTTTTTACAATAGGTAGCCCCAAACCTGTACCACCATATAAACGATTTGTAGTTGACGATGCTTGGGTAAACGCTTGCCAAATTGCTTCATGTTTATCTTTTGGGATGCCAATACCAGTATCTATTACTTCTGTGAGTAGTTTTATATGTGTTTTTGTTTCTTGTTGTTTTTTAATTTTTAAAGTTACACTGCCTTTATCAGTAAACTTTATAGCATTAGTTACCAAATTATTTATCACTTGATTAAAACGAACTATATCTAGCCACACTATGGGTATATTATCATCTATATAAAGATTCATTTTTACACCTTTTTTTAAGCAAGTAGCTTCGTGTATTTTTTTTATCTGTTTGGTAGCTATCGAAATATCTGTGGGTACTTCATCTAACTCAATTGTTGTAGATTGCATTTTACTAAAATCTAACACATTATTGAGTAGGTTTAATAATATTTTACCAGAATAATTAAGTGCATTAATATTTTCTATTTGATCCTTTCTAGGATTATTATCGCCCAAAATATGCGATAAACCAATAACAGCATTTAGAGGTGTTCTAATCTCATGACTCATAGTGCTTAAAAATTGAGATTTTGCATTTGAAGCTTCTATAGCTTCAAGTTTTTTTTGATGAATTTTTTCGTAATATTTTGCATTTAAAATACAGAAATACACAAGTTGAAAAAGCACCAAAGAAATACTACTTGCAATTGCCATTGGATAAATTACCTCTCTTGCTGTTATGGGATTTAGTTTTTTTGTTGCAAAAAGATTAAAGTCAGTTATAAATAAAAGCGCCCAAAGAAAAAGAGGTAGTAAAGTGAATAAGATAACATAAACTCTTTCTCTTCTAAAAGAAAATAGAATAAAAGGCAAACCAATATTAAATAAATAAACAAACTCAACACTACCAGATTTACCAACAAATGACGAAATAACAGCTAACCCAATATTACTTGTTAGCAGATAAATAATTCTGGCAGGTAGCAATTTTTTTTGAATGGCTAAATAAGATGCAAGTACATAAGCAAAAATATTTATAGCATTATAATTGCGTAGCCAAATAAAATCGTAATAATGAGAAACTATAGTACAAAGTATAGCAAAACCAATATTTACAAAAGTTAATGTAAATACAAGTCTAACTCGTCTTTTAGAAAAAGTTTCCATGATTAAATTTTCTATTTTTTACTTATAGTTTCATTGATTTGATTCAATAAATCTTGAGGCTCAAAAGGTTTAAAAATAAAACCATTCATTCCACATTCATTAATTTTATCTTTTACCTCCATAAATACTGATGCTGATAGTGCTAAAATTGGAATATTAGTGTTAAATTTTCTGATCTCTTTTGTTGCTGTATAACCATCCATAACAGGCATTTGAATATCCATTAATACAATATCATAATTATTTTCTTTTATTTTGTGTACTGCTTGTAAACCATCATTGGCAACATCTACTTTAAAATTTACTTTTTCTAGAATCTGTTTACCAACCATTACATTAATTAAGTTATCTTCTACAATCAGTAGTTTTTTACCATCAAAGTTATGTGACTTTTTAGTTTTTTCTTTTTTTAAGGCAACTGTTGATGCTATTTTTAATTGGAGTGTAAAATAAAATTTAGATCCTTTGTTAATATCACTTTCTATAAAAACATCAGAATTCATTGTATTTATAATGTTTTTAACTATGGGTAATCCTAAACCTGTACCTCCATATAACCTATTTGTAGAAGAAGAGGCTTGTGTAAAAGGTTCCCAAATAGTTTTTTGTTTATCTTTTGCAATACCAATACCTGTATCTGTTACTTCTGTTTTTAGCGTTATTTCTTTTTCTGTTTGATGCAGTTTTTCAATTTTTAAAGTTACGCTTCCTTTATCTGTAAATTTAATAGCATTGGTAACTAAATTATTGATAACTTGATTAAAACGTACAATATCTAATTTAACAGAAGGGATGTCATCATCAATAAACAAATTCATTTCAATGCCTTTTTTTAAACAAGAGTTTTCATGAATTTTTTTGATTTGTTTTGTAGCTAAAGATAAATCTGTTGGTATTTCATCAAGCTCAATTTTAGTTGACTGCATTTTACTAAAATCTAACACATTGTTGAGTAGATTTAATAAAATTTTACCAGAATAATTCAGTGCTTCTATATTTTCTATTTGATCTTGTTTAGGCTTATTGTCGCCTAAAATATGAGATAAACCAATAATTGCATTTAGTGGTGTTCTAATTTCATGACTCATAGTACTCAAAAACTTCGATTTTGCTGTTGATGCTTCTAAAGCTTCATCTTTATTATAATGAATATTTGAAAAATGTTGAGCATTCTGATAAGAAAAATAAATTAACTGAAAAGTTACTAAACATAATGTAGCAACAATTGAAATAGGATAAATAGTTCTACTAGCTATATTTTGATCAATTTTAAAATCTGTGATTAGGTTAAAATCTGTTACGTATAATAAAATCCAAAATAGAATAGAGAAAAGGGATAGTGAAAAAATATAATGTTTTTCTCTTTTAAAAGAGAATGTTAAAAAAGGTAAAGCTAGTGCATACATTAACATAAATTCGACTCCACCTTCTTGACCAATATAAGATGCAGTTGTAATTATGCCTGTATTTAATGTAATAAAATAAAGAAATCTTGAAATTCTTAAATTACCTTTTTTTGCAAGAAAAATAATAGCTAGGTAAACTAGTGAAGAAATAATATGAAAGTAAATTAAATCTTGAATTTCTAAAAAATAAGCAATAATAGCACAAGATAACGCAATAAAAAAAGTGATGGTTGTAATTGCGGATATTATACGAATACGTCTAGGGGAAAATTCTGACATTTTTTGATTGCTATTTCCTAAATATACTAAAAAATAATTATTTGTTTAAGGTAAACTTTTCTATTTGATTCAGTAAATCATCAACATCAAAAGGTTTAAAAATAAAACCATTCATACCACTTTCTATAATCTTATTTTTTACCTCCATAAAAACAGAGGCTGATAGTGCTAAAATTGGAATATACTTATTAAATTTTCGTATTTCTTTTGATGCTTTATAACCATCCATAACAGGCATTTGAATATCCATAAGTATAATATCATAATAATTTTCTTTTACCATATTTACAGCTTCTAATCCATCATAAGCAACAGCTACATCTAGTTTTACTTTTTCTAAAATCTGCTTACAAACCATTACATTAATTTGGTTATCTTCTACCAATAATACTTTTTTACCTTTAAAATTATATTCTTTTTTGTATTCGGTTTCACGTAAATCTTCTAGAGTAGCAATTTTTAGTTCAATGTTAAAATAAAAACGGCTTCCTTTGTTGGGTTTACTATCTATATGTATATCAGAATCCATTGCTTCAACAATATTCTTTACAATAGGTAATCCTAAACCAGTACCACCATATAAACGGTTTGTAGTGCTTGATGCTTGAGTAAAGGCTTCCCAAATTGTATCTTGTTTGTCTTCAGGAATTCCAATGCCAGTATCAATAATTTCGGTTAATAGTACTACTTTTTCATCTTTTAGATTAATTTTTCTTATTCTTAAAGTTACACTTCCTTTTTTTGTAAATTTAATTGCATTAGAAACTAAATTATTTATCACTTGGTTAAAACGTACAATATCTAGCCAAACCATAGGAATATCTTCATCAATCTCTAAATTCATTGTAATACCTTTTTGGAAACAACTGGCTTCGTGTATTTTTTTTATCTGTTTTATGGCTTTAGATAAATCTGTAGGAATTTCATCTAAATCAATTTTTGAAGATTGCATTTTGCTAAAATCAAGTACATTGTTTAAAAGGTTTAGTAATATTTTACCTGAATAATTTAATGCTTCAATATTTTGAACTTGATCTTTTCTAGGATTATCATTTCCTAAAATATGAGACAACCCAATTACTGCATTTAGCGGGGTTCTAATTTCATGACTCATTGTACTTAAAAAGTACGATTTGGCATCAGAGGCATTAATTGCTTCCTCTTTTGTATGATGTGCATCTTGGTTTAAACGTGCATTTATGTAGGAATAATAAATTAATTGAAATACTACTAAAAGCAGTGTAGTTGTTATAGAGATATGATAAACAATATTGCTAATATATAAAGAGTTATGGATGTCAAGATCTATAATAGGTCTAAATTTTGTAAAATAAAGCAACAACCAAAATAAAAATGGAAGTGAGCAGAATATAATAATTTTACATAGTTCTCTACTAAAAGAAAAGAAAGCAAAGGGCAAGCCAATTGCAAAAATAAAGAAGAAATCTACACTAGCTTCTTTACCTAAAAGGGATGATAAAAATGTAATTAATAGATTAAACATCACTAAAAAAATTACTCTAGCTTTTTGTGCCATTTCGTTTTTAGATAGTATAGTTGTAGTTAAAAATACAATAGAACTAAAAAGTATAAAGTAACTTACTTCTGCATTACCGAAAATAGTAACTAATATAAAGCTCAAAAAAGTGGTAACAAAACTAACCAAAGAAGTAAGGTAAATTACCTTAATTCTCCTTTCTGCAAACTTTCTTCTATTATTTTCTGACATTTTATGAGTTACTTGTATATTTTTCAATTTGGTTTATTAAATCTTCAGGGGTAAAAGGTTTAAAAATAAAACCATCCATTCCACATTCTTCAATTTTATCTTTTATTTCGATAAAAACATTTGCAGATAGTGCAAGTACAGGCATTTTAGTATTAAATTTTCTAATCTCTTTAGTGGCTGTATAGCCATCCATAACTGGCATTTGTATGTCCATTAAAACGATATCAAATTCATTTTCTTTACATTTGTTTAGAGCAGATAAACCGTCATTTGCAACATTAACAAGAATTTTTTCCTTTTCTAAAATTTGTTTACCAACCATAACATTAATAAGGTTGTCATCTACTAAAAGCACTTTTTTATTAGCTAAATTGTGTTCTTTTTTTTCAGTAATTAATATTTCTTCTTTCTTATCATCAGCTTTTTTGAGTTCTAAATCAAAAGAAAAAGTACTTCCTTTTCCATATTCACTTTCTATTTTTACTTTAGAATGCATTACTTCTAAAATGCTCTTAACAATGGGTAATCCTAAACCAGTACCTCCATAAATGCGATTTGTGGTGTTTGAAGCTTGTTCAAAAGCTTTCCATATTGTTTTCTGCTTATTTTTCGGAATACCAATACCTGTGTCTTTTACAGCTAAATGTAAAGTAACTTTTTCTTCAGTTTCCTTCATTTTTTTTATAATTAAAGTAACTGTACCATCATCAGTAAATTTTATGGCATTTGAAATTAGATTATTTATTACTTGATTAAAACGTACAACATCTAACCAAACAAAAGGGATACTTTCATCAATATCTATTTCAAGAATTGTGTTTCTTCGTTTACAAGCGTTTTTATGTATTTTCTGAATTTGTTTTACAGTTGATATAATATTTGTAGGAATATTATCTAGTTCAATATTTGTAGATTGCATTTTACTGAAATCTAGTACATTATTTAATAAATTTAAAAGAGTTTTACCTGAATAATTTAAGGCTTCAATATTTTCTATTTGATCTTTTCTAGGGTCATTATTCCCTAGAATGTGTGATAAACCTATTACTGCATTTAAAGGAGTTCTAATTTCATGACTCATTGTGCTTAAAAACTTCGATTTTGCTAATGATGCTTCTAAAGCTTTTTGTTTTTTAAGGTGAATTTGTTTGTAGTACTTTAAGCTTAAAACTGAAAAATAATACAATTGAACAGCAACAATACCGAAAGTGCAAAAAATTGAAATTGGATAAATATAGGTTTCTGCAACAGAAATATCTATAGGAGTACTTGTAAACAATTTAAAATCTGTAATTGCTAAAATAATCCAAAGTAAACCAGATAAACAAGAGAAGAAATACACATATATTTTTTCTCTTTTAAAAGAGAAAACAGAAAAAGGCAATGCCAAAGAATATACAAACATATATTCTACTGCACCAGCCCTACCTATATAGGATGCTGTTGACACTATTCCAAGATTTAAAAGAATAAAAAAGATTAATCTAGAAACATATATATTACCTTTTTTAGAAATATATGCACAGTAGAAATAAATAAAAACTGTTACTAAATGATAAAGAGCAAAAGTTGTAAGCCCTAACAATAATCCGATGAAAAAACAGATAAAAGCCAAACCAGCAGTTAATAAACAAATGGTGTACATTAGTTTATATATTCTCTCTGATGAACTTTTTTTAATTTTATCCTTTGGCATAAATTATATAATTAAAAATATCCCAAAAAATAAATAAAACTCTGTGGGGGGATAGATTTTTATTTCTTAATAAACTACAACTAATTTGTAGAGATTAAAATATATGAGCAAGATACTAAATATACTGTAAATCAAACTTTAAAATTTTGATAAAATTTATTATAAGAAAAAAAACCTTCTGAATATTCAGAAGGTTCTTATAATAAATAAAAAATGTTCTTTTAGTTAACGCCCATTAATTCTACATCAAAAATTAATGTTGAATTAGGAGGTATTACTCCACCTGCACCACGTTCTCCATAAGCTAAATCAGAAGGAATTACCAAACGTGCTTTGTCACCAACTTGTAATAATTGAATACCCTCATCCCAACCAGATATTACTTGACCAACACCAACATTAAAATCTAGCGGTTTTTTTCTTTTGTATGACGAGTCAAACACAGTACCATCTAATAATTGCCCCTTATAATGTACAGACACTTTAGCGCCTTTTGTTGCTTGTTTTCCACCACCTTTTTGTAGAACTTTGTAACGTAAACCACTTTCAGTTTCATCATAACCTGAAGCAACAGAATCTAATAATGCTGCTTGTTTCGCTTTTTCTTCTGCTTCACGTTTTTCTCTAGAGCCTTCAAAAGTTCTAAAAACTTCAACAGCATTAAAACTCTCTGCATCAGCACCTACTCTAATAATTTCAACTTCCATAGTATTACCTTGTGCAACAGCATCAACTACATCTTGCCCTTCAATAACAGAACCAAAAACGGTATGTTTACCATCTAACCAAGGAGTAGGGACGTGAGTAATATAAAATTGACTACCATTAGTAGCAGGTCCAGAATTTGCCATAGCTAATTTTCCTGGAGCATCATGTTTTAAATCAGGATGAAATTCATCATCGAACTTATAACCAGGGTTGCCAGTTCCTGTTCCAAGAGGACATCCACCTTGAATCATAAAATCTGGGATTACTCTATGAAATTTTAATCCATCATAATATGGAGTTCCTTGATCTTTTGCTGAATTTTCTAAATTACCTTCTGCTAATGATACAAAATTACCAACTGTTCCTGGTGCTTTTTCGTGTTCTAATTGAACTAAAATATTACCTTTTGATGTTTTGAATTTTGCGTAAATTCCGTTATTCATATTATTCTAATTTATTAATTATAAAGATTCTGAAACAAGTTCAGAATATGTTATTTTTTTGCATTTAAAATGGATAATCCATAAGATAATCCAACATTTATATTTGACGAGTTTACATTGCCAAATGGAGACCACATTTGTCCTCCAGAAAGGTTAAAAGATAAATCATCATTTACATGATAATTAATACCAACAGTTGGTCTTATTAAAATTCCCTCACCAGAATCTACTCTTCCACCACCAGCTACACCAGCACTTGCTTCTAAAAATGCAGAAAATTTATCATTTAAAAAGGTATTACTCTTAATACCAAACCCAAAAACACCATGTGCGTAACCTCCAGATTTACCTAAATAGGCAAATGAAGCTTCACCAGCTAAATAAAAACGTTTATTAATATCATATAAAATTTTGATAGCAATCATCTGTAAATCACTATTAGGAATACCGAATTTAGCCACATCATAATAAGTTTGGTTTTGAACCCCAATTTGTATTCCTTGTGTTTTAATTTTTGTAGCTTTTTCGTTAGTAAAAGGATCTTTTGTACCACCACTTAAACCATAATGTTTTAAACTAAAGCCAGCAGTATATGCTTGAAAACTAGCAATGCCTCCTACAGATCTGTGATAACCTGCATGTAAACTTAAACCAAATTTTTCTGTTAATCTGATGTCTGCACCAATATTAGGATAAGCAGTTAAACCACCTTCAGGGAAAATTCTACCTCCAGCTGCTCCAATTCCCATTTTTGCAAAGAAGTTTACATATTTAGTTTCGATAAAATTTTTACCTACTCCAAAAAACATATCCATAAAACCAGCAGTTAAGCCTCCATACATGGCATCTACATGAGCATAGATAAACGTATTATCTGTTAAATAGCGTTGATATTCGAAACCTAAAATAGAAAGTACTCTATCTATTTGTTGGTATTGAGGGTTAGTACTTGCATCTGTTCTTGAGTTACCAAAAGGAAAAAAGTAATCAAAAGTGATTTGTTGTACACTTTTTACGGCTGGTTTTTTCCAAAAACTATCTTTAGAATCATTATTTGCTACATAGGTTTTCTGTGCATTTGCATAAGAACTTGTTCTAACTGTTGTTGGTATTTCTAAAAAAAAAGAAAAATTATCATCTCTCTGAATTTTTGTAAAAAAGTTTACATAACCATATTGAATTCCAAAAGAAAAACCTTTTGTTTTGTATTGTAAACCAGCATTAGGGTATAAAATACCACCACCACCAACTAAACTTCTGTAACCACCACCACCACCAAAATGGATGTTAGCATCAAAATATAAATTTTTATATATAGGTAAATTAACACCAAGATTTACTCCTAATGTAAATAACCCTCCTTGGTCTCCTGTAATAGCAGTATGAAAACCAGCACCTGTGTACAACCAGTTATTTAATGGGATATTATAGTTTAAGCCAATAAAACCCATAGTTGGTTGTAAAGCGTAGTTTACTTTTTCATCTGGTTGATCTATTAAAATATAATTTAAACGAATTGTATTATGTAATTCTTTTCCTTGTAAATCATCTAAAGTAAGTTCTTGAGAAAAACTTTGAAAACTTATTGTTGCTATAATAAAGAATACTATTTTTCTCATTTTGTTAATCTTTAAATTCACTCGTAAAATGTAATTTTACTGAAGGATATTTACTTTGTGTCATCTGAATGGTAAACGCCGAATCTGCTAAAAAAACCAACTGACCTTGTTTGTCTTTTGCCAAATAGCGTTGTTTTACTCTTTTAAATTCTTTGAATTCTTCATTTTTAGGATCTTCAGGTTCTACCCAACAAGCTTTGTGCACACTTAAATTTTCATAAGTACATTTTGCACCATATTCATGTTCTAATCTATATTGAATTACTTCATATTGTAAAGCACCAACAGTACCAATTACTCTACGACCATTCATTTCTAAAGTAAATAATTGAGCCACACCTTCATCCATTAATTGATCTAAACCTTTGTATAATTGTTTAGATTTCATTGGGTCTGCATTGTTTACATATCTAAAATGTTCTGGAGAAAAACTCGGTATTCCTTTGAAATTTAATTTTTCACCTTCAGTTAACGTATCACCAATTTTAAAGTTTCCAGTATCATGCAAGCCTACAATATCTCCAGGATAAGAAGCATCTACGATTTCTTTTTTTTCTGCAAAAAAAGCATTTGGGCTAGAAAATTTTACTTTTTTACCATTTCTAACATGCAAATAGGGAGCATTTCTTTTAAAAGTCCCAGATACAATCTTTACAAAAGCTAATCTATCTCTGTGTTTAGGATCCATATTTGCATGAATTTTAAACACAAATCCTGTTAATTTTTCTTCTTTGGAATCAACTAAACGTTCTTCGGCTTTTTTTGGTTGAGGTGAAGGAGCAATTTCTATAAAAGCATCTAATAATTCTTTAACTCCAAAATTATTTAATGCAGATCCAAAAAATACAGGTTGTAATTTTCCTTCTAAATATTCTTCTTGATTGAATGCAGGGTATACTTCATCAATTAATTCAATTTCTTCACGTAAAGTTGTAGCTGCTTTTTCTCCAACTACTTTATCCAATTCAGGGTTTGACAAATCATCAAATTCTACACCTTCAGATATTCCAGTTTTATTATCACCAGAAAAAAGATTTAATTTCTTTTCCCAAATATTATAAATTCCTTTAAAATCGTAGCCCATTCCAATAGGGAAACTCATTGGTGTTACTCGTAAACCTAGTTTTTGCTCAACTTCGTCTAATAAATCAAAAGCATCTTTACCTTCTCTATCTAACTTGTTAATAAAAACCAGTATTGGTATGTTTCGCATTCTACAAACCTCAACCAATTTTTCAGTTTGTGGTTCAACACCTTTAGCAACATCAATTACAACAATAACACTATCTACAGCAGTTAAAGTTCTAAACGTATCTTCAGCAAAATCTTTGTGACCAGGTGTATCTAGAATGTTTATTTTTTTATTTTGATAGATGAATGCTAGTACAGAAGTTGCTACAGAAATACCTCTTTGACGCTCAATTTCCATAAAATCTGAAGTAGCACCTTTTTTGATTTTATTGTTTTTTACTGCACCAGCTTCTTGTATGGCACCACCAAACAATAATAATTTTTCTGTTAAAGTAGTTTTACCTGCATCTGGATGCGAAATGATACCAAATGTTCTTCTACGTGCTATTTCTTCTAAAAAACTCATTTACAAAAATTGAGGTGCAAATATAGGTTTTATTCTATTAAATTTCGCAAGGGTTCTCTGTGAGATAGTGGTTATTAGATTTGAAAAAAAATGACATAGATTTTAAAGATTTTGATTGGTATAAATTTTAAAATACGAATTCACGAATTAAAAAAAGGTAATTTAAAAAGACATATAAATTTGCTCAACTTTCCCTTTTTTGGAAAGTACCTGAAATGCAAAGGGGCTTTTAATCCAAAACTTCAATCGTCATTTGTATATCATTGATTGGCCATTCATCAACACCAACTTTTACTCTAGAAATTTTATCCATCGTATCAAAACCGCTAACAACCTCACCAAAAACGGTATGTTCATTATCTAGATGATGTGCTCCATTTCTTTTGTGTACCATATAAAATTCAAAAGGGCTTGATAATTTATTTGGATTTTTTTCCCATTGTCTAGCAGCTGCTAATGCACCATATTTATGTTTTCTATGTTTTCTAAATTCTGGTTTCATTAGATAATTACCATACTTTCTACGTTGTTTTTGAGTGTACATATTATCTGAATTGCCACCTTGTATTACAAAGTTTTTGGCAACTCTATAAATTACTGTTGTATTAAAATATTTAATTTTTGTAAGAAATATAAAATTTGCTCTATGGACAGGTACATCTTTATATAATCGTAATTTTATATTGCCAAATTTGGTTTTAATAATAACTTTTGTTTCTTGATTTTGCTTACCATATTCTGTTAGAAAAGCTTCGACATTTTTACTATTTAAACTATCCCAAGATTTTACTACTTTTTTTATTTCTTTTTCTTTGATATTTTTTTTAGGGGTAACTATATCATCTTTTTTAGTGGTTTTTCTCTCTTCTTTGCATTGATAGAAAGCTATAATTGCTATCCAAAAAAATATTTTGAGAAAATTTTTCACGTGTAATTATCAGTTTTTAATTTGCATCAAAGATAATTCATCAGCAGATAAAAACAGTAGAAATTTTTGTTATACAAGCTGTAAGTGAAAAGTTATAAATACAAAATCTAAAATTGAATTCTATTTAAGGTATTCAAATAGGTTTCGCCAACTGGTATTTTTTTATCTTTTATGACAACCCAGTTTTTTCCTTTACTAGATACTTTTTCAATTCTGATAATGTAAGAGCGATGTACTCTCAAATATTCTAAAGCGTCTGGTGTTGTGGCTATAAAATCGCCAATTTTACAACGTATTGTGTAGTTTTTTTTATCGGTAATAATATCTAAATAATTACCTTGTGAATTAATGTATTGAATTTCTTTTGTTGGAATTTTAAAATCTTCTCCATTTGCTCTAAAGTTGTAAAATTGTTCTTCACGTTTTATGCGTTTTATAGCTACACGCATTAGTTCTCTGATGATATCTTTGTTGTAAGTAAGTACACGAATCTTAAAGAATAAATAGATTAATCCGCAAAGCAGAAGTGTACATAAGCAATAAAACCACCAACTTTTCCAGAAAGGTGGTTTTATGACGAAAGTATAATTTATTTGTTGTTTGCTAATGCTATTTCCAATTTCAGCTTTGGCTTGAAAAGTATAATTTCTTGGTGCTAAAGAAGGAAAACGAATTTTTCTATTGGTAGTTTTTGACCAAGTGGTATCTATCTCTTTTAAACGATACAAATAGTTAATTTTGTTGCTGTTATTGTGTGAGATTGCTTGTAATGTAAAGCTAATATTGTTTTGATTGTAGTTTAGTTTTGCTTTTTTTTTAGTTAGTGTTTTACTATTTATAGTTGTTTTTTTAAGTGTTAGCGAAATAATTTTTGATGCGTTTTTCTGTTCTAAAATATCTTTTTTAAAATAACATAATCCTTTTTTTGTGGCAACCCAAACTGTATCGTTTATAATTTCGACATCATCAATATCGTTACTTAATAAGCCATCATCTTTTGTAATTGTAGTAATAATATAGGTTTTGTCTTTTTTAAATGAAATTCTATTTAAACCAGTATTAGTGCATGCCCAAATTGTAGTATCGTTTTCAATATGAACTTCACTTACAATATCATTTGTCAATCCATTTTGTTTATTTATGTTGTAAATATCATCCGAATATATAACAAGACCATAACCTTGTGTTGCCATATAGAGTGTATTTGTGTTTTTATTTAAGTCAATGTCATCTATTCTTTTTGATAGTATTTTTGAAGGTTGAAACTTACTTATGGTATCATTTTTAAAAGTAAATAATCCAAATGCAGTACCCAATAAAAGCTGATTATTATACCAACATACATCTTGTGCATTTTTACTAATTTCTGCCTCTGTAACATTATTATTAATAAGCGAATTGTAAATAAAACCGCCAGTAGATATAATTCCATCCTCTATGTTTTCTGATAATTTTCTGCTTTCTATATCAAAGGTTTTTTTTGTAGTATAGTTTATAAAATTAGTATCAGCATAACCATACACTTCATTGGTTACTGCATTGAGTTCTACCATAGCTTTATCAGTATTTAAACCTTTATACAAAAATTCAAATCGATTTTTATGTAAACGTGCAATGTCTCCATTATGAAACCCTGCGTATAATTTATTATCATTTGTTTTTACTAAAGATGAAATATGGTCTTGAGTTAAAACTTTTATTTTAGGATTTTTAACATAGTAAACACCATCATTTAAAGTACTAAACCAATAGCCACCTTCAGCATCCAACAAAAAGTTTGATACTGATTTTTTGGATAAAAATTTTTTGATAATTTTTCCTGAAATATGTCTAATATCTGCGCCATTTGTGTAATAACCAGCAAAGAATACGCTATCGTTTATACGTTTAATCCCTATAGGATTTGGTTTGGTATTATAGTATTTTAATAGTTTTTGATTGTTAATCAACCCTATTTTTCTATCAATAAATAGAGATTGGGTTTTATTTAGAGGTACAACCTCTATTCTTGAGCTTGGTTTATACCTATTATTAATAAAAAAATACTTTGAATTTAGTTTATAATCATAATTTAATAAAAAAAAAGTTTTTGTCTTTAAATCAAAACCTAGTTTAGAAAAATATTTTGATTTTGTAAGGTAAAAGTTTTTATCAAAAAGATGTTTTGTATTACCATTTTTATCAATTGTAATTAAACCAGAAAGACCATAGCCACCTGTAAGTAAAGAACCATTCTTATTAATTACAACATTTTTTAAAACGGTATGAGAATTAATTTCAGATTTTAATAAGTCATTGTATTTGTAAACTGTAAAACCGTCAAAAACTTCATTGAAGTAAAGAAATTTTTGGCTATGGTATTCATAACACCAAATTTGCCCATTTTTTTGAGGATAAAAATCAAAAAATGTATTTCCTGGTAAACCATCTTCTGTGGTAAAATTTTCAAATTCATAACCATTATAACGAGATAACCCTTTGTCTGTGGCAAACCAAATATATCCTAATTTATCTTGATAAATATCATATACTTCAGAGCTTGGCAACCCTTCATCTACACCAAAATGTTGGTAAATATGTGTTTGAGCATGGCTTGTTTGCACGCAAAAAAAGAAGATAAAAATATGATACTGTAACCTCAATAAAAATGTTTTCAACAAAGGTAGTACTATTTCAAAAACCTCTTATATATAGCTTTTTGTGTTTGTCACTATTTAATAGGTTTTTGTCACAATACCAATAAAAACAAATGATTCAAGGGTTTTAATTTTTGTTTCTTGATTTATATCTTCATTTTAAATCAAAAAATAAATGATACAATTTTCATCACTTTTATCCTTGTTTTTATCACAAACAACTTTTTTTAAGATGATTATTTCTATCACTAAAATACTTTAGTTAGATATTAAAAATCAAAATTTAAAAAAATGAAAAAAACAGTACTTACTTTAGTAGCCTTACTTATTTTCTATGTGGGGCAATCTCAAACATTTACAAGTAATTTTATTACTTATAATGTTACCTCTATACAAAAGAAAACAGTAGACATTACAGATTACAATAATGCAGGTGGCACAGCTGTAAATATACCTGAAACAGTAACTCACAATAGCATTGTATATAAGGTTACAACTATAGGTTTTGGAGCCTTTTCAGGAAATTCAGTAACAGGAGTTCAAATATCAAGTGTTACTTTTCCAGATACTATTGTGGAGATTGGTAAGCAATCTTTTCAATCTAATAATCTTACAAGTATTATTTTACCAAGTAGTTTAAAAATTATTGGAGATTATGCTTTTCAAGGAAATGATTTAGAGCTAATTACTATTCCAGAAGATGTTACTACAATTGGTAAAGGTGCTTTTAGGGTAAACCCATTAGAAAAGATAATTGCTCATCCTACAAATCCACCAACAATAACTACTTTAACTGGTCCTGATGATACTTTTGATATTGGAGGAAATCGAAGTAACATTGATTTATTATTTCCTTTTGGTACAGAAGACGCTTATGTAAATAATACAGGTGCTTTGTGGACGGGTTTTAAATCGGTTTCAGAATTTTTTATCAATAATTACATAACGTATCAAGTAACTTCCCCAATGCCTTACGAAGTAAAAACTATCGATTATGATAGTACAGGTGGTTCCAATGTTGTAATAATAAATACAGTAACTCACGCCTCTACATCATTTACCGTAAATGCTATTGACGATTGGGCTTTTTATAATAATAATTTAACAGGAATTACTATTCCTAATAGTATCCTAACAATTGGTGATAATGCCTTCAGAACCAATAACATTACTAATTTTAATATTCCAAATTCTGTTACAAGCATAGGTAAAAGTGCTTTTAAGAACAATAGTTTGGCGAATATTGTAATTCCAAATTCGGTTACAGATATTGATGAAAATGCTTTTGAAGATAATCAACTTACGTCAGTAACACTATCTAATGCTTTAACAGAAATAAAGCCTTATGTTTTTCAAAATAACTTGTTAGCGTCTTTAACGATTCCTAGTAATGTAACCATAATACAAAAAAATGCATTTTTAAATAATAAGCTAACATCACTTACAATTCCAAGTAACGTTGGTGTTATTAATCAAAGAGCATTTAAAGAAAATTTGCTATCAAGTTTAACCATAGAAAACGGTCTTCATACAATTAACCAAGAGGCTTTTAGAGATAACCAATTAACAACATTAACAATACCAAGTAGTGTTAGTTTGTTTGGTAATGCTTGCTTTTTAGATAACTCATTAACCAATATTACAGCAATGCGTTCTACAGCTCCAAATATCAATACAGATGCTACTTGGGATACTTTTGCAGGAGACAGAAGTGGTATTGATTTAACAATTCCTGCTGGATCTATGGCAAGCTATGTAACAGGAACAAATGCAGAATGGACTGGTTTTAATTCGGTTACAGAAGACGCGTCTTTAAGTACATCAACTTTTGATATTAAAAATAATGTGAAATTGATAACGTCTGATGATCAAATAGAAATTACGACTTCAAATAATTTATTATTTAAAAGCTATAGTCTCTACAATATTAATGGTTCCAAGATAAAATCTGGAAAAGAGAGTAATATCAACATAAATAGATTCTCTAAAGGAATTTACATCTTAAATATCGCTTTTGATAAAGGGCAATTGACTAAAAAGTTCATTAAATAATGTAATCATCACTTTTTGAAAAACTTACAAAATCAGAAATAATATGAAAAACAATTTACTTCTTTTAGCAATAGCGTTATTTGTAAATACAATCTATTCGCAAACCATAACTTTTGATGATCAAAGTCATACAGCAGGACAAATATTAGCAAACCCTTATTTGATAACAAATAATGGAGAAACGTTTCGATTCACAATTTCAGGAGGTGCAGCAACAAATCATATTTATAGAACTGCAGAACCAAGTTGTGGAACTAATGGAATGAGCCATATTTATGCTGGTAATACTTCTTCTACAACTTGGACAATTGAAACAGTAAATGGTAATAAATTTAATTTAGGAACTATACGTTTTGATAATGTTTTTAGTTGTTTTGCTTTTAGTTACAGTTTAACTATAGAAGGTTTTAAAAACAATATGTCTACAGGAACACAATCTCATACAGTTTCAGGTACAAACTCAATTTTTACATCAAATTCAAATTTTAATGAAGTTGATAAAATTGTAATTTCAGCTTCTGATTTAGGAAATTTAGGAATAGATAATATCAATTGGGTAACAGTTGTTAGTACTGTTGTACCAACAGTAACTTCTTCAAACGCTATAAATATATCAGCTTCAGCAGCTACTTTTGGGGGAAATGTAACTGCTGATGGAGGAGCTACTGTTTCTAATAGAGGAGTTGTATATGCAGTTTCTAGTACAAACTCTAATCCTGAAATTGGTGGAACTGGAGTACAACAAGAACAAAATGGAACAGGAACAGGTGTTTTCTCTGAAAATATTACAGGATTAGCACCAAGCACTACTTATGCTTACAAAGCTTATGCAACAAATTCAGTAGGAACAAGTTATGGAGCAACTTTAAGTTTTACTACGTCAAATGTTCCACCTACAGTGGTTACAACTGCAGCAAGTTCTATTTCAGGAACATCTGTTACTTTGGCAGGAAATGTAACTGTAGATGGAGGTTCTTCTGTAACAGAAAGGGGAATTGTCTACTCCATTTCTAGCACAAATTCAAATCCACTAATAAACGGCACAGGAGTTACAAAAGATATTAATGGAACAGGAACTGGTGTTTTTTCAAAGTCGATAAATAACTTTTTGTTAAGCACTAATTATTCTTTTAAAGCATATGCAATTAATGCAGAAGGAACAAGTTATGGAGCTGTACAAACATTTAGCACTTTAGCAGGAAATACAAATTCATTTTTACCTTCATCTGGTAATTGGTCAGACACTGGCAATTGGTCTTTAGCAGCATTGCCAATAAGTACAGATAATGTTGTTATTGAAACAGGAAAAACAGTTTTTTATAATATAATTAATACTACTGTAGCTTCTTTAAATATAAATGTAGGAGGCACAATAAATATCTTATCAGGAAATGGATTAACTATAAATGGAGATATTACGCAAAATGGGACTTTCAATATCTTGTCTGATGCGAATTCTAATGGTTCTCTAATCGTAAATGGAAGTTATTCTGGTTCTCAAAATGTGAATTATTTAAGATATTTAACTACAAATTGGCACTTAATTACTTCTCCAGTAAATGGTCTAAACATCAATGCATTATCTGGAAATGTAGCAACTAATGGAAATAACTATGCAATTGCTCCTTATGTAAATACTGTAGTTTCTGCATCAAGATGGAATTATTACACAACAGCTTCTGGAGGAAACAGCATTACATCCGCAGGAAATTTTCAAGATGCAAAAGGATATTCTATTAAAAAAAGTATTGCTGCTGGAACAGTTAATTTTTCAGGAAGTTTAAATACAACAGATAAAAATATACCTATAACTGATGGGGGTGATGATCCTGCTGGAAATAGATGGAATTTGGTAGGAAACCCATATACAGCCACCTTATATGGAAATAATTTAGCTAATGCAACTCACAATTTTTTAAAGACAAATATTGATGCAGGTAATTTAGACCCAGTAAGAGCTGGTTTGTATTTTTGGAATGGAACACCTCCTTATGAAGTAAAATCTATAGATGATGCTGCTTTTTATATTGCGCCTGGGCAAGCATTTTTTGTTCACGCTCCAGATAATGGAGGCACTTTTGTAAACTTTACAGAAAATATGCAGACACATCAAACTGGAAATACATTTCTGAAGAATAACACAACTTTTCCTGAAATTATTTTAAAAGTCAAAGAAAATAAAAATACTTCATCCACAAAAATAAGATATATAGCTAATAAAACTATTGGTCTAGATATTGGTTCTGATGTTGGTACTTTTTCAGGAATAAATCCTGAATTTGAAATTTTCACAAATTTAGTTTCTAATGATACTGCTACAAAGTTTGCAATACAAGCGTTACCAAAAGATAATTTAGAGCAAATTATTATTCCAATTGGAGTAACATCTGGAGCAAATAAAGAAATTGAGTTTACAGTTGAAGCTAATAATTTTCCTACAAATCTTAATATTTATTTGGAAGATAGGTTATTAAATATATTTACAAAATTTGAGAACGAAAACTCAAATTATAAAATTACTAGCAGTACTAATTTAAAAGATGTAGGTAGGTTTTATTTACATATTTCATCAAAAAAATTATCAGTTAAAGATAATCTTTTAACAAATATTAGTATGTATATGATAAAGAATAATACCATTAGAATTGAAGGATTACAATATGCAAAAGCAGAGTTTACAATGTACAATTTGATAGGCAAGAAAATAGTAAAAGCTTCATTTTCAAACAATGATGCCAAAGATGTTTCTTTACCAAAATTATCAACAGGAGTGTATTTAATAACGCTAGTTACAGAAAAAGGGAACTTACATAAAAAGATAATTTTAGAATAAAACTAAACGATAATTTCAAAATAAAATTATGAAAAACACAAAAAATAACGATGAAATTACTCGTAAAGAGGCTCTAAAAAAGATTAAAGATTATGGAAAATATGCTTCGTTAACTGCATTAAGCACTTATATATTATTAAATCCTCAAAGAGCACAAGCCTCAAGTCCAGAAGTTCCAGGGAGCGGTTTTTAACAACAAAAAACAATTTATATTTTTTTTGACAAAGTTTGGGTTTAAAAATTGTTTCCATGTCTTATCTTTGCAATTATGGAAGAATTGGTAGTTTTGGTTGATGAAAAAGATAACGAGATTGGTTTAATGCCCAAAATGGAGGCTCATGAAAAAGCTGTTTTGCATAGAGCTTTTTCAGTATTTATTTTCAATAAAAAAGGAAAATTGATGTTGCAACAAAGAGCAGCATCTAAATATCATTCTCCTTTATTATGGACAAATACTTGTTGTTCTCATCAAAGAGAAGGAGAGAGCAATGTAGAAGCAGGCAGAAGAAGGTTACAAGAAGAGATGGGTTTTACTACAGATTTGAAAGAGGTATTTTCTTTTATCTACAAAGCTCCTTTTGATAATGGCTTGACTGAACATGAACTAGATCATGTACTTATTGGTCGTTTTGATAATGAACCAAATATAAATAAAGAAGAAGTTGAGAGTTATAAATGGATGATGCTTGAGGATGTGAAGAATGATATTCAGCAAAACCCAGATAATTACACAGAATGGTTTAAAATTATTTTTAAAGAATCTTATCAAAAACTAACAGATGCCTAAAGTAACAGTTCATAGAAAAGCTCATTTTAATGCTGCACATAGATTATATAGAAAAGATTGGAGTAACGAAAAAAACTTTGAAGTTTTCAATAAATGTAGTAACGAATATTATCATGGACACAATTATGAATTAATTGTCTCACTAACAGGAGAAATTAATAAGGAAACTGGCTATGTTTATGATTTAGGTATATTAAGAAATTTGATTAAGTCAGAAATAGAAGAGTGTTTTGATCATAAAAACTTAAATATCGAGGTACCAGAATTTAAAAATTTGAATCCAACAGCAGAAAATATTTGTGTTGTTACCTTTGATAAATTAAGAAAACACTTGCCTGAAACTTTAGATTTAAAAATCACTTTGTACGAAACTCCAAGAAATTTTGTTAGCTATTCAGGTGAATAAAATATGGTTTGCTTACTTCGATTTTTAATTTTATTTGGCAGCTAACAATGTATTATCTGAACTTTCTTTATCATTATTATAAGCTAGTTTTGTTAAGTGTTTATAATATTTTACAGATTTAGATAGCTTGTTGTAATTATAGTACGTGAAATTTGTAAAATTTATTTTTTTCAACAAATCTTTATTTCTTTTGTGCATACTATCAATAAATATTTTTTCTCCTTTTTTTAATGAGTTAAACTTTAACCAGCCTCCCATGAATAAGGTTTCTGAAGAATATATTATTGAAACTTTAGGCATATTTTCTACTTCAGATAAATACTCAAGCCTTTGGTTTGCATAACTGTAACCACTTTTTGGATTTCTTACATATACATGTATTAAAAGTCTATCTACATATTTAGATATTTTTTGGATTTCTCTTCTAGAGTATTTACCAACATAAGCTTCAACTTTAATAGTATGAGTACTATTATCAGCTAAACTCTTCATTGTTTTTAAAGATTTCAAAAAGAAATTAAAAGAGTTCGTTCTATTACATGATTTTCCATTTTTCTTCATGTAATTGTTACAATAATATCCCCCATCTTTTGAAGCATCTTCTTTCCAGAATTCATATTCTAAATTGTAAGCATCAAACTTTTCTTTAGGATTAACTCTAGTTTTGTTATAGGCATGAATAGCCTTAACAAAAAATTCACCACTCTCTCCAGAGCCTCCAACTTCTTTAATACCAAAATTAATTTTAGCTTTAAAAATAAATCGAGCTAAAATTTCATTTTTACTGGCATCTGCAAGCGGATAATCTCTATTGATTTTATGTAAATCGTAAAGAATAATTTTATCAAAACCATTTTCTTTGGTAAAACGCAAAAGATTATCTTCTTTGTTTTCATTACCAAGTATATGATAAAATTGATCTACATAAAGAATTCGATTAGAACCAAAACTGTAAAAGTTTAGGCAAAGAAATATGATTAGGAACATAGGGGTCTTCCACTTCATAATGATGGGGGTTAGGGGTTATAATAAAGTGCTAAATTATAAAAAAAAAGAAATTTACCAAAACTTTTTTAGTTTTTTACTAAAATTAGTTTTTTCTGTAAGAGTTATAGCTTATAGATTTTTCTAGGTAAGAGTAGGTGTGGTAAGCAAATCCATCAATACCGTTAATACCATTTAACGTATTATTTTTTTTGTTTTTTTGGTTCTTAAATAAACTTTCTCCTCTATCTAAGCTATCAAATTTAAGCCAATAACCCATTCCATTCATTCTAGCTGAAAAGAAAATTGATACTTTTATATTACTATTTATTTTAGATAAATACTCTAAATTTTTTAGTGTTGAGTCAAAACATATTTTTGGAGATTTTCCATTAGTATGAATTAGTAAGCGATCGCAATATTTACTGATTTTAGAGATTTCCTTTTGTGTATAATAACCAACATAAGCTTCAATTAATATATTGTGTTTACTTTCTTTGGCTAGTTTTTTTAGTTTTTTTAAGCTTTCTAAAAAATAGTTGAAAGAACCTTGTCTATTACATGGTTGGTTATTATCTCTTAAATAGCCTTCACAGTAGTAACCTTTGTTGCTAGAAGCCTTTTTAGACCAGTATTCGAATTCTAAATTATAAATATCAAACTTTTCTTCAGGTTTTGGTCTTGAATTATTATAGACCTGAACTATATCTATAAAAAAAGTGGCACTTTCACCAGAAGCCCCTACTTTTCGAATACCATATTTTAATTTTGCTTTTGCTATAAAATCTGCTAGAACACTATTTTTTCTAGTATCCGTTAACGGAAATCTTTTATCTATTTTATTTAACTCATAAAGAATAAGTGTGTTGAAATTATTTTTTTTAGCAAAACCTAATAGTTTATTTTCTTTACTAGGGCTACCCAATATATTGTTGAAGCCATCAACAAATAAGGCTCTTTGATTACTATATACATTTGTAAAAAAAAGTAAGCTTAATACGAAAGAAATATTTTTAATCACAGACAAATAGATTGCAAAACAAATATACTAAATATTAGATTTAAAAATCTACATTTTAATTTGCTTCAATTTTTTAATTATTGTCAAAATTTATGCCATTAACTAATTTGCTTTTAAGGTTTTTCTTTTTTACTTTTCTTATAGAGTATAAATAAACGAATACCTAATCTAGCAAAAAGTATAATTGCAATAATCATGATTATATTGAAACCGTCCATTTTTATTGTACTTGTTTATCTATTAGTTGAATAACCTTAATAGCACTTTTTTTATAAGCAGTAATAAAAAGTAAATGATTTTTACCAGCTAATAAGTTATGTGAAGCTACTTGTTTTCTATACTCTTCGCTTTCTGTAAAATAAATAATCATATTTGGAGTAAGCTTACCTTGAGTCCAATCTACATACCAGTCATATTTTTTATAAACTTCTATGTTAGACAAAACTTCTTTTTTAACAAAACCATTACTATCTTCAATAATAGGAATAAAGGCAGTGTAAAATTGAGAAATTGTTGTAAAAATAGAATCGTTTTGTATTTCGTTTTTTGAGTTGAAGTTTTTAACCATTTCATATCCTTTTTTCTGAATTGTAAATGACCTATACCTGCTTACTAAACTTTTTGTTTCTGGATGTTCTTTGTAATTCTCTCTACTAATTTTTTTATTGATAATTTTTAAACTGTTTTCTTCAATTTTTTTATAATATTTAATTAAAATGCCAGCTATTAATGTATCTCTTTTAAGATCTTCTTTTATAGTTTTTAAAATGGTGCTAAATTCATTTTTTTGCTTTCTATTTTCATTCCAATTATTAATTTGCATAGCTAACAAAATACCTATCATAACAAGTACAATTTCTCCAATTGCATATTTAAGATATTTAGAAGATTTATTTTTTACCATAAACTCTTTTCTGGTTTTTTTAAAAATATTAATCATTTTTTTGAAGAATACTAAAATTTTATATTTAACCACTTATTCCATCACCATCAATATCTTTATTTAGATGTTTTTCTAGTTCTAGTAGTGTTTTTCTTAATAATGTTTTTGTTTCTTTTAGCTCTTTTTCTAGAAAAGAAACTCTGTCTTCTAAATTATCAGCTTTTTTAGACTGTTTCTCAATTGCTGATTGTTGCATCAAATCCCAAAATATACCCATATCAAGTTGTTCTATTTATTTTATGTGAATATAATATTAGTGTACAGAAAATGCTAGATGTTACAGTATAATTTTACAATCATTACCATGAAATTTAAAAAATACCATAAAAAAAAGCCTAAACTTGACTTTTAGACTTTTAGACTTTTCTAATTTTTAAATATTCTTAATATTTTATCTCATAGGTCGCCTACCTGTAATTAAATTATATAAAACACTAATTATTGCTACCACTAGCAAAATGTGGATTAAGTTTCCTGTAGGCATTCCTTGTGCAAGACCAAAAAAACCTAACAACCATACAATTATACAAATTACTGCAATCAACCATAATATACTTCTCATAATTTTATTTTTTAAGTTCATTCAAAATTAGGTTTATAATTAAACAAAAATTAACACTATCCATTTAAATATTATCTTTGATGCATCAATAATAGATATTTATGAGAATAATTGCCATGATTCCTGCACGTTTTGAAGCAGCTCGTTTTCCAGGTAAACTGATGAAAGATTTAGGAGGGAAACCAGTAATTTTGAGAACTTATGAAGCGGCTTTACATACTAAATTATTTGATGAAGTGTATGTAGTTACAGACTCTACTATTATTTTTGATAGTGTTCAAAATTTTGGAGGTAAGGTGATTATGAGTAGAAAAGAACATGAATGTGGTTCTGATAGAATTGCTGAAGCAGTTGAAAATATTGAGACAGATATTGTTGTAAATGTACAAGGAGATGAGCCTTTTATAGATGAAAAATCCCTATCAAAATTAATAAAAGTGTTTAAGACTGATGCTAAAAAAGAAATAGATTTAGCATCATTAAAAGTAGAAATTACTAATCAAGAAGACATCGAAAATCCAAATAACGTTAAGGTAATTACTGATATAAATAATTTAGCAATTTATTTTTCTAGAAGTGTTATCCCATTTCATAGAGATAAAAAAATTATTGTAAAATATTACAAACATATAGGTGTTTATGCTTTTAGAAAACAAGCTTTACTCGATTTTTACAAAACACCAATGACACCTTTAGAAGCTTCAGAAAAAATAGAAGCTATTCGATATCAAGAAATTGGTAAGAAGATAAAGATGTTAGAAACCAATAATATACCTATAGGAATCGACACTCCAGAAGATTTAGAAAAAGCCAAACTCCGTTTAAAAAATGTATGAGAATATTAAAGTAATTGCCTTTGATGCTGATGATACTTTGTGGGTTAATGAAACTTATTTTAGAGAAGCAGAACATCAATTTGCAAAGCTATTATCTAAATATGAAACAGAAAATAAAATAGACCAAGAGCTGTTTAAAAAAGAGATAGATAATCTTTATTTTTATGGTTATGGCATCAAAGGTTTTATTTTATCAATGATAGAATGTGCATTAGAAATCTCTAATTATCAAATATCTTCAAAAACCATCGAATCTATTATAAATATTGGTAAAGAAATGTTAGAAAAACCAATAGAATTGATAGATGGTATTGAAGATGTATTACAAAACTTACAACAAAAATACAAATTGATTGTAGCCACAAAAGGTGATTTATTAGATCAAGAACGTAAGTTAGAGAAATCGAATTTGCTGAACTATTTTCATCACATAGAAGTGATGAGCGATAAGAAAACAAAAGATTATAAAAAATTAATTAAGCATTTAGATATTAAACCTTCAGAATTATTAATGATTGGTAATTCTCTAAAATCTGATGTTTTACCATTGGTAGAAATTGGGGCGTCTGCTATACACATCCCTTTTCATACTACTTGGATACACGAAGAAGTTACAGTGCAAGAAACCTCTACAACAAATTATAAAACACTATCAAATATAAAAGATGTTTTAAAGTTTTTTTAAATAAATAAGCTAACTTTGCATTAGCAATAAAATAAGAGAATATGGCAAGTATAAAAAACTTAAAAAAAGATATTAATTATGTTTTGGGTGATGTTATTACCTATACATTAGATGTAGCTACACTTAAAAATGAAGCTAAAAAAGCAGACCCAATCGTAGACGAAGCAATTGAAGCTTTTGATAATTTAATAGCTAGAGTAAATGCAAATAATGTAGAAAATAAAAAAGCACACTATAAAGCAATTCATAAAGATTTAGAAGAGAAAGCAAAAGAATTAGTTGATAAAGCAAATGCTATTTAATTAACATTTTTTAAACAAAATTTTATGACCAACATCATTTTTTGATGTTGGTTTTTTTATTAAATTTGAGAAGTAATAAAGAGTGAAATTTTACGTTTAACTTTATATTAAATTAGATAAAAATGGCTAGAGCAATGTTTGAATACACAAAAACGATTTTAAAGAAAGTAAGTTTTAATTCAGAGTTGTTTTGTAAAGAACTTGAAAAAGCATTAAGTAGATTGTTACCTTATGAAATTGATGAGTTAACAATATGGCTCAAACAATTTACTGCCAACAAACCAGAATTATATACTTGTATGAATTTAATAAGCAAATAAAAAAGGGAGCTATATAGCTCCCTTTTTTATTCATCATCATTTTTTCTTTTTCGCTTATATTTTCGCATTAATTTTCTTGTAAACTCAATTTCTGCAACCTGTAGCTTAATTATTTTTTTATAAGATAAAAATTTCTCTAATTTATTAATAAAACTTTTTTGAAGTTCATAAATTTTTTTGTCAGTATCTAGTTTAGATGATATTAATTCTTTTGCATCCACTTCAGAAATAGCATCAATTTCTCCTTTCTTTCTAATAGCGTTTTTCATTGCAGTTCTAGTTTTAGAGCGAAGTTTATGTTGCTTTAAGTCATAATCATTATAGATAGGCCAAAATTTTTCAGCCTCATCACTAGTTAAGTTTAATTGCTCTGTTAAGTATGCAATTTTTAGAGCTTTAATTTTTTTTCTACTGCCTTTTTTCATCTGTGCAGATACACTAATTGTAGATAAAAAAGTAATTAGAAATAATAAAATTATTTTTTTCATCATTTATATTTTTTAATTTATTTCATTTAATATTGAAGAGTTATCAATAGTATTTATATAATCTTCAATAGTTTCGTCTTTTATTGTAGTTAAAGAAAAATCGTTTTCTTCTAAAATATCTTCTTCAAAAACTGATGCAATATCATCAGAATGTATGGTGCTAGTTTCTAGCCAAAACTCAATTTCATTATCAGAAATTAGAATGTCTGTATTTTTATTAAATGTAAGCATATTCGACCCAATAAATAGAACAATACATGCAGCAGCTGCGTAAGGTATTATTTTTAATATTCTTTCTTTAAAAGAAACTACTTTAGGTTCTTTTTTAATAGCTACTTTACTTAAAATTGTACTTTCTAAATTATTAAAATAGTTGTTAGGTACCTCAAAGGCTTTTTCTTTATTAAATTGTTCTTCAGACAGTTTAGAAGAAACACTTTGTTCTATAGCATCAAAATAATCTGAAGGCGTATTAAAACCAGTTTTCTTACCTGCTTTTTCTTGAATGTAATTTGCACTATTTTTTAATTCTCTTTCCATTGTTATTTAGACCTTTAACTTTTAAAAAGGTTTAATTGGTTTGTGTTTTAATGTACTTTTCAATTTTTCTTACAGCATGAAAATAAGATGCCTTTAACCCACCAACAGAAGTTTCTAAAATTTCTGAAATCTCATCATATTTTAATTCTTCAAAATACTTCATATTAAAAACAAGTTGTTGTTTTTGAGGTAAAGTAGCAATAGCTTTTTGTAAAATAATTTGAATTTCATCACCAGAAAAATATATGTCACTTTCTAATGTATTTGCTAATGTTTCTTGATAATCAGAAATATCTACATTTCTTTGTTTTGCTCTTTTGTTTATAAAAGTGATTGACTCGTTTGTAGCAATTCTATACATCCAAGAATAGAGCTTACTTTTTTCATTAAACTTATCTATACTTTTAAATATTTTGATAAATGTATTTTGTAAAACATCATCAGCATCATCATGAGATATTACAATTTTACGTATGTGCCAATACAAGCGTTCTTTGTATTGAGTAATCAATTTTCGGAACGCTTTTTCTTTGGTTGAGCTGTTTTTAAGCTCTGCAACTAAAGTATCTTTTATTATCAAAAAAAACCATGTTTTCTGTAAGACAGAAAAATACTAAAAAGGTTTAATTAAAATAAAAAAAAGTGTATTTATCTTCGATTTCTGCTTCTAGAATAGCCAAAAAGTCTTTTTTGTTTTATAGTTTCTGCAATACCTTCTGGTAACATTTCTTCCCAACCATCTTCACCATTTCTAATCATTTTTAGAACTGTTCTAGAGAAAATATCGAGAATATCTTTATCAAAATCTTTAATATCTAAAAGCCTACCATTGTTTTTAAAGAATTTGTATAGCTCTTTCATTCTTGGATGAACTTTTAAGTTAGAACTATTGATATATTCATCAGATTCTTGGTCATGATAAGGGTACATATAAACTTTTAAATCTCTATAAAATAGCTTACCAAAAGCCTCTAAAATTCCACCACTTACGTCTCTGTAGTATTTTTCGTCAAAAATTTGGATTAGGTTGTAAACTCCCATAGCAAGAGCCATTCTCTCTTTAGTAAATTCGCTAAAGTATTCCACCAATTTAAAGTATTGTTGAAAACTGGTAATCATTACATTTTGCCCCAAAGAACACAATAATTCTGCTCTATCTAAAAAGTCTCTTTCGTTAATTTTACCTTCGGCTGATAAATTACTTAACGTAATTTCGAAAATAACTTGTGTTTTTTCTTCTTTAACTTTATTTTCTTCTAAAAACATTTTTTTAGACTGCTCAAACATATCCATGTTTACTTTAGTAACAGGTCTAAAACTACCTCTTAATGCCAATATGTTTTTCTTATAAAGTACTTGTGCAGGCAATAAATTATTTCCATCAGGACCGAACATTACTGCATTTGTCATTCCGTTTTTAAGTAATTGTAGACTCATTAATCTATTATCTACATACATAAAACGTGGGCCAGAAAAATTAATCATATCAATTTCAATCTGATGATTTCCTAAATTGTGATAAAAAGATTTTACCAATTCTTTTGGATTATCATTCAAATAAAAAGCACCATAAATTAAATTTACACCTAAAATACCTAAAGTTTCTTGTTGTAAACGAGCATCTGTTTCTTTAAAACGAAGGTGTAATACAATTTCATTATAATCTTCTAGAGGATCTAACTGAAAACGAATACCTACCCAGCCATGACCTTTAAACTTTCGAGCAAAATCGATAGTAGTTACTGTATTTGCATAACTAAAAAATAACTTGTCTGGATGTTTTTCTCTACTTAACCTATCTTCTATCAAGTCAATTTCATGACGCAACATTTTCTTTAAACGAGATTCGGTTACATAGCGCCTGTCTTTTTCTATTCCATAAATAGCATCAGAAAAATCTTTATCGTAAGCACTCATAGCTTTTGCTATTGTACCAGAAGCGCCTCCAGATCTGAAAAAGTTACGTGCGGTTTCTTGCCCTGCACCAATTTCTGCAAAAGTTCCGTAAATGTCAGAATTTAAATTGATACGCAAAGCTTTGCTTTTTGTATTTGGAACGCTACTTATTTCTTTATCACCTTTTAAAGATATTGCCATATTATGGTTTTTATAGTCTAACAAATGTACTAAATAAGAGTGCTATCAGTCAATTTTTATCTTACTTTTGTTAAAATGAAAAATGATAAAAAACTGTTAACAATTACTTTTTTGGGTACAGGTACTTCTCAAGGAATACCTATGATTGCAAGTAATGATCTTGTTTGTTTATCAAAAGATGAAAAAGACAAACGATTACGCTCTTCAATTTTAATTTCTTGGGATGAAGTATCTTATGTAATTGATTGTGGTCCGGATTTTAGACAACAAATGTTGCGTGAAAAAGTGCAACTTATTAATGGGGTATTGTTTACACACGAACATGCAGATCATACTGCTGGTTTAGATGATTTACGGCCTTTTTGTTATAAGATAGGAGAAATGCCTATTTATTTGAATAAGAGAACGTTAATAAGTTTAGAGCAACGTTTTCAATATATTTTTAGTAAAGAAAACAGATATCCAGGAGCACCAAGTGTAACCCCATTTTTAATTGATAAAATACCATTTTCTATTAATAATATAAAAGTTATACCAATAGAAGTAATGCATGGTAAATTGCCAGTTACAGCATATAGAATTCAAGATTTTGCGTATCTGACAGATATGAAAGCTATTGCTAAAAGTGAAAAAGAGAAGCTGAAAGGTTTAGATGTTTTAGTTGTAAATGCTTTAAGAATAGATAAACACCCAACGCATTTTAATTTGCAAGAAGCTCTAGAATTTGTAGAAGAGCTTCAACCTAAAAGAACCTATTTTACGCATATAAGTCATAAGTTGGGTTTTCATCAAGAAGTTTCTAAAACACTACCAGAGAATGTTTTTTTAGCTTATGATGGCTTAAAAATTTCAGTATAGATTTTAATAAATTGTTTTTTAATGTATATTTGTCTAGATAGCTATTGTTTATAAGACTTTAGATTATTAAGAATTTAAAAGAAGTTTCATAAATCTAACCCCAAAAAAAATCCATGGCAAAAAATCAAGAACCAAAAAATCAAGCAAATACTAACAATCATGTTGATAGTAGAATAGCTGCAGTAAGAGATCTTATTTTTGGAGAAAATATTCAGCAATACGATTCCGAGTTTGCAGATGTTTATGATAAAATTAAAGCTCTACAAGAAGAAAGTAAAAAAAGTTTATCCGAATCTGTTACTCATTTAGAAAATAAGCTTTCTGATTTAGAAAGCCTAATGGAACATAAAATCCAAGATTTAAGTGATGATTTTGAAAAGAAAATAGCAGATTTAGATGCAGAAAAAGCAGATAGAAGAAAACTAGGTAAAGCTTTAGAGAAAATTGCATTGATGTTACAAGAGTAGATGAAAAAAACGACTGTAGATAATGTAAATGACAATCGTTTTGAGCAACTCAAAGAACTTCTTTTATTTGATGACAGAAAAGATTTTGATGCTTTAAAATCAGAAATTTTAGAGCAAGAAAAGTTAAAACAAAAAGTAAGCCCTTTTATTGATGAAAAGGTAGAAGATTTAAAAGATAACTTTCCTAAATATTTTGGAGAAAATATTACAGAAGCTATAAAAGTTCAAATAAAAGAATCTCAAGATGATGTAGTAGAGGCACTTTACCCAATTATGGGTAAACTTGTTAAAAAATTTATTGTTTCAGAAATTACAAAGCTTTCAGATTCTATTAATGAAACCATCAACAATAAATTTTCTATAAAACACATTATTCAACGATTATTTAAAGGCAAAACTACAGATGCAGAAGATGTTTTACAAGAAGTTTTTGAAGCTGTTATAGAAGAAGTTTTTGTTATTGAAAAAGATTCTGGTTTATTAGTTGGTAATTTTTCTAGAGGTACTATTGCAGATAAAGATATGATTTCTGGTATGTTAACTGCAATTAAATCTTTTGTTGAAGACGCTTTTTCTAAAGAAGGTCAAGATTTAGAAGATATTAAATTTGAAACCTTTCAATTGTCTATCCAAAACTTCAAATCAATCTATATAGCAACTGCAACATCTGGTATAATTAAACAAGATTTTAAAGATATATTATACGATAAGATAAATAATTTAGCAGAAATAATTTTACGAGATAGAAGTTTTCTTAAAGATGAAGCTAAACTAAATACTTTAATAATAGAAAACTTGATAATAAATTTTGACAAATAAAAGTTACTTTATCATAAAATAATGATAGCAAAAAAAGTATTACTTGTAGGTAATTTTGGTGTTGGTAAAACATCACTCATAAGAAGATTTGTATTGAATGAATTTTCTGAAGATTACATTAGCACAATAGGAGTTAGAGTAAGTACTAAAGTTGTTTCTTGCAATGATGAGAAAATAAAACTATTAATCTGGGATGTAGCAGGTACTAAAGATGATGAAAAGGTGCCAAAAGCATACTTTTTAGGAGCAAGTGCAGCTATGTATGTGTTTGATTTAAGTAGAGAAGAGACCTACTTAAATTTACAAAATCAATTACAAGTAATAAAAGATTTATCTGGTTTGCAAAAAATGGTTCTTGTTGGCAATAAGAAAGATTTATTAACAGCTCAAGAGATTGATGAAGTGAAAAATAAAATTCCTTTACAAATCGATTTAATTACAAGTGCAAAAGAAGATGAAAATGTAGAAGATGCATTTACACAATTAGCAAAACAAACTTTAAAATAGTACTTTGATATCATCAAAAATTAATCATTTTTTTATAGAAGTTGCTACAGATTATAGTGGTAATGTCAAAGAAATAGTAGCAGGTAAATTTGTAAAAAAAGAATTTGTTATAAACACTTCAATTTTTACTGTATGCCCTTTTTTAGAAGGTACATTAGAAGCATTACCAATTAAAGAACCTTTTTTAATAGAAGGCATGTTAATTATTTCTAGTGATAAAGAATATAATGTTGATATAGAGTTGTTTAAAGATAATGATTTTGTATCTGTTTTAATACATAATAGAACAAATGTTTACAAATTTGTAGATCAGTTAAACCAAAGTAGAAATGATTTATTTTTTCTAAAAAGAGAAATTGATGAAAAGAATAAAGAGCTAAAAAGATTAAGAGAAATTGCAGATAAAGCTAATGAATCAAAATCTCGTTTTTTAGCCATGATGAGTCATGAAGTTAGAAATCCACTAAACGTAATTTTAAATTATACAGATTTAATTAAAAAAGAAAATTTATCAGAAAAAGTAATCAATTATGTTAAGTATCTTACTATTTCTGGTAAAAATTTAAAAGTTATTGTAGATGATATTTTAGATTTATCGAGGGTTGAAGCTGGTAAATTAGAGCTTGCAAATGAACCTATTAGTCTTCAAAATATAATAGAACAACTTCGTAATAATTATAATGCGAGTCACACCAATAAAGAAATAGAACTTTTCTTTAATACTTCAAAAGATATTCCTGAATTTGTTTTTGGTGATGATGTTAGAATCTATCAAGTTTTAACAAACCTAATTAATAATTCAATAAAATTTACGCCTAAAGGCTTTGTAAAAACTGAAATTAGCGTTATTAAAAAGGAAAAAAATAAAGTAGAAATTCTATTTAAAATATCTGATTCAGGAAGAGGAATGACCAAAGTACAAGCCTCTAAAATTTTTGAAGAATACCAGCAGAATAAGTTAAGTGATAGTAGAATTCATAAAGGTGCAGGTTTAGGGCTATCTATTGTAAAACGTTTGGTAACTGCTATGCAGGGTAATGTTTCTGTTGAAAGCAAAGTTAACGAAGGCACAACCTTTTTAGTTGAAATTCCTTTTTTAATTGATACTCAAAACACATTCAGAAAAAAAGAAAAAATTGAAAAGTTAGAAGGTAATTTTATTAAGGGCAAAAAGATTTTAGTAGCTGATGATAATTTTTTGAACTTGAAAATTGTTGAACATATATTAAAAAAAGAAGAAGCAAATTATCTTTTTACAAGAGATGGCGTAGAAGCACTTTTGGCTATGAAAAAAGAAAACTTTGATCTAGTTTTGTTGGATATTAATATGCCAAATTTATCTGGTGAAGAGTTAATAAAACAAAAGAAAACTTTTGATAATAATAATTCTAGAACTCCTTTTGTTGCTATGACAGCTAATAATACCAAAGAAGATATTGAATCTTATTTTAGCATTGGTTTTGATGCTGTTATACCAAAACCTTTCACGCCAAAACAATTTATTGACAAATTGAACAACATTCTTTCAAAATCTGTAAAAAGTTAATTTTTAGCTCTTATCATCCTGTCATTACCAAACAAATCTTTTTTTAGTTCAATATTTGTAAATCTTTTTTTTCTTATAAGTTGACGGGTTTCATTACCTAAATATTGATTAATCTCAAAAAACAAAACTCCATTTTTAGTTAGATGATTTTTAGCAATATCTGCTATCTTATTATAAAATAGTAGCGGATTTTTATCTGGAACAAACAATGCTAAATGAGGTTCATTTTGCAAAACATTATTTTTTATTTCAACCTTTTCTAGTTCTCTTACATAAGGTGGGTTAGATGCAATAATGTCAAAAGTAAAATTTTGATTTAGTACTTCATTTAAATTATTAACTTGTAGAATATTTGCCTCAATAAAATGAATTTTTACGTTGTTTAAATTAGCATTTTGTTTTGCTATTTTCAGAGCTTTACTAGAAACATCAATAGTATAAATAGTTGCGTTTGGTAAATGTTTAGCTAAAGAAATAGGGATGCATCCTGTGCCTGTGCCAATATCTAAAATTGATAAATTCGTGTCTTTATTTTTGATTTCTGATAAAATCCATTCCACTAATTCTTCGGTTTCTGGTCTAGGAATTAGAGTGTTTTTATCAACTAAAAAAGGCAAACCATAAAATTCAGTTTTGCCCAAAATATATTGTATTGGTTCTTCTTTTTGTAGTCTTTTTAAAGCTTTGTTTAATATTGTTAACTGCTCTTTTTTTATTTCTAAATTAGCATTTAAAACAGTATCAATTCTTTGAAAATTAAGATAATCATCCATCAATAAAAAGAAAAAAGTATCGATTTCTGTTTTGGGGTAAAGATGAATTAGTTCATCAATAAAGAATTTTTTGAATTCAATAATTTTCATAGAATTATAATAAAGGACTAAAAAAACGACATAAACGTTCTAATGTTTTTTGTTTGATAGATCTATTTCTAAAAGTCTCTAAATCAATTTTAGTAGCTAGTTCTTTTCTTTCATCAAATTCAGATCTAATTTCAGAAGTTATTTTTTTATCAAAAATAATAGCATTTATTTCATAATTGTGTTCAAAACTTCTACAATCAAAATTTGTAGAACCTACAGATGCAATTTCATCATCAATAAATATTACTTTACTGTGAGAAAAATCATCTCTTAAATAGATGTTTACATTCGCTTTTAGTAAACTTTCAAAATAAGAATACATACTGTACATTGCTATTTTAGAATCACTTTTTTTGGGTAGTAAAAGAGTAACATTTACACCACTTAAACTTGCAATTTTAAAAGCTTCTAAAATAGAGAAAGTAGGTATAAAATACGGGTTTAAAACACAGATATTTTTTTCAGCTAAATTTATAAAACTCAAATATTGTTGCATTACCACAGATTGCTCATAATCTGGGCCACCAGAAACTATTTGCAATTTTGTGTTTCCTTTTATTTTAGTAACTGTAGTATATTTTTCATTCTTACTTAAATCTTGATCTGTAGCATAGTAAAAATCTTTTAAAAACGATTTATGAATACTGTTTACAGTACTCCCTTTTATCTCTAAATGGGTGTCTTGCCAAATGCCTAAATCTGTATCTTTAGTAATATATTCATCAGAAATATTAACCCCACCAGTAAAACCAATTTCATTATCAATAATTGCAATTTTTCTATGATTTCTAAAATTTAAAGAAAATAGAAACGAACCAAATTTAAACGGAGTTTCTGGGTAAATTTCTGCTCCAATTTCTTTTAGTTTCTTTTTTGTTTTCTTTTTTAAACTAAAGCTACCAATAGTATCGTATAGTATTCTTACTTCTACATTTTCTTTTCTTTTTTCTTCTAAAAGTTTTATAATTTTTGATAATATTTCTCCATTTTCTATGATGAAATATTGTAAATGAATAAATTTTTTAGCATTTTTTATTGCTTTAAACATTGCATTAAAAGTTTCTTCTCCGTTTTTTAAAAGAATAACTTCATTATTATCTTCAACTATAACATTTGTATTATTATAAATTAATTGAGCAATTTTTTTTTGTTTGATGTTATCTAAAATAGTTATGTTAGAATTTTTGTCAGAGTTAAAAGATTTTTGGATATAATTTTTTCTTTTTTTGGTTTCTTTAAGTTCAAAAAACTTAATTTTTCTTCTATTGATTCCAAAAATGATAAAACAAAATGCGCCTAAAAAAGGAAAGAAGAATGTAATCAAAATCCAACTTAAAGATTTAGAAGGCTTTACGCCAAAATATAATATATTGTAAAATGCCCAACAAAATAAAATAAGATGTAAAATTCCTAGAATATAATAAATCATTTCGCTTAAATTTTCTTTATCATCCAAACGTTACAATTGTAATGACATGTATTGCCCATAGGTTCATCTAAATTTTCAAAGCCATATTTTTTATAAAGTTTTACAGCACTTTGCATATATGGTAAGGTTTCTAAATAACATTTTTCAAATCCGAATTCTTTTGCTTTTTCTAGGCATTTAGAAATCATCTTTGTTCCTAGACCTTTTCCTCTAGCACTTGGCAAAAAATACATTTTTTGAAGCTCGCAAACATTACCTTCGTAATTATTGAGTTGAGCAATACCTGCACCACCAATTACTTTATTATTTAGTTCTAAAACAAAATAAGCAGCATTAGGTTTTTGGTAAGTTTCAAACATATTGTCTGTTGCTTCATCTTCGTAAGCTGTACCTACTTTCGGAGCTCCCATTTCTAGAATTACTTCTCTAATAACAGTTGCAAGTTGCTTATTATCTTTTTGCTGAATTGGTCTAATAATAAAATCAATATTTGTCATTTAATACTGTATTTTTGCAAAAGCAATTTAGTTATTTTTTAATAAGTACTCATGAAAAATATAGTCTATTTAGTATTGGTTTTTATAGTCCTTTTTTCTTGTTCTGTTAAAGAGAAACCAATTTTTATAAAAGTTGATAATTTGAAACTTATTAGCTATAAGAGAGATACGATTATACTAAAAGCCGATGCTTTTTTTCAAAACCCAAATGATGTTGGAGGTAAAATTTCTACGGATGAAATAAAGGTAATTATTAATGATAGTGAAGTTGCCCAAGTTTCTTCAGATGAGTTTGAAGTACCAGCAAGAAATCAATTTACAATACCATTAAAAGTAGCAATACCAGCAAAACGCGTTTTTGAAAATAACAAAAACGGAATTTTAGGAGGTTTACTAAATTCCCTTTTAAATAAAAGTATCAAAGTACAGTTTAAGGGAGATTTAAAATATAAAGTTTTTGGGTATTCAAGTACTTATCTTATTGATAATACTCAAGATGTTAAAATAAAATTTTAAACTGAATTTAATTTTTTAAATATCGACCACAAAGATTACATAAAACGCTGTTTGCAAATTGCTAAAAACGGAATTGGTACCACAAGACCAAACCCAAGTGTTGGTGCTGTAATTGTGCATCAAGATAAAATTATAAGTGAAGGTTTTACATCAAATTATGGTGGTAATCATGCAGAAGTAAATGCTATAAACCATGTAAAAAATAAATCTCTTTTACAAGAGTCTACAATCTATGTAACTTTAGAGCCATGTTCACATTTTGGGAAAACACCTCCTTGTGCAGATTTAATAGTAAAACATCAATTTAAACAAGTAGTTATTGGTTGTTTGGATGATAATCCTTTAGTGGCTGGCAAAGGAGTTCAAAAATTAGAAGCAGCAGGAATCAAGGTAATTTCTGGTGTTTTAGAGGATGAATGCAAAGCACATCATAAACGTTTTATTACTGTTCAAAATAAAAAAAGACCTTATATTATATTAAAATGGGCAGAAACACAAAATGGTTTCGTAGCTCCAATAAAAAAAGAAAAGCAATCTCCAGTTTGGATTTCTAATACCTATTCCCAACAATTAGTTCATAAATGGAGAGTCCAAGAACATGCTATTTTAGTAGGTACAAATACTGTGATTGCTGATAATCCTAATTTAAATGTAAGAACTTGGTCAGGAAACAACCCTCTAAGAATAGTTTTAGATCAAAATTTACGAATTCCAATTAATGCTAACGTTTATAATAATAAAGTAAAAACTATTTTTATAACAGGGAATAATATTGAAAAGGTAAATGTTAATATTATAAATGAAAATGAAAAATCGCAAATCTTTTTTGAAGAAATAAATTTTCAGCAACATGTAGCAGAAGAAATTTGTAGCGTTTTACACAAACATAAAATTCAATCAGTAATTATTGAAGGAGGCACACAAACCCTACAAACTTTTATTGATGCTAATCTTTGGGATGAAACTCGACTTTTTAAAAGTGATGTGAATATTAAAGAAGGAGTTAAAGCCCCTCAATTAAAGGGTAGATTAGTATCTAAAGAAAAAATAAAAAACGATACTTTAAAAGTATATTTAAATGATTAAAAACATAATATTTGATTTTGGTGATATCTTTATCAATTTAGATAAACAAGGCACTTATAAAGCTATGGCTACTTTGGGTGTAACAGAAATTACAGAAGAAATGATGAGCATTTATCATCAATATGAAAAAGGATTGATGACTACTGATGAATTTATTCATTTTTTTTACAATAAATTTCAAATTCCGAAGGAAAAATTAGTAGCTGCTTGGAATGCTGTATTGTTAGATTTTCCTCAACGAAGATTAGATTTTTTAAAGAAATTAGCTTCTAGTAAAAAATATAGATTGTTCTTATTAAGCAATACTAATGATTTGCATATAAAGTCAGTACAAAACTCATTAGGAGATGAATTTTACAATGAATTTAAAAATAGTTTTGAAAAATTTTATTTATCACACGAAATTCATTTTAGAAAGCCAGATAAAGAAATTTATGAGTTTGTTTTAGCTGAAAATAATTTAGTGCCAAAAGAAACATTATTTGTAGATGATTTAAAAGAAAATACAGATTCAGCTGCAATATTGGGCATTAATACTTGGAATTTAATTCCAAAAAAAGAAGACATTACACAATTATTTTCTAAAACCAATACAATTTGATTTATTTAGTTTTAAGTATTTTATTTTCTTCAGGATTATTTGTGATTTTTAAGTACTTTGGTATATATAAAATCGAAGTTTTAAAAGCTATTTTCATCAACTATATAGTAGCTTTTATTTTAGGTTTTTTATTTGCAGAACGTAGTATTAATGTTACTTCAATACCTAATCAGCCTTGGTTTTTAGGTGCTGTTTTTCTTGGAGCTTTATTTGTTTCCATTTTTTTTGTAATGGCAATGACGTCTCAAAAAAATGGAGTTTCAGTAGCTTCTGTAGCAGGTAAAATGTCTGTAGTAATTCCTGTTTTATTTGGTGTTATTTTATATCAAGAATCTGTTACTTTTTTAAAAGTTATAGGTATTATAATTGCATTAATAGCTGTGTATTTAGCATCTAGTAAAGAGGAAAAATCTACTCATAAAAATGTAAGTTTGTTATTTCCTATTTTATTATTTTTTGGTTCAGGTGCCATTGATACCACATTAAAATTTGTAGAGGTTAATTATGTACCTAAAGAAGATGTTTCTATTTTTTCTGGAATCTTATTTGGTATAGCTGCATTTTTTGCATTTATAATTTTAAGTGTTCAATACTTAAAAAAAAGAAAACCTTTTGGTGTTAAAAATATTATTGCTGGTATTATTTTAGGAGTGCCAAATTATTTTTCAATTATTTTTTTGATAAAAGCATTGCAAACTAAAGGTTTTGAAAGTTCTACTTTATTTACCATAAATAATGTTGGGATAGTAATTTTATCAACTTTAATAGGTATTGTCTTGTTTAAAGAACAGTTTAGTACTAAAAATAAAATGGGAGTTGTGTTGGCAATTTTAGGAATTGTAATAGTAACTTTTGCAACATGATAAAAGATACATATAACACAATAATTAAACCATCAAAAGAAACAATATTCAAAAAAAAAGGAAGTAAGTTTTATGGCTATGCATATCCTGTATTTAGTGAGGATGATGTTAAAAATTACTTATCAATACTAAAAAAAGAACATCACACAGCACGTCATTTTTGCTATGCGTATCAAATTGGGATAGAAAAACCAAAATTTAGAGCAAATGATGATGGTGAACCCAATAATTCTGCAGGAATGCCAATTTACGGGCAAATTCAATCTTTTGATGTCACTAATATTTTAATAGTTGTTGTACGTTATTTTGGTGGTACAAAACTAGGAGTTGGTGGTCTAATTTCTGCTTACAAAAAATCAGCTCAACTTACTTTAGAAGCTTCAGATATTATAGAAAAAACCATTGAGGAGCAATTTCAGCTAAAGTTTGATTATGATAAAATGAATGCTGTACAGCGAATTATTAAAGAAGAATCCATAGATATTGTTTCACAAAAATTAGAAATTGATTGTACCTATATTATTTCAGTAAGAAAAAAAGAAGCTGATATTATTTTTAACATTTTTGACGATTTGTTTAAGGTTGATGTGAAAAAGATACAGTGATGTTTAAAAAAATAAAAAACTATTCTAAAACCCCAAACCCTCAAACAAATAATCAGGACATCTTGTAGGTTTACTCGTTTCCATATTTATAAAAGCTAAAACTGTATTTCCAGTACAAATCAGTTCGTTATCTTGGTTTGTAATAGTGTAGTTAAATTCAATTTTAACCATAGGTTTTTTTACCAAAGAAGTATCTACAGTTAGAACATCATCAAACAAGGCAGATTTTTTAAAATTACATTGTAAAGAAATAACAGGAAGCATTATTCCACTATTTTCCATATCTTTGTAAGAGATGTTGAGTTTTCGAAGCCAATCAATACGACCAAGCTCAAAATATTGAGCGTAATTTCCGTGATAAACTACCCCCATTTGATCAGTTTCTCCATAACGTACTCTAAATGAGGTGGAATGCTTGTTCAAGTTAAATTTATTGTTTAATTCATTCGAATTTTACGCAAAAAAAAGTTAATAATCAATAGCAAATTGATTTTTTTTTACTGAATTTTATTCACACTTTTGTAGGGCTTTAAAGAAATACACACAAACTCTTTTTTAGGGTTTAAATATTAATAAAATACTAGCTTCTACAAGTACATGAATAACACAGCCGAATCTGTTTGGATAGACTGCCTGTCTTTTATAAAAGACAACATTAAGCCACAAGCCTACAAAACTTGGTTTGAGCCTATAAAACCAGTAAAACTTTCGGGAGAAGCATTGACCATTCAAGTACCAAGCAAATTTTTTTATGAGTGGTTAGAAGAGCACTACATTAAATTATTACGTGTTGCATTAGTAAGACAATTGGGCAATGATGCTAAATTGATTTATGATGTAAAAATGGAAAACAATTACAGTAGTAACAGGCCACAAACTGTAAAAATTCCAAGCTCTAACAGAAATCCTTTAAAACCACAAAAAGTTGCAGTTCCTTTAGAATCTAGTAAAAGAGAATTAAGAAATCCTTTTATAATTCCTGGATTACAAAAAGTAAAGATAGAGTCGCAACTCAACCCAAATTATAGTTTTGCAAATTTTGTAGAAGGTGATTCTAACAGATTAGCACGTTCTGCAGGAATGGCTGTAGCCAATAAACCAGGAGGTACCTCTTTTAATCCATTATTAATTTATGGTGGAGTAGGTTTAGGAAAAACACATTTAGCACATGCTATTGGTGTTGATATAAAAGATAAATATCCAGATAAAACTGTTTTATATATTTCATCAGAAAAGTTTACACAACAATTTATAGATTCTGTAAAATCGAATACAAGAAATGATTTTATTCATTTCTACCAAATGATTGATGTGCTAATTATAGATGATGTACAATTCTTATCTGGTAAAGCTGGTACACAAGATGTATTCTTTCATATTTTTAATCATTTACATCAAAATGGAAAACAGGTAATTTTAACTTCAGATAAAGCTCCTGTTGACATGCAAGATATAGAACAACGCTTATTATCTCGTTTTAAATGGGGATTATCTGCTGAATTGCAAGCACCTGACTACGAAACTAGAATTTCTATATTAGATAACAAGTTGTTTAGAGATGGTGTAGAAATGCCTGATGATATTATTGAGTATATTGCTAAAAATATAAAGTCTAATGTTAGAGAGTTAGAAGGAGTTTTAATCTCAATGATTGCACAAGCTTCTTTTAACAGAAAAGAGTTCTCTTTAGAATTGGCTAAACAGATTGTAGATAAATTTGTAAAAAATACAAAACGTGAAGTATCTATAGATTATATACAAAAAGAAGTGTCAAAATATTTTGATATGGATGTAGCTACACTTCAATCTAAAACTAGAAAACGTCATATTGTACAAGCAAGACAATTGGCTATGTATTTTGCAAAAAGATTAACCAAAACTTCATTGGCAAGTATAGGAAATCAAATAGGACAAAGAGATCATGCAACAGTACTACATGCTTGCAAAACTGTTGATAACCTAACAGAAACTGACAAACAATTTAGAAAATACGTTGAAGATTTAACCAAGAAGTTAACTTTTTAATTCCTTTTTTTGATGAAAATTCTCATGGTTTGTTTAGGGAATATTTGTCGTTCACCATTAGCACAAAGTATTTTAGAATCAAAAGTAAACCCAGATTTAGTTTTTGTTGATTCAGCTGGTACAGCTGCATATCATATAGGCAATTTACCTGACAAAAGATCTATCAAAGTTGCTCGAAAATACGGAATAGATATCACAAACCAAAGAGCAAGAAAGTTTACTGCAAAAGATTTTGATGAGTTTGATGTTATCTATGCTATGGATGATAGTAATTATCGAAACATACTTTCTTTAGCGAGAGATAAAAATGATGAGGATAAAGTAAAAATGATTTTAAACGAATCTCATCCTAATAAAAATTTATCTGTTCCAGATCCTTACCATGGAGTAAATCAAGGTTTTGAAAATGTTTATAAAATGTTAGATGAGGCTTGTGATTTTATTGTCAATAAATTAAAATAACTTCATTGTAAATTGTTTCTCAAACAATTTATGTAATTTAGTGCAAAAGCCAAATAACCAGATACGATGCTAGGTAAACTATATTTAATTCCTACTACACTTGGTGATACTGAACCACTAGAAGTAATGCCACTTTCTATAAAAAAAGTTGTGGAACAAATTGATTATTATATTGTTGAGAATGAAAAATCAGCAAGACGATTTATCAAGAAAATAGCACCAAAAAAACAACAACCAACATTAACAATAAAATTATTAGACAAGTATGCTATTGAAGAGGAAACTCAAAAATATTTAGATGTATGTGAGCAAGGTTTTAATGTTGGGTTACTTTCTGAAGCTGGTGTGCCAGCAGTTGCAGATCCAGGAGCAAGTATCGTGAAATTAGCTCATGAAAAAAATATTAAAGTAGTTCCTTTGGTTGGACCATCATCAATATTATTAGCAATGATGGCTTCTGGTATGAATGGTCAAAATTTTGCTTTTAATGGTTATTTACCTATAGAAAGAGCCGAAAGAAGAAGAGCGATTAAAGAGCTAGAAAAAATATCTGGAGATAAAAATCAATCTCAAATTTTTATTGAAACACCTTATAGAAATGAAAAAATGTTTACTGAATTAAAAACGGTACTCTCTCCACATACAAACTTATGTATAGCTTCTGATATTACTCTACAAACAGAGTTTATAAAAACGATGACTGTTAAAGACTGGAAACACTATAAACCAGATTTGCATAAAAAACCAGCTATTTTTATTATACAAAAGTAAATCTTTCTAAACTGTAGCTTTTCTATCAGCAACTAAATTAGAAACATCATAGCCGCCAAATTTCTTTAAGTAGTGAGAAATTGTAGCTCCATAAGCATCTGCAAAATGCTGTTTACCATAACTTCTTAAGAATTTTTTTACATTTCCTGCACCACTTAAATGAGCTGCTGCTATAATTCCAGATTCAGTAATTTCTATGCCATTAATTTTCTTACCAGCAAATTTTTTAATTTCTCTTCGTAAAATCCATTTGTTTACTTTACACAAAGCTTCAAAAGCTTTTTCTTGCAATTCAGGATTTTTTAAGAATTGATTTGTATCATGAATCTTAAAACGCTGTAAAGTAGTTTTACCAAATTGGTATTTTCCTAAATAACCTAGAGTGTTTACAACTGTATATCTTCCTTGAGATTCTTTAAAAGCAACAGCTTCTTTAAATGCAATATAATTCTTTTGTAAATATGGAATGTTGTAGTCAATTACCTCTGGATATGTAGCAATTTTAGATTTTTTTAAAGTTATTTTATAAGAAGTAGCATCATTAAATACTATCAAAATACTTGCTAAAAATAAAAACCTTTTGATCATAATAATCTCTTTGTTTTACAGTTGCAAATTTAAAGTATATCTATAAGTATTTGATAATTAATATATTAATTTCGTCGAAATTATAAATTTTATCGTTAAAGAGTTGTTTTTTTAACATTACTGAACTACTATAACGTTTCTTAATGTGAAATTATCAAGTAAATAGTATATTTTTTATTATTAAATTTTAAATAATTACCTATTTACTCCTTTTTTATTCAACCAATTTTGATATTTAGCTGCATTTCTGTTGTGTTGAGCTAATGTTCTAGCAAATTTATGGTAACCAATTTTATCGATATTTGCACACATATAGAAATAACTATGCTTATCTGCATTTAATACTGCATCAATAGAAGAAATATCTGGCATAGAAATTTGAGTAGGAGGTAAGCCTCTATTTTTATAGGTATTATATGGTGAGTTAATTTCTAAATCTACCTTTAAAACTCTTTTTACAATAAAATCTTCCCCCTTTACTTCTTTAATAGCATAAATTATAGTGGGGTCTGCTTGTAGCGGCCATCCTTCTTTTAATCGGTTTAGATACAAACCAGCAACAATTGGGCGTTCTACTTTTTTAGCAGTTTCTTTTTGAACAATAGAAGCTAAAGTAATTACTTCATTCTTGGTCATTTTCAAAGCTTTTGCCTTTTCTAATCTTGCTGTAGTCCAAAAACGGTTGTATTCTCTCAATAAACGATCTCTAAATTTATTAGGTTTCACTGTCCAGTAAAATTCATAAGTGTTTGGTATACATATTTGTAAAACAGATTTTTTGGTAAATCCATTTTTATCTAAAAAGCCTCTATCAGTAAAACTATTAATAACAGCTATTGAGTCAATATCTAATTGTTCAGAAATTCTACCAGCAAATTTTTCTAATGTATCTTGATTATTGAAAGATATTTTAACAGGTGTTTGCTCACCAATTCTTAATTTATTTACAATATCATTATTAGACATGTTTTCTGTAATAATATATCTACCAGGTTTAGGAGTTGTAAATCTTTTTTGATTGGAAATCCATACAAAAGTAGATACATCATTTAAAAAAGGAGTAATTTTTTGTTTGAGGGTGGTAAAATCATCTTTAGAAGAAATAAATAAATCTCCACTTTTTAAAACATTATCACCATAAATTTTTTGATAAAAATTATACGCTATCACCCCTGTAACTGTAAGTAGAATGAGGATAATTCTAAAAATTATTTTTTTACTCAACATTTTTAATTTAAAATACAAAATTACTCTTTTATCAATTGATATAAAATTTCATCTTTAAATTTTTCGTTGGATAAAATCCAATCTCTTTTGATACCAGCTTTTTTAAATTGATGTCTTTCAAAAAGACTAATACTTTTTTTGTTATCAATAGTAATATTTGCATACAATTGATGTAGTTGCAAATGTGTAAAAGAATATTGAATTAATAAAGCCAAAGCCTCTGAAGCAAAGCCTTTATTTTGATAAAAAGGATGGATTAAAATACCAATTCCTGCTCTTTTATGCTGTGGGTTAAAATCAAATAAATCGATCATACCTATTTGTTTTTTTGTTGAAATATCTTCAATAACTAGTCTTAATTGTTTGGTTTGATAAATATCTAAATGAGCATTTTCTAAATATTGTTTTAACATATACCTAGAAAAAGGAGTTTGCGTATGGCTAACTTCCCAAAAGGCTTCATCATTTTCAACAGGATGTAAAAAATCTAAATCTTCTGGTTCAATAGCTCTTAAAAAAATATGTTTACCTAATAGTGTTTGCATCATATATTTATAGATCCTTCAAAAACAAATTTAGCAGGTCCTTTTAAAAAAACATTTTTATAAATGCCTTTTTCTTCAGTAAATGTAACCTCTAAATTTCCTCCTTCAACAGGTAGTGAAATAATATTACTTTTGGTTCTATTTATTTTGTGCATAGCAATTGCAACAGCAGTTACACCAGTTCCACAAGCTAAAGTTTCATCTTCTACACCTTTTTCATAAGTGCGTACTCTAAAGGTTTGATTATCGATTTGTTGCACAAAATTGACATTACTACCTGGATTTTCGTAACTGTATCTTATTTTTCTACCTTCATTAAAAACAGGGTAATCATCTAAATTATCAACTAGTTCAACATGATGTTGAGTACCAGTATAAGCAAAAACCGAGTTTTCATTCACTTTTATGTCATTTACATCAATCATTTGTAAGGAAACAATACTGTCTTTTATAGATGCAAAATGTTCTCCATCAACAGCTATAAAATTTGTTTTATCCTCTATCATATTAAGGGTTTTTGCAAATGCAACTGCACATCTTGCTCCATTACCACAAAAAGTTTGACTTCCATCTGCATTGTAATAAATCATTTCAAAATCATAATTCTCATCATCCTCAATCAAAATAATACCATCAGCACCAATACCAAAATGCCTGTCACAAATTTGTGAAAAAATGTCAGTTTTTTCTTTTGGAAAGGTTTTTGCTCTGTTATCAATCATAACAAAATCATTACCAGTTCCTTGATACTTAAAAAAAGAAATATTCATACAACAAAGATAATGATTTGTTAAAGATATAAAGTCTGTTAAAGCTTGGTTAAAAGCCGTTAAAAACAAGTTAAACAGATTTTTTAAAAATGTTAAAATTGTATATTTGATTGATTAAAAATTTAAAATTATGAAGAAATTTTTAGGTTTATTAGGCATGGCAATTCTAGGAGGTGCCATTACTTTAGGAGGTTATAAAATGCTTTTTAATAATGAAGTTGTTGTTAAAGAAGCTATTCCAAAATCTTTAGAAACAATAAATACAAACTACACTCCAGCCTATAATAATGTTGATACAGAAGCAATTTCTATTGACTTTAGGTTGGCAGCAGAGCAAACTGTAAATTCGGTTGTACATGTTAGAAATACTACTACTAGAACTCAAACAAACCCTTTTGCAGAATTGTTTTTTGGAGGAGGAGGTACTCGTAAATATGAGCAAGTTGGTACAGGTAGTGGAGTAATTATTTCACCTGATGGTTATATTGTTACCAATAACCATGTTATTGATGGTGCTAACGATTTACAAATTACTTTAAACAATAAAAAGAAATACAAAGCAGAATTAATTGGTGCAGATAAAAGCAATGATATTGCTTTGTTAAAGATTGATGCAGATGAGGACTTACCTTATACACCTTTCGCAAATTCAGATAATATTAGACTAGGAGAATGGGTACTTGCTGTTGGTAATCCTTATAATTTAACATCAACAGTAACTGCTGGTATTGTGAGTGCAAAAGGTAGAGATTTAGAAGGTAACAATAACATAGAATCTTTTATACAAACAGATGCTGCAGTAAATCCAGGAAATAGTGGAGGAGCATTAGTGAATACAAGAGGGGAATTGGTTGGTATTAACACTGCTATATCTTCTAGAACAGGTTCTTTTATTGGGTATTCTTTTGCTGTACCTTCTAATATTGCTAGAAAAATTGTTGATGATATTTTAGAGTTTGGTTCTGTACAAGAAGCAATATTAGGTATTACTATTGATCAAAAATTTGATGAAGAAGGTGTAAAAATAGTTGATGTAATGTATGAAGAAGGTGGTAAAAAATCTGAATTAAAATCTGGAGACATCATCAAAAAAGTAGACAATGTAAAAATTACAAAATTTTCTGATTTAAGTGGACAACTAACTGCAAAAAGACCAGGAGAAAAAGTAAACGTTACTGTTGATAGAGATGGAGAATTACTTACAAAAGAAGTTATTTTAAATAAGAAAAGTACATATATTTCACGTAATTTAGGTGTGTCTTTAAAAGATTTGACTGAAGAAGAAAAGAAAAAATATGATCTTAAAGGAGGCGCAAAAATTATACAAAATGCAAATAGAACTTTAAGTTATTATGGTGTTGAGAAAGGGTATATAATTTCTAAAATTAATAAAAAAGAAGTTAGAAATGCTTCAGAAGCTAAAAAGTTAATCGATGATAGTTTTTCATCTAGAAGCTCATTATATTTAGAATTAATCAACCTAAATGGAGAAATTGAAAGATATGCTTTAAAATAAAATCATTTTACCTAGAATATTAAAATCCTGATATTATCAGGATTTTTTTATGTCTTAAATTTTTTACGAAATCGATTTCGTGTTTTCAAAAAAAGAAATACTTTTGCAAAAAATATTAATTGTAATAACCATGTCAACAACCCTAGATTACGAAAAGGAAGTAGCTTCTCAAGCACAAATTAGAAGAGCAACTGTAGAATTTATCAATATTGTTAATGATTTATGGTATGATAAGTCTATAGAATTGGTGCTTTTTAGAAATCCTTTAATAGACAAAAGAGCTAATGAAGTTTTAAACTTAATAGCCTACGCTAAAGAATTTGTAAACAAATCTATTACAATTCATGATGCTTTAAGTATAGCTAAAGCAATTCAACAAATAGATTTACCATCATCAAAATTAGATATTGGTAAATTAGCTTATGAGTGTCATTTAAATCCAAAAGGTTGCGATGATAAAATTGCTTTTGTAAAAAAACAATTAAGAAATGCAACAGAAGCCAAAGACATAAAACCAAAAGATGTGGTTTTGTATGGTTTTGGTAGAATTGGGCGTTTATTAGCAAGAGAATTAATGTCTAAAATGGGTAAAGGTTCCCAATTGCGTTTAAGAGCTATAGTAACTCGTGGAGAAATTACTCAATCAGTATTAGAAAAAAGAGCGTCTTTATTAAGTATAGATTCCGTTCATGGAGATTTTTTAGGTACAGTACAAACTGATATTGAAAATAAAGCATTAATTATAAATGGTACAACTGTTTATATGATTTCTGCAAATAATCCAGAAGATATAGATTACACTGTATATAATATAAATGATGCTTTAATCATTGATAATACAGGAGCTTTTAGAGATGATGTAGCTTTAAGCAGACATTTAAAATCTAAAGGAGCAAGTAAAGTTTTATTGACAGCACCAGGTAAAGGAGTGCCAAATATTGTACATGGTGTAAACCATAAAAAATACGATTCAGATACTGTAGATATTTTCTCTGCAGCCTCTTGCACAACCAATGCAATTACACCAGTTCTAAAAGTTTTAGAAGATACCTATGGTATTAAAAAAGGACATCTAGAAACCATACATGCATACACAAACGATCAGAATTTAGTAGATAATATGCATAGCAAATACAGAAGAGGTAGAGCTGCAGCACTAAATATGGTTATTACAGAAACAGGAGCAGGGAAAGCTGTTGCAAAAGCATTACCAGCTTTAGAAGGTAAATTAACATCTAACGCAATTCGAGTTCCTGTACCAAATGGGTCTTTAGCAATTTTAAGTTTGCAATTGCATTCAATGGTAAATAAAGATAATATCAATGCAACTTTAAAACACCATGCATTAGAAGGCGATTTGGTTGAGCAAATTAAATATTCTATGGATAATGAGTTGGTATCATCAGATATAATAGGTTCAACAGCTCCATCAATTTTCGATAGTAAAGCCACAATCACAGATGGAGATACCATTGTAATTTATGTTTGGTATGATAATGAATATGGGTATTCGCATCAAGTAATGCGTTTGGCAAAACACATTGCAAAAGTGAGACGATTTACTTATTATTAGTAGAAGTTATATTTAAATTTAAATCAGAATTCCCAAAACGATTTGTTTTGGGTTTTTCTTTTTTTGAAGCTTTTTCCTGCTTTCAGCACTCGCTTTTTTTCGTTCCTCAAAAAGAGCTCAAACAAATGCTTCAATCAGGGCTAAACCTATTTGCATACAAAGATAAATCTTAAATTATTTTGAGTACCAAATAGCAATCATATTTTCACTAGGTGTGCCTTGTACAGGAAAATCGCTGCTATTCCATTCCCAAGGAAAAGTGCCAGCAAACCATTCTTTATTCCAAAGCTCTTCATACAAAGCTTGGTATGCAAGTAGCTGCACTTTATTAGATTTTTTTCTATACAAACGTTGAAAAAAAGAACCCCAAGACCAAGGCTCAATAGTTGCATACAAATCATTTCTATAGCCAACTTCTGTAAAGAGAATTTGTTTATTATATTTTTTAGAAAGCTTTTCAAGTTTTAAAAGGTGAGGTTGCCATCCGTTTTTAATGGTTTCCAAATCAGGGTTTTTAACTTTTGTTAAAGGGTAATAAGCTTGTATACCAATATAATCCAATTCATTCCAAAATTCAGTAAACTCAAAAGAATCATCCCAATTTGCTGCATAAGTAAGTTTACCTTTATAAATAGATTTTATTTTTTTAATTAAACTCAACCATCTTTTTGGTCTTTTATCTAAAGAACTTCGCAACTCTGTTCCAATACAGAATAGTTCACTATTTGTTTTTTCAGCTAAATGAGCATAATGTATTTGTATTCGTTGGTACTCATCAAACCAAATATTCCAATTCTTATCATCATCAAAATTGATGTTAGATCTCCAACCATCAGACATCCAAATATGAGGTTTTAAGAGTATAGAAAATCCTTTTTTGCGGGTTTTTACAATGTTTTTGATGAAAATTGAATCTCTTTTACTCCATTCATTTTTAGCTGTACTTGGAGAAATCTCAATTGATTTTTCATCTTTTTGATACAAATACGGAATTACAGAAATCCACTCAACATTATTTTTTATTAGATTATCAAGCGTTTTGTCAATTTTTCTTCTTCCTAACCTATATACATTCATTCCTCTAAATCTTCCATCGTTTGAAAACTTTTGAGCAATTTTTTGAGATGTATTTTCAACTGAATAATTCCATTTATAATCAAAATCTTCAGAAGTGTTGTAGTCGATAATCCATTTAATACTAAAGAATAACACTAAAAACGGAAGCATTAATCTCAATAAAAATTGTTGTAAAGCAATTTTAAAACCTTTGTTCTTGTAAACTTTTCTGAAGTATTTAAAAATGAAAAGGAGGATAATAAACAAAACCCAAAGAATATGTATAAACAGTAATCCAGATTTTGTGGTAACAAAGTTCCAAAAAGAATTTAAAAATTTTGAGAAACTTGTAATTCTAGAAAAAGATAAAATCAAATAAAATAGCAAGCAAAATACCCAAGTAAAAAAATAAGTAAAACATAAATATTTGAGTAATTTTTTCAATGGTTTGCTGTAAAAAGTAAATGTAAATAAGTTTTTGCTTAAAAACTATTTGTTCTCTGCAAACATGAATTTATTTAGTATTTTTAACCAAAATTTAAAAGATGCGTAAGTTTGTATTAGTCCTATTTTATTTCACTTTTTTAAGTATGGATGCACAAAAAAAATTACCTTATTACGAAATTCCTGAAGCTGCTAAAGAATTCACACCAGGAACTACAGCAAGCAGAATGATTGATGGTTTAGGGTTTAGATATTATTGGGCTACAGAAGGACTGAAAGAAAAAGATTTGGCTTTCAAACCAAATTCGGAAGCAAGAACTACTTTAGAAACCATAGACCATATTTTAGGATTATCGCAAGTAATTTTAAACGCGACTTTAAAAAAAGCAAATGGAGACAAGCAACCCAAAATGGCATTTGCAGAAAAACGAAAAAAAACATTAGAAAACCTACAAGAAGCTAGCAAAATTTTAAGAGAGAGTAAAGATATTTCTCAATATAAAATGATTTTTGGAGAAACAGAATTTCCTTTTTGGAATGTAATTAATGGTCCAATTGCAGATGCCATTTGGCATGTGGGTCAAGTAGTTTCTTTTAGGCGTTCTTCTGGGAATCCTTTTCCTAAAGGGGTTAGTGTTTTACGTGGCACAAAAAGTTAAAAAATGAAGAGGTTGATTTTCTTTTTTCTGATTTTAATCATTACTTCTTGTAAAAAAGATGCAATAATTAAAGATAATTTCCCAGAGTTGGAAGAAGAAATAATAACTATTAAATTTCCAGAAAAAGTAAAAGTCATTCTCAATAATGATCTTAAAACTGATACTATAATTGAAATTAATGCATTTGATTATTTATTAGATTTTAAATTAAATTATACAGAATTAAATAGAGAAATTAAAAACAGAAAAATTGAGTTTGATAATAATAATTTTAAACTTATAATTGAAAGTAGAAACTTTGATAAATCAAAATACATTTTATCTAGTCAAAGAGAGTTGGGACTTACAATTAATGGTCAAAAATTTGAAGGTGCTGATGATGATTTGCTCCCAAAAGAGATAATATCTAATATTTTTTTTAAGTATAATAATGAAGAGAAAAAAATAGATAAATCTATATTTGAAAATTTAGGAGCTCCAAATTTTAATTTAACAAGTTCATATCAATTAAATCAAGATTTCATAGTTTTAGAAATGCATAATGGTGATGGAGCATATGCATATGCAGTTTATATTTTTATTCATAAAACAGGAAAAACTAAAAAATTAATTGTTTACTTATAAATGACAATTCAACAAAAAATACAATCTTTAAAAGAAGAATTAAATCAACATAATTACAATTATTATGTGTTAGACAATGCTTCAATATCTGATTTCGATTTTGATATCAAACTCAAAGAATTAGAAAAATTAGAGCAAGAGAATCCTGAATTTTTTGATGCAAATTCTCCAACACAAAGAGTAGGAGGAAGTATTACCAAAAATTTTGAGACAATTACCCATAAAAATAGAATGTATTCTTTAGACAATTCCTATTCTAAAGAAGATTTACTAGATTGGGAAAAACGTATTCAAAAAATATTAGGGACAACAGAAACAGAGTATACTTGTGAACTAAAATTTGATGGAGCATCCATTAATTTAACCTATGAAAATGGTCAATTTCAAAAAGCAGTAACAAGAGGAGATGGTTTTCAAGGAGATGAAGTGACGAATAACGTAAAAACAATTCGCTCAATTCCATTAACTATAAAAGGAGATTTTGTAAGTGATTTTGAAATGCGAGGAGAAATCATTTTGCCTTTAGATGGTTTTGCCAAAATGAACATAGAACGTTTAGAAAATAATGAGGAAGCTTACAGAAATCCAAGAAATACAGCAAGTGGAAGTCTAAAATTGCAAGACAGTACTGAAGTCGCCAAACGTCCTTTAGACTGTTTATTATATCAAGTGGTAACATCAGAAAGAAAATACAAAACCCATTTTGAAGGTTTAGAAAACGCCAGAAAAGTAGGCTTTAAAGTGCCAAAAACTATAAAGCTTGCAAAATCAATTGATGAGGTTTTTGAGTTTGTAAATCATTGGGATAAAAAACGCCATGATTTACCTTATGAAACAGATGGAGTTGTCATCAAAGTCAATAATTTACAACAGCAAGAAGAATTAGGCTATACCTCTAAATATCCAAGATGGGCAATTGCTTATAAATTTAAGGCAGAACAAGTTTCAACTATTTTAAATGAGATTACCTATCAAGTAGGTAGAACAGGTGCAATTACACCAGTTGCCAATTTAGAACCTGTGCAATTGGCAGGAACTACTGTAAAACGAGCTTCTTTGCACAATGCAGATCAAATTGAAAAATTAAATATCAGAGAAAATGATACTGTTTTTGTAGAAAAAGGGGGCGAAATTATTCCAAAAATTATTGGAGTAGATTTTACAAAACGTCCAGAAAACTCAACTCCAACAATATATGCAACTCATTGTCCAGAATGTGGAACTGAATTGGTAAGAACTGATGGAGATGCAAAACATTATTGTCCAAATGAATTTGGATGTGCACCTCAAATAACTGGAAGAATTCAACATTTTATCAGCAGAAAAGCAATGGACATTGAGGGTTTAGGAGGAGAAACTGTTGATTTATTACGAAAAGAAGGATTAATTCAAAATTATGCAGATTTGTATGATTTAAAAGTTGAACAGGTAATTCCTTTAGAAAGAATGGCAGAAAAATCTGCTCAAAATATGATTAACGGAATTGAAAAGTCCAAAGAAATTCCGTTTGAAAAAGTATTATTTGCGCTCGGAATTCGTTTTGTAGGTGAAACTGTCGCTAAAAAACTAGCAAAACATTTCAAATCCATTGATAATTTAATGACAGCAACTTTTGAAGAACTCATTAATGTTGACGAAATTGGAGATAGAATTGCACAAAGTATTGTCGATTTTTCTAATGATTTGAATAATATTCAACTGATAAATAAGTTAAAAGAAGTTGGGGTTCAATTAGCAGTTTCAGTAGAAAGTTTAGAAAATCAAACTGATAAATTACAAGGACAAATATTTGTAGTTTCAGGCGTTTTTCATCAAATGAGTAGAAACGAACTCAAAAAAGCCATAGAAGATAATGGAGGTAAAGTAAGTTCGTCCATTTCTAAAAAAACAAATTTTATAGTTGCAGGAGATAATATGGGGCCAAGTAAATTAATAAAAGCAGAAACGTTAGGCATCCCAATAATCACTGAACAAGACTTTATTGATAAGATTAATTAGTGTAAAATTTGGTATTCTTTTTGCAAAGCATATTTGTAAAATAAGAAATGTCAATTCGAGTGATTTTACATTTAGTAAAAATGATATCGAGAATAATTAAATGAAAAAACTATTTTACATATATATTATATTGTATTCAATGTCTTCTTTTTCCCAAAAAAAAGAAGAATTAGACTCATTACCCAATAATTTTGATGATTATATACTTGTAAACCCTGGAGATACAATTACAATCAAATTGAATGAAATAACTTTATTGCCAAAGGCAAAATTTAAATCCAGAGAAGACATTCGTTATTATTTGTGGTTTCGTAGAAAAGTCCTCAAAGCATATCCTTATGCAAAACTAGCATCAACAAGATTAGATTCTCTAAATGCAAGATTAGAAAGAATTCCTTCCAAAGGAAAAAAAAGAAAATACACAAAAAGAATTCAAAAATATATAGAAGGTGAATTCACAAATCAAATAAAAAAAATGACCAGAACTGAAGGTCGTATTTTAATAAAATTAATTCATAGACAAACAGGTAAAACTGCTTTTGATAATATAAAAGGATTAAGAAGTGGATGGAAAGCTTTTTGGTACAATACAACCGCAAACCTTTTTAAACTTTCTTTAAAGGATGAATATCATCCAGAATCTATAAATGAAGATTATTTAATAGAAGAAATATTACAAAGAGCCTTTCAAGATGGGGTCTTAAACGTGCAAAAATCAAAATTAGACTTTGATTTCTCAAAAATTATCACAAAAAATAAAGCTAATATAGATGTTGAGAAATATAAAATGATGTTTGCAAAAAAGAAAAAGGTAAGAATTTTCAAAAGGAGGAGTGGTTCAGGGTAATTTTAAGAA
>NZ_MSCN01000001.1:1119979-1364283 GCF_002954685.1 Polaribacter porphyrae | reverse complement strand
GCAGTATTTTCGTTATATTCTTATATTTAATTAATTAATTAATGAAAATTAAACCTCTTTTTTTTTGTTCTTTATTATATTCAAGTTTTTTTTATTCTCAAGTTGGAGGTGAAGAAGTGTATCAATTTTTGAATTTATCTACATCTGCAAGACAATTGGCTTTGGGAGGTGAAGTTTTAAATTTGATGGATGATGTTAATCAGCCAATATGGAATCCTTCTGTTATTAATGAAGATTTGGATAGCAAACTTTCAGCAAATTATTCTAGCTATTTAGCAGGAATTAGTATAGGTTCGTTGTCATATGCAAGACAAATTTCAAGAAGATTTGGTACTGTGCATGGAAGTATAAAATATCTAGATTATGGGACTTTGATTGGTGCTGATGAACAGGGAAATGAAACTGGAAATTTTAGTGCAAGTGATATCGCTTTATCTTTTGGTTATGCATTGAATTTACCTTGGACTAATTTCTATTTTGGATCAAATTTTAAAATTATAAATTCAAATATTAGTACATTTTCTTCAGTTGGAGTAGCTTTTGATTTTGGTATTTTATATTTCAATCCTTATAAAACATTTTCTTTTACTTTAGTTGCTAGAAACTTCGGTTCTCAAATAAAAGCATTTGATGGCATAAGAGAAAAGCTACCTTTTAAGTTAGCTTTAGGGGCATCTTATCAACTTAAATATGTACCTTTAAAATGGTATTTTACTCTTGATAATCTTCAACAATGGGATGTATCTGTTCCTAATCCTTCTGAAGCGACAACAGATATTGAAGGTAATGTTACTGAACAAAAAATTGGATTTATAGGAAATGCCTTAAGACATTTTGTTATCGGAGCTGAACTGTTTCCTGAAAGTGCTATTAATTTGAGGTTAGGGTATAATTTTAGGAGAGCAGCTGAATTAAAATTACAGAATGTAAGAACTTTTGGTGGGGTTTCTTTTGGTTTTGGAATAAAGATGAATAGAATGAAATTTAATTATGCTTATTCTAAATTTCATTCGGCTACAAATGCAAGCACCTTTAGTTTACAATTTGATTTAGATAGAAGATAATGAAGAATAAAATTACAATTGCAATAGATGGTTTCTCATCAACTGGAAAAAGTACAATAGCAAAATTACTTGCAAAAAAATACAACTATGTTTATGTAGATACAGGAGCAATGTACAGAGCTGTTACTTTATTTGCAAAACAAAATAATTATGTAGGTGAGGGTTACCTTAAAAAAGAAGAATTGATTAAAGAATTAAATTCAATTTCACTTTCTTTTAAGTTTAATAAAGATTTAGGTTTTGCTGAAATGTTATTAAATGGAGTTAATGTTGAAAAAGAAATCAGAACATTAGAAGTTTCTCAATTGGTAAGTAAAGTCGCTGCAATTTCTGAAGTTAGAAAAAAATTAGTAGCAGAACAGCAATTAATGGGAAAAGAAAGAGGTATTGTTATGGATGGTAGAGATATTGGTACTGTTGTTTTTCCTGATGCTGATTTAAAATTATTTATGACTGCTTCTGCTGATAAAAGAGCCACAAGACGTTATAAAGAATTGATTGGTAGAGGAGATAAAGTGAATTTTGACGAAATCCTTTTTAATGTTCAGGAAAGAGATAGAATAGATTCTACAAGAAAGGATTCTCCTTTAGTTAAAGCAGATGACGCTATTGAATTTGATAATTCTGATATGGGAATTCAAGAACAATTTGAGAGAATTTGTTCTTTAGTTGATAGAAAACTTCAAGAGATCTAAAAGTTTACAAACAAGTCTAGCCCTGATTGAAGCATTTGTTTGAGCTCTTTTTTATTCTTTTTCAGAATAAAAAAAGCGAGTGCGAAAAGCAGGAAATAGCTTCAAAAAAAATTAAGGAATATTCAAATATTTATGTGTTTGTAAAGAAATCTTCCATTTAGGATTTTTCATTACATAATCTACAATTTGTTCCGTCATTTTTTCTTTTTTACTCCATTCTGGTTGCAAAAATAATTGACATTTTTTACCCACTTTTGCAGCTTGTTCTTCAGCAAAATCAAAATCTGATTTATTATGGATAATCATTTTTAATTCATCAGCTTCTCTGTAATTTTCTGTTAAAGGCAATTTGGTTTTTTTAGGAGATAGACAAAACCAGTCCCACTTTCCAGAAAAAGAATATGCACCAGAAGTTTCAATATGAGTTTTAATATTGTTTTCTAACAACAAATTTGTAATATAATCCATAGACCACATTAATGGCTCACCACCAGTAATTACTACAGTATCTGCATATTTTTTTACATTATCAACTATAGTATCAGCTAAAGTTGGTGGATGCAAATCAGCATTCCAACTCTCTTTTACATCACACCAATGACAACCAACATCACAACCACCAACTCTTATAAAATAAGCAGCAGTTCCTGTATGAGAACCTTCTCCTTGAATGGTGTAAAACTCTTCCATTAAAGGAAGCATTATACCTTTATCTACTAATTCTTTTGTCTCTTTATCCATCATTTACTTTCTTGCAGCAACTACTTCTATCTCAATTTTTGCACCTGCAACTAAATTGGCTGCAAATGTAGTTCTTGCAGGTAAATTTTCCTTGAAAAATGTGCTATAAATTCCATTCATTTTAGAAAAATTATCAATATTAGAAAGTATCACTGTACATTTTATTACATCATTTAGAGTTAAATTGTGATGCTTTAAAACAGCTTCAATATTTAGCAAAGCTTGTTTGGTTTCTTCTTTAATTCCACCATCAACTAGTTTTCCTGTTTTATGATTTTTTCCAATTTGACCCGTTAAAAAATACAAATTATCAACTTGTACAGCATCAGAAAAAGGTGCATTTTGTCTGCTTTGTTCGTGAGATTTATGATGTTTTATTGTTGATGTTGATTTGTTTTTGCATCCAAAATTCATCAGAATAAAAAAAAGAATGAAAGTTTTTAAGATTGATTTCATAAAGTTTTGATTTTCAGTATAAATATAATTAGATTAAAATATGTAAGACATGAATATCACAGATTTACACTGATAGATATATAGGATCTTTAATTTTCTATTTCTTGAAGAGATTTTTAAAATAATCAATTAAAAATAAGCTAGATCTCTCATAATCTTCTCTTTTCTTATCTAAGTTTCCAGATAAATCATTTTTTTCTTTTTCGGTTTGTAATTTATAATTCCAATATAAAAAAACAAAAAAGACTATTATTAAAAGTAAAATAAATAGTTCAAACATATTTACAAATATAATCACATTTTAAAACAATTATTTTATTTGTAAGTAATTAAAAATCAAGGAAATTTTGTACATTTGCACTCCTTTTTACGAGAACAGATTTGTAAAAGGAATAAAAGATAATTATTTTTAAAAACATCTCTTTGCGTTTTAATCGTTAAAAATCTGTAAAACAATAAGATACAAATTATTTTTAGACATATGTCTGAAGAAACAAAAAACACTGAAGAGCAAATAGTTGCTGCTGAAGTACAAGAAACAGCTACTGAAGCTGTTACAGAAACAGTTGAAGAAACTGTAAATCCAGAACAATTTTTAGCTGATTTTAACTGGCACAAATACGAAGAAGGTATTGATGAAGTTGATGAAGAAAAGTTAAAAGAGTTTGAAGAGGCTTTAAAAGGAACCATCGGTTTTGTAAATGAAAGTGATGTAATTGAAGGGAAAGTTATCAGAATTACAGATAGAGATGCAATTATTGACATCAATTCTAAATCTGAAGGCGTTATTTCTCTAAACGAATTTCGTTACAATCAAGGTTTAAAAGAAGGCGATACAGTAGAAGTATTAGTTGATAAAAGAGAAGATTCTTCTGGTCAATTAGTATTATCTCACAAAAAAGCGAGGGTAATTAAAGCTTGGGAGCGTGTTAACAATGCTCATGAAACTGGTGAAGTAGTTAACGGTTTTGTAAAGTGTAGAACTAGAGGTGGTATGATTGTAGATGTTTTTGGAATCGAAGCATTCTTACCAGGTTCTCAAATTGATGTAAAACCAATTAGAGATTACGATCAATACGTAGAGAAAACAATGGAGTTCAAAGTTGTAAAAATCAACCACGAGTTTAAAAACGTTGTTGTATCTCATAAAGCACTTATTGAAGCTGATATTGAATTACAGAAAAAAGAAATTATTGGTCAGTTAGAAAAAGGACAAGTATTAGAAGGTGTTGTTAAAAACATTACTTCTTATGGTGTATTTGTTGATTTAGGTGGTGTTGATGGTTTAGTACATATTACAGATTTATCTTGGTCTAGAATTAATCATCCAAATGAGGTTGTTGAGTTAGATCAAAAATTAAACGTTGTAATTTTAGATTTTGATGATAATAAATCTAGAATCCAATTAGGATTAAAACAATTATCAGCTCATCCTTGGGAAGCTTTAAACGCTGATTTAAAAGTTGGTGATAAAGTAACTGGAGAAGTTGTTGTTTTAGCTGATTATGGTGCATTTGTAGAAGTAGAACAAGGAGTTGAAGGATTAATTCATGTTTCTGAAATGTCTTGGTCAACACACTTACGTTCTGCACAAGATTTTGTAAAAGTTGGAGATAAGGTTGAAGCTCAAATTTTAACTTTAGACAGAGAAGATAGAAAAATGTCTCTTGGAATTAAACAATTACACCCAGATCCTTGGACAGATATCACTACTAAATACCCAATTGGTTCAACGCACACAGGTACTGTAAGAAATTACACAAATTTTGGTGTATTTGTTGAGTTAGAAGAAGGTATTGATGGTTTAGTTTATATTTCTGATTTATCTTGGACAAAGAAAATTAAGCATCCATCAGATTTTGTAACTGTTGGTCAACAATTAGAAGTGCAAGTATTAGAATTAGATGTAGAAAATAGAAAATTAAATTTAGGTCATAAACAAACTCAAGATAACCCTTGGGATGCTCATGAAGCTACATTTAAAATAGGTTCTACTCATACAGGTACTGTTAAAGATAAAAATGATAAGGGTGCTGTTGTAACTTTTGAAGGTGATGTTGAAGGTTTTGCACCAAGCAGATTTTTAGATAAAGAAGAAGGTGGTAAACTTGCAAAAGGTGATACAGTAGACTTTATTGTTTTAGAATTTTCTAAAGAATACAGAAGAATAGTTGTATCTCATACTTCTATATTTAGAGAGCAAGAAAAGAGAAATATAAAAGCGGCTGCTAAAAAATCTCAAGATGCTGAAAAAACTACATTAGGTGATATTGGTGGTCTTGCAGCATTAAAGAAAAAAATGGAAGCTGGTAACAAAAAGTAATATTTTTTACTAGTTGATATTTATGTGACGTCCAGAAATAGCGTTACAAAATTAATAATTTAAAGGCAGTGATTTTTTATCACTGCCTTTTTTTTCTAAAGAATTTAATCATTATTATTTAGGTTCTACAATTAAAAAAACAGCTGTAGAATCACCAATATTTATAGCTTTATGCCATTCAATTTTTTCTTTGTAATAATTATATCCTGTAGGCACATCTACTTCACGTGTTCCTTTTGCATCGGTTATTCTAAATTTACCACCAGATAATGTGTATCCAAAATGAGATGCATGGAAATGTTTTTCATGCCCAATTCCTGGAGGAAAAACACATTTTAAAGTTCTAATTTTATTATTTTCTTCTAAAATGGTACAAACTTTTTTACCTTTCCAACCTGCTTGTAAAGGGTCTGCTAAATTATTTTTTTGAGTACATGATAGAATTTGTACAAGAAGTAAAATAAAAAAGAATAAAAGTGGCAATTGTTTCATTATGATAAGTTTGGTTAGTTGTAAAAATTTTGTTCATTTGGTAAAAAAGTACAAATTACTATTAGATGTTAATCTAATAGAATATCAATTTCGTTATCAATCTCATTAATCATCTTATCTACTAACTTGAGAGATTCATTTACATTTTCTAAATAATCAGTTGTTATAACAATTTTATTTTTTAAAGCGTTGGTTAATTCTAATCTGTTTTTTGGCTTCTCAAGTTCTTTTAATATATATTGTTGAACCTCTTCATCCTTAAAAAGTAAATTTTCATCTTCAACAAACTCAAATAAATCAATTTCTGAATATTTATTTAAAGTTTTATACACTTCACCATAAAATACTTGACTCTGATTTACTTTAAAAACGTTTTCAATTTCGTCTGTATACAAGTAAAAATCAATAATATTTAAAACTAAACTATCGTTTTCAATTAACGAAACTTGTCCTGAAGAAAGTAATTCTCTATAAGTATTATCAATGTTTGGGTAGCTATCAGAACGCATTAATTTGTTAATCTTTAATGATAAGCTATCTATACTTGTATAACTCATACTTTGTTTAAAATCGAGTAAAATATTTTTAGCTGTGGTTAGCGTTTCAGTATAATATTCCTTTAAATTTAAAAGACCATCTTTTTGATTAAACATATCATTGGCAATATTATCAAGATACCAAATCTCTTTTTTGGTTTCTGCTCTTTTTTGGTTCCAATTGCTAAATTGAAGTGCCAGAATTATCCCAATAACAACTAGCAAAATTTCACCAACAGCATAAGCTAAATACTTACTTACTCTATTTTCTTTTATAAGTTTTTGTCTTAATTTTCTAAATAAATGAATCATAGAATTTATATTGTAGTTTTTAAAGATACTAAAAATGGAAATTATTCTAAATGATTATATTATAATGACCAAGAAAGGTAAGAACTAATACTAATAATTTTAAAAAAAATCAATCGAAAAAAATTATATTTGCTAACAAATAAAATATCCCAATGACATTAATAAAATCAATATCAGGCATTAGAGGAACAATTGGTGGTAAAACTGCTGATAATTTAACGCCTGTTGACGCTGTGAAATTTGCCTCTGCTTATGGAGCATTCATTAAGAAAAGAAACGAAGGAAAGAAAAAAATAAAAGTAGTAATTGGTAGAGATGCTCGAATTTCTGGTAAAATGATATCGAGTTTGGTAGCCAATACTTTAGTAGGTTTAGGAATCGATGTTGTAGATTTAGGTTTATCAACTACTCCAACAGTTGAGGTTGCTGTGCCTTTAGAAAAAGCTGAAGGAGGTATTATTTTAACAGCTTCACACAACCCGAAACAATGGAATGCTTTAAAGTTATTAAATGAAAAAGGTGAATTTTTAAATGGAGAAGATGGAGAACAAATTTTAGCTTTAGCAGAAAGTGAAGATTTTACCTTTGCAGAGGTTGATGATTTAGGCTCTTACAAAAAGAACAAAAAATATTTAAAAAAGCACATTAAAGAAGTTTTAAAGCTAGATTTAGTAGATGTAAAAGCGATTAAAAAAGCAAAATTTAAAGTAGTTGTAGATGGTGTAAATTCTACTGGTGGAATTTTTATCCCAGCTTTGTTAAAGAAATTAGGGGTAAAATGTATTGAATTGTATTGTACACCAAATGGACAATTTCCTCACAACCCAGAACCTTTAAAAGAGCACTTAACAGATATTTCTGAATTGGTAGTTAAAAAGAAAGCTGATTTTGGAATTGTAGTTGACCCAGATGTTGATAGACTTGCAATTGTATCTGAAGATGGTTCTATGTTTGGTGAAGAATATACATTAGTAGCCTGTTCAGATTATGTTTTAGGACGTCTAGGAGGAGGAAATACAGTTTCTAATTTATCATCTTCTAGAGCCTTAAGAGATGTTACCGAAAAACATGGTGGTACTTATACAGCTTCTGCAGTAGGAGAAGTAAATGTGGTCATAAAAATGAAAGAAACTAATACTGTAATTGGTGGAGAAGGAAATGGAGGAATTATTTACCCTGCTTCACATTATGGACGTGATTCTTTAGTTGGTGTTGCTTTGTTTTTATCACATTTGGCACATAAAAAAATGTCTTGTAAAGAATTACGCGATTCTTATCCAAGCTATTTTATGAGTAAAAATAAAATTCAGTTAACGCCAGAAATTGATGTGGATACTATTTTAGAAACCATGGCTACAAAGTATGCTAATGAAGATGTAAATACAATTGATGGTGTAAAGATCGATTTTGCTGAAGAATGGATTCACCTTCGTAAATCGAATACAGAACCAATTATTAGAATTTATACAGAAGCAAAATCTCAAAATGCAGCTGATGTATTAGCAGAGCGTTTTATTACAGAAATAAAAGACATAGCAGGTATTTAATAAACCTTATTGTAATTAAAATAAAAAAGTAGGCTATTGCCTACTTTTTTTGCTCTTGTCTTTTTTTCATGATTTCTTTCCATTCTTCAAAACGATCTTTGTGCTTAAAACGCTTGTGAGACCATAAATAAAACTCTGGCTGTTCCTTTACATTTCTTTCAGTAATTTTTAAGAACTTTTCTGTAATGTCATAATCTTTAAAATCATTCGGATTTTCAGCAATCAATTCAAAATCAGTTTCATAATAGCCGCGTTTTATTTTTTTTGCTCTGTAATTTATTACGACTAAATCGTGTTTTTTAGCTAACATTTCTGCTCCTGTATGCACAGGCACTTTTACTCCAAAAAATTCTGCCCAATGAAATGTTTTTTCAACATGAGGAGATTGATCACTCAATAATATATAAGAACCTTGAGTTTTGGTTTTAAAATTTTGCTTTATTAATTTTATAAAATTAGCAGTAGTTGCACCAACAACACCAAATTTCTCTCTATTTTCTTTAAGCGTTTTCTCAAAAGTTTCGTTTCTTAATTTGTTGTAGGCTCCGAAAACGTTACCATCTATAACTAATGGTAAACTAAAAGACCACTCCCAATTTGCTAAATGTGCACTTACTAAAGCAACGCTTTTTCCTTCTTTTACATATTTATTAACTAGTTCAGGGTTTTTATAAGTATATCTTTTTAAAATTTGTTTTTCTGTGATGGCAAAAGATTTTAAACTTTCTGCAATCATATCTGTAAAATGCTTGTAAAACTTCTTTGCGATTAATTTTCTTTCTTTATCAGTTTTTTCAGGAAAAGCTACAGAAATATTTCCCATAATTACTTCTTTTCTGTAGCCAAATATATAATATACTAAAAAAAAGAGAAAATCGGATATAAGATATAAGAGAAACATTGGTAATCTAGAAATCAACCAAATTAAAGGGTAAGTAAGATAAAACACAATTGAATTCATATACTTTATATTTAAATGCAAATATCGTATTTCTGTTTTAAAACCTTTATTTTTTAGATTTTTTTGCAGCTTTTAAAGTTTTCCATTCCTCAAACCTGTCTTTGTGTTTAAAACGTTTATGAGACCACAAATAGCATTCAGGCTGTTTTTTTACAGTTTCTTCGGTTAGCCTTATGTAAGCATCAGTAATTTTATAATCGTCAAAATCTTTAGGATTTTCTGCTATTAATTTGAATTCAGTTTCATAAAAACCTCTTTTTACTTTTGTAGTATCACAATATACTACTGCTAAATTAAATTTTTTAGCCAATGTTTCTGCACCTATATGAAATGGCACTTTAATACCAAAGAACTTTTGCCAATATAAAGTATGTTCTAATTGAGGAGATTGGTCGCTAATTAATAAATAAATACCTTGTTTTTTATTTTTATAATCTTTTAAAATAGCCTTAACTGTTTTAGAAGATTCATAGCAAACAAACCCAAAACGTTCTCTAGATTGTTTTACAATTTTATCAAAATATTTATTACCTATACTTGTATAAGCTCCATTTACTTTACTGTCTAAAACCAAAGGAGAGTTAACAGACCATTCCCAATTTGCATGGTGTGCACTTACAAAAGCAATACTTTTTCCATCCTTTAAAAGATTATTTACGAGTTCAGGGTTTTTGTATTTGTAGCGTTTTAAAATTTCTTGTTCACTAATAGAAATTGCTTTAATAGTTTCTATAAATAAATCTGTAAAATGCTTAAAAAAATAGCGTGCAATTTTTTTTCTATCTTCAATACTTTTCTCTGGAAAAGCCAATTTTAAATTTTCTAAAACTACTTCTTTTCTATATCCAATAACATAATATATCAACAAGAAAAGTATATCTGATTTTATATTTAAAACTTTCATAGGTAGCCTAGAAAACAACCAAAAAAACGGATATGTAAATACAAAAACTAAAAATTGCATGTTCTAATTTTAGAGTACAAATATCAATATTTATATTTAAAATGAGATAGGTAAAACAAAGAGATTTCCTATTTTTGTGTTATGCTACAAGACATAAATCCTATAGTTTTAGTAATTATTATTGTAAATGTATTATTCTCTTTAAAGGGGTTTGATGACTATTCTTTTTTAGATAAATACAAATTTCAAGTAAGTAGAGTTAAGGGTGATGAAAAAATAAGAATGCTTACTTCTGGTTTTTTACATGTAGATTGGATGCATCTTATTTTAAATATGTATGTTTTTTATATGTTTAGTGGTATTGTAATATCAATACTTGGTAGCCTAAACTTTTTGATTATCTATTTTGGGAGTTTGTTAGCAGGTAATTTTTATGCTTTATATTACCATAAAGATGAACCTTATTATAGTGCAGTTGGTGCTTCTGGAGCAGTTTCTGGTATTGTGTATGCTTGTATTTTATTGTATCCAGGTATGAGTTTGTATTTGTTTTTTATACCAATTCCTATACCCGCATTTATTTTTGGAGTAGGGTATTTATTATATTCTATTTATGGGATGAAAAAACAATTGGGTAACATAGGTCATGCAGCACATTTAGGAGGAGCTATTGGAGGTTTTGTTTTGACACTTTTAATAAACCCTGTTTTATTTAAAACAAATACCTTATTTGTATTAATGTTGTCAATACCAATCGTTTTATTACTTCTTTTTGGTGATAAATTAAAAAACCTTTAAACAAAAAAGACTTTATTAAATAAATAATAAAGTCTTTAGAGCGAAAGACCAGGTTCGAACTGGCGACATTCAGCTTGGAAGGCTGACGCTCTACCAACTGAGCTACTTTCGCATGGTAAAGAGTCGTAAATATAAATTCATTTTTGTTTTTTACAATGAATTATTTTTAAAAATAATATTTAAAATTGTAAAGTCTTTATCTTTAATCGATAAGAATTTTAGAAAACTAGTACAAACAAAAAAGCGAGAATCGAAATTCCCGCTTTAAATGTTTTCACAACGGAATAATCCTTATTGTGAATTGATTTCAAATTGTATTCTACAAATATATATAATTAATTTCTTAAATATTTACGGATTTCCATAATTATATTTGATTTATTTTCAATAATTTAGGAAAAACTAAAAATTAAATTGATTATGAAAAGAATATTAGGATTGGATTTGGGAACAAACTCTATTGGTTGGAGCATAATAGAAATACAAAAAGAAAGAGATATTCATACAATTCTTGGGGCAGGTTCAAGAATAATTCCAATGTCCAAAGCTATTATTAAAGACTTTGAAAAAGGTGTAACAAAATCTCAAACTGCTGAAAAAACAGATAGTAGAGGCACTAGAATACTTTATGAAAGAAGTAACTTAAGACGTGAAAGATTACATAGAATTCTTAATGTTTTAAATTATTTACCAGAATCTTATTCAAAATATGTAGATTTTGAATACAAAAAAGGTCAATTTTTGAAAGGTTGTGAACCATTACTAGCATATTCAGATAAGTTAGATGGTAATAGCAAACGCATATTTTTGTTTCAAGATTCTTATAATGAAATGGAAAAGGAGTTTAGAGCGGTTCATAAAAATCTTCCCCAACTAAATAAGAAAGGTAAACCATTTAAATTACCTTACGATTGGACTTTGTATTATTTAAGAAAAAAAGCACTTACTCAAGAAATTTCTAATGAAGAATTAGCTTGGATATTATTAAACTTCAATCAAAAAAGAGGATATTATCAACAAAGACAAGAAAAAGAAATAAAAACCAATGAAAATAAAACGGTTAGATTTTCAATTTTAAAAGTAGCTGATTTTGTTGAAACAGAAGATAAAGTAGAAGATAAAACTTTATTTGATATAATATTTAAAGATGATAAAGGAAATATTTATGGTGATAGTAAAAAGAAAACTACAAACCCAGAATTGTGGAAGAATAAAACAGTTAATTATATTATAACTTCTACAAAAAAGAAAGACGAAACTTTCTCTAATTCTTATAGAGAAGTAAAATCAGAAGAAGATTGGGAGGCAATTAAAAGAAAAACAGAACAAGATTTAAAAGAGGAAGATAAATTTGTTGGAAAGTATATATACGAAGCTATTTTAAAAAATCCCCAACAAAAAATAAGAGGAGAATTAATAAGAACTATTGATAGAAATTTTTATTTTGATGAACTAGCTCAAATCTTAAAAACACAAAAAAAGTACAGACAAGAAGATTGGAATAATAATGAATTATTCAAAAAAGCTGTTTTAGAACTTTATCCTAATAATATAGATCATCAAAAATTACTTTTAAATCAGAAAAATGGTTTTACTTATTTGTTTTTAAAAGATATTATTTACTATCATAGACCTCTAAAAAGTCAAAAATCACTCATATCAAAATGTACTTTTGAAAAAAGATTTTATATTGATAAAGAAACAAATGAAAAGAAAACTGTAAATATCAATGGAATACCAAAATCGCATCCATTGTTTCAAGAATTTAGAATTTGGCAGTTGGCTAACAATATTCGTATTCAAAAAAGACAGCAAAAAATTGACGAAAAAATAAAATTAAATATAGACGTAACCGATTCTTTCATTAAGACAAATGAAGAATTTAAAGATTTTTTTGAATTTTTAATCAATAAAAAGGATATCAATCAACCACAATTAATATCATATTTTATTAAAGATAAAAAAGAGAAAGAAAAATATAGATGGAATTATACAGATGATGATAAAATTAAATTAGAATGCAATCAAACTCGTCAAAAACTCAAAAGTAAATTTTCCAAAGATGATTTAAATAAATATTCAGATGAATTAGAGATAAATTTATGGCATATTAATTACTCTGTTACAGATGCAACTGAATATGATAAAGCAATAATTCGATTTTGCAGAAAAAACAAACTTTCTGAAGAAACACAAAAAAATCTACAAAAATTACCAATGCTTAAAAAAGAATATGCTTCTTATTCTGAAAAAGCGATTAGAAAGTTATTGTCTTTAATGAGATGTGGAAATTTATGGTCTCAAGAAACTATTCATCAAAATACCTTAAACAGAATTGATAAACTTCTTACAGGAGAATTTGATAAAACAATTTCAAATAGAGTTCGAGAAAAATCGATAACATTAGATGAAATTTCAAATTTTCAGGGATTGCCACTTTGGTTGGCTTCTTACATTGTATATGGTAAACATTCTGAAGTTGATGTTACACAATGGAAAACTACAAAAGATTTAGACGATTATATAAAAAGTTTTAAACAACATAGTCTTCGCAACCCAATCGTAGAACAAGTTTTATTGGAATCTTTACGGGTTACGTTAGAAATCTGGAAATATTATGGAGATAAACTTAACATACAATTTGATTTATTTTTAAACGAGAATACTAAAAAAGAAGAAAAAGTATATGCTCGTTTATTTGATAAAATCCATATAGAAATTGGTAGAGATCTAAAGAATCCAAAAAAAGTAAGAGAAAAAATATCCAAGAGAAATACGAAACAAAAAGATACTAATCAAAGAATAAGAGAATTGTTATATGAGTTTAAAAACTTTGATGATGTAAAGGAAGTTATACCAACATCTAAAACTCAATTTGATAAATTAAAAATTTTCGAACAGACAATTTTAGCCCAATATTCTGAAAAAGAATTAAAAGATGAAGTTTTAGATGGAAAATTTACTGTTGAAAAATTTATCAATAAAAGTCAACCTACAACTAATGAAATTTTAAAATATAGGCTTTGGTTAGAGCAAAAATATAAATCGCCTTATACTCATAAAACAATCATGTTATCAGAACTATTTACTGATAAATATGAGATAGAACACGTTATACCCCAATCTAAATATTTAGATAATTCTTTTAATAACAAAGTTATATGTGAAACAGAAGTTAATAGCTTAAAAGATAATACACTTGCTTATAATTTTATCCAAGAATATCAAAATGCCGATGTTCCATTAAGTAATGGAAAAAAAGTTACCATAGTAAATCAATCTGATTATGAAGACTTTATAAAAGAAAATTATGATGGATTAAAACAAGAAAATTTATTAAGAGAAGAAGTCCCAAAAAAAATGGTTGAACGTCAAAAAAATGATATGCGTTACATAAGTAAAGTTGCACTAAAAACGTTTAGCAATATTGTAAGAGAAGATGGTGAGCAAGAATCAACTGTAAAAAATGTTTTATCAGTTCCAGGAAAAGTAACCTCAATATTAAAAGCAAAATGGGGTTTAAATGCTATTTGGAGTTCTCTTGTTGAACATCGCTTTAAGAGATTAAATAGATTAATTTGTGGCGAAGAAAATGAAAACAATGGCTTATTTGGTAAATATATCAAAGATGGTGGATATTTTAAACCAGAAGTTCCTTTAGAATTAAGAGATGATTTTCAAATTAAAAGAATAGACCATAGACATCATGCTTTAGATGCTTTAGTAGTTGCTTGTGTAACTAGAAATCACATTAATTACATAAGTAATAACAATGCAAAATCAAATATAAAAAGATATGATTTAGGAAAAATATTAAGAAACACAAAAGAGATTGAAAAAACACATCCTATTACAAAAAAGAGAACAACACATGTAGTACTTGCAAATTATAAAAAACCATGGGATAGTTTTACAGTTGATATAAAAAACAGTTTAGAAAAAATAGTAATTAGTTATAAACAGAACTTGAGGGCAATAAATAAAGCGACTAATTACAATTTAAGATACAAAGATGAAAATGGTAATTTTTTCCATGATAAGAATGGGAAAAAGATTAAAAAAAGAGTAGAACAAACTAAAGGAAAGAAAAATTGGGCAATAAGAAAACCTTTACATGAAGACACATATTTTGGAATAATGGAAAGTGGAAAATATAAAGGAGATTTAGTAAAAAGAGAATATTTAAACAGTTCTTTTACAACAAAAAAAATAAAAGATGTTGTTGATGATACTGTCAAGATAATTCTTACAAACCATTTAAATCAAGAGAAATTCAAGTACCAAAAAGACGAAAAAGGAAAAAACTTAAAACCAAATGAAGTAGCTTTTTCACCACAAGGCGTAGAAGATTTAAACAAAAATATAGTTGAATTAAATAATGGAATTTCCCATCATCCAATTAAAAAAGTAAGAGTGAGATTTGCTAAAGGAAAGCAGTTTTCAATAAGAAAGTGGACAGATGATAATGATAATTTAATCAAAGAGACAAAATTTGTAAAATCTGCGGCAGGTACAAATTTATATTTCTGTATTTGTGAAAAAAATGGAATAAGAAAATACTATGTACCTACTTTTGAAGAAATTTTAGTAACACAAAAGTTAGAACAAGATTTAAAATTTGAAGAAAAGAAAAATGTACCACAAAGGCATCCAGATTTTCCAGATTTTAATTTAAAATACTATTTACAGCCTAATGATTTAGTTTATTTACCGAAAGAAAATGAAGAAGTTAATTTTGAAAATTTATCAAAGAACCAATTAGAAAGAATTTATGTTTTTAAAGATGGAAGTGGTACAACTGCAAATTTTGCACCTATGTTATCAGCCGATGTTATTTATAATATGAATGATAATAAAAAAAGAAAATCCTTTGCATCTGAATATGGATTAAATATAGATAACTTGATAAAAAATGAATATGGTTTAAATAGTCCACAACTTAAAAATCAAAACTCAATAGAAGGTGTTCAGATTAAATCTATATGTTGGAAACTAAAAGTTGATAAATTAGGAAATATTATAAAAGTCATTAAATAGATGATAAAAAGAACTATCTACATCAGCAATCCATCATATTTAAAGTTAAAAGATTTACAATTAGTTGTACAAGAACCCAAAACCAAAGAAATCAAAGGAACTGTGCCAATTGAAGATATTGCGTTGTTGATGCTCGATCACTATCAAATAACGATCTCCAATCAAGTATTAGTAAAATTACAGGGCAATAATATTGCTGTTATTACTTGCGATGAGCATCATCTCCCTTTTGGTTTGATGTTGCCTTTCTATGGTCATTCAGAATATTCAGAAAGAATAAAATGTCAATTATCAGCATCAGAACCACTAAAGAAACAATTATGGAAGCAAACTATTGAGCAGAAAATAAAGAATCAAGAAAGTTTACTAAAACTAAACAATAAAGTTTCAGAACCTTTAGCTGAATACAAACTGAATGTAAAAAGTGGTGATACCTCAAATAGAGAAGGAATGGCTGCACAATATTATTGGAAACATTTGTTTGAAAATTTTAATAGAACACGTTTTGGGGAAGAACCTAATAATTTATTAAATTTTGGTTATGCTATTTTGCGAAGTATCGTTGCTAGAGCTCTAGTTAATAGTGGTTTGTTGCCAGTTTTAGGTATTTTTCATAAGAATAAATATAATCCCTATTGTTTGGCAGATGATATTATGGAACCATATAGGCCGTTTGTAGATAAAATGGTATACAATTATATTCAAGAGAATTATTCTTTTGAATTGAATAAAGATACCAAAGCATATTTGTTAACTATTGCTACGCAAGATGTACTAATAGATGGGTTAGAAAGACCTTTATTTGTGGCAGTTTCAACCACAACTGCGAGTTTATACAAATGTTTTACAGGAGAATTACGACAGATTAAATATCCTGAATTAGATTGAAATGTCTCAAAACAGATTTAGTGCTTACAGAATTATGTGGATATTAGTATTTTTTGATTTACCAACCGAAACTAAAAAAGAACGAAAAGCCGCTAATTTATTCCGTAAAAAACTGATTAAAGATGGTTTTACAATGTTTCAGTTTTCCATTTATTTACGCCATTGCCCAAGCAGGGAAAATGCAAAAGTACACACCAAAAGAGTAAAATTGAGTTTACCAAAACATGGAAAAGTCTGTATTTTAGAAATAACAGATAAGCAATTTGGAAATATGGAGTTATTTCATGGAATTAAAGAAATCGATTTGCCACAACCAACCCAACAATTACAGCTTTTTTAATCTCCATTGTCATTGCGAAAGAGGAACGATTGAAGCAATCTTATGTTTTTAGACACATCTTAAAGCCATTATTTCGAGCGAAGTCGAGAAATCTCGTTTAAGAAAATTAGAATTAAAAAAAATAGAAAATTTAATAAGTAAACAATAAAATTATTAAACTTTCGTAATCCAAAAAAACAATCCCAAACCACTGATTTTATTCAATATTTTGGGATTGACCTTGTGATTCCTCACTAAAAATACAATTTTGAAATCAATTCACAACGGAAATTCTTTACTCTCTTTTTTAATTCTACTTGTGATTCCTCACTAAAAATACAATTTTGAAATCAATTCACAACAGACATAATATCTAATTATAGTACAAAGGTCTTGTGATTCCTCACTAAAAATACAATTTTGAAATCAATTCACAACTATCATAGAACTTTTGGAGAGTATCAAACGCTTGTGATTCCTCACTAAAAATACAATTTTGAAATCAATTCACAACTTTCTATGTCTATACAACTACTCTCAAACACTTGTGATTCCTCACTAAAAATACAATTTTGAAATCAATTCACAACACGTTTGACATTTTTAAAAATTAATTGAGTCTTGTGATTCCTCACTAAAAATACAATTTTGAAATCAATTCACAACTCCAATTACCTTGATACCTCTTGGCAACCCCTTGTGATTCCTCACTAAAAATACAATTTTGAAATCAATTCACAACATAGGCATACTTACTGTTTGCAAGTCTGTTCTTGTGATTCCTCACTAAAAATACAATTTTGAAATCAATTCACAACTAGTACTTGTACGCTAATAAATCTATTCTGCTTGTGATTCCTCACTAAAAATACAATTTTGAAATCAATTCACAACGCTGATAGCTTCTTACTGTATAACCAATCCCTTGTGATTCCTCACTAAAAATACAATTTTGAAATCAATTCACAACATTACAGTGTCGAACCATGCCATTTGGTCTCTTGTGATTCCTCACTAAAAATACAATTTTGAAATCAATTCACAACACCCAAGACAACCCCTCTAATCATGAAGAAAACTTGTGATTCCTCACTAAAAATACAATTTTGAAATCAATTCACAACAAAGCCGAAGACGTATCAACACCTATTGAACTTGTGATTCCTCACTAAAAATACAATTTTGAAATCAATTCACAACAATGAACGTTAAAGCTACTAGCTGGTCGTACTTGTGATTCCTCACTAAAAATACAATTTTGAAATCAATTCACAACACTACTTCTATCATTACTAAACTATAATTACTTGTGATTCCTCACTAAAAATACAATTTTGAAATCAATTCACAACTGATTGCAGATATTGACAATACAGCTGTTTCTTGTGATTCCTCACTAAAAATACAATTTTGAAATCAATTCACAACTGGATTAACTAACTATATGTGGTTACTTATCTTGTGATTCCTCACTAAAAATACAATTTTGAAATCAATTCACAACGTTGTAATCCTTGCTTATGTGCTTTCCAAACTTGTGATTCCTCACTAAAAATACAATTTTGAAATCAATTCACAACGCTTAAGTATCTAACAAAAATTGAACCAACCTTGTGATTCCTCACTAAAAATACAATTTTGAAATCAATTCACAACCAGCTGTTGTGTCATTCTCCTTAATAGCATCTTGTGATTCCTCACTAAAAATACAATTTTGAAATCAATTCACAACAACATTATTTTAGCTTCTAAACCTGATTGTCTTGTGATTCCTCACTAAAAATACAATTTTGAAATCAATTCACAACAATAGCCCACTTCAACTAAAAAAATCATTACTTGTGATTCCTCACTAAAAATACAATTTTGAAATCAATTCACAACTAGTTAACAGTACATATAGGTTTAATTATTCTTGTGATTCCTCACTAAAAATACAATTTTGAAATCAATTCACAACACAAAATCGTTCTTCTATAATTTCATCTACCTTGTGATTCCTCACTAAAAATACAATTTTGAAATCAATTCACAACGAGGTACTGGAGGGGATATAGAAAAAGCGTCTTGTGATTCCTCACTAAAAATACAATTTTGAAATCAATTCACAACATGTCAGCATGGAAAGTTACGAATGGTGTACTTGTGATTCCTCACTAAAAATACAATTTTGAAATCAATTCACAACATAGTATTAAATCTATATTAAAATCTCCATCTTGTGATTCCTCACTAAAAATACAATTTTGAAATCAATTCACAACATATTGATGGTAGTGAAATACTAGGTCATCCTTGTGATTCCTCACTAAAAATACAATTTTGAAATCAATTCACAACAATTCAATTGGTTTATCTTCAAACTTATAGCTTGTGATTCCTCACTAAAAATACAATTTTGAAATCAATTCACAACACTCGCTTGGCTATGAGCAAGGGAAAGAGACTTGTGATTCCTCACTAAAAATACAATTTTGAAATCAATTCACAACAAACCAAAAGAATAGAAGCTAATACAAAGGCTTGTGATTCCTCACTAAAAATACAATTTTGAAATCAATTCACAACACACTTTTCGCTAAATCATCAGGATCTAAACTTGTGATTCCTCACTAAAAATACAATTTTGAAATCAATTCACAACATAATGCAGAGTGGTATGAAGTAAGAGCTTCTTGTGATTCCTCACTAAAAATACAATTTTGAAATCAATTTATAACTAGAAAATGCTAGTAATTTTGAGAGATAATATCCAAGAACAAACTTATAGAGTCAAATCTGACGAAGAGATTAAAACAAACAAATAATCAACTTAAATATTGCATTTCTTTTTTGTTTGGATAAATGAAGAAAGAATTCTAAAATAATAACTTAAGCTTAACAAAACTACAAATAAGAATAGTAAGTAAATTAAAAAAAGCCATGTTAGACACGGCTTTTTTCATAGCGAGGAGCAGATTTGAACTGCCGACCTCAGGGTTATTTATCAAATAAACCTTTTACTTGGATTATAACAAATTTGAATTGAATTACTTTTTAACTTAAAATTAACGTCTACATCATTTTTACTTTAGAAGTAATTAATAGTTTTACACTAATTGAATTGCTAAAATCACAAACATATTAAATTTTCTTAAGAGATAGGATAAATTTTTTCACGGATGATATTTGTCATTTTTACAAAAGAATTCTTTATTTAAGTTTGTTCAAACAAATTGCTAATCTTAAAAAATATATCTATGAGAAAAATAATTTTTTCTTGCTTCACAATTATTTTGTGTAGCCAATTTTCTAATGCACAAGGAGATGGTTATTATGGAGATAATTTTAACTCAAATATGTACACTGCTACAACAGTTATTGGAGGTACTCCACAATCTCCTGATATCACAGCGTTTCAAAAAGTAAATTTTATTCCAGTAAGTAACTATACAGGTAGAGCGAATATATCTATTCCCATATATACCATTTCTTCAGGTCAGATTAGTGTCCCCATTTCCCTTTCTTATAATACATCTGGTGTCAAGGTAGCAGATGTTGCTTCTAGTGTTGGATTAAATTGGAGTTTGAATGCAGGGGGAGTAATTACTAGAATTGTGAAGGGAATGGATGATTTTAAAAAGCCTAATGGAGGTTCATATCCTGGAGCACCACACGACCCTGCAGGTTGGTTAGGGTATAATTATCCAAATCTTCAAAGTACTGCCGCTCATACAGGTTCTCCAAATCCATATGGAGATCCAGAGCCTGATCTTTATTCTGCTGAAGCGCCTGGTCTATCTACTAGATATATTCATAAAAAGGATTTGGATCCCATAGAGTTAGAACACCAAGGAAACATAATTGATGAGACATTAGGCTATGTGTCTAGAAGCTATATAAAAGGAAATGGTTCAACGGACAATGTATCAAGATTTGGTTTTATAGAAACTAAAATTACGAGTATTAATGGATTGGTATATACTTTTGGCTCTCCTGAAATACCATTTGGTTTTTACAGTCAAATTAACTCTTACAGGTTAGATAAAATTGAAGATCCTAGTACAAATCAAATGATTGACTTTGAATATGAACAATATTCAAATTACAATACTGTCAGTTATATGAATAATAAGCATCCTTATGGTGGAGGAGCTGACTCTGATGTTTCTTCTACATCTTATGACTCTTCATTTTATGTAACGCATCGATTGAAAAAAATCATCCATGAACTTGGAGAGGTGGAGTTTATATATGGAATAAATAGATTAGATAAAACAGGAGAAAAAGCTTTAACTGAAATAAAAATTAAAGATCAAAATGGGTATACTGTAAAACATATAAAATTGGCTCATAGCTATTTTCAATCTCCAGTAGATATCAATACAGAACAAAGTAAAAGGTTACGTTTGGATAGAGTTTACGAAGTTGCTCCAGACCAAACTGAATTACCAGGTCATACTTTTACTTATGAGAATAATTCTTCTTTTTCAATGCCTCCTAGAACTTCTTATGCACATGATTTTTTAGGATATAATAATGGCTCTTATAGTTCTGGTAATAGTAATCCAGTTCCAAAGTATTATTTTAAAAATAACAAGATTACTCCTTTTTATGATAGTTCTGCAATTGAATTGACAGGTAATTATTCATTAGAAGCAGATGTTAATTACGCAAAAACATATTCATTAATTAAAATTAAATTTCCAACAGGTGGAGAAAATGAATACGAGTATGAATTGAATGAATTTAATTTTAATGGAATTAAGCAAGGAGGTGGACTACGAATTAAATCACAAAAATTATTGGATGATAAAGGAAATACTCAAATTTTAGATTATACCTATGAAAATGGGGGTATCATTCAAATGCCCACTTTTGCTATTTTCAAGTTAAAAACAGGTGCAACAGGAAGTGGAGCTAATACATTAAGTCAATTAACATCAAGATTAGGAATTGATACTTTTTCTTCTGCATTATCTCAAGTTGAATTTACACAAGGAGCCTTTGTTGGGTATGGTAAGGTAACTGTAAAAAATAGGATAGACAACGGATATGTTGAGTATGTCTACAGCTCACCAATTACAACGTATAATGTTACGTCAACAAAAACGTATGATCATCATTTTCCTTATAGTAATTCATGGCAGCAACTAGCTCCGTCAATGTTGTTTTATGATAGAGATTTCTTGAGGGGTAAAATACTTTCTGAAACAACATATGCCAAATCTGGAAAGAAAAGATCCTCGAAGAAATATACCTATACGACTAAAGAATTTAGTAAATTAAGTTTAGAATATTTAAATAAGTCTTCTAATGAACCTTTAGCCAATTGTTATAATTTAAACGGAACATATAAACTTAATCAAGCTGGGACTACTTGTGGAGGATTTACAGAAAATATAGATTTAAAAGTACAGAGAGATTTATTAACTAAAGTAGTTATTAAAGACTATCAATCTGACGAATTAAATACTTCTTCTTTTTATTATGATAACGCACTTCATATTCTACAAACTATTAAGAAATATGAATTTGATCAAGAAAACCCTTTATTGGTAAAAGAGACTAAAGAAGTTGTAAAATGTGTTTCAAACGATCAAAGTGGAATAGATAGTCAAGAATGTTATTGGGTTGTCCAAAATATGGATAGAGATCATAAAGTAATTAAAGAAATAGAATATCCCATAGTTGACGGGCAAGTAAATCAACTTCCTTTTTCAAATAATCTAGTTCAAAAAAATAGACTATCAACAGCTTTAAGAATAACTGTCAAAAATCACGATAATGAAGTCTTGGCAAAAGAAGATCACCTATACAAAGATTTTGGAAATTCTTTATATGCTTTAGAAAAAGTAAATTTTATAGCACGTGATGGAAGTATTACAGAATCAGATAAAGTAACAATTCGTGATAGTAAAGGAAGAATTGAAGAGTATGTTAGAAAGGATGGAGTTTATGTTACAAGAATTTATGGATATGATTCAGCATACCTTATTGCAGAAATTATAAACGCATCCAATTCAGCAGTGAATTTTGCACTACAAAACAATATTCAATCACAATTTAATCAAGGCACTTTTAGTAATGACACTAGTATAAAGCAAGTAATGAGTGAGTTAAGAACTGCATTACCTAATACTCAAATTACCTCGTATACCCATAAAAAATTAGTGGGAGTGATGAATATTACAGATCCAAGGAATAGAACAATAAACTATCATTATGATCAATTTAATAGATTGGAGAAAGTAACAGATCATGATGGAAATATAATAAGTAAAAACGAATACAACTATAAATACTAAAAACGCTATGAAAACAAAAATAATAATTTTTACCGTATTTGTTTTTTGTTCATGTCTTTTATCGGAAAATAGTTTTGGTCAAGAAGTAGAGCAACAAATCACTACAGAGGATTTAATAGGAAAATGGAAATTAGACTTCAATAAAACAATTAAAAAAGTAAGAATTGAAGACCCTGAAATAAGTAATAAAATTTTATCAAAATCGTTAAGAAGAAATCGTTTATCTAAATTTTATAAGAATAAAAGGTTAGTTTTTACAGATAACGGCACATTAATAGAAAAGAATAAAATTATTCCCAATAAAGAGTTTAAGTGGTTTTTAGAAGGCAATAAATTAAATCTCACAGATGAGAGAGGGAAAACCTTAAAATTTAAGATCAGAAAAATATCTTCTGAACAATTGGTTATAAAAGCTATTTATAAAAATAAAAAAAGGAGGCCATTATTTTTAATTCAATATTTTAATAAAATTTAATTGCTAATAAGATGAAAAAACTAGGAAAAGGAGGTTATAAGAAAAGTTTGTTTTTTGGAGTATTGTTTTTTACACTACATCTATTCTCTCAAACAACAACAGAAAGTTATACGGATGGAGATATTACTTTATCTGGACCAACAAATATTTTATTGAATACTAGTTATTCCTATAATATAGGCGACGCTGTCTACAATGGTTGGGTAGCTTCTGCAGATATTGAATGGACAATTACTGGAGGAGATATTGTAGATAATGGTACAAATATTAATACGACTAATGACTATTTTGAGGATTACTATGGGCAAGAAATGGCAAATATTAATATTATATGGAGAGCTACGGGTCTCAAAAGAGTACATGCCATTTTTATAGATTATTTTGGACAAACTATGTATCAATTAGCAATCGATATCACTGAACCTCCAAACAATGGTACTACTATACTCAATATTAATGAGAATTACATATATACAGTGACTCCAACTGTAGCAACAACAAACGTCACAAGTTTAAACAATTCAGAGAAAATAGAAAACATAACTTATTTTGATGGTTTAGGAAGACCCATTCAACAAATAGGAATCCGACAAAGTGCATCGCAAAAAGATATTGTTACACATATGACTTATGATGATTTAGGAAGACAATCAAAACAATACCTTCCCTATGCTTCTTTAAGTAATGATGGTTCATACAGAACAGACGCATTAATCAAGACAAACGCCTATTATAATACTAACGAATTTCAAAATACAATCAATCCATATTCAGAAACTTTATTTGAAGAATCTCCTTTAAACTTGCCAATTGAGATAGCTGCACCAGGAAATGACTGGAAAGAGGGAATTAATAACGAACATACCATTAAAAATGAATACAAACTAGTAGAAAATTCAGATAATGTTCATGTTTTAGAAGCTAATCATACAGTAAGCGGCAATCTTAATTTGGTAATGAAAGGGATGTACACTGTTTCTTACCAAACCAATCAGGTAGGTGATCAATATGCAAAGACACCTACATTACATAAATTTATTACAAAAAATGAAAATTGGAAAGCTTCAGATGGAAAAAATAACACAGAAGAAGTTTTTAAAGATTATAGAGGAATAACAGTTCTTAAAAGAAGTTATAACAATGGAATAGCTCACGATACTTATAATGTATATGATAAATACGGAAATTTATTGATTGTCATTCCACCTAAAGTAACTCTCAATAATGGAGTTTCTGCAACAGAATTATCAGAATTATGTTATCAATATAGGTATGATGTTAAAAATAGATTAGTTGAAAAAAAAATACCAGGAAAAGGCTGGGAGTATATTGTTTATGATAAAGTAAATAGACCAATCTTAACACAAGATGCTGTTCAAAGAGCTAAATCCAACAAAGAATGGCTATTTACTAAATATGATGCTTATGGAAGAACTATATATAGTGGTTTATATAAAGATAATCGCTCTAGAATAAATGTACAAAATTCGGCAAATTCTTCTAATTCAGTTATAGAAAGTATTACTACTGGTTCAGGGTTGTATTATTACACAAATAATGCTTACCCAATCAATGTTCCGTGGTATGACGTTTATACAATTAACTATTATGATGACTATGTATATTGGGGGGGAGATACACACAACCCACAAACAAACTATTATGGAAAAGCACTAACAAACAATACTAAAGGATTGTCTACAACTTCTAAAGAGTTTATATTAGGTGGACACGGATGGATAACAACCATAACTGGATATGATGAAAAAGCTCGCCCTATATATATATGGACAAAAAATGACTATTTAAACACAACTGATATTGTAGAAAGCAAACTAGATGATTTTACTGGAAAAGTTCTAGAGATTAGAACTACCCATAAAAAAGTAGGTAAATCTGATATTATAATTACAGATAAATTTACTTACGACCATCTAGATCGACTATTAACACAAACACAAAAAATAAATTCACAAGCTGAAGAATTAATTGTGAATAATGAATACAAAGAGCTAGGAGAATTAAAATCTAAAAAAGTTGGTGGTGCTGTTGAAAGTCAGGTTGAAAACTCTAATGGATTACAAACCATAGATTATAAGTATAACGTAAGAGGTTGGTTAACTAATATTAATGATGTTGATAATATTGGAAGTGATTTATTCACATTTAAGATAAACTACAACACAAAAAATATCCAGACCACATCAGTTTACACTCCACTTTATGATGGTAATATCTCTGAAACCATTTGGAGGACTAAAAGTGATTATAAAAAAAGAGGGTATCAATATAGTTATGACGATTTAAGTAGAATTACTTATGCAAATTATAGAGAAGAAAATAATTTATTATCAGGAAGTGGTAAATTTGAAACCTCATATAATTATGATAAAAATGGAAATCTTGACGAACTTATAAGAACGGGAGCTATAGGTAATGATATTGACGAGTTAAGCTATGATTATTCAGTATCATCAAATAAACTTGTTGAGGTTGAAGATGCATCAGGAAATACCGATGGTTTACACTCTACAACTCAATATGACTATGATTCTCACAATGGTAATTTGATTAGTGACTCAAGTAAAGGAATTACCAGTATAGAATACAACCATCTCAATTTACCAACAAAAGTACATTTTGGTAGTAGTAAAAGAATTGAGTACATTTATTCTGCTACAGGTAGTAAATTACAAAAAAAAGTAATCAACAACGGTACTTCTACAACAAATTATGCAGGTAGTTTTATTTATGAAAATAATGTATTAAAGCACTTTAGTCATCCAGAAGGTTATGTAGAAGTAAATGGAAGTTCTTATACATACATATATCAATATACAGACCATCTAGGGAATAGTCGATTGAATTACACCAATATTGGTAGTTCCTCTTCTCCTAATTTACAAATAAGAGAAGAAAATAACTACTATCCTTTTGGTATGAAAATGACAGGATTTAACACCAATATTATTGGGGTTCAAGACGACTATAAGTATAATGGTAAAGAGTACCAAGATGAAGTTATTAATGGTAAAAAATTAGATTGGTACGATTATGGTGCAAGAAACTATGAGCCATCCATTGGACGTTGGCATGTCATAGATGCTATGGCAGAAAAAAGACCAGATTTAACTCCTTTTAGATATGGTTTTAACAACCCAATTAATGTAATTGACCCTGATGGTAATTTTGAAAAAGATGATTTTTGGGGAGGTGGAGGTGGATTTACATCTGTAACAGTTCGTGGACTTCAAGATGGTGGGACTTTTACTTTTGCTTCTTCTGGCTCAACAACTAAAAATAATTCAGGTTGTCCTAAATGTAAAACTTTTCAAGATTACATTAACTATTATTTAGGATTAAATGGAAGCAAAAATGAAGAAGATTTAGAAGAAGCTATAGCTAGTGGAGATGAAGATAGAATAGATAAAGCTAACAGTGATTTTTTACAGAATGAAGCAAATTTTGAACAAGCAGTAAGAACTGCACAAGAAACCGCTAAATTTATAGCAGATTACGATCCTTTTGGTTTTGCCAATGCATACTATCAGTTTACAATGGGTGATAGTAATATTAATAAAGGAATGGCTGTTTTAGCTTTCCTACCTGTTGGTAAAATCGGAAAAGGATTTCAGCTTTTGAGTAAAGGAAGAGTTTTTTGGTCTGGTGGTTCCCAAGCCAGAGTAGCTGCAGAAACTTTTGCTAGAGCAAATGGGTTTAAAACATTAGAAATGACATTTACAGGGAAATTTCTTACAAAGATGACAAAATTGACTTCATATGAGTTTACAAAACCACTATGGAATTTTGCTTCACAAAGATTTGCTAGAGGAGCAAATGGGACTATTAATGTTTTCCAAAATGCTAATACTGGAATAAGATTGGAAAGCGTATGGAGATTAAAAGAATATCCAATCTTAAAAAATAAAAATATTATTTACCATAATATATTAAAGTAATAAAAATGATTACAAAAGATAAATTAAAAATATATAAGAAATATAAAGGAGACATTGATGTATGGGCTCGCTTAAATATTAAAAAAGAGCATGAAGCTATAGATGATAATGACTGGATAATTATTGATGATTTAATTCAAAATATCAAAATGATAAATCAAGGTTTAACATCTAATCTATACAAAGAGAGTTTTAAAAACAAGATTAGTAGAGTAATAAATGATAAGGAAGATTACAATTATTTTTTAAAAATTGTCGAACTTTTTTAATTAAAAAACAATAAAGTGTTCCTTTTTTAATTTTATCGTAGATGATTTTTGGGCCCCAGATAGATCTCATTCCGTACAAGCATTTTGGTGGGTCAGGAGGCTCAAGTTTCTCCTTGGGAGTTTCAGAATCAAGTGGTAAAAATAGTTCAGGATGTCCAAAATGTAAAACTCTTCAAGATTATATCAATTACCATTTAGGATTAAACGGAAGTAAAAATGAAGAAGAATTAGAAAAAGCTATAGCTAGTGGAGATGAAGATAGTATAGATAGAGCCAATAAGAATGTTTTACAAAATGAAGCAAATTTTGAACAGGCTGTAAGAACTGCACAAGAAACCGCTAAGTTTATAGCAGATTACAATCCTTTTGGTTTTGCCAATGCATACTATCAGTTTACAATGGGTGATAGTAATTTTAATAAAGGATTAGCTGTATTGGCTTTCCTACCTGTTGGTAAGCTCGCAAAATTTGCTAGATTTGCAAAACCTAATGGTAAGTTTTATTCTGTAGCTTATGAAATGACTGTTGGGAATAACCTTTTTCCTGGTGGCAGTTATTATCAACATTTTTCTGCTGCAAACAGATCACTATTTGCAAATATGAGTAAATCTACTATGATGAATTTAGGGATTACGTTTCATAAAAGTAAAACAGGAGCTATTTTATGGGGACGCTCCCCAAAAAATTAGGTTTGGCATCATGATGTAGGAAAAGAAGTTATGCAATTAGTTCCTAAAAATCAGCACACTACAGGAAGTATCTTTTGGGATGCTCTTCACTCAGGGGGTTATGGAGGCATGCATCTTTGGAATAAATAGAAAAATAAAAAAATGAATTTAATAGAATTTGTAGAATATTTAAAAAAGCCTTCAGAAATTGAAGGAGTAATAATTGAGAGCAACCCTGATTTGGATATAGATTATGCTGATATCTATCTAGAAAACGAATTAAACATCTATTCTGAAATGTATTTTCTTAACGCAGAAGAAATTTCAGGTGGTCTAGAAATTTTATATGAAAAGAAAAGACTTATCAATCTTTTCCTATTATTTCATCTACAAGAAATGTTTGAAGAGTTTAACTTAAAAGGGAAGAATAATATTGAAATAGCAAAAGATATTTTAGATTTTAGAATAAAAGATGCTTAATAAATGATAAAGTTTGAAGACCCTTGGCAATTTGATATTCAAAAAGAAGTTGATAATATTAAGGTAAATTATTTGCGATTAATGGAGTTGTCTCAAGGAGGTCCAGAAATAGGAAGTATTATGATAAATAATAAAGAAATTGAGAAGTTTAAATTTGGAGGTCCATTAATTTTTCAAGATAAATTTATTTACGTACCAATCTATATAAAAAAGTTATTTTATTCAGGTTTTAAAATTGCTATAATAAATGTTGAAACTTTTAATATTGTTCAGTTAGGGAAAATTAAAGATCTAATTTTTTTAGAGAAAATTGAAAAAAATAAAGTGATATATTATGAGAACAGAAATAAAACCATTAAAAAGTATTATGATTTAAATTAATTTTAGAACAATTTTAAATTATTTTCCATAAAGGGATTCTTTTAAAATAATAAAAGAAATAATAAAATCTAAATGAAATTAATTTACACTATTTACAGATATATATATTACAGAGAATATACATGGTATAAAAAAAAAATTGGCGAGGAAGATTTTCCTCACTTTAGTGCTATTTTTGTCATGTCCTTAACTTTGACTATATGGATTTTTATAGCAATAAGCTTGTTGTATATTATTTGGAGTATACAAATTAATATCATTGAAAATAAAAAAAGTATAGCTATTATTATTTTTTCTTTAATATCAATACTCCATTATTACTTATTTATCAAAAATAATAAGTATTTGATTATAGAGGAAGAGTTTAAAAAAGAAAATAAAAAGCAAAGGTATTTAAGAGGTTGGTTAGTGGTATTATATTCCATAGGTTCTTTTCTTTTGTTTATTATTTTATTGATACTTGGAATATATTTTAAGGGTTAGTGTTTTAGCAGCTATTAATACTAACTGTTTTTGAACTGTTAGAAAGGGAGCATCATTAATAGTAAAAATTAGATTGGTACGATTATGGTGCAAGAAATTATGACATTACTATAGGGGTTAGCATCTTATTGATGCCATAGCAGAAAAAAGTCCAGATTTAATACCATTTAGATACAAGTTTAATAATCCTATAAATGTCATTGACCCAAAGATTGTAATTTTGAAAAAGATGATTTTCATAATGGCATAAAAAATATCTTGAATAGAGAGCTTAATGCATTAAGATGGGACTAATTTAGTAACAATAGAGGTACTTTCTGGTTATTATCTAATCCTAAATAATCGATATAGATTAGTAAAGGATAAAATTGGTAATTAAAACTGAACAATCATATCATTGTTCAGTTTTTTTGATTTATGAGTTTTCATTTGTCTTTAATTTTATTTGGATTATGCTTTACATACCAAGTGTTTTCAATACCTTTAATTACACTAATATTTTAGGACAGGACAAATTTTAAAAATTACAAACAAGAACTATTTTACAATCATTAAATTGTTGGTTTAAGAGGATACTATTTTTTCTAACTTCACAGTTACCTATTAAGAAATCTTTTAAAAATAACATGTATTAAAATGTTGTACCTATGTTGTACCTTAATGAAAAAAAGCAACGTTAAAAACGTTGCTTTTTTTTGTAGCGAGGAGCAGATTTGAACTGCCGACCTCAGGGTTATGAATCCTGCGCTCTAACCAACTGAGCTACCTCGCCATTGGTTTTGAGGGTGCAAATATAATCGATTTTTATAGAAAGGCAAGTTGTGTTTTAAATTTTTTTTAAATAGAATTAATACCTATATTGTCAATCTAACTTACAACTAAATGGACAAAATACAATACGAATTAGAAATCCCTATTCATGCCTCTCCAAATATGCTATATCAGTATATTTCTTCACCATCTAATTTGCAAGAATGGTTTGCTGATAAAGTAAACTCAAGAGGTAAGATTTTTAGTTTCATTTGGGATGATACAGAAGAGAAAGCAGAGCTACTTGCAAAAAAATCTGGAGAAAGAATTCGTTTTAAATGGTTAGAAAGTGAAGATGATGATAGTTTTTTTGAAATTCGTATTCAAGTAGATGCATTAACAAAAGATGTTTCTTTAATAATTACAGATTTTGCAGATGATGAAGACGAGGTAGAAGAAGCCAAACAACTTTGGGAAAATCAAATAGATGAATTAAGGCATACTATTGGTGCTTAACAATACTCTAAAACTCAACAAAACTGTTGAGTTTTTTTATGTAAAATTATTGCAATTTGTTTTAATTTTGCTTTTCTAAAATCGTTAATTAATGGTAAATTTTAATGGAGAGTTGTTGTTCAAAGAAAACTTAAAAATCACTTCAGAAAATAGAGCATTTAAATACGGAGATGCCATTTTTGAAACTATAAAAATTTCTAATAATAAAATTATTTTTTGGGAAGACCATTATTTTAGGTTAATGGCATCCATGAGAATGTTGCGTATGAAAATTCCAATGGAGTTTACATTAGAGTATTTAGAGCAAGAAATTTTACGTATAGTTGCACTTAAAGACGATAGTAATACTTATAGAGTTCGCTTAAATATTTATAGAAAAGATGGTGGTTTATATAAACCAGAAACAAATAAAATTGATTATTTGATAGATGTTAAAGCTATTAATATAATTTCTAAAGAAACTTATAAAATTGATGTATTTAAAGATTTCTACAATTATTCTGGACTTCTATCTACCATTAAAACGAATAATAGGATTTTAAATACGCTAGCCAGTATTTATGCTGATGAAAATGATTTGGATAACTGTGTTTTAATCAATGAGAAAAAGGGAGTAGTTGAGGTAACAAATGGTAATATATTTATTGTTAAAGGAAATACAATTAAAACACCAGCATTAACAGAAGGTTGTGTTAAAGGTATTATTAGGAAAAAAGTGATAGAAATCATTACCAAGAATAATGATTTTACTCTTGAAGAAACAAATATTTCTCCTTTCGAAATTCAAAAAGCTGATGAAGTTTTTATAACAAATGCTATAATTGGTATTCAGCCAGTGACTATGTATAAGAAGAAAATTTTCACTGTTAATATTTCAAAAAAAATAAAGCAGAGTTTACAAGTGCTAGAAGTTACCTCTTAATTCAGGTTAATATTACTTGGTGCATTAGCCCAAATTTTATAGTTACCTCCTTTTTGTAAAATTTTATTTCTCCAAAGCGTTTCATTGTTTTGAGAAAAAATATTCTTTAAATCGTTTTCAGAAATAAACCAAGAACTAGATGCCAACTCTGTCTCTAATTGGTCTTGTCCCCAGCCAGAGTAACCCAAAAAGAAACGAATTTCATTTGCCTTAATAGTTTTACTTTCTAGTAACAACTTTAGAGATTCAAAATTACCACCCCAAAAAATACCACTGTCTACCTCTATACTATCAGGAATTAAATCTGGTACTCTGTGTACAAAATATAAATTATCTTGTTCTACTGGTCCTCCTTGATAGATTGTGAAATCACATTCAATTTCTGGTAATAAATCATTAATTGTGTACTCTAAAGGTCTATTTAAGATAAAACCTACAGAATTGTTATCTGTATGTTCAGTAATTAAAACAATAGCTCTATTAAAAGAGGAGTCATTTAAAATAGAAGGTTCAGCTATTAAAAGTCTACCTTTAAGAGGTTTTAATTTAGGCATAAGTAAATATATGCAAAAAGCAGAAATAAAAAAAACTCTCTTTAAAAAGAGAGTTTTCTTATAATGTACTGTAAAAAATATTAGTTTACAGCGTCACTTAATCCAGCACCAGCTTTAAATTTTGCTACATTTTTAGCAGCAATTTGAATAGTTTTTCCTGTTTGAGGGTTTCTACCAGTTCTTGCAGCTCTATTAGAAACAGAAAATGTTCCAAAACCTACTAAAGCAACTTTACCACCACCTTTTAAAGCTGAAGTTACGTTATTAGTAAAAGATTCTAGTGCTGCTTTTGCAGCTACTTTAGAGATTCCTGCGTCTGCAGCCATTGCGTCGATTAAATCTGACTTGTTCATAATAAATAAATTTTAAATTTTGAATATTAATTTTTGTGCTATTAAAAGCTCAACAAATATAGACGGATTAAGGGCTTACGCAAATTTGCACCCTAAAAAACTGATGTTTTGTTGATAAATAGCAACAAATTGTTAATAAAGCCAGTTGTAAATTGATAAAAACCTGCTAAACCTTATCAACAAAGGGTTAAAGCATTTTTGAATCCTCTGAAAATGAAAATCCATTTAAGAGACTTTTTACATCCATTTTTCTTTTACCAGATAGTTTTATTTCATTAATTTTTATAAAACCATTTTTTACAGCAACTTTCATTTCTTTTTTGGTAGTAATAATTTTACCAATGGTAAAATCGTGATTTTCTTCTATCTTTTCTACATCATAAATTTTAGTGTAAATTTCAGTAGTATTCGTTGCAATATTTGTCCATGCAGTTGGAAAAGGGTTTAGGCCTCTAATTTTATTATAAATATTATCTAAACTAGCACTCCAATCTATTTTAGTATTATCAGCATTTAATTTTGGAGCAGATTTTTTTTCTAATTTTGGTTGTTTTACGGTTTTTACTTTACCATTTGCTATTAAATCTATGGTTTTAGCAACTAAATTTGCACCAAGATGCATTAATTTATCGTGCAAACTACCCACGGTTTCATCTTCTAGAATAATGATATCATCTTGTAAAATAATTTCACCAGTATCAATTTTATCATCAATAAAAAAAGTAGTTACACCAGTTTTGGTTTCTCCATTAATTATAGACCAATGTATAGGAGCAGCACCTCTATATTCCGGTAATAGTGATGCATGTAAATTAAATGTACCCATTATTGGCATTTGCCAAACAATTTTTGGTAACATTCTAAACGCAACTACAATAAATAGATCTGCTTTAAGTTGTTTTAAATCACCAACAAAATCGCTATTTTTTAAATTCTTTGGTTGTAAAATGGTTATATTTTTCTCTGTTGCGTATTTTTTTACAGCAGATTCTCGTAATTTTCTGCCTCTTCCTGCTGGTTTATCTACAGCAGTTACAACACCAACAACGTTATAATTATATACTACTAAATGATCTAAAATAGTAACTGCAAAATCTGGAGTTCCTAAAAATACAATTCGTAAATTTTTCATTTTAATTGGTATTTGTTTTGGTGATTTATAACTATTTTATTTTCTAATAATAGATGTTGCAAAAGTATTAAAATGTGTTTTTTTTTACCTTTTAAATGTTGGTTAATTTCTTGTGATGATAAACTTCTTTTTTCTGCCAAAAGTTGTAAAATATCATTTTCTTTAGCAGTTTTTTTTGTTCTTTTTTCTGATAAACATACATCACAAATACCACATTTTTGAGTAGAATTTTCGTCAAAATAAGTTAAAATCTGGATGCTTCTACAGATCTTATTATTTTGAATATATGCTAAAAATTGATAGAGTTTTTCTTGTTTTTGCTTAATAAAAAGTTGAATATTTTTTGATATTTTATTGATGGTAATATTATCTTCTCTCGGAACTAAAAAGCGAATTTCATTTTCAGTTTTTATTCTGTTATAATCAACAACTCCATCTTCATTAAGCTGGTTTAAAAGATTGTATATTTGTTTTGTAGTGGTGCTGTTTTTCTTTGCTAGCAAATATTCATCTATTTTAACTTTTTGTTTAAATAAACCTGTATAAGTTCTTAATAATGAATTAATAAAATTTTTAATATAGATATTACTTATAGCGTAAGAAATTACGTTTTTGCTAGAAATATTAAAAATTACTGTTGATTTTTGGTTATATGTATTTGTTATTTCTATAATACTATTATTGGCTAAAATTTTAAGAATTATTTCTACCTTTTTTTGAGAAAATTCGTATTTATTACAAAAATCATACAAGCTAAATTGATACGATTCTTCAGAAATTTCTCCGTAAGCAATTCGAAAATATTGATATAATTTTTTGTGTACTTCTTTTACCTCTAAAATTGTTGGGAGTGTTTTTTTGAGTTGACTTTTAAGTAAATAAATGTCGTGTTCATTTTTTAATAAAACAGCAAAAGATTTTTTTTGATTTCTACCAGCTCTTCCAGATTCTTGAATATAATTTTCGAATGAAAAAGGTGCATCAAAATGAATAACAATTCCAACATTTGGTTTGTCAATTCCCATACCAAAAGCATTGGTAGTTACTATAATTTTTTTGCTTTCATTCATCCAATTATCAAAAGCGGTTTTTTTCTCAAAAGGAGATAATCCACCATGATAAAAAGTACTATTAAAATGATTAGAGTTTAAAAAATCAGAAATTTCTTTAGTTTTTTTTCTTGTACTTACATAAACAATCGCTGGCGATTTTGTTTTGGTAAATATTTGTTGAAGTTTTAATAGTTTGTTTTCTGTGGTAAAAATTTGATAGGCTAATTTATCTCTATAAAAACTCTTTTTGAATAAAACAGGTTTGTTGAGTTCTAGATTTTGAGAGATATCATCTAAAACGCGTTCATTTGCAGTTGCTGTAAGAGCAATAAAATTTACTCCTTTTAAGATTTCTTTTAAAACTTTAATATTTCTGTATGCGGGTCTAAAATCATGACCCCATTCAGAGATACAATGAGCTTCATCTATTGCCACAAAAGAGATATTTAGTTCCTTAAGTTTTTGTTGAATAAAAACAGATTGTAATCTTTCTGGAGAAATATATAGAAATTTATAATTACCAAATTTAATATTGTCAAAAAGCGTAATGAGGTCATTTTCTTTAGTGCCAGAAGCTATTGTTGTGGCTTTAATCCCTTTTTTCTGTAAACTAGCTACTTGATCTTGCATCAAAGCTATTAGTGGAGATATTACAAGGCAAATACCTTCTTTTACTAAAGCAGGTACTTGAAAACAAATTGATTTTCCACCACCAGTTGGTAATAGAACAGTAACATCTTTTTTACCTAAAACAGCATCAATAATTTCTTTTTGAGGTGATCTAAATGAAGGATGTTTCCAATAATGTTGTAATATTTCTTCTGGAGATTTCATTAATTATGAGAAATCGTATTTAAAATAAAATTTACTCTGTCTTCTATTTTTCCAAAAGGAACATTTATAATTTTGTAGTTAAGTTTACGATATGTTTTTAGTAAGAAATTATCAATTTCTAATGAATCTTCAAAAGTTTCATAACGTTCATTATCAGTAGTGTAAATAACTTCCCATGGTGAAAAATGAAAGATATAATCGTATTTGTATTCTTCACATTTTTTGATAAAATCTTCTGTATAAGTAGTCTTGAAATATTCTAAATAAGCAACAACATCTGGTATTCCTCTATCAAAAAAAATAACATTTTCTTTACTTTTTAGAGATTCTTTGTATTGTTTTTCTCTACCTTCTAACAGCATTTTACTAAATAGTAAGGGTTCAGTTAAAAATAATTGCTCAATTCCTTTTTTTTGAGCTTCTAAAGTTACCTCTCTAGAAATTTCTTCATAACAATGAAAACCTTGGTTTTGTAATGCATTTAAAACTGTTGTTTTTCCTGTACCTGGACCACCAATTAATACTATTTTCTGTGAGTTTTTTTTCAAAAAAATATTTTATAATTATTATTGCAAAAAAGTTCTTTAATTAAGATTATCACAAAAATAAATCATTCGCTTTATAAAACTAATTTTTAATGTAATTTTGTAGTTTGTTATTTTCAAAAAAGTAGAAAAGAATAGTGCATTTATGAGTGATAAAAGTGATTTTTACAGCAAACTAAAGGTTCAATTAGAAGATACAACTAATTTTCCAGCTGATTATATGTACAAGTTTATTGTGCCTACTAATGGCAATCAAACCAATGAAGTACAGGAAGTTTTTGATAATAAAGGTGCAATTATTACTACAAAAAAATCTAAAACAGGAAAATATATTAGTATTTCTATTGTTTTAAAGCTAAAAAGTGCTGAAGAAGTAATTGGTTATTATAAAAAAGTAGAAACTATAAAAGGGATTATATCATTATAAATTTATGAAGAAGTTAGTTTTATTATTAGTATTGGGTATTACAGCTAGTATTTATTCGCAAAAAAAAGATAAAGTTTTAGTCACTATTGATGGTGATAAAACGTTTATATCAGAATTTAAAAGAGTGTATGAAAAAAATTTAGATGCTATTGATAATGAAGAAGCTAAAGATGTTGAAAAAAACCTCGAACTTTTTATTAACTACAAACTAAAAGTTAAAGAAGCTTATGCAATTAAGTTAGATACTTTAACATCTTACAGAAAAGAAATTGAAACCTACAGGAATCAACTTTCTGCTCCTTATTTACAAGATAGTGCTTATGTAAGTAAAATGGTTAAGGATGCTTATTATAGAACTAAAAACGAAATAAAAGCGAAACATATTTTAATTAGAACACCAAAAGTACCTACACCTAAAGACACTTTAGAAGCTTTTAATAAAATTACAAAAATTAGAAATAGAATTGTTAACGGAGAAGATTTTGCAAAAGTTGCAGAAGAAGTTTCTGAAGATCCATCAGCAAGAGACAATCCAAAGAATGGACGAAAAGGAAACAAGGGAAATCTAGGCTATTTTTCTGCTTTTAAAATGCTTTTCTCTTTTGAAGATGTTGCTTACAATACAAAAATTGGTGATGTTTCTAAACCTTTTAGAACCTCTTATGGATATCATATTTTACAGGTAGATGCTATTAGACCTTCTAGAGGAGAGGTAGAGGTTGCCCATGTTCTAATTACTGATAAAACAAAAAAAGGAGAAAAACTAATAAATGAAATATACAGTAGATTAGAAAAAAATGAACAATTTAAGGCGTTAGCAAGAAAATATTCTGATGATACAGGTTCAAAATCTAAAGGCGGTAAATTAAGAAAGTTCGGCACAGGAGCTATGATTAAAGAGTTCGAAGAAGCTTCTTTTGGTCTAGAAAAAGAAGGGAGTTATACAAAGCCCTTTAAAACAAGATATGGTTGGCATATTGTTCAACTTATAAAGAAGCATCCTGTAGCTCCTTTTAAAGAAATGGAAAGAGAACTTCGTAATAAAGTAAAATCTGGTACAAGAGCTCAATTATCAAAAAAAGCTGTTATTAATAAACTAAAGGGGAGATATTCTATAAAAGAGAATAACAAATCAAAAAGTATATTTGATAATAAAAACATAAGAACCATAACAAAAGATTCTTTACAAGATATTATTTTGATAATAAATGAAGAGAATTTTACTCAAAATGATTTTGTTTCTTACATAAAGAATAGAAAAAATAAACCTGTTTACGAGTTGTTCAAAGAATTTAAAGAAGCTGAAATCTTAAACTATTACAAAGAAAATCTTGAAAAAGTTGAGCCAGATTTTGCAAATACCCTTCAAGAATATAGAGATGGTTTATTGCTTTTTGAGTTGATGCAACAAAAAATTTGGGAAAAATCATCTAAAGATACGCTAGGTTTAAAAAGTTATTTCAATGCCAATTTAGAAAACTACAAAACCAAAGAATTAAAAAAAATAAAAGGTCAGGTAATGAATGATTATCAGAATCATTTAGAAAAAAACTGGATTGCAGATTTAAGAAATAAAAGTGCTATTGAAATTGATAAAAGACAACTAAAAAAGTTAATTAAATTTTACAAGAAAGAGTAAATGAAAAACGTTGCAATTTTTTCTATTTTCATTTTCCTCTTATTTTCATGTGATTATATTACTGTACAAGAAAAAGAGAAAAAAACATCAGAAATTATTGCTATAGTAAATACTCAAAAGTTATTTAAAGAAGACATTGCTAAAATTTTACCCAATAATATTAGTAGAGAAGACAGTATTGTTTTAGTTAGAAGTTATATAAATGATTGGGCAATAAAACAACTGCTATTAAAAAAGGCAGAGAAAAATAGCTCTCTAGAAAATTTAAATGAAATAGAAGCTCTTGTAAGAGATTATAAAGAAAGTTTACTGATAAATAATTATAAAGAAACCCTAATAAAACAACAATTAGATACTATAATTACTCAAGAAGAAATTGAAAAATATTATTCAGAAAACAAAAATAACTTTAGGTTGAATGAAGAACTTTTAAAGATAAAATTTTTGCATTTCGATAATAATATTATCAATAAAAAAGAGCTTACAGATTTGTTTACTTCTGATGATATAGAAGATTTAGAAGAATTAGAAAAACAACAATTAAGCTTTAAATTTTATCAGTTTAATGACTCGATTTGGTCTAGATTAGATAAGGTTATGTTAAAACTCCCTTTTTCTAAAGATATTTTGTTAAAAAAAACAAAATTACTAAAAAAAGAAGACTCATTAGGTTTATATTTGGTCGCAATAAATGATGTTTTGGTTAGAAACGATATTGCTCCAAAAAGCTACATACAACCAACAATAAAACAAATGATTTTACACAAACGTAAAATTGAATTAATAAGAGAGATAGAAAAAATATTGATAAGAGATGCTACAAAAAATAACAATTTCAAGATTTATTAAGCACATTATTCCTGTTTTCTTTTTATGTGCAATTTCATTTACAGGTTTTGCTCAAAAAGTAAAAATTGATGGAGTAGCAGTTGTGATAGGTAAAAATATTGTTTTAGATTCTGATATAGATAAATTTAAGCAAGAGATTACAATAAGATCAGAAGGTAAAATTAAAATTACCGATTGCGAAATGTTAGAAGAATTGATGCAGCAAAAACTACTAGCACATCATGCAATAATAGATAGTGTTACAGTTTCTAGTGAAGAAATATCAAGCAGAGTAGATAGAAGTATCCAATTTTTTACGCAAGAATATGGTTCTTTAGATAAAGTAATTAAAGCTTATGGTTTTAATGATTTAGATGATTTAAAGAAAGAACTGAATAGAGTACAAGAAGAGAACCTGCTAATAGAAAAAGAACAAGCAAAAATTACAGAAAAGGTAGATGTTACTCCAGAAGAGGTTCGTATATATTATAATGGTTTAAAAGATAAAAAAGAGTTGCCAGAATTTCCTGCAGAAATAGAAATGGCTCAAATAGTTATCAAAGCAAAACCAACAAATGAAGAAGTAGAAAGAGTAATAAATAAACTTACAGAATTAAAAAAGCAAATAGAAGAAGGCTCTAGCTTTAAAATGAAAGCGATTATTAATTCTGATGATCCAACAGTAACTCAAAATGGAGGTAATTTAGGAGCAATTACCAAAGAAACTGGTTTCGTAAAAGAGTTTAAAGAAATGGCATTTTCTATGGATATAGGTCAAGTATCTAAACCATTCAAAACAATTTTTGGATATCATATAGTATTATTACATGAAATTAAAGGTAATGCAAGGGTAGTTTCTCATATCTTAATGCAACCAGAAATACCAGATGCAGAACTTTTAGAAACAAAAGCAAAAGCTAAAAAGGTTATTACTGATATTAAAGAAGGCAAAATAACTTTTGCAGAAGCTGTACAAAAATATTCTGATGATAAAGAAACTAAAAATAGTGGAGGATTAATTGTAAATCCATATTCAGGAGAATCTAAATTTGATTTAACAAGAATGGATCCTGCACTGTATGCTAGAGTTGCAGAACTTAAAAAAGGTGACATTACTGATGTATTTTTTGATCAAAATAGAAGTGGCGAAAGAATGTATAAGTTCATTTTAATGAAAGATAGAACAGACAGGCATACAGCAGATTTAGTTGATGATTATGTAAAAATTCAAGATTTAGCATTAAGAAAAAAGAAAGAAGAAACCATTACCAAATGGGCAAAAGAAAAAATAAAAGATACTTACATAAAAATGTCTGATAATCATAGAAAATGTACTTTTAATAAAAATTGGAAAAAAGAAACCCCAAAAACTAAATAATGTCAGACGTTAAAGCTGTTGATGAATTGGTAAAAAAATACAATTCATTAAAATCTGAAATTGGTAAAATAATTATTGGGCAACAAGAAGCAGTAAATTTTACATTACTATCTATTTTTTGTGGAGGTCATTCTTTATTGATTGGTGTACCAGGTCTAGCTAAAACATTACTAGTAAATACAGTTTCAGAATCTTTAGGGTTAGATTTTAAAAGAATTCAATTTACACCAGATTTAATGCCTTCAGATATTTTAGGAAGCGAAATTTTAGATGAAAACAGACAGTTTAAGTTTATAAAAGGACCTATTTTTTCTAACATTATTTTAGCTGATGAGATTAATAGAACTCCACCAAAAACCCAAGCAGCTTTATTAGAAGCTATGCAAGAGCGTTCTGTAACAGTTTCTGGAAATCATTATAAGTTAGATTTACCATTTTTTGTATTAGCAACACAAAACCCTATAGAGCAAGAAGGTACTTATCCTTTACCAGAAGCACAGTTAGATAGGTTTATGTTCTCTATCAATTTAGAATACCCAAGTTTTAGAGAAGAAGTACAAGTTGTAAAGAATACAACAAATATTGCTACACAAAAAGTAAATACAGTTTATACAAGTAAAGAAATTATAGAGGTTCAAAAGTTAATACGTAAAATTCCTGTTACAGACAATGTAATAGAATATGCAGTAAAATTAGTATGTAAAACTAGACCAAAATCTAACGAAGCCACAGAAATGGTAAAAAGCTTTTTAGATTGGGGAGCTGGGCCAAGAGCTTCTCAAAACTTAATTTTAGGAGCAAAGGCACATGCAGCTGTTCAAGGAAAATACTCTCCAGATATAGAAGATGTAAAAGCTGTTGCGATACCAATTTTATCACACAGAATTGTAAAAAATTACAAAGCAGAAGCAGAAGGTGTTACAATTGCTGATATTATAAACTCGTTACTCTAACTCTTCTTTACATTTAAAAAAACTAAACACATTACCTCCATAACGTTTATCATAACTATGATTTTTGTGTGAAGTTAAATCTGTGTATTTAGAATGTTCTATAATAAGCAAACCATCATCATTTAAAAGATTTCTTTCAAAAATAATATTGGCAATTTTTAAAAACTCTTCAGCTTCAAAATTATAAGGAGGATCAGCAAAAATAATATCAGCCTTTAAAGAAGATTTTTCTATAAATTTATACACATCACTTTTAAAAGTATTGATAGGTATTTCTAGTTCTTTTGCTGTTTTATTGATGTATCTAATACAATTATAATTAGCATCAATGGCAGAGATACTTTGTGTACCTCTAGAAGCAAACTCATAGCTAATATTACCAGTACCTGCGAATAAGTCAATTACAGAAATTGCATCAAAATAATAGTGATTATTCAAAATATTGAATAAAGACTCTTTTGCCATATCTGTTGTTGGGCGTACAGGAAGGTTTTTAGGTGCTTTTAAGCGTCTTCCTTTTAATTTACCAGAAATTATCCTCATTAATCCAAAAGTATATAGTTGGTGTGTTTAGAAAGGTTTAAAACTTTAAAAATAGGATTATTACTTTCTAAAAAGAAAATATTTTTAATATATGTATAACTAATTTTGTATAACTCTGAATTTTCTTCAATATCTCCTGTAAAATAGAGTTGAAACATTTCTGTATTCATTTCTAATTGTTCTGCTACAAAAAGTATATAATATAAAAAATCTTCATTAGTATCATAGGTAAAAGAATTAGAAAATAAAAGCAATTTATTGTGAGTAACAATAATATCAAAAGTAGATTTAGAAACATCTACATACATTTTCTTTTCTAATGATAAGGGCAGTTGTAAAAGTTTTTCTATTAGTACACTCTTATGATGCTTAAATTCAAACTCTCCAAAATTTTGAAAAATATAATTATTGATATTTACATAAGGAATATAAACGTTTTTGGCATCTATGGCTTGTACATCATCAAAAGCAAATAAATCTGTTTTTAGAGTTTTGATGTTGTAATTCAAATAATTAGCCATTAAATCTTCTCTAAAATACTTATTAGGTACAAGAGTAGATAAGTTATTTTGATGAATAACAAGAATGGAAGAAAAATCTAACTGTAAGTTTTTATTCTCTTTAAAAATTTCTTGAATTTTTATAAGTAATTCTTCTGGTGTATTTAAGGTTTTATCAAAAATATAGGAAGCAAAAAATACGGTTTTATTAGCACTACTATCAGAAATACAAAAAGAAAATCCATCCAAACTAAATTGGATGGATAACTTTATATTTTTTGTATTCTTAAGAGAAATTTTACTACTCCTTTTTTGCACCTTTTTCTTTTCTATCATAAGAAGGAGGCCAGTTACCACCAGTAGAAACTTCTTCTAAAGAACCTACAGAAACATATTCTCCTTTAATTTGATTAGTTTCTACAGCCTCTAGTTCTTGTTTAATTAAAGAGACATTCATGCCATCTAAAATGCCTTTTTTTGGTGTTCTTGCTCTAAAAGTTGGTACAACTAAACCTTGTACTTTTTCAACTTCTCCAATTTCAAGTTCAAACTCTGCACCTTCTACACCAGGTACTTTAAACATATTTTTATAATCTCTATCTTTAAAATACTTTAAAACAGGTTCGTACCCAATTGTATCAGTAACTCTTTTTTCAACATCAACAATAATACCACCACCTTTATTTTCTTGTTCAACAATTGTTTTAGTTTCTGTTAATGCAATAGAATCATTAGTCACAAAATTTATTAAGCCAGCTTTATCTTTAGTATATTTACCTGTAACTTCAAAATACTTAACTTGAGCATCTCTAATAATTTTAAGGCTTTCTACAACACCCACATATTTCTTAACTTTTTCTTTTTCAAATTTAATTGGCTCCATAATACCGTCATAAATCTTCACACCTAAAAATATAGCTACAAGCAACAATAAAACAGAAGGAAGCCATCTTAATTTTAAAGGTAAATATTTTACAATAAGAAAAGCGATAAGAACTGCAACTATTACAGCACCTAAAATCATTAATAATAAATTCATTTTAAAATTTTTATTTTTAATAGTATTATCGCAAATCTACAATTTTTTTTTAATGATAAAAACTTTTCTTTGTAAAGAAATGTATCTTTGATGCTTTCTAGATTTATGATTAACCTACCCAAAGATTTTTATAAAGAACTTCTGCAAAAATTTTCGTTTGTACCTACAAATAAACAAGATAGGTTATTAAAACTCTTAAGTCTTTTTATTTTTGATGATGATAAAGAAGCCTTATTTTTATTAAAAGGTTATGCAGGTACAGGTAAAACCACTACAATAAGTGCTTTTGTAAATACATTGTGGAAAGCTGGAAAAAAAGCAGTTCTTTTAGCTCCAACTGGTAGAGCAGCAAAAGTAATTGGATTATATTCAAAAAGACCAGCTTTTACGATTCATAAAAAAATTTACTTTCCAAAAAAGCAAGCCAATGGCTCTATGGAGTTTGTATTACAAATTAATAAACACACCAATACAATTTTTATTATTGATGAAGCTTCTATGATACCAGACAGTAAACAAAATAAACAGTTGTTTGATAACAAGTCTTTATTAGATGATTTAATTTCGTATGTATATTCAGGTAAAAATTGCAAGCTTGTTTTTGTTGGTGATACAGCTCAATTACCACCAGTAAAACTAAATATGAGTCCTGCTTTAGAAGCAGAAGCTTTACAATATGATTTTGACAAAAAAATTACTCAAATCGAATTAAACGAAGTAATGCGTCAGCATAAAAATTCTGGTATTTTAGCTAATGCTACTCAATTAAGAATATTAATTGAAAATGAAAACACAAATTTTCATTTTCAATTAAATTATCCAGATATACAAAGATTACAAGATGGTTATGATATAGAAGATGCACTTGTAACTGCTTATGATAAGAGTGGAGTAGAGGATACTGCTTTTATAGTAAGATCTAACAAAAGAGCGAATCAATACAATCAACAAATTCGATTTAACATACGTGGACAAGAAAGTGAAATCTCTGCTGGAGATTATATTATGATAGTAAAGAATAATTATTACTGGTTAAATGAATCTTCTACAGCAGGTTTTATTGCAAATGGAGATATATGCAGGGTGTTAAAAATATTTTCTATTAAAGAATTATATGGTTTTCGTTTTGCTGAAGTAGAAATAAAAATGATTGATTATCCACAAATGCAACCTTTTGAAACCGTACTTTTGTTAGATACACTTACTAGTGAAAGTCCTTCTTTAACTTATGAAGAAAATAACAAATTGTACGAAGCAGTAAAAGAAGATTATATAGATGAAAAATCAAAATACAAACAGCTTTTAGCTATAAAAAAGAATAAATATTTTAATGCTTTGCAAGTTAAATTTTCTTATGCAATAACATGTCATAAATCTCAAGGAGGCCAATGGAATACGGTTTTTATAGAACAACCTTATCTACCAGAAGGCGTTTCTAAAGAATACTTTAGGTGGTTATATACAGCAATAACAAGAGCTAAAGAAAAATTGTATTTAATAGGTTTTAAAGATGATTTTTTTAGTGATTAGCGCAGTAAATAACTAAAAATAATGGTTCCAAATTTATTGCCATATGTATAACGTAAATCTTTGCTTTTGCTAGTATTGTAATTAAAGGTGTAACCAAAGTTCCATCTGTTAGCAGTAAATTTAATCCCAATTTCAAGATTAAAAACCAAAGGAATCAATTCTTTTGTAACAATACTAGATGTATTTAGAAAACTACCTTGTAATGTAGCATCGTATATAGCATATCTTAATGTTGGTTTTATAAAAAAGAAAGATTCAATTGCTCTGCCATAATTGGTAGAATCATCATTTAAATTGGTGTTGAAAGCAATAGAATTTGCCATTTTAGCAAGAGGTAACAACCCAACTCTTGAATAAAACCCTGAACTTATATTTGTGTAAACTGTACCTGCCCTTAAAGAAGAAATCCAAGAAATATCAAAATCGTTCGTTTTATTGGTACTTAAAAGATGTATATATTCAGCGTTAAAGTTAAAAGCGAAAGCATTATTTATTTGATATTTCCAACCAGGAGTTTCTTTAAAACCATAAATACTATGAATAACTTCTTGTAATTCTTGTCCAAAAGCATCTGGTCCAATTAACCCAAGTTGTATAGATGTATTTAAGATTTTATCATTTTTATATACTCTTCTAACATTAAACTTTCCAAATAAATGACCAGCAAAAGGTCTATCGTGTTCTGAAATTGTTGCAACTGTGGCTTTGTTAGGTGTAAACATCTCATGACCTAACTCCCATTCAAAAATTCTTTTTTCTAATTTTTCATTTTTTACTTTAGAAAGATATCTGTATCTAAAAAACATACCATTTGTGTAATATCTATCTCTTTCAGTAGAAACATACAAGTCATTATCATTTATAAAACTAATTTCTTTTGAGAACTTTTCTTGAGAAAGAGCAGAAAAGGTTATAAAAAAAAAGAGTACAGTTAATTTTAATTTCATGTAAAAAAATAATTCACAAATTTAAAAAGATGTTTCCTTTAAAAAATTATAAAAAAGGTTTATTTTTATAAAAAACTATTAAAGTTTTACCATTTATGAATGATAAAGAATATTTAACTGCTGAAGATTTTGAAAGACTTACCAATAATGATGAACTGTTAGCTTTATTAGAGCAAAAAAATAAATCTTATAAAAAAGTAAAAAACACACTTATTTATGATAATGAATTAAGGTTACTTCAAATAGAATTAGTAAAACTACAAAGATATATTTCTAGAGAAAAGAAAAGAGTAGCAATAGTTTTTGAAGGTAGAGATGCAGCTGGTAAAGGTGGCAATATTAGACGTTTTATGGAACACCTAAATCCTCGTTCAACAAGATTAGTGGCTTTAAATAAACCTACTGAAGTAGAAAAAGGACAATGGTACTTTCAAAGATATATTAAAGAATTACCTAATCCAGGGGAAATAGTTTTCTTTGATAGGAGTTGGTATAATAGAGCAGTTGTAGAACCAGTTATGGGCTTTTGTACAGAAAAACAATACAAAGAATTTTTAGTTCAGGTGCCAGAATTTGAGCACATGATGTACGAAGATGGCGTGATTATTATTAAATTTTGGTTGTCAATTACTAAAGAAGAGCAAGCAAAACGTTTTGAAGCACGAAAGGAAAACCCATTAAAGAGATGGAAATTTAGCCCTGTAGATAGACAAGGACAAATTTTATGGAAAAAATATACACACTATAAATCTGAAATGTTTTCTAAAACTCATACTACTTATAGCCCTTGGATGATTATTAAAACTAATGATAAAAAAGTGGCAAGGTTAGAAGCAATGAGGCATGTTTTATCACAATTTAATTATGATGGTAAATCTGAAGCAGGTACAATTGTTAATCCAGATCCTAATGTAGTTATGCGTTATTATAGATCTAATCAAAATCAAATAGATTAAAAGATGAGTATTAAATTATCAGCATCAGATTTAAAAAAATTAAACTCTAAAAAGGGATTAATTACTCTATTATCAAAAGAACCCTTAAATATTGATAAAGCATTACGATATATCAATTATGAGAAAAGATTAAAAAAATTACAGACAGAATTAATTAGGTTACAAACATGGGCTATTAAGAATGAAGAACGAATAATAGTTGTTTTTCAAGGTAGAGATGCAGCAGGTAAAGGTGGGGCAATTAGAAGAATTACAGAAAGAATTAACCCCAGATTTATGAGGATTGTTGCATTACCTAAACCTAGTAAAGATGAACAAAGTCAGTGGTATTTTCAACGCTATGTAAATCAACTACCAAAAGCAGGTGAAATGGTTTTTTTTGATAGAAGTTGGTATAATAGAGCAGTTGTAGAACCTGTAAATGGTTTTTGTACTCCAGAAGAATATCATATTTTTATGAATCAAGTGAATGATTTTGAAAGAATGATTTTAGAATCTGGTATTCATTTAGTTAAAATTTATATGTCTATTTCTAAAAAAGAACAAGCCAAACGCTTTGAAGAAATACAAAGTGATCCTTTAAAACAATGGAAAATGACAAAATTAGATAAGAAAGCTCAAGGTTTATGGGATCAATATACAGAGTATAAAAATGCAATGTTCGAGAAAACTAATACAAAAATTTCTCCATGGAAAATTATACGAGCAAATAGAAAAACAGAAGCTAGAATTAATGTCATAAACCACATATTAGATAGAATTCCTTATGATAAAGATTTAGAGATTTAGTATGTAATAAATGTAATTTAGAGTAATGAAAAATTCCCCAAAAAGCGTAATACTTTTTTTCTCATTTTTTATTCAAATTTTATCAGCTCAAGTTGCTCCTACAGCCAATGATGATAATATTTCTATAGAATCTAACACATCTCTTGCAGTAAATGCACCAGGAGTTTTAGCTAATGATACAGACCCAGATGCAGGAGATGTACTAACTGTTACAGAATTCTCTATAAATAGTAATAGCTTTGCTTCTGGAGAAACAGTAAACCTCACAGAAGGAGATTTTACATTAGCTTCAGACGGAAGTTACACTTTTAATCCTGCTCAAAATTATACAGGAAATTTGCCTCCAATTATCTATACTATTACAGATGGAACTTTTACAAGTTCTGCAAGCTTAAATATTTCTGTCTTATCACAACCACCCACAGCTGTAGATGATGCTAATTCTACAGAAATGAATAGTTTATTATCTGTAAATGCACCAGGAGTTTTAGTTAATGATACAGACCCTGAAGGAGATGCACTTGTTGTGACCACTTTTTCTATAAATGGAGTTAATTTTGTTGCTGGAGAAACCGCAAGTTTTCCTGAAGGAGTTCTTACAATTCGTTCAGATGGGAGTTATACTTTTAATCCTAGACAAAACTACACAGGAGATTTCCCAGTTGTAACTTACAGTATTTCTGATGCAACTTCAACAGCTTCAGCCAACTTAAGATTAATAATATTCGAAACTACGACCAATTTATTAAATGTAGAATCTTTTAGTAGCTGTAATCAAGGATATACACAAAATGGAGAATATAAAGTTAATTACAGTATCGCAATTAGAAATACCAGTATTTCAACAGGAAATCATCCCTCAAGCCTTCTTACAAACATAGATTTAACCAATAATTTAAGAACTACTTTTGGTAATGATTGTGTATTAAGAGTAGATCAAGTAGCTATAAGAAACGATAACTTTGTACCAGATTATTTAAATAATCCATATCCAAGAGAGTTTACTAATTCAGCTATAAACCCTGATTTTTTGAGTCTAAATTCTACAACATTTTTTGATGCAACAGCTACTTCAAATTTAGTTTTATATCCAAGACAAGCAGTTTATGTTGATTTTTGTGTAACAATTAACCCCTTTTGTAATGGAAGACCAAACCCTACACCATCAGGTTCTGGTATAGATTTTACAAATAATATTAATGTAACATCAAATAATGGTAATGACTCAAGCACTTTAACACTAACAGATTTTCATACTACAGAAACAGTTGTAGCAGCTGGTCTGCACGTTCCAGAGTTTAATAATGATCAGTTAAACCCTCCAGGAGTAATAAACCCTGATGGAACTTATGATTATGTAAATACTTTAATCATTACAAATGAAGGAGCTACAACTGCCAATAATATTAATTTTAATATGGGTTTAGGAGATTTTCTAGACAATGGAATTACATTTAGTGAAATAAGGATAACACAAGTTTCAGGGCCATCAGTTGCTATTAGTAATACTTATGATGGTGATACAAATACACAATTATTAGCACCCAATAACTCTCTTGATGCTGGGCAAACTATTACTTTAGAATTGTTTTATTTAATAGAGCCATATAACAGTACTAGATATAGCTTTTTTAATCAGATAAATTTAACACAAACACAGGGAATTTTAGATGGTTTTGATGAAACCACAGCTAATAATAAAAAATATTTCTCTTATGTCACTTGGTCTGATAATTTAGGAAATCATACAGATAGGTACTACTATGCAGATTCCCAAACAGCAAATATTTCATCAATAAACCAATGTAATTGTAGAACTTCCGGAATGCGATTTTTATTTATTTCTTCTACAACTACCAACAAATCGATTTCAGATGTTAAAAAAGTACCCAATGGTATTTTAGAACATGAAGAGGTCACATTTCAAATTACTGTAGAAAATACGAGTGAATCTGTACAATTACAAAATTTGCAAATAGAAGATGACCTAAATAATATTTGTAATGGAAATATTATATCTGTTAGTACACCTATCATACAAAACTCCACAGCAACAATAACTCCAACATTAAATAGTAGTTTTGATGGAATATCTAATTTCAATATTTTTGATGGCTCATCTGGGTTATTAAAAATAAATGAAACCATCACAGTTCAATTTACTGTTTTGTTTAATGAAACCTGTAGAGGAGCTAATACAGCAACTTTTACATCTACAAACCCTTTAAATGTTATTGTAAGATCCTCAAGTTCTGTTACTATTGACGCATCAACTGACACAGATAACGATGGTATTCCAAATGACATAGACATAGATGATGATAATGATACTATTACAGATTTACTTGAGTCTGGTGGATTAGATCCTTTAGCTGATGATGATGCAGATTTTATACCCAATTATAGAGATACAGATTTTGGAGTAGATACCAATGCAGATGGTATAGTAGATATTTTCGATTTTGATAACGATGGTGTACCAAATCATTTTGATTTAGATAGTGACAATGATGGTATTTTAGACATTGTAGAAGTAGGTAATATTGCATCAGACACTTCTAATAATGGTAGAACCAATGGTAGTATTGGTTTTAATGGATTAGACAATACTAAAGAAACCAACGATTCTTCGACTGCTACTATAAATTATATCCTACCAAATACAGATGCAAATGGCAATGCTAATTTTCTTGATATAGATGCAGATGATGATGGTATTGTAGATAATATTGAAGCTCAACCAACAAGTACATACATAACTACAAATAGTATTTTTTCTAATGATGGAATTGATACAGCTTACCCTAATGGATTATCTCCAGTAGATTCTGATAATGATTCAATTGCTGATTATATAGACACAAATTCAGATAATGATACTAGAGATGATATTATTGAAGGGTGGGATGTAAATAGTGATGAAATCCCAGAAACAGTTCCAACCAATTTAGATATAGATAATGACGGTTTAGATGATGCTTTTGATACTGATGATACTATTGTAAACCCAACAAATAATCAAACCCCATTAAGTTTTCCAAATTTTGATAATGCAGACACTCCAGAAAGAGACTGGCGAGAAATACTAGCAGTTGTGGTTTTAATAACAAATGACACTAAAACTGAAAGTGAAGAGTTTGTTTTTAATATCACTTTAGTTACAAAAAATGACAATTCAATACTAATAGAAAGTGCAACTCCTATAAGTATCAGTTTCTCAACTTCTGATGGTACAGATACTACAAATACTTTTGAAGAAGCTACTGCACCTTTTGATTACATACCAGTATCAAATACTATATTAACTATCCCTGCACTAACAAATACATCAGAATTTAGAATAACATCATTAGAAGACCCAATTTCAGAGTTAACAGAATTATTCACATTAAATGGAACAATAACAACTAATAATACAATTAATGCTAGTGTAAAAGCCACAGCCTCTATTTTAGACAACGATGCATTACCATCAATAACTATGAATAATTCTAGAGAAGATGAAGGTGTAGATTTGGCTCACACAATAACTTTAAGTCATCCCAGTTCTAGACCTACATTAATTGATATAAAAACAGAAGACCTTACTGCAATAAGTCCAGAAGATTATACCACAATTTCTCAAACTATAGATATTAGAGAAACTGTAGATCCAAATAATGCAAATACAGAGATTTCATTCTACATTAGTTCTAATTTAGATAATTTAAACGAGTTAGATGAAGAAGTTGTAAATGTATCAGGTATAGTTACATCTAGCAATATTGGCAATCAAGATTTAACAAAAACTGCTACAATTTTAGATGTAGACCCTAATCCTTTACTCGAAATAAATAATGCAGAAACTACTGAAGGTGGAGTGCTAGAATTTACTATTAACTTATTAAATGCTAGTTCTCAACCAATGCAAAACTACTTACCCATAAGTATAAGTTTAGAAACGATTGATAACACTACAACTGCCAATCAAGATTATGAATCGGTTTTAAAACCTGTAATAATACCAGCATTATCATCAACTATAACATCAACTGTAAAAACAATAGACGATAAATTAAATGAAGATTCAGAGTTATTATTTCTACAAGTCAATATCAACTCTTTATTTGTTTCGAATACTTCATCGCCAAGAGGAGAAGGTAAAATAAAAGATAATGACTATCCTAACTTATTTTCACCAAATGGAGATAATAGAAGTGATTTTTTTGAAATTTCTGGTATAGAAGATTTTCCTAATTTTAAACTCACTATTTTTAATCGTTTAGGGAATCAAATATACAATTACAGTAATAATGGTAGAACAAATCCTTTATGGTGGGATGGAACTTACAAAGGGAAACCTGCACCAGTAGGTGTATATTTTTACACACTAGATTTTAATGATGGGATAACAAAACCAATTTCTAATTTTATACAATTAATAAGATGATGTTTAAAATTAGAACACAATATTTTTTGTTAGTGATTGTAGCTTTTACATCATTAAAAATGAATAGTCAACAAGTGCCAAATTATACGCAGTATTTATACAATATGCAAGTAGTTAACCCAGCTTTTGTTGGGTATAGAGCCGAATTGAGTATGTCTTTACTATCTCGTGAGCAGTGGGTTGGCTTACCAGGAGCACCAACAACAAGAACATTTTCTATTAATGGAAGGACAAGAAAAGGATTAGGCATTGGAGCAACAGTTGTAAATGATAAAATAGGATTAACAGAAACTACCAATGTAAATGCAGATGTTTCTTTTACATTAATTACTTCTAGATATAGTAGATTAGCCTTTGGCTTAAAAGGAGGTGTAAATTTCTTCACTAATAATTTAGCAAACGCAGTTACTGTGGATAATGAAGTTTATAACTCATTAAATGGTAGATTTTTTAATATAGGTTTTGGAGCAGTATTTTACAATAGAAATTTTTATGTTGGGCTTTCTGTACCTCATTTGTTAGAAACCCCACAATTCTATATTCAAGATAGAAATGTACAAGGTAGAATAGCTCAAAACACTAACATATTTTTATCATCTGGTGCATTATTTGAGTTAACTGATAAAATTTTATTTAAACCAACTACTATGATTAGATACACTGCAAGTCAGCCAATATCTATTGATTTTAATGCAAATATTTTATATAAGGAAATTATAGAAGCAGGTTTGTCTTATCGCTATCAAAACTCAATAAGTGCATTATTTGCTTTAATTATTAAGAAAAAATATAGAGTGGGATATTCTTATGATTACAAAACTACAAATGTATTAGGTAATTTAAATACTCATGAAATTATACTTCATTTTGATTTTGATTTTCAAAGAAATACAAGGTGGTTACGTCACAACAAATGCTATTTTTAGAATAGCAACTATTTCTTAATAATTAAGAAAGCATTTTTTTAACTTTATTAAAAATGAAGTAAATTTCTCCAGCAATCTGCCTATTTGTATTTAAATAAACTTTTTCAAATTCACTTGTGCCATCAGATACTTTAGGATCTACAAAAGGCAAATGAAAACGATGTGTAGCTTCAGGAATAAATGGGCAGTTCTTATCAGCATTGTTACAAGTTGTAATTGCCATATATGGCTCTAAATTATCTTTATGACTGAATAATTTAGAAAATCCATAGATAGATGCTCTACTACCGTCAAAACTAATTTCATAAGTTGGGTTTTGGTGGTTAAAATCAACAACATGAAAATAAAACCCTACTTTCTGTAAAGTTTTTACAGTATTTCTAAAAAAAGCGGTTACTTCTGTTCCACCAGAAAAAGCCTTAATATTTAAATTAAAATAATGGGCAGCATAAAAACCCCAAACTTGCCCAAGTTGACTTCTCCTTGAATTATGAGTACAAATAAAATTAAGATGCACAATTTCATTAGTGGTATATTCTTTTGCTATAGTTTCAGCAATTTTTAATAACTGAATCTTTCTATTTTCTGTTAATGTTATTTTTTTAACAGCAGATTCAAAGAAATTTTTAGTAGAAATTGTTTGAGTTTTAATCATATTCGTAATTTTGAACAAAAGTAAGTCAATAGAATATTTTTTTAAATTAAAATAAAGTTAAGAATGCGTTTAGAAATTGGTAATAAAGTAGCTGTTTTAGATGATGTTCTTAAAGGTAAGGTTATCAAAATTAATAATAATGAAGTTTTAATAGAAGCAGAAGATGGTATGATGTATAGCTTTGATGAATCTGAATTGGTTAAAATTGGTATAGAACAAAAAGAACTCTCTAAATATTCAGATATTAACAATCCGCTTTTAAAAGAGAAGAAAAGTTTATACCAACCCAAAAATAATCTTTTTAAGAAAGATAAAAATGAGGTTATCTTAAAAGTTGACTTACACATAAATCAATTAGTAAAATCTACAAGAAATTTAGATAATTACGACATGTTGAATATTCAGTTAGATACTGCAAAACAAAAGATTGAATTTGCTATACAAAAAAGAATTTCTAAAGTTGTATTTATACATGGAGTAGGAGAAGGAGTTTTAAAATCTGAACTACAAAGACTGTTGAATAAATATCCTGTAAGATATTATGATGCTTCTTATAAAAAATATGGTTTGGGTGCTACTGAAGTTTATATTTATCAAAATGGTTTTTAGTTGTATTTTTGTTTTATGAAAACTGTATATTTAGATAATGCTGCCACCACAAAAATTGATGAAGAAGTTTTAGAATTGATGTATACTTCAATGAAAGAAAACTTTGGGAACCCTTCTTCTACACATCAATTTGGCAGAAAAGCAAAATCAGCAGTTGAAACAGCCAGAAAAAATATAGCAAAACAATTTAATGTTTCTGCTAGTGAAATTGTGTTTACTGCTGGTGGCACAGAAGCAGATAATTTAATCTTAAATAATGCAGTTTTTAATTTAGGAGTTCAACGAATTATTACCTCAAAAATTGAACACCATGCAGTTTTGCACCCTTGCGAATATTTAAAAGATAACAAAAATATTAAACTAGAGTTTTTAAATATTGATGAACTTGGGAATATTGATGTACACCATTTGAAAGAATTATTAGCAAATTCAAAGAGTAAAACATTGGTAAGTTTACTATTTATCAACAATGAAATAGGTAATTTTTTACAGGTTGAAGAGGTGTGTAATTTGGTGAAAAAATATGATGCTCTGTTTCATTCAGATACAGTACAAGTAATTGGGCATTATCCTTTAGATTTACAAAAAACACCTATTGATTTTATTACAGCAAGTGCACATAAATTTCATGGACCAAAAGGAGTTGGCTTCGCCTATTTTAAAAAAGGCTTTGGAATTTTACCTATGTTTTTTGGTGGAGATCAAGAAAGAGGAGCTAGGTCTAGTACAGAAAATGTGCATGGTATTTTAGGTATGGATAAAGCCTTACAAATTGCAATTGATAACCTAGATAATGATAAAAAGTATATTGAAAATTTAAAGAAATATTTTGTTACAGAATTACAAAAAATCAACCCTGAAATTGACTTTAATGGGCTTTCAAATGATTTACAGAAAAGTTCTTACACTATTTTAAATGTTCGTTTTCCTGTAAAAAATGACATGTTCTTATTTAGTTTAGATATGAATGGTATAGCTGTTTCTGGAGGTTCTGCTTGCCAAAGTGGAAGTAATAAAGGCTCTCATGTATTATCAGAAATTTTAAATAATGATGAGTCAGATAAAACTTCTGTTCGGTTTTCTTTCTCTAAATACACAACACAAAAAGATATAGATTATACTTTACGAAAAATAAAAGAGCTACTCTAAAAGTAGCTCTTTTGCAATAATTCAAATTTACAATTTATTAAAAACCAGTTCCTGGTGATTCAGGGCTTTGTGCTTGTGCTTTTTGTGGGTTTAATATCATGTAAGTACCTAATGCAGTTAATGCTGCATATTTACCGTAATTACCTATTTTTTTAATAGCTTCTTTACGTGTAATATCTTGTTCTGTATCTCTATTGTTGTTTATATCGTTTTTCATGGTGTGTTTAAATTTTAAAAGTTAATGCTTATTCTAAAACAATTTTCTTATTTAATTTTCCTTTTTCACTCTCTAACTGAACAATATAAACGCCAGTAGATAATTGAGGTAATGCAACATCATGCACACCATTAGAATTGAAATTTGTATTTAAAACTTGCTTTCCTAAAATAGTAAACAACTTAATATTAGACCTTCCTTGAGATAAACCAGTAACTCTTAATGTTGATTTGTTAGTTGTATAAAAACTAACATTATCTAAATTAGTAGTACTTGTGCTTAATGCAGAAGATTTTGCATGCATATAAAACCTACCAATACCATCTAAAGCATTATTTAAAGTAACTTTGTATTCGCTATTGGCTTCATCTAACCTAGTAAAAGTGTTGGTTTCTCTATCTTCTAAAAATACTTTAATACCAGAAGGTAAATTTAATGCTTCTGCAGTAAAAGTGATTTCTAGACCTGAATCTGCTTTAATACCAATAGGAATTATTTGATTTTCAAAATCAATAGGTAAAGCTTGCTTCATAAAATTAACTCCTTTATCATCACTTATTAAATGAGTGTAAATACTAAAAGAAGAAGCTACTCCGTTAAATGTTCCTATATCAAATCTTGGATCTAAACCAGTTGTTTTATCAGCTAAATAATTAATTTCAGTAGAACTTATTTTTTTATCTTGAGATAATGTTAGGTTAATTGAAGTAGTATTATTCTTATAAAATGTGATTCCAGATTGATGCTCTAACATATCTTGATTAATAGCTAAAGAGGTACTTGCTACATTAGAGTTTACAAAGAAACCTTGTCCAGGATGAATGAAACCTGTTGTAATAGCACTATAACCTGCACCACCTGCTTTATTATTATCCCAAACATAAATTGCTTCTCTACTGTCTTCTAAAGCTGTAGCATTAGCAGCTAGTCCTAATAAATCAGAAACGTTTATATAAGATGGAAAAGGATTACCAATTAATGTCCATCTATTCTCATTAGCACCACCAATGTCATTTGCAGTAATTGTAGGTGATGCACCATCTACTTTAATAGTTCCTGCAAAAGCAATATCAGAGCCTATTGCATCTCTTTTGATAGAATACCCTTGAGCAGTATTAAACGTACCTGAAGCACCATCAGTCACATAGGTCCAATCTCCATCAGAATCAGTTGTATTTATGTAAGTAGCTATACCTACGTTTGTACCAGAATCAGTAGTGTTATCAATTAAATTATCATCTACCCAAGCAGTATTATATCCTTCTCCTTCAACAGGGCTAGATAATAAATGCCAATTCATATCATTAACATTTGTTCTATAAGTCATTGTACCTGCAAAAGTTGAGTTAGTAATTAATGAAGCACCAGATTCTAAAATTCCTTTATTTATAGTTACAGCACCAGCTGCTGTTGGTTGGTTGGTAACCATTGGTATATAAACATTATGTGTTGAAGTTGGTACACCTTCAGTCCAGTTTGTAGCAGTTGCCCAATCTGTATCAGTTGTACCTGTCCAAGTATTTGGGTAACTTCTATCACCTGTAAAAGTGATAGCAGAAGGATTGCCTGGGTTACCACCTGCAATACCATCACCAATTGCTTCATCAGATCTAAAAGCATTTCCCTGATTTAAGTAAGTAGCAACAAATTTAAAATTATTTAAAGCTGTAGTTCCTATTTCTGAAAAATCTGCATCAAATGTATAGGTTGCAGATGAAGTATTATTATTTGGAGATACATTTACAGATTGTATAAAAGTATGAGAACCAGTAGCTTCTAATTCCCATAAGCCACCAAATTGAATTCCATTAACATTAATAGCTATTGCATAATCCGCAGTAAAACCTGCAGGAAAATCCACTTGCGCTCTATTTGTGCCATCAAAACCAGAAATAGCTTTTCTTAAATCATCACCTGTATCATCAAAAGTAGAGGTGTTACCAAAACCTCCAGTTTTTGAATCAATGTAAATAACTATTGCATCGTTAAAAGTACCTGCACCTCTGTTTAAAGTAAATGTTATTGTTGTTCCATCATCATTTATATCTAAACTACCAGTTGAACCAAAAACATCTCCAAAGCCTGAATTCCCATTTCCTGGATAATTGACTTGAGCTTGAATTGCAAAGCAAAAAAGCAAGCTTAAAATTGTTAAAAAATAATTTTTTTTCATTTTTAAATTTTTAAAAGATTAGTTAATAATTAATTTTTTGGTAACAATTTTGTTAGAGGAGTTTTTAATTTTTACAAAATAAATACCAGTATTTAAATCAGTTACAGAAAATTGATTAGAATTTATATCATTTTTTGTAAACACTTTAATTTGTTTTCCTGTGATATCAAAAAGAGAAACTTCGTTCACTTCTTTAGAAATAGAGAAGTTTTGTGAAGCAGGATTTGGATATATTTTTAATAAATTATTTATCAAAGCAGTATTATCAGTAGAAAGTGTTGCTTTTTGATTTCCAAATATTTTAAATTCACCAGGTTGTAACACAATAGAACCAGCTGAATAGGTTGTATTTCCTGTTTCGTCCATTAAATCTACCCAATCTCCAGCAATAGGAAAATTAGTGTTTACAGATTGTGAAACCACATCAAAATTAGCTAGTACTATTACATTTCTTAATTCAGTTGTGGCAATATTTGTATTAAAAATATCGATTCTTGGCGTAAGTGTTCCAGAAGAAATTGTGTAATCTCCTTCAAAAACATCTTCATTAATCTTTAAAGCGTTTATCCTAGCCCAATCCTTATAAATTTGTTTTCTGTTAGCTTCTGTAAGCCAATTATTTGTCCATTGAGGTTGTGCCTTCGTATCTAACTTACAACCATCATTATCATAACTTCCATCAGGACAGGTAAATATTGAAATATCCATGCCCAAATCACCAAAATGCCATATCATTTTTGGACCTGGAATCGTTAGTGTAACAGCACCTAAAGCAGACATTCTTGATAAAGCAGTATTCAAATCTCTGACATTATGAGAAGCAGTTGAATTATTACCAAATGCTACATTTTTATACATTAAACGTTCTTCATCATGGCTTTCTGCATAACCTAGTAATCTTGGCTGATTGAAGCCTCTACTTTTATGCCCCATTCTGTTAAAGTTTTTATTGCCAGAAGTACCCATAGTAAGCTCATTATACTCATTAGTCATTTTACCCCACATCATAATTCCGTCTTTATAATTTGCCCATTGTTGTTCTTCGTTATCAGAACCTAAATGTTCAAAAATCACATAATGGTTTGGGTCTAAACTCCAAGCATAATCTGCATATTGCTGTAAAATAGTAACTCTATCTTGTTGATAAGAATTGGTACAGCCTTCATCACTTCCAGAACAGTTTTGAGTAAAACCTTTAGTTAAATCCCATCGAAAACCATCAATTTTAAAATCTTCGATCCAATGTTTTATAACACGTTCTGTGTAGTAATTGGTAATAGGATTTGTGGTATCGTTACTGCTAGCTCCAGGATCATTTGGTAATTCTGCTGTATGGCTAAAATCATAACCAACATTATAACTATGTTTTGAGTTTACATTAAAATATGGATTTTCTGAATTAGGATTTCCCCAACCATCATTATCTGGATCATCCATCCACATTCTAACCATCGGATTTCTACCAAAAGCATGATTTAAAACCACATCTAAAATAATAGCAATTCCATTTTGATGACATAAATCGATAAATTCTTTTAATTTATTTTCAGTTCCATAAAATTTATCTAAAGCTAAATGAAAAGAAGTATTATAACCCCAACTTTCATTGCCTTCAAATTCCATAATTGGCATTAAATGAATTGCATTTATATTTAAATTTTTAAAATAATCAATTCTATCTATTAAATCTTGATAATTTCTATTTGCATCAAAATCTCTAATTAATACTTCATAAACTACTAAATCTTCTTTTTTAGGTTTCTGAAAATTGGTAACCTGCCAATTGTAAGGAGTTTGCCCTGTTTGTAAAACGGTTACTTCTCTTTCTTGTCCTTGAGGGTATGCAGGTAAATTTGGATAAGTTGTTGCAGAAATCCAAGGATCATCAAAAGGAGATAATACTAAAGTAGAAAATGGATCTGCAGTTTTTACTAAAGTTGGAGAATTAACCATAGGTGTTTGATCGTAAACCCAATATTGATAAGTCTCAATTTTATTTGCAGTTAATCCATCGATTTCTAACCAAAATTTTCCTGAAGTAGGGTCTTGTTTCATAACATCAGCTCCAGTAGGAGTGTAGTTGTTAAAACTACCAGCTACTTGAACAAAGTCTTTTCCTGGAGCATTTAACACTAAAATAGCTTTTGTATTATCAGCTGGATAATTTATACCATCTTCCATTCCTGCTGGTAAAGCTTCTTGAGTTACACTTGGTGCAACTAAAACATTCAGTTTTGCCTCACCAGTTTGGGTTTGATTTGGAGCAGGAGGAGTACCTACTATTCTTATTTCTCCACTTTGGGTAATATTATTGATTGTTCCTGTACAAGTAGGGAAACCACAATTAAAAGTTCCTTGCGATACGTTGTTATAAAAGATTTCAATAGTACCTTGTACTGTTGAAGTTCCTTGAAAATCTATTGTAGCACTTAAAGAAAGGTTATCTCCAGAATTTACGATAACCAAATCGCTAGAAGGATTGGTAATATTTATTTGAACAGATCCAATAGGAAATATAAAATCTGCACAGCCATTATCCTTTAATTCTTCAGAGCCATCTGCATTTCTAAAAACCATACCAATTTGTGCAGCATTATCTATTTGGTTTTGTGTAAGAGTAAAATAGGTTTGTGGAGTTATGGTAATACTAAACGTACCATCATTGTTTGACGTCATTTCTCCAACTCCATCATCTTGTCCCCAGTTACCAACTACATTAAAGCCAAAAGCGTTAGATTTGTCTCCAATACCAGCATGCATATATACTTTTGTAGGATTATTAAGTCCATTACAGTTACTAGCAGTACTATTTACATCAACAGTAATAGTTACTGGTTGATTCATTTCTATAGCACTAACGTTAAGTGAAACTTGGGCATTTGAAAAAAATGAACCACAAGTAACCAATAAAAAAAATAAAATTTTTTTCATAAGCAAGAGATTAAAAAAAGGCTATACAAATTTGTACAGCCTTTATGTTACTAGTTTAATGTAATTGTTTTATTTACAGTATCAACTGTTAATGTAAAAGTACCAGGAGTTCCAATAAATCTAAAATTATTGTCTCCATCTAAAGCATCTTCAAAGTTAGCATCAATCGTATAACCCTCGCCAACATAATGAGGATGATTTAAGCCAGAACTCCAATTATCTTTTTCTGTAAAAAATCTAAATGCATCATTAGCAAAAGTTACTTGACCAGAATATACTCCAGCACCAGTACATGGTAATGAAACTGGGGTAGCCCAGCCCCAACCAGCATCAGGAACACCAGCACCAACTAACCAAAGTTGATCTAAATCACAAAGTGAAATTTTTGGGCCTAACTCAATTGTTTTATTAACAGTATCTATGGTTAAACCATATTCACCTGGAGTACCTGTAAATTTAAAGTTGTTATCACCATCAAGAGCATCTTCTAAATCTGAATCTATAGTATAACCATCGTTAGCGTAAAATGGGTGATTTCTTCCAGAACCCCAATCATCTTTTGTGGTAAAAAACCTAAAAGCATCATTTGTTAAGTTAATGTTACCTTGATAAACCCCTGTACCTGTACAACTAATTTTTATAGGCGAATTCCAGTTCCAGCCTGCATCTACAGCACCAGCACCAACTACCCATAGTTGATCAAAATTACAATTTGGGCCAACCACTGGAGGTCCTAAAGTAATAGTTTTTGCATCTGTATCAATTTCTATAAAATACTCACCTTCAGTACCTACAAAAAGAAAATTATTATCACCATCCATTGCATCTTCAAAATTACTGTCTATGGTATAACCTCTATCTTTAAAGTAAGGAAAGTTATAGCTTGGTGAAGCCCACTCAAGAGTCTTATCAGTAAAAAATCTAAAGTTACCACCATTGTTTGGGGTCAATTTAATATTACCAGACCATTTTTTTCCTTGAAGTAATAATTCAACAGGAGAAGTCCAACCCCAACCAGCATCAACAGCACCAGCACCAACAACATAAAGAGCAGGAGGTAAAGCAAAATCTACAGGCGTTACAGATATTGTGTTTGTATTTGAGTAAACCTCTACAGTATTACTACCATCAATAAAGGAAGCTTTAATTCTAATATCTAAATCACCAGATTCTTCAATTATTAATCCAGCACTTAAGGCTAAATCATTTAATTGCAGTGTTGTCCAAGAAATAGAAGTAGCATCTTCTACAATACCACCACTAACTATGGTTGCAAAATTTGTGCCTGCTAACGCAGCTTCTATTGAAAAAGTAATTGATTTACTTGATTCATTTGTGTAAGACCAAGATACTGTTGCAATTTCATCATCTTGTTTGTCAGTTTCTAATATAAAACTATCTCCAGTTGTAGGTGTCAGTAATTGTGGTGCAGCAACAGGAATTGTTGTAGATAATATTTTAAAACTTATCCAATTTGTAGTTGCTGTATCTTTAGATATTCTTAAATATAATGTGTTGGAAGTTAACCCATTAATACCTAAAGCTACTAATCCTGTATTTAAATCATTAAATGTAATTGTATAATTTTTTTCTGAAACAGATGCAATATCAGTCATATTAGCAAACTCATCATCATTAGACATTTGTAATGTGTAGTCTCCTGATGTGTTAGAGAAATCTTCCCAAGTAAGTCTTAATGCTTCTGACGCTTCATCATAATTAGAATTTATAATTACAGTACCAATCTGTGGATTATTTAATGTAAAATCGGTTCTAGGTGTTATTGTAAGTTCATTTTCCTCTTCACAAGATACCATAAGAATGGTTAGTAAAAGAAGGCTAAATTTTAATATTTTTTTCATTTTATAAGGTTTTAAAATGTTGGAATTATCATATATTCTCCAGTAAGATCATTAAACCAAATGTTATAATTTCTTTCTGTGATGGGAATATCTCCCCCATTTGGAGTTGCTTTTCCATTGAATTCTGTAGTATTTCCCCAAACACCACCATTGTTGTCAACAAAGTTAATACTGCCAGACATTAAGTCTACACCATTTGTATACCAAAGGTGAGAGTCGAAAGAAGATTGAGTTAAAGATATATCTGTAGAACTTGCTGAACCTTTAACTGTTATATCACTAAAATCTGTACTATTTGTATCGTCATAATCTTCAATCGAGAACGTTTTATTACCTACATTAAATGTAAAAGTATAATAACCATTCCCTCTTGCAGAAATATTAAATGCACTAGGATCATCAGACCTTGTTGCAGGGTTTCCAGATAATGTTGTACCATCATCTGTACCCCATTGTGGCTGCCACTGTCCTAAAAACTCTAATACTTTAAATTCATCTGCATTAAAATATCCTGTATATGAGTATTTGTTTTCATCTGCTACAGTTCTAAATAAAGGTGGATTGTTATTGTTATTATCCCAACCTGGCTGTGTAGCTGCACCTACTAAATAATAATCTTTGAATAAATATGCAAAGTAAGTAGTAACTTTCAAAACTGCAGTATTGGATACTGAACGGATATCGTCATCATTACCTAAAGAAGCAACAACTCTTACATATAAATCGCTCTCCACTTCTACTGGAAGACCTATTTTTTGTGCTGCCACATTTAATTGACTTACTGACCAAGAAATTGTTCTTTGGTTATTATTACTGAAGGTAGCAACATTTTCAAAAGTATCTGTGTTAGATATTTCGACATCGTAATTAATTGGAGTTTGAACTCCATAATCTGCTGCAGACCAAGTTAATGTTATAGCAGGATTGTCTGGTAAATTTTGTAGGTTTACTAAATTAATAGTGCTATTAGAAATTTCAGCTAATGTTGGGCTTGTTGGTAAGGAATTTACCACCAAATCGTCCCTTTCTTCTGTACAACTTAAAAAAAGTATTATAGTTGTAAAAAATAAATAATTATATAGTTTTTTCATAATAAATATGTGTTTTATTAAAAGCCAGGGTTTTGTGATAAATTAGGATTAGCTTGTAAAGCAGAAGATGGTATAGGATATAGCTTGTAAGTACTAGGTATAGAAGTACCATCTTTTACTCCACCTTTCCAAGGCCATAAATATGTATTTCCAGTAAAAAGATTAAAACGTATTAAATCTGTTCTTCTGTGTCCTTCTAAATTTAGTTCTCTAGCTCTTTCATTAATAATAAAAGGAAGTCCATTAGGACCATTACCTTGAATGTCAATAAGATTTACCAAATCTGCTTTTGCTCTACCTCTTACTAAATTCACATAGGTTAAAGCTGTATTTATATCTGTACCAGAGGCATTTTTAATAGCACATTCTGCATACATTAAATAAGCATCTGCAAGTCTAAATAAAGGAAAGTCTGTACTGGAAAAGGCAGTAGCTCCAGAACTACCTGTAGAAGATGTATTTCTAAACTTAACAGAAGGATACCCGTCTGTCCATTCTCTATAATCATTCATTTCAAAGCTATGTCCTGTTGTCCAAAATAATTTTGAACGCTCATCATTTGATGTTGATAAATCTCCATACAAACCATACCAAGCTTTTGATGAACGGTGTCCTCCCCAACCATCAGTAGCTCCAAAATCAGCTAAAGGAGTTGTATCTGCTAATAAACTTCCGTTTACGATATAAGTAGTATTTCCAAAACTTTGACTTACTTCTGCATCCGCAATTAAAGGGAAAATAATTTCAGTAGAGTTTTCGTTATCACCCGAAAAAACATCTACAAAATTTGCGTCTAAAGTGTAAGTACCCTCTGTAATAACTTTATTTGCATAGTTTGCAGCATCTGCATATCTTTCAGTACCTGTATATACTTCTGCATTGAGGTATAATTTAGCAAGTAGCATTTGTGCAGCACCTTTAGTTGCTCTACCATAAGTATTAACTGCGGGTAAAAGAGGTTCTATTGCCAATAACTCTGTTTCTATATATTCAAATAATTCTATTCTACTTGCTTCTGGTAAAGGAGTTCCTTGTCCATAGTTAATTTCAGTAGCTAATACGCCTTTGCCAAATACATCTACCAAATAAAAATATGCTAAAGAGCGTAAAAATCTTACTTCTGAAGTAATAATTTCTTTATCATTTACTTCTACATTAGGTAAAATTGTAAGAAGATTATTACATTGAGGTATCGTAAAAAATATTCTATTAAATAAATAGCGAAAGAATTTATTTTCTGAAGTCCAATTACTTGTGGTTGTTAATTGATCTAAACCATTATCTCCCCATCTATTTTTCATAGCATCAGCAGCAAAATCTTGTAGATTTACAATTCCTCTTAAAAAAGGAGATTCTCCAGCATCATCACTTATATCTGAACTTCCAGGACCATCTGCTCCTGATAAAGCAAAAGAACCGTATAATCTAGATAAAATTCCTTCTACTGCTTTAGGGTCTTGAGCTAGTAATTCTTCTAAAGAAAGCTCTATTTCTGGTTTAGTGTTTAAGTCATTTGTACAACTTAAATTTATACTATTAACAGCAAATAAGCTGAAGAGTACGATTAAAAATTTATTTTTAAGTTTTTTCATAATTCTTAATATTAAAAGTTGATATTAAAACCAAAGTTATAAACTGTAGCTCTAGGGTAAAAATTATTATCTATACCTATAAAATTTTCTGGGTCTTGACCAGAATAATTAGTAATTAAAAATGGGTTGTTAACAGCAGTGTAAATTTTTACTGTAGCATTTTTAAATATTCTATCTAGACTATGCCCCAATACAATGTTTTCACATCTTAAAAAGGAAGCATTTTCCATAAAATAATCAGAAAACTGAACTGGATCTACAATATTAGTAAAATTAGTACTTGCCTCACCTGCTGCAAAATCTAATGCATTATTAAAAAATGTACCATCTAAAGATTGAGCATTTCTAATTATACCGTTAGTAAGTTTTCTTGAGTTATAAATTTCACCATCTAATTGACCTCTAAAGCTAGCACTTAAATCCCAGTTTTTGTAATTTAAATTGAATCCAAAACCAAAAGTCCAATTAGGCTGTATTGCTCTAAAATATTTATCGTCTTCTGTAATTCTGTTATCACCATTTAAATCTGCAAAGGCACCTAATATTGGGTTTCCAGCAGTATCATATAACTGTTTGTGCACCCAGGCAGAACCTGCCTGTTGACCAACTGCATGTCTTATTAGTATATTTCCTGTACCAATAGGAATTCCTCCATCTGGTGCATTAATTTGTTCAACACCTTGAAGGTCAGTAACTTCTGTGAAATTATAAGATAAATTACTATTAAAAGCCAATCTTAAATCTTCTGTATTAATTGCATTTGCATTTAAATTTAATTCAAAACCTCTACTTTCTGTAGATCCAATATTTTGTATTACTTGATCACTTAAAGCTTGACCTGGAGGAACATTGGTAACAACTAATAAATCTGTAGTTTCCCTTTGATACACATCAAAAGAACCTGTAATTATACTAGCGTTAAAAAAATCGAAATCAACACCAATATTATAAGTTGTTGTTTTTTCCCAAGTTAAATCTGGGTTAAATTCTTTTGCATTATATAAATTAACTCCAGTTATGTATTGACTTTGTGGAGAACCAATCTCAAATAGTGGAATAGAAGGGTAAAAACCTACTTGCCCTGCTACATCCTGTTGACCTGTTTGCCCCCAACCAATTCTTAATTTGAAATCATTTACAAATTCCACATTTTTTAGAAAACTTTCTTCTTTTAATTTCCAAGCAACAGCAGCAGCAGGGAAATATCCCCATCTATTTTCTTCAGTAAAAAAAGAAGAACCATCTGCTCTAACAGATAAGGTTACTAAATATTTATCTGCTAAATTTATATTAGCTCTACCAAAAAATGACTGTAAGTTTAGTTCGTTAAAGTATCTATTGCTAGGGTTTAACGGATCTATATTTAGTTCTCTTACTCCAGTTGTAACATTATTAATATATTCTCTTTTTGTACCTTGGTTTTTAAAGTTTTGATACATATAACCACTTTGTACATCAAAACTATTTAAAAAACCTTTTTCAAATTCTTTTTTATAAGAAAGATAAGATTCCATAGTAACATTAGTTATGTCTTGATCTTCTGCAAAACTTTCGCCTGGATTAAAGATAAAAGCACCACCACCATCAGGAACTAATGTGTATGCATTTACGGCATTTTCCATAAAATTTTCTGTAATATTTGCCTTTGATGCTTCTAAACCTAAATTTACAACAGCTCTTAACTCTGGTAACCAATGTAGTTTATAATCGAATTCTAAATTTCCTAATATTCGATTTACTCTTTCTGGTCTAGTTCTTTGTTGTAATACAGCTAAAGGATTAGATCCAATTTTAGCATTTGGATCTCCAGCATCATTACTAGCTCTTCTTTGTTGATAAAAATTACCAAAAATTGAACTATTATCATAAATTGGTTTTGTTGGATCCATAGAAATAGCATTACCTAATGCAGAGCCTTCATCTACAGAATTTTTATCTACAAAAGTAGCTTTAGCATTCACATCTATTTTTAAATGGTCATCTAAAAATCGAGGAGTAAGCCTCAAAGAAGTTGTGATTCTCTCATAATCATTTGTTCTTATAACACCTTCTGTATTATTATAACCGATTGAAGCTCTCAATGGAATTTTTTTGAACAGATTAGCTCTTACACCAAAGTTAACATCACTAGAAACAGCTGTTCTATATATAGCATCTTGCCAATTTGTATTAAAAATTTCTCTTTGTACTGGGTTTCCATCACTGTCCTGTACTGTAATTATTCTACTTGGCTGGTCTGTTACAACTGAACCTACAGGAACACCTAATGCACTTAAATCATCAGAAAAATACGTATTTGCAAAATTCACAAATGTATCTCCATCCATTACTTGCACTTGATTTCTGTCACTAATAGTACTTATAGATGCTCTTGATGAAAAGGTATACTTTATACCACCAGAAGTACCTTTTTTTGTTGTAATGATTAAAACACCATTAGATGCTCTAGAACCATAAATTGCTGTGGCAGATGCATCTTTTAAAATTGAAAAGCTTTCAATATCATCAGGATTAATTAAACTTAAAGGGTTACCAACACCTGCAACTCCACCATTATCTAATGGAACACCATCAATAACAATTAATGGGGAATTATTACCAGCTAAAGAAGAACCTCCTCTAATCCTAATATTAGGAGCTGCGTCTGGCTGACCACCAGCACTTGTAATTCTTACACCAGCAGCTTTACCTTGTAATAATTGGTCTGGAGATACAATAGCACCTTGATTAAATTCTTTAGCAGAAATAACATCCACAGAACCAGTTAAATCTTCCTTTTTTACACTACCATAACCTATAACTACAATTTCATCTAATTGTTCAGAAGATTCTGCTAATGCTACTATTAAGTTGAAAGAAGTGGTTATTACAACTTCTTTATCAGCGTAACCAAGGTATCTAAAAACAAGTATATCTCCAGTCTTTACTTTCTCAAGTATAAAATTTCCGTCAAAATCTGTTTCTGTTCCTATAGTTGTGCCTTTTATTACCACACTAACACCAGGTAAAGGTTCTCCTGATGTTTGTTCTTTTACGACACCTTTTACGTTTTGCTGTGCAAACATTGTAAAAGATGTATTTAAAAGAATTCCAATTAACAATAATTTAAATTTTTTCATGTATATTTTGTTAAATAATAACTGTAAATTTGATTTGTTTTAACAATAAATTCACATTCCACATAGTAAATATAAGTAGTGTGGAGTTATTTCCAAGGTTTCGAAACTCACGAAAACGGTTTCGTGTTGACAACTTTTTTAAACAAATAATCATTAAATTAGCAAATAATAACATCTATTTTTTCTTTTTCGATAAATAATGAAGCAAAAAATTACCATAAAGACAATTGCAAAAGAGTTGGGAGTTTCAACATCTACAGTTTCAAAAGCTTTAAAGGATAGTCATGAAATTAGTGCAGAAACTAAAGAAAGGATACAAGCTTATGCAAATTACTATAATTACAAACCCAATCATTTAGCACTACAGTTACGTAATCAAAAGACAAAGGTTATAGGAGTTATCTTACCTAAAATAGTGCATCATTTTTTCTCAACTGTCATTATGGGTATTGAAGAGGGGGCAAACCTTAAAGGGTATAATATTATGGTATGTTTCTCTAATGAATCTTACAAAAAAGAAGTAGAGACTCTAAAAGTATTGTCTAATGGTAGTGTAGACGGAATTATTGTTTCAATAGCCAGTGAAACTCTTGAAAATAAAGACTTTAAACACTTTAAGGAATTGGTTTCTGAAGAGATTCCTTTGGTTCTTTTTGATAGGGTAGTAGAAGATATTTTATGTGATAAAGTAGTTGTTGATGATGTTGGTGCTGGCTATAAAGCAACAAAGCACTTATTAGAGAATGGAAGAGAAAAGATAGCATTAATTACTACACCAAATCATGTTAATGTAGGAGCTTTAAGAAGGCAAGGTTATGAAAAAGCTTTGATAGAATCTTATATTAAAACTAATAAAAATATTATTGTTGAAATCGATGAAGAGAAAGATATTAAGTTACAAATAGAAAAAGTTTTTGATTATGGTATAGATGGAATTTTTGCAGTAAACGAAATATATGCAGCAAATGCAATGAAACTAGCTAAAGAGAAAGGAAATAAAGTGCCTGAAGACATTTCAGTAATTGGCTTTACAGATGGTCTGATATCAGAATATTCTTCTCCATCTATTACTACCATTGCTCAACATGGTTTTATTATGGGGAAACAAGCAGTTGAATTATTAATAGAAAGAATTGATAAAGAAGCTGAAGTTTATAAACCAAAAAAAATCGTTATTTCAAGTGATTTAAAACTACGAGAATCTACGAAACCGTCGTCGTAAAAATTTACAGCTTACGAAACCGTCGTCGTAATTTTTAGTGTCATTTTTTATGAACTTCATAAAAAAAATATATATTTGTTATCATATTAAAGATTTATCAATAGATTTCATTCCACACTATTAATAATTGATAAGTCGAAACACTTATCGTAATATTCATTCTATAATATTCGATAATGGAAAAGCGTAAATTAAGCTTCTGGCAAATCTGGAATATGAGTTTCGGATTTCTGGGTATTCAAATGGGTTTTGCACTACAAAATGCAAACGCAAGTAGAATTTTACAAATTTTTGGGGCAGATGTTCACGAACTCTCTTGGTTTTGGATTATAGCACCTCTAATGGGATTAATTGTTCAACCCATAATTGGTTATTATAGTGATAAAACTTGGGGTAGATTTGGCAGAAGAAAGCCATATTTTTTAGTAGGTACAATTTTAGCTTCTATTGGTTTAGTTTTAATGCCACAAGCAGATATATTTATTTCATTTCTTCCAGCACTTTGGGTAGGAGCAGGTTTTTTAATGATTATGGACGCTTCTTTTAATATTGCAATGGAGCCTTTTAGAGCTTTAGTTGGCGATAATTTAAGAACCGATCAAAGAACAGCAGGTTTTAGTATTCAAACTGCACTAATTGGTTTTGGTGCTGTAATTGGTTCTTGGCTTCCTTATGCATTAACAAACTGGTTTGGTGTTTCTAATGAAACTTCTTCAGGTATTGTTCCTTCAAATTTATTATGGTCTTTTATTATAGGGGCAATTATTCTAATTATTTCAATTTTAGTTACAGTTGCTACAACAAAAGAGTATTCTCCAGAAGAATTGGCAAGTTTTGATAATGATTCTGTAGAAACAGAAGAAGAGAAAGAAAGTGCTAGTTTGATGGATATTTTTGAAGATTTCAAAAAAATGCCAACTACAATGCGTCAATTAAGTTGGGTACAATTCTTTTCTTGGTTTGGTCTTTTCGGAATGTGGGTATTTGCTACACCAGCAATTGCACAGCATATCTATAGCTTGGATCATACAGATAGTTCTAGTACAATTTACCAAAATGCAGGAGATTGGGTTGGAATCCTTTTTGGGATTTATAATTTGGTATCCGCTTTTTATGCATTTGCTTTGCCATACATCGCAAAGAAAATTGGAAGAAAAAGAACACACGCTATTTCTTTAATTATTGGAGGTTTAGGACTTTTATCAATTTACGTTATGCCAAACGAAAATTGGTTAATTGTATCTATGGTAGGTGTTGGAATTGCTTGGGCAAGTATTTTAGCAATGCCTTATGCAATTTTAGCAGGTTCTATTTCTGCAAAAAAAATGGGTGTTTATATGGGGATTTTTAATTTCTTCATTGTAATTCCGCAAATCATTAATGCTTTAATAGGTGGACCATTAGTAAAATACGCTTATAACAACGAAGCAATATTTGCTTTAATGATAAGTGGATTAAGTTTTTTAATTGCTGCAGCTTTAGTCTACAAAGTAAAAGATGTAGATGATGTAGTAAAAACAGTTTAAAATTAAATGAAAAAAGGATTTATTTTCGATTTGGATGGTGTTATAGTTGACACTGCCAAATATCATTATTTAGCTTGGAAAAAGTTAGCCAACGAATTAGGTTTCGAATTTACCACAGCACAAAATGAATTGTTTAAAGGTGTTAGTAGAAAACGATGTTTAGATATTCTATTAAATGACATTGGAAAAATAGACTATACTCAAGAACAATTTGACACTTGGATGATTGAGAAAAACCTCGATTATTTAGCGTTTATAAAAAATATGGATGCATCAGAAATTCTTCCAGATGTTCCTAAAATATTAGAATTTTTAAAAGAAGAATCTATTCCAATAGCTTTAGGATCAGCGAGTAAAAATGCACAGCCTATTTTAGAAAAAGTAGGTTTGTTGCATTATTTCGATACAATTGTTGATGGAAATAACGTAACAAAAGCAAAACCAGACCCAGAAGTGTTTCTGTTAGCAGCAAAACAATTGGGCGTTAACGCAGACAATTGTATAGTTTTTGAAGATGCTGTTGCTGGTATACAAGCAGCAAATGCAGCACAAATGACGAGTATTGGTATTGGTAATAAAAATGTACTCAATGAATCGCAATTCAATTTTACAGATTTTACGCAGATTAGTACCGATTTTATTAAAAATTTAATAGAAAACTAAAATGAATCAAGATTATATCATACCAAATGCTTGGTCAATCCTTGAAGAAGGTTTTGATGCAACTATGGTTAAATCTTCAGAAAGCCTGTTCAGTATTGGTAATGGAGCCATGGGACAAAGAGCAAATTTTGAAGAAAAATATACAGGAGATACTTTTCAAGGAAGTTACATAGCAGGTGTTTATTATCCAGATAAAACACGTGTTGGATGGTGGAAAAACGGCTATCCAGAATATTTTGCAAAAGTATTAAATGCACCAAATTGGATTGGAATTAACGTTCTAATCAATAAAGAAGAATTAGATTTAAATGCTTGTAAAACAGTGTCTAATTTCAGAAGAGAACTCAATATGAAAGAAGGTTGGTTATCTCGAAGTTTTGTTGCAGAACTTCAAAACGGAATAGAAATAAAAGTAGAGAGTAAACGATTTTTAAGTTTAGAATTAGATGAGGTTGGTGCTATAAAATATAGTGTTACACCATTAAATTCAGATGCAAAAATCATCTTTTCACCTTATATTGATGCAGGAATTACCAATGAAGATACCAATTGGGCTGATCAATTTTGGGATGTTTTAAAAGTTTCGCAAAATAATCAGCAATCATTTGTAGAAGCACGCACAATGAAAACCAATTTTCATACCTGTACATTTATGCAATCGAGGCTTTTTGTTGATAATGAAGAGGTTTTAACAGATTGTAATAACAAAAAGACAGATAAAACAGCAACTTGCTCATATCAACAAGAAATCAATCAAAATCAAACCTATACCATCCACAAATTTGGAGGTTATGTAGTAGATAGAAACCGAGATAAAAATGAATTGGTAGCTGCTGCAAAATGTATTTTAGACAAGGCAGTAAGTTTTGGATTTGATGCTTTATTAGAGATTCAGAAACAGTCTTGGGCTAAAATCTGGAAAATGTCAGACATCACAATTGAGGGTGATGTAAAAGCACAACAAGGAATTCGTTTTAATATTTTTCAATTAAATCAAACGTATTTAGGTACTGATGCTAGTTTAAACATTGGGCCAAAAGGTTTTACAGGAGAAAAATATGGAGGAAGCACCTATTGGGATACAGAAGCCTATTGTATACCATTTTATATGGCAACTAAAGACCAATCTGTAGCAAGAACTTTGTTAGAATACAGATATAAACATTTGGATAAAGCCATAGAAAATGCTGAAAAATTAGGTTTTACAAATGGTGCTGCATTGTATCCAATGGTTACCATGAATGGGGAAGAATGCCATAATGAATGGGAAATCACTTTTGAAGAAATTCATAGAAATGGAGCAATTGCATTTGCCATTTACAATTATCACAGGTTTACAGAAGACTATTCATACATTCCAGAAAAAGGATTAGAAGTTTTAATCGGAATTGCACGTTTTTGGCATCAAAGAGTTAATTTTTCTACGGATAAAAACAAATATGTGATGTTAGGTGTAACAGGACCTAATGAATACGAAAATAATATCAACAATAATTGGTATACAAATTACATTGCAAAATGGTGTATTGAGTATGCTTTAGAAAATATTGAAACTGTAAAATTGGATCATATTTCTGATTTCATCAGAATTAAAGAAAAAACTAATTTTAATGATGACGAATTAAAGTCTTGGAAAAATGTAGCTGACAATATGTATTTTCCATTTTCAGAAAAACACAATGTTTTCTTACAGCAAGATGGCTTTTTAGACAAAGAATTAATTACAGTTGCAGATTTAGATCAAAGTCAAAGACCAATCAACCAAAAATGGAGTTGGGATAGAATTTTACGTTCTCCATACATCAAACAAGCAGATACTTTGCAAGGTTTTTACATGTTCGAAGATCATTTTACGAATGAAGAATTAGAACGTCATTTCGATTTTTACGAACCGTTTACAGTACACGAAAGTTCACTTTCTCCTTGTGTGCATAGCATTCAGGCTGCAAAATTAAATAGAATGGAGCAAGCCTATACATTCTATTTGCGTACTTCTCGTTTAGATTTAGACGATTATAATCACGAAGTGGAAGAAGGTTTACACATTACTTCTATGGCTGGAACTTGGATGAGTATTGTTGAAGGTTTTGGAGGAATGAGAATCATTAATAATATGCTTTCGTTTACACCTAGAATTCCTAAAGGATGGAAATCGTACTCTTTTAAAGTGAATTTTAGAAACCAAGTAATTACTGTAAATGTTTCTCAAAATGGAAATAATTTTGAATTAGAAGGCAAAGAAGAGGTAAAGATTTTAGTAAATGGAGAACTTGTAAATGTATCTCCAAATAATTTAGTAACTGCATAAAAGTATTAAAATGAAACTACACAGAAGCATTATTTTTTCTTTTGTAATTATATTTTTTTTCTCATGCAATCAGAAGGAAAATCTAAAAAATGCTTCTGCAGTTTCTATTTCCAATGCTAAACTTCCAATCGTAGAACCACCAAATTGGTGGATAGGAATGGAGAATAATAATGTACAATTGTTAATTCATCATCCTAATATTTCTGAATACAAACCAGAAATAAATTACAATGGTGTTTCTATAAAAAAGACAACGCCAACATCAAAAAGTAATAATTACTTATTTATTGATTTAGAAATTTCTAAAACTACTAAAGCAGGTAAATTTGATATCATTTTAAAGAAAGAAAATACTGACGATTTTATACATACTTACGAGTTAAAATCAAGAGAAAAATCGGCCAAAGATTACAAAGGTTTTGACAGTTCTGATGCCATTTATTTAATTACTCCAGATCGATTTACAAATGCTGATGAATCTAATGATATCAACAAAAATTTAAAAGAAACCACAATTGATAGAACTGATGGTTATCAAAGACATGGAGGAGATTTACAAGGAATTATAAATGGTGTAGATTATATTTCAGATTTAGGATTTACAACTATTTGGCCAACTCCAGTTTTAACTAATGATATGCCAAAAGGTTCGTATCATGGTTATGCAATTACAGATTATTATCAAGTAGATCCACGTTTTGGAACTATGGATGATTATAAAAATTTAGCTGATAAATTGCGCCAAAAAGGAATGAAACTCATTATGGATCAAGTAGCAAATCATTGTGGATTAGAACATTGGTGGATGAAAGATTTGCCTTTTGATGATTGGGTAAATAATCAAAAAAACTATGAGGATAATATTGATAATTGGACTTACAAAACCAACATTGGTTCTAATCATAGAAGAACTACAAATCAAGATACATACGCAGCAAAAGTAGATAGAAAAGGAAATAACGAAGGCTGGTTTGTAGCTGGAATGCCAGATTTGAATCAACGTAATCCATTTATGGCAACTTACATCATTCAAAATTCAATTTGGTGGATTGAAACGTTAGGTTTAGGTGGTATTCGTCAAGATACATATCCATATCCAGACAAACAATTTATGAGTAATTGGGCAGGAGCAATTATGAACGAATATCCTAATTTTTCTATTGTTGGCGAAGAATGGAGCTACAATCCTTTGTTGGTTGGTTATTGGCAAACAGGAGCTAATAATAAAGATGGTTATGAGTCCAACTTAAAATCTACAATGGATTTCCCAATGCAAAAAAGTATCATTGAAGGTATTAATGAAGAGGAGACTTGGGGAACAGGTTTAGTAAAAATCTACGAAGGTTTAGCGAATGATTTTCATTACGCAACTCCTAAAGATATTATGGTTTTTTTAGACAATCATGATGAAGGTAGAATGTTTACTGCTCTAAATGAAGATGCTACAAAATCAAAAATGGCTTTAGGTTATATGTTGATGTTGCCAAGAATTCCTCAAATTTATTATGGAACCGAAATTTTGATGGATGATACTGCTAATCATGGAGATCATGGGTTGATTAGAACTGATTTTCCTGGAGGATGGAAAGGAGATAAAACCAATGCATTTACAAGAAAAGGGTTATCAAAAGACCAAAAAGAAATGCAATCTTTTGTAAAAAGGGTTTTAAATTATAGAAAAAATAGTAAGGCAATTCAAGAAGGAAAAACCATCCATTTTGCTCCATTTATGGGTACTTATTTCTTATTTAGAGTTAAAGATGATGAAACTGTTGTACACATCATTAATAAAAATGACAAACCAATTAGTATCGATCTAAAACGTTATGCGGAAGTTGATTTAAGAGGAAAAACTTTAAAAAACATTATAACTGGAGAAGATTTTGTTTGGGGAGATGATTTTAATTTTACTGAAAAAGGAAGCATCATTTTAACAACAAAAAAATAAATTTAAAAAGAGTGTCAGTTCGAGTGATTTCGATTTTTCATCGAAATTGTATTGAGAACATTTTAAACTTATTAATATGAAAAACTTAATCTTTTTACTTTCCATACTCTTCACATTTTCGTGTAACTCTCAAAAAAAACAATCGAAAAAAGAAGAAAATAAGTTTACCAACATCACATCAAAAGTGTTAGAAGATGCAGTTTTAGCAGGTGGAAAATTAATTAGAGTAACTGCTTTTCCATCAAAAAATATTACACCTAGACCAATAGATGTTTGGTTGCCAGAAAACTATTCATCAGCAAAAAAGTATGCAGTTTTATATATGCACGATGGTCAAAATTTATTTGATGCAACTACAACTTGGAACAAACAAGAATGGAGGATAGACGAAGTTGCAACCAAATTAATGAAAGAAGGTACTGTAAAAGATTTTATTGTTGTTGGCATTCATAATATCCCAAAAATTCGTTGGTTAGATTTATTCCCAGAAAAAGCGATGCAACATTTATCTGAAGAAGAAATAAGTGAAGCACAGAGCATTTCTAAAACTAAAGTAGCTTTAAAAGACTTTAAAGGAGATGAATATTTACAGTTTTTAGTTGAAGAATTAAAACCATACATAGATAAAACGTATTCAGTTTACACGAATAAAGAAAATACATTTGTGATGGGTTCATCAATGGGAGGTTTAATGAGTATGTATGCAATTTCAGAATATCCAACTCTTTTTCAAGGAGCAGCTTGCCTTTCTACACATTGGGTTGGTGCAATGCCAAGAGAAAATAATCCTTTTCCTAAAGCAATTTTTAAATATGTTTCAGAAAATGTGCCAGATGCAAATTCTCATAAAATCTATTTTGATTATGGTGACAAAACTTTAGACCAGTTTTATCCACAATATGCTTCTAAAGTTGATTCTATTTACTCAAGTAATGGGTATTCAGCCAAAAATTTTAAAAATCTATTTTTTGAAGGAACCAATCATTCAGAAAATGCTTGGCAAAAAAGAGTTCATATTCCATTGACTTTTTTATTAAAAAAATAGCTCTAAAACTAATAAAATATTTATCCAATAATGAGAAAATTCCTCAATATACTTTGTATAATTTTTAGTTTTAATTGTTTCAGTCAAGTTACAATTATTGTAAAAGAGATTCCAAAAGATACACCAAAAGGAGCTTCAATTTACGTCTCTGGAGATTTTGAAGGTTGGACAGGAGGTAATGAAAAATATACTTTAAAGCGAGAAAACAATGTTTATTCGATTACGCTTCCTAAAAAAGACGTAAGTGTTTTATTCAAATTTACGTTAGGTTCTTGGAAAACTGCTGAATCTAATAAAGTAGGAGAAAGTTTAGACAATAGGTCTTACACTTTTACATCGAAACACGATACTGTTTATTATAAAATTCAAGGTTGGAGTCATCTATTTGATGCAAAAAAGATGCCTACAATATCTAAAAATGTTTCTATTCTTGATGAAGAATTTTACATTCCTCAATTAAAAAGGAAGCGAAAAATTTGGATGTATCTTCCTCCAGATTATGAAGTTTCTGGAGAATCATATCCAGTTGTGTATATGCACGATGCTCAAAATATTTTTGATGAAACTACTTCATATTCAGGGGAATGGAATGTAGATGAAACTTTAGATAAATTATTTAAAGAGAAAAATTTAAAATTGATTGTTGTTGGTATTGACAATGGAGGAGACCAACGTTTGGATGAATATTCGCCTTGGAAAAACGAAAAATATGGAGGTGGAGAAGGAGATGCTTATGTAGATTTTATCAGCAATACTTTAAAACCTTATGTCGATAACAAGTATAGAACATTAAAAAGTAAAGCAAACACAGGAATTATTGGAAGTTCTATGGGCGGTTTAATTTCCTATTATGCTGCATTAAAGTACCCAAATATTTTCGGTAAAGTTGGTGTGTATTCACCTTCATTTTGGTTTTCGCCAAAAGTAAAAGAGTTCACAAAAAATCACGGTAATGTAAAAAATACAAAAATGTATTTTTTAGTAGGCGATAAAGAAGGTGTAAAACCTAGCTCTAATCAAAAAAGTAAAATGGTTTCTGATATGGAAACTACAATTGCTGTTTTAAAAAATCTGAATTTTCTATCAGAAAATATCAAATCTAAAATTGTCCCAGAAGGAAAACATAATGAAGAACTCTGGAGAACAAATTTCGAAGAAACCATTTTATGGCTTTTTAAAGAAACTATTAAAGCTAGAAGGTTTGTTGATGCAAAATTCGATAACAATGTTTTAAATATTGATGTTTCAGATGGGATTTATAAAATCCATTTTTATGATGCCAAAATTGTAGAAACTACATTTATCCCTAAAAATGAAAAAGAAATTCAAGGTTCACACGCAGTTGTGTTATCAGAAAAATATAATGATGTTGAGTTTGATGAAAATGAAACCAAAATCAATTTTTCATCAAATCAAGTTGCAGTAAAAATCACGAAAAAACCATTCAATATTTCTTATTGGCAAAATGGAATTAAATTAACTTCAGAAAAAAACGGCTATCAAAAAACAAATGATTTTGAAACCATAACCTTAAGTTTAACCAGTGATGAGGTTTTGTATGGAACAGGTGCAAGAGCATTGGGAATGAACAGAAGAGGAAATCGTCTACGACTTTATAATAGAGCACATTATGGCTATGAAACTACTTCAAAATTGATGAATTTCACGATTCCTTTAGTAGTTTCCTCAAAAAAATATATGGTGCATTTTGATAATCCTGCTATTGGATATTTGGATTTGGATTCTAAAAAAGAGAATTCGCTTACTTATGAAACGATTTCAGGTAGAAAAACTTATCAAATTATTGCAGGAGATTCTTGGGAAGATTTAATTGACAATTATACCAATTTAACAGGAAAACAGCCTTTACCTCCAAGATGGGTTTTAGGTAATTTTTCAAGTAGATTTGGGTATCATTCACAGAAAGAAACAGAAGAAACGATTGCTAAATTCAAGGTAGAAAAAATTCCTGTAGATGGCGTTATTTTAGATTTATACTGGTTTGGAAAAGGGATGAAAGGAACAATGGGAAACCTAGAAGTGTATAAAGATTCTTTTCCTGATATGCAGCAAATGGTTTCTAATTTAAAAAATAAAGGCGTAAAAACCGTTTTAATAACAGAACCATTTATAGTTGATAAATCCAAAAAATGGCAAGAAGCCAATCAAAAAGAGGTTTTAGCAAAAGACACACTTGGTAATTCAGCAAAATACAATTTCTATTTTGGAAATACTAGTATTGTAGATATTTACAAAAAAGAAGGCAGAAACTGGTTTTGGAATATTTACAAAGGCATTTTGGATTTGGGTGTAAAAGGTTTGTGGGGCGATTTAGGCGAACCAGAAGTATTGCCTTCTTGGGTTAGTTTTGGCAAGAATCAAAAATTTAAAGCAGATGAAATTCATAATATTTACGGTCACGATTGGGCAAGATTAATTTTTGAAGGTTACAAAAAAGATTTTCCAAACGAAAGACCATTTATTTTAATGCGAGCAGGATCTTCTGGTTCGCAACGTTTTGGAATGATTCCTTGGTCAGGTGATGTAAACAGAACTTGGGGAGGTTTACAATCTCAACCAGAAATTTCTTTGCAAATGGGAATGCAAGGTTTAGCATATATGCATTCTGATTTAGGTGGTTTTGCAGGTGCAAATTTAAATGATAATTTATACACAAGATGGTTGCAATATGGTGTTTTTCAACCAATTTACAGACCTCACGCACAAGAAGATGTACCAAGTGAACCTGTTTTTAGAAGTGATTTTGCAAAAAAATATGCAAAAAATGCAATTGAATTACGCTACAAGTTATTGCCTTATAATTACAATTTAGCTTTTGAAAACAATCAAAAAGGATTGCCTTTAATGCGTCCTATTTTCTTTGAAGAAGATGACAAAAAATTGATGGAGAATTCATCAACATATTTATGGGGAAAAGATTTTTTAATCACACCAATTTTAAAAGATTCTGTAAAAATAAAAGAAATTTATTTTCCTAAAACTGCAAATTGGTTCAATTTCTATTTTGATGGTGATAAGGTTGAAGGAGGACAAACAAAATCTGTAAAAGTGAAACAAAAAGCCATACCAACTTATGTAAGAGGTGGTGCTTTTATTTTGATGTCAGAATTGGTACAAACCACAGATAATTATAATGCAGATCAATTAGAATTGCATTATTATTTTGACAAAAAAGAAACATCAGAAAGAACCTTTTATAATGATAATGGAGTTACTGCAAATTCCTTTGAAAAAGGAAAATTTGAAATCATGGAATTTGAAGCAGAATTTTCAAAAAAATTTTTAGAAATTGATTTTGAAGCGGAACTAGGTAAAAACTGGAAAAGCCAAGAAAAAAATATAAAATTGATTGTGCATAATATCAATTGGAAACCAAAAAAAGTGAGAGTTAATGGAAGAAAAAGGCAAATTTTATCAAAAGAAAATCGATTAGAAATTCCTTTAAAATGGAATCCTGAAAAAGAATTGAAAATTAAAATATCACTAAAATAAATATAATATGAACAAGCAAAATAACTTTTTAATAGCGTTAATAGCTTTGGTTTTATGGAGTTGTTCTAAAGAGAAAGTATCAGAAAAGAAGATGGAGATTAGTACTATTGATAACAAAAAGCTTGTTGTTTATCAGGTTTTTACACGTTTATTTGGCAACACAAATACAACCAATAAACCTTGGGGAACTTTAGAAGAAAATGGAGTAGGGAAGTTCAATGATTTTACTGATAAAGCCTTGTCAGAAATCAAAGATTTAGGAGTTACTCATATTTGGTATACAGGAGTTCCTCACCATAATGTAATTCGAGATTATACAAAATATGGTATTTCTAATGATGATCCAGATGTTGTAAAGGGTAGAGCAGGATCACCTTATGCAGTTAAAGATTATTACAATGTAAATCCTGATTTGGCTGTAAATGTTGAAAATCGCTTACAAGAATTTGAAGCACTAATTGAACGTTCTCATAAAGCTGATTTAAAAGTGATTATTGATATTGTTCCAAATCACGTAGCTCGTAATTACCAAAGTTTAACCAATCCAAAAGGTACAAAAGATTTTGGTGCAGATGATGATAAAACTGTGGCTTACAATGTTAATAATAACTTTTATTATGTACCAAACACATCATTTGAAGTGCCAGAATTCTTAAATGGATACAAACCTTTAGGAGGAGAAAGTCATCCACTTTCTGATGGTAATTTTGATGAAAATCCTGCAAAATGGACAGGTAATGGTTCACGTTCTCCAAAACCTAGTTTTTATGATTGGTACGAAACTGTAAAAGTAAACTATGGAATTTCTCCTGATGGGAAAAAAGATTTTGATGAATTGCCAGCAGGTTTTGAAAATGAAGATTACAAAAAACATTTTAATTTTTGGAAAGATAAAACCGTACCAAATTCTTGGATAAAATTCAGAGATATTGCTTTGTATTGGATAGCAAAAGGAGTAGATGGTTTTAGATATGATATGGCAGAAATGGTGCCTGTAGAGTTTTGGAGTTATATGAATTCAGCCATAAAAATGGAAAATTCAGATGCTTTTTTATTGGCAGAAGTGTACAATCCAAAGGAATATAGAAATTATATTAAATTGGGTAAAATGGATTATTTATATGACAAAGTTCAATTGTATGATACCATTAAAAATGTAATGCAAGGAAAAGGGTTAACAGATCATATTCCACCAATTCAAGAAGATTTAAAAGATATAGAAGATCATATGTTGCATTTTCTTGAAAATCACGATGAGCAAAGAATTGCAAGTCCAGAATTTGCAGGAAATGCCTTGAAAGGAAAACCAGCAATGGTAGTTTCTGCAACCATTTCAACAGCACCAACAATGGTTTATTTTGGTCAGGAATTTGGTGAGGATGGTTCAGAAAAAGCAGGTTTTGGAAGTCCAAGTAGAACTTCAATTTTCGATTATGTTGGGGTGCCTTCTTTACAAAGATGGGTAAATGATAAGAGTTTTGATGGAGGACAATCTACCAAAGAAGAAGCTGATTTAAGAGATTTTTACAAGAGATTATTAAACTTTACCATTAATTCAGATGCTCTAATGGGTAAATATGCAGATATTCATCAATATAATCGAGAAAATACAGAATGGTATAATGAAAAAGTGTTGTCTTTCGTGCGTTATTCTGAAAATGAAAAGTTGATTGTCATTTCAAATTTTAATGCTGAAAACACCTATGGTTTTGAATTGGCTTTGCCAGAAAATATCACTCAAAAATGGAACTTAAAAGAGGGCAAATATCAGTTTAAAGATCAATTGTATAATGAATTTTCATCAACTTTAGTTGTAAAAGACAAGAAAGCAAAAATTAGAATTGATATTAAACCTTTACAATCGTTTATTCTTCAACTTCAATAAAAATGAAAAACCTTGTCTATTTTCTATTCTTGATTTTTATTTTGCAAAGTTGTAAAAATATAGAATCAAATTCAGCTAAAAAATCAGAAGTATCTGATGTTTATCAACCTGAAGAATATGTAAAAATAGCACATCCAGAATGGAGTAAAAACGCTGCCATTTATCAATTAAATACAAGACAATTTTCTGAAGAAGGCACCTTTAAAGCAGCTCAAAAACAATTGCCAAGATTAAAAGAATTAGGCATTGACATTATTTGGTTAATGCCAATTCATCCCATTGGAAATAAAAAGAGAAAAGGCAGTTTAGGAAGTCCATATTCTGTAAAAGATTATTATGGAGTAAATAAAGAATTTGGCTCATTGCAAGACTTGAAAAATTTTGTAAACGAAGCTCATAATCTGGGAATGTATGTAATTTTAGATTGGGTTGCCAATCATACTTCTTGGGATAATGATTTGGTTATCAATCATCCAGATTGGTATGATAAAGATTATAAAAACAATTTTCGTCCAACTCCTTGGTGGGATTGGTCTGATATTATCGATCTAAATTATAACAAGCCAGAAGTAAGACAATATATGACAGAAGCTTTAAAATATTGGGTAAATGAAGCCAATATTGACGGCTACAGATGTGATGTAGCTGGTTTTGTTCCTATAGAATTTTGGAATAATGTTCGTAAAGAATTGGATGCCCTAAAACCTGTTTTTATGCTAGCAGAATGGGAATCTAGAGACCTGCATGCCAAATCTTTTGATATGACGTATGCTTGGTCTTGGAACGAAGCTGTGCATAAAATTTGTAAAGGAAAAGCAGATGTAAACGCTTTGTATATTTATTATTCTTGGAACGAAAGTGCGTTTCCAGAAAATAGTATGCGAATGACTTTTGTAAGCAATCACGATAAAAATGCTTGGGAAGGCACAATGTATGAGCAATTTAAAGAAGGTTTAGAAGCTGCAATTGTACTTTCTGTTGTAGGCGAAGGAATGCCTTTAATGTACAATGGACAAGAAGCAGGAAATGCAAAAAGATTAGAATTTTTTGAGAAAGATGCTATAAAATGGCAAGATCATAAAATAGGGAAACTGTATAAAAATTTGTTTCAATTAATGAAAGAAAATACAGCTTTATGGCACGCAAAATGGGGGAGTACAATGATTAAAGTTCCTAATAATGTAGAAAGCAAAGTGTTTAGTTTTGTAAGACAGAATGAGAAAGACAAAGTTTTTGCAGTTTTTAATTTTTCTGAAGAATCAAAAGATATTAATTTTAAAGAATCTCTTTATACAGGAGATTATAAAGATTTTACAACTAAAGAAACTATAAGTTTAGATAATAATTTTAAATTAAAATTAGCTCCTTGGAGTTATAAAGTTTACATAAAATAAAACCATCATGAAAAAAATATTCGCAATCTGTTTTTTATTTGTTACTGTAATTTCTTGTCAAGAAAAAAAGGTAGATAAAATTGCTAAAAAAGAAACGAAAGATTTTGTTTGGGAAGGAGCAAACATTTATTTTTTACTAACTGATCGTTTTAACAATGGAGATAAAACTAATGATGTTAATTTTAATAGGACTAAAGAAACAGGAGTTTTAAGAGGTTTTGAAGGTGGTGATATTAAAGGAATCACAGAAAAAATTAAAGAAGGTTATTTTACAAATTTGGGAATTAATGCCATTTGGATGACGCCTATTGTAGAGCAAATTCATGATGCAACAGATGAAGGTACTGGAAACACTTATGGTTTTCATGGATATTGGGCAAAGGATTGGACAAAAATTGACCCAAATTTTGGAACGACAGCAGACTTAAAAGAATTGGTTTCAGTTGCGCATAAAAATGGAATTCGAGTATTGTTAGATGCAGTAATAAATCATACAGGTCCAGTCACAGAAAAAGATGCTGTTTGGCCAAATGAATGGGTAAGAACTCAACCTCAATGCAAATATTCTAACTATGAAAATACAATTAAATGTACTTTGGTAAAAAATTTACCAGATATTAGAACAGATAGTAACGAAAATGTAGAACTGCCTCCTCAATTGGTTGCAAAATGGAAATCAGAAGGTAGGTATGAACAAGAAATCAAAGAGTTAAATGCATTTTTCGAAAGAACAGGTCATCCAAGAGCACCACGTTTTTATATTATGAAATGGCTAACAGATTATATCACCGAATTTGGTATTGATGGTTACAGAGTAGATACAGTAAAGCATACAGAAGAGTATGTTTGGCAAGAGTTTAGAACAGAATGTGATTTTGCCTTTGAAGAGTATAAGAAAAATAACCCAGAAAAAGTTTTAGATAAAAACGATTTTTATTTAGTAGGAGAGGTGTATAATTATGCCATTTCTCATGGAAAATCTTTTGATTTTGGAGATAAAAAAGTAAATTATTTTGATAAAGCTTTTGATGCATTAATAAATTTTGAAATCAAGTGGAATGCAAAACAAATGAAAGAAGCTGATTTATTCAAAAAATATAATGAAGTTTTACAAGATAATTTTAACGGATTTAGTGTTCTAAATTACATGACTTCTCATGATGATGGACAACCATTTGATAAAGAAAGAAAGAAGCCATATAAGACTGCAACCATGCTGTTATTAACCCCAGGAACATCACAGGTTTATTATGGAGATGAATCTGCAAGAGACTTAACAATTAAAGGTGCTATTGGTGATGCAACTTTACGTTCTTTTATGAATTGGGATGCTTTAGAAAGTAATGATAATACAAAGGATATTTTAAATCATTGGCAAAAATTAGGACAGTTTAGAGCAAACCACATGTCTATTGGTGCAGGAAAACATAAAATGATTCCAAGTGAAAATGGTGTAGTTTTTTCAAGGAAATGGAAAAGTGATAAAATCATAGCAGGTATTAATCTACCAAAAGGAAAGAAGACAATAGAAACTTCATCAGTATTTAAAAACGGTGATAAATTAAAAGATTTTTATTCAAATCAAATAGTAGAAGTTAAAAATGGAAAAGTAACTGTTAACTCAAATTTTGATATTGTACTATTAGAGAAAATATAAGCTATGAAATCAATCAAATTTCTTTTTATTTTTACTTTAATAGGTTTCTTTTCCTCATGTGGTGTTGATTCTTCTAAAGTATTTTCACCAGATGAAAATACAAAAGTTCAGTTTTATTTAAATAATGAAGGTCGTTTTTTCTACATTGTAAATTACAAAGAAAAGGCTGTTATAGATACTTCTTTTGTGGGGTTTGAATTTACAAATGCTCCTGAATTAACAAAAGGTTTTATTGCAAAAGTTAAAAAACCAATAGAAGTTGAAGAGACTTGGCAAATGCCTTGGGGTGAGCAATTAGATGTAGAAAACAACTATAATGAAATTAAAATTAAGTTACAAGAAAGAGATGATTTACAACGTAAAGTAAATTTGGTTTTTCGAGTTTTTAATGATGGAGTTGGATTTAGATACGAATTTCCTGAACAAGAAAATTTAAAAGAAGTTTTAATAAAAGAAGAACATACAGAATTCAATTTAACAGAAGATTATAAAACCTTTTGGATTCCTGGAGACTGGGATATTTACGAACATTTGTATAGCACTACAAAATTCTCTGAAATTGATGCAAAATCCTACATACCAAAAACTAATTTAGCACAATCTTATATTCCAGAAAACGCGGTAAATACTCCTGTTACTTTAGTAAGTAAAAATGGAGTTCATTTAAGTTTTCATGAAGCAGCTTTGGTAGATTATGCAGGAATGACCTTAAAAGTAGACACTAAAAATTTATCTTTAAAAAGTAGTTTGGTAGGTTCTAGAAATACAGATTATAAAGTAAAAAGAACTTTACCATTTAAAACTCCATGGAGAACTATTCAGATTACAGACAATGCTCCAGATTTGATTGCTTCTAATTTAATTGTAAACTTAAACGAACCTAATAAATTGGGCGATGTTTCTTGGTTTACACCAATGAAATATACTGGAGTTTGGTGGGAGATGCATTTAGGAAAATCTTCTTGGGATTATGGTATGGAAATGATTGATGGAAAATGGACAGATACAGGAAAAGCCCATGGAAAACATGGAGCAACCACTGAAAATGTAAAACGATTTATTGATTTTTCTGCAAAAAATAATATTGGTGGAGTTCTAGTAGAAGGTTGGAATACAGGTTGGGAACGTTGGATTGGTTTCGAAGACAGAGAAGGCGTTTTCGATTTTGTAACTCCTTATCCAGATTATAATTTAGAGGAAGTTACAGCCTACGCAAAAGAAAAAGGAGTACAAATTATCATGCATCATGAAACATCTGCAGCTACACAAACATACGAAAAACAACAAGATACAGCCTATGCTTTGATGCAGAAATATGGAATACATGCTGTAAAATCTGGTTATGTTGGTAAAATTTTGCCAAAAGGAGAATATCATCATGGACAATACATGGTAAATCAATATAACAATGCAGCTATAAAAGCAGCCAAATATCAAGTTGCTGTAAATGCTCATGAGCCTATAAAAGCTACAGGTTTAAGAAGAACGTATCCAAATATTATTTCTAGAGAAGGTTTGCGTGGACAAGAATTTAATGCATGGTCTCAAGATGGAGGCAATCCTCCAGAACATTTATCAATAGTAGCTTTTACAAGAATGTTGGCAGGCCCTATAGATTTTACTCCAGGTATTTTTAACATCAAATTTGATGAATATAAAAAAGAAAATCAAGTAAATACAACATTAGCACATCAATTGGCTTTGTATGTGGTTATTTACAGTCCTGTACAAATGGCTGCAGATTTGGTAGAACATTATGAAGCAAATCCAAAACCTTTAGAGTTTATTAAAGATGTGGGTGTAGATTGGTCAGAAACCAAAGTTTTAAATGGTGAAATTGGTAATTTTGTAACTATTTCAAGAAAAGAGCGTAAAACAGAAAATTGGTTTTTAGGAAGTATTACTGATGAAAACGCTAGAGAAATAGAAGTTGATTTTAGTTTTTTGGATAAAGATCAAACATACCAAGCAAAAATTTATAAAGATGGGAAAAACGCACATTGGAATGACAACCCTTTAGATATAGATTTTGATACTATAAATGTTGATAAAAACACTAAATTAAAATTTAATTTAGCAGCTGGTGGAGGTTTGGCTATAAGTATAAAAAAGAAAAATTAGTCTTCTTTATTAACTTTATCGTATTGATTTATCATAAAATAAGCCCAGATAATTACGCATATTCCTACAAAAATAGAAAAGTAGAGAATTATATCATTTGCGCTCATTTTTTATAAGTTTTATGTAAATCATTATACCTAATAAAGTCGGGGGCCATAGACCTAAAAAAATTCCGTGTAATTTATCACCCACTAAAAATAAGTATTCAGCTACAAGTATTATTAATACACATAATAATAACATTAAAGTGTTAGCTATTCCTAACTTCTTCATCAAGTTCATCAAATCAATTAATATTATATTATAAATTTAGTCAATTATTTTTAAATCTTAAAATTATGTTAATATTATTTACGCTTTGCGTGATAAATAACACAGAAAACACTTCATTTTTAACCTAAATTACCTCTCGAAGTTTACATAAAATACCCAATGTTATATATATTTTGCTAAATTCGTATAAAAATGAAATAATTTATGCAAAAAAAAAATCTATTATTTCTTATAAATATATTTTTAATTGTTACTACAACTTTATCACAAGAAGTTCCTCCTATAAATATATTTTCTACTGAAGATTATGGAGCAGAAAATCAAAATTGGGGAGTTTCTCAAGCAAATAACAAGTTTATTTATGTAGCAAATAACGAAGGTTTATTAGAGTTTAATGGTGAGACTTGGGAGTTATATCCAACTCCAAATGAAACAATAATGCGTTCTGTTAAGTGTTTTAATGAAAGAATCTATACTGGTTTTTACATGGATTTTGGATTTTGGACAAAAAATGATTTTGGTCTTTTAGAATATACATCCATAGTAAAGAAAAATAAAATAGAAATGCTCGAGGATGAGCAAATTTGGGAAATTTCGGAGCTAGATGGTTGGATGATTTTTAAATCTTTACAAAGAATATACCTCTATAATTTAAAAACAAAACTATTAAAAGTAATAAATGCTACTAAAAGTATTACCAAACTATCTAAAGTAGAAAATACTATTTATTTTCAAGAGTTAGAAAAAGGAATTTTTATGATAGAAAATGGAAATCCTAAATTAATATCTGAAGATGATATTTTAAAGAATAATAAAGTTATAGATATTTTTCTTAAAGATAGTAAGTTATTTTTTTTAACTCAAAAAAAAGGTTTTTTCTATTTAGAAAATCAAAAAGTAAAAAGATGGAATATTGATGCAGATAGCATACTTTTTAATAAAACCATATATAGCTCTAAAAAGTTAAGAAACGGAAATATAGTATTGGGTACTATCTCTAATGGCTTTATTAAAATACATAAAAATGGAGAAATAATTTATCAAATTAATCAAGGTTTAGGCTTAAGTAATAATACTGTTTTATCCATTTTTGAGGATATAGATGACAATATTTGGTTGGGGCTAGATAATGGTATAAATACAATTAATCTTAAATCACCTTTTAAATTATTTGTAAAAAAAACGAACTTTTGGGGAACTATTTATGCGTCTAAAGTTTTTAATAATCACTTATATTTAGGTACAAATCAAGGTTTATATTATAAAAAAATAGATTCTGAAGGAGATTTTGAATTTATGGATAACACTCAAGGGCAAGTTTGGAATTTACAAGAAATAGATGAAACTTTATTTTGCAGCCATGATTCAGGGACCTTTATTATCACTAATAATAAAGCTAATTTAATTTGTGAGATAGAAGGAAACTGGAGCTTACAAAAGATAAATGAAAGCACCATTTTACAAGGCAACTATGATGGGTTATATGTATTAAAGAAGAGGAATAATAGTTGGTACTTAAGCCATAAAGTAGAAGGTTTTTCTAACTCAAGTAGGTACTTTTTATTAATTGGAGATAATAAAATTCTGGTAAATCACGAATATAAAGGTGTTTTTAAATTACAGCTAGATAAAGAATTAAAAAAAGTAATAAAACTTGAGAAAGATGAATCTGTAGAGAAAGGAATTCACTCAAGTTTAATTGAATATAATAATGAGCTATTATATTCATGTAAAAAAGGTATATATATATATAATAAAACCAAAGATTCTTTTGAAATTGATACTACCTATAGTAAATTGATGCCAGAAAATCATTTCTTATCTGCTAAACTTATTTTCGATAAAACATATAATAAGTTATGGTCTTTTACCAAAGATGATATACGTTACATAGCACCAGGTAAATTAAGTGATAAACCAGACTTAAACATAATCCCTATTAAAGGTTCAATTCACAAAGGAGCTTCTGGTTATGAAAATATTATCCACCTTAAAGATAGAAAGTACTTAATAGGTACTTCTAACGGATACTTAACTGTCAATTTAAACCTAATCAAAGAGCCAAGCGATTTTGAAGTTTCTATCAATAAAGTTTTAAGTAATGAATTAGACAATCAACAAAAGAGTGTAAACATTAAGAAAGAAATTACTTTCAAAGACAATGAAAATAATATAGAATTCTTTTATAGTGTTCCTAATTTTAATAAAGTATCTTCTGTAAAATACCAATACAAACTAGTAGGTTTAAATGAAAAATGGAGCAAAAAGTCTGATAAGAGTTCATTTTTATTTGAAAATTTATTACCAGGAGAATATCACTTCAAGGTAAGATCTTTTATTGATGGTAAGTATAGTACAAATATTGCTGAATGTACTTTTACTATTGGTAAACCATGGTATTTGTCTAATTTCTTAAAGTTTCTTTATTTAGCCCTAGCAGTAACAGTACTTATTTTTTTGCATTTAGCCTCAAGAAGATATTACAAAAAACAGAAACAAGATGTTTTAGAAAGAGCTCAAAAAGAACTAGAATTAAAAGAATTAGAGAATAAACAAAAGATAATAAAGCTAAATAATGATAAGTTAAGGAGTGATATAGAAAGTAAAAATAGAGAGTTAGCTACTTCTACAATGAGTATTATAAAAAAGAATGAATTTTTAAATACGATAAAAGCTGAATTGTTATCTAGAGGGAAAGAAAACATAGACAAGGTTATTAAGATAATTGATAAAAATTTAAACAATACTGATGACTGGAAATTGTTTCAAGAAGCCTTTAATAATGCAGATAAGAACTTTTTGAAAAAAATAAAAACCAAACATCCAGAGTTAACTCCAAATGATTTAAGATTATGCGCATATTTAAGATTAAATCTATCTTCTAAAGAAATAGCTCCTTTATTAAATATTTCTCCAAGAAGTGTAGAAGTTAAGCGTTATCGTTTAAGAAAAAAAATGAACCTTTCGCATAATGCAAACTTAACAAACTACATCATTGAAATATAAGCACTGCTCAACTCATAAAAACAACTATACATAACTACAACATTTTTTAATTTTCTTTTTTATTCTCATTTTTAACATTTTTTAACATATAGGCTATCAAAGGTTTTTATGCTGTTTTGTTATTGTGTATGTTTTTTGTTGAGGGTTTTTTTATGTATTTAACAAGTTAATGTTGGTATTTTTACAGAATCAATAATTTAAAGTTATTTACATGAGAAAAAAAATAATGTTATTACTATTCCTAATTAACAGTGTTTTTGTTTTTGCACAAACAATCAACATTAAAGGAATTGTAAAGGATGCCAAAACAGGTGATATTTTACCTGGGGTAAGTATTCAAATTAAGGGAACTACTATTGGTACTGAAACTGATTTTGATGGAGTTTACAACTTATCAAAAGTAAAAAAAGGTGCTGTTTTGGTTTTTAATTATTTAGGATACAAAACAAAAGAGGTAATAGTTAACCAATCACAAATAGATGTTTCTTTAGATGAATCAGCCGAATCTTTAGATGAGATAGTAGTGATAGGTTATGGTACACAAACCAAGAAAGAAGTTACAGGAGCAGTTACAGTTGTTGGTAGTGCACAAATTGAAGATTTAAAGCCTACAAGAATTGAGCAGGCACTACAGGGTCAAGTAGCAGGAGTTAACATTACACAAAATTCAGGTTCTCCTGGAGCTGCATCTAATATTAGAATTAGAGGTGTTTCTACAAATGGAGATTCCAGACCATTAATCCTTTTAGATGGTAGGGTAATAGAAGATCTAAGTGTTGTAAATCCATCAGATATTGAGTCTATTAATATTCTTAAAGATGCAGCAGCAGGTATTTACGGAGTTAGAGCTGCAAATGGAGTTATTTTAGTAACAACTAAATCTGGAAGAAAAAATTCGGACTTTAAATCAACACTAAATATGTATACAGGTTTTCAGCAAACCACAAGAAAGATTCCTTTATTAAATGCTACAGAATATGCATTACTAGCAAATGAAGCTTTTGCAGCAAATGGTGAGGCTTTACCTTTTTCTAATGTAAGTGGTTTAGGTCAAGGAACTAATTGGCAAGATGAAGCATTTGAAACAGCACCAATATATAGTGTTGACTATACTTTAAATAAAGGTACTGAAAAATCTACTTATTCACTTGGCTTATCGGTTTTAAGTCAAGATGGTATAGTTGGTGGTGATAAAGCAAATTTTAACAGAAGAAATATTAGATTTAATTTTGATACAGATATACTAGAAAACTTAAAATTTACTTCTTCTACAATTTATACAAATACCAATAAAAGAAATCTGATCGAAGATGCTTTAGGATCAATATTATATAATGCATTGAATATGCCAGCAACAACACCTGTTAACGATGGTAATGGAGATTTCTCTAGACCTCCAGTAACAGGCACAGGAATAGAGGTTGCAAATCCACTTGCTCAAATAGATAATGCTGAAAATCGAACTTGGGTCAATAAAATTTCTGGAAGTTATGGGTTAAATTATAAGTTTTATGATTATTTCTCTGCAGAAACAAGATTCCAAGCCAATTATTCTGTTTCAACAACGAATACATTTAATCAAATCTATAGTTATGGAAATGGAAATGTTTTTAATATAGATCAATCAACTTTTGTAGATTTTAAACAAAATTTTTTCGATTATACATTTGATGCTTTTGTGAAATATGAAAGATTGTTTAATGATGTACATGATGTAAAAGCAATGATGGGTACATCAGTATTTAAATCTATAAGTAGATTTAAAACTATTTTAACAAGTAATGCAACAGGTACAGATTTAAATGATGTAAATATTGCTGGACCAGTAGCAAATGGAGACGGACTTGCAATTCATAGAAACAATAATGGAGGTTCAAATTTATCTTTTGATAGTAGGTTACTTTCATATTTTGCAAGATTACAGTATGCTTATGATGGTAAATATTTATTTTCTGCAGTAATTAGAAGAGATGGTTCTTCTAGCTTTGGTCCAGAAAACAAATTTGGTTTTTTTCCTACAGCATCTGTAGGTTGGGTAGCATCAGAAGAAGATTTTTTAAATGAATCTGAAGTTATAAACTTTTTAAAGTTTAGAGCAAGTTATGGTATAATTGGTAACGATAGAATTGATTTTGCAGGAGCATTTAGGTTTGTATCTTTATTAAGTGGAGAAGCAGAATATGTATTTAATAATCAATTAGTACAAGGAATCGCATCAGGACCAGTTGCAAACCCTGGAATTAAGTGGGAACAACAAATTCCACTAGACATAGGTGTAGATATAGAGCTTTTTAATAAAATCAATATCACAGCAGATTACTTTAAGAAAACTACTGAAGATCTTTTAGTGTCAGCTCAAACATCAGGTATTATAGGTGTTGCTGCTCCTGGTTCTTCAGTGCCAGTAGTTAATGCAGGTAATGTAGAGAATTCTGGTTTTGAATTTTCAATTGGATATAAAGAAACAGTTTCAGAAGATTTTAATTTTAACATAAATTACAATTTCACAACATTAGATAATGTAGTAACTTTTGTTGGTAATTCTACAGGAATAATTGAAGGAGGATCTTTTGGGGTAGGTCAAGAGCCACCATCTAGAATGGAAGCTGGATTCCCAATTGGATATTTTTACGGATATAAAACTAATGGGTTATTTCAAACCCAAGCAGATGTTAATGCACATGCAACTCAAACTAATGCAACACCAGGAGATTTAAGATTTGTTGATGTAAATGGTGATGGTATAATTGATAGTGATGATAGAACTTATATAGGTGATCCAATAGCAGACTTAACTATGGGTTTGAATTTATCTTTTAATTACAAGAGATTTGATTTTAGTGCTTATGCCTTTGCATCTTTAGGTAATGAAATAGTTAGAAACTATGAGAGAAATTTACCTTTAACAAACAGACCTACTTATTATTTAGATAGATGGACAGGTCCAGGAACTAGTAATACTTTTCCTAGAGTAACTACAGGTGCAACTGGTAATAATTTATTCTCTGATTTTTATGTTGAAGACGGTTCTTTTGTAAGATTACAAAATGTACAATTAGGCTATAGTTTTAGTGATAAAGTTTTAGAAAAATTAAGTTTTGACAAATTAAGATTTTACTTTTCAGCAACAAACTTATTTACATTGACTAAATACAGAGGTTATGATCCAACTACTTCAAATGGTAATCCAATTGGGGGAGGTATAGATCAAGGTTTTTATCCAAATCCAAAGACATTTTTATTTGGTATGAATGTTAATTTTTAATAATTTGAAATGATGAAAAATTTAAAAATAAAAATAACAGTAATTACAATCTTATGTTTAGGGTTAAATTATTCTTGTAGTGATGATTTTGTTGATGTTAAACCTACTTCAGAAAATTCTGAAGACTTTTTCAACTCTCAACAAGATTATGAAGACGCACTTATTGGTGCTTATGATTTATTGCAATCTACATATTTAAATGTAATGCTAGGAGAAATAGCGTCAGATAATACATTAGCAGGGGGAGAGAGTGCCACAGATACACCAGGTATTCAAGAGGTTGATGATATGGTACATACTCCTTTAAATGCTCAATTAAGAGATATTTGGAGCTGGATGTTTGCAGGTGTTAATAGAGCAAACTACATTTTAGAATTTAAAGATAAAACAGATTTTGCAGGTAGGGAGGTGATTATAGCTGAAGCCACTTTTTTAAGAGCTTATTATTATTTCGAGTTAGTAAAGTGGTTTGGTGACGTACCTTTGGCAGTTGACAAAAGAATTCAATTTGGAGAGCAATTTTCAATAGATAGAACACCAAAAGCAGATGTATATGCACAAATTGAAGCAGATTTAACTTTTGCAGCTAGTAATTTACCATATACCCAAACAGTTGCTGGTAAAGTTACCAAAGGAGCTGCTCAAGCTTTATTGGGTAAAGTATATTTATACCAAGATAAATTTGATCAAGCTGCAACAGTTTTAGATGATGTAATTCAAAATGGACCTTACACTTTAATCACTGATTATAAATCAATTTTTGAAGAAGCAGGAGAGAATAATGCAGAATCAGTATTTGAAGTTCAATACTTTGAGGGACAAGGTGCTAGTTTTTTATGTCTTCAATGTAGTGAGGGTAATGTAGCAGTAGGTTTTCAGGGAGTTAGAGCTTATGTTGGTCCAGATTATTCTTCTGGTTTTAGTTTTAATGTACCTGTACAGGAAGTTGTAGATGCTTTTCAGGTAGGAGATTTAAGGAAAGATGTAGCTATCCTAGATATAAATGCTTGGGCAGCAAGCACAGGAGCTACTTTCGGAACAGGATATGAGCATACAGGTTACTTTAACAGAAAGTATATTCCAAGAACAAGAAGCACAGGTGCTCAAGGAGACAGAAACTTAACAAATCCAAACAATTACAGAGCAATTCGTTTTGCGGATGTATTGTTAATGGCTGCTGAAGCTTTTAATAGACAAACAACTCCAGATGATACTAAAGCACAGGCGTATTTAAATAGAGTTAGAGAAAGAGCTTTTGGTAATACTAACAATAATATTACTTCTTCCGGTACTACTTTATACAATAATATTCTTGATGAAAGAAGAGTTGAATTAGTAGGTGAAGGGCATCGATTTTTTGATTTAGTGAGAACTGGTAAAGCAGCTACAGAAATCAATGGATTTCAAGAAGATAAAAATGAAGTATTTCCAATACCAGCGATTGAAATTCAATTAGCAGGAAATCGTTGGTGTCAAAATAAAGGATATTCAACTTCAACTTGTTCAACAAATTAAAATAGTAAATATGAAAAAAATTAAAAATTTATATAAATTTTTCTTCTTGCTACTAATAGTTGTAGCTTGTGATGAAGAATTAAGAGATATTTCTTTTGCACAAAGTATCGAATTACCATCTAATATAAGTGCAACTTACGATGTAACTCAAGACAATACAGGTTTAGTAACAATTACACCAACTGCAGACAGTACAGTTAGTTATGAAGTATATTTTGGAGATAATACTCCAGATCCAGCTATTGTTACGCAAGGAGAAAATGTACAGCATACTTATGCAGAAGGTACATATCAAGTAAAAATTGTTGCATCAAATTTAAATGGAGACAAAGTTGAAGCTACGCAACAATTAGTAGTATCCTTTAAAGCACCTCAAAATTTAGTAGTGGTTATAGAGAATGATGCTGCAATATCAAAACAAGTAAATATTACTGCAAATGCAGATTTTGCAACTATGTATGAGTTTGATTCTGGAGAAACTGGTGTTACTCAACCAGTAGCAAATGGTAATATAGGTAATACTATTTCTTATCAATATGCAACAGCAGGAACATATTCTGTTAAAGTAATAGCAAAAGGGGCTGCAATTGCAACAACTGAATATGCTGTAGATTTCGAAGTAACTGAAATTTTAGCTCCAATTGTAGCAGCCTCAAAGCCACCAACTAGAAATGATGTAGATGTTATCTCAATTTTTAGTGATGCATATACTGATGTTACTTTAGATGAGCTACCTACAAGTTGGTCTGTAGGTAATTTTGAAGCCGTAAATTTAAATAACGATAATGTATGGAAGTTAACTAGTCTAGATTTTTTAGGTATGGTTACAAACTACACTAATGGTATAGACGTATCTGCAATGGAGAAGCTTCATATAGATTATTGGGTGCCAGAAGGTGTAACAAATGAGTTATTAATAAAAATAGTAAATACTGTTGACGGAGGAGAAGATATAGAATCTCTAGGCACAACTGTTACAGGTTCGTGGCAAAGCATAGATATAGATATGACTGGATTTGATGGAGGTAATTTAGCAAATAAAGAAAAAATTACTCAAATTCTTATAGATTCTGATGGAATTGCTGGTGTAGTATATGTAGATAATTTCTATTTCTATAAAGCACCTTCAGGAGTTTCACCACCATTATTATCTGATGATTTTGAAGGGAATGGAAATATTCCTGCTTTTTCAGGTGATGCAGCTGGTGCTAATATTATTGATAATCCACAAAATAATGCTGGTAACTTTTCAAATAAAATTTTAGAATACACAGATACAGGTGGGCAATATGCAAATATACAATTTACTGCTCCAACTAAATTTGACTTAAAAAATGGGCAAAGTGTATTTTCTATAAATCTTTATGTACCATCATCAAGTATTACTGGTAACCAAACTAACCAAGTATCTCTAAAACTTCAAAATAGTGATTTGGGAGGGAACTCATGGCAAACACAGACTGAAATTATTAAAACAATAGTTTTAGATCAATGGCAAACAGTTACTTTCGATTTTGTAAATGATAATTGGATTAACCTAAACAATAATGGTGTAGATCCGGATCCAGTAGATCGTACAGATTTAGATAAAGTAGTAATTCAGTTAAACTCTGAAAATAATAATGATGCAGTTACTGGTTATATAGATGATTTTTACTATGGAGTTGCTCAAGTACAAGATACTGCTCCTATTGTAAAAGATGGTTTTGAAGGTCAAGGAACCATTCCAGCATGGGTAGGAGATGCTGCTGGAGCAAATACTTCTTTTGCAAATCCGTTTGTAAATGCTGACAATAATTCAGCTACTGTTTTAGAATATACAGATACTGGTGGTCAGTATGCAAATGTTAACTTTACTGTTGCAAACAAATTCAATTTAGTAAACAAAAGTAAATTCTCAATAAAAATATATGTTCCATCATCTAGTATATCTGGTAGTCAAAATAATCAAGTATCTTTAAAATTACAGAATAGTGATTTAGGAGGAAATTCTTGGCAAACACAAACAGAAATTATTAAAACAATAGTTTTAGATCAATGGCAGGTGATCACTTTTGATTTTGTAAATGATAATTGGATTAATCTAAACAATAATGGTGTTGATCCAGACCCTATTGATAGAACTGATTTAGATAAGGTTGTGATTCAAATTAATGGAGAAAACAATAACGATACTGTTACTGCATATATTGATAATGTTAACTATTATTAAAAAGATTTAAAGATGAAAAAAATAAAAAATAAGCTCATAGTATTATTTTCATTAATTACAGTATTATATAGCTGTCAAGAAGATGAATATTCGTTTGGAGAAATTATTACACCATCAAACATACAAATTACAGCAGAAGTAATTGGTGTTGATTCAAACAATCCTAATGGAGATGGAAGTGGTGAGGTAAAATTTACAGTTACTGCAGACAATGCAGTTTCTTTTAAATTTGTTCATGATGGTGCTGAATATTTAGCATTAACAGGTGAACAAAAAATCATATTTAGTAAATTAGGTCTGAATACATATACAGTAACTGCAGTTGCTTCAGGTACTGCTGGTGTATCATCTAGTAAGACTATTCAAGTTGATGTTTTAGCTACCTACTCACCTCCAAATGATTTAACTGCTAAATTATTTGGTTTTGACCCTGCTAATCCAAATACACCTAGTTCCAAAACATGGAAAATTCAATCAGCTAAACCAGGTCATTTTGGTTTAGGACCTGTTGGGGGGACAACTCCAACTGAATGGTATGGTGCTGGTATAGACGAAAAAAATGGTGTTGGGATGTATGATGATCGAATTACCTTTAGTTCAGATGGTACATATTCTCATGTTACTAATGGAGATATATTTGGTAGAGACCCTCATGTTATTAATGATTTAGGACCTAATACAGCAGGTACTGTAGATGGTGCAGATATATTAAACTATGCTTATGCAGATTATTCAGCAACTTATTCATTAACAGCTCCAGGTGGAGTTGAAACAATAAATTTAACAGGTAATTCTTTTATTGGATATTATACAGGTGGAAATCATCAGTATGAAATTTTTGGTAGAGATACACCAAATGAAATGATCTTAAGAACAACAGATGCAGACAGTACCTTTGACTGGTGGTTTATTATTGTGGCAGAATAATTTCATATTATTTTGTAATTAAAATGTAAGGTCAGTTTTTTACTGGCCTTATTTAATATAAGCTCTTTATTTATAATATAAGTTTAACTAATTTTATATTAGAAATCTTTATTTAAGTATTTATTATAACTTATTTCCGCCTATACAATACCACAACACAGTAGTGTTTCTTTAGCTTACTCTAAATCCATTAATCCATAGTGTTTATTACAGATTTCACTTTATATAATGTTAAAATTGCATTGTATGCTTATTGTTGAGGTGTTTTTTATGAGATTCGCAATAAATTAACTCTAAATTTATGAAACTTAATAATTCAAATAATTAACCTGTGCATATATTGTTTATGTACAATTAAACTTAAAAAGAAAATTATGAAAAACATTTTTTTAAGATTACTACTTTTCTTAATTGCTTTCAATTCTTTCAGTCAAGTCCAAAAGGTATCTGTTACTAAAGATACTAATGGTATGAAATTAATGATTGATGGCAAACCTACAATGGTAAATGGTATCAATTGGGATTATGTTCCTATTGGATTCAATGTATTGGATGCTAAATTTTGGGAAAAACCAGATGATGTAATTAAGGCTGGTTTAGATGGAGAAATGCCTCTGTGGCAAAATATGGGAGTAAATGCAATAAGGACATATATTGGTATGCCTCCAAAATGGATCAAATACATTTATGAAAACTTTGGTATTTATACTATGATTAACCATCAATTTGGTGCCTATGGTTTAACTTTAGATGGAGTATGGTATGCAAAAACAGATTATGCAGATCCTAAAGTAAGAAAACACCTAATTGATGCTTCTGTAGAAATGGCAAAAACTTATGAAAATACGCCAGGTTTATTACTTTTTATGTTAGGTAATGAGAACAACTATCACTTAACTTGGGAAGGGGCAGAAACTGATGAAGGCGTTATAATAAGTGATGATGACCCTGCTAAAAGAGCACAAGCAAGAGCAATGTATAAGCTGTTTAATGATGCTACAGTAGCTATGAAAGCAATCGTTAAAAATCACCCAATAGGTATATGTAATGGAGACTTATTGTATTTAGACATAGTAGCAGAAGAATGTAAAGATATAGATATTTATGGTACAAATATGTATCGTGGAGAATCGTTCTATGATGCTTTTGATAGAGTTAATAAAGAATTTGGTAAACCTATTTTATTCACAGAGTTCGGGTCTGATGCTTTTAATGCTAGAGATATGAAAGAAGATCAGTTAATGCAAGCTTATTATATGGTTAGTAATTGGTCTGAAATTTATGCAAATGCTTACGGTCTTGGTAAAGCTCAAAACTCAATTGGAGGTTTTACTTTTCAATCTAGTGATGGTTGGTTTAAAGCAGGTTTCAACGATAGAAAAAATGCAGATGTTCACGACACTAAAGCATCGTGGCCAAGTAACGGATATAGTAGAGATCAGGCTAAAAAAGATGATAAAAACATGAATGAAGAATGGTTTGGGATAGCTGCTAAAGGGCCTACAGATGTAAGAGGACTTTATACACTTTATCCAAGAGCTTCATACTACGCTTTAAAAGAAGCTCACGAATTAGATCCTTTTAATAGTACGCAAGAATCTGTCAAAAATCATTTCAAAAATATCAATTTGATGGCTGCAGTTTTAAAAGCTAGAGGAGATAAAGCTTCTATGGGTGGAGGAAAAAAATTAGAAATTAGTAGCTTAAGAGCTGAATTTACAACTTTTAATACAGGCGGTTCATTAACTACTACACCACAATTTGCAGATGGTACAGGTCAAACTTATCCAGATAGGAGAGGATTCGATCATATGCAATCTTATTTTGTAGGTGTTAAAGGTCAACCAGCAGCAAATATTAGCGCTGAAGTTAATTTTAATATTTTGGGTAATATAGCAGGTAACCCAATAGATGATATTTTTTATGAAAATGTTGGAAGACCCATCCAAGTCGATTCTCCTAATGGAATTTTAACTTTAACAGACAATAATAGGTTAAGAGTTTATAATGCTGAATTTGAATGGAGTGCAGATGACTTCGAAATGAGAGGTTTTTATAGAACAGGTCATTATCACTGGGGCTATGAAGGAGATTTCTTCGGTATATATCCTGAAGCAAACTATGGACCTAATTTAGACATTTATAATGGTGAAATCCTTGGAATAGAAGTAGATGGTAAAGGATCATTATCTGGTTTGAAAGCTGCTTTTGGACCACAGCTTTGGTGGGGAGCTAACCCAGCCGTTTTGTTAAAGTATCAAAGAAATTATAAAGGTTATGATTTTTCAGCTGTTTATCACAAAGATTTAGTACAAGGTGGAGGTATTGATGCAAGCGGAAACAGAGTTCTAGATCCTACTCAATTAAGAACAGGTGTTATACCTGCATTACCAACAGAAAGAGCTACAATCGCTGTTGAGAAAAAAGGGAAAAACTTTGGTATGCAACTTGGTGCTATTTGGGCAGGTAGGCCTTTAAATGGAAGAGTTTATCAAGATGTGAATTCTAATGGACAAGTTGTAAATGATAAAATTCAAGCCAAAGATAATTGGGGAGGTAAAGCAAAAGTTACCTATTCTAATGGAGGTTTTAATTGGTATGCACAAGGTTCTGTAATGGGGCTTGTAGCTAATGGTGGTGCAGATCCAACATTAACTTTTACTGGATGGAAATTAAAAGATTCTGGTAGTGGAAACATGAGTAATGTACTTACTGGTATTGCATATAATTTTGGAGGTAAGTTTCAAATTGCACCAAACTTTATGTACCAAAAACCTTTAGTTGATGCTATGCCAAATGGAGTTAATGCTCCAGGAAGATTAAGAAACTTTATTGATGATCCGTTTGTTGTTAGAGGAGGAAACAGAGAGATGACTGCTGGTGAAATATTGTTTACTTATGATCCTACTCCTGCAACTTACATGTATAATTGGGATAATGATATGGCAGAAGATGCAAAGTTTGCATTTAACCTTGGTTTTGTGTATCGTAGTTTACCTACTACACAAGATGCAGCTATTGGGTTTTTAGCAAATCGTTCTTCATTTGCCTTTTCAAAATCAGCTCCAGCAAGAGATTTATGGGAAGTAAATTCAAAAATAGTATCTAAGGCTACTCCTAGTTTAGGAATGATTGCAAACCTTTACTATGGTACAGGTCAAGCAAATGGAGATAGTGATAGACTTATCTATAGAGGAGGTGCAGATTTAAGAATGATTTATAACAAAATGAAAATAACAGGTATGGTTAAGGTAAACGACTGGGGACCTTTTGATTACCATAGAGATTTTAACTTAACATTTCCTTTACAATTAATGTTAGATGTTTCAACGTCAGTAGGTAAACCAAACTGGTTTATCTTACCAGATACGAAAGTTGGTATTAGAGGTACTTGGAGATCTTTAAATGAATTTTCACCAAGATATTCTCCAAACCAAACTTCAGGTGCTTTTGCAACTGCTCCTACATTGAGCCCTGTAGGCTTTCCAAATGGTTCAGAATGGGAGATTAGAACTTATATTCATATAAATATTGGTAAATAAAAAGAAAGAAAATGAAAACAAATAAATTTATATATTCAAAAATCACATTCTTTTTAGGTCTGATTCTATTGACCACAACAAGTTGTGAAAGAGACATAACAGACGAGAATAATTTTGCAACATTTCCTACTACAGCAAATGTATTTATAGACGCTCCAGTAGGTCTTACAGATGAATTCTTTATCTCGTTCGATCCAGCAGGAGGAGCAAATACAGAAGGTTTTGGTACAGATGAAATAATATTTTATGAAGGAACTAGCTCAATAAGAGTTGATGTACCATCACCTAGCGATCCTAATGGAGGTTTTATAGGCGGTATATTTAGAGATAGAGGAGAAGGAAGAGATTTGTCAGGTTTCGATGCGTTAACTTTTTGGATAAAAGGTACCACTTCAGCTAAAGTAGGTTTACTCGGTTTTGGAACTGATTTTATTACAGATACTCACCCTGTAACAATTCAAAATTATGAGTTATCAACAGGTTGGAAAAAAGTAATTATTCCAATTCCTGATCCAAGTAAGTTAACTCAAGAAAAAGGAATGTTTATTTTTTCTGCTGGTACAGAAAGTACTGGTGGTCAGGCATTTACTTTTTGGATTGATGAAATTAAATTTGAGAAATTAGGTACATTAAAATTGAAAAACTTTTATATTCAAAATGGTAACGATGAAGAAATAAATGCTTTTACCGGAGTTAGACAAACAATTACAGGTTTAGGTGCAGTTTATAATTTACCAAATGGAATAAATCAGAATATTACAATAGCACCTTCTTATTTCGATTTTGAATCTAGTGACTCATCAGTAACTGGTGATTTCCAATTTAATAATGATGGAGGTATTTTTGCCCCAGTAATTGGTGTGGGTAGGTCAAAAGTTACTGCGCAATTAGCAAACGTTCAAGCTAAAGGATCTTTAATTATAAATGGTCAAGGCTCATTTCCACATGCACCTGTTCCTACAAAACCAGCCAGTGATGTAGTTTCTATTTTTAGTGATGCTTACACTAATGTTCCTGTAAGACATTACAATGGATTTTTTCAAGGATCGAATACAACAGGAGGAGCTGGTTCAGATCCTAACAATGTAGATATTCAAGCTCCTTTTGTTAACGGAGATTTAGATAATATAATCAATTATAAAATGCTTGACTTTGTAAGTATTGGTATGTATGAAGCTGTATCTAATGTAGATGTAAGTGCTACCACCCATTTTCATGTAAACATAAATGTTAGAGAAAATGTAGATAATGGAGATTTTATAAGAATTGAATTTGAAAGTGGTACAGGTTCAGGCACAACATCAGGAGGCACTTACACTGTTAATGCTGCTGCTTTGAGGAATGCAGATGCTAATGGGTGGGTAAGTGTAGACGTTCCACTGTCAAGCTTTTCAGGGTTCAATAACCCAAGTTCTTTAGGGCAAATATTCTTTGTTTCTTCAAATACTATATCAGATATTTGGGTAGATAATGTATATTTTTATAAAAATTAACAGTAGAAAACATTAACAATGAAAAATATATTTAAAAATAAATTACAATTTAAAGTTCTATTTTGTCTTAGCTTTATAATATTTTTAAGCTGCGATACAGATGAAACTCAAACTGTGGCTACACTCAATAATTTAGTCTGGGCAGATGAATTTGATACAAATGGTACACCAGATTCAGGAAAATGGAATCTTTTAACGGGTGATGGAACAGCACAAGGAATACCTGGTTGGGGTAATAATGAACTACAAACTTACACTGATAGAAGTGATAATGTAACAGTACAAAATGGTGTACTAATTATAACTGCTAAAGAAGAAGATTTTCAAGGCAAATCTTATACTTCTGCAAGAATTACTACAAAAGGGAAATTAGATCAGCAATATGGAAGGTTTGAAGCTAGAATAAAATTACCAACTGGTAAGGGAATTTTTCCAGCATTTTGGCTTTTAGGCGATGATAATAATGGATCACTAGTATGGCCTCAAATAGGTGAAATTGATATCATGGAATTTTTGGGTGATGAGCCAACTACTGTTTTTGGAACTATACATGGTCCAAATTATTCTGGAGCTAACTCAATAACAAAAAAATATGAAATTCAAAATGATAGATTTGATACTGGTTTTCATGTTTTTGGAGTTGAGTGGACACCAAACCAAATCAACTGGTATGTAGATGGAGATTTATATCAATCTATAACACCTGCAGATGTTTCAGAAGAAACTGACGGAACAGGAGAATGGGTTTTTAATAGACCATTTCATATCATTTTAAATGTTGCTGTTGGTGGTAATCTACCAGGCTCTCCAAATGCAGAAACTGATTTTCCTCAAAGAATGTTAGTAGATTATGTTAGAGTTTATAATTAATATAAAAATCATGAAAAATTTAATAAAAAAAGTAAGTATAATCTCTTTATCACTCTTATCAATACTATTGATAAATTCTTGTGAAGACAATGGAGATAACAACTCAAGTGCTCTTGGAGCAGTTGAAGCCAGATTCACTAGAGTTCAAGAAGGTAAAACAATAACTTTTATCAATATTTCAGAAAATGCAACTTCGTATTTATGGGATTTTGGAGATGGTACTACATCCACATTAATAGAGCCAGTTAAAAAGTATCTTAACGGAACTTATACTATAAAATTGACTGCTACCAACGAAAATGGTTCTAGTACTGTTGAAGACTCAATATTAATAGATGGTTGTGTTGATGAAACAGCAGAAAACATAGATCCAGCTAATGGTCCTTTAAACTGGACTTTTTTGAATGCGAATGGTAATGCAAGTTTTGATGCATTTGGTAATATTGGTGGTGGTATAGTAACTAATCCTAAATTAGATGCTGTGAATTCTAGCTGTAATGTTTTTTCATATACTAAAGCTATTGGTTGTGAAACTTGGTCTGGTGCAGGGTATGTTTTGAATACTTCTTTAGATTTTTCTACAATGTCAGAAAAAATCTTTAAGTTAAAAGTTTATGCAGAAACGCAAATCACTGATGTTACATTATTATTAGAGTTTCAACCTTTTCCAAATAATAACCCTTTCGAACAAAGACTTGCAAGTATTACTCAAGTAGGTGAATGGCAAGAATTAACATTCGATTTTTCTAATGTCAATACAGGTACTTTTAAAAATATTGTGATCTATTTTGAAAGAGGAGCAGCTTGTGATGGTGATGTATATTATTTTGATGACCTTATTCAGCAATAATAAAATGATGAGTTGGAAATTATTTAAATAATTTCCAACTCATATTTACATACGTAATTTTTAGAAGTTTTAAACTTCAACCAACAATTAAAATAAAAGTTAAAAATAAAAACATTGTTTTTCATGCTAAATAGCATGTTTTAAGTACAGTTTTATAATGACCAACACTACCACTTTAGAAGTTAGAGGTGAACTATTAGAAATCAATAACGAATCTTTTTATAAAATATCCAATAGTCATACAATGCGTCCATTTTTTATGACGATTGTTTCAGATTCTAATCATTGGATGTTTATTTCAAGTAATGGTGGATTAACTGCAGGTAGAAAGAATGCAGATTATTCTTTGTTTCCATATTATACAGATGATAAATTAACTGAACTATCAGAAACTACAGGCTGTAAATCTATATTTAAAATTACTAAAAATGGTAATACAAACTTATGGGAACCTTTTTCTGAAAGACAAGCAGGTATTTACAAGATTACAAGAAACTTGTACAAGAATATTTATGGAAATAAATTAATCTTTGAAGAAATTAATCATGATTTAGAAGTTACATTTACCTACGAGTGGAACTCTAGTGATGAATATGGTTTTGTTAGAAAAGCTACTTTAAAAAACAATGCAAATAGTAAGTTAGAGATATCATTAATAGATGGTTTACAGAACATTCTACCTTATGGTGTAAGTGCAGATTTACAAGGTATAAGAAGTAATTTAGTAGATGCATATAAAAAATGTGAATTACAGAAAGATTCTGGACTAGGCATTTATGCTTTAAGTGCTATTATTGTAGATAAAGCAGAACCTAGTGAAGCTCTAAAAGCAAATTTAGTATGGTCTTTAGGATTAAAAAACCCAACCTATTTATTATCATCTTCTCAATTAAATAATTTTAGAAGAGGTGTAACTTTAGAGCAAGAAGTAGATGTTAAAGCAGAAAAAGGAGCATATTTTTTAAATGCTGACATCAAATTAGATGAAAATTCAGAAAAAACTTGGATTCAAGTAGCAAATGTAAATCAAACAGTTTCTGATGTTATTCGTATTTCTGTATTAATCAAAAGTGATGAAAATCTTGAACAAATTTTAAATGATAGTATTGAAGAGGGTACAAAAAACTTGATTAATTTAGCTGCAGCTTCTGATGGGCTTCAGTTATCAAACGATGCTCTCGTAAATACAAGACACTTTTCAAATACACTTTTCAATATTATGAGAGGTGGTATTTTTGATAATAATTATACAATCGGAAAAGATGATTTTACTACATATTTAGCTCATGCAAATAAGCAATTATACAAAGCTAGAAAGAATGAGTTAGACCAACTTCCACAAGAATTTACATTATCATTTATAAAAGAATTAGCAGAAAAAGACGCTGATAAAGATTTTAAACGCCTTTGTTTAGAATATTTACCATTAAAATTTAGTAGAAGACATGGAGACCCAAGTAGACCTTGGAATAAGTTTTCTATTAATACCAAAAGTGAAGTTGATGGCTCTAAAATATTAGATTACGAAGGTAATTGGAGAGATATTTTTCAAAACTGGGAAGCATTAGCACACTCATATCCTCAATTTATAGAGAGTATGATTCATAAGTTTTTAAATGCTACCACTTTTGAAGGTTATAATCCTTATAGAGTTACCAAAGGAGGTTTTGATTGGGAAATTATTGAAGAAAACGACCCTTGGTCTTACATAGGTTATTGGGGAGATCATCAAATTATCTATTTACTAAAGTTTTTAGAATTTATAGAAAATTATTATCCATCAAAATTAGCGGAGTTGTTTGATGATGAAATTTTTGTCTACGCAAACGTTCCTTACATTATAAAATCATATCAAGATATTTTAAAGAATTCAAAAGATACTATAGATTTTGATCATCGTTTAAACGAAACAATTGACGAAAGAAGAGCAGAATTAGGAGCTGATGGGGCTTTACTAACAGCAAATAATAGTATTTATAAAGTTAACTTAATAGAAAAATTACTCGTTACAGTATTAGCAAAAGTATCTAACTTTATTCCAGAAGGAGGTATTTGGTTGAATACACAACGTCCTGAATGGAATGATGCCAACAACGCATTAGTTGGTAATGGAGTTTCTATGGTTACATTATATTACCTACGTAGATTTATCAATTTCTTTGAAGAAGTTGTAGAAAAAGCAAACACTACCGAAATCAGTATATCTGAAGAAGTTGCAACAATGTTCACAGAAATCTTACAAATTTTAGATGCAAATGCTGGTATTTTAAGTAGAAAAGTAACAAATAGCGAAAGAAAAACAATTTTAGATGGTGTTGGCATACCTGCAAGTAATTATAGAGAGTTAATTTATAAAGAAGGTTTTTCAACAAAAAAATCATCGCTTACAAAAGCATCTTTAATGCACTTTTTTGCTGTAACAAAAAACTATTTAGATCATAGTATAAGAGCCAATAAACGTTCAGATAATATGTATCATGCTTATAACCTAATGACAATAGAAAACGAAAAAGAAATTTCAATTTCCTATCTGTCAGAAATGTTAGAAGGGCAAGTTGCAGCATTAAGTTCTGGGTATTTAACACCAAAACAAGCTTTGAGTTTGTTAGATGGTTTAAAAGCTTCTGCATTGTTTAGACCAGATCAATACAGCTATATTTTATACCCAAATAAAGATTTGCCAAGATTTGAAAATAAAAATAATATTACTTCAAGTAAAGTTGATAACTCTAAATTACTATCAAAATTAGTAAAAGATGGTGATAGAAGCATAGTTGAAAGAGATATTTTAGGTAACTATCATTTCAATGGTAATTTTAATAATGCAAACAGTGTAAAAGATGCATTGTCTAATTTATCAGAAGAATATAAAGATTTAGTAGCTAAAGAAACAGATTATATTTTAGAAGTTTTTGAAGATATTTTTGATCATAAATCGTTTACTGGACGTTCAGGAACATTCTTTGGTTATGAAGGTTTAGGCTCTATTTACTGGCATATGGTTTCAAAACTATTATTAGCAGTTCAAGAAAATTGTTTATTGGCAATAAATACCAATGAAGATGAAGTTGTTATAGGTAAATTACTAGACCATTATTACGAAATTGAAGCTGGTATTGGTGTACATAAATCACCAAAATTATATGGTGCTTTTCCAACAGATGCGTATTCACATACACCTGCTACAAAAGGTGCACAGCAACCAGGAATGACAGGTCAAGTAAAAGAAGATATTTTATCTAGAATTGGTGAGTTAGGTGTTTTTGTTGAAAATGGTAAAGTTACTTTTAAACCAAGGTTATTAAAAAAATCAGAGTTTTTAGATGCACCACAAACATTTAATTATGTTGATGTAGATAGTGTAAATCAACAGTTAAATATTGATGAAAATCAATTGTGCTTTACTTATTGTCAAGTACCAATTGTGTATTCAATTTCAGATAATACAGGTGTAGAGGTTATATTCAATAATGATAAAACCACAGATTTTAGTGATTTATCTTTAAGTAAAGAAATCAGCACAAAACTATTTGAAAGAACTAATGAAATTAATCATATAAAAGTATCCATTACAAAGTAATATCGATGAGTAACAACTATCTAAAATTTATAGCTTGTTGTTTCTTATTAATAAGTTTTTCATGTAAAAAACAAATGAAAATTAGTAAAGAAGCTCAAATAGAACAAAAAGTAGATTCTCTTTTAAAGTTAATGACTTTAGAAGAGAAAATCGGACAAATGTCTCAAATAAGACATTTTGAAGAATCTGCAGATGAGCATATTACTTCTAAATTCATTGGATCAGTAATTCATACTCAAGGGCCTACACCTGGTAAAACTGCTTTAGAGTGGCAAGACAGATTTATAGAATTACAAAAGAAAGCTTTGTCCACAAGATTAGCAATTCCTTTATTATTTGCTGTAGATGCAGTTCATGGTCAAAACACATTTGAAGGAGCAACTATTTTTCCACACAATATTGGTTTAGGTGCTACTCAAAATGAAAAACTAGTTGAAGAGATAGCAAGAATCACAGCATTAGAAAGTCAGGCTACTGGTTTTAACTGGGTATTCTCACCTTGTATAGCTATACCTTATAATGAAAAATGGGGAAGAGTGTATGAGGCATTTTCAGAAAGTACAGCATTAACTGAAAAATTAACTAGGGCTTCTGTAAGAGGTCATCAAGGAGATTTATCAGACCCAACTACGGTTATAGCAACTGCAAAACATTTTGTTGGTGATGGAGCTACTGATTATGGTGTAGAAGGAGGAAATACTTCTTTAAATGCACAGCAAATAGAAGAACGTTTATTATCACCATATAAAGTTGCAGTAAAAGAAAATATAGGAGCAGTAATGTCATCATTTAATTCTATTACAGGAACATCTATGCACAATCATAAACAATTGTTGATAGATACTCTAAAAGTAGGAATGAATTTCGATGGAATTTTAGTTTCAGATTGGAAAGCATATTCACGATTTAATGGAAATGATGTTATAAATGCAGGAGTAGATATAATTATGGCTGTTGATGGTGATTTAGATGGTTTTCAAAAAGGAGCTAAAAAAGGTGTTGATAACGGCTCAATTTCTTTAGATAGAATTGATGATGCAGTTAGAAGAATTTTACGTCAAAAATTTAGATTAGAGCTTTTTGAAAACCCTTTTCCAAAATCAGATTTAGTTTCTAAAATCGGAATAAAAAAACATAGAGATATTGCAAAACAAGCAGTAAGAGAATCTTTAGTTTTGTTAAAAAATGAAGATAAGACCTTACCATTATCAAAGGATACAAAAAAAATTGTTGTTGTTGGTGAACATGCAAATTCATCAGGACTACAATCTGGAGGTTGGACAGTGAATTGGCAAGGAACTAAAGAAAATTATAAAGGTGCTACTACAATTTTAGATGGAATAAAAAGACAAGTCAAAGGAAAAGTTATTTTTGATAAACAAGCAACAGGCAATCATTTTGATGCAGATATAGCCATTATCGTTGTTGGCGAAAATCCTTATGCAGAATTTTTTGGAGATATAGGTCATGAATCTAATCAACTTAAATTAACGTTAACAGCAGAACATCAACAATATATAAAAACATACCAAGAAAAAGGAGTTAAAACAGTTGTTGTTTTGGTTTCTGGAAGACCATTAGTTGTTACTGAACAAATCAATCAATCAAATGCTTTTGTTGCTGCTTGGTTATTAGGTTCAGAAGGTGATGGAGTTGCAGAAGTGCTTTTTGGAGATTATAATTTTAGAGGCAAACTACCTCATTCTTGGCCAAAATCAATAGAGGATTATAAAGGAAAATACGGTCCTAATTTTTGGGACGATACTATAAAACCATTATTTAAATTTGGTTACGGATTAGAATATTAATTAGAAAATACGCTTTTAGAAAAGCAGATTTCATCATAAAAATAAGAGAAAAAATGAAAAATAAAGTACAGTCATTTCTATTGCTAGCAATCTTAATTTCTATGATATCATGTGTAAAATCAGAAAAAAAAGAGAATAAAAATTTGAAGACAAAGAAAGAATTGACAGCAGCAGATATTTTAGGAAATCCTAAATATATAGCGATTTCTTATGGAGGGTATAGAGAAAAATCTAGAGAAGATGGCCAACCTACTATTCAACAATTAAAGGATGATTTAAAAATCATGCATGCTATGGGTATTCGTATTTTAAGAACCTATAATGTACAACCAAAATTACCACATGCATCTAATGTTTTAAAGGCGATTTCAGAATTAAAGAAAGAAGATGCTACTTTCGAAATGTATGTAATGCTTGGAGCTTGGATAGATTGCCTAAATGCATGGACTGATAAAGCTCCAAATCACGATGTAGAAAGTCCACAAAATGAAGGCGAAATTGCAAGAGCTGTAGCATTAGCCAATAAATACCCAGACATTGTAAAAGTAATAGCAGTAGGTAATGAAGCTATGGTTAAATGGGCAGCAAGTTATTATGTTCAACCAGAAGTTATTTTAAAATGGGTAACTCATTTACAAAATTTAAAAAAAGAAGGTAAGCTATCTGAAGATTTATGGATTACATCATCAGACGACTTTTCTTCTTGGGGTGGAGGAGATGAAAACTACAGAGTACCTGCTCTAGAAGAATTAATTAAAACTGTAGATTATGTTTCTATGCATACCTATCCATATCACTACACACATTATATGTCAGCATTCTGGACGGTTCCAGAAAATGAACTAGGATTATCAGATATAGAAAAAGTTGATAAAGCTATGTTACGTGCTGCTAATAAAGCCAAACAACTGTATAAAAAAGTTGTTGATTATGTACACACCATAGATTCTTCAAAAACTGTTCATATTGGTGAAACTGGTTGGGCATCTATTTCTGATGGACATTATGGAGAAAATGGTTCAAGAGCTACTGATCAATATAAGCAAGGACTTTATTATAAATATATGAGAGATTGGACAAATGCAGATGGTATCTCTTGCTTTTACTTTGAAGCTTTTGATGAACAATGGAAAGATGCAGGAAACCCACTTGGTTCAGAAAATCATTTCGGATTAATTAATTTAAAAGGAGAGGCAAAATATCCGATTTGGGATTTGGTTGATAATGGAACTTTCAAAGGACTAAAAAGAGATGGTAAAACCATTACAAAAACTTTTGGAGGCGATAAGGAAGCACTGATGAAAACGGTTTTAGTGCCAAATACGGATTATCCAAGATAATTTTTTAACACTATGAAAAATACAAAATATTTATTCTTTACATTTTTATCTTTTATGATTATAAGTTGTGACGTTCAAAAAGAAAAACTTGTAGTAGAAGTTTACGAAACTTCAGCAAGTGGTAATAATTTACAGAAATTAGAGAATTTTTCTGCTGATGAAAATCAAGAAAATACAGTAAAAATTAAACTATTTCCAAAACAAAAAAAGCAAACTATTACTGGTTTTGGAGGCTCTTTTACAGAGTCAACAGCATATTTATTAAATAAATTAAGTAAAGAAAATCGGGCAAAAATCATTGAAGCTTATTTTGGCGAAAGTGGAGCAAAATATTCTTTAACAAGAACACACATGAATTCTTGTGATTTTTCTTTAAGTCAATATTCTTATGCTCCAGTTGAAGATGATAAAGAGCTAAAACACTTTACAATAGAAGAAGATAAAGATGATATAATTCCGATGATTAAAGATGCTATGAAAGTATCTAAAGACGGGTTCAGAATTCTTTCTTCACCTTGGACAGCATCACCTTGGATGAAAGACAACAAAAAATGGGTAGGAGGTAAACTACTACCAGAATATTATGATACTTGGGCATTATTTTTCTCAAAATACGTAACTGCCTATAAAAATGAAGGCATAGATATTTGGGGTTTCACAGTAGAAAATGAACCTTTAGGAAATGGAAATAATTGGGAAAGTATGCATTACACTCCAGATGAAATGACCAATTTTGTGCAAAACCATTTAGGTCCAAAACTTGAAGCAGATTATCCAAATGTAAAAATTCTAGGATATGATCAGAATAGAGAACATTTAAAAGAATGGATAGATTCTCAATACGCAACTGAAGCAACATCGAAATATTTCGATGGAACCGCGATTCACTGGTATGCAAGTACATTTCATTATTATCCAGAAGAATTACAATATGCACATAAAAAAGCTCCAAATAAATACTTAATTCAATCAGAAGCATGTATAGACGCAGAAGTTCCTGTTTGGAAAGACGATGCATGGTATTGGAAAAAAGAAGCAACAGATTGGGGTTGGGATTGGGCACCAGAAAAAGACAAACACATGCATCCTAAATATGCACCTGTTAACAGATATGCAAGAGATATTATTGGTTGTTTAAATAATTATGTAGATGGATGGATTGACTGGAACATGGTTCTAGATACTAAAGGAGGTCCAAACTGGTTTAAAAACTGGTGTATAGCACCTGTAATTGTAAATCCAGAAACTGATGAAGTTTATTTTACACCATTATATTACACATTATCTCACTTTAGTAAATTTATTAGACCAGAAGCAAAAATAATTGGTCTAGAAAATTCTGATAAAGAAATCATGGTTACAGCAGCAGAAAACCCAGATGGAACAATTGCTGTTGTCATTTTCAATGAAGGAGAAAATAAAAAAAATATAGAATTATCTTTAAATGAAAAGGAGATAAATGTTAATTTAAACAAACAATCTATTCAAACTATTATAATTACTAACTAATTAAAACCAAACTATATGAAAAACTATGTTACACCTTTAAAAGATAGAGTCCCTTTAGGTCAAAAAGCCGCTTTTGGTGCAGGGCATTTAGTACTTAATTTATTACCAGGAGCTTTAGGAGTATTTATGTTTTTCCTATTAACTGCTTTTGGGATGGATCCCTTTTTAGCAGGTCTATTAGGAGGTCTTCCAAGAATATTTGATGCAATTACAGATCCAATAATGGGTTTTATTTCTGATAATACCAAATCCAAATGGGGGCGTAGAAGACCATATATTTTTGTTGGTGCAATATTAAGTGGAATACTATTTGCTTTGTTGTGGCAATTAGATCCAGAAAGTACTCAAAACTATAATTTTTGGTATTTTCTAATCATGTCAATGGTATTTTTAATTGGTAATACCATGTTTGCAACACCTTTAGTTGGTTTAGGGTATGAAATGACTTCTGATTACAATGAAAGAACAAGATTGATGGCTTTTTCTCAAACTATTGGTCAAATAGCTTGGATGATAGTTCCATGGTTTTGGGTCATTATTAGTGATCCAGATATGTTGCCAATTTCTGCTGAAAAAATTAGTGAAATCGCAGCTTTAGGATTAAATGAGGCAGATGCAGCAAAAACCACGCTTGAAGCTGTTCAGGCAAATGGAGTAAGAAAATTATCTGTTATTGTAGGTATTGCTTGTATTGTTTTAGGTATTTTACCAGCATTCTTCTGTAAAGGAATAGATTCTGCTAACATGGAAAATAGAAAAGAGATTTCTTTAAAATCTTTAGGATCTAATTTAATGGATTTGTTTAGAGGAATTGCGCAAGTTTCTAAAAACAAACCTTTTGTAAAATTATGCGGAGCAACTTTTTTAGTATTTAATGGCTTTCAAATGGTTGCAGCATTTAGTGTTTATATTATTGTATTTTATATGTATAATGGTAGTTATGACGCAGCAGGTACTTTACCAGCTTGGTTTTCAACAGTAACCGCTATTATTACTGCTTTTGGAGTAATTCCGATAGTTTCTTGGATGGCAAATAAATACGGCAAACGTAAAGCTTTTATCTATTCAACAGCAATATCTATTTTAGGTTATATTTTAAAATGGTGGGCTTTCGATCCAGAAAGTGTTTGGTTATTATTCATGCCAATTCCATTCATGGCCTTTGGTTTAGGAGGTTTATTTACTTTAATGATGAGTATGACTGCAGATGTTTGTGATTTAGATGAATTAGAAAATGGAATGCCAAGAAAAGAAGGGACTTTTGGAGCAATTTATTGGTGGATGGTTAAACTAGGTCAAGCATTAGCATTAGTTTTAGGAGGTGCAGTTCTTAAGGCTGTGGGTTTTGATGGAGCAGCAGCACAACAAACAGTAGAAACAATGACAAGTTTAAGATTAGCTGATGTTTTTATACCCTCAATAACAGCTGGTTTAGCAATAGTAATAATGTGGAAATATAGTTTAAGTGAAACTAGAGCTAAAAAAATAAAGGAGCAATTAGTAGAACGTAGAGGAGAATTATAAAAATAAAAATAAATAAAGAAAATGTCTTATAGAGAAGAACGTAAGTTTGCGTTTAGCAATTTACAAATAACAGAAAATGCAGGAGTTGACTTTAGTAAGCATGAATCTTTTGAAGATTTAGCTAAACTTTGGAGAGAAACTTTAGATAAAGGAATGCATGGTATTTGCTTTAGTATGTACGAAGATGGGCAAGAGCCAGGAGATACAATTACAGAAGAACAAGTAGAAAGAAGAGTAAAAATTCTAAAACCATATACAAAATGGATTCGCTCTTTTTCTTGCATAGAAGGTAATGAACACATTCCTAGAATGGCAAAAAAACATGGTATTAAAAACCTTGTTGGTGCATGGCTAGGTGATGATATGGAAAAAAATGAACAAGAAATAGAAGGTTTAATTCAGTTGGCTAAAGAAGGTTGTGTAGATATTGCAGCTGTTGGCAATGAAGTTATGTATCGTAAAGATTTAACAGAACAACAATTATTAGACTATATCTACAGAGTAAAAGAAGCTTTAAAAGGTATGGATATTCCAGTAGGTTATGTAGATGCATACTATGAGTTTTCTCATAGACCAGCAATTACAGAAGCTTGTGATGTAATTCTATCAAACTGTTATCCTTATTGGGAAGGTTGTAGTATTGAGTATTCCCTAAATCACATGCAACAAATGTTTGGTCAAGCAGCTGCAGCTGGTCATGGAAAAAAAGTAATTATTACAGAGACTGGTTGGCCAAGTCAAGGAAGTAGTTTAGGAGGTGCACATTCAACTGCAGAAAATACCATGAAATATTTTATAAATACCCAAGCATGGTCTGCAAAAGATGATATAGAAATTTTCTATTTTTCATCTTTTGATGAATCTTGGAAAGTGGGAGCAGAAGGAGATGTTGGTGCTTATTGGGGTTTATGGGATAGACACGAAAATTTAAAATATTAAAACTGTATAGATTTTGTTTGTTTCTAAAAAACATCATGAATTTATAAATTTCTAATAATTAAAGCTTTAAAATTTAAAAATAGAGTAAATTTTAACACTTAAATTACTGATGTAGTAGTCATGTTGTGGTAAAATTTTAGGGATAACAAGAATTATATAGTAATATTGAATATTAACTTTAAACAATTATAAATTATTAAATTATGAAAAAAATTACTCTTTTATTTGCCTTATTAATTACATCAATTGGGTTTTCTCAAACTTATGATTTATTAGAATCATTTAACGGCACTGGATATGAAGGTGCTTTTGGAGGTACAAGTGCAGCTTATGATGCTGATCCCACTAATGCATCTATTCAAGTAGTTAAAATAACAAGTACTAATGGTTCAGGTGAGGTTTGGCAAGGTATAAACGTTATACTAACTAACAGTTATAAATTAACTTCAGCTACACAGTTGACGATGCAATTAGATGTATATTCAACTTCTGCAATAACAATTGCACCAAAAGCACAAGGTGGAGTATCGGGTGCTCCAGAATCAGTTAGCTCTGTAGATCATTCTGGAGGAGGTTGGGAAACTCTAACTTTCACTTTCGATAAAAGCTTGGATGGAAAGGTTCCAGCTAATGGTGATTATAATGACTTTGCACTTCATATCAATTGGGATACTGGTGCTAATAATTTTGGAGCACCAGATGGTAGAATTTTTTATATAAAAAACTTAAAAGGTTTGGCTGTTGTTACTGCTTCAGATCCTGTGCCTTCAGCAGCAGCAGCTGTGCCAACTACAGCAGATGCTAATGCATATAGTATATACAATGATACAAATAATTACACAACTTCATTTAATGTGCAATATGGTTTTGGAACATCAAGTGCTGTAGATTTAGATCCTTCAGCAGCTGTAAATAATGCTTTAAAAATGAATTTAGAAGCAGATGGTTTTGGTCAAGGTGAAGGTGGACCAGATGACATTTCTAGTTATGACTTCGTAAACTTCAACTATTGGTTTTCAAATTCTAAAGGAACTGCTGGGTTTGTTTTCATTATGATTGATAATGATGGAGCTGTACAAGAGTTTAAATATCAAGTTGGAATTAGTACTGCTGCTTCTGATTCGGCTGATATTGTAGAAAATGCTTGGACTCAAGTATCTATTCCAATGTCTCATTTTACTGATTTAGGTTTTGACAGTACGAAGTTATTCCAATGGAAAGTAGATAAATATAATCAATCAGGAGATAATGGAGGTTTTTTGTATTTAGATAATATCGTTTTAACTAAAAACGTACCTTTATCTATTGAAAATAATGAATTATTAGGTTTTTCAATGTATCCTAACCCAACAAACAATGTATTAAATATTTCAGCTAAAGGAGCAATTCAAAATGCAGAGATTTTTAATGTTTTAGGTAAAAGAGTTAAGTCTTTTAATGTAAACGATACTAAAGAGACTTTAGATGTTTCAGATTTAGCATCAGGTATTTATTTAGTTAAATATGCAGTAGATGGTTCAACAGGCACAGCTAAATTTATCAAGCAATAAGCTTTTAGACTAATATTATAATTTAAAAACCGAGCAAATTGCTCGGTTTTTTTTTGCTATTTAAAGTCTTTTTTTACAAATTAGTGTTATACTCAAAAGAAAAATATATAAGTGTGAGGTTTAAGTTTATATTATATTTGATAAAGTACACTATCGTAATAACTAGAGAGTTAGATATAAACTTATTTAGCTAAAATTAAGCACTTGTTATTTGAATATGGAAAGACTAAACCAAAGATGTCAAATTTCATCAGATTGAAACTATTTTTTATACCTCATTAGAATAATAAAATATTTATAAACTATAAGTATTATAATGTTTTGATTATCAATTGTATTTTAATACACATTTAAGTCTTATTTCTCCTTATCCTTTATTCTATCTAGATATTCTTGAAAACGTTTCCCATATTCAGATTGTTTAATTCTTGGAGGTAGAGAGTTGTTTACAGTATCTAACATTTGCAAACTAGCATCATACATTTCTGTCAAAGCAATATAAGGTGCTGCTTCTGATGCTGCATTTGTAATTGCAAAATTAGTAGTATATAAAACTCTTCTTTTTACTAATTTTTTATAATCTTCATTAAGTTTTTCAATTAAATCTTTATCATTTGCCTTTTTAGCTTCGAAATCTTTTTTGATAAATTCTAAACGTTGTTCTTGAAAGCGTTTGCTAACCACGTTATATTTATCCAAAACTTCTTGATTTTTAGATCCTTTCACTTCTGGATATACTCCAAAATTTTGTACGTTATCATTAATAGTAATAACACCTTCCTCTCCAAAAAATAAAATTCTCTTATCAGTTGTATTCCCATCAAATGTTAAGTAGTACAAAACAGGAGAATCTACAAAATCTTTTAATTCAAACTGATTTGAACCGTTTAAAGCAACTGAATCTACAGATATTAAAATAGTATCTTTCATTTTTTGAAGAAATAACTTTCCCTTTTTTAACCCCTTAATTTGACCTTGAACAATCATGTTTGTTTTCCTTTCTTTCTCACAAGAGAAAACAACAAGAGTAATCACAAAAAGTAGTATAATTTTTTTCATTTTTTTATTTCAAATTTAAGAATGCAAATATCTTTATTTTTTTACAAAGTGGAAGCTAATTCCATTAAAATAGTACAAGCTATTGCACCAATTGTTCCAATAGCATAACCAAAGACGGCTAGTAAAACCCCAACAGTTGCTAATGAAGGATGAAAGGCTTGTGCAACAATAGGAGCAGAAGCTGCACCACCTACATTTGCTTGGCTACCAACAGCTAAAAAGAAATAAGGAGCTTTTATAATTTTAGCAACTAGTATTAATAAACCAGCATGAATCGTCATCCAAACAAAACCAATAATCATCAGTCCAGGATTTTCTAAAGCTTGGTTTAAATCCATTTTCATACCAATTGTGGCGACTAGAATATAAATAAAAATACTTCCTATTTTACTTGCTCCTGCACCTTCGTAATTTTTTGCTTTTGTATAGGATAATATAATAGCAACAATTGTAGAAATACTAATGAGCCAGAAAAATCCAGAACCTAAAAAAGAAAATATATTACGCCAAGTTTGTGAATCAATTGAACCTACAAAATCAGCAAAGAAAGCACTTAAATATTTAGATGCAAAATGACCAAAACCAACAGTACCAAATGCAATAGCAAGCATAATCATATAATCTGTTAGTGATGGATTTTTTTGAACCTTTTTAGAAAATGTAATTACTTTTTCTTTTAGTTCTTCAATAGCAGAGGTATCAGCCTTTAACCATTTATCAATTTTATCTTTTTTACCAATCCCGATTAATAAAATAGCCATCCAAACATTGGCTACAACTATATCTACAATCACCATTCCTCCATATTTAGAAGGATTATATTGATAGATTTCAAGCATAGCTGTTTGGTTTGCTCCACCACCAATCCAACTTCCTGCAAGTGTAGAAAGTCCTCTCCAAACTGCATCAAAATCTGCTCCACCAACAGTTTCTGGAGAAAAAATAGAGATTAGCAAAATAGCTATTGGTCCACCAATAATTATTCCAATAGTTCCTGTAAAAAACATAATTAGTGCTTTAGAACCTAAATTAAATATCGCTTTTAAATCTATGCTTAACGTCATTAATACCAAAGCAGCTGGCAATAAAAATCGACTTGCAACATAATATAGTTGAGATTTTTGTTGTACAACTTCTCCTGTTGTATTTTCTATTTCCCATTCAGGTGCAATCACTCTAAATGTTGTAAATATGGCAGGAATAAAATATGCCATAAAAAGCCCTGGGACAATTTTATAAAACTTTGCCCAAAACCCTGTTTTAATATTTTCTGTGTAAAAAACGAATCCTAAAGAAATCATTAATATTCCAAAAACAATGGCATCATTTGTAAAAATAGGCTCCATATTTTGTTATTTTTTTATGTGATTAGTATTTAAAATAATACCCAATAAAAGTCTTTTTTGTAAATCATTTGGTAATTTAATTTGCTGATAACCAAAGTTTAGTTTTATAGATTGATTGAGTTTATGAAGAAAACCAAATCCTGTCCAATTTTGTACAAATCGTTTGCTTTTATCCATATTAAAGAAAATTTCGTTAAAAACATAAACAGACCAACTTTTAGATATAGGGTAGTTTAAATTCAAATCATATCTAAACCAATGGCTTTCACTATTAGTAGCATTAGCAGTTATGAATCTATGTTCAAAACGAAAGCGATGTCTTATTTTTAGTTTATTTATAAAATTGGTATAATTAATATCTTCATAAATTCTATTTTCATAGACTATTGGGTCTGGACTACCAAAAACAACATCAGTAGTAACGTAACTATACCCAATAGATACATTTAACTTTTTATGGATAGAATAATTAGTTGCAAGTCTGTAAATTTCTTGTTGAAAGTTATCTGCTAATTCATAGTAACGAAAATGAGCCATAGTTTGTATTTTCCAATTCTCTGCAATTTTATGAGAGCCATTATACATAAACCAATTCCCGAATTTATCACTTGTGTTTTGAGAAGTAATAGTTTGCATTAGAAATAAACAAACCAAACAAAGAAGTAATCGCATACGATGTTTAAATTATCAATTTCAGCAATATACAAAAATTGCTAAACCTTTGTTTTAATATGATTGGTATTTAAAATAATACCCAGTTGTAGTCTATGAGAAACAGCGTCACTAAATTTAGTATGCATATACCCAATTCTTAATTTTATTTTTCGATTAATTTGTTTAAAAAAACCTAATCCTGTTCTATTTTGTCCAAATGTTTTCGCTGCAAATTTGATAAAGATTTCATTAAATGCATACAAGTTTAATTTTTTGCTTACGGGATAATTTACAAAAAGTCCATATCGAATTCTGTGTGTCGTTTTTCTTTGTGATGCTTGCTCTCGAAAACGTTGAGCTAATCTTACTCTGTGATTGATATTGAATAACCCCCATTTATCTTTTAAATTAACATCTTGATAAAATCGAAATTCATACAAGTTAGGTTGATTAGTTTTGTATGATGTGTCTGTAATTGAGTAAACCATTCCACCAGTAAAACTCCATTTTTTTGATGGTGAAAATGTTAAGCCAACTCTATAAATTTCTTGTTGATACTCTGTGATAAACTCAAAATAACGAACATGAAAGCTGGTTTTTAAGTCTAATTTTTGTGATAACTTATGAGAACCATTGTACATGTACCAAGTTCCTAATTTATTTTCAGCAGAATCTTGAGCCTGAATACCATTTGATAGTAGAATCAAGCTCAAAATCAACAATACTTTTATCATAAAATAATCTAATTCGCAGAATAAATTTTAGTTTCTTTAAAAGGAGATATTTTAATATTCTCTACAGACGATTTGTATGTAAGCCAATCATTATTAAAGAAAGTATTCGTCTCTGCAACCACTTTTTTAAACTCTTCTTTAAACTGATTCATTAATTGAGTTTCAGTAGCTGTTTGCTCTCCAAAACGTGATCTAATATATCTACTAGCCAATCCAAATCGTTGACTTACTGTTACTTCTGGGTTTCTAGTAATTCCTTGTCTTTTGTCAACTTTACCCAGATATAGAGCGATTAAACTGTCAATTTTTTTACCAACTTTTGTTGATGATTTAATTTCGGCTTTGAATTTTTTCTTGTCTTCTTTTGATAATTTCGATTTGATAGCATTCACAGTATTCTTACTCTCTACCAATTGTTTTACGATTTTCGCTATTTTTTGCTGATACTTTTCCAATTCTTTGCTAGCATCGTATTTTTGATTGATAGCTTCATTAGAAATTTGTAATCTAGGATCGAATTCAACTTTTATATTTTGTTCAGAAACTGCATTACCAAAAGTCATTTTTAAACGATAAGTACCTGGTTTTACTATAACTCCTGCAGGTTCTCTTTTAGATTTTCGAATTCTTCTTGATGCTCTTGCAACTCCTTTTTCTCTTAAAAACCATCTTGTTTTATGTATACCACTTTCTTTGGGTGTTTTAAATTTGAGCGTTCTTATTTTTCTTTCTCCATCAAAAATCTCTAGTTTTATAGAATCATATTTAACTTTTTTAGATTTCTCGACTTCGCTCGAAACGACATTCTTTTTCTCTTTTTTCTTTTCTCTTGTGTCCTTTTTCTCTTTTTTTGGAACATCAACATAATAAGAAATAATAGCACCACCTTTTCTGTTTTCTCCTTGATACATTGCATCAGCTCCAAATCTACTTCCAGTAGGTTGTTGATATGCAGTTTGATAGGCTGTAGGAGGTGCAAATAATTCTAGTTTATTATTTATTAAACTGTTGTTTTTTGCAATTGCTCTTAATGGACGAATATCGTCTAAAACCCAAGCTGCTCTTCCAAAAGTACCAATTACCAAATCATTTTCTCTTTCTTGAATTACCAAATCTTTTACAGGTACTGTTGGGAAGCCTTCCGTCCATTTTGTCCATTTGTTACCAGCATCAATAGAAATATATAAACCATCATCTGTACCTAAAAATAATAAGTTAGCATTTTCTGGATCTTCAATAATACAAAGCGTGTAACTCTGCACATCATTTTCATCTACAATTCTTGTCCAAGTTGTGCCATAATCTTTTGTTCTGTATGCATAAGGAGTGTAGTTGAATCTTCTGTAATCATTTGCAATTAAAAGAGCTTCTCCTTTATTTTTGTTAGATGCTTTTATTTGAGTTATCCAGCTAAATTCTGGTAAACCTTTGATGTTTTTAGCAACATTTGTCCAAGATTCTCCACCATTTTTTGTGATATGAACTTGTCCATCATCAGTGGCAGCCCAAAGTACATCTTTCTCTAAAACAGTTGGTTCTATTACTAAAACTGTACAATGATTTTCAGCACCAGTGGCATCCATTGTTAAACCACCACTTTCTGCTTGTTTTAATTTTTCTGGATTATTGGTAGATAAATCTGGAGAAATTACTTTCCAAGTCAACCCTTTATCAGTTGATTTATGTACAAACTGACTTCCAAAATACAAAGTAGAATTATCAAAAGGATCAATATTGATAGCTGCATTCCAGTTGAAACGTAGTTTAATATTTGGGTCTTTATGCGTTGGTTTTACGCCATAATTATTTCCTGTTAAATAATCGTATCTACTTACAAAACCTTGCTGACTCATAGACCATCCATATCTGGAATCGTCTTTGTCTGGAACCACATCAAAACCATCACCAAAACTAATTTCTTGCCAATAAGAATTTCTAATTCCTTGTGATTTCCATACGTAAGCAGGGCCTCTCCAGGAACCATTGTCTTGCATACCTCCATAAACATTATATGGGAATTCGTTATCTACATTTATGTGATAAAATTGAGCAACAGGAATATTTCCAATAAATCTCCAGCTTTTACCACCATCTTTGGTAATGTTTAAACCTCCATCATTTCCATCAATCATAAACTTACCATTCTTTGGATGAATCCACCAAGCATGATGATCTGGATGCACACCATTATCAACTCCATATGCAGGCATTAATTGTTTAAACGATTTCCCTCCATCTTGAGAAACATTTACATAGGTAAAAACCGTATATAACCTATTTTCATTTTGAGGATCTACATATATTTCTGAATAATAAAAAGGACGATTTCCAATTCCAGGTTTATCGTTTATTTTTTTCCATTTAAAACCACCATCTTCACTTTTGTATAATGCATTCTTTTTAGCTTCTACTAATGCATAAATTACGTCTGGGTTGTTTGGTGCAATAGCAACACCAATTCGTCCTAATTCTCCCTTGGGAAAACCTTCTTTTTCTGTAATTTTTTTCCAATTTTCTCCACCATCGTGTGTAATGTATAAACCACTACCTTTTCCACCAGATTTAAAAAACCAAGGATCACGTTTGTGTTCCCACATTGCAGCTATGAGTTTGTTTGGATTTGAAGGATCCATAATCAAATCCGCAGTTCCTGTTTTTATGTTTTTGTATAAAATTTGTTTCCAAGTTTTTCCACCATCAGTTGTTTTGTAAACGCCTCTTTCTTTATGCTCTCCCCAAGGACTTCCAATAGCACCCACGTAAACAATATCAGGATTTGTTGGATGAATAATTACTCTATGAATATGCCTGGTTTTTTCTAAACCCATAGCTTTCCAAGTTTTTCCAGCATCTAAAGATTTATAAATACCAAAACCACCATTTAAACTATTTCTTGGGTTTCCTTCACCAGTTCCTGCCCAAATTACACTAGGATTAGACTGCTGAATAGCAACTGCACCAATAGAAGCTGTGAGTTCTTTTTCGAAAATTGGTTTCCATTTAATTCCACCAGAAGTCGATTTCCAAATTCCACCAGAAGCAGTTCCTGCATACATAATTTCTGGATTGCTTTCTACAACGTCTATCGAAGTCACACGTCCAGACATTCCTCCAGGACCTATGTTTCTTGGTTTCATGTTTTTTACCAAATCCATGGAAAACTCTTGTGAAAAGAGTAGAGTAGTAGCACTTAAAAAAAGTAAGGTGATTAGTTTTTTCATTACAAAAAGTTTGAATTAATTGAATTTAGACGAAAGATACAAAATTGAAAACTTTGGTTAAAAGTTGATTGTTTTTTTAACATAAGTTAATTTAAAGCTGGTTATATAATTCTATTCCATTGAGTAAGATTAGATTTACTTATAATCTAAATTTAATTTACTAACATATTCTGAAATATTTAATATGAACAGCTATATTAATTATATATTTTAATAAAAATAAACCATTATGTTAATAAATTTGACTACTTTTCAAATTCGCTTTATACTAATACTATTATTAGATTCTATATCAACTTTTTTTTTCTAATTTATGCATTAAATCATGGTAATGCTCAAGAGTTTAACTCAAGAAATTTTGAAAAATTATTAAATCAAACGCATTCTGAAAGGACTTTAGAATTATCAAGTTTTTACGAGAGCGAAGTGCGTTATTCAGATTCCACAGCAGTTTTTAAAAAAATAAATTCCATAAAGAATTTAGCAAAAAAAGCTAAAGACGATGATTTATTATTGGAAACAGAGTTAATGATTTTACATTATTATGTATTTAAAGATAGGTTTTCAAAAGATTTTACTGTTAAAAAAATTAAAGCACTAGCTGATATTGCTAAAAAAGATAAAGTTCTTTGGTTAGAAATTAGAACATTAAGTCTATTAGCAAACTATTTATATAGCGAGCATAAAGAATATGGTTTAGGTTTTGAATATTATGAAAAGACTGCCAAACTTTTAGAAAGTATAACTATTGAAGATTTTCCATTAAAACAAATATGCTTGTATCAAATTGCACACGTTCATAATGAATTTAAAGAATACAAAAAGGCAATAAATTATTTAAAAAGAGCTAAAGATTTAAAATCTAAATATAATAGCGAATATTATACACCTCACATTTATAATACATTAGGAGATAGCTATGCACAGCTAAACCAAATAGATTCTTCCAATCATTATTTTAAAATAAACCTTAAAAGAGCTACCCAATTAGGAGACTCTATTTGGATTGGGATTTCTTCTGGTAATTTAGGTACGAATTATTTAAATCAAAGGAATTATAATAAAGCTCTACCATTTTTAAAGAATAGTATAAGAATTACAGAAAATGCTAAAGATTGGAGTTTTACCTCTGGAAGATTATCTGATTTAGGCTTGGTGTATTTGGGACTTAATAATTTGACTGATGCAAAAGAGGCTGCAATAAAAGCAAATGATTACGCTATAAAGAGTAAAGCATACTATCGTCTTTTAAATTTATTTAAGTTACAATCTAATATTGCTGCTTATGAGTTTAAACCTGAAATAGCTTCGCAATATCTTGATTCTCTTGTTATAGTAAAAGATAGTTTAGCTAAAATTTTTAATGGAACTAAATTAGTAAGAGCCAAACAAAGAATAGCTTTAGAAAAACAACTTCTTAAAGAAGAAAAAGAAAAACTAAAAAATTTTAAGAAGATAATAATTAGAAATACTTTGATTGTTTTATTAGGTGTGTTGTTAATATTGATGTTTATTAGATATAGTAAAAATAAAAAAACGGCTTTAGAAAAGGAGGAAAAAATGCTTTTAGAAAAAGATAATGCAGAAAAAAAACTAAACATAGCATCTTTGAAACTAAAAGAGTTTACAACATCTTTTATTGATAAAAATAAAAAAATAGAAGCGTTAGAAAAATTAATAAAAGATACATCTGAAACTAAAGAAAATGATACAAAAGAGGTTAAAATAAAAATTAATCAATTAAGAAAATCTTCAATACTTACAGATGAAGAATGGGATAACTTTGTAAATATCTTTAACCAAGTATATCCAATATTTTTTAATAATTTGAAAATAAACTACCCTAAAATAACACCTTCAGAAACACGTCTTTTGGCACTTTCTAAATTAGAGTTAGAGAATAAGCAAATGGCATTAATGCTAGGAGTTGGTGCGAATGCCATTCGCCAAATAAAAAGTAGGTTTCTTAAAAAGTACGCTGTAAAAACGGATACTAAACTTATAGAAATTATTAATAAACTATAACCCTATTATCCTTCATTTCCCTTATTATCACAAAAGTGTCACGCTTTTGTCACAGTCTATTTTAAGTTTAGTATTGCTGTTAAAATATCTTTGTTTTGTTATTTAAATTTCAAAATATATTCTCTATGAAGAAAAGTGTTAGTCAAAGGAAGTATAGAAATTATCCCTTTAATAATTGTTTTTTTTGGCAAAGAAAAGATCATCTCATACTAAAATTTATTATCACTTTATTTTTTTTACCAATTGCTGTAATATCTCAAGAATTTGGCACAAACGATTTTAGAATTTCAGATGCAGGTGGTATAGGAAGTTCTCTTACAGAGGCTAGAAATAGTGATATAGCTTACAATACAACTAGGAATGAATATTTAGTAGTTTGGGAAGCTGATGACACAGATTTTTCAGGTTTTACTGATAATAACTTTCAAATTATAGGACAGATTATTAGTGCTGATGGAGTAGAAATTGGAGTAGATTTTATGATATCTAATTTTAATGTAACTGGTAAACGAATTGCTGTAACTCCCTCTGTAGTCTATAATTCTGTAGACAACGAGTATCTAGTAGTTTGGTCTGGTGGAGTGGAAGATCCAGATTTTGATAGCTATTTAGTTTATGGGCAACGTATTTCTGCAACAGGAACTTTAATTAGTTCTAATTTTTTAATATCAACAACTTATCTTAATTGGCATACAGAAAATCCTGAAGTTTCATACAGCAAAACTAGTAACCAATATTTTGTTGTTTGGGTAGGGAGTTCAGTTCATGAAAATATACAAAATATTTATGGGCAGAGAATATCTAGATGGGGAAGAAAAACAGGGACAACTGAATTTTTAATAAGTACATCAAATAATACAAATACCAGTTTTGATGCAATTGACCCACAGATAACTTATAATAGTACTAACAATGAATATTTGGTAGTCTGGAATGTGGATATAGAGCGTTACAAGGAAGAAATTTTGGGGCAACGTTTTAATGCTTCTAATGGAGCATTTATAGGTACAAATTTTAGAATTAGTAATATTTCTGATTTGGGTACTAGTTTTGACGCTATTACACCAAATGTTATCTATAACGAAACAGATAACCAATATTTAGTAATTTGGGGTGGAGATGTATCCCCAGGAAAAGAGGAGGTTTTTGGACAATTACTATCTAATGTTGGAGTGGAAATTGGAAGTGATTTTCAAATAACTACCCATGGAGGAGACCACAATGTTGATGCAAAACAGCCAGATGTAGCTTGGAGTGCAACCACAAATTCTTATATGGTAGCATGGTATGGTCCAACACTTACAACTTTTCCACAGCGTCTTTCTACAGAAATTTGGATGCAAGAAGTTTCAAATACAGGTACTTTAAGCGGTGCTGTAGTAAAAATTTCTGATTTTACTTCTTTCGGATATTATGAGTCTTATAACCCTAAAATAATAAGTAATACAGAGCAGGGTTTACTTATTTCTTGGCATAGTGATGGAAATAGTTTCCCTGCCAATACAAATACAGCTGGTCTTGTTAATCGTGAGGAAGAAATCTTTATACAAATGTATGGTAGTGCTGCAACTTGGGCTGGTACAACCAATACAAATTGGAATACTACTACAAATTGGAAACCAAATTTTGTTCCTACATCAACCACTAGTTTGCTAATACCTAATGTAGTAAATCAACCTATTATATCTACAAATACTGTTGTTGTTGCCAATGATATTAATCTAGAAGCATCTTCATCATTAACCATTGATGCAGGAGGAGCTTTAACTGTAAATAATAATTTAATCCAAAATGGAACATTAACTGTGAATTCTGATGCTACAAAAAGTGGGTCTTTAGTCGTAAAAGGAACAGCTAATGGAAATATTACCTATAATAGATATGTTACAGATGATTGGCACACTGTTGGGGCTCCAGTAATTGGGCAAAATATAAATGAATTTGCTGTTACAAATATAGCATTAAATCAAATTATACAAAATGGAGATAATACCAAATACGCAGTAGCTCCTTATAACAATAATGTAGCAACTGACAATTGGGAATACATATTGGTAGCTGACATTGCATCTGCTGGAAATTTAGAAAACGGAAAGGGTTATTCCATGAAACGTTCAGCAGCAGGAACCTATACTTTTACAGGAACAATTGAAAATGAAAGCAAGACTGTAACTTTAACAGAAGGTTCTAAAAATAGTTGGAATTTAATTGCAAATCCATATCCTAACTTTTTAAAATTTAATAATCTGTCTGATGTAGGTAGTAATTTGTTACTACAAAATGCATCAAAATTGCATACTAATAATTTGGCAGTTTACATTTGGGATAAAGCTACTACAGGCTATAAACCCTATAATCATGCAAGTTCTACGTTACCTTTTTTAGCACCTGGACAAGCTTTTTTTGTTAGAGCTAAAGAAGGTGGTAGCACATTTACATTTGATAAAAGTATGCAGTCTCATCATCAACAAAGGGTGTTTGCAAAAGTGCAAAATTCAAATTTTGAAATTTCCTTACAAATTTCTGATGGAAAACAAACTAAAGCTACAGAAATTAAATATTTAGAAAACACCACTAAAGGATTTGACGCTGGTTATGATGCTGAACAATTTACAGCACAAGACAATAGTTTTAACGTGTATACTAATTTGGTGGACAACAATAATAATGGAGCTTTTGCATTGCAATGTTTACCACCAGCAAATTTTGATGAATTGATAATTCCTATAGGATTAACTATTGATGCAAATGTAAATGTTACAATTTCAGCAGAAATGTTAAACCTTCCAACAACTTTAAAAGTATATTTAGAAGATAAAGAGAATAATACTTTTATTGAGTTAACTAATAGTGATTATAGTTTTACAACAAGCTCAAAATTAGAAGATATAGGTCGTTTTTATTTGCATACAAGTGCTACAGTTTTATCTACTGATGATGAGTTTAATTCAAATAACATAAGTATTTACCAAACTTCAAAAGAAAATTTACGAATAGTAGGCATACAAAATGGAGCTACAAAAATCAGTTTATCAGATGTGTTAGGAAAGCAAATTTTAGCGACAAGTTTTAAAGCAAATGGTTTGAATGATATTTTATTACCAAATTTAAAAACAGGTGTTTATTTGGTTCGTTTAAAAACGAAAAATTCAAAATTTGTTAAAAAAATAATTATAGAATAATGCTGAAAAATTTAACACTTAAATTATGAAAAGTAAAAAAACTAATTCGCAAGAAATTTCTCGAAAAGATGCTCTTAAAAAAATTAGAAATTATGGTAAATATGCAGCACTAACAGCATTAGGAACTTATCTTATTTTAAATCCACAGAAATCACAAGCTCAAAGTCCAGAAGATCCTGGAAGTGGATTTTAGTAAAAAACGAAGAGCTTTTATTCTTCGTTTTTCTTTTTAGGCTCACGTTTAGCATTTTTTAAAGCTTGCATTAACATCCATTCTATTTGTCCATTTGTAGAGCGAAATTCATCTGCAGCCCATTTTTCAATAGCTTTTATCATGTCTTCATTAACTCGCAAAGCGAAAGCTTTTTTCTTCGCCATAAATAGTAGTTTATAGTCTTTATTTTTTAGATGTTAGCACAAAATTACTAATAACTGTTATCAATTCTTTAGAAATAGGATAGTCTGGAGACATATAAGATTTCATATTGTCTTCATCTTTTTGAATATCCTTTAAAAGATGATTCATATTCTTAATGATTACTAATTTTGCATCGGGTTTCGCTTCTTTTAAATTTTCTGCATCAGTAACTTGAACTTGTAAATCTTTATCACCATTAATAATTAATGTTGGTATTTTTACCTTTTTTATTTCTTCTGTTGGGTTTAGATTTACCCAAGATGCTAAAAAAGGCTGATTTGGTTTTGCAAAAAGTGACATTAAGTTTGGATTCACCTCTTTGATTTCTCCTGTTTCTTTAAGTTCTTTTAAATAGTTTTCTGTTAGTTTACCAAATTCAGCACTTTGTTTGGTTACTTGTCTTATTAAAGTTTTGTCAATGGTTTCTCCTGCACCAGCAATAGAGATATATTTATCTACATTTTCTAAAGCTAGCATAGCAATTAAAGAACCTTGGCTATGACCTGCTAAAATGATTTTAGAGAAGCGTTTATCATCTTTAAAATGATTTACAACTTCTTTTACATCATTTATAAAATCTCGAATTAGAATACCATCTTGTTTTATAAAAGTTATATTTTTAGGATTTGCAGTTCGTTTATCATAACTAAAAAAAGCAATATCTTTTTTATTTACTGCATCTCTAAATTGTTTGATATATTGAGGTGTATTACCATTTCTATCAACTCCACCTGAACCATGAACCCAAATAATTAAAGGCGATTTTTCTTTTGTGAAAGTTAACGTTCCTGGTAAATGTATTTCATAATTATTAATTGTAATCTCTTTTGTTATAATTTGTGCGAAAGAAGATGTTATTGTGATTGTAATTAATAATAAGTTTGTAATAAATCGTATCATTTTTAGTTTATTTTAGATTGATAAGTTTCTAGTACTCTTTCTGCTTCACTTTTTTTTTGAGTACCAATCAACAATTTTTTTCCATTTTTAAGTTCAAGTTGAATGCCAATATCGCCAGAAACGTTGATTGCTCTTCCTTTAGATTTAGACCAAAGTGTACCACCTTTTAAACCCCAACCACCATAATCTCCTATTGGGTCGTAAATACGAACGTAAGCTGTTGAAATTTTATCCCAAGTGATGAGTTTTAATTTCCAATGAAATGGAAAAAACTGATAATGAATACCTTTTTCGTCAATTCTGGTTGTTAGTTTAAAGGCAAAAATAAGACCACCAGAAATAAGAATACCAAATAAGGTTAAAACAAATTCACTAGTAGTCATACTCGTATTTTCTCTTGAGTATTCTTGTGCCATAATCACTATTGGAACAATTAGACTTACAGCCATTAAAACAATAAGCCATAATTGAGTAAAACGTTGAGTCTCTTTAAAAACTTTCATTATCTGTTTTTATCTCTTTCTAAAACAACACTATTCCAACCACTAGGTATATCAATATATTTCCAACCTTCTCTAGCATATTGATTTAATAAATCTTCGAAGTTTTGAGTTCTATTTCTAAATCCTAATTTTAAAGTTACTACTTTATATTCTTTCATTCTTCTATTTTATTTAAAATGGTAAATGCAATTACAACTTCAATTATTGTACCTATTATAGAGCCATAAACTGCACTCATTACAATGTTACTGGTTACAGCACCAATAGTTGTCCCTAAAGCTACACCAACACCTATAGCTAAAATTTGTTTTTGATTCATTATTAATGACTTAATGTTCCTGCATTTACAACAGGTGAAGCTTCTTTATCTCCACATAAAATAACTAATAAATTACTAACCATAGCTGCTTTTCGTTCTTCATCTAACTCAACAATCTCCTTTTTATTGAGTTCTTCTAGAGCCATTTCTACCATTTCTACAGCACCTTGTACAATTTTGTGTCTTGCAGCAACAATAGCAGTAGCTTGTTGTCTTTTTAACATAGCAGAGGCAATTTCTTGTGCATAAGCTAAATAACCAATTCTTGCTTCTAAAACTTCGATACCAGCGATAGATAAACGTTCTTCTAATTCTTTTTCTAAAGCTTCAGAAACTTCATTTACACTAGAACGTAAGGTAATATCTTCATCATGACCTTCATCTGCAAAATTGTCATAAGGATACATACTCGCCAACTTTCTTACTGCAGCATCAGTTTGCACGCGTACAAAATTTTCATAATTATCAACATCAAAAGCAGCTTTGTAAGTATTTGTTACTCTCCAAACTAAAATTGTTGAAATCATTACTGGATTTCCTAATTTATCATTTACTTTTAAACGTTCACTATCAAAATTACTCGCTCTTAAAGATATTTTCTTTTTAGTGTAAAAGGGATTTGCCCAATACAAACCGTTAGCTTTTATAGTACCTACATATTTACCAAATAGTAAAATTACTTTTGATGTATTAGGATTTACTAAAATAAAACCAAAAAAACCTATAAAACTAATTACTGATACTATAATATAAAAAGGGTTTTCTTGATTGATAGCCATAAAAATGCTTCCAAAGAATAAAATAAGAACTATAACTAACATTAAATAACCATTTGCAGGTTTGATGATTTTTTCAGCTTCCATTGTGTTTGAATTTATAATGATATTAAAATGATATCACAAAGATATAATATTTTTTTTTGATTTTCCAAAGTAATCAGTAATAATTTTTATAATTTAGCAATCCGTTAACACTTACAATAGTAAATATGAAATTTAAATTATTACTTATACTTCCTTTTTTTATATTGATGAAATCGTCATCTGATGATGATTTTTTTTGGGGAAAAAATGGGCATAGAGCTACTGGTAAAATTGCTGAAAAACATTTAACAAAAAGAGCAAAAAAGAAGATTAATAAATTATTAAAAGGACAAAGTTTAGCTTTTGTATCTACTTTCGCAGATGAGATAAAATCAGATAGAAAATATAGTAAGTATTATTCTTGGCATTATGTAAACATGAAGTTAGATGAAACCTATGAAGAATCTGAAAAAAACCCAAAAGGAGATTTAATAACAGGTATTAATACTTGTATTAAAATTTTGAAAGACAAAACTAGCTCTGAAGCAGACAAAGCTTTTCATTTAAAACTATTAGTACATTTTGTGGGTGATTTACACCAACCTTTGCACATTGGTAGAAAAGAAGATAAAGGAGGTAATACTTTTCAGGTACAGTGGTTTGGCAGAGGAAGTAATTTACATAAAGTTTGGGATGATAAAATGATAGAAGAGTTTAAAATGAGCTATACTGATTTAGCTGATAATGCAGAAGATTTATCAAAAAATCAAATTAAAGCTATAGAAAAAGGTAGCATCATTGATTGGGTTCATGAAGTACATAAACTAACAAAAGAAGTGTATAATTCTGCTAAAGTTGGTGAAAATTTACGCTACAGATATTCATATAATAACTTTGGTATAGTTAGAAAACAATTACAAAAAGGAGGAATTCGTTTAGCAAAAATATTAAATGATATTTTTGATTAAATTTTTTAAAACATAAATTTTTAAAGCCTTATAAATCTAATTCATAAGGCTTTTTTGTTAAGAATGAGTTAATTATTAAATTAAAAAAACTTTATTGTGTAATTTTATAAAATGATTAAAAAATTTCTTTTGGTATTACTATTTAATGTTGTTTTAATTTCTTGTGATAAACAAAAAGCGAAAGATGACAATATTAATAAAGAAGAAAATAAAATTTCTGTTGTAAAATCGTACACTTATAATCAATTAAAAACTTTTTTAAATAAGAATAACAATAAGACCTATGTTGTCAATTTTTGGGCAACTTGGTGTGCACCTTGTGTTAAAGAATTACCTTATTTTGAGAGGATAAAAAAAGAGTATGAAGATAAAAATGTTGAGGTTTTGCTAGTTAGTTTAGATTTTCCTAAACAAGTAGAGAAAAAATTAATTCCATTTATCAACAAAAGAAAACTACAATCTGAAGTTGTTTTATTAGATGATGTTAATGAAAATTTTTGGATAAAAGATATAGATTCAACTTGGAGTGGAGCTTTACCAGCAACTTTAATATATAACAAAAACAACAGGAAATTTTATGAAAAATCATTTACCTATCAATCTTTAGAAAACGAATTAAAAACCATATTAAATCCATAAAAATGAAGCAAATAAAAACCATATTATTAGTAGCTGTAGCAACATTAATTACATCAGCTTTTACTTTTAAAACAGATAAAGGATACAAGGTAGGTGATACCATAGAAGATTTTAAACTTAAAAATATTGATAACTCTATGGTTTCTTTATCAGAATATGAAGACGCTAAAGGGTTTATCATCATTTTTACTTGTAATATGTGTCCATATTCTGTAGCTAATGAAGATAGAATTATTGCTTTAGATAAAAAATACAAGGCTAAAGGTTACCCAGTAATAGCAATTAATCCTAATGATCCTAAAGCTTCTAAAGGAGATGGTTTTGAAGATATGAAAGTGAGAGCTAAAGAAAAAGGGTTTACATTCCCATATTTATTTGATGAAGGGCAAAAAGTCTTTCCAAAGTTTGGTGCTACTAAAACTCCACATGTATTTATTGTAAGTAAGCCAAACATGAAAGTAGAATATATTGGTGCTATAGATGATAGTTCTAGAAACGCTGATGCAGTTTCAGAAAAATATGTAGAAAATACAGTTGATGAACTATTAGCAGGTAAAAAACCAACAGTTACGAAAACTAGAGCAATTGGTTGTTCTATAAAAGTAGATAAGAATGCTGGTTACTAATTGTTATTTATGAGTAATAAAAAATAAAAATCTCAAGATTAATTTCTTGAGATTTTTTAGTATTAAGTAGTTTTTAAATGACTAATATTTTTTTTGATTTCTATGTATTCTGTAATCTTCCCTTTTTTATTTTCAAAAGGTATTATATTAGTTAACACCCAAAAAAACGAGCCATCTTTAGCTACGTTTTTTACTTCACCAGTCCACATATCTCCTTTTAGTATTGTTTTTAACCTATCATCCATCAATTCTTTAGGATTTAGATTTTTATGAAGCATTTGCATGCTGTTCCCAATAAGTTCTTCTTTTGAATACTTACAAAGATCACAAAAGGCATTATTTGCATAAGTTATATTCAGATTACTATCTTTTATTAGCATTATAGTTGAATCATCTATAGTTTTTTTGAATTTTTTAAGAGCAATGTTTTTAAGTTTTATCTTTTTTTCGAGATTAATCCTTATTTCATCACTTTCATTCATTGTATTTGCCAGTGATGATATAAATACAAAACCTAAAGTAATTAATAGAATAACAAATAACATTATTCCGAAATCTACAGAAACAGTATCATTATCAATAATAATTAATAAAATATTAGCTAAAATTATTGGAACTAAAATTATATTGGGTAATATTTTTCTAAAAATTATACTACCAGAATTTTTACCATAAGCCATTTTGTGTACTATAGTATTTTCATTCTTTAAAAGAAGTACAATAGATACTAAAAAGTATATTATACTTGTGTGAATAGCCATTGTTTTTAAGAAAAACACTTTCTTTTCTGAAGAAATTAAAAGGAAATAAGAGAGTATAGATACTAACGAAATAATATTTACTACTAAAAATAAGTTGTTAGCAATTTTGCTAAAACTCTTATTTTTTATTTTTAAAAATATAAAACCTAACCCTATTAATATACCACAAACTGCTGTAGCAGGAGACATTAAACCAGGTTTTTCTGTTGAAAAGATATCTACTTTAAAAATATTATCAATATTCAAAAAAGAAATATTGTAATTACTTAATATAGATAAAATTCCGATGATAATTAGTAAAATTGAAATAGAATTATATAAAGTCTTTTGAAAGTTTTCATTTTTGTGAAGAATATAAAAGTTTATTCCTATCAGTAAGAAAATGATAGCTGTATTAAACTTCATAGTTGCACTTCCAGAAAAGATACTTAACGCTTTTTCATAACCTATAAACCAGCTAATTATAATAGCTGTACTAGTGACTAGGCATAATAAATAAGTTATTTTTTCAATGGGAATTTTATAAGAGACCTGAAACCTGTCATTAAAATCTTGTTTATTTGATTCAGCTTTTTGATTATTTTTGGGGGAGAAGTTCATGATGAAATATTTTAATTATTTTTTATTTTAATCTTACATTAATAATTCTTAAAAATTATTGTTTTACTACAATTTGTTTTGCCATTCGCCAAAATAAATCTATCGCTTCTGTTTTTTTTGGAATACTTTTAGAAAAGAAATCTATACTTTCTACAAATTTATCAACTTTAGCTTTGTTACTATCAAATTCATGGAAAGCCATACTCCATCCAGGAAACATCCTTTTTTTAATATCTTCTTCAATTATTAAAGTAACATTAGAATGCCTTTTGTCTTTTTGTATTTTTTTATATAATTGATGTATAATATCTCGTTTTCCTTCTAAAAGCTGTAGAAAAACTTTATTATGATAAAGTAAACATCCAGTAATATTTTTTTTAGAATTATTTATTCTTGATGGTTCTAAAATTTCATTTAGTTTGCTTTCTGTAATTATTGTGTCAGAAATAGAATAATAAACAATTTGCTGTATCATTAATTTTGGGGAATAGTAATTTATAAATTTCTTTTTTGAGTATTAGTTTTTATAGATATCATCATATAAATCTTGATAAATCTTTTTAATGATGGCACGTTTCATTTTCATAGTTGGTGTTAAATGCCCTCCATCTATAGACCATTCATCAGCAGTTAATCTAAAAACTTTAATCTGCTCCCATTTTCCAAAGTGACAATTACACTCATTAACTTCTTCTTGAATGGCATCAATAACTTTTTGATTTGCAATTACTTCTTCATTAGAGTTGTAAGGAATGTTGTTTTCTTCTGCCCAATCTTTTAAATACTCAAAATTTGGCTGAATAATAGCAGCAGGCATTTTTTTACCCTCACCCACAACCATTACTTGTTCTATAAATAGCGATTGTTTAAGTTGACCTTCTAATAAAGGAGGTACAACATATTTTCCTCCAGAAGTTTTAAACATTTCTTTTGTTCGTCCTGTAATTTTTAAGAAACCATCTTTATCAAATTCTCCTTTATCTCCAGTACAAAACCATCCATCTTTTATAACTTCTGCTGTTTTTTTAGGATCTTTATAATAGCCTTGCATTACATTTGGTCCTTTTACTAGAATTTCTCCATTCTCTGCAATTTTTACTTCAACATCTTCTATTACTTTACCAACTGTACCCACTCTAAAGTTACCATTCATTTGATCGTTTACAGAGGTAACAGGAGAGGTTTCTGTAAGGCCATAACCTTCCATAATTGGCATGCCAGCAGCTGCAAAAATTCTGGTTAATCTTGGTTGTAATGCAGCGCTTCCAGAAACCATTAATTTTAACTCACCACCTAAAGCAGCTTGCCATTTAGAGAAAATTAACTTACGAGCTAAACCTAATTGTTTTTCATACCACCAACCATTAGCTCCATAAGGAGTATATCTTAAACCAAGATTAACAGCCCAAAAGAATAATTTCTTTTTTACACCTGTTAAATCTTCACCTTTTAAAATAATTTTATCATAGATTTTTTCATATAAACGTGGCACAGCTGTCATTACATCAGGTTTCACTTCTTGTGCGTTCTCTGTTAATTTTTCTATTGATTCTGCAAAGTAAACTGAAACACCACAATATTGATATAGATATAAAATCATTCTTTCAAAAATATGGCAGATTGGTAAAAAACTTAATGCTTTAGAATTTCCATATTCTAACGGAACTCTTTTTTTAGATGATAAAACATTGCTAACTACATTATTATGAGATAGCATAACGCCTTTTGGTCTTCCTGTTGTACCAGAAGTATAAATTAATGTCGCTAAATCATTAGGTTGTACAGCATCTTTTCTATCTTCAACCTCTTTTTGGTTTTCTTTGTCTTCACCAAGTTTTAAGAGTTCTTTCCAATTCTTTTCACCTTTAATCTCATCAAAAGTAAAAACTTGTTTTAATTTCGTTTCACTTTTAATTTGATTCAATTTCTCAAGGATAGAAATATCAGAAACGATACAATAAATAGCTTCTGAATGATTTAACACATATTGGTAATCTTCTTTAGAAATAGTTGGGTAAATGGGCACTGTTTGAGCACCAGTTTGTAAAACACCAATATCACAAACATTCCATTCTGTTCTATTAGTTGTTGAAATTATGGCAACTTTGTCATTAGGTTTTAATCCTAATTTTAGTAAACCTCTACTCAATTGATTGGCTTTATCTATATATTCTTGAGTTGATATAGATTCCCATTTTCCATTATACTTTGTTGAAAACGCGTTTTTAAGATTGTATGTTTCTAATTGGTAGTAAGGAAAGTCAAATAACCTCTTAATTTCTGTTGGCATATATTCTTTTTTGATGTATTGCAAATTACTAAAATTCCCCTTATTTCACAAATAGTTATTAATATGCTTTTTATTTTAAGAATTATATATTTTTTGATAAAGAATTTTATATTTTTCTTTAATAATTTTCCTTTTCATTTTCATTGTTGGGGTTAAATGTCCTGCTTCAATGGTCCATTCATCTGGCGTAATTTCAAATTTTTTAATTTGTTCCCATTTTCCAAAGTTTTGATTGTAAAAATCGATTTCTTCTTTAATTCGATTTACAACTTTTTTATTAGTTGAAAAATCTGAAATTTTATACTTTTTTATTTTTGCCCAATCTTTTAAGAATTCAAAATTCGGTTGAATGATAGCAGCTGGCATTTTTTCGCCTTCTCCAATTACCATAACTTGTTCTATAAATCGAGATTGTTTTAATTCATTTTCTAGAGCTGCTGGTGCAATGTATTTGCCTCCAGATGTTTTAAACATTTCTTTTTTTCTATCTGTAATTGTTAAAAAACCTTCATTATCAATTTCGCCAATATCACCTGTATGTAAATAGCCATTAATAATGGTTTTTTCTGTCATTTCATCATTTTTATAATACCCTAGCATTACATTGTCACCTTTCATTAAAATCTCACCATCATCAGCTATTTTTACTTCTATATCTTCTAAAGCTTTACCAACAGAACCAATTTTTAAACCGTTATTTCTTAAATCATTTAATGTTCCACCAGGTGAAGATTCTGTCATTCCATAGCCTTCAAAAATGTTAATACCTGCTGCTGTAAAAACTCTTATTAGTCTTTCTTGTAGAGGTGCACTACCAGAAACCATAAACTTTAAATTACCACCTAAAGCTTCTTGCCATTTAGAAAAGATTAATTTTCTAGCTATATTTAATTTAAAATGATAAAATATTCCATTTTTTTCATACGCTTCATACTTTTCACCAAGTTTCAATGCCCAGAAGAACAAACTTTTTTTAATTCCAGTAAGTTGGCTTCCCTTATCAACAATTTTATCAAATATCTTTTCTAATAATCTGGGTACAACTGCTAAATAATTTGGTTTTACTTCTCTTATTGTATCTCCAATTGCTTCAATACTTTCAGCAAAATAAACTTCAAAACCCATATATAAATTATAATATGACGCAGTTCTTTCAAAAATATGACAAATTGGTAAGTAGCTAATTATTTTATGATTAGAACCTTTTAAATCTAGTCTTTTAGCTGTTTTAAAAACCGTAAACACAATATTTTTATGAGATAACATTACACCTTTGGGAGTACCTGTTGTACCTGAAGTGTATATGATTGTAGCTAAATCTTCGGGCTTAATATTTTCTTTTATTGATTTTATTTTTGTATCATAATTCTTTTTTTTTCCTATTTTTAAAAAGGTATCCCACCCATAATCAGTATCTATATTAGCTAAAGAAAATATACCTTTTAATTTTGTTTTATCTTTTATTGAGCTTACTTTTTGGTATAAATCATTGTCTGAAACAAAACAATATTTAGCATCAGAATGATTTAAAATATATTCATAATCTTTTTCTGAAAGTGTTGCATATAGAGGTACATTTTGTACTCCTATTTGTAAAATACCTATATCTAAAATATGCCAATTAGGATTATTGTTAGAAGATATAACAGCTATTTTATCATTGGGTTTTATGCCCAAAGCAAGTAATGAGGTACTTACTTTATTAGCATCGTAAATAAATTGATGGGTAGAAATATTTTTCCAAACTCCATTTTCTTTGTAATTGAAACATTTTTCTTGTGGTAAATTTTTCAGCTGATAATTTGCAAAGTCAAAAATGCGAGTAATTTTATTTGACATAAGTGTTATTGATTTTTCCACAATTTACTAAATAGTTTTAATAAAAAAAGACTGCTCATACAAGCAGTCTCTTATTTAAAAAATGTATTCTTTATTAATTTCTACTTTTCAATAAGTATTTATTGAAACTTTTACCATTAATTTTAGTGTATTTGGCATCTATATCGTAGCCAATTTTCATACCAGAAATATCGAAATCACCACTAACTTTCATATATTTTATATTTAAATCTTCTTGAAAGTCAGTACTGTTAAAAGATACTCCATCATAAAATTTTGTATATTTAAAAATAGCAGAATCTTCAAAAATAGAGTTAGCAAAACTTACTTTTCTGTTAAATTCAGCATATTTAAAGGTTGAGGTTTCTGCAAATTTGGTGTTGGTAAAACTAATATCTCTATCAAATTTCGCATATTTGAATGTGCTATCATCATCAAAAGTTGTTCCTGAAAAATCTGCATTTCTTTCAAAACGAGAGTATTTAAACATCGCCTTTCTTTCAAAATTACAGTTTTTAAAAATTACATCATCTTCAAAACTAGCAGTAAATGTATAACCAGAATCTTCATCAGGGATATATGCTAATACATCATCTTTAAAAGTACAGTTTTCAAAAGATATTTTTACATCTATTAACTTTTTTATTTCATTAGAGTTATTGTAACCCCACCAACTGTTTCTCTTTTTTCTTGGAAGTTTCTCCATAGCTTCATCCATATAAGTTAAATCTAAAATACCAACTATTTTAGCATTTTTATAGGAGATAGATTTACCAGATTTAATGTCTTTTAAAATATCTGAAGCTTCTATCGTTTTTTGAGAAAATATAACTGAAGTTGTTAAAAAAAGGCTGACTAAAAAAGTAATTTTATGTTTCATTGTTTTAATTTTAAAATAGTATTCAATTTAAAGACAACATAAAATCTTTAGTGTGACACTTTTTCTCAAAATTAAAAAGAGAATTAGTTTTTATTACTAACTCTCTTGTAACATTAATTATTAGCTTCCCCCAAAACTATATAAATTAATTTAGTAAATATATATAGTTGAATTTATTTAACATTGTAAAAAATCGTAAATCTAGATTTAATCTTTTAAATACTTTTCTATTATTGGAAAGTCTTTTTTAAAATAAGATTTAGGAGATTTTCCAAAAAATATTTTAAAGTCTTTAATAAAATGAGATTGATCATAATAGGCATATTTATAAATTAGATGATTAAGATTAATTTCATTTCCTTCATATTTTCTCATCAACGCAGAAAAACGAATTAATTTCATATATCTTCCAGGTGTTAACCCAACTATTTTTTTAAATTTTGTTTCTAACGTTTTTTGGCTGTAAGGTAATTCTCTTAATAAATCATTTATTTGTAGCATACCTTCCTTTTTAAAAATTAAATCAATAGCATTGTCAATTTGCACAACATCATCATCAATGGTTAAGTCTAAATTGTTGAAAAAATGGATTATTGTTTTGATATAGTATGTTTCATCATTTTTGCATTCTAAAAAAATATCTTCAATATTTTTTGAAAATTTTTCATCTAATAAATCTCCTCTGAAATGCTGATTGGTAAGTATAGATACATCAGTATTAAGTATTTTGTAGAAAGCTGTTGGATGTAACTCAATTCCATAAGTTAATCCATCGTCATTTACAAAATAATCATAAGCACCATAATGTTGACCTGTAAAAATTAATTTTTTTAATTTTCTAGTAACATTATTGTATACAGATATTTGTTCATCACCAAATAAGTATGCTATTGTTGGATAGCCAATTGGGAGTATCGTAGTTTTTAAAGGCAAGTCGTCTTCAGAAAAAGATAATTTAAATAATTTATTGATTAACTTATTTTTATCTTTTTCAGTATAATATTTAAATTCCATATATTATTAAGCAAATTTTTAATCTGATTAATACTTATAAATTAAAATTTATAAGTTAAATATATGTTTTGGGGAAAACGAATTTGAATACAATATAAATAAAATACTTTAAATTAAAGTAATCTGAAACTCTTTAGAAAAAACATAAGTTATATTAGTCTGCCCAACAGGGAAAATTAATGTTTCAAAAGGTAAATTTTACTGACTAATTTTTAATTGATAAAAATGATCAATTAAAGGATGATTGGTGTTTTTCTCTAAATATTTAAACTCCATAATTTAGTCTTAAAAAAAAATATTAACAATTATAATTTAAAAAATGATAAATATCAATAATAGTAGACCAATTACTCATCGTATAAGTTTGATTGAATATTTTAATATATTAATTTTAGATAACTTAATTTTAAGGGCTTTTTTAAAAGTATTCTAATTAAAATTTAAAATCACTTAAAATAATGATTTAAGAATTATATTTTTTAGTACTAAAAATCAATATTTACTTATAATTTTAAATCATGGTAAATAATTTAGGTAAAACAATCATAAAAAAAATGTCTTTTAAAAAGGAACCAACTAATTTTAAAATATTAAAGATGAAATTTAAAACTATTACTTTTTTTGCAATGATAATATGTGTATGTGTTAATTTAAACGCACAAGAAATCATTAAGCTAAATAAAAAGTTTGATAAAATTATAGTAAGTCCACATATAGAAGCCGTTTTTGTAAAAGGCACAAAACCAAGTATAGAAATTACTGATATTACTGTACCAAAAGAAAAATTTAAATATGAGTTAAAAAAAGGAACACTACATGTATATCTAGAAGGGGCAAAAACCTATACAAAAAATAAAAAGATAATTATTAACAATTCAAAAATGAAAGTACCTTTATATAAAAATAGAGTAGTAAGGTTAATAATCACATACACAGATGTAGCTATTTTTTCTTTGCGAGGAGAAGAAAAAATTACCTTTCAAACTCCTTTAAATCAAAATAAATGTACATTGAGAATTTATGGACAATCTGAAGTTATAATTAATGATATAACAGTAGATAAATTAAATGTTTCCATTTATGGAGAAAGTTTTTTGAATATTAAGAAAGGAAATATAGAGAAACAAAAAATTACGGCTTACGGAGCTAGTAAAATAATGGCTTCTGACGTAGTTTCTAATGAAACAAAAATTACGGCTTATGGAGATGGAACGTTTAAATTTAATGTTTCAGAAATAATTAAAGTAACTTCTTATGGTGAGGCAACAGTGCTGTATAAAGGAGATGCAAAATTAAAAAAGGGACTTATTATAGGAGAATCTACCATTAGAAAAGTTTTATAAATTTTGAATTTATTTATAAATTAATTTTACTATTTACTGAATCCTAAAGGTCAATAAATCTTTTAGGCTTAGATTATAAAAATTTGTTTTAATTTTATCTTAAATCCATAATCTTGTATTTTCAAAAACTTTTAAACAAGTAAAAAGTTCAACTTTTTTATGCGTTTATCAACCCATATAATAAAGGTATTATAGAGTTATTTGAATTATATATGGAGATAGAATTTTTTTGTATTAGTTTTATTACTGCATTTGTAGTAATAAAACTACAAATGTAATTATGAAACAATTAAATAAATCTGAACTTCAAGTGATGAAATATGTATGGGATTTAGAGAAATCATTTCTTAAAGACATCGTTTTTCAATTTCCAGAACCGAAGCCAGCTTACACAACAATCTCTACCTTATTAAATAGAATGTGTGAAAAAAAATACATTGGATTTAATAAATTAGGAAGAGATAAAGAATATTATCCTTTACTTGATAAGAGAAAGTATTTTTCATCACAAATAAAAACAATTGTTTCAGATTTTTTTAACGATTCAGGAAGTCAGTTTGCTTCTTTTTTTGCAGAAGAGACGGATTTAAGTCAAAAAGAATTAGAAGAAATACAGCATTTAATTGAAAAACAAATTAAAAATAAAAAACAATGATGCTCTATATTATAAAATCAATTTTATGTTTATCCATATTTCTATTTTTCTACTATGTTTTTTTGATAAAAGAAAAGGCGAATCACTTTAAACGTTTCTATTTATTAGGAATTATTGTGTTTTCATTAATTATTCCACTAATCAGTTTTGCATCAATAAATAAAGAATTTATTGAATTAACTGCAATAGATAAAATCAATTACAAACTTCAAGATTATAGTACTCAACTAATACAGCAACCAATTAGTGGAGAGAAAAATATTGCCTATACAATATTTTGGAGTTTGTATATTATTGGAGTCATCATATTTGGAATAAGGTTTGGTAAAAATATTTTTGGATTGTTTAAGAAAATAAATTTAAATGAGAAAATTAAAAAAACGTCATATACAATTGTTTTATTAGCTGAAAAAACAGCTCCACATTCATTTTTGAATTATTTATTTGTATCAAAAGATGATTTTAAACAAAATAAAATTCTAGCAGAAATATTTTTACACGAAGAAACTCATATAAAACAGAAGCATTCTTTAGATCTTATATGTATAGAATTAGTACGTATTATTTTTTGGTTAAATCCTTTGTTTTATTTGATTAAAAAAGAAATAAAATTGACTCACGAGTTTCTTGCAGATCAAAATGTATTAAAGAATAAATACAATATTGTTTGTTATCAGAAGCTTTTGTTTACCTACTCTAAAGGAAATTCAAAACAAAGTTTAATAACTTCATCAATTAATTATTCATTGGCGAAAAGAAGAATTATTATGATGTCAAAACCTTTTTCAAGAATCAAAATAGCTTACAGATGTCTATTTTTATTTCCTTTAGTATATTTAAGCTTACTTTCATTTAGTAAAAGTTCAATGGCAAGTAATGAGGTGATTTCTATATTTGGTTCATCACCAGACAAAGGATTAAAATTACGAGTAAGTAAAGAAACGATTCGTGTAAATGATGTGTATACAACACTTCAAGATTTTACAATAACGGTTAATGAGACTACCAAAAATTGGACTGAAAAAGATTTTTCGTTATATGGATTAGATATTAAAGTAGATAATGATGTCCCAAATGCATTGATTCAAAAAATTAACGTAGAATATCATAAAACTAAAATAGCGAGAGCATCAAAAAATGGGACTACTGATATTATTTATTCAAATGGATTTGATGAATTGCCTTTTACCAAAAATAAAATGCTTCAATATTTAGTAAAAAGAGGTGCAAAGTTTTATTATAAAGATGAGCCAATTTTGCATAAAAATGCATTCCAGTTATTAAAATCAAAAAAAGTAAAAGCAAAAATTTTGGGGAATATAACTCCTAAAGAATTGCCAAAAATCATATTAGAAAATCTTTAATACATACACTTTTTTAAATCACATATTATGAAAAAAGTAATCCTTGTAATTATTTGTGTAGTTACAATCGCCTCGTGCAAACAGAAAAATATTCAAATCGATGCTTTGTCTAATGATAAAAAAGTAAAGATTGATAGTTTACTTACATTATTAAATCAACAAAATCAGTTTAATGGAAATGTTTTAATAGTACAAAAAGGAAAAGAGATTTTAAAGAAGAGTTATGGAGATGCTGATATTGAGCATAAACAAAAATTAAATGAAAATTCAGTTTTTGAATTAGCATCAGTATCTAAACAATTTACTGCTACAGGAATTGTCTTATTAAAATTAGACAATAAATTGAAGTATTCAGATAAGGTTACTAAATATTTTCCAGAATTAACTTTTTGTAAGAATGTAACAATACAAAACCTATTAAATCATAGTTCAGGAATCCCAGATTATATTGGTATGATGATTCGGAATTGGGATAAAAGTAAAATAGCAGTAAATAATGATGTTGTGAAGTTGTTATCTGAAAAAGTAGACACATTAAATTTTGCACCAAAAGCAAAGTTTCAATACAGTAATTCAAACTACCTTTTACTTGCATCAATTATAGAAAAAGTTTCAGGTAAAACCTATGCAGATTATTTAAGTCAGCACATATTTCAACCCTTAAAAATGAATAATTCTTCTGTATTAAATAGAAGATATAAACCTACTGCTTTAAAAAATTATGCATATGGCTATATATTGGATGATAATCAAAATAAAGTATTACCAGATTCAACCAGCTATTCTAAATATGTTGTTTATTTAGATGGAATTGTTGGTGATGGAATGGTGAATTCAACAACAAACGACTTGCGTAAATGGGACAAATCTTTAAGAGATTATGTGTTAATTCCTAAAGATGAGTTTGAGAAAATTATATCATTGGATACTTTATCAAACGGAAAAGTGAATACATATTCATTTGGTTGGAGAATTAAAAAAAGTGAAGATGGTTTGTCTATGAGTCATAGTGGTGGCTGGCCAGGATATATTACCTATATAAGTCGAGATATAGATTCTGAAAACTTAATAGTCATTCTTCAAAATTTTGGTAATGTAGTTGTGCCAGTAAAAACAATTAAAGAGATCCTTAATAATCAACCTATTTCAAAAACCTATAAAAAAGAGATTATATTACCTGAAAAAATATTAAAGAAATATTTGGGAGAGTATGTTGATAAGGAAGATTCAAATTCAATAACAACATTAACGCTTGGAAAAAACTCTCTTATTTATAATTCAACAAATAATCAATGGAATATGCCATTTTTTCCAGAATCAAACAATTTGTTTTTCAGTAAATCACAAAGATTGAATATAGGATTTAAGTTTACTGAAACAGAAACAGGAAAAATAAAATTGATTTTTATGCAGAACAATAAAAAGATAGGAGAATCAATTAAAAAGTAAAAGCTTCTAAAACGTGAGTGTTATTAATGACAATCTATTTTCAAGAGTATTAGGTCTATCTTTCAAGGCTTCCAAAACCTCCTGCAAGGTCTCTTTTTGACCTTGTAGGTATGTTTGTTTTACTTAACCAAGGTTTTTGATACCTAAAAGGTTTTGGAAACCTTGCAGGAGGTCCTAATCAATTAAAAAGATAAATTTAGTGATTCTCAATCCAATCTTTAGCATTCACAAAAGCTTCTAACCAAGGCGAAACTTCATCTTTTCTACCTTTTGGATAATTTGCCCAATTCCATTGAAAAGTAGAACGTTCTATATGAGGCATTGTTACTAAATGTCTTCCAGTTTTATCACATAACATAGCTGTATTAAAATCAGAACCATTTGGGTTGTTTGGGTAACCTTCATACCCATATTTGGCAACAATATCGTAATTTTCTTCAGCCTCTGGTAAACTAAACTTTCCTTCTCCGTGAGAAATCCAAACCCCTAATTCTGTTCCTGCTAAACTACTTAACATTACAGAATTATTCTCTTGAATTTTCACAGAAGTAAAAGAACTTTCGTGCTTTTTAGAATCGTTGTGAATCAATTTTCCGTGAACTTTGTGCTCTGGATTTATCAAATCTAACTCCATCCATAATTGAGCACCATTACAAATCCCGACAGATAAAGTATCTTCTCTTTTAAAGAAGTTTTTTAATGCAGTATTTGCTTTCTCATTGTAATTAAAAGCACCTGCCCAACCTTTTGCAGAACCTAAAACATCAGAATTAGAGAAACCACCAACAGCACCAATAAACTGAATATCTTCTAACGTTTCACGACCAGAAATTAAATCGGTCATGTGTACATCTTTTACATCAAAACCAGCTAAATACATCGCATTTGCCATTTCACGTTCAGAATTTGAACCTTTTTCTCTGATGATGGCTGCTTTTGGACGAACACTGTCATTACGAATTATTTTCGACGAAGTAATCTCCTCTTTATTTGCAGATTGCTTCACTTTGTTTGCAATGACGTCTTTTATTTTTCCGGTAAAATGTTTTGGAAAAGTATATTGTAAAGGTTGTTTTTTATAATTATCAAATCTATTTTTGGCTAAACCATTTGCAGTTTGTTTATCATCTAATAAATAAGAAGTTTTGTACCAAACATCTCTTAATTCAGTAACATCAAAAGAGAAAAACTCTTCATTATTTTTGATAGTTACTTTGCCTGAATTGTTAGCAGAACCAATATTAAAAAAATCAATATTATTTTCTGATAAAATGGTTTCAACATCAGCATCTGCTTGAAAAGTGATTCCGCTATTTTCTGCAAACAATACTTTTACAGCATCTTCTTCATTTAAAGTAAATAAGTCAAAATCAGCTCCTAGATTCACATCAGCAAAACACATTTCTAACAAAGTGGTTATCAATCCACCAGAAGCAACATCGTGTCCTGCAGTAATTTTATCGTCTTTTATTAATTCTTGAATTACATTAAAAACAGTTTTTACATAAGATGCATTTTTAACATCAGGAGCTTCATTTCCAATCGCATTTAAAACTTGATTGAAAGAGCTTCCACCTAATTTAAAATCGTCTTGAGAAATATTGATGTAGTAGATATTTCCTCCATCAACGTGTAAAACAGGTTCAACTACTTTACTGATTTCATTGCAGTTTCCAGCAGCAGAAATAATTACAGTTCCAGGAGAAATTACATCTCCATCAGGATATTTTTGCTTCATTGATAATGAATCTTTTCCTGTTGGAACATTGATTCCTAAATCAATGGAAAACTCCGAAATTGCTTTAACAGCTTTGTATAAACGAGCATCTTCACCTTCATTTTTACAAGGCCACATCCAATTTGCTGATAAAGAAACTGATGCTAAACCATCTTTTAAAGGAGCCCAAATAATATTGGTTAAAGCTTCTGTAATTGAGTTTCTACTTCCTGCTTCTGGATGAATTAATCCAGAAATAGGGGAGTGCCCAATTGAAGTTGCAATTCCTTCTTTTCCATTGTAGTCTAATGCCATCACTCCAACATTATTTAACGGAATTTGCAAAGAACCCACACATTGTTGTTTGGCAACTTTACCTCCAACACATCTATCTACTTTATTAGTTAGCCAATCTTTACAAGCCACAGCTTCTAATTGTAAAACTTGTTCTAAATAGATTTGTAAATTCTTCGTTTTATAACGTGGATTTTTATAATTTCTGATGATAGTTTTGTCATTCATAACAGTTTTTGGAGATGAACCAAACATATCTTCTAAAGCCAAATCCATAGGTTTATCGCCTTTGGTTTTTGATTCAAACGTAAACCTGTCATTACCAGTTACATCTCCAACAGTATACACAGGAGAACGTTCACGTTCTGCAATTTTCTGTAAAGTTTCTGTGTGTTTTTCAGCAATAACCAATCCCATTCTTTCTTGAGATTCGTTCCCAATAATTTCTTTTGCTGATAAAGTTGGGTCTCCAACTGGTAATTTATCTAAATCGATTTTACCACCTGTATCTTCAACTAATTCTGATAAACAGTTTAAATGTCCACCTGCTCCATGATCGTGAATGGAAACAATAAAATTTTCATCACTTTCTACCATTCCACGAACGGCATTTGCAGCACGTTTTTGCATTTCTGGGTTAGAACGTTGAACAGCATTTAGTTCAATTCCTGAAGCAAATTCTCCAGTGTCTGCTGATGAAACTGCTGCACCACCCATTCCGATTCTATAGTTTTCACCTCCAAGAATTACAATTTTATCGCCTTCTTTTGGTGTATCTTTTAGAGCTTGGTCTGCTTTTCCATATCCAATTCCTCCAGCTTGCATAATTACTTTATCATAGCCTAATTTTCTAGGTTTAGCTTCACTTGAAGATGAATTTTCTTCGTGTTCAAAAGTAAATACAGAGCCACAAATTAAAGGTTGCCCAAATTTGTTACCAAAATCTGATGCTCCATTTGAGGCTTTTATCAAAATATCCATAGGAGTTTGGTACAACCAATTTCTTTCTTCAAACTTATGTTCCCAGTATCTTTCTTCTTCTAATCTAGAGTAGGAAGTCATATAAACTGCAGTTCCTGCTAAAGGTAAAGAACCTTTTCCACCAGCCAATCTATCTCTAATTTCACCTCCAGAACCAGTTGCTGCTCCATTAAAAGGCTCAACTGTTGTAGGAAAATTATGTGTTTCTGCTTTTAATGAAATGACAGATTCAAAATCTTGAGTTTGATAAAAATCAGGTTTATCAGAAGTTTTTGGCGCAAATTGTTCCACTTTTGGACCTTTTATAAAAGCAACATTGTCTTTATATGCAGAAACAATATCGTTTGGAAATTGTTTGGACGTTTCTTTTATCATTTTGAATAGAGAAGTAGGTTGCTCTTTACCATCAATAATAAAAGTTCCGTTAAATATTTTATGTCTGCAGTGTTCGGAATTTACTTGGCTAAAGCCAAAAACTTCAGAATCTGTTAATTTTCTACCGATTTTTGTAGCAACACTTTCTAAATATGCAACTTCTTCATCACTTAAAGACAATCCTTCTTGGTTATTGTAAGCAGCTATATCATCAATCTCTAAAATTGGTTCTGGTTTAATATCAATGGTAAAACTATCTTGATTTAATCCATTAAATTTTTCTGAAATCATAGGATCAAAATCTGTAAAATCTTCGGTAACAGCTTTAAATTCTTCAATTCTAATGATGTCAGAAATTCCCATATTCTGGGTAATTTCAACTGCATTTGTACTCCAAGGAGTTATCATAGCTGCTCTTGGACCAATAAAAAAAGCATCAATTTTAGATGCTTCAATTTTAGGTTGGTCACCAAATAACCAAATTAATTTAGATATAGTTTCTGTTGAAAATTCTTTTGTTGCTTGAACAGCAAATATTTTACTGTTTTGGTTTCCGAAGAAATGAATCATTTGTAGAATTGATTAAATTTAAAACACAAATTTACTTTTTTGATTTGAATTTTGGGCATAAAAAAACGCTCAAAAAAAGAGCGTTTTTCATAAGGTTATCAACAAAACTATTTTACTTGATAATTTTTATAGTTTTAATTTCTTTTTGGTTTTTTAATATTTTTAAGAAATAAATTCCTTTTTCTAAATCTGTGATATTAATTTGTTGGTTTTTTATTATTCCTTTTAAAACTTCTTTACCAAGTGCATCAAAAATAGAGTAGGAGTTTACTTGAATATTCGCATCAACCTTAATAAAACTTGTTGCTGGATTTGGATAAATTTTTACTTTATTTTTCAAGTTTTCAGAAGTAGATAAAACTCCTTTTCCCCATTCATACCAAAAGTCTTGAGTAATGCCATTTAAATCTTCTGTTTGATTTCCATTACCACCTGAACCATTATTAAAGATTACATTTAAGGAAGAAACACCAGAAAAAGTATGTTTAAACCATTCACTGTTGTGAACTTGCATATCAGTGCCTGGCCAAGTTTGGTCTGCTAAATTTCCATCAGGTTTTGCATTCCACCAATAAATTTTAGGATTTCCATTCCAATTTGGATCTGGTTTAAAATAAACTGTAATGTCTGGTATACTACCTATATTATAGGTTTTTGTGATAATATCTGATTTATTATTTTCATTATCAATAGCAAAAACTCTAAAAGTAGTCGTTTCTGTAATATTTATTTTTATTGATGATGTTGCTTCATTAGAACTTTCAGTAGGTTCTGTACCATCAGTTGTATAATATATTTTTGGATTTGCATCTGATGAATCATAAGCAGAAATTGTAACTTCTATTGGATTTGCTGCATAGTTATTTTCAGGAGTAAATGTTACTTTTGGAGCTAAATCCAAATTTTTACCTACCCAAACATGTTGAATTTTAGATTTTTCAACATTCCCTTTTGAGTCAGTAACTTCTACATAATAATCAACTAAAACTTCTGATAAACCTGCTATTTTTCCATAATATAAATTGGCAATATAATCTGGCAAAACAAAAAAGTCGATTTCTGAGTCATTGGTAATATTACCTTTCGGAAAAACTTTTTCTTTCATAGAGACTGATTGCCAAGATCCAACTGAAGTACCTCCTTCATAAGTTTCATTATCATTATTATTCAAAGGATTTACCCCATCATTATCAACTCTATATTTTATTTCTGCTGACTGAATTCCATTTACATCAAAAGCAAATGTCCAAACCGTAAAATCAGCAGAATTTAAATGTTGTTGATAGCCATAAGTTGGTCCAAAACCTATTTCTCCAGGATTGTAAGGATATCTTTGTGGAATAAAAACTGATGGTTTTGTAGTGTCGTTGTTTAGATTATTATCCGTGATTTCTTTGGCAACTTCAATAGCATTATTTGCAGCAATAGTTTGCTTGATTTCCATATCAATTGCTTTGCCATAATACATATATCCACTTGTAAAACCAGGTAATAGATAATGCCAAGCCAGTTCTGATTTTTTAGAAGTTGCTGATGGATTTACAATGTTTTCAATTTGATTATTCCCTTCTATATCTTCTGCCATAATTACAAAATTTTCAGCAGCAGTCAATACTGCCCAATTTCTTGCATCTTCTGTCCATCCATCAGGATTAAATTCAAAACTTGACGTATATAAAGGCCACAACCAATTGATAAATTGAGGACTTCCCCAATCGTTTGCGGCATTAATCCAAGAACCATCTTCAACTTTTACCAAAGAACTTTCTGGAACTGGATTATCATTTAAAAATTGTTGAATTGTATTTGGTGTATATCCTTTATTTGCAGCTGCATTTGTGAAGTTTTTTACAGCTTCTTGATAATAACTGGCTCCACCTCCCCAAGCATTATCTCCATCATGAGCTAATAATACAATTGAGGGATGATTAGGATCTGCATAAGGTGCTATATTATTGTCAATATCTCCTGTGCCTTGTTCAGAAAAACCATCTTTATAACTTAATAAATCTGCCATTGGCACTACATCAATTTTATATTCTGTACCAGTTTCTGGGTTTACATATTTTGCTTTATGAGCTTGATACGAGTAGGGTGCAGCAAAAGTTCCTCCTCTGCCATCTGTTTGTCCATTCCACCAATTATTTCCATTAGTAGCAACTTTATCAGCTTTATTAGGTGGATTTGTATTTACACCAGAAGTTCCAAAATTTGTATTTGGATAATCGTTTAATGTTCTTGATAAATGACTGTTGGCAATTACAGACCACTCAAAACCCTCTTCTACCAAAACTTGAATAATTCGTTCTGAAAATGAGCATTCTGCAGGCCAAAACCCTTTTGAATAAGTGCTATTGAAATTACTGGTTACAATGTATTTATGGCCCTGAATTTCCTTTTTTAACACTCTGTCAGAAACTAAAGGAGATAAAACATGATGCCAAGAGAAACCTGTAATATCCATTCTTGGGAAACCTCCAGAAGTTTTCCAATTTTGAGCTTCTTTAATATTGTCTTTCCAGTTTTGAGTATAGCCCCAAGTATTATTAGCAGCTAAAGAATTGATGTTTTCTATTAAACAAGCTCCATAATTTACTTGAGCACCTGCATTCGCAAATTGTCTTATAGAATTAATTGCATTTTTAGTTTCCCATTGATATCCATTTACACGATCATTTTTACCAAAGATTTCTTGTAAATTATTTAGAGGATGAGCTAAACCACTTGCATAAATATTTTGCCCACTTTGTTTTAACTGATAAGATTCCCAAACTTTTTGATATTCAAAAGGATTAGCAACACTTTTATCTGGCCAATAAATGGGTTGTTGCATGTGCCATAAGTAGGAAGTATGTACTTGTGCTGTTGCAGAAAAACTGATAAATAAGATTAAGAAAAGTAATTTGTATTTCATTGTAAAACTATTGAAAATCAACTTTATAAAGTTACTTTTCGGTAGTTTAAAATCCTATAATAAGATATTAACATTGCGAAAACGTGTTCGTGATATTTTTGAAAAATAAAAAGCTACCAAAAAGGTAGCTTTTTAATATCTTAATTTAATCAATAACTATTTCTTGATTAGTTTTTTTGTAATTGTATTTTTATCGTCTTTAACCTTAACTAAATAAATTCCTTTAGCTAGGCTAGCAATATCAATGGTATTATTAGTATTAGAAATTTCTTTTGATTGTACTAGTTTCCCCAAAACATTAAAAATCGAAATTTCTAAATCTCTAAAAGTTGTAAAACTAATGGTATTTCCTGATGTTGGATTTGGAAACATTTTAAAAGACTCAAGCAAATTATTTTCAGTGCTTAATGTTCCATTAAAATTACCAATATCACTTGTGGTATTGCTAGCATAAAAAGTCCATTCTGCTTGTTCACTATAATTAATTGTGGGTTTGGTTACATCAGAGTTTCTTCTTAATGTAATATCTCTACCAAAATCATCAGTTCCATTTAAATCGCCAATAATATCAATTAAAACATCATTTTTAAATAAACCTACTCTATCATCACCATTAAATGTCATTGGTGTTTCATTAGGTACTTTTATATCTGCTTCTTCATTTAGTTTAACATCTAGTGCACTGGCATTTATAATTACGAATACGTCATTTATATTTATAGTTTTACCTGCTAAAGATAAAGGTGCTTCCCATATTCCATTAGATTGTCTTTTAATGGTGTAAGGAGTTAAATCTACATTATTACTTGTTAAATTTACAATTTCAACAGCTTTATTAAAACCAGAGCCTTCTACATATTCTGAAAAGAAAATTTCGTTAATATTATTACTACCATCTGTAGTTATTGCATTTACAGGTTGAGACAAACTAGATTTATTATTTGCAATATCTTCAGCCTGAATTGTAACTACATATGTTGTTGAAGCTGTTAAATTGGTAACATTATAGTTTGTTAGCGATGTTGTACCTAACGAGTTCCCATCTAGAAAAAGTTCGTAATTTAAAATACCAGAATCATCTGTAGAAGCTGTCCAGTTAATCTGAAAACTACTTCCTGTTTGATTTGAAATTGAAATATTGGTAGGTGTTGTTGGAGCAGTTGTATCTGCTAAAGTTGTTGTGTTTACAGCAGTTGAAGGTGCAGAATTATTATTAGCTACGTCTTTTGCTATAATGGTAACTGAATAATTTGTGTTTGGTGTTAGATTTGTTGTTGAAAAAGATGTAGTAGCTGTTTCACCAACATTGTTTCCATTTAATAAAACGTTGTATCCAGAAACAGACTCATTATCAGTTGACGCTGTCCAAGAGATATCAAAAGAAGTAGTGGCAATATTAGAAACTACAACATTTGTTGGTGTTGTCGGCGCTTCTGTATCTTGGGTTGTAAAAATTCCCCATGAGTCTTCAGCAGGATCTCCACCCCAAATTCTAGTAGCTAAATATGCATTATCTATAAAAGGATTTCTATTTCCTTGTGCATAAGTATTCGCAGTATTTCCATGATATGTATTTCTTTGTCTTTCAAAATCTGAAACTGGGTCTTCTGCATTCCATTTTAAAAATAAATCGACCATGTCATCAGGAGTGTTGGCATTACTACCATTACCAACTCTTGATGGCAAACACACTTGGTCATATCTTACGTACATATACATCATCATTCTTGCAATATCTCCTTTCCATTCATCTCCTGGATACCATCCACCAGCTACATTTCCAGAATTTCCAGAACCATCTGCAAAAATAGTATTACTTCTTAAGCTATTGTAATTTACATCTGCTGGTCTTAAATGATGTGCATCTGCACCTGGACCAACTGTACCCAAATTAGGGTTACCAAGAGACCTAGGATAAACATGTTCTCTGTTCCAATCTCCTTGAGCACCACCATTATCATTAAGACCTCTAGTTCTTGACATATCTCCTGAGGCTGCATAACCATAAATTAGTAGCACTTCTGAACTGTTTTCTGGATTAACATCAGTAACTTTTGATGCTTCCCAAACTCCTGGAGTGTAAACTAAAAAATTAGTATGTGTAGAGGTTATTCTTGTTGCTAAATCTTCTTTTAAAGCTACACCACTTTTAGAAAAATCTAAACCATTATAATAGCTTTGTTGTGCTGTTGTAAAAAGGGCAAAAAGAGTAAATGATAAAAGTAATATTTTCTTCATTTTAATTTTTTATAATTCTTGATTTATAAACTTTATTATCGATAACAAAAGTAAGCATATAGATTCCTTTTGATAATGTTTTAATGTTAATATTGTGTTGTGGTTTTTTTTGATAAAATACTTTCTTACCTAATACATCATAGATAAAAATCTTTTCTATTTCTTTATTTGATAAATTTTTTATTTTTATAAAATCATTGGCAGGATTTGGATAAAACTCTATTCCTAATTGTTTATAGGAACTTATATTGAGTACTATAACACTATGTTTGCCAAAATCATCTGCATTGTCTTTGTCAACTATATCCCACTCATTATCTATGTCAAAATTAACATTTGGTGAGGAAACTCCACTTTTTCTTCTTAATGTTTTGTCTTTTCCAAAATCTGCAGAACCTCCATTATATGTACCAACAATATCTATTAAAACACCATTTTTAAATAAACCCACAGGATCATTTCCATTAAAATTGATAGGAGCACCAAAGTTAGTATCTCCATCATGAACTCTAATGGTGTCAGCAATTGAAATTAAATAGTCTCCTGCATCTCTAGCTTTTTGAGATTTACTCCCTGAATGCTCACCAGCTGCTTCGTTTACAATCACAAAAACATCTTGAGATTTTATTGTTTTTCCAGCAAGAGACATTTCCCATTCCCAATCATCACCATTTAAACCTCCATTACTTTGTCTTTTTAAACTATATGTGGCTAAATCTATATCACTATTTGTTAAATTAACAATTTCTATTGCTTTGTTGTTACTTGATCCTTCTAAATATTCAGAGAAAAATAATTCTGTTGCTGTAGCAGTACCATTTGTTGTAGTAGCATTGATTGGGTTTGATAAATTAGATTTATTACCAGCTTCATCAGCTGCTAAAACAGTAACTTGGTAAGTTGTAGATGGTGCTAAACCATTTACTGTAAACATTTTTGTAGTACTGTTTCCAATTAATATATTATCAACATAAATTTCATATAGTGCTACTTTAGTATTATCTGTTGATGCATCCCAAGAAACAATAAAAGTAGATTCAGTTTCATTACTTACAACTAAATTTTGAGGTACTGATGGGGCTTCTGTATCTGCCAACGTTTTTATATCTAAAGGCTGACTTATTTGTGAAGCATTATTAGCAATATCTTTAGCTAAAATAGCAAATGAGTAATTAGTATCTGATATTAAGTTAGGTATAGTAATAGAAGTATCTGAAGTGGCTACTCTTAAATTTCCATTTACATAAATATCATAACTTGTTACACCAACATTGTCAGTTGAAGGGGTCCAAGATAAATCGACGGAAAAAGTAGTAATATTATTCGCAGTTAAGTTTGTGGGAATTGATGGAGCTTCTGTATCTGAATTTGTGTAAATTCCCCATACATCTTCTGCTTTTGTACCTCCCCAGATTCTTGTAGCTAAAATAGGATTGTCTATAAAAGGGTTTCTATTTCCTTGTGCATTTAGATTTGCTGTGTTTTCATGATACGTATTTCGTTGTCTTTCAAAATCAGATACAGGGTCTTCTACATTCCATTGTAAAAATAAATCTATCATATCATCTGGAGTGGTTGAATTGTTTCCAAAACCAATATTAGAAGGCAAACATCTATCATCATACCTTACATACATATACATCATCATTCTTGCAACATCGCCTTTCCATTCATCTCCTGGATACCAACCTCCATTTGCTTGAATCCCTGAATTTCCAGAGCCAGTAGTAAATTTTCTGTTGTTTCTTGATGAATTTCTTTGTGCATCTGCAGGTCTTAAATGATGTGCATCAGATCCTGGACCGACGTCAGATAGGGGAGGAGTTCCTAAAGATTGAGAGTAGACATGTTCTCTATTCCATTGACTAGGGCTTCCACCATTGTTATCAATTCCACGAGTTTTATCATTAGTAACATCACTATCAGTACCATTTTCATAACCATAAATTAGTAAAACTTGTTGGTTGTTGTTCGGATTTACATCTGTAATTTTACTAGCATCCCAAATTTGATCATAGAATAAAAATTGAGTATGAGTACTAATGATTTTTTTTGCTAGTTCTTCTTTTAAGGTTAAGCCTGTTAAATTAAGATTAACATCGTTATAATAAGATTCTTGCCCAAAAAAAGTAATACAACTTAATAAGGTAAATAATAGTGTAATTTTTTTGTACATAAATTGTCTTTATTGTTAAAAAAACAATTCTTTTTCTTGCAATTAATTTTTGAAATCGATTATTTCTTTTCTAAAAGAGCCATATAAAATCCGTCGAAACCAGAAGTATGAGCCAGCACTTTTTTATCTTTTACAAAAGTAAACTCTTTTCCTGAATCTGATGTTAAAAAATTATCAACTTGTTCTTGATTTTCTGACGGTAATATTGAGCAAGTTGCATAGACCATTTTTCCACCAGATTTAACCATTTTAGAATAGCTTTGTAAAACTTCTTGTTGTACTTTTTTAATATTTTCTATAAACTCTGGTTGTAATTTCCATTTAGAGTCAGGGTTTCTTCTCATTACACCCAATCCAGAACATGGGGCATCAATTAAAACTCTATCTGCTTTATTATACAATTTTTTTATAGGTTTTGTAGAATCAATAACTCGCATATCTATATTATGTGCTTTATTTCTTCTTGCTCTTACTTTTAATTTTTTTAATTTACTTTCGTAAATATCCATAGCTATAATTTGACCTTTATTTTGCATTAAAGCACTTAAATGAAGTGTTTTTCCTCCTGCTCCTGCACAAGTATCTACTACTTTCATTCCTGGCTCTACGTCTAAATAGGCAGCAACTAATTGAGAAGATGCATCTTGAACTTCGAAATAACCATTATGAAATGCTTCTGTTTTAAATACATTCGCTCTTTCTTCTAGAATCAATGCATCTGGGTGATTAGGTAACATTTTAGTAATTACATTTTCTGAACGTAATTTTTTTTGAAGAAATTCTTTACTAATGTTTAATGTATTTGTTCTTAAAATAACATTCGCTTGTTGGTTTTGAGCAGCGATTTCTTTTGTCCATAAAGCCTCACCTAATTCAGAAACGCCTAAATTATCCATCCAATCAGGAATAGATTCTCTGTATTTTCTAATTTTTGAGAGTTCATCAAAACGACCTTTAATTCTTCTTACAGGCACGTCACCTATTTGATTCCAATCTGGTAAAGCAATACCTCTTAATATACACCAAACAGAAAAAACACGCCAAATATCATCTCTTTTGTAAGGTGTTTTAACTTCAGCAATTTCAGCATATAATCTATTCCATCTAGTAATTTCATAAATAGTTTCTGCAACAAATTTACGATCTCTTGCTCCCCATCTTTTATCTCGTTTCAAAGCTTTTTCAACTGCTTTGTCAGCATAAACTCCTTCATTAAATATATCTCTAATGCTATCTATTACTGCAAAAGTTAAATTTCTGTGTAATCTCATTTTTTATTTTAAAGAATTACAAAAGTACTAAATATAGACAGTTAAGATAATTTAAAGCTTAAAGTTTTTAAAAGTTTAAATATTTTTTAATCTCATTGTGACTTTTTTGATAAGAATGTTTCCTATAACTTAATAGTTCAAAATGATATAATTAATATCTAATCAATGAAAAATGTTAATATGATTAGAGTAAGACTACATTTGTGAAAAAATATGTATATTTGCAATGTTTATTAAAATTTATTCCCCTTATTTACGAGTTATTCCCCTAAAAGTTTAATTTAAAATAAATAATAATAGATTTTTGAAACCCTAGTAGACCCCTCTCCACTTAACGTTTTAGCTAATCTTTAAACGATAATTTAAATCATTTCATCGAAAAATAATTTCTTGAATTTAATAATTTCTGAAATTTACAAGCTGATAGAATTACACAAATTAGAGATATACCTTTAAATATGAAAACAAAATTACACTACATTCTCATTACTATTTTACTTGTTTCGAGTTTTAGCTTCTCCCAAACAATGTATGATGTTGTTCTAGGAACAGACAATGTAAAAATAACTGAAGTACAAATCGAATTTAATGGTAGTATTATAACACAAACAAATGGTTATGGTTCTGCTTCTGCACCAGCATCAAGACAAACTACTTTGCCTGTTAACATGCAATATGCAAAAGTTGATCATGGTGGTACAACTAAAACTTTAAGCTTCTTTAATGCAGCAGGAGCATTTGTAACAAATAATAATTTTACTAATGCAGCAACAGGTGTTGGAGTTTATAATGAAGGTGTAGAGACTTTGGTTAGTAATGGAGTACCTGCTTGGGAAGATGCTATGCAAAATATGGTTGATAACAGAAATGCATTAAATTATTTATTCTATGATGGTGCATCAAATATTCCTGCAGGGCCAGATTTTGATATTTATTGGTCTAGAGCATTACAAAATGATGACTTTTTAGTAGTAAGTGAAAGAGATGGAAATACATTTTTTAAAATTGTTCCTTTAGATATTAATGGTAATCCTATTGTAACTGCTAGAGAATTGCGTTTTGGTTTTCAAAATGGACCAACTTCTCCAGATGGTAATAAAAAATATGACTGGAATATTGGTTATGGTTCAGCTGGTAGATCAGCATCTCAACCACAATATTTTTCTGTCATAGATATTAGTTTATTTAATTCGGCACAACCTATTTATGGCTTTAGAATTGATAATAATGGTGATGCAGATGTAAAATTTTATGGTCTTTCAGACAATACATTCGATGATAATCCAATAAATCCATTAGTGCCAGGTATAATTGGTAATGTTTTTAATGATACAGACAAACTTAATGACAGTACAGTTGATGGTACTGGTATTTCAACACCAGGAGGAACTCAATTGTATGCAAGTTTAATAGATGGTTCTAATAATATTATAGATACAGTTGCAATTAATAGTGATGGTACTTATCAATTCTTTGATAGTGTAGACCCAAATACAATATATACTGTTGTGCTACATACAAGTCCTGCAGGGAGTTTAAACTCTAATTTACCAGCTAATTGGATAAATATTGGAGAAAATCAAGGAATTGGAGTAGGAAACGATGGCAATGTTGATGGAGAAATTTCTGTTTCTGTAGCCATGGTTTTAGAAACTAATGTCAATTTTGGAATTGTAGATACACTTGGCTCAATAGGCGATACAGTATGGTATGATGCAGATGGGAATGAAGTAAAAAATGGAAGCGAGAGTGGTTTAGAAGGAGCAACAGTTACTTTAGATCCAGGAACACCTGGAAATGCAGCTGATGATGTAACAACAACTACAGATGCAAATGGTAATTATTCTTTCAATAATTTACCAGCAGGCAACTACACAGTTAGTGTTGATGTTAGCACAGTTACAGGTGGGCTTCCAGCCAATGTTACTATTAGTGATTTAGTCCCAACTTACGATAATGATGGTACTGCAAGTGTAAGTAGAAGCAATATTTCTTTAGCAACTGATGAAGATAATGTTGATCAAGACTTTGGCTACTCTTCTCGTTGTACAATTGGAGCAACAGTTGGTGTAGTAACAGCAAACGATCCTGATGCAGATGGTATTAATAATACATGTGATTTGGATGACGATAATGATGGTATTTTAGACACAGATGAAGGATGTGGAAATGCGGTTTCTACTTTTCCCAATGCAAATATGGGTTACTTATTTCAAGGCAATCCATCAACAGTATATTTGGTAAATTTAACAACAGGTGCATCTTCTATACACGCAAATTTAACTTTTCAAGCAAATGCAGTCGCTACTAATGAAGCTGATGGTTTATTCTGGGCTGTAAATAGAAATGCAAATAGAGTAGTTCTAATAGACCCAAGTACATTCAATATAGTAGAAACCTTACCAATAAGTACATCTGCTTATTCTGGTGCTTACGACCCAATAAAAAAGCAATATGTAGTTACAACATCTTCTACAGTTTTAGTAATTGATGCAGACCCTGCATCAGCAACTTATAAGGCACAAGTAGCTTCTTTTTCAGCTGCTGGTTTAAATGTTTCTGATATTGGATACAATGCTGCAGATGGTAATTTCTACGGAGTTACAAATGGTGTTAATAATTTAATCAAATTTGATACAACAAACGAAGTTTCTAGTGTAGTGGGTTCTGTAACTAATTTGCCGTCAGGAACTTATGGTGCTGTGTATAGTACTTTAGATGGAAAAATATATTTAGGAAATAACAGTTCTGGTGTCATTTATTTATTAGAATTAAGAAATGGTTTAACAGCTTCAGTTTTTTCTAATGGTCCTGCTTCAGGAACCAATGATGGAGCAAAAGTTTTAAATGTAGATTTAACAGGTAATCAAGTTTGTCTTGATACAGATGGCGATGGTATCCCAAATTCTGAAGATTTAGATTCTGATGGTGATGGTTGTTTAGATGTAGAAGAGTCAGGTGGTGTAGATGCAAATATGGACGGTATTTTAGACGGAACTGGTTTTGATGCAGACGGATTAGTTACTGGTGGTACAGGAGGTTACAATGGTACAGAAGGTAAAGAAACCATTGCACATCAAATGTCAATTACTACTCCACCATCAAATCAAACAGCTACAATTGGGCAATCAGCAACTTTTAGTGTTGTAGGTTCTGCTGAAATGGCTACAAATTATATTGCAGGAAGTCCAGTTTATGGTTCTCCAGGAAACGCATCAGCAAGAATTGTTTATCAATGGTATTTAGGAGATCCTAATGGTGGAGGAACTTTATTGACTGACACAGGAGTTTATTCTGGCACTAATACTGCTAATCTAATGGTTAATGATGTAACTGGATTAGATGGAAATCAATACTTCGTAAAGTTAACTCACCTAGATAAAGTATGTTTAGAAGAAATTGCTTCTGCTCAACTTACGGTCGAAAATCCTTTAATTGGAATTTCTAAAGACGTAACCAGCGTAGTAAATAATACAGATGGTACTTATACAGTTACCTATTTATTAACAGTAGAGAACTTTGGAGATGTAGCATTATCAGATATCAAGATTTTCGATGATGTTGTTACACAGTTTTCAGGTTTAAGTCCTACTGGATATACTGCTACTAATGGAACATTAACAGCAAATGCAGGTTGGAATGGCACAGCTGCAAGTAATATTTTAAATGCAGGACAAAGTTTAGCTGTTGGTACGAGTGGTTCTGTAAGTATCAGCTTTACAGTAACTCCAGGTACAACTACAGATATTGACAATACTGCTACTGTAGAAGGAACATCTCCTGGAGGTGCAACACCAACAGATGATTCCACTGATGGTATTGATCCAGATGGAACTGATGGAGATAACACACCAGATGAAAATACACCAACACCAACACCTTTTGCAGAGAATCCATCAATTGGTGTAGCAAAAGAATTAACAAGTGTTGTAAATAATAATGATGCAACTTACACAGTAACATATTTGTTAACCATAGAGAATTTTGGAGATGTACCTTTATCAAATCTGATACTCACAGATGATATTCCATCAAGATTTAATGGAATGACACCAACAAGCTTAACAGCTACTTCAGGAACATTAACAGCTAATGGCAGTTGGACTGGAGCAGCAACAAATAATATTTTGGCAACTGGTCAAACTCTAGCATCAGGAGCAACAGGAACAGTAAGTATTAGCTTAACAGTAACTCCAGGAGCAACACCAAGTATAGATAACGCAGTTTATGTAACAGGAGATTCTCCTCAAGGAACAACAGTTAACGATGATTCTACTGATGGTAATGATCCAGATGGAACAGATGGAGATGATACACCAGATGAAAATGAACTAACAACTACACCATTTGCAGAAAATCCATCAATAGGAATATCTAAAAATGTAACAAGTATTGTAAATAATAATGATGGTACACATACAGTAACCTATTTACTAAATGTTGAGAATTTTGGAGATGTACCATTGGCCAATGTGATGATTTATGATGATGTTGTGACCCAATTTTCGGGAATGAGTGCAACAGGATTTGCAGCAACAGATGGTACCTTAACAGCCAATGCAGGTTGGAATGGAACTTCAACAATTAATATTTTATCATCAGGTCAAAGTTTAGCAGTAGGAGCAAGTGGTTCTGTAAGTATTACATTTACAGTAACTCCTGGAATAACAACAAATGTAGATAATACAGCAACTGCAGAAGGAACTTCACCTCAAGGAGCAACTCCAACAGACGATTCAACAGACGGATTAGATCCAGATGGAAGTGATAATGATGACAATCCTGATGAGAATACTCCAACTCCAACACCATTTCCACCATTAGGTAGCATAGGAGACACAGTGTGGTATGATACAAATGGAAATGGAGTAAAGGATATGGGCGAATTAGGGTTAGAAGGAGCGACAGTTACTTTAGATCCAGGAACTCCAGGAAACCCTGCAGATGATGTAACAATTACAACAGATGCCAATGGTGAATATAACTTCCCTAACTTACCAGTAGGTAATTATACAATAAGTGTAGATGTAAGTACTGTTACAGGAGGTCTACCAATGGGAGTAACAGTTGGAGAATTGGTACAAACTTATGATTCAGATGGAACTGGAACAGCAAATACTAGTTCAATTACATTAGGAGTAGGCGAAGATAATACAGCTCAAGATTTTGGTTATTATGGAAATCCTTGTACGCTTGGTGCTACAGTTGGTGTTGTAACAGCAAATGATCCAGATGCAGATGGTATTAATAATATTTGTGATTTAGATGATGATAACGATGGTATTTTAGATATAAATGAAGGTTGTTTTAACAAAACAGCAGTTGTATCTAATTTTAATATTAACAATAGTACACATACAGCAAGTTTAAATACAGCATCTAATGGTTTTGGTTTAGATATTACTAGATTAGATAATAGTTTTAATGTTACTGTAAATGGAGCACCTTTATTTTCTAACGAAATAGAACTGGCAAGTGCATTTAGTCCTATACCACAGACTATTCAATTTGCAGACGGAACAAGACATGGAGCAGGTGGAATCTCTCAAATTTGGGCTTTGGGTACTGCAAATGCAGCTACACCTTTAATTAGATTAATTGTTTACCCTAATGGAGATGTTCAATTTTTCGGCTCAAAAACGTTAAACGGACCATTAGAACCAATGATTTTAACTAATGGTTTAACAGTTAATCCAGTAACTTGGAATGCTTCAAATACTATTGAAATAGGACAAGTACTAAATGGGCCAACTTATGCAATAGGTTCTATCTATGGATACAATACAAATTGTGATTTAGACACAGATGATGATGGCATTTCAGATAATTTAGACCCAGACTCTGATGGAGATGGTTGTTTAGATGTTGTTGAATCTGGAGGTATAGATGCTAATAATGATGGTGTTTTGGATGGATCTGGTTTTGATGCAAGCGGTTTAGTAACTGGAGGGACTAATGGTTATAATGGTGCTAATGGTAATGAAACTGTAGCTCATCAAATGAATATTACCACACCAGTATCTAATCAATCAGCACTTGCAGGTCAATCAGCTACATTTAGTGTAGTAGCTTCTGCAGAATCTGCAACAAGTTACAGTGCTGGTTCGCCAATTTATGGTACAGCTGGAAATGCGAATTCAGGAATTGAATACAAATGGTATTTAGGAGATCCAAGTAGTGGAGGTGTATTGTTATCAGACGCAGGTGTATATTCAGGAACAAATACAGCTAATTTAATGATTAGTGATGCTACTGGTTTAGATGGTAACGAATACTTTGTAGTTTTGACACATTCAGATAACGTATGTTCAGAAGAAACGAGTTCAGGTACTTTATCATTAGAAAACCCATCTATAGGATTATCAAAAGATGCAACAAGTGTTGTAAATAATACTGATGGTACATACACAGTTACCTATTTATTAACAGTAGAGAACTTTGGAAACGTAGCTTTATCAGATGTTAAGATTTTTGATGATATAGTAACACAATTTGCAGGAATGAGTCCTACAGGTTTCACAGCTACAACAGGAACATTAACAGCCAATGGTGCTTGGAATGGAACAGCAGGAAGTAACATTTTATCAGGAGGACAAAGTTTAGCAGTAGGAGCAAATGGGACAATAAATGTCACATTTACTATAACTCCAGGAACTACAACAAATGTAAATAATACAGCAACTGCAGAAGGAACCTCTCCTCTTGGAGCAGTACCTACTGATGATTCTACTGATGGTATTGATCCAGATGGAACTGATGGAGATGACACACCAGATGAAAATACACCAACACCAACACCTTTTGCAGAGAATCCATCAATAGGTGTAGCAAAAGAATTAACAAGTGTTGTAAATAATAATGATGCAACTTATACTGTAACGTATTTGTTAACCATAGAGAATTTTGGAGATGTACCTTTATCAAATCTGATACTCACAGATGATATTCCATCAAGATTTAATGGAATGACACCAACAAGCTTAACAGCTACTTCAGGAACATTAACAGCTAATGGCAGTTGGACTGGAGCAGCAACAAATAATATTTTGGCAACTGGTCAAACTCTAGCATCAGGAGCAACAGGAACAGTAAGTATTAGCTTAACAGTAACTCCAGGAGCAACACCAAGTATAGATAACGCAGTTTATGTAACAGGAGATTCTCCTCAAGGAACAACAGTTAATGATGATTCTACTGATGGGACAGATCCAGATGGAACAGATGGAGATGATACACCAGATGAAAATGAACTAACAACTACACCATTTGCAGAAAATCCATCAATAGGAATATCTAAAAATGTAACCAGTATTGTAAATAATAATGATGGTACGCACACTATTACCTATTTATTGAATGTAGAAAACTTTGGAGATATACCATTAGCTAATGTGATGATTTATGATGATGTTGTGACCCAATTTTCAGGAATGAGTGCAACAGGATTTGCAGCAACAGATGGTACCTTAACAGCCAATGCAGGTTGGAATGGAACAAATTCAAGTAATATTTTAGATGGTGGTCAAAGTTTAGCAGTAGGAGCAAGTGGTTCTGTAAGTATTACATTTACAGTAACTCCAGGAATAACAACAAATGTAGATAATACAGCAACTGCAGAAGGAACTTCACCTCAAGGAGCAACTCCAACAGACGATTCAACAGACGGATTAGATCCAGATGGAAGTGATAATGATGACAATCCTGATGAGAATACTCCAACTCCAACACCGTTTGCAATAGATGGCGTAATTGGTGATACAGTATGGTATGACACAGATGGAGATGGTATTATAGATGCAGGAGAGCCAGGATTAGAAGGTGCAACAGTAACATTAGACCCAGGTACACCAAGTGATCCAAGTGATGATATTACTACTACAACTGATGCGAATGGGAATTATTTATTTACAAATTTACCAGCTGGAGATTACATCGTAACTGTAGATGTAACTACTGTTACAGGAGGCTTACCAGCCGGAAAAACACCATTAGATTTAGTTCAAATCTATGATGCTGACGGATTAGGAAGTCCAAGTAAGAGTTTTGTTCAACTTGGTACAGGCGAAATTAATTTAGACCAAGACTTTGCATGGGTAGTACCTTCTGGTAATACTGGTGGAGGAAATGGTGGTGGAATAGAATCTGAATCTTTAGGAGATGCTATTTCTAAAATCTATGTAGGTAGAAAGAAGAATTCAGTACCAACCAACTTTGTTAAATCTAATGAGAATTTATACAACAAATCTAAATTAAAGCGTGAGCAACCTTATCAAGGTAAAGGGCAAACCTTATTAGATATGTTTCCTGAAGAATTATATGCAGGAAACGTAGCTAATGTAACTTCACCAACAGATATTTTAGACTATACCATTGCAGATGAAGTACTTTCTGTTGATTTTTCTATTAATGGAGAAACCAAAGGAGTTGTATTAGGAATTAAAACTACAGATAAAGTATATAACCACACCAAAGCATCTTGTGATAGATTAAGAGGTGCAGAGATTTTAAATATCCAAAAAATAAAAATAGGAGACTATAATTTCTTAATGCAAGGAATAAAGCAAAGAAGTGGGGTTATAGAATATGCAGTTTCTTTTGCAACAGCAAAAAACAATAACGATGGTAATTATACAATTCAAACAAACTGGTATGTAAACGATTATATCAAGTTTAATGATGTATATAATTTCCAAGTATGGTCTACAAATCCATCAGATACTCAAAAAATGGTCACTGATATTTTAGAGAACCTAAATTCTTTTATACCTGTACAACAAAAAGAAGTACAGAAATTCCCAGAAACTTATGCTTCTAAAATTTATAGAGAAAAAGGAGAGTTAATCGTAAAATTAAGAAGTACAGAAGTAGGTAATACTGCTAATGTTTCTATGGTAGAGTTGTATTCTGAAACAGCAAATAACATAAAGTTTAGAAATAATACTTTAAGTACAGAAATACAACAAAGTTTAAGGCTAGATATTGCTGATGGTTATGAGTATGATGCACTTATAAAAGTAGATGATCAAGTTAATGATGCTTTTTATCATGCAGATGGTAACTGGGGTCTAGATTATGATAAGAGATATACTGAAGTTAAAAAGTATTTTGTTTGGAACAACTTTGATAGAGAGTACAAAGATGATGAATATACAATCAATAGAAGTGCTGAAGTAAAAGCTACAAGTGATTATGATTATTTAACCTTATACAAATCATTATTACCAGGTACAATATCTGCGGATTATTCAGAATATAAATACTTATCATTTACAGCCAAAGGTTCTGGATTAATGGAGTTAGGTCTAATAAAATCATCGATAGAAGATTGGAAAGAGCAATACAGAGTAATGGTAGATATTAAAGACGAGGAACGTACTTATTACATTCCTTTTGAAATCTTTACATCTGTAGGGAACAAAGGAACAATAATTGCTGATGATTTAACTACATTAACTTTTACATTTTTACCAGTAGAAGCTCAAACTAAAGAATTAGACTTTAAAGTGTCTGATGTGAAGTTTACCAAAACTGCTATAGATGAATATGTAATAGGTAAAGTAGAGAAGTTTGAGAATGAGTTTATCGCTTATCCAAATCCATCTCAAGGAAATGTAAAGTTACAATTATTTAGTAAAGAAGCTAGTAAAGCAACAATTACCTTAACAGATATTACAGGTAAAGTAATTTACAGAGTACCAGCTGAATTAAGCGTAGGTAAGAATGAATTAGATTTGAACTTTAATGTAAAACCAGGAGTAATGCTATTACAAATAACAAGTGAAAAACATGATTATGGAACAACTAAAATGATATTTAGATAGTAGTTTTATAATAAAAGGTAAATAAATTGGGGGATTTATTTAAACAAACTACCTGCTTTAAGTAAGTAATTATTTAAGGCAGTAGTTTTAAAATAGATTTTTTGATGAACAATATTCAATAGTTTAAATAATTTTTAGGGGTATTAATTAATGCTATTGAAGACCAAAAGAGCTGACAATGTCAGCTCTTTTTATATGGAAAAAACAAAACTATTATTTCTAATGATTTATGTATTTTCGTTAATAATATCATTTAGAAGTGAATCTAGATTACCCAATTACATACGTCAAAGGAATTAGTGTACAAAGAGCAACTTTGCTATACACAGAATTGGGTATAAAAACATGTAACGATTTACTCAATTTTTTCCCTTTTAGATATATAGATAGAACAAATTTTTATAGAATTAAAGACTTACAACTTAATTCTTCTGAAGTGCAGATTGTAGGAAAAATTACAAATGTGAAATCAATTGCTCAAAAAAGGGGAAGTCGTTTAGTTGCTACTTTTCAAGATGCTTCTGGAAGTATGGAATTAGTATGGTTTAGAGGACAAAAATGGATTAAGGATTCGTTAAAAATTAATACACCTTATGTAGTCTATGGAAAGCTAAATCATTATAATGGTTTTTTTAGTATTCCACACCCAGAAATGGAACTGGTTTCTGAATACAAAAAAAAGTTGCAAACTAAAATGCAGCCTGTTTATCCATCAACAGAAAAACTAACCAATTCAGGTATTTCAAATAAGTTGATGCGAGCTTATATTCAGAATTTATTACAACAATTTTATGATGGAATTCAAGAAAGTTTATCATATCAGATTATTGACGATTTTACTTTAATGCACAAACGAGATGCATTGCTAAATGTTCACTTTCCTAAAAGTCAAGAGAATTTAGCAAAAGCTCAATATCGCTTAAAATTTGAAGAATTATTTTTTATTCAATTGCAATTAGTTAGGAAGAAACTCATTAATAAAAACAAAATAAAAGGATTTGTATTTAAAAATGTTGGAGATAATTTCAATAATTTTTATAACAAGAATCTACCTTTTGAGTTGACAAATGCTCAAAAAAGAGTATTGAAAGAAATTCGAAAAGATGTAGCTTCAGGTGCGCATATGAATAGACTTTTACAAGGTGATGTAGGTTCAGGAAAAACAATTGTAGCTCTATTAACAATGTTATTAGCCATTGATAACGGATTTCAAGCCACAATAATGGCACCAACAGAAATTTTAGCAAATCAACATTATGTTGCAGTTTCAGAATTACTACAAGGACTAAATATTAAGGTAGATATTTTAACAGGTTCTGTAAAAACTAAAAAACGTAGAGAAATACACGCAAATTTAGAAGATGGCTCTTTACATATTTTAGTAGGTACACATGCTTTGTTAGAAGACAAAGTAAAATACAGAAATTTAGGAATTGCAATTATAGATGAACAACACAGATTTGGAGTCGCTCAACGCTCAAAACTTTGGATGAAAAATGAGATGCCTCCACATATTTTAGTAATGACAGCAACACCAATCCCTAGAACATTGGCAATGTCTGTTTATGGTGATTTAGATATTTCTATGATTGATGAATTGCCTCCAGGAAGAAAGGAAGTAAAAACAGTTCATCGTTTTGATAGCAACAGGTTGTCTGTTTTTAAGTTTCTAAAAGATGAAATTGCTAAAGGAAGACAAGTATATGTTGTTTACCCATTAATTCAAGAATCTGAAGCCATGGATTATAAAGATTTGATGGATGGTTATGAAAGTATTTCTCGTGAATTCCTAGCTCCAAAATATCAAATAAGTATTGTTCATGGAAAAATGAAACCTGCTGATAAAGAATACGAAATGCAACGTTTTGTTAGAGGTGAAACTCAAATTATGGTGGCTACAACCGTTATTGAAGTTGGTGTAAATGTACCGAATGCAAGTGTCATGATTATTGAAAGTTCAGAGCGTTTTGGCTTATCGCAATTACATCAATTAAGAGGAAGAGTTGGTAGAGGAGCAGATCAAAGCTATTGTATTTTATTATCTAGTTTTAAATTATCAGCAGAAGCTAAAACACGTTTAAAAACAATGGTTGAAACTTCAGATGGGTTTAAAATTGCAGAAGTAGATTTAAAATTACGTGGACCAGGAAATATAATGGGTACACAACAAAGTGGTGTTTTAAATCTTAAAATTGCTGATGTTGTTAAAGATTCTCAAATTTTGGTATCAGCGAGAAATACTGCCATTGACATTTTACAGGATGATCCAAATCTTTCAAAGAAAGAAAACTTACCCATAAATAAAGCTTTTACTAAAATGAGTAAATCTTCTAAAATTTGGAGTAATATTAGTTAGTTTTTTTGATGTTTCGCTAACGTGTTTGTATATGGTTTGTTGCGTGTTTCAAGCAACTAATTTAGTAAATAATTACGGACAAAGAAAGTCCGCGAGGACTTTCGCAAGTAGGCAAGAAGCCAGCAATAATTTATATACGGTGGTGGCAGTAGATTTTATTCTGAAACTTCTTTTAATATTAATTTTTTCTTTTCCTTTTTATTCCAATTGATTTTCATAAATGAACCAAAAGGGCAAATTACTCCTTGTGCAGAAGTATTAAAATATAAATCGGAAACTTCGTTTAAACAATCAACAAATTCCTTTATATGTTTTGATTTACACCAGCCTTTTGCAGATACTTGAAATATAAAATCGATTATTTCAGCTGTGTCTTTTAGTTGGTCAAGTCCAATCCAATAATTTTCATTTTCTCCACTATAAAAAATTATAGCTTCTGTCTTTTTATCAAATATCACTTTATCGTGTCTGTCAAATTCGAAATCATCTGATGAAAAGACTGTGTGTCTAAAATGCATATTTCTCAAAATACGAAGTGATTCTTCAATTAATTCTCTCTCTGGGCGAAGTTCCTCTTTACTCTTATCTTTTTTTGAATCAAGAATTTTTTTCAATTCATTTTCTAAATCTGGCCACATTTTCTCAAAAACTCTAACAAGTACTTCTTTCGATATTTTATTCGTTCCGATTGTTTCGTTTATATCTTCTAATAACTTTAAAATATCTTTTTTTGTTGATTTCGTATTTTGAAAAGAAGAAAGAGGTCCAATTACATCTGTGTCTTTTATGTCAAATAAAAATGTACAAACTCTCCCTGTTTCAATATTTTTTGCCAAAGCTCCAGCTTCAAACATAATCCAAGGAGCAGTTCTGTTTTCTTCTGTTAAAATTATTATTCCAAATTCTGTTTCATTCAGTTTTTTTGATAGTTCATTATCCCAGCGTTTTCCTTTCTCAATATCAGTCGAAGAATAAAATGGTTTTAATGATTGTATTACAGATGGAAGCCAAATTTTTAATAATTCAGCTACTTTTTTACTCTGTTCTCCTGACCAACTTAAAAATATATTCATAGTTTTTTTTAATTTACTGCCAACGTACATTCGAATATACGTCGTTTTAATGACTTAAATTCAAAGTTAGCGAAGTTATATTTTTTTAAGTTTAGAAGCAAGCTAAACTATAAATTCAGCAAGCGTTTAGCAGCATTGAAAGGAGTAGTTTTTTTATTTTTTAAATTCAAAATCTCTTCTTGTAACGCAATTTTTATTTTAGGATTTTGATAAAAATTGTCCTTTAATTGTTGTTCTATTGTAGACAATAACCAAAACTTATTTTGCTCATTTCTTTTTTGGTTAAAATAGTTATTTTCTTTAGTCAAATTAAAATATCTATTAATCATTGCATCAATTTTATCAATATTAAAATGATGTAATGCACTTGCAGTCAAAACTTTTGGTTGCCAGTTACTTTCTTTTAAAGGATACAAATGTAAAGCTCTATTAAATTCAACTTTGGCAATTTTTGCATTTTTCTCATTCTCACCATCAGCTTTATTAATAACAATTGCATCAGCCATTTCTATAATGCCACGTTTTATGCCTTGTAATTCATCACCAGCTCCTGCTAACTTTAATAATAAAAAGAAATCAACCATAGAATGTACCAAAGTTTCTGATTGCCCAACACCAACTGTTTCAATTAGAATAGTATCGAAACCAGCAGCTTCACATAAAATAATACTTTCACGAGTTTTTTGAGCAACACCACCTAAAGAAGTTCCAGAAGGAGAGGGTCTAATAAAAGCATTTTTATCAGTAACCAGTTGTTCCATTCTAGTTTTATCGCCTAAAATAGAACCTTTATTTACAGAACTACTTGGGTCAACAGCTAAAACTGCTACTTTTTTTCCTTGAGCAGTTAAATGTTTTCCAAAAGCTTCAATAAACGTGCTTTTTCCAACTCCAGGAACACCTGTAATTCCTATTCTTATAGATTTATTTGCAAAAGGTAAACAAGCCTCTAAAATTTTATTAGCTTTTTCTTGATGCTTACTATTTGTACTTTCTACTAAAGTAATAGCTTTGCTTAAAAAGGTAATATTACCAGCTATAATTTTTGCAATAAATTCTTCAGTAGAATTTCTTTTAGTTCTATTTTTTTTGATAATTTCTGCACTGAATGAACTTGTTGTTTCAGGCTTTGAAACTCCGTCTTTTTCTTGTAAAGCTGATTTTTTATTAATATCCATTAGCTGTAAAAATAACCTTTTGTATTCAAAAAGTAAAAATTTCTGTTTTTTAAAAATAAAATCTATATTTATATGTAAAAATTAACCAATTCAACTAGACCTATGAAAACCAGATACTCATCTTTATTTCTTTGTATTCTTTTTTCATTTTTTTTTGATGTAGATGCCCAAGAATCTTACAATAAAAAACTTGAACTTTTGCATGAAAAAATTACTGAAAATCAATATTCACAATTAGATTCAATGAAGTTTTATATTGAAGAAATAAAAAAAATACTTAAACCTAAAGATTCTGTTTGGCTCTCTAGATACCATTCTGTTTTAGGCGTTTATTATCAACAAAAAGGAGAATATGATAAAGCTAAAGAACAGCAATTTAAAGCGTTAAAAATTGGAGAAAATATCAATAACCTTTTATTAAAAGCTAAAGCTAATCAGAGATTAGGAGTTATTTATAAAAATTTAGGAGATTTTGATGTATCAATGGATTATTTCTTTAAAGCTAGAGATTTATCTTATCAAAATAAAGATACTGTAACAGGTGTTATTGCAAATTTAATGATTGGGCAAAATTATTGGAAATTAAAAAAATATAAAGAAGCTTTAAAAGTGATTAATAACTCTGTAGAAATAGCAGAAAGTAAAAACTTGAATAATGATGTTTTGTATTCTGTTTATCTAGAAAAAGGGAATATGCTTTTAAAGTTTGGCAAACTAGATGAGTCTTTAAAATTTTATATAAAAACGGAAAAGTTAATTAACAAAACAAAGCATCAAGAAGGTATTGCCATAGTGTATTCTAATATTGGTGCTATATATTTTTATAAAGGTAATTTTAATAAAGCTATTAATTATTATAAAAAATCTTTAAGATTAGCACAAGAATACCAAGATAAAGTTACTATTGGTATCGCAAAAATGAATATTGGAGAAGCGTTGTACAATATGAATCAATTTAATAAATCTAATAAAATTTTAAATGAGAGTTTGACTTTATTTAAAGGCTTAAAAGATAAATTGATGTTAGTGGATAATTACAGTTATTTGTATGAGTTAGAAACTAGAAGAAATAATCCCAAAAAAGCTTTAGCTTATTTTAAACTAAAAAGTGTTTACAAAGATTCTATTCTTAATGAAAATAACCTTAATAAAATATCGAGTTTAGAAGTTAAATATGAAACAGCCGAAAAAGAAAAACAAATCACTGAACAAAAATTAGAATTACAAACTCAAAAAACTACAATAGCATCACAAAGAACAACTCAATTATTACTAGTTGCTGGGTTGGGTTTTCTAATACTAGTAGGTTTACTATTCTATAATAGAAATAAGGCAAAACAAAAACAGGCTTTACAACAAGCAATTTTAGAAGAAAAAGAAAAAGGTTTTGAAGCTGTTTTAAAAGCTTCTGAAGATGAACGTAAAAAAATTAGTAAAGATTTACACGATGGTATAGGGCAAGAAATGGCCGCATTAAAAATGGCAATTAATCATGTAAGAGACAACGAAAAAGATAAAAATCAAAAAGAAGCTTTAGATAAAATTTATAATAATTGCTCTAAATCTGCTGATGAGATTAGAAATATATCGCATCAAATGATGCCTAGAACATTGCTAGAAAGTGGTTTAATTGAAGCAATAGCCGATTTATTAAAAAGCACATTCAATTATTCTGACATCCATCATAAATTTGAGTATTTTGAAATTAACGAGCGTTTTGACGAACGAATAGAAATTAGTTTATACAGAGTTGCACAAGAATTGGTAACTAATATTGTAAAACATTCAAAAGCAACAGAAGTAAATGTATTGTTATATAAACAAGAAAATAAATTAATTCTACTGGTTGAAGACAATGGAGTAGGTATGAATAACGATAATAAAAAAGGGCATGGTGTCTTAAATATTAAAAGTAGAATTGATATGATTAATGGAACTATTAATTATAAACCAAGCTCAAAATCAGGTACTTCTGCAACAATTATAATTCCTCTTTAAAAAGAGGATTTTTTATTTTTAAAGATTTTTAAGATAAAAAAGATAAAATTTTATTCATTTTGCAACACAGAGAAATATCATTCGTCTATAAGATAAGAATGTAGTAATGAAACCAACCAAACAATTACATCAACCAATAATAGATCAATGCAAAAAAAATGATGCAAAAGCACAAATGAAATTGTACAATTTGTATTGTAGTGCCATGCTTAATGTTGCGTTTAGATATGTTAAAGATCGTTTTATTGCTGAAGATGTAATGCAAGAAGCATTTATAAAAGCTTTTAAAAAGATTGACTCTTATAAGAATGAAGTCCCTTTTGGAGCATGGCTAAAACGCATTGTTGTTAACCAAAGTATAGATCAATTAAAGAAGAATAAATTAGAATTAGTTTCTATTAATGAAGAGGTTTATAAAAAGGAAAATGATGATGATTGGCAAGTAGCAGCTTCAATTAATGTAGATGAAATTATTAGAGTAATTAAAAATTTAAAAGATAAATACAGATTAGTGCTAACCTTATATTTATTAGAAGGTTATGACCATCAAGAAATATCTAAAGTATTAAACATTACAGAAAATACATCTAGAACGCATTTATTAAGAGGTAAAAGGTTATTAAAAGAACAATTAAAAAATACGAGTTATGCAGCAGGATATTAAAGAGCAATTAAAAAATTATAAAGAAGAACATGTAGAATTATCTACAAATCATTCCACAAAATTTGAAAATTTATTACAGCAAGAACTACATCAGCCAAAACAAAAAAAATACAATTTTAAATGGTTATCTGTAGCAGCATCAATAGTTCTATTAATTAGTTTAGCTATAAAATTTTATCCAGTTAATACTGTTGATGATACTCCTAAAGTAAATGAACCAACAAAACTTACTTTAGGTACAATTTCTCCAGAATTTCAAACGATAGAAAACTATTATGTAAATAGTATAAATATAGAAATCAGTCAGTTAGATTTAAATGATGAAAACAAAGAATTAGTTGATGGTTATTTATTAAAAATAACAGAATTAACAAAAGAATACAAATCATTAACCAAAGAGCTCAATACAAAAGGGGTTAATGATGCAACAATAGATGCATTAATACGTAATTTACAATTACGCTTACAGCTGTTAAAACGTTTGAAAAAACAATTAAAACAACTTAAAAATTTAAACACACAAACAAATGAAACACAAATCATATAAACAAATTATCACATTAGTAGCAATCTGTTTTTTAGCAACAGTTTATGCACAAAAATTTGATAAAAAGTTCTCTGAAAACTTTACAACAAACAAAGATGTAGAGGTGCAGATAAATGCATCTAACACAGATATAGATGTAACCACTTGGAATAAAAATGAAGTACAAGTAAACGCTTATATAGAAATAGAAGGCGTGGATAAAGAATTGGCAGAAAAATACTTTAAAAACTGGGAATTCGAAGCATTAGGCAATAAAAAAAGAGTAGAAATTTTATCGAAAGGAAATAAATCCTCTAGTTTTAAAAACAACTTTGTAATTTTTGATAATATGGACTTTGATTTTAATATTCCAGATATAGACATGTCTAATATAGAAGCTATTGTATTACCAAATATGGATTTTGACTTTGATTTTGACTTTGATTTTGATTTGGAAGAATTAGATGAAAATATGGAGAAAAATGGGAAATATGAATTTATGTGGAAAGATGATGATCATGATATTGAAATAAATTCAAAAGAAGAGTGGGAAGCTTTTAAAAAGACTAAAGAGTATAAAGAACTTAAAACAAAAATGAGGTTTGATAAGGAAAAAATGAGAAAAGAGTTCGCTAAATCTAAAGAAAAAATGAAAAAAGCTTTTAAAAAAGCTAGAGTTGAAATTAAAGAAGTAGATACAGAAGAAATAAGAAAAGGGTTGGCAAAAGCTAAAGAAGTTTTAAAGAGTATGAATTTCAATTTTCATTCAGATTCTGATGATTTAAAAATTGATGGCAAAAAAGTAAAAATTAAAAAAAGAATAGAAATTAAAGTACCAAAAGGAGCAACTTTCGATTTAAATACACGTCACTGTAAAGTAAAATTACCAAATACGGTTGCTTATGGTAACGTAAATTATGGCACATTTGATGCTCAAAACTTAAATGGTGGAAAATTAACAATCAACTATTCGCCAGTAACAATTAAAGATTTAAATGCTTGTACTTTATTTTTAAACAATGTAACTGATGCTAAAATAGCATCAGTTACAAATACAAAATTATCTAATAATTCTTCAGGAGTTAAGATTATAAGAATAAATGAAAATGTAAATCTTACTGATAAATTCGGTGAATTAACAATAAAAAGTTTTAAATCTGATTTTGGAGAGTTTATTTTAAATTTAAGTCAATCTAACGCAGAACTTTTTTTAGGAGATGTTGCTTGTAAATACAAATACAATGTAAACAGAGTAAAACTTGAAAATAATAGAGTAGGTGTGTCAAAAAAAGTACTAGCTTCTAATAATTTGATAAAAATTAATGGTGACTACAGTAGTATTGTAATCAAATAAATTACAAATAATTTTTGTAAAACTTCTAACAAATTCCATTTCGTTATTCTTCTTAAAGTGCCTATCTTTATCCACTGTAAATTAGTCACTTTTTTAATGGAACTCTACAAAGAAAATCAACTTAAAATATACAATTCTCTTACAAAATCTAAAGAGGATTTTAAGCCTTTAATAGAAGGATATGTGGGTATGTATGTTTGTGGACCAACAGTATATAGCAATGCACATTTAGGAAATGTAAGAACATTTATGTTCTTTGATGTGGTGTATAGATATCTTTTACATTTAGGCTATAAGGTACGTTATGTGCGTAATATTACAGATGCAGGTCATTTAGAAAATGATGCAGATGAAGGCGAAGATAGAATTTCTAAAAAAGCACGTTTAGAGCAGATAGAACCTATGGAGGTGGTTCAAAAATATACAGTTGATTTTCACAATGTTTTAAAAAACTACAACTTTCTACCACCAAGTATAGAGCCTACTGCAACAGGTCATATTGTTGAGCAAATAGAAATGATTAAAGAAATCATTCAAAAAGGTTTTGGGTATGAAGTAAATGGCTCTGTTTATTTTGATGTTTTAGAATACAATAAAAAAGAAAATTATGGTATTTTATCTGGTAGAAAAGTAGAAGACTTAATTCATAATACCAGAACTCTTGATGGGCAATCTGATAAGAAAAACCCACAAGATTTTGCACTTTGGAAAAAAGCTGATGAAAGGCACATTATGCGTTGGCCTTCTCCTTGGTCAGATGGTTTTCCTGGGTGGCATTTAGAGTGTTCTGTAATGAGTACCAAATATTTAGGAACACAATTCGATATTCATGGAGGTGGAATGGATTTAAAATTCCCTCATCACGAATGTGAAATAGCACAATCTAAAACGTGTTCTGGAGTTAAACCAGTAAATTATTGGATGCACACCAATATGTTGTTGTTGAATAGCCAGAAAATGGCAAAGTCAACAGGGAATTTTATTTTACCAAACGAAATTTTATCAGGAGAAAATAATATTTTACCCAAACCATTTTCTGCATCTGTGATTCGTTTTTTCTGTATGCAAGCCAATTATAGAAGTATATTAGATTTTTCAGGAGAAGCATTAGAAGCATCAGAAAAAGGACATACAAAGTTGATGGATGCAGTTGACTATCTTACTAAAATTGAAGCAGGGAAAATCTCTACTTATGATGTGGAAAAATGGAAATCAGATTGTTATGATGCCATGAATGATGATTTTAATACACCAATTTTAATATCGCATTTATTTGAGGCTGTTAAAGTTATCAATCAAATTAGAGAAAACAAAGCTAGTTTAGCATTAGAAGATTTATCAACATTTAAAACCACAATGAATGCTTTTGTATTTGATATTTTAGGTTTGATGAATGAAAATTTGCAAGACAATTCTGAAAAGATTACTGGAGTAGTAGAGTTGCTAATTAAATTAAGAAAAGAAGCAAGAGAAAATAAAGACTGGGCATTGTCAGATCAAATTAGAGATCAGTTATTAGAACTAGGAATTCAATTAAAAGATGGCAGAGAAGGAACAACTTTTTCAATAAATTAATAGCCCATCCCAACCTTCCCAAAGGGAAGGAGTTCTATAATGGAAAATAAATGAGTAATGATAATAACATAAGAAAGTCACGTTCTGCTCCCCTTTGGGGAAACAGGGGATTTCTATCATATCCATTTATATTATTGGTTCGTTTTTATCAAACAGCAATATCACCATATACGCCAGCAACATGTAGGTATAATCCAACTTGTTCTCATTACACAATAGAGGCATTACAAAAACATGGTTTATTTTCTGGAGGCTGGTTAGCATTGAAAAGAATTTTTAGTTGCCATCCTTGGGGAGGTAGTGGTTATGATCCAGTTCCAGAAAAAAAAAAAATTAAGAATGTCAGTTCGAGTGGTTTTTGAAATATGAAAAAATTGTATCGAGAACTTTTAAGATACAAATTGCTTCATTAAATTCGCAATGACAAAAAGAATAGATTAAAATATGAATTTTTTAGCAATAGAGTGGAATCCATCTTTAGGAATAGATTTAGGTTTTTTTGTAATTCGTTGGTACAGCTTAATGTTTGTTGCCGCTTTTTTATTGGGTTTACACTTAATGAAGAAAATTTATATAGAAGACAAGATTCCAGTTGAAAAATTAGACACTATTTTTATGTACGTGTTTATATCTATGTTAATTGGTATGCGTTTAGGAGATGTGTTTTTTTATAGTTGGAGTCATTATCAAGATCATTTGTTAGAGATATTTTTACCAATAAAAGAAAGTAAAGGTGATACTTTATTTGGTTTTATTGAAGGATGGAAATTTACTGGTTATACTGGTTTCGCAAGTCATGGTGCTGCAATAGCAATCCCAATAGCAATGTACTTTTATGCAAAAAAGCATTTACAAAAACCTTGGCTATTTATTTTAGATAGACTAGCAATAATGGTGGCTTTGGCTGGTTTTTTCATCAGAACAGGTAATTTTATGAATTCAGAAATTGTTGGTAAAAAAACGGGTACAGATTTTGGAGTAATTTTTAAAGTAAATGGTGAAGATTTTGCACGTCATCCAACACAATTGTACGAGGCATTTAGTTATCTAATTTTATTCTTTGCAATGTGGTATTTGTATTGGAAAACCGATAAGAAACAACAAATAGGTTTCCTTTTTGGACTGTTTATGGTTGTTTTATGGTCTTTACGTTTCTTTATCGAGTTTTTAAAAGAAGCACAAGTAAATGGAAGAGAAGATTGGGTTTTCAACTCATTAAATACAGGTCAAGTATTAAGTATTCCACTAGTTTTAATAGGATTTTGGTTAATGTTTAGCAGCAAAAGTAAAGTAGAAGAAGTTACTGAATAATGGAAAAATTGAAACAACGTTGGGGAATAGAAAGTAACTGGGCTATTTTTTTTATTCTTTGTGCTTTTGCAGTAAATGGTTCTTTTGCAGCTTGGGTGGCTAAACCAATTACAAGTTTTTTAGGATTATCACCTGAAACTATCAATCCGTGGTTATATTGGCCTTTAAGAATTTTATTAATATTCCCTATTTATCAACTTACCTTGCCAATGGTAGGTTGGCTTTTTGGGCAATTCAAGTTTTTCTGGGCTTTCGAAAAAAAGTTTTTAAGCAGGCTAGGGTTAGGTTTTTTATTTAAAGAAAATTAAACATCAATTGTAATAATATCTTCTTTTTCTTTTTTATCTTCTCTTTTAATTAAGTAAGTATATATCCACATTAGTGTAAAAGTGGGCACAATATCAGAAAAAGGAATAATTTCCTCAAAGAAACTGACAACAGCACCAACCTTACCTTTAGTACCTTTGTACATTTTTGTCATCAAGTAACCAGAAATTGGAGCCCATACATAATCAGCTACTGCAAACGTAAAGAAACCAATCACATCAAAAAGGATACTTAATCCAAGTTTTTTATATTTTGTATTCATACTTTAATCATTTCAAAATTCTTGCCAAAAATTCATTTTTTGTAGAAGAAAACTTTAAGTTTGTTAAAAGTAATTATTCAAAAATGAATTTTAAAGACTTTATTAAAAAAGTTGATGAATTAAAATCACTCAAATTAGGAGGTTTAGATGCTCAATTTAAAATGGCTCCTAAATTACGATTAAAGTATAACAAAGATAAAATTGATGCAAATAACCCAAGAAAAGCAGCAGTTTTGGCATTATTTTATCCAGATGAAAATAATAAAACAAAACTCCTCTTAACTCAAAGAGCTAGTTATAAAGGTACTCACTCTGCACAAATAAGTTTTCCAGGAGGTAAAGTAGAAAAATCAGACACATCATTAAAAGAAACGGCTTTAAGAGAAGCACAAGAAGAAGTAGGTATTCATCCATCAACTGTAAATATAATTAGAGAATTGACAGATGTTTATATTCCTCCAAGTAATTTTTTAGCAACCCCATTTATTGGTTTTGTTGATAAAAAACCGTTACTAGTTATAAACCATGAAGTTGATAGAATAATCGAAGTTTTTGTGTCAGATTTATTAGATGATGTTAATATTACTACTGTAAATTTAACAACATCTTATATGAAAAATATTGATGTGCCTTGTTTTAATATAGATAATCATATAATATGGGGAGCAACAGGTATGATGTTATCAGAAATTAAAGAACTTTTAAAATAGTTTGTTCTTATTTTGTTTTGTAATTTTGTTGTTGAACCAAGTTAAAATTAGTATAAATGCCTTTATTTAAAAGGAATCCTTTTGGACATTATTTATTTATTAAAAAATGGCTTATCCGAATTTTAGGAGCTATTTCTCATGGGCGTTATCGTAAATTTAATAGTTTGCAGATTGAAGGTTCAGATATTTTAAGAAATTTGCCTGATAAAAAAGTATTATTTATCTCTAATCACCAAACCTATTTCGCAGATGTTGCTGCAATGTTTCATGTTTTTAATGCAGCATTAAGTGGTAGAGATGATTCAATTAAAAATATTGGTTATATCTGGAATCCGAAACTAAATATTTACTTTGTAGCAGCAGGAGAAACTATGAAATCTGGAATTTTACCAAAAATATTTGCTTATACAGGCTCTGTTTCTATAGATAGAACTTGGAGAGCTGCTGGTAAAGATGTAAAAAGGCAAGTAAAAAATTCTGATATTTCTAATATAGGTAAAGCTATTGATGATGGCTGGGTTGTTACTTTTCCTCAAGGTACAACTACACCTTTTAAGCCAATTAGAAGAGGTACTGCTCACATTATAAAAACCTACAAACCTATTGTTGTACCTATTGTTATAGATGGTTTTAGACGTTCTTTTGATAAAAAAGGACTCAATATTAAAAGAAAAAATGTACTGCAATCTATGGTTATAAAAGAACCATTAGATATTGATTATGAAAATGATGAAATAGCAGATATTGTTACAAAAATTGAATATGCAATAGAACAACATCCTTCTTTTCTAAAAGTGCTATCACCAAAAGAAGCTGAAGAGTACATGAAAGAAGAGGAAGAGTTGAACGAAAAACGTAAGTTTTGGAGCAATTAAACTAAATAACTTCAGCAATCATTTGTATTTCTTTAATATTTATAATTTACGACCTAATTGTAGGTAAACTATCTTTCTTTATTGGGGAGTTCCTTTAAAACATCCAATGTTATAAGGAAAATCATAAGTCCAGTGATAATGATATAAGTTAACCATTACACCATCCCATAATACTGGGTGAGTATGTCCATGACATTCGTCTAAATCTTTAGAGGTAAGTAATTCTCCATCTTCTCCATAAGGCCCATAAATACCAAAACCATCTAGCATATATCCCATTAATTCAGAATGACCAGAACTGCGTTTATCTATATGATGTTGTAGATCTTCTGAAGGAAAATGATAATGATACCTTTCTGTACCATCTGTATGACCACCAAACCTGTCTAACATTTCATGAGCAGCTGCATCATTCCCTAAAGTAGAAGAACCATGGTAAATAGCACTACCAGATAATGAAATTCCTGAAGGACCAAAGGGTACACAACTTGGATTTTGAGCTACTTGTGGCATTGCAGGTAATGTGTAATTTATTATATGTTCAGAAATTATATTTGGGTTACCATCATATCTATAGGCAACACTACTTCTTTCAATTGGAAAAACTCCAGTAGGGTGATCTGGTAAAGCATTACCTGTAATAATCCTATTTCCATTTCCATCTAATGATACACTAAATTCGCTCATCCAAGTAACATTGCCTTCTACTTGAGGTTTTCTTGTATAATCCCAAGTTCCATCAGTATTAGTCCAATCTGTTGCATCGCTATTACCTGCTCCATTAGAAGGGAGACCACAGAGCCATAATGATAAAAAATCTGGCATTGAACTTCCTTGATTTCTAATTAAGATATTTGAACCACCAAAAGGTAATGTTGTTAAATTTTCCTGTTGATTAACTATAACTTCTTCTTCAAGAAGAATACTATTATCATCACTTTTACAACTTATAATAAGCATTAGTATAATTATAGAGAATAAAGCTAAAGGTCTTTTTAGGTAATTGTGTAGAAGAGTTTTCATAATTTTGAAATTTGTTTCTTCTTTGACCGAATTTTTTCTAAATAGTTTATTATTTGTAGAAAAAGAAATAAAAAACGTCTCAAATATTAACTATAAGAGACGTTTTTAATAATTATAAAAAAGTATTTTTACATATAATCTTCAATAGGATTACAAGAGCAAATTAAATTCCTATCTCCATAAGCATCATCAACTCTTCTTACAGTTGGCCAAAACTTATTATCTGAAACAAAATTTAAAGGGAAAGCAGCTTGTTCTCTGGTATATGGGAAATCCCACTCATCAGCAGTAAGCATTCCTAATGTATGTGGTGCATTTTTAAGCACATTATTAGTATCCTCTTTTGTAGCTTCTACAATCTCTTTTCTAATAGAAATCATGGCATCACAGAAACGATCTAATTCTGCAATAGATTCAGATTCTGTAGGCTCTATCATCATAGTACCAGCAACAGGAAATGATACTGTTGGCGCATGGAAACCATAATCCATTAAACGTTTTGCAATATCTGTAACTTCTACACCTCTTTCTTTAAATTTTCTACAATCGATAATCATTTCGTGAGCAGCACGTCCTTTTTCACCTGTATATAAGGTTTCATAGTGCCCATCTAATCTAGCCTTAATGTAATTAGCGTTTAAAATAGCCATTTTTGTAGAATTTGTTAAGCCTTCAGCACCTAGCATGGTTATGTATCCATAAGAAATTAAACAAGCCAATGCAGAACCCCAAGGAGCTCCAGAAATAGCCGTAATTGCATTTTCTCCTCCAGTTTTAACTAAAGGATTTGTAGGTAAGAAAGGGACTAATTGTGGTGCAACACAAATTGGTCCAACTCCTGGTCCTCCTCCTCCATGAGGAATTGCAAAAGTTTTGTGTAGGTTTAAGTGACAAACATCTGCACCAATAGTTGCAGGATTTGTCAAACCAACTTGAGCATTCATATTAGCCCCATCCATATACACTTGCCCTCCATTATCGTGAATAATTCCAGTAATTTCTTGAATTTCACTTTCAAAAACGCCATGAGTTGATGGATAAGTTACCATTAATGCAGCTAAATTGTCTTTATGCAATTCTGCTTTTTCACGTAAATCAGCAACATCTATATTTCCATTTTCAGCGGTTTTAGTAACCACAACTTTCATACCAGCCATAACAGCAGAAGCAGGGTTTGTACCATGTGCTGATGCAGGAATTATACAAATATTTCTATGCGAATCGTTTCTTGATTGATGATAAGCTCTTATTGTCATTAAACCTGCAAATTCTCCTTGAGCTCCAGAATTTGGTTGCAAAGAAGTACCAGCAAAACCAGTTATAATATTTAATTGATGTTCTAATTTTTCTAAAACATCTTTATAGCCTTCAGCTTGGTTTAAAGGCACAAATGGGTGAATATTTCCCCATTGAGGATTGCTTAAAGGCAACATTTCTGATGCTGCATTTAACTTCATTGTACAAGAACCCAGAGAAATCATAGAATGATTTAAAGCCAAATCTTTTCGCTCTAATTTCTTGATGTAACGCATCATATTTGTTTCAGATTGATACGTGTTGAATATTTCATTATCTAAAAAAGAAGTATTTCTTTGTAAATTTTCAGGAATAACATTGATAGGTAATGGTAATTTTCCAGATTTTAAATTAAAAGCTTTCTCAAAACAATTTACAATTGCTTTTACTTCTTTAATACCAACAGTTTCATTTAAAGATATAGAAACATGTTTTTCATCAATATAATTAAAGTTAATTTTATTAGCTTCTGCAATTTCTTTTAATTTAGTAGTATCTGCTTGAATTAAAATGGTATCAAAATATGCAGAATTTAATTGCTCAAACCCTAAATCTTTGAGCAGTATTGCTAAAGTTTTAGTAGTAGTGTGTACATAATCAGCAATGTGTTTTAACCCTTCTTTACCATGATAAACAGCATACATACCAGCCATAACAGCCAATAATACTTGGGCAGTACAAATATTTGAAGTCGCTTTTTCACGTTTAATATGTTGCTCTCTAGTTTGTAAAGCCATTCGCAAAGCACGTTCGCCATCTTTATCTTTAGTAACTCCTATAATTCTACCAGGTATACTTCTTTTATATTTTTCTTTAGTTGCAAAGTATCCTGCATGTGGTCCTCCATAACCTAAAGGGATCCCAAAACGTTGAGTAGTTCCAACAACAACATCAACCCCAAACTCTGCAGGAGCTTTTAATTTTACTAATGATAGAATATCTGCAGCAACAGCCACTTTAATGTCGTTTTCGTTAGCTTTAGCAACAAAATCTGTATAATCATAAACCTGACCATGTTTACCTGGGTATTGCAAAATTGCACCAAAGAATTCAGTAGAAAAATCAAACTCTCTATGATTACCAACAACTAATTCAATACCAATAGGAGTAGAGCGTGTTAATAAAACTGATAATGTTTGCGGTAAAATTTCTTCAGAAACAAAGAATTTACAAACACCAGCTTTTTTTTGAGCTCTTTCTCTAACATCAAATAAGAGAGCCATTGCTTCGGCTGCAGCTGTACTTTCGTCTAAAAGCGAAGCATTAGCCAACTCCATTCCTGTTAAGTCACAAACCATAGTTTGGTAATTCAACAAAGCTTCTAAACGACCTTGTGCAATTTCTGCTTGATAAGGAGTATAGGCAGTGTACCAACCTGGGTTTTCTAAAATATTACGTTGAATAACGCTTGGTACTATAGCTTCATGATATCCTAAACCAATATAACTTTTAAATACTTTATTTTTTTCAGATAATTCTTTAATATGATTTAAATATTGATACTCACTCATTGCAGGAGCCAAATCTAAATCTTCTTTAAGCCTAATGTTTTCAGGTACAGTTTCGTTGATTAGTTGCTCTAAACTATCAACTTTAATGGTTTGTAACATTTTATCCTGTTCCTTTTTACTAGGGCCAATATGTCTTAATTGAAAAGTATTTGTATTCATAAACTAAAAAATTTAAGTCTATAATTTCAATCGATTTAGTTGCGTATTTTTATCTCTTTAATCAACTGAAAATTAATTTTGCAAAAATAGTGATTTTACAAGATTTAATTTCTAAAAATAACTTCCTTTAGATATTAATTATTAACTAAATAGAATAATTATAAACAATAGGCTATTTTTGTGTTGTGAAAATTTTAAAAACCATTTTCAATTTTTATATCAATGCTAGTATTCATGTTGCATTAGCTGTTTTTGCATTTGTAAGAATTACCGAAATTTATTTTGATTTATCTTATAATCAAAATTTAAACTACTTCATTTTTTTTGGTACTATTACTGGTTATAATTTTGTAAAATATGCAGGTGTTGCAAAGTTGCATCATAAAAGTTTAACGGATGATTTAAAAATTATTCAAATTTTTTCGTTTCTCTGTTTTTTAGCTTTGTGCTATTACACCTATTTGATTGATATACAAACACTCCTATTCATACTCCCTTTAACTTTATTAACAGTTTTTTATGCAGTCCCTTTTTTAAGTGGATTTGAAAAAAATCTACGAGAAATAAGTTATTTAAAGATTGTTGTAGTAGCATTAGTTTGGGCATGTTTTACAGTAATAATTCCTTTAGTCGATGCTGATAAAGTTTTAACATATTCAGAGCTAGTTTATACAATACAGCGTTTTTTACTGGTAGTTGTTTTAATTTTGCCTTTTGATATTAGAGATGTTAAATATGATGCTATTTCTCTACAGACAATTCCTAAAAAAATAGGTGTTGAAAAGACAAGGAGAATGGGAGTAATGTTAATGATTATCTCTTTAATTCTAGAGTATATTTTAGATACTCCATCAAGTGTGAAAACACCATTCATGTTGTTTTTCTTTTTTGTTATTATTTTATTAATGAGAGCGAAAATTAATCAACCTAAATATTACAGTTCTTTTCTAGTGGAAGCATTGCCTATTATTTGGTGGTTACTTCTTTTAGGATTTCATAATTTTTAAGGATTTTAGTGAAATATTTTATGAACCTTTTTATAATTTGATATAAATAAAATCAATATGATAAAATTTTAAAAAGCTTTCTCAAATCCCTAGTATCTTTGTAGATTTACCCACTTAAATAATTGATGTTTTAGATAAATGATTACCACAAAAAGAAATTATATTTTCGATTTCGATAGCACATTAACACGTGTTGAAGCACTAGATGTTTTAGCGGAAATTACATTGAAAAATCACTCAAAACAAGATGAAATTATTCAAGAAATCATTGATATTACCAATTTGGGGATTGATGGCGAAATTTCATTTACAGAATCTTTAGAGCGTAGAATTAAGTTGTTAGAAGCTAATAAGTCTGATCTTACAAAATTAGTAGAGAGTCTAAAAAAGCAAGTTTCATCATCCATAGAAAGAAATAAAGAATTTTTTGAGTTATATACAGATGACATTTATGTGATTTCTTGTGGATTTAAGGAGTTTATAGACCCAATTGTAGCAGAATATAATATCCCTTCAGAAAGAGTATTTGCCAATACTTTTGAGTTTGATAAGAATGGGAAAATTATAAGTTTTGATAGCAACAATCCTCTATCGCAACACAATGGAAAAATCAAGTGTTTAAAAGATATGAACCTTGAGGGAGAAATACAAGTAATTGGTGATGGTTACAGTGATTATGTAACTCGTGAAGCTGGTGTAGCAGATAAGTTTTTTGCTTATACAGAAAATGTTTCTAGAGATAAAACCACAGAAAATGCAGACCATATTGCACCAAATTTAGATGAATTTTTATATGTTAACAAGTTGCCAAGAAATATAAGTTACCCAAAGAACAGAATTAAGATTCTATTATTAGAAAATGTACATCCAGATGCTTTTACAAAATTATCTACAGATGGTTTTTCAGTAGAAACGGTTTCTAAAAGTTTGTCAGAAGATGAACTTATCGAAAAAATAAAAGACGTTCACGTTTTAGGAATCCGTTCTAAAACAAACGTAACGCAAAAAGTAGTAGATGCTGCAGAAAAATTGATGGTGGTTAGTGCATTTTGTATTGGTACAAAGCAAATTGATTTAGAAGCGTGTAAAGAAAAAGGAATTGTAGTTTTTAATGCACCTTATAGTAATACTCGCTCTGTAGTTGAATTGGCTATTGGAGAAATTATTATGTTGATGCGTTCTGTATTTCAGAGAAGTACAGAAATTCATAATGGTCAATGGCAAAAAACAGCAGCAGGTTCTAGAGAAGTTCGTGGTAAAAAGTTAGGAATTGTAGGTTATGGTAATATTGGTAAGCAATTATCGGTATTAGCAGAAGCACTAGGAATGGATGTGTATTATTACGATGTAGAAGATAAATTAGCTTTAGGTAACGCAACTAAAATTAATACTTTAGAAGAATTACTTTCAATTGCTGATGCTGTAAGTTTGCATGTTGATGATAATGCTGCTAATAAAAACTTCTTTGGAGCAAAAGAAATCGCTCAAATGAAAGATGGAGCAGTTTTAGTGAATTTAGCTCGTGGTTTTGTAGTTGATATTCCTGCTTTGGTTGCTGCTTTAAAAAACGGAAAATTAGCAGGTGCTGCAGTTGATGTATATCCTTCTGAACCAAGAAAAAATGGTGAATTCGAAACAGAATTACAAGGTTTAGATAATGTTATTTTAACACCTCATGTTGGTGGAAGTACAGAAGAAGCACAGAGAGATATTGCAGATTTTGTACCTGGTAAAATTATGGCGTACATTAATTCTGGTAATACAGTAGATGCTGTAAATTTCCCAAATATTCGTCTGCCAAGACAAACCAATGCACATCGTTTTTTGCATATACATGAAAATGTGCCTGGAGTTATGGCAAAAATCAATAAAATTTTAGCAAAATACGATTTAAATATTACTGGTCAATATTTATCTACAGACCCAAAAGTTGGTTATGTAATTACAGATTTAGACAAAGAATACAATAAAGAAGTAATAGATAAATTAAGAGCTGTTAAAGGAACAATTAAGTTTAGAGTGTTGTATTAATATTAGAAACAAGATTTTTAGACATAAGAGCCAAGATTACGTTTAGTTTTGGCTTTTTTGTCCCTCACAAAATCTCAAACAAAAGCGTGACTTGAGCTTGAAGAAAAGGTTCAACCTGGGCTAAACTAGTTTGTAAGCTTTTCTCTTATGGATATAGTTATTGCTTTTTTAATGTTTCGTTAACGTTTTGGTATAAGCTTTGTTGCGTTTTAGTTATGCTAAAAGTAAGCAAAATATTAAACAACTTTGTGTCTGTGTATTTTTCCGAAGGAAAAATTTAGCAGCAATAAAGTTTATACTGCTTAAGTTTGTTTTTTAATTCAAAATAAATTTATTGTTTGATTTCAAATCCTTGACTAATAAGTGATATTTTTGTTAATATTTTTCGTAATTCTTTATGTAATTTCATATTGTCAATTATTACTTTTTCACTAATGATTATATAATGTGGTTTTTCATTTGGTGGTTTTACCTCTAAAATTGGTGTGAAATTTGGAAATAAAAAGGATAAAAAACCGTGAGTATAGCAGTCTCTGTCGTAAATGTAATTATGCAAACTTTTTGTAAAATTTTTTCTTTTTTCTGAATTATTCAGTTCGTTTATTTGATGAAATACTTTGTCAGTTTTAACTATACAACTCAAAATGTTTCTTAATTGATTGAATGTTAAATTGGCATTTAATGGGTATTTTTTTAATTCTTTACATTTACTGTTTCTTTCAATTATCTCTGTTATTTCATTATTCTTTAAGTAAAAATTATAAATACTCTCAAGTTCTTTATTTATTGTTTCGGATAATCTACTTAATTTTGATATTCTACAAGAGAGAAATTCATATTTATTTATTTATTTATTTATTAAATTATCAATAACATTTTGATTCAATTGATTCAGTTCATTTCTTACTTCATATAAAATCTTATGAAAGTTTACGTTATCTTCATTTTCAATTCTTGCAATTTTAATTAATACTGACATTTCCATTACTTCAGGATTTTCTTCAAAATCCTTACTTGGAATTGTCAATTGTGCAGAAGTGAATATTTCTATTCTTTCAGGTCTTGCAATTTCTTCAATTTTCATTTTATTACAGGTTCAGATTTCAGTTTGGCAATGGTAGGTAACTATTTTCGAATATACCGAGTCTTAATTCGTTATATTCAGAGTTAACGAAGTTAGTTTTTTAGAACTAGAAAGTCAATAGAAAAAATAATTGTTATGTAAAAAAATCTATTATTTTTTGTCATTGCTTGTTTACGAAGCAATTTTTTTTCTTGTGATTACTTTTTATATCAATCATAGAGGTGGTTCTTGCATCTTGTATAGTTTAATTTTCTTCTTTCAAATCAACAATCATTTCATCTTTTACACCTAAATAACGTCTGCTACCTAAATATCTGTTTTTATTCATTTCATCATAATGAGGTTGAGTTGCATCCATAGAACTCAAATGTACGTTTCCAGAAGCATGAATAAATTCCATTTTATCATTCCCCAACCAAATGCCTACATGAGTAACTCTTTGTTTTTTCTCTGCTGTAGCTTTTTTTCCAAAGAATACTAAATCTCCTTTCTGTAAATCAGAAAAGTTAAGGTCTTTGTCAACAGTTTTACCAGCATTTATTTGTTGTGAAGCATCTCTAGGAATTATATATCCATTCATTAAATACACCATTTTTGTAAAGCCACTACAATCCATTCCTTTGCTCGAGGTTCCTCCCCATAAATAAGGGAAACCGTCCATTTTTTTAGCAACTTGTTCAATATTTTCTTGTGAAGTATTTAATTTGTTTAACCAAGAATCATACATTAGAGATTCCTCTCTTTTTACAAAACCTTTTCTTTTATCAGGATATTCTACCTCAAAAAAGTCCTTGCTTAAACCTTTAAATTTTAATATTCCTCCTAAAGTAATATCAGAAATAATTTTAGAATCTTTAGTTTTATCAGCATAAACATATCCAAAATTTTTGGTAAAAATGATTTTCTTACGATTATTCCAATTATCAAAATCAGCTTTATTTATTTTTGTAATTCCACCTTTATCAACCCAAGAAATATACTTATCAGGAGTTTGAATTCTATAAAAATCGCCTTTTTTATCTAAAACTTTTAAAGGCATTCCTAATAAACCTTGTGTGCCTAATTCAGCAGAATGCTTGGGTTTAGAACGAATATTAATCACAGAATTTCTAGCTATAGCATATTTTAAATCACCTACAGCAGAATCTGGTAAAACTCTTATTTTATTAATAAAAGTAATATCTAAACTTTTTAAACTATCTAATAATTTTTGATAAGCTGGTTTTAAATTTGTTTCTCCTGATGCAATAATTTTTCCATCATTATTGTCAATTTCAATATCATAAATAGCTACTCTTTTATCAGGTGCATATTGCGATTGTATGCTTTCACTAACACCTTCTATACCCGAAACTAACAATGAATTGTTATTACAAGAAAACGAGATAAATATGAATACAAAAAGTAGATTTTTAAACAAATTCATTTTTGGCTAATTTATAGATGAAACAAAACCTAAAGATAGTAAGATTTAATATGATAATAATTGTATTATTTAAACGTTTTTAATTAAGGCTAAAGAATAATTAAAAAGAGATTAGATGAAACACATTTCTTACAAATCGAAATTAAAGTTGAGTGCTTGGCGAAAAATCTCTTTAGGTTCTTGGAAGCCCAGAGGAGATTCATCTATTTACGCTTTCGAAGATTTTAATGTAGATAATGTAATAGAATTCTGCAAAAACCAAAGTATTTCTTTCAGTAGCTTTGTAATTAAAGCATTATCATCAACCATCAATCAAAATAAAAGAATTAATAGTATTATTCGTTTTGGGAGTATTTATCAAAGAGCACAAAACACCATTTTTGTACATACATTAAAAAATACAAATGAAGACGATTTGTCTGGTGTTTTAATAAAAGAAGCTTTTCGTAAAGAAATTCATAAAGTTGATAAAGAATTTAAAACCGAAATAGAAAAAGTAAAAAAAGGAAAAGAAAAACATGGAGCTTCCAAACAAAGTTTTCAAAAAATTCCTGCAATGTTATCAAAATATGTGTTAGATGGTTTAAGTTTTTTAATGTATTCTCTTAATATTCATTTTAAACAATTGCCTTCGATTAAAGACCCTTTTGGTAGTGTAATGTTAACAAATATTGGTAGCCTAAATCTTCAAAAAGCATTTTGCCCAATTGCACCTTATACTAGAATTCCTATGGTAGTTTCTTTAGGAAGAATTGAATTAAAACCAACTATTTTTAAAGGAGAAATTGTAAAAAGTAATATGGCTACTTTTGGTTTTACTTTCGATCATAGAATTATGGATGGCATGCATTTCTCAAAGTTTATAGAAACATTTCAAAGCTTTTTTTTGAATCCTAAATTAATTTTAAAATAAGATGATATGAAGAGTAATATGGCTTCAGAAAATCATTTTTTATTGCATTTTTTTGCTTCGAGGAATCCAAAATTTGTTTTATTAAAAATTATCCCGATTTTAGTTTTTTATTGTGTTGTTATTTTTAAAAGTGAGATTGCTTTTTATAAAATAGTAGGCTACTTTTTAATCGGTTTGTTTAGTTGGAGTTTCTTTGAATATATTGTACACAGAGTCGCGTACCACAAGAGAACAAAAAGTAGAGGAGTACAATGGTTTTTAGATGCTTTTCATTTACATCATCATAATAACTTAATGGATTATAGGGTGTTAAACGCTGGTGTATTGTTGATTTATCCGTTAACAATTATCATTTTAGGAATTGTATATCTACTTACAAGTAATCTTGTTTTTGTTTCCAGTTTTGGATTAGGTATGACTTTATATTATCTCTTATACGAATATATACATTACCAAATTCATAAAAAAAGACACAAAAAAGGATATTTAAACATGCTACAGAAATATCATTTACACCATCATTATAAAAACTGGAACAAAAATTTTGGCAATACAATTACCATTTGGGATAAAGTTTTCAATACCTATGACGTAAATTATAAACATTTGATTTTAACCGATAATCAAGTAAATGATTTAATCCTTAAAGAATAATTTTCAGTCAAAAAGTTTAGGTTGCAGAATGATTGTTTTATATTTGGTAACAATCATTTTTTTATTGATGAAATTAGAAAACTCATTAGCATTTGCCAAACAATTAGATCAAGAAGATAAACTTTCGTCTCTACGAAATCAATTTCATATTCCCAAAGATAAAGAGGGAAATGATTGGTTATATTTCACAGGAAATTCTTTAGGATTACAACCAAAATCAACCAAAAAATATATCAATCAAGAATTAGAAGATTGGGCAAATTTAGGCGTAGAAGGTCATTTTGAAGCCAAAAATCCGTGGTTGAATTATCACGAGTATTTAACAAATAAAATGGCAAAAATAGTAGGTGCCAAACCTATTGAAGTTGTAGTAATGAATACGCTTACCACAAATCTTCATCTGCTAATGGTGTCTTTTTATAGACCCACAAAATCAAAATATAAAATTGTTATTGAGAGTGATGCTTTTCCTTCAGACAGATATGCAGTACAAAGTCAATTAAAATTCCACGGTTTTTCAGAAGACGATTTAATTGAATGGAAACCAAGAGAAAATGAAGAATTATTAAATATTGAAGATTTAGAAAAGATTGTTTCAGAACAAGGAGATGAAATTGCACTTTTACTAATTGGAGGTGTAAATTATTACACAGGTCAGTTTTTAGATATTAAAAAAATAGCAGAAATTGGGCATTCTAAAAACTGTATTGTTGGTATAGATTTAGCACATGGAGCTGGAAATATTCAACCAAATTTGCACGATTCTAATGTAGATTTTGCAGCTTGGTGTACCTATAAATATTTAAATTCTGGTCCAGGAAGTTTAGCAGGTTTGTTCGTACACGAAAAACACGCTAAAAATAAAGAGTTACCACGTTTTGCAGGTTGGTGGAATCATAATAAAGCAACACGTTTTAATATGAGACAACCTTTTGATGTGATGGAAGGTGCAGAAGGTTGGCAATTATCGAATCCGCCAATATTATCTATGGCAGCCATAAAAGCTTCTTTAGATTTATTTGATGAGATTGGAATGGTCATTTTAAGAAAAAAATCAGAAAAACTAACAGGCTATTTTGAGTTTTTAATCAACGAAATTAATTCAGATGATATAAAAATCATCACACCAAAAAATCCGAAAGAAAGAGGTTGCCAATTATCCATTCAAGTAAAAAATGCTGATAAAAGTTTGCATAAAAAACTGACAGAAAATAATATTATTACAGATTGGCGAGAACCAGATGTAATTCGTTGTGCACCTGTGCCACTATATAATTCTTTTGAGGATGTTTATAGAATGGTAAAAAGCCTATCCTCAATCCTTTCCAAAGGAAAGGAAGTCAAAATTCAAAACAAAATATATTGAGTTCAAATAAAAAAAAAACACGTATCGATGAGAAAGTCCTCCCTTTTGGGGAGGATTTAGGAGGGGCTTCAATTTTGATAATTGGAGCAGGACTTTGTGGCTCACTACTAGCTTTAAGACTCGCCCAAAAAGGCTATAAAGTAGAAATATACGAAAGCAGACCAGATTTAAGAAAAGTTGATATTTCTGCTGGTAGATCTATCAATTTAGCTTTATCAGATAGAGGTTTAAAAGCGTTACGTTTGTGTGGAATGGAAGAAAAAGCTAGAGAAATTTGCATACCTATGTATGGCAGATTAATGCACGATAGCCAAGGAAATACTTTCTCATCAAACTATTCTGGGAGAGAAAACGAATATATCAATTCCATTTCTAGAGGAGATTTAAACGCTATTTTATTAGACGAAGCAGAAAAACATGAAAACGTAAACATCCATTTTAACAGCGGATGCAAAAAAGTCGATATCGAAAATAAAATTGCTCATTTTAAAAGTTATGAAACGGGTGAGAAATTCAAGGTAAAAGCAGATGTTATTTTTGGAACAGATGGAGCAGGTTCATCTTTAAGAAAAAGTTACATTTCAGAACGCAAGTTTCTGTTTAGTTATTCTCAAAACTATATAAATCATGGATATAAAGAATTAGAAATTCCAGCCGATAAAAACGGAAATCATCAAATAAGCAAAGAGCATTTACACATTTGGCCTCGTGGAGATTTTATGCTAATTGCCCTACCAAATATGGATGGAAGCTTCACAGTCACCTTATTTTTAAGTTACGATGAAGGTGAATACAACTTCAATAATTTAACTTCCGAAGAAAAAATGATTGCCTTTTTCGAGAAGGAATTTCCAGACGCTTTGGTTTTAATTCCAAATATAAAAGAGGAATTTGCTAATAACCCAACAGGACCATTAGGAACCATAAAATGCAGTCCTTGGAGTTATCAAAATAAGACATTATTAATGGGAGATTCAGCACACGCAATAGTTCCTTTTTACGGACAAGGAATGAATGCTTCTTTCGAAGATGTGGTTGTTTTTGATGAAATACTTTGTCATTTCGAGCGCAGTCGAGAAATCTTCGATTGGGAAGCTATTTTCAAAGCCTATCAAAAAGCAAGAAAACACGACACAGATGCCATAGCAGATTTAGCGATTGATAACTTTTATGAAATGCGAGATCATGTTGCAAATCCTTTGTTTAAAGAAAAACGAAAGATAGAAATGGATTTAGAAAAAACATTTCCAAATCAATACTCATCTAAATATTCATTAGTTACTTTCAACGAAAATATCGGTTACAATGAAGCTATGAAAAAAGGTAGAGCACAAGACAAAGCTTTACTGAATTTAATTGCAGATGATGAGGTGCACACACATTTAGAGATGACAAAAGAAGAATTAAAAGTGATTTTAGATAAGGTAATTTATGAAACAGACAGAATTTTAGAGGAAGATAAAATCCTATCCTAACCTTTCCAAAGGAAAGGGAATAGCAAGTTTGTAAAAATATTTCGTATGAACACAAAAGAAAAACACAAAGTTGAGAGTTCCTCTCCTTTGGAGAGGTTAGGAGAGGCTTCAGTTTATATTGTTTTACTTCGTGGCATAAATGTATCAGGAAAAAATAAACTTCCAATGATAGATTTACGTAAAATTTTAAATGGTTTAGGATATCAAAATGTGCAAACTTATATCCAAAGTGGAAATATTATTTTAGAATCAAATGAAAGTAAAAATATTATTTGTAAAAATATAAAAGATGCTATTTTAGAGAAATTTGGATATGATGTTCCAGTTATCGCAAAAACAATTCCAGAATGGGAAAAAGCAATTGAAGAATATCCATTTTCTAAAGACTATGAAAAAATTGTTGCTTTTACTTTTTTAGATAAAATATCAGAAATCAAAGAGCTAGAAATTAAAAATATTGGTACTGATAAATTCAAAATAAACAATGATGTAGTGTACATCTATTGCCCAAATGGATTTGGGAAATCAAAAATTACAAACGATTTGTTTGAAAAGAAATTAAAAGTTACAGCAACTACAAGAAATTTAAGAACCACTTTAAAATTATTAGAGTTAGCTCATCCTAACCTTCCCAAAGGGAAGGAGTGAGTAAGTTTGAGAAGAAAATAAATTTAGAATTTTCTTAAAATAAAATAGTAAAAAATAAATATTAATAAAGAATTTCAAATTTACACCCAGTTTGGAATCCCTTCCCTTTGGGAAGGTTAGGATGGGCTTTAGATTATGAGTAGAAAAGTAACACCAAGAGGTGCATATCCACACGTAAAAGTTGTAGGAGATTTTATTTTTGTATCAGGTACAAGCTCCAGAAAACCAGATAATTCAATAGCTGGAGTGGTAATTATTGATGAAATGGGAACTAAAAAATTGGATGCTTATTTGCAAACAAAAGCAGTTTTAGAAAACATAGATCGTAATTTAAAAACGGTGGGAGCATGTTTAAAAGATGTAGTAGATATTTCTAGTTTTTTAGTAAATATGAATGATTTTGCTGATTACAATAAAGCCTATGCAGAATTTTTTGAGAAAGAAACTGGTCCAACAAGAACAACAGTTGCTGTGCATCAATTACCACATCCAGATTTGGTAGTTGAGATTAAGGTTACTGCTTATAAGAAGTTGTAAGTTATAACTTTTGTCAAATCAAAGTTTCGTAACATTTTTTGTATCTTGACTACTAATTAGTTACTAACCCAACTTTTAATGATTAAATTCTTCCGTAAAATTAGACAACAGCTGTTGTCTAAAAATCAATTCCGTAAATATTTTAAATATGCATTTGGTGAAATAGTTCTTGTGGTTATTGGTATTTTAATTGCACTTCAAATTAATAACTGGAATGAGAATAGAAAACTGAATAAAGAAGAAGTAGCAGTACTAGCTGAATTAAGAGAAGATTTAAAAACCACTTCAAAAGAGTTAAAAAACGATTTAAAAACTCATATTACAGGGTTAGAAGCAAATATTCAATTTATACAGTTTTTAAAGTTTAATAAAATACCAGATAAAGATATAGGTCAAGTTTTTGCTTTGTGTAATAGAGATGCACAAGCTTATCCTAAAACAAGTGGTTATAAACTTTTAGAGTCTAAAGGCATTTCAATAATTACAAACGATACATTTAGAAAAGAGATTTCTAAATTATATCAATTAAACATAAAAAGAGTAACAGAGCGTGGTAAATTAAATCCTTATCATGACATTGCAAAAGTATTAGACTCATATGAGAAGGTGCATTTTACACAAACTAATTCCCCTTATTATAGTGTCTATAACAATGATATTAAAGATAGTATTCAATTTTACAAGTTTAAGACAGTATCAATAGAAAAATTAAAGAGAGATAATAACTTACTAATTGATTTAGAAAAGATTGTTAGTATAAGGATGAGTAAAATTTATGCTCACAAAGATGCTATTTCACAAATTAAAACTGTTTCAGAAATTATAAATAAAGAGCTTGAAAAATTATGATTAAATTCTTTAGAAAAATCCGTAAAAACTTAATTATGCAGAATAAGATTTCTAAATATTTTAAATATGCAATTGGCGAAATTGTACTTGTTGTAATTGGAATTCTAATTGCTTTGCAGATTAATAATTGGAATGAGGATAAAAAATCTATAAAACAAGAAAAAACCTATTACTGTAAAATTTCTGAAGATTTACAGGTTGACATTATTAATATTGATAGTTCTATTGTTTCAGTTGGCAAACGTTTTAAAATTACAAAAAGATTATTAAAAAATCTCTTAAAAATTCAAGAAAACAAGGATGTAATTTTAAAAGATTTTATAGCTACTTTTAGATCTTATCAATTTTTACCCACAACAGCTGCAATTACTGATATTACTTCATCAGGATTTTCTAATCAAAACATAAAAAACAGAATTCTAAATCATTATACAGAACAAGAAAGTGCCTTAAAAATTATTGAAATTAACTCTAACAAACATGTTGATAAAACTTTTGAGTTAGAGCATTTTGCAGATGTTGGCTTTCAAGAAATACCAGAATACCAAGATATATTTGATCAGGAATTACAAGGACTTTTGGCTAGTACTGATTCGCATAAAAACCCCAATAGTGCTATTTTTATCACTATGAAAGAAGTTATGATTCTAAATATGATTATAGGACAAAGAGAAATAGAGCTTTTAAATCAAATAAAAAAAGATGCAGTAGCTCTAAATGATTTACTAGTACCAAATTGCCATTCAAATGATTAAATTCTTTAGACATATTAGAAAATCACTATTAGAACAAAACAAAATGGGTAAATACTTTAAATATGCCATAGGCGAAATAATTTTAGTTGTTATCGGAATTTTAATTGCTCTAGGCATCAACAATTGGAACGAGAACAGAAAAAGTAAACTAGTTGAAAGAGACGTACTAAATAATATTTATGAAAATTTAGGTGTTGATTCAACACAATTTAATTATTACAATAACCAATACAAACAGATAGACAAGCTGCATCTAGACTTGTATAAGTATGGTATGAAAAATGAAACAATCGATTTAATTTCGGAACCGATACTTATTAGACGGTCTTTATACTTCAAGCTATTAATTAATTCAGATTTTAAAGAAAATCTCTACACCATAAATAATCAAAAAATAAAAAAGGAATTAGTCTCATATATTGGAAGCATTAATGATATGGAGACAATTTATTGGATTGAGCTTGTACCTTTAATAAATGACAGACTAAAACCATATCTCGCAGAACAAGAGCTTTATAACGCTGAAAACTGGTTTGAATTAAGGAAAAGAACCATTCAGAGTGATACATTTGAAGAAATTACCGGTAAAAATATTATTGACAAGGATAAGCTACTTGCACTGGCAAAAACGAAGAAATTTCAGCAAATTTTATTTGAAGTCAATGCGAAATGGAGTGATTTCTTCACGCGCTTAAAAACTGTAATAGAAGAAAATAATGACTTAAGAATGCTAATAAAATCTGAATTGAAAAACTATTAAAATCAGAAAACAAATTGTATATGATTAAATTCTTCAGAAAAATCCGTCAAAAACTAGTTATGGAAAACAAAACAAGTAAATATTTAAAATACGCCATTGGCGAAATCGTACTTGTAGTTATCGGGATTTTGATTGCCCTTCAGATTAATAATTGGAATGAGCAAATTAAGTTAGATAAATCAATAAACAGCCATCTTGAAATACTAAAACAGAACTTAATTGAAGACAAAATACAATTACAAAATTTAAAAGAAAAGATAACAAATGGAAAAGCAGCAGCAGATTCTACTATATTGCAAATAATGACAATTGTCCCAGTAGATATTCATTTGAAGAAATATTTAGCATTGTTACTTCTTGAATATAATTTTAGTCCAAATACTAATGCCTTTGAGACCATAAACCAATCAAACGAAATACCCTCTTTAAAAAATGAATTAAGGACAGCTATTCTCGATTACTATGCTTTAATCGAGAGAACAAAAGAAAGAGAAATTATTTCGAACACTCAAATAAAAACGAAATATGAACCTTATGTATATCAGGAATATCCGAACATTTTTCAAAAAAACAATGAATGGGATATTCTCGCAACAATTTATGAAAAAGACCCTAGGCCTTCAACTTTGATTGATAAAGACAGGTTTCTCAACGACAAAACATTTGAAGCACTAATAGTAGCTAGATATTACCAATTAATTGCGTTAGAAAAATTTTATGAAGATTTAATTGTATCGAGTAATAAAATAGTTTCAATTATAAATAAAAATAAATAACCAATGATTAAATTCTTCCGAAAAATCCGTAAAAACCTACTTATGGAAAATAGGGCAGAACGTTTAGAAAATGTAATGTGGATATTTTTAGTGAATGAGCCAGCTTGTCGCGTTGGATTTAAAACTTACTAATATGATTAAATTCTTCAGAAAAATAAGATTTGAACTTATTAATAAAAATATGAATACAAAATACTTCAAATACGCCATTGGTGAAATTATCTTAGTGATGATTGGTATTCTTTTGGCACTTCAGGTAAATGACTGGAATACCAAAAGAATATTGAAATCTAAAGAGCAGGTCTATTTAAAACAAATTAGAATTAGCTTAAACAATGATTTAGAAAGTATAAAAGACGTAAAAAAATTTAATGCTGAAAAAGCTTCTTATATAGATTCAACCTTTATAGCGCTAGAACAATCTTCTAATCCTGAAAAATATATGCCTCTAATTACCAATTACCTGTTTGTAATGGGTGAGTTTAATGTTTTTGAACCTAATAATATTGCTTTTGAAAATATGATAGCTTCAGAAAATATTGACCTTATTACCAATATGAAGTTAAGAAAAAACTTGTCACTATATTATAAAAGAGATTTTGTGAATAGTACTCAAGAGCGTATTAAAGAACAAACGCGCCAATTCGTAGATTATTTAACTCCTAAAATAACCAACAAACAATTTATAAAACAATTTACGAAACACGATTCTCATTTGCCCAATATTTTTGAGGTTAAAATTCATAGTGACCAACAAGTTTATGCGCACCTACTTATTATGATTTTAAACATAGATAATCAGAATGAACTTTTAGACACTACTACTGAAGAAATAAAACGTTTACTAGATTTAATTGATAATAATCTAAAATCATAGGAATGATAAAATTCTTTCGAAAAATCCGTCAAAAACTACTTATGGAAAACAAAACTTCTAAATACTTTAAATACGCTTTTGGTGAAATTATTTTGGTAGTTATTGGAATTTTAATTGCGTTGCAAATTAATAATTGGAATGAAAATACAAAAGAAAAAATAGCATTAAATGGCTATTTAAAAAACATAAGTAAAAACTTAAAAAGTGATATTAAAAAGTTAACCGAATTAAAAACTTTTAGAGATAGTACAAAATTGGGTGCAAGCCTTTTTATGAAAATTGCAGATCAAGAAAAAATAAATGCAACAGATTTAGGAATCTATTTAGATAAGTACCTTTTTTCTTACAATGCTTTTTTTGATGTTTATTTTAAAGCTGATAAAAGTGGTTTTGAGTCTTTAAAAAACTCTGGTTATTTAGGTAAACTTCAAGGAACATCTCTAGAATCTCAACTATTTGATTATTACAATTTAATTGAAACGATAGAAGACGAAGAAAAAAGTTATAACAACTTTATTGAAGAAATGGAGTATGAAACTTTTAAAAAAGATGTGATATTCACTTTTATAAAACGATTAAGAATATTTTCTAAAAACCCCAACCCAAAAACGTTAAATGAAATTCATATGTTAATGAATAAACCCTCTTTTAAAGGAGCAAATTTTAGAACCAGAACTTCTGAAAATTTTATAGAAAAGTATATCGATGCAAAAAATATTGCAAGTAATATTATTGAAATTATAGAAAATGATTAAATTCTTTCGTAAAATCCGCCAAAAGTTAGTAGTTGAAAACCGTTTCAATAAATACTTGTTGTATGCCATTGGCGAAATTATTTTGGTGGTTATTGGAATCTTAATTGCTTTACAGATTAATAATTGGAATGAAAGTAATAAAGAAAAAAAACAAGAAAAAGCAATACTTTCTAATATACATAGAGAGTTTAAACAAAATAAAAAAGCACTTTTAACAGATTTAAAAACAAATAATAATGCTTTTAATTCTGGGTTAAAATTAATGGAATTAATGGGTAAAACCCAGAGTAAAATTAAAATGTATAATACAGATAGTTTAATATACTCAATTGTAGAATTTAATAGTTTTAATCCTTCAGAAAGTGCAATTTCAGATTTATTACAATCAGGTAGATTACAGCTTTTAAGTAATGAGAAACTAAAAGACCAACTCTACGAATGGTCTAGAATTATGACAAAAGCAAAAGAAAATTATCAAGGTTTTGATAGTAAAGTTGAAAATGATCTTATGCCATATTTAACAAAATATTATTCATTAAAAGATATTGATAAGTATGGTTTTTTAAAATGGAAAAAATCTTCTATTCTAAAGGTTGATAAATTAAAAGTATTTCAAGATATAGAATTTGAAAATTTAATTGATGACGCTCTTTTTAGATTAAAAGTATATAATACTACTCTACATAATGCCAGTTTAATTATTGATCATATTTTAAATGAAACAAAAAAGTAATTACTAAATTTATGCAGTAAATGAAAACACAAAACTACATCAATAGCGAATTTGTAAATCCAATTCAAGACAATTGGTTAGAAAACTACAATCCAGCAATAGGAGAAATCTACGGACAAATCCCAAATTCAACCAAAGAAGATGTAGAAAAAGCTTATGAAGCTGCAGAAAAAGCATTTCCAAGTTGGAGTAATACTAGTTTAGAAGAAAGAAGTAAAATCTTATCAAAAATCGCTGATTTAATTTTAGAAAAGTTAGATTTTTTAGCAACTGCAGAATCAAAAGACAATGGAAAGCCAATTAGTTTAGCAAAACAAGTAGATATTCCAAGAGCTGCAAGTAATTTTCAGTTTTTTGCGAATGCAATTACACAGTTTTCATCAGAAGCTCACGAAAGCGTAGGTTTGGGTGCTGTTAATTTTACTTTGCGTCAACCAATAGGAGTTGTAGGTTGTATTTCTCCTTGGAATTTACCTCTCTATTTATTCACTTGGAAAATTGCTCCTGCAATTGCATCAGGCAATTGTGTAGTTGCAAAACCAAGCGAAATTACACCAATGACAGCCTATTTATTAGGAGAAATTTGTAATGAAGCTGGTTTGCCTAAAGGGGTTTTAAATATTGTTCACGGTTTAGGAACAACTACAGGTCAAGCAATTGTAGAACATCCAAATATCAAAGCAATTTCTTTTACTGGAGGCACAAAAACAGGAGCTCATATTGCCAAAGTTGCAGCACCAATGTTTAAGAAGTTATCTTTAGAATTGGGAGGAAAAAATCCAAATATCATTTTTGCAGATTGTGATTATGATAAAATGTTAGCAACTACAATTCGTTCATCTTTTGCAAACCAAGGACAAATCTGTTTGTGTGGTAGCAGAATTTTAGTAGAAGAAACCATTTATGAGAAATTCAAGAAGGATTTTATTCAAAAAGTGTCCGAATTAAAAGTAGGAAATCCATCTGATTCAGAAACAAATATTGGAGCATTAGTTTCCAAACAACATTTAGAAAAAGTAAAAAATTATATTGATATTGTAGCACAAGAAGGAGGTGAAATTCTTTTTGGTGGAAATAGAGTTACAGTTAAAGATTGCGAAAATGGCTATTACTTACAACCTACAATTATTGAAGTTACTAATAATGATTGCAGATTAAATCAAGAAGAAATATTTGGACCAGTTGTAACAATTATGTCTTTTAAAACTGATAAAGAAGCATTAACTTTAGCAAACGACACAAAGTACGGATTATCAGCAATTTTATGGACTAACAAGTTAAATAGAACAATGCAGTTTTCTAAACAATTACAAACAGGAATTGTTTGGGTAAATACGTGGATGTTACGAGATTTAAGAACACCTTTTGGAGGCGCAAAAGAAAGTGGAGTAGGAAGAGAAGGTGGTTTTGAAGCCTTACGATTTTTTACGGAACCAAAGAATATTTGTATTCAATATGAATAAAGAAATCATAGAAAAAATTATTCGAATTTGTGATGAGAAAATTGCAAAAAAAGGAGAAAATGTAGGTTTATCATTTTATGCATTTTTCAAAAATAAAAATGATAACCCAAAGTTGTTAATGGAAGTTGCCACTTGGTGGATTGAAATCCATAAATTAGATCACTTTGAAAAAGCGGTTAAGATTAAAAAAATGATTACAGAAAATAAATAAGAATCAGGAAAAGAGAATAGAAAAGAAAGGTTGGAAAGTCTTTATTCTTGTCTCTTTTTTCTTACATCTATTTTAGATATGAATTTAAATTTAAAAAATAAAAACGCATTAGTTTGCGGAAGCACACAAGGAATTGGTAAAGCAACAGCAATTTTATTAGCAGAAGAAGGTGCAAACGTAACTTTAATTGCCAGAAACGAAGAAAAATTAAAATTGGTTTTAGCAGAATTATCAAATAATAATCAAAATCATAATTATTTAGTAGCCGATTTTCTAGAACCAGACCAACTGAAAAATGTTTTACAAACTATAGATTTGCAATTTCATATTTTGGTAAATAATACTGGAGGTCCTGCAGGAGGTCCAATTTTTAATGCAGAAATTGGCGAATTCGAAAAAGCATTTACCTTGCATTTAAAATGCAATCATATTTTAGTTCAAGCACTTGTCCCATTTATGAAAACTGCAGCATATGGCAGAATTATCAACGTAATTTCTACTTCTGTAAAACAACCTTTAGATGGTTTAGGAGTTAGTAATACAATTCGTGGAGCAGTAGCAAATTGGTCTAAAACCTTGGCAAATGAGTTGGGCCAATTTAGCATCACAGTAAATAACGTTTTGCCAGGAGCAACAAATACAGAACGTTTAAATGAAATCATCAAAAATAAATCAGCAAAAACAAGATTATCTATAGATGAGGTTTCCAAAATTATGATGAATGCATCACCAGCAAAACGTTTTGCAAAACCCCAAGAAATTGCCAATGCAATTGTATTTTTGGCAAGTGAGCAAGCAAGTTATATCAATGGAATAAATGTTCCTGTAGATGGTGGGCGTACAAAGAGTTTATAGTTTTTTCAGAAGCTATTTCCTGCTTTTCACTATATCTTTTTTATGAAAAATAAAAAAGGATGTCGTTTCAATCAGGGCTAAACTTGTTTGCCAAATTAAGTAAATTTAAAAGTAGTAATTTTAAAGTCTAACAATCAAAACATCCAACCATCTAAAAATCTAAAAGAAATGAGCAATTTAGTACAACCCATAAATTTTAAAAAGTGGATAGAGGAACATCGTCATTTATTAAAACCACCTGTAGGTAATAAAGTGGTGTGGAAAGATGCTGATGTTATTGTAATGGTTGTTGGTGGGCCAAATAGCAGAACAGATTATCACTACAATGAAACACCAGAATTTTTCTATCAAGTAGAAGGAGATATCGTTTTGAAAGTTATTGAAAATGGCAAACCAAAAGACATTCATATTAGAGAAGGAGAAATTTTCTTTTTGCCACCAAAGATTCCTCATTCTCCAAGACGTGGAGAAAATACGGTTGGTTTGGTAATCGAATATCCAAGACCAGAAGGTGTAAAAGATAAATTGCAATGGTATTCAGAAAAAGATACAAGTCTAATATATGAAGAAGAGTTTACTTTAGAGAACATTGAAACTGATATGCCTGCAATTTTTGATAGATATAATAATACCATAAAGAATAAAAAATAAAAAAAGAGTAGTTGTAAAAAATAAAAGTTCGTCATTACGAATGAGGAACGAATGAAGTAATCTGTTTATTAACGATGAGATTGCTTCGTAAACTCACAATGACAAAATGAAAAATCGCAAACTACGAATTAACGGACACTCACACTTATTACCATATCCAGAAGAAATTCCTCAATTTATGAAGGAAAAAGAAATTTTTTGGGTAGACGATGAACGTAAACATATGTTACAAAAAGGTTGGAAACGACCTGTAACAGATTCTAGTTTTTTTTTAGATGAGAAACTAAAATGGATGGAGAAAAACAAACTAGATCACGCAGTTGTTTTAAATCTTTCTCAATTGTATGGAAATGGATTGCGTTTAGAAGAAATGAAAAAAGCACTTCGTTTTCAAAATGATTTTAATGCTAAAGTGCAACACAATCATCCAGATAAATTTACTTGTGGATTTGTAGTACATCCAGGCTTTATTTATGGAGCTTTATATGAAATGGAACGTTGTATAGAAGAATTGGGCTTAAAAGTATTGTGTTTGCCAACTCATTTTATGGATTCTATTGGGCAGTGGAGATGTGTTTTTGATAAGGAAAATGATAGAATTTTTGAGCTTGCTGATAAATACAAACTAGCTATTGAAATCCATCCTTATGATGGAGATAAAATGATAAAATTAGAAAACACCAATTGGCGTTTTCATTTAATTTGGATGCTGGCTCAATGTGGAGATGCCTATCATTTTTATACGTTGAATGGCATGCAAGAACGTTTTAAAAATATAAGAACTTGTTTTGCTCATGGAGGTCAATTAGCGCAAATGAATCTAGGTAGAAGGATACAAGGTTTTGATGGCAGACCAGATTTGTTTGAAGGAAAAACGCATCCAAGAAAAGCAGTTGGTCATAAAAACATCTTCTTTGATACTTTGGTTCACGATACAGATTCTTTAAAATTAATGTTTGATAGACAAGGTACAAAACAAGTTTTAATGGGTTTAGATGATCCTTACCCTTTAGGAGAAATGGAAAGTGATAAACAATCTTCTTATCCAGGAAAAATTTTAGATTTAGCTATCGAAAAAAATATTATTTCAGAAACAGAAAAAGACGAAATCTGGGAAGATAACGTCTTACAATGGTTGTTTGGTGATGATGAAAAAGCAAAGCAAGAATTGGTTGATAAAATACTTGGTTAGCGTATTAAGTCTTCAGTGGTAGTATTCAGTCAAAAACTAAACTTTATACTGAAGACTGTAAACTACTTGCTAACTTTGACACTGTTTCAAAACTTGTTCAGCTCTTTTTACCTGAAATTTAGGATAAAACTCTTGCTCAATTTTTTCTTTTTTACCTAATTCAATAGCTTTTTTAATTTGTTCACAGTAAGGTTTTGTAGATTTTCCAAAGAATTTGGCAGCACCCATATTCCATTCTGCATTTCCTAAAAGTACTCTTGGGTTTTCAGGAGCAATTTTTAAAGCTTTAGCATATAATTGTGCATTTTTTCCAGACAAAGTCATACCATATTTCTGACCATCAAAAGCAATATACGCAGTGTTTAATAAGGCTTGGGTAATTATAATTTCAGGATTATTTTCTGAATTTGATTTGGCATCATCCAAAAATTCTTGAGCTTTGGTTAGTTTTGCTTTCAATTTTGTTTCATCTTTTAAACCAAAACTTCCTAAAATTTCAATAGTAGCTGCATAATAAGAAGGCAACCAATTTGTTGGTTCAGCTTTAGAAATTCTTTCAAATAATTGAGAAGCTTTATTCATTTCTCCTTTTTCCCAATGAGAAAATGCTTTTTGCATTCCTGTTTGATATTTTGTTTGTGCAGAAATTCCTGTCGCAATAAAAATTGTGATAATAAATAATACTTTTTTCATGATGTTTTTGTTTAAGTTGTTTTTTTAAATTGATATTTAATGATAAAGTAGGCTACTATAATATTCGGTATCCAAGATAGCCAAGCAACAATTCTGTAGGCTGGTAAAAAACCTCCTAATGCACTTGATAAAATTGGGAGCCATATTCTTAAGGTTACTGCAGAGAAACATGCTGCATAACTATAAATCATTAGTTTTTGATGTTTGATAACTTTTCCGTTTTTAATAGCAGTAAACCCTAATAATGTTGAGAAAAACCAGAACAAAGCCATAGAAGCAAAACCTAATTTTGGGCTAATACCACCAGTTGCATGTAAAGCAATATAAAACCCCGAAATTCCACTCAATAAGCAAGAAGTTATATAAACTTTTCCGATATTTCTATGGAGTTGTATATTCTTTACTCTTAATTTTTTATTGAATTGTAACCATCCAATTAGCAATGCAATTCCTCCTAAAACGATATGAGTATAAAACATAGTATTCCATAATCCGTCTGCTAATAAAGCTTCTGTTTTACTTGCAAGTAAACCGAATTTTCTATCTATAATAAAATAGATACTTGGATATAACCCAATAGAGATACAGCAAATTGCTAAAAGATAATATGAGATTTTTTTGGTTAACATTAGTCTACTTTAATTGTAATCGTTTTATTAGCTTCAATAGAAAATTTTGCATCTTTATATTTTGGAGGTCCCATAAAACCAGTTGCATTATTAGAAAAGCCATAAGGCTCTTTGGGTATACCAAAAATTTTAGTATCCATTTTATTATTGTCATTTTCATCATGAAATAATGAAACAGCATAATCTCCTTTTTTTAATCCCTTAAAATAAGCTATTGCTTTACCATCTTTTACAACAGCATTTGTGCCTTTTGTAGTTTTACTAGATTTTAAGAAAGTTTTTTCACTATTGTATAAAGCTATAAAAACTTTCCCTTTGTCAGTTTCCATACCAGAAATTTCAATAGTTAAATCATAAGTTTCTTTTCCTTCTTGAGCTTGTAGAGATAAGTTTCCACAAATTAGAAATACTGTTATTAAAAAGATTTTTTTCATTGTATTGTTTTTTATTTATTATTATTTTCTTGAATCAAATATCTAATGTTTCTGTGACAATTTAGCAATTATGATACCGAATTGTAATTTTTTGTTTCTGAACTGTATTTTTTATAAGTTATTTAAATTATTCGATTTTTTATCATCACTAATCGTCCAGAAAAAGCCTACAAAAAAGAATGTATCAGCATTAGGTACAATAGCTTGTCTGTCAAAATTTCCATTTGCATTTGGTGTGTTTTTATAGTTGTAACCAAATACATTTCTTGTACCCAAAGCATTATTTAAAGAGAAATATAGAATTTTTTGTTGATCTATTAAATATGCCCAATTAATACTGACAGAATTAAAGTTTTTGGTTTTGCTATTTAAAAAACCAGCCTCATTTGGGTTTGTATAAGTTCTACCTGAAGCAAAATTATAAGCAAAACCAACTTGACTCTTTAGGCTCTCTATCCAATGTTTGCCAACGATTGATACATTATGAGATGAAGCAAAATTTGGTGTAGCTGCAGTTGGGTAATTTCTAAAATCTCTTTCTGTGTCTAAATAAGAATACGAAACCCAATAATCGGTATTTTTAATTTTCTGATTTTGTCTCCAAAAAACATCAACTCCTTTTGCAAATCCAAACCCATTATTATTGAAATTACTATTAAACGTTGGTTGTACATCATTTGGATTGGTGCCATTAATATTGTTATTATCAAACTTTACTAAACTATTATAATCTTTATAATAGGCTTCTATTCTAAAAATTTGATTCGGTTTTGTGTGTTGAAAATTGGCAATTAAATGTGATGCATTTTCAGATTTTAAATCTTGATTAAATTTTAAATATCGATTGTTTGGATTTTGATAAAACTGACCATAAGCCAATGAAAATTGTGAGTTTTTACCAGTTTTATAAGAAAGAGATGCTCTTGGTGAGATTGTGAATTCATCAGAAAAACTAGAATGTTCTGCTCTAACCCCAATTTTAGTAGCTAGGTTTTTAGAAAAGAAAATATCAGTTTCTGCAAATGAAGCAAATAAATTATTATCAAAACCATAATTAAAAGATTGGTTATTTAGAGGGTTATAAGTTTCATCAAACTTTGTAATAAAGTATTCTGAACCAAAACTTATACGAAATCTGCTAGAAAATTGCTTTCTTAATTTTACTTTAAAATGTGTAGAATTTTCTTGATTATTAATGTTATCGTCTATGATTTTCGCTTTTGTATTGTCGTTAGTAAAACTTAAACCAGTTTCAATTCTCCAATTATTTCCAAATTTATTCTTATAAGAACTATTTATGTATAGATTTCTATTGTTTAGTCCAAAACGCAAACCGTCTGAAAAATTGATGTTATCTTGAAGCACATCTACATCTGTGTAACTAAATGCACCATAAACTTTTAACATAGAATCATCTTTAAAAGTATGCCTGTAAACAGCCTCTCCACTTGCAGTTTGAAAAGGACTTACCCACTTATCTCTGTTTGGAAAAATTTCTGTGTAAGGTCCTAGATTGATATAAGATGCATTTAGACTTAAAGAATTATTTCCCCAGATTTGTGTATTTCCTAACCCACCACCAAGTGTCATTAAAGAGATTTCAGTTTTTTCTTGGTCTGGTTTATCAATAGTGGTTAAATCTAAAACTCCTGATAAAGCTTGCCCAAATTCAGCAGAATAACCACCTGTAGAAAATGTAATTCCTTCAAACAAAAATGGCGAATATCTTCCACGAGTTGGAGTATTGTTTGGTGTTGGGCTGTAAGGTGTAAACACACGAATACCATCAATAAAAATTTGCGTTTCTTCTGCATCTCCACCTCTTACAAAAAGGCGTCCATCTTCAGCAGCAGCCGATGTTCCTGGCAAAGTTTGTAAAGCACCTAAAACATCACCAACAGCACTAGCAGTAGTTACAATATCTAAAGGTTTTAATACTGTTACTTTTGCTTTTTCTCCTGCTTTAAATGTACCAGCATTAATTGTTACAGCATCTAGAGAATTTACGTCATCTCTTAATTTTACAGTTAAATTTTTGAGTTTAGAAACGTCATCCATTTTTACAAAAGTTTCAAAAGAAACAAAAGAAATAACAAGTGTTTGGGGGCCTTTTTCTTCTGTTATAAATGAGAATTCTCCTTTTTCATCTGTAGAGCCACCATCATAAGTGCCATCTAAATAAACATTTGCACCTACGATAGGATTTTTTTTAGTATCAGTTACTTTACCTGAAATAGTAGTTTGAGCTAAAAAAGAAAATTGAGTTATTATAAGTAATAAAAATAAAATACGTTTCATCAGTTTTGTTTTTTTTGATGATACAAAGATGTGTGGATTACATCTTTTTTAATAAAAATAAATACCGAATTGTAAATTTTAAATACCGAATTGTATTTATAAAATTGGAATACACAAACCAACAATAAATTTGTTTTCTGGATGATTTGAGGCATCATTATAATAAATTTCAAATGGATTTAGAGTTGATTTTTTGTAGCCATTTTCTGTCATCCAAACAAAAGAATATTCCCATGCTTGTTGAAAATGAAAAGGGGAGAAATACGCTTTTTGTGATACATTACCCAATGAGAGTTTTTTATCTAAATTCTCATCAATATAGTTAATAGTATTAAAAATTCTTGTAACTGTTTTATTAAATATTTGAGTTTTTTTCAATTTTTGTCTTGTAATAAATAGAATAATAATCCACCTGCAAAGTATAACAAAACATCAATATAATCTTTGGTATATCTTGCTAAAAAATTGGGAAAGATAAACTCAAAAAGAATGCTATACATAATGCACAGGTATATAACTATAGGTAAGCTTAAGGTGAAGTTTTTATTATTTCTAGACCATCTTAAGAAAAGTAAACAGATGAAAAGTACAATAGGTATAATTAAAAAATCATTTACATAATTATTAATAAGGTAGTGTAAATCAATTTTTAAAAATTGAAAAAAATAAATTATAAATGCTATAAATAGAGAGATTAAAAACAGTAAAATAAGTCTTTTGTTCATTTTTTAACCAGCTGCAACCATTGCAATAAACCAAGCTAAACCTGCACCAATAGCACTAACTACAGTAATTACAGAATATAGCAACCAACCTGTAATTTTATACAAAATATTTGGATGTTTTTTTAAACGTTCTGCTAAATTGGGGTTTTCAAGTTCTTGAATTACTTCTTTTATTTGTTTTTGCTTTACTTCATCTGCTTTTATTTCTCTCTTTTTACGATCAGAAATTAAAGTATTGCAAAACTCACAATAATCATTATTTTTATTTAGTGTACCACAATTTGAACAAATAATAATTCTAGTTCCCATTAAAAATTAATTTGTTTATTTTTTTGTTTGAAAGGGCGAATAATCAAACGTGTTTCTCTGTCAAAACGAATATAATTATATATCCAATTCAGAAAAACAATCGCTCTGTTTCTAAATCCTATTAGAGAAAAAAGGTGTACAAACATCCAAACAAACCAAGCAAAAACACCTTGAAATTTCCAATTTTTTAAATCTACAACAGCTTTATTTCTTCCTATAGTAGCCATAGAACCTTTGTCGTCATAAATAAAAGCTTTAGTTTTTTTACGAAATAGCTTTGCTAAAATATTTTTTGCAACCAATTTTCCTTGTTGAATAGCAGGTTGTGCCATCATTGGATGTCCATAAGGATATGCTTCAGATTGCATACAAGCAACATCACCAACTGCATAAATATTGGTATAGTTTTCTATTTGATTAAACTCGTTCACTTTATATCTTTCTGTTCTTGGAATAATTGAGGAAGCCTCTAAACCTTTTACATTATCACCTTTAACACCAGCTGCCCAAATAACAGTTTCAGCTCTAAAATTGTCTTCGCTATTTGTAGTAACTATTTTTCCATCATAATCTAAAACGCGTACATTTTTCCAAATATTTACACCTAATTTAATCAAGAAGTCTTCTGCTTTTTCAGAGGCTTTTGTACTCATCCCTTTTAACAGGCATTCAGAGCTTTGTATTAAATTGATTTGCATTTGTCTAATGTCTAAATCAGGATAATCTTTAGGTAAAATTCCTTTTTTCATTTCAGCCAAAGCACCTGCTAATTCGACTCCTGTTGGTCCACCACCAACAATTATAAAGTTCATTAAAGCATTACGTTCTTCAATATTATCTGTTAATAAGGCTTCCTCAAAATTCTCTAATATTAAACTTCTAATGTCTAAAGATTGAGGAACAGACTTCATTTCCATCGTGTTTTTTTGGATATTTTTATTCCCAAAAAAATTAGTAGTTGAGCCTGTAGCTATTATTAATTCATCATAATCTAAATTACCAATTGAGGTTTCTATAATATTTTTCTCTGGATGGATTTGTACAACTTCTGCCAATCTAAAATAGAAATTATCCACATCATTAAAGCGTTTTCTTAAAGGAAAAGCGATAGAATCTGGTTCTAAACCACCAGTTGCAACTTGGTACAATAGAGGTTGAAATGTATGGTAGTTGTGTTTATCTATTAAAACAACCTGTAACTCTTTTTCTTCTAGCCCTTTTGCAGCTGCTAAACCAGCAAAACCACCACCTATAATTACAATTCTAGGAAAACTTGATTGTGGAATATTCATTTAAAATTAACCTTTTTACAAATTTACTGAAAAGAAAATTTTAAAAATTAATAATCAAATTTTTATTATACTTTTTTTAAAATTATCTATGCATAATACTCTAATCGGTTTTTAATTTATTATTTTAGTAAAAATTAATTTCCCCCAATAAAATGCTAGATACTTTAAAAACTTCGATATCTTTTACTAAAAACCTATTTACTGTAGGTGCTTTTAAAGAGACTAAACCAGAAACTGTTAGAGCAATTTGCTCAAAGCTGCCAAAAAACAAAGATATTACTGTTGTTGAATTCGGTTTAGGACATGGAAATATGACCAGTCATATTTTAAATTCTATAACAGAAAACTCCTCTTTACTCTCTTTTGAAATAAATCAAGAATTTTGCAAATACGTTCGAGAAAATATTAAAGATAACAGGTTAAGAGTAATTAATGATAGTGCTTTAAATTTTCAGAAATATATTGTAGATGGTATTGATAATTTTATCATTTCAATACCCTTCACATTTTTAAAAGATAAAGAAGCAATTGCTCTCGTAAAATCTTGTTTTGATAGTTTAACTGAAACAGGGGTTTACAGCCAAGTTGTATACAGAGACAAAACATTACTGAAAGCTATAGGTAAAAGACCTTACGAAAAGAAAATTATAAAAGCATTAATTAATGAGAAGGTTTTTCATGTAAAAAACAGTTGATTTTATAAAAAATCAGCTTTTATTTCTTGGAGTTTTTTATTGGAATTAATGTAAAGTGTAATTATTTTTTGCTTGATAAATTCTTTGTCACCATTAAAATAAGTAACCCACCTGTCATTTTTTAGAAGATAATTTATTTTTTTAACTTTTTTTTGGGCTTCATTAAAACTGAACAAGTGTTTGTTAGAATCTCTTTTTTCTGATTTTATTTTTACAGAGGATTTGTCGAAATCAACTTTAATAAAAAAGAGTTTTTGGGATGAATTTAAAGGATAAAAATTACTCCATTTCGCAAAACCAACAACTGTTTGTTGATTTTTATAGTTATTGTTAGAAATTAATTTCCATCTGCAATTGGCAACTCTTCCCCAGTGATTTGATTTTCTATATACGCCTTCATCAGCATAAAAGTATGTACTTTCTGATTTGCTTTTGTAGTTGTTGTTTTCTGGAAAATTAAAATCATCAACCTGTTTAAACTCACAAAAAGTATATTTAAAAAAATTTGTCGAATTGTATTTTTTGATGATAGACATTTATTTTATGACTAATTTTCTAGAAGGTTCTCTTTGATAACCTTTTATATAAATAGTGTCTTTTTCAAATTTAACTTTTGCAAAAGCGGAAGAATTTTCAGTATCAACCATTCCTTTAAAAGTAAGAAAATGTACATTATTTATAAACTTATAAGCACCATTATGATTATGACCATTAAAAAAAAATTTTACATTTTTATATGGTTTTATTAATGATATAAACTGCTCTCTATTCCAGAGATTGTCATTGTCTATTGGATAAATAGGAAAGTGACAATAAAAACCAACTTTTTGATTTTGTTTAACTGCTTTGTCTAGCTCTTTTTGAATCCAGTTTAATTGTTTATTACTTAAACCACCATTCCATATTTTTAAATAAGGTAAATCTTTATCTTTTAATAAATTGAATAGAGAATCTGTTTGTTGTTTTTTTTCTTCGGATAAAGTGCCGTAAAAACTCAAATCATTTCCATCTAAAACTATAAAACGCCAATCATTTTTGGTAAAACTATAATATCTATTTTTAATATTTAATTTGTCTAAAACCTTTTGTTTGTTGACTTGGCCAACATCAAAATCGTGATTGCCTAAAACGTGATATTTTTTAGATTTTAGAGTGTTCCAAGTTGGTAAAATACTATCTAAACTCCATATTTGTTTATCAATAAAATCGCCTAAATGGATGGTATATGCTAAAGAATCTTTATTTAAAGTAGCAACAGCTTCTTTTAATCTTTGTGGTGCTTTTTTATAATATCTGCCCCATTTAATTTCACAATTACAATATTGGCAATCAGCAATTACACCTATTTTAAAAGGTTTATATTTTTTTTGGGCATAATTAGTAATTGAAAAGAAAAGTAATAAAAAAAACAGTTTATTCATACTTGTAAAAGTAGAAAAAACTGTTTGATTTGAATTTAATCAAGAGAAATTTAATTGTTATTTTTTTGACAATGCAATCGCAAAAGCTTCCAATTTTTCTTTAGTCATTTGAGCAACTTTTGTTTTACTCTTCGAATAAAAGTTAGAGAACCCGAATTTAGTCCAAGTTCCTGAACCCAATTTTTTATCAACAAAAACAATAATAAAACTTTCTTTATCATAAGTAATGGCATACAAACCAAAATAATTGAAGAAGATTGGTGTACCGTATTTTTTACTTTCTTCTTGTTTGTAAGAAAAAATTGCTGGCGTACATTTTTCACAAGCTGCTACTGCTAATAATTTTTTACCATTATTTTCTCCAAATTCTACAAATTTTATTTTTGAAGGTTTATTGTCTATACCTTTTTCAGCTTCTAGTAAATGGTATTTACCATTAAAACGTTTTGTCAGGTTATCTTGAGCATTACTGTTAAATACATTTGCAAAGAGAAAAAAGAGAAAAATTAATTGTTTCATATTTAGTTTTTAAGTTAAAAAAGCTTGTTGGAAAGTAAATTCCCAACAAGCAGGCATTAATAAGTTGGGTACTTTATAAATTCTTCCCCCAAAGAACTTATTTTTTTATCATTTTTCTTAATCCAATCTTCCCACTTTCAGTTTCAATTTTTAATAGATATACACCTTTGTTTAGATTTGAAACATCAATATTTTTGTCTTTAAATGTTTTTACTTTTTGCCCAATCCAATTGTAAATTATTCCTTTTTTAATAAATGTATTTACTTCAATTTGAATAAGTTTAGTCGCAGGGTTTGGATATATACTAATATCAATTTTATTAAAGTTTGTTATGCTCGCAGTTGCGCTACAGTTATCACTCCAATTAGCATCATCATCTTTAATCCAAAGACGACCATTTACTCTAGAAGTAGGGTCAAAACCACTATCATGTTGTATGCAGGTTAACTTTGGTGTTTTATTAGTCCACATATTCGTTAACGATACGTTATTTCCATTAGCTACGTTTAAACTTTCTAAATCTGGATTGTTATCACTAATAAACTGAACCAAGTTCGGATTGTTTGATGCATCTAAATTTTTAAGTTTATTGTTTCTTAAATTCAAAGTAATCAAATTTTGGTTTTGAGATAAGTCCAAATTTGTTAATGAATTATTTTGAATTTGAAGTGTTTCTAATAATAAATTATTTGTTACGCTTAAAGATGAAATAGAGTTATAGTCTGCGTTAAGTGTTTTTAAATTAATATTAGCAGAAATATCTAAATTTATTAGGTTGTTTCTCGCAAAATATAATGATTCAAGAATAATATTTTTACTTAAATCTATTGTGGATATTGAATTTAATCTAAAATTTAATATAGTTAAGGCAGAATTAGCTGTAACATCTACAGTTGTTAAATTATTTTCTTCGACACTTAAGCTTTCCAATAACACATTTTTAGAAACATCTAAATTTGATAAAGAATTTGAATTTGCATTTATTAATATTAATTTGGTGTTAGCTGTAACATCTAAAGTAGTTCCAGAATTAAAACCTACAAAAAGCCTTGTAATATTTGGGAATTGTTCCAAACCAGTAAAGTCAGAAATATTTTTGTTAATAACGTTTATAGAACCTGTGTAATTTGTTGCTTCACTACATTGTATCACTCCATCATTATTGATGTCAATTTTGCTAACACCAATTCCACTAATAGAACTTCCATGAGCTAAAAGTGCTACTTTAAAATTAGTATCTGGGATACTTATATTTGATGTACATTGCGAATGTAATTTGTTGTTAATTACTATAAGAGTTATAAGCAGTAATATTTTTTTCATCTGTAATTAAAATTTAATTTTAGTACAAATGAAATCTTATTGTAAGAGACTCGTTAGTTATACTTTCCCAATGCTTTTTTATTACTTCCTAATGGTTTGAAGTTTTAAATAAATCTTCAAATTTTTCTTTATAACTTTTACTAATAGGAATTATAGTTTGATTGCTTAATTCCAGATGTTTTTCTTTTTTAGAATACAAATAAATATGTCTTGTATTTACAATCCAAGATCTGTGAATGCGAATAAAAGTTTCTGAATTGCTTAAAATATCTTCATAATAACTTAATTTTTTTGATGCTGTATAGGTTTTTCCATCTATTAATTTTATATGAGCATACATTCTATCTGCTTCAATACACGCTATTGTATCAACATCAATAATTACATAATCGCTTTTATAAGGAATTGCTATTTTTTTTAACTTCTTCTGATTCACTTTTAGTAATTGTAAACGTTTTTGTAAATCGTCTTTTGCTAAATTATCTGTAACTTTTTTTACAGCATTTTTTAATTCTTCAATATCAATAGGTTTTAGCAAATAATCTAATGCAGAATATTTAAAGGCTTTAATGGCATATTTATCATAAGCTGTTACAAAAATGATGTAAAAGTCAATTTTTTTAAAGTGATGTATTAGCTGAAAACCATTTTTTTGAGGCATTTCTATATCCAAGAATACAAGTTGAGGTTTGTAGCTTTCAATAGCAGTAATTGCACTGTCTACATTACTTGCTTCGTAAACAATTTCAATTTTTGGGCAAAATGTTTTTGTGAGATAACGTAAGTTTTCTCTCGCATTTATTTCATCGTCTACAATAATGGTTTTAATGGTTTGCACAAGCTATTTTTTATAAGGGACTTTAATAATTACTTTAGTTCCGTTTTTAATATCCTCATAAGAAAACCCAATATTCATTTTATAATATTCTTCTAAAAATTGTAATTTTTCTTTGATTGATTTTGTAGAAAACGATGTTTCTTTTCCATTGTTTTTATTAATTTTTTTAGATGCTTTAAAACCAACTCCATTATCTGTAATGATGCAGGTAAACACATCATCTAAAAAGAAGTCGATTTGTAATTTCTTTACTCCATCAGTCTTATGAATTAAACCGTGTTTTATGGCGTTTTCTACAAAAGGTTGAATAATCATAGAAGGTATTTTAATGTTTTCTACAGCATTTGCTCCTTTAATTGTGTATTCAAACCCTTCTCTAAAACGTAACTTTTCTAACTCTAAATATTTTTCTAAAAGTGATAATTCTTCCTCAAAATTCACAAAACTCTTTTCACTGATATTTAGATTTTCTCTTAATAATGATGCAAATTTTGTAAGGTAGGTATAAGCTTCATGTTTATTGTCTTTTAAAATTAAACTCTGTATGGAGTTCATAGCATTAAATATAAAATGAGGATTCATTTGTGCTTTTAATGCTCTTAATTCAGAATTTTTATACTGCTTTTCTAACGCTAATCTTTTTTTAGTTGCTGCAAGTTCTAAAGCTGTTAAAGCAGCCTGTTTTTTTACTTTTAACCTGCTATAATAAAACAAACCAGCAACTAATATTAATAGTATTATTATTAAAGATCCAGTAAATAAATTCCTGTTTTTTTGATTTTCTAGTTCTAATATTTTTGATTTTTTCTCGATAATATCTTTATCACGTTTTATTTTTTCGGTCTTATATTTTACCTCTAAATTGGCTATTGCTTTCTGTTTTTCAATACCTAAAATAGAATCTGTAAGAATGATATCTTTTTTCAGATAATCTAAAGATTTTTGGTACGCTCCTTTTTTCTCATAGAGATTTGCCAGCATTTTTTGATTGTGAGATAATGATTTTAAATTTCCCTCTTTCGCTAAAAGTTTTTTTGATTTTAAGAGATATTTTTCTGCTTGTTTAAATTTACCCCAAGCAATAGAATTATTTCCTAAATTATTGTAAGCTAGTATAATACCTGAATTACTTTTTAGCTTTTCATAATTCTCTAGCCCTTTTAAAAAATATTGATGTGCCTTTTGATGTGTTCCTTTTTTCTCATAAATAGACCCCATATTTGTATACAAGTCTGCTAAACCTCTAGTATTATTTTTAAATTTTTCTGCAATTTTCGCATATTCTAAAGCTTTATCTAGTTGATTTACTTTTTGTTTTGTAGCACATAAATTTATAGAAACTGCTCTTAATAATCTTTTATTTTTTTGAGCTAAAGGATCATTATATATACTTTCTAAAAGATCATCTGCGGTTTTCCATTCTAACATGTTTATGTAAACACCAGATAAGTTGAATTGTGTAATTAATTTTCTCGTTTTGAATTTTTCTTCCCTTTTGTCAAAAAAAGTAATTACTTCATTAAAGTATTTTATCGATCTTTTAAAATCTCCTTTAGCTTTATAAACATTTGCTAAAGAACTTTTAGTAATATTTATTTTAGTACTGTCTTTAAGTTTTGCATAAATGTTGATAGATTTTTTATAGTTGATTATAGCAGAATCTAAACTTCCTTTTTTTCTGTAATAAATGCCTAACTCTCTTTTAAAGTTTGCTTCTTGGTTTTTATTTTTGGTTTTTATAGCTTTGTATATAGCTTTTTCAATAATAAAGAGATGTAGTTCTGAATCCCTATTTCTATAATAGCTTGATTTCTTATTAAATACTGCAAAAAGTAAACTGTCAGATTTTATTTTAGAAAAAATAGAATTTAAACTATCTTTTTTAATGCTTTGAGATGAAGTATTATTACTAAAAAATAATATAAAAAATAAAAAGAAAATTCTTCTCACTATAAATGATAGATTAACAAGTGTAAAACACTAAATTATAATTTATTTAGTAGTATTTCTGAATAAAACTTTAATAAATTATTAATGATAACAGATTGCAATTTTTGAAAACGATAACTAAAGCAAATAAATACTTTCCGAAAGAAATAAATTTATTTCCCAATAAAAAAACGCAATCATTAATTTGATTGCGTTTTAATATATATAGACTCTGAATTAAAATTCAGAAGGGTTGCCTATTTCACTTCTTCAAAATCAACATCTTCAACATTGTCTCCTTGGTCTGCATTTGCTTCTGGCTGACCTTGAGTATCTGCTCCTGGATTTCCTCCTTGAGCAGCATACATTTCTTCACTTGCAACTTTCCAGGCTTCATTGATTTTTTCCATTGCAGCATCAATTTGAGCTAAATCTTTAGACTCATGAGCAGCTTTTAATTCAACTAAAGCAGCTTCGATTGGCTCTTTTTTATCCGCAGATAATTTATCACCAAATTCTTTCAATTGCTTTTCTGTTTGGAAAATCATAGAGTCAGCTCCATTGATTTTTTCAGCAGTTTCTTTTGCGGCTTTATCAGCATCAGCATTCGCTTCTGCTTCTTGTCTCATTTTTTCGATTTCTTCTTCTGATAATCCTGAAGAAGCTTCAATTCTAATTTCGTGAGATTTGTTGGTTCCTTTATCTAAAGCAGAAACTTTAATGATACCATTTGCATCAATATCAAAAGTTACTTCAATTTGTGGAACACCTCTTTGTGCAGGTGGTAAACCATCTAAATGGAAACGTCCAATTGTATTATTATCAGCAGCCATTGCTCTTTCACCTTGTAATACGTGAATTTCCACAGAAGGTTGATTATCAACAGCAGTTGAAAATACTTGTGATTTTTTTGTTGGAATGGTTGTGTTTGCATCAATTAATTTTGTGAAAACATTCCCCATTGTTTCAATACCTAATGATAAAGGTGTAACATCTAATAACAATACATCTTTCACATCACCAGTTAACACTCCACCTTGTATTGCAGCTCCTAAAGAAACAACTTCATCAGGATTTACACCTTTACTTGGTGCTTTTCCAAAGAATTTCTCAACAGCTTCTTGTATTGCAGGTATTCTTGTAGAACCACCAACTAAAATAATTTCATCAATTTCTGATGTTGATAAATCAGCATTTTTTAAAGCTGTTTTACAAGGCTCAATTGTTCTTTTTACTAAATCATCAATTAATTGCTCAAATTTTGCTCTAGACAATGTTCTTACCAAGTGTTTTGGTCCACTAGCAGTAGCAGTTACATAAGGTAAGTTTATTTCTGTAGATGTAGAACTAGATAATTCAATCTTCGCTTTTTCAGCAGCTTCTTTTAAACGTTGTAAAGCCATTGGGTCTTTACGTAAGTCCATATTTTCATCAGCTAAAAACTCTTCTGCTAACCAGTTAATGATTTTTTCATCAACATCATCTCCACCTAAATGTGTGTCTCCATCTGTAGCTAATACTTCAAAAACGCCATCACCTAATTCTAAAATAGAAACATCGTGTGTACCACCACCAAAGTCAAAAACAACAATTTTTTTATCGTCATTTGCTTTGTCCATTCCATAAGCTAATGCAGCAGCAGTTGGCTCATTAATAATTCTTTCTACTTTTAAACCAGCAATTTCACCAGCTTCTTTAGTAGCTTGTCTTTGTGCATCGTTAAAATATGCAGGCACAGTAATAACTGCTTGAGAAACATCTTGCCCTAAATAGTCTTCAGCAGTTTTTTTCATTTTTTGAAGCACCATTGCAGAAATTTCTTGAGGTGTGTATAAACGACCATCGATATCTACTCTTGGTGTGTCATTATCTCCTTTTACTACTTTATAAGGTACTCTTTTTACCTCTTTAGAAGATTCAGAAAATTTATTACCCATAAAACGTTTAATCGAATAAACGGTTTTAGTTGGGTTAGTTACTGCTTGTCTTTTTGCAGGGTCACCAATTTTTCGTTCTCCTCCTTCTACAAAGGCAACAATAGATGGTGTAGTTCTTTTTCCTTCAGCATTAGGAATTACAACTGGCTCATTACCTTCCATTACAGAAACACATGAGTTTGTTGTTCCTAAATCTATTCCTATAATTTTACTCATAATATTTATTTTTATTAAATTTTGTATTTCAATTTTACACTTACAATTAGTCAAATGCTATGCCAACAGGTTTTTAAATAAAAAATGTCAGTTTTTTTTAAAAAAGATGAATTATTGATGTGACATATTGACATAAATTGTATCTTAATAACAAAGAGCATTCAAATTTGTAAACCATTTTAAATTTCATATATTTGAGATGTTCTAATGAGAATCAAAATATTATACAATAAATTAAACACAAAATCATGAGTAAATTTGACGAAAAAGTTGCTTTGTACAAACAATTTATGGACGATAGAAACCTACGTTCTAATACTGAATTATTAGCTGCAGTAACAAAAGGTTTAGGACCTTCTATTTATAAAGCTGATGCTGAAACTGTTTCTGGATCTGATGCTAAAGAGTTAGAAACTGTTAAGAAAAACTTTTTAATGAAAAAGTTAGGTTTAGAAGATAGCCCAGAACTAGATGCAGGTATTGCTGAAGTAATGGAAAGAATTGGAAAATCTGAAAGAAAAAAATACAGAGCAGTAGTTTACTACATGTTAATGAAAAAGTTTGATAAAGAATCAGTTTACGGTTTCTAAACAAACTTAATATTAAATTATTATTAAAAATCCGACTCATTGAGTTGGATTTTTTACATTTACAACGTTTTTAAATCTAATTTTTACGAATGTCTCAATTTATTAGTGTTTTTGATATGCTCAAGATTGGTGTTGGTCCATCAAGTTCGCATACATTAGGTCCTTGGAGAGCTGCTCAAGAATGGGTTCAAAAAATTAGAGAGAATACTATTTTTGATGCAATGGATGCTGTTAAAGTTGATTTATATGGTTCTTTATCTTTAACAGGTAGAGGTCATGCTACAGATTTGGCAATTTTGTTGGGTTTGAGTGAAGCTGATCCAGAATATATACCCATAGAAGACATTTTTATTATTGTAGATAGAATAAATACACAAGAAGAAATTCATTTTAAAGGCGGAAAAAAAGTCCCATTTTTAAAGAATTCAATTGTTTTTAATCGCGATTTTTTACCATTTCATTCTAATGGAGTTACGTTTAGAGCTTTTTCTAAAGGACAAGAAATATCAACAGAAACCTATTATTCTATTGGAGGTGGTTTTATTGTGCAAGAGAATGATAGTTTAGAAGATGAAATTGAAATTAACAAACAAAACTTTCCTTATCCTATAAATAAAGCAAAACAATTAGAAGACTATTGTGAAAAAGAAGACTTGTTAATCTCTGAAATTGTTTTTAAAAATGAACTTGAAATTAATTCCGCAGAAAAAATTGATTTCGAATTGAATAGAATTTGGGAAACAATGTTAGAATGTATGTACATTGGTTGTCATACAGAAGGCATTCTTCCAGGAGGACTACATGTAAAAAGACGTGCTTACAATACGCATCAAAAATTAATAAAAGATGCAACCTATTCCAATCAAAAAGAATGGATTACTGCGATTAGAAGTACAGAAGTAAGGTTTCGTGAAATTTTAAAATGGGTAAGTTGCTTTGCATTGTCAGTTAATGAAGTGAATGCTTCTTTAGGTAGAGTAGTAACAGCACCTACCAATGGAAGTGCAGGTGTAATTCCTGCTGTTTTAATGTATTATTTGGTCATCGAAAATCACGAAGCCAATTTTAAACACATCAAACAATTTTTATTAACCGCTGGCGAAATTGGCAGTATTTTTAAGAAAAATGCTACAATTTCTGCAGCAATGGGTGGTTGTCAAGCAGAAATAGGAGTTTCTTCAGCAATGGCAGCAGGTGCATTAACAGAATTGTTAGGAGGCACTCCAGCACAATGTTTGGTGGCAGCAGAAATAGCTATGGAACATCATTTGGGTTTAACTTGTGATCCTATTGGAGGTTTGGTACAAGTGCCTTGTATTGAGCGCAATTCTATGGGAGCTATAAAAGCAATTAATGCAGCAGAAATGGCTTTAGATACAGACCCTAAAGATGTAAAAGTACCTTTAGATAAGGTAATTGACACGATGTGGGAAACTGCAAAAGATATGCACAAAAATTACAAAGAAACTTCTGAAGGTGGTTTAGCGATTCATGTTGGTTTGGCAGATTGTTAACGTGTAAAAACCAACTCATTCCCTTCAGACATTTCTTCAGAAAAACCATAACCTTCAACATCAAATCCCTTTAATTCTTCTAAAGTTTTTACGTTGTTATCAATAATATAACGTACCATAAAACCACGAGCCATTTTAGCATAAGTCATTATGGTTTTGTACTGTCCATTTTTAAAATCTTTAAAAACAGGAGTAATCATTGGCACTTTCAACACTTTTTTTGGTAAGGCTTTAAAATATTCTGAACTTGCTAAATTGATTAGTAATTCATCTTCTTCTAGTTCTTCATTTAAAGATTTTGCTAAATCTGTATCCCAAAATTTATACAAATTATCTCTTCTACCCACTTTTATGCGTGTTCCCATTTCTAATCTGTAAGGTTGAATTAAATCCAAAGGTTTTAACAATCCATACAATCCTGATAAAATTCGCAAACGTTCTTGTAATAATGGAATTTTTTCCTCTTCTAAAGAATTTACGTCAATACCTTGAAAAACAGCACCAGTAAACGCATAAATAGCTTGTTTAGCATTTTCTAGAGTAAATGGAGTTTCCCATTCTTGGTTTCTTTTATAATTCAATCTTGCTAAATCATCAGAAATCGACATTAAATCTGATAATTTCTTTTTCGAAATTGTTTTTAATTTTTTATTCAGTTTTTCAGATTGTGCTAAAAAACGAGGTTGTGTGTGCAAACTTGTAGGTACTTTACTTTCAAAATCTAACGATTTTGCTGGAGATATAATGATTTTCATATTTTTACAAGATGTAATTATTAAAACGTTTAGTTTTAACTGTAAAAATACGAATGATTATAAATTTTTTCAATGATTCTTATCACTTAAAATTGATAAACTTATTTATAAAATTTATAGAATTCTTTTAAATCAAAATTATTTTATACTTTCATCAAAACATAAAAATTAACAATATAATTTTTGAGTAAAGACACTGAACTTGTAAAAAAGTTACAAAATCCTGCACTAAAAGATTCCGCTTTTAGTGAGTTGCTTGACGTTTATCAAGAACGCTTGTATTGGCATATCAGAAAGATTGTACATACACATGAAAATGCTGATGATGTATTGCAAAATACGTTTATCAGAATTTATAAAAGTATTGCTAATTTTCAGGAAAAGAGTTCTTTACATACTTGGATGTATAGAATTGCCTACAATGAATCTATTCGTTTTTTAGAAAAAAATAATAAAAAAAGTTATAATAATATTGATGAAGTTTCAGAATCGAATTTAGAAGTTTTATTTGAAGACGAATATTTCGATGGTGATGAAATTCAAAAAAAACTGAATATAATAATTGATGGATTTAAGGAAAAGCAAAAACAAATCTTTCAAATGAAATATTTTGACGATTTAAGTTTCAGGCAAATTTCAGAAATTTTAAATGTATCAGAAAGCACATTAAAATCTACCTATTATACTTGTGTAAAAATTATAGAGAAAAAAATATTAATGTAAAACCAAACTATTCACAAAAAGCTGGGTCTAACTATTAAATTATGAAAAAATCAACAGAAAATAACAACAAAAAAAGCTTTCTAAAAGAAGGTTTTAAAAGTGATATTTCTAAACATCATAAAGATTATTTAGGAACAGGAATTCCTGAAGACTATTTTGCGAAATCGAAAATCTCAATTTTAGATAAAATAAAAGAAGAAGCAAGAGTAGAAGAGGAGCAACCTAAAAAACAATTGGTTTTTTATATGCGTCCTCAATTCAAATATATAGCAGCAGCCTCTTTGGTTTTCATATTAAGTTTAACAGTTTGGCTACAAAATTTCGATACTAAAGAGGATTTTAATAATTTGAAAATAGAATCTTTAGCCTTTGAAGATGATATTTTAATAGAATCATTATTAGTAGATGATAATGATTTGGATGCATTTACAGACACTACTTTGTTTAATGAAATTGTAGTAAAAGCAGAATTAAAAGAACAAAAATTAGATAATTTAATTTTAAATTCATTGATTGTAGAAGACTCATTATTAGATAATTATATTAATGAAGAGCTGATTGAAACAGTAATTTTATAAAAAAAATAATTTTTTTTTAAACTATTTAAAAAATTGGGGTTCTAAATAAACAGAAACAATTATTAATTAAAAAATACCAATTATGAAAACTTCAATTCAAAAAGAAAACATTTTAAAGTCGAGTATTCTGTTTTTTACAATTTCTGCATTTATTTTATCAGCATTATTATTTACATCTTGTTCAGATAATGAAGGTATAGAAGTAAACGACGATACAGTTTTAATAGAAAAAATTGAAAGTGCATCTAAAACTGAAGTAGATGCAACAAGCTTACCAGTAGCAACAGCATCAACCTTAAATGGTGATTTAGCAGATAGTTTTGTAGAAACAGTGCAATTAGCTAACGGATTAGGTTTTAAAGTATCTGTAGATACTTTTAATGAGTCTAGAGAAGAAGAAAAAAGTGATGTATTCTTTTCATTAGAAGGAAGACAATTAAACGATACTGATGAAAAAAGAAAAAGAAAAAGAAACAAATGTTTTGAATTTGTTTTCCCTATCGATTTTATAATGCCAGATGATTCTAGTATTACATTAAATAGTAAAGATGATTGGTCTTTAATTAAAGACTGGTATGAAGCAAACCCAGATGCAGATGAGCGTCCAGAATTAGTTTTTCCTGTTGATGTAACTTTGAAAGAAGATGGCTCAACACAAACTTTAATAGATATAGATGAGTTAAAAACTATAAAAAATTCTTGTAAGAGAAGTAAAGATAAAAGAAAGTGTTTTAAGTTAGTATTGCCAGTAACATTTACAATGCCAGATGCCTCTACAATTGAGGTGACAGAAAGAGCTGGTTTTAAATTATTGAGAGAATGGCATAAAGCAAATCCAGATGCAACTGAAAAAGGTGCTTTGAATTTTCCAGTTGATGTCGAATATAGAGATGGAACTACAGCTACTGTTAATGATGAAACAGAATATGAAGCAGCAAAAGATAGTTGTCGAGATTAATTTATAAATTTGTACTTTAGATTTTGCAGCATAAAAAACAACAAAAATGAACATCAAAAATATCATATTAACTTTCTCATTTATAAGTTTGATGCTATTGAATACAAAAGTTTTTGCTCAAGATTCTAATTACAGCCTTATAAAAAAAGAGTTGACTCAAAAGCAGAGAGATTTGTTACAGAAAGAACGAGAAGTGATTAAAGCAAATCGTGAAGCGTTTAAAAAATCACTAACAAAAGAACAGTTAACTATTTTAAGAGATAAAACCATATCAAAATCTGAAATTAGAAAACGTTTGGTTGCTACTTTTTCTAAAACTCAAAAAAGTATGGTGCAGAATCAACAAATTCGTTTACGAAAAACTAGAGAAAACTTTAGAAAAACCTTAACAGGAGAGCAACGAAAAATGTTGAAAGAACGCATAGATAAAATAAGAAACTCTAAAGATAGAGGAGAATTGAAAGATGGACCAAGAGTAAACAATAGTAAAGATAAAAAAGTGAGAAATAGAGGAAACTAACTATTGTTTATGGTACAACTTCATCAAAGAATTAAAACAATAATAAAAGTTTTTGGGTTGCTATTGGTTACAATAGCAACCTCTTTTTGTTCTTATGCACAAGATAATTCTACTGACAATTTAGAAGATATAGATGGGTTAATAGACGAACTTTTTTTTGATGATAAACAATTTATAGACGAACTGATAGAAGGTGGTTTTTCTTATAATTTTTTATATACGTCAGTTGCTTATAGTAGTAATACTTTTTTCTCTGGTAGAGATTCTGGTATAAATCAATTTAACATTATCCCTCAAGTAAGTTACTATCATTCTTCAGGTTTTAATGCTAGTATTTCAGGAATTTATTATCAAGAATTTGCACCTGCTTGGGATTTTACTAGTGTTTCTTTAGGGTATTTTAATACGTTTGGTAAAAATAATTCCTTTGTATATAATCTTGGTTATACCAAATTTTTCTATTCAGATGAATTTGATGATTTTACAAATTCAATAGACCTTAATTTAGGAGTGAGAAACAAAAAAAGAACACTTGGCACAACATTAGCTTTCTCATATTTGTTTGGTAGTGATGAGTCATATCAAATTGTATCTAACAGTTTTGCAAGTATCAACTTAAAAAGAACATCTAATTTAGCCTTAAGATTAAGACCAAATATAAGTTTTGTAATTGCAGATCAAAATATAACATTTGTTAGACCAGTTAGAACTCCAACTGGTCCACAATTGAGAGTTTTTACCCAAGATGTTTTTGATTTGTTAAATACACAACTTTCTATTCCTATTTCACTTTCTACTAATTCTTGGGATTTTGAACTAGGTTATAACTTGAATTTACCAAAGGCTTTACCCAATGAAACCGATTTAAGTACTACAGGGTTCTTTAACTTTTCTGTTGGCTATATGTTCGATTTAAATAAAAAATAATCAATTTCTTTTTTATCCAATCCTTTTATCGTAATATTGCAATAAATAGATTAAATAGTGGGATTAACCAAATCAGAAATATTTACCAAAGAACAAAACCAGATTGCTTTAATAGCAAAAGTTTTGGGACATCCTGCAAGGATAGCAATATTAGATTACCTCATAAGATTAAAATCTTGTGTTTGTGGAGATTTAGTAAAACAAATTGGATTGGCACAGCCCACAATTTCACAACACTTAAAAGAGCTTAAAAAAGTTGGTATTATAAAAGGAACGATAGAAGGTACAAGTGTTTGCTATTGTATAAACCAAGAAAATTGGGATACTATTAAATCTATGTTAAACAAATTTTTGAATAAAAATACAACAGATAATTGTTGTTAATTAGAATATTATGAAACTATCAGAAATAAAAAATCACCTACAAAATTTAGAAACCATTGCATTTCAATTACCCAATGGAAAATTAGTTCCTGCTCATTTTCATGTTACAGAAGTTGGTAAAGTAACCAAAGATTTTATTGATTGTGGAGGTAAAGTAAGAAACGAAACTGTGATTAATTTTCAATTATGGAAAGAAAGAGACTACAATCATAGACTACATCCTGAAAAATTATTAAAAATTATAGAGATTTCTGAAAAGATGTTTCAATTTGATGATTTAGAAATAGAAGTAGAATATCAAGGAGAAGAAACTATTGGAAAATACAATTTAGATTTTGATGGCACTAATTTTATATTAACTCCAAAAGTTACTGCTTGTTTGGCTTTGGAAGAATGTGGAATTCCAAAACCGATTATAAAAGTTGCTCAAGCTGTAAATTCTTGTTGTGATCCAAAATCTGGCTGTTGTTAAATAGAGTTCGATATTTTTTTTAAATTAGGAGAAATTTATCAATAATGAAAACAACCGAAAAACACAATGAACGAATTGCTAATATGAAATTCTTTTCAGTTTGGCCACATTACGTGAATAAAATAGAGAAAAAAGGAAGGACTCTTGAAGAATTGTATCAAGTTATAGAATGGCTAACAGGATTTACTGAAAAAGATATTCAGCAAATTATTGATGAAAAAATAACCTTTAAAGAGTTTTTTGATAGAGCTACTTTACACCCAAATGCACATTTAATAAAAGGTGTTATTTGTGGTTATAGAATAGAAGAGATAGATAATGAGTTAACAAAAAAAGCACGTTATTTAGATAAAGTAATAGATGAATTGGCGAGAGGAAGAAAAGTGGAAAAGATTTTGAGAAAATAGTTTACACAAAAAATCAGAAACTTAAGAATGAGCATTATAAAAAATAAAAAATCTAAACATGTAGATAAAAATAGGAAGAAAAATTGTGAATTTTCAAATTATATGGTCAGTATTGCTTTCATTTTTATTGTGTATTTCTCCATTTATATCTCGTAAACTGTTTCCTAATTATCCAATTATTTTAGTCGTTCTGTTTTTAGCTTATGTTATTAATGTTGGTGTTGTTTGTAGTATTACTATAAAATTACAGGGCAAAAAATTTTAATTTTCTAAATATTCCACTTCGTTTTATTTAATGCTATAATTTTATAATTGTCGTAAAATTGACGTTACAAAAAAACTAATTTGTATGTAGTTTTCTTTTTTATTTGTAAAAATTAAATACTTATAAATGAAGAAAAAAATAGGTTACATTTTACTGATTCTTTTTGGATTATTACTTATTGGAGCTTCTGTTGGAATCTGGAAATTTAACAATGCGCTATTCAAAGAAAAGCCAAACTATTTAAAATATACTTTTGAAGATAAACCAATTCATTTTAACTGGGCAGCAAATTCTACTGGCTCTGGAGATTATGCAGAGCCACAAGCAGCAATGACAATTCCTTTAAAAATTGAAGGCATAAAACATCAGTTTTATATGCAGTTTGATACTGGAGCACCCAATTCATATATTTATGAAAATGATTTGAAATCTTTACGTAAAATAGGATTAGATATTAAAGAAGTTGTAAATGGTAAAGTACGTTGTGTTAAAAACTTAAATTTCATTTTAGGTGTAAATCATATCGAGGCTACAATGATTCCAATTTTAAAAAACTATGGACATAATTTTGATAAAAATGATACTCTCAAAAGAATAGGAATTGGAACAATTGGAAGCGATTTTTTAGAGAATAAAATTACCTCAATCGATTTTAAAAATCAGAAAATTCAACTTTTTGATAAAAAGCCTAATTGGATGAAATCTTTACCTGATTTTAAAAAATTTGATTTTACTGGCAGAAAAATTATGCTACCAGTTAAAGTCGATCATAAAGATTATGAGTTTTTATATGATTCTGGTTGTAGCGCATTTGGATTAATTACGATAAAAAGTAGATTTGAAAAGTATTCTAATGCAAAAACTGAAGAAATAAAATACGATGCTAAAAGTTGGGATGATAAAATACCAATACGAAGTAAATACACAGATCATTTATTTACAGTTGGTAGTGCAACTTTAACATTAAAAAGAGTTAGTTATGTAGATATGTATACTATAACTCAGCCATTAGTAACACCATTTACAAGAATTGGAGGTTGGTTAGGGAATCAACCTTTTAATGAAAGTATGTTGATTTTGGATACTAAAAAAGAGGAATTTGTAGTAATTACAGAAGATTAAAAAGAGTTAAAAACAATTCTGGACTACACATTGTGTTTGTTCTGGATTGTTACAATAGACCAAATAAATACTATTTTTGAGATAATGCCTGTATTTATGAATTAAATATTCACAATTAATATAAATGAGATGAATGAGAATATTATATTGAACAAAAATCCAAGAATAGAATTACAACTTTTTAATGACGGATTTAAGTTAATAGATGAGCAAACAAAACAAAATTCTGGATTTTATGCTTATAATAATATACAATCAACTGATTTAAATAAACTCTGGTTTCCTAAACTTGCAAAATTTTTAATAGTTCTTACTTGGATATGTAATGGAGTCCCATTTTTTCCAGATGCTGAATCTGGAAAAAAATCAAATATCAGTATTCATTTTAAAAAGAATAAATTGGGTATACATCTTATTGATAATTATATGATTCGTAAAGCAAAAATGCTGAAAGAATTATTAGATACAAAAATGGAATACAATAATTTGTAAAACATCAATATTTATTATAAACTTATTTTTTATCAACTAAAAAAAATGAAATTTCCAAATAATGATATTATTACACTTTTAGATGAAAGATTGGAGTTCAATCTTGCAGAAAGTACCAACAAGGATTTAATTCTCAAAGAAATTTGGGATGATAATTTTTCTAATGAACTAAAAAATCTAAAATTAGAATATGGAACATCTCAAGGAAATGAAAACTTACGACAAAAAATTGGAGAGAAATTACATGTAGATAAAAGCCAAATAGTAATCACAAATGGAGCTGTTTTTGGAATTTTCTTATCAATGTTATGTTTGTGTGAGAAAAATGATGAAATAATTACTGTACAGCCAAACTTTCCACCAACATTAGATTTAATTGAAAGTTTAGGTTTTAAAAAAGTAGTGATTAAGTTGTCTTTTGAAGAGGAATATCAAATAGATGTAAATAAGTTATTTGATTTAATTACAGAAAAAACAAGATTAATTATTTTGGTTTCACCTTTGAATCCAACAGGAACAATACATAGTAAAAGTGAAATATTAAAAATTTCAAATCGCTTAAATGAGCAATATCTAAATTGTAAATTGATGATTGATGAAACTTATCGAGAAGCAACTTATGGAAATAATACTATAATTCCTACTTATGCAGGTTTAAGAGATAATATTATCACTATATCGTCTTTATCAAAATGTCATGGAACACCTGGATTGAGAATTGGCTGGTTGCAATCCAATAATGAAAATTTTATTGAACAAGTTAAAATTGCTAAAATGGATACAGTAATTTCTAATTCCGTATTAGATGAATTTGTAGCATCAAAAGTTCTTGAAAAAGAAGATGAAATTTTTAAAAGCAGAAGAATTCATTCTATTAAAGGATTAGAAATCACTAAAAAATGGGTAGAACAAAACAATCAATTTATCAACTGGATTGAACCTAAAGCAGGTGCTCTTTGTTGCATCAAGTTAAATGAAGAACGTTTTACAAAGAGCAATATTGATGAGTTTTATTCGACTTCAAAAAAAGCTGAAATTCAAATTGCAGTTGGAGAATGGTTTGGAGCATCTAAACGTTATTTTCGATTGGGTTTTGGTTATATGGAAATCGAAAAGTTAGATTTAACCTTAAATAAATTAAGTAAAATATTAATAAGTACAGCATCAAAAAAGCAAAAAAATGAAATTTAGAAAAGCAACAAAAAATGATATTTCAGCAATTGTAGCAATGATTGCTGATGATGAACTTGGAAAAACCAGAGAAAATTTTCAAATTCCATTACCCACTGAATATCTAAAAGCTTTTGAGAATATTAATGCTGATAAGAACCAAGAATTAATCGTAGTTGAAAATGATGAATTTGAAGTAATAGGTACACTTCAATTATCATTTATTCAATACTTAACATATCTTGGTGGAATAAGAGCACAAATTGAAGCAGTAAGAATAAGAAAAGACCAAAGAAATATTGGACTAGGAAAAAAAATGATGAATTGGGCAATTAATAGAGCACAAGAAAGAGATGCACATTTATTACAACTCACTACTGATAAAAAAAGACCAGAAGCAATAAAATTTTATGAAAATTTGGGCTTTAAATCAACTCACGAAGGAATGAAGTTGCATTTCAAAAAATAATAATTGAAAGAGTAATAAAAAGACGGAAGACAAGTTGATCTAAAAAGACAAGAAATGAATTTGACTGTAAGAGAAATGCAATTAAATGATATAAAGAAAATAGTAGACTATTTTGTTTTTGCAGATACTAAATTTTTATTAGGAATGGGAGCAGATAAAAGTAAGCTACCAAATAGAGAAGATTGGATTAATAAACTCGAAATTGAATACCGAAAACCATACAAAGCAAAAGAATTTTATTATATAATTTGGTTGCTAGATAATAAAGCAGTTGGTCATTCAAATATCAACAATATTGAATATGGAAAATTGGCCACAATGCATTTACATCTTTGGAAAACTAATACAAGAAAAAAAGGACTCGGATTAAATTTTTTAAGAAAAACGATTCCTTATTATTTCAAAAATTTTAAACTTCAAAAATTGATTTGCGAACCCTATTCTAAAAATATTGCTCCCAATAAAATAATGTTGAAATATGGGTTTGAATTTGTGAGAACTTATGAAACTAAACCCGGTTTTATAAACTTTTATCAAGAAGTAAATAGGTATGAACTGAATAAAGGAATAAAAAATGTAAACTAATTATGATTGATATGTCTAATTTTTCAATTGGAAAATCTGGTAAAAACTTAAAAGCAATATTGATAGTATCCGTTTTTATAATATTAACAATGAGAACCAATTCTCAATCAACAACCTTTAATTTTAAGTTAATCGATATTCCATCTCCCTCATTAAAAGATGCGCTTATTGATCCCCATAATACATACAAAGTTGGAATTAGTCTTCCACCATCTTATGAAAAAAGTAACAAAAAATATCCTGTAGTATATAATTTAAGTGGTTATACAGTTTATCCTGGTCAATATCCAGCTACAGAAGCTTTAAATGATTCTTACAAAAAAGGGTTATTGAAAGAAATGATTGTAGTGGATATTAGTGGATACAATGTTTTTTTAGGAACTATGTATACAAATTCAAAAGTAACAGGAAAATGGGAAGATTTTGTAACAAAGGATGTAATTCAATTCATTGATAAAAATTTCAGAAGCATTCCTAAAAGAGAAGCTAGAGGAATAATGGGACATTCTATGGGGGCTGCAGGTGCTGCTAACATTAGTATGAAACATTCAGATAAATATACTTTAGTTTATTTAATGAGTCCAGCAATTGGATCAAATGCTGAAACATACATGTCTCAAATGTTTTCTAATAATTCTACTTTAAACCAACTAGAGTTTTTATCAGATAAATTATTGAATGTAAAAGACAAGAATTTCCAAAGTGAAATTATGAGAATTCTGGATACTTTTAAAAATAAGCATACTCTTTTGTGGACTTTAGCTTATGGAATGGCATTTTCTCCAAATCTCACAAAACCGCTTAAAATGAAGTTACCCTATATAAGAAATAAAAAAGGAAAATATGTTGTAAATCAAGAAGTATATGATGAATGGATTAATGGTTTTGCAGAATTTGATTTAAAAATTAAACAAAATAAAGAAGCATTAAAAGCATATAAACTCATTGCAATTAATTGTGGCAATAAAGACAGTCGTTCTATTGTAAATGGGACAAAGCGTTTTACAGAATTATTATTCTCAAACAATATTCCCTATTCAATGGATTGGTATGATGGTGATCATTCAAATAGAGTTGGTGAAAAATTAGTTAACACCGTTTTTCCTATAATTTCAGTCAATTTAGAAACGCAAGAATAATTTTACTTTTAACTAGCTTATAAATTCCATAATAGAGGATATTTAATATAAATCAATCATAAATTTAAACAAGTTTTAACCAGCAAAAAGATTGTGCAAACATTAGCAATTTTATATCAAGCAAAACTTCCACCAATCCAAAATGGAATTCAAAAACCTATGAAACCAGGTGGATATTCTGATAGCGGAGCAGATATTGCTTTTGAGTTAGAAAAAAAAGGCATCTCAATTGTTACGCCAATCAGTAATCCGAATATCAAAACAGATTTAGATTGGGTATTTCCAGATACAAAAAAAGGAATTCAAAACGCATTAAATAAAGGAGCTAACACGTTTTGGTTAAATACGGTTTTATACAAAAAACACGAAGTAGAAAACTTCTTTGATCGTGATTTAAAATTTGTCGGACAAATACCAAGTCAAGTAGGTATTTACGATGATAAATATGCTACGAACGAATTTTTGAGAAAAAATGATATTCCTATTCCTAAAACAAAATTGATTTCAGTCGAAAATTTAACTGATTATATATTAGATATAGACTATCCATTAGTAGTTAAGCCAATAAGAGGAAGAGGTAGTCAAGGTGTTTTATTAGTTGAAAATAAAAAAGAATTGGACGACAAACTTAAAACAGTATTTGCGAATAAAATATATGGAAATAAAGTATATGTTGAAGAGTTTTTAAGTGGTCAAGAAATAGCGGTTACTGTAATGCCATCTGGTAATTATCTAATAGATAATCAAGAGAGGGTTTATAAAAAGCCTTGGTGTCTTCCTGCTGTAAAGAGGTTTAACCATAAAAATGGAATTGCGCCTTATAATGGAATTATAGCTGTAATGAAAAATAGTTTGGTACTTGAAAATGACGAATTAAACACAAAAAAAATAATTGAAGTGTATAGAAATTGTGAAAAGGCTGGCGAATTATTAAAAATTAAAGTACCAATTCGTATAGATTGTCGTGCAAACGACAATGGAAATTACTTTTTATTTGATTTGAATATGAAACCGAATATGACTGGACCTTCAAGACCACATAGACAGAATCAAGATAGCCTTTCTTTATTGGCTTCGAAAAAAATAGGTTGGGACTATATTGATTTATTAAAAAATATAGTTAAACAAGCTTGGAAAGCTAATTATTAACAAAATAGCATAGCCTTTATACTTATGAAAATATCCGAAATGAAGAAATCAAAAGAAAATAGTGAACATTATTATTGGAGAAATAATTGTAGTGGTTGGCATTTGGTTAAATCAGAAAATTTAAGTGTTATTGAAGAACTAATGCCCGCTTATACTTCTGAACAAAAACATTATCATAATTTCTCTGAACAATATTTTTATATATTGAATGGAACAGCAACTTTTGAAATAGAAAATAAAATATTACAAGTTAATAAAGGGGAAGGATTGCATATTTATCCTCAAGTTATTCATCAAATTAAAAATGAAACAGCTACAAATTTAGAGTTTCTCGTCATTTCACAACCTACAACAAACGGAGATAGAGAAAATCAGCCTTTTGAAAAGAAGCAACTAAATCTAAATGGCAAAAAATTCAAATCTGTTTCCAGTTCAGATAATGGAGAAGTAAGTGCAACCACTGTGTTTCATTATCGACAAAAAGGAACTGTAATTTGGGCAACTTATGAAGGTGGAGAAATTCTATTTGGAACACTTTCTGGTAGTATTGAAAAAGACAATCTAGTTTTTACATACCAACATCAGAATAATAATGGCGATTTTAAGACAGGAAAATGTAAAACTATTGTTGAAATGAAAGATGGAAAGTTGATTTTAAATGAAGAATGGGAATGGACTTGTGATGATTATTCTAAAGGAGAATCTGTTCTTGAAGAAATAAAACATTACTAAAAACTGAATGACAGCAATAATTTTTGATATTGATGGAACATTAACAGATACCATTAAAGTTGATGATAAATGTTTTATAAAAGCTTTTAAAAATGTATTTGGTATTGATATTTCAAATCAAAATTGGTCAGAATTTATTAATGTAACAGATTGGGGAATAACAGAGGAATTAATTTTAAAGCATAAAAACAGAATTCCAACAGTTATCGAATATCAAAAAATGATTTCTGAATTTGTAACGCTTTTACAATATGAATTGAATACAAATAAAAATCAGTTTAAAGAAATAAAAGGTGCTTTAAACTTTATTGAGTATTTAAAATCCAAATCCAAATCCAATTTAGAAATTGGAATTGCAACTGGAGGTTGGGAAAAATCTGCAGTTCTAAAGTTGAAATCTATTGGGATAAACGCATTAGACTTTGCTTTTTCAAATAGCAATCATTTTAAAACAAGAGAAGATATTGTGTCAGACGTTATTCACAAATTAAATCAAAAACATAAACATAAAATTAACAAAGTCATTTATTTTGGAGATGGAATTTGGGATTATAAAACCTGTAAAAAATTAGGAATTGAATTTATTGGAATAGATAATTCGAAAAATAATAAACTAAACAATATTGGTGCAAAAACGATTTATAAAAACTTTTCAGATTATCGATTAATTTATAAAAACCTCAAAATGAAAGAAAACACTATTTTTAGAATTTAAAATACCGTTTTATAAATGATGAGCATCATAAAAAACATAAGAGAAAAATCTGGTTTTACACAAGCAGCATTAGCGAAAAAAACGGGTTTATCTTTAAGAACAATTCAACGTTTAGAAGCAACCAATAAAGAACCAAAAGGGCATTCTTTAAAAGTGCTTTCTGAAGCTTTTAATATGAAGCCTGTGTTTTTACAAAATCAATTTATTAGTAATCAGTCTACAAAAGAGTCAGAAATAACCACTATTAAATTTATCAATTTATCAATTCTAACTTTTTTAGGAATTCCTTTTGGAAATATTATTTTTCCAATAATTCTTTGGAGAAAACACCATAAATCTGAATTTGTAAATGAAATAGGAAAGCGTGTTGTAAATTTTCAAATTATCTGGTCAATAATACTCTGTTTTTCGCTTTGTGTTTCACCTTTTATTTCAAGAAAATTTTTCCCAAATTCAGCTATAATTTTATATGTTTTATTTGCGATGTATGCATTTAATGTGGTGGTTGTTTTTTATACAGCTAGAAAATTAAAAAGAAATAATTTCGATTTTTTAAACACTCCACTTCAGCTAGTTTAGCTTTAAAAAAGGGAATTGACGTAAAATTGGCGTTATAAAAAACCTGATTATAAAGTATTTTTCACTTTCATTTGTAATTTACAAATTAGAAACAGATGGAGAAAATAAAAGGCTATTATAGAATAACAAATAGGAAAACTTTAGTAGCAGTATTTCTTTTTTTTAATACTTGTTTTTTAGTTTTAGGACAGCATATTACTAGTCAAATAAAAAATGCTATTACCAAACTTCCTATTGAATATGTAAATATTGGTATTCCTGGTAAAGATATAGGTACAGTATCAGATTCTTTAGGTTTTTTTAAAATAATACTCAAAAATTTTTTAGATATTGATACTTTAAAAATTTCTGCAATTGGCTATAAAACTAGAAATTATAGTATTATAGAATTAAAAAACAATGAATTTCCAAAAATTGTTTTTTTAGAAGAAGAAATTGTTCAATTAAAAGAAATCATAATTAGTAATAAAAAACGAGAACCCTTTCAGTTGGGTTTAAAAAAGAAGTATTGTTATCCAATACCTTTTTATAAAAAAGTAAGTGGGCAAGTGCCTTTTCCTCAAAAGAATCTATTTCATGAAATTGGTACCCGATTCAAAAACAAAAAAGTTATAAAATTAGATAGTATTCAAATAAATTTTGCAAAAGTTAATCTTGATAATTTAGAATTTAGATTGAACATTTATGCAATCAAAAATGAAAAAATAACCAACATTCTTACACAACCAATTTATGTTTATTTATCAAAAGAAGAGGCTCTAAATTTTCCTGTCATCAATTTAAAAAAATACAATATTGATTTAGATTCTGATTTTTCAATCGCCATAGAAAATCATAAAAAACTGCAAAATGGAGCTTTAACGTTTTTAGCAAATGCAAAATCTAGAGGTAAAAACTATCCAACGTTTTATAGAGATAATAGCCAAGGAAATTGGACTGAACTAAAATCTAAAAAGAAAAAACCGGTTGCTATAAGTTTACTTGCATTTGTACATTAACTACTTTAATAGAGAATATACAATCAAAATTTATGAAGAATATGAAAAAAATACTATTAGGTTTTTTATTAATTCCTTTCACAATGAGCTTATTAGCAATAGTTAAATATAACATCCAACTAAATAATTTTATTGATGATGTAAAATATGAAACTCAAGAAAATAAAAATATAGATCAACAAAACAAAACAGAAGTTTATATTTTAGGAACGCTACATTTTGAAACAGAAAAATTGAAAAGGCATCATTTTTACAATAGAATTGATAGTATTTCTCCAGATATTATTTTATATGAAGGTATAGAAAGTACTGTAAAAAGAATGGTAAAAAGAACAGATTTTATTGCTCAATTGATGAATGCTTTTAAGAAAGAAAAAAAAATAGAAAGCGCAGTAGTTTTAAAATATCTCGATAAGAATCTAGATTGTAAAGTATTACCTTATGAATGGGAAATTAGAGATAAATATCATCGCAAATATAAATTAAGGAAAAATTCAAAAAATATGATTAATGGTGTACTTAAATTGTATAGTAACAAATTACTAAATGAGGAGGAAACTGCAGTAATAGATAGTTTTTTAGTAATCAATAAATCACTAGTTACAATAGATAATAATCCAACTATAAACAAGATTAATAATTTAAAAACGGATAGTATTTTAAGAAAAAGACAAAACTATATTTACAATAAGATACCAAAAATTGCAAGAAACAGAAAAGAATTAAAAAAGTATTTCGATTTTATTCCGTTTCATGAAAGTTATTGGGATACAAGAAATAAAGCTATGGCTCAAAATATTTTAAATCATATAAAATTAAACCCAAACAAAAAGATAATTGTTTTAAATGGATTTTATCATCGTTATTATTTAATTGATGAATTAAAAAAATACGAATTGTACTACAGTTTTAGATTGATGTTTTAACTATTTTTAATATAATTCATTATTTTAAGTTAGCGAATTTTGTACTTCATTTTTTTAATAGTTAATTTAGCAATTAAAACAGAAATATGGAATGGATTTATAAAATAGATGACCCATTATTAGAAACTATCTTTGCTAGTTTTTTAATTTTTTTAATAATAATTATATATACTAGGATAATTGGGTTAAGATCTTTTGCAAAATTTACGGCTTATGATTTTGCTTTTACAATTGCTATAGGAAGTATTATTTCATCTATACTTACATCATCTACTACACTCGTACATGGAGCAATAGCAATTGCTAGTCTGTTAGGTTTAACATTTTTATTCTCCTTTCTTCAGAAAAAATCTTCGGCTATAAGTTCTTTATTATCAAATAAACCACTATTGCTTATGGATAAGGATCAAATTTTATATGACAATTTAAAAAAAGGGAGAATAGAAAAATCGCAACTAATTGCAAAGTTAAGAGAAGCTAATGTGTTAAATTTTAAGCAAGTAGAAGCTGTAGTTTTAGAGTCTACAGGAGATATTTCTGTATTACATACTTCTGATAAAAATATAAAACTTGACAAAGAGCTTCTAGAAGAAGTAAGAAAATGAAATCTTATTTAAAATATCTTTTTTAAGACTTGTCAATTTTTGTTGTTAATAAATATAATTTCTCACACAATTTCTTCTTTAGAGTTTTCAGAATATTTTCTCTACTTTTCTAAAAAATTTTGCAACTTCATTAAAAAAGAAGAGTCATTAACATATCAACTATATTTTTCTATTTATTTTAGAAAAATTCTAATAAGGTATTTAGAAAAATAATTTTTTTTGAATGTGAATGGATTTGAAAAATAATAAAAACCTTAATAAATATTACCAAACTTCATTTTTAGATGGACTAGAAATACTGTATGCAAAATCATGTACTACTGATTTTCCTCCCCATTCTCACTCAACTTACAATATTTCATTAATCTTAAAAAACACTTTTAAAACAAGGTTGGAGGATAAGATATTACAAGCTCCTGTTGGAACAATCTGTATTACAAATGCGGATGAAGTGCATGCAACTCCTTGCGATTCAATTGTTGGAAACTCTTTTTTTACATTTTATATTTCATCAGATTTAATGATAAAATTAAATAACAACCAAGATTTATTTTTTAATGAAAAAGTTATTTATAATCAAGATGTTTTTAAAGAATTGTATTTTTT
>NZ_MSCN01000001.1:773599-1119777 GCF_002954685.1 Polaribacter porphyrae | reverse complement strand
TTCAAATTTTAATAAAATGGATTTTTCTTTTGAAAGTCGATTAAAATTAGCGTTAAAACGGTTAATTTCTAGAAATTCAGATGTAGAGAAAAAACCTTATAAGAAGAGTAATTTGTATCAGAATTTAATAAATAATATAACTTTTGATGATTTTAGATTAGATGATGTAGCTTCACAATTTGGTGTAAATAAATATAAATTTATAAGACTCTTTAAACAAGAAACTGGTTTAACTCCAAATAATTTTGTGCTTCTTAAAAAAATTGAAATGAGTAAAGAAATGCTCAAAAAAGGGAATTCAATTTTTGATGTTGCCATTGATTGTGGTTTTTACGATAATTCTCATTTCTATAAAAACTTTAAAAGATTTATTGGAGTAAACCCTTTAGAATTTCAAAACGCTTTTCTATCAGTATAGTGCAATATTTTACAATAGAAGCAATTTCAAAATTTTCATCTTTGTTAAAATTTTAAAAAAATGAAAAAATATTTTTGGGTACTATTGTCTTTAAATACAATAATTTTTTCTGCACAAAATAGAGATAATTCTATTGAGAAATTAGAGCATAGATTAGATTCTCTTATTAATAAAACAATGAAGAGTGAGCATATTCCAGGAGCTTCATTCATAATTGTTAAGAATAATAAAACTTTACTTAAAAAAGGATATGGATTCACATCACTTGGACAAAACGCAAATTATATTCATCCAGATTCTACTATTTTTAGAATTGGTTCAATTACAAAAACATTTACAGCATTTGCATTACTTCAAGAATTGGAAAGGAAGAAAATAAAAGTTACAGATGACATTAGTAAATATTTACTTTCTGTAAAAATTCCTGATACGTTTTCTGAACCAATCACTTTTCATCATTTACTAACTCATAGTGCAGGTTTTGATGAAATAGGAGGAAGGAGGATTTTTCAAGAAAACTTACAAATTCCTTTAGCTGTTTTTTTGAACTCCAATTTAGTAAGAATCAGAAAACCTGGAATTATTTCTGCATATTCCTCTTATGGAATTGCAGTAGCTGGTCAACTTGTTGAAGATTTAAGTGGGCTTTCTTTAGAAGATTATATGCGAAAAAACATATGGAGCTTATTAGAAATGAAAAAAACAAGTATCAATTTACCTGAAAATGATCGAAATTATTTGTCACTAGGTTACGAAATGTATAATGGAATTAATCTTCCTCAACCTTGGGAATGGTATCATACATTTCCTGCATCTTCTATAAATAGTACAGTTTCAGATATGGGAAATTATATAAAAATGTTGTTAAATAATGGCAATTATAAAGGGAAACAAATTCTATCTAAAAGAAATGTGCTTAAAATGCAATCACAACAACTCTCTATTCAACCTGAAGTTTTTGGTTTTGCTTATGGCTTTTATGAAAAGCATCAATTTAGATTAAAAGTATATAATCATGGAGGAGATATGTTGGGTTACAGTTCATTATTAACTTTAGTTCCAGAAATTAATTTAGGAATTTATATAGTGCATCATCATGAAAGTACAAGTTTGAGAAAAAAAGTCATGGAACTTGTTTTGGAGTATTTTGGTAAAAAGAATATCATACAACCTAACCCCAAAAGAATATATAAAGATGTTTCTAAATTTGCAGGCTCTTACAAATGGATGTCAGAATGTTATACTTGTTCAAATAATAAGAAAGTGAAAAAATATCAGCTTGTTAAAAGCAATAATAACACACTTTCTGGTTTTGGAAGAAAGTTTTATCAAGTAAAACCATTAGTGTTCAAAAGCTTTGATGGAAAAAGAATTATGGGTTTTTTAGCAAATAAAAAAGGAGAAATCAAGTATATGTCTCTTGGAAATGTAAATAGTTTTGAAAAAATCGAATAAAATTATTCAAACTCCTCTTTAGAATGTTCAGAATACGTTCTCCATTTTTCTAAACAATCTGCCATATCTTTTGGGATTTCAGAATCAAATTGCATAAACTCTCCAGTTTTTGGATGTGTAAAACCTAATGTTTTGGCATGTAAAGCTTGTCTTGGTAAAACCTTAAAACAGTTGTGTACAAACTGCTTGTATTTGGTAAAAGTAGTTCCTTTTAAAATGTCATTACCTCCATAACGTTCATCATTAAAAAGTGTATGACCAATATGTTTAAAATGGGCTCTAATTTGATGCGTTCTTCCAGTTTCCAATTTGCATTGCACTAAAGTAACATAAGTTAAACGTTCTAAAACCTTAAAATGAGTCACTGCATGTTTACCAAAATCGCCATCAGGAAAAACAGCCATTTGCAGTCTGTTTTTTAAACTTCGTCCAATATTGCCTTCAATGCTACCTTCATCTTGTTCAATATTACCCCAAACTAAAGCGTAATATAAACGTTCTGTAGTTCTATCAAAAAATTGGCGAGATAAATTAGCCATTGCAAATTCAGTTTTGGCAACCACCAAAAGTCCACTTGTATCTTTATCAATTCTATGGACTAAACCAGGTCTTTCATTAGAATTAGTAGGTAGGCTTTCTATGTGATGAATTAATCCATTAACTAAAGTACCACTATAATTTCCATGACCAGGATGTACCACCATTCCTGCTGGTTTATTTACAACAATAACAGTATCATCTTCGTAAACGATATCTAAAGGAATATCTTCTGCAACCAATAAATTTTCATGTGGTGGATGAGCTAAAACCACTCGTACAACATCATGAGGTTTTACTTTGTAATTTTGTTTTACAGCGACATCATTTACTAAAATATTACCAGCTTTCGCAGCTTGTTGAACTTTATTTCTTGTAGCATTTTCAATAAAATTCATCAAGAATTTATCCACTCTTAAAGGAATTTGTCCTACACTAGCTGTAAATCTGTAGTGTTCGTACAAATCATCATTTTCTATTTCTTGCGGATTGTTTTCTTGCACTTTTTTTATTTAAAGTTCAATATTTAAAGTTTTAGTTTGTCAGTTCGAGTGATTTTCGATTTTATGAGAAAATTGTATCGAGAACTTTTTATTTTTTCTAACTCCTAATCATCGTTTTCCATCGCCCAAAACCAAATCAATAATGGTGTTTTTAGGTAATTTATCATTTGGATTTATAATTTTTCCCTTATATCTCAAACCTCTTACTACGTCTTTTCCAATATCTCTTACGTAAGTGTAGTTTGTGCCAATAATAAAACCTATGGCTTGTAATTCAGATTCAGCCTGTCTTTTAGTACGTCCATTTAAATCTGGTATGGTAATATCTCTATATTTTGATGGATTTAAAGTCAGATAGATTTTTCGTTTTTCTTTTACAAAGTCACCTGCTTCTGGGCTTTGCTCAATAACAGATTTTTTTGGATACGTAGGATTATAACTTGCACTATCAATCACTTTAAAATCTAAATTAAGTTCTTTTAATTTTCGTTCAGCTTCATCAATTGTAATTTTATGTAAATCTGGAACTTGAATTTTTTGATCATGATTGGTGGTAATATTCAACCAAAATTTTAAAATGAAGAAAAATAAAACAAAGCCAATAATAGCAATGGCTATTTGCTTAAAAAAAGATTTACTTTTTAAAAACTGAAAAATACTCATAAAATGTTTTTTGTTAGTGGCACAAATATATAAAAACTAAACGTTGTACTTTCTATTTATATTTTGATAAATTTGTTACAATTAACTAAAACTGATGAAAAAAAATATTGCCATAATTATGGGTGGCTATTCTTCTGAAGCAGACATTTCTATAAAAAGTGGAAATGTGGTTTATAAGAACCTAAATATAAAAAAATACAATCCTTTTCGAGTTCATATTTTAAAAGAAAAGTGGATAGTTTTAGATGATGAAAATCATGAACATACTATTGATAAAAATGATTTTTCTTTTGTTTTGAATGATGAAAAAATCACTTTTGACTGTATTTTTAATGCCATTCACGGAAATCCTGGAGAAAATGGAATGATTTTGAGCTATTTAGAATTATTGAATATTCCACATACATCAGCACCTTTTTATCAAATGGCATTAACATTTAACAAAAGAGATACCTTAAGTGTTGTTAAAGAATATGGAATTAAAACTGCAATTTCTGTGTATTTAAATAAAGGTGATAAAATTAATACTGATAAAATCATTGCTAAAGTTGGTTTACCTTGTTTTATAAAGCCAAATAATGCTGGGTCTAGTTATGGAATTTCAAAAGCATATAGTGTAGATGAAGTTTTAGCAGGAATTGAAACTGCGTACAAAGAAGATGATGCAATTTTAATAGAATCTTTTTTAGATGGAACAGAAGTTTCTGTGGGAGTGATTGAATATAATAACGAAATAAAAGTATTGCCAATTACAGAAATAGTATCAGAAAACGATTTTTTTGATTACGAAGCAAAATACGAAGGAAAATCACAAGAGATTACACCAGCAAGAATTACTGAAACTCAAAAAAGTAGGGTAGAATCAACAGCTAAAAAAGTGTATAAAGCGTTAAATATGAGAGGTTTTTCGAGATCTGAATTTATTTTTGTTGATGATGAACCTCACTTTTTAGAAATGAATACGGTGCCAGGAATGACAGAAGAAAGTATTTTACCACAGCAAGCAGCAGCAGCTGGTATTTCTTTAAAAGATTTATTTGGAAATGCTATTGAGAGTGCTCTAAAATAAAGTTGATTTGTTTAAAGGTTTATTTGTTTACAATTAAACTTTTAAATGTATAAACAGTTAAACAACCAAAAATGAAAAAAGCAATTTTCCCAGGATCTTTTGATCCGATTACATTAGGACACTATGATATTATTGAAAGGGGTGTTACCGTTTTTGATGAATTAATCATTGCAATTGGTATTAATGCAGATAAAAAATACATGTTTAGTTTAGAAGAACGTAAAAAATTTATTGAAGATTGTTTTAAAGATAATCCTAAAATAAAAGTGGTGACTTATAAAGGATTAACAGTAGATTTTTGTCAAAAAAATGATGTCGAATTCATTTTAAGAGGATTAAGAAATCCTGCAGATTTTGAGTTCGAAAAAGCAATTGCACATACCAATAGAGATTTAGCACCAATTGAAACTGTATTTTTATTAACAGCAGCAAGTACTTCTTACATTTCATCTTCAATAGTAAGAGATGTAATTAGAAATAATGGAGATTATACCAAATTAGTACCTAAAACTGTAAGAATAAAATAAATATATATCATTTCGACTTTATGGAGAAATCTTATAATTTATGTTGATTATATTATCGACATTTCAACAAAATATAAAATGAAAAAATCAATATTACTGCTTTTATCAATAGCTTTTCTAATGATTTCTTGTGATAAAAAATCAAAAGAAACCAAAGATTTTACTACACTTTTTGAGAAATCAAAAGGAACAAAAACACCAGAATATAAAGACGTAATTGCCTATTATAAAAAATTGTCTGAAACCTATGATGAAATTTCATTATTCACATTTGGGCAAACAGATTCAGGTGAGCCTTTACATTTAGTAGTATATAACAAAGAAGGAATTTATAATGTATCAGAAATCAAAAAATCTACAAAAAATAGAATTTTAATTAATAATGGAATTCATCCAGGAGAATCAGATGGAATTGATGCTTCAATGTTAATGTTAAGAGATATTGTTCAGAATGATTCTTTGCAGAAAAAATATCAAAATTCATTAATATGTGTAATTCCTGTATATAATGTTGGTGGTGCTTTAAATCGAAATTCGTATACAAGAGCTAATCAAAACGGACCTTTAGAATATGGTTTTAGAGGCAATGCCAGAAATTATGATTTAAACAGAGATTTTATCAAACAAGATACAAAAAATGCTGCCACTTTTGCAGAGATTTTCCATACTGTAAATCCTGATGTATTTATAGACAATCATGTAAGTAATGGAGCAGATTATCAATATGCAATAACACATTTATTTACACAACATAACAAATTAGGAGGAAATTTAGGAGCATTTTTACAAGACAAAATGCGTCCAGAGTTAGAAGCTTCTTTAGTCGCAAAAAACATTAATATTACACCTTATGTAAATGTTTGGGGTACAACTCCAGAAGCTGGTTTTTCTCAATTTTTCGATTCTCCAAGATATTCTACAGGGTACACAACTTTGTTCAATACACTAGGCTTAATGGTAGAAACACATATGTTAAAACCCTATAAAATTAGAGTAGAGCAAACTTATGAATTAATGCTTTCTACTTTCGATTTTACAGAAACCAATTCAGAAATTATTAAAAATTTAAGAACAAAAGCAACAGAAGAAATTTTAGCAAAAAAAACATATCCAATTCATTTTAAGGTTGATAAAGAAAAATATAGAGATTTAAATTTTAAAGGTTACAAAGGAGAAATGATAGAAAGCAAAATAACCAATGGAAAACGTTTATTTTACGATAAAACAAAACCTTTTGAAGAAACAATTAAATATTATGACGAGTTCGAAGTAACCAAAGAAATAACCATTCCAAAAGCTTATATTTTGCAACAAGGTTGGCACAAAATTATAGATCGATTAAAAAATAACAATATCGAGTTTACTAGATTTAAAAAAGATACAACAATTGCAGTTATAGTAAACCACATCAAAGATTTCAAAACTAGAAAATTACCTTATGAAGGTCATTATTTGCACTACAATACAACAGTTTCTTCATCTACAGAAAATGTCAACTTTAAAAAGGGCGATTTATACATTTCTACAAATCAAAAGGGAATACGTTATTTGTTAGAAACTTTAGAATCAGAAGCTACAGATTCTTTTTTCAATTGGAACTTTTTCGACACTATTTTGCAGCAAAAAGAAGGTTATTCTGCCTATGTTTTTGAGGATATTGCAGAGAAGTATTTAGTTGAAAATACAGAACTAAAAAAACAATTTGAAGACAAATTAAATGATGATGAAACTTTTTCGAAAAATCCAAGAATGCAATTAAACTTTATTTATAAAAATTCTCCTCATTATGAAAAAGCACATTTAAGATTGCCAATTTTTAAAATTAAATAAATGAAATATATCGCTTTTTTTATCCTTATAGTTCTAATTATAGCTTGTAAATCTGTGGAAAATAAAAATAACGAAACAAAACATTTTTATGTAGGAACATACACAAATGGAGAAAGTGAAGGGATTTATAAATATCAAATTGATGAAAATGGAAAATTATCTAAAATAGGTTTAGTAGCAAAAGCAAATAATCCATCATTTTTAGCAAAAACCAAAGACAATAAAACATTGTTATCAGTAGAAGAAACTGATGAAAATGGAACTGGATTTGTAAAATCATTCAAAATTCAAAAAGATAGTTTGGTGTTTGTGAGCAAATCAAAATCTGGTGGAGCACATCCTTGTTTTATCACTGTAAATGATAAAAACCAAGTTTTGGTTGCCAATTATTCAGGTGGAAATGTTGGTTATCTAAAAGTTGATGATCAAAATGGATTGACTAATTTATTGTCTGTTCAACAACATAAAGGAAAAGGAACAACTGACAGACAAAAAGCACCTCATGCACATTCTACTTGGTTTCATCCAAATAAAAATGAAATTATTTCTGTTGATTTAGGAACAAATGAATTATGGTTTTCTACTATAGAAGATGCAAAAAATGAATTCACCTTCACAAATCAGAAAAAATTAAAATTTACTGATGGAGCAGGTCCAAGACATTTAACTTTTCATCCAAATAAAAAATGGATATATGTTTTAAACGAATTGAATAACTCTGTTGCTTTAGTAAAAGAAAAAGAAGGAAAATATGTTGTAGAAACTTCAATTTCTATGTTACCAAAAGGATATAGTAAATACTCAAAAGGAGCAGATATTCATATTTCTAATGATGGGAAATTCTTGTATGCTTCTAATAGGGGGCATAATTCAATTATAGTTTATAAGGTAAATTCTAAAAATGGAATTTTAAAATTAGTTGATTTTGAGGCTGTAAATGGAGCAAATCCAAGAAATTTTACATTAACTCCTAATAATAAATACTTATTAGTTGCTAATCAAGATACCAACAATATCATCTCTTTTAAAAGAAATTCTGAAACAGGGAAACTAACTTTTGTTGATGAAGTAAATGCACCAAATCCGGTATGTATTTTGTTTTAAAATTTACGTAACTTGTAGTTTTTAAATCTTTACAGGTGAGCAAAATTTTATCAATTAATGGAAAATCTTATACAATTGATGTACAGGAGGATATGCCTTTATTGTGGGCAATAAGAGACATTGTAGGTCTTACAGGAACTAAATTTGGATGTGGAGTAGCACAATGTGGAGCATGTTCTATTTTAATTGATGGCAGACTCACAAAATCTTGCAGTATGCCTGTTTCTTATGGAATTGGAAAAGAAATTTTCACAATAGAAGGTACTTCAGAAAATTTAGAATTTTTAAGAGAAGCTTGGAACGATGGTAATGTGCCACAATGTGGATATTGTCAATCAGGGCAATTAATTGCAGCCACTTCTTTGTTAGATAAAGTTGCAAACCCAACAGATAAAGATATTAATGATGTAATGTCTGATAATATTTGTAGATGTGGAACATATACAAGAATTAGAAAAGCAATTCACAAAGCTGTAGCACTTAAAAATAAAGCAATATGAGCAATATTCATCAGGTAAATCGTAGAGATTTTATGAAGCTTTTTGGTTTGGCTTCTACTGGAATTATTTTAGGATGTACATCTACAGTAGAAAAGAAATTTCAACCAGAAATAAATAAAGATTTTTTTGCTCCGAATTTATTCATCCATTTAGAAAAAAACGGGAATATCACTTTAATTGCTTCACGTTCAGAAATGGGGCAAGGAATTAGAACCTCATTAGCATCAGCAATTGCTGATGAATTAGAAGCAGATTGGAAATACGTTGCTGTAAAACAAGCTACAGGAGATGCAAAATATGGCAACCAAAATACGGATGGTTCTAGAAGTGTAAGAACTAGACTAGAACCTATGCGTAAAATGGGAGCTGCTGCAAAAATGATGCTAATTTCAGCTGCTGCAAAAAAATGGAATGTTGTAGCAACTGATTGTAAAGCAGAAAATCATTTTATAATCAATACAGTTACAAAAGATAAAATTTTCTATGGAGATTTAGTAGAAGACGCTTCAAAAATAGCCATTCCTGATGATGCAACTATCCAATTAAAAAAAGTTGAGGATTTTAAATTTATAGGAAAAACTTTAAAAAGTGTCGATTTAAACCATTTTACACACGGAACTGCAACCTATGGAATTGATGTTCGTATTCCTAATCTAAAATTTGCAGCCATTGTAAGATGTCCTGTAACCTTTGGTACACTGAAAAGTGTTGATAAAACTGATGCAGAAAAAACGGCTGGTGTAGAAAAAGTAATTGAGCTGGATAGAATAGTGCCTCCAGTTGGACAATTTTTTGGAGCTTTAGGAGGTGTTGCTGTCATTGCCAATAATACTTGGTCTGCTTTTCAAGGGAAACTCAACCTAAATGTTGAGTGGGATTATGGAGAAAATCATTCTTTTGATACTGATAATTTCAAACAAGTTTTAACAGAAAGACTGCAAGAAACAGGAAAGTTAGTTCCTGGAAGCAGAGGTAATACTATATCAGCTTTTAAGAAATCAGAAAAAATTATAGAAGCCACTTATCACGTCCCTTTTTTAGTGCATGCACCAATGGAAGTGCCTAATGCAACTGCTTGGTTTCAAGGAGATAAAATAGAAGTTTGGGCGCCTTTACAAGATCCACAAACTGCCAGAGCAGAATTGGCGCACTTTTTTGAAATTCCTTTAGAAAAAATTACCATAAATGTTACTTTTTTAGGTGGAGGTTTTGGGCGAAAATCAAAATCTGATTTTGTGGTTGAAGCAGTTGCGTTATCCAAAGAAATAGAATCTCCTGTTCAAGTAGTTTGGATGCGTGAAGACGATATAAAACATAGTTTTTATCACGCAACAAGTGCACAATATTTAAAAGGTGGAATTGATAAAAAAGGGAATGTTACAGGTTGGTTGCAAAGAGTTGCTGTGCCATCTATTGTATCTTCATTTAAACCAATGTCAGATTACGCTTCTGGTTTAGAATTGAACCAAGGTTTTACCAATAATCCCTATAAATTGGATAATTTTAGGTTAGAAAATGTAAAAGCGGAGTCGCATTTAAGAATTGGCTGGTTGCGTTCTGTAGTGCATATTCATAGTGGTTTTGGAAACAATTCTTTTGTAGATGAATTGGCAAATGCTGCCAAGATTAATCCTGTACAATTTCATTTAAACTTAATAGGAAAAGATAGAGTTATTAAAGGAAAATCGAATTATCCTTATGATTCCAAGCGAATGAAAGACGTGTTGAATAATACAGCAAAAATGGCAAATTGGGAAAAACATTATCCAAAAATCACGGAATTGGAATTGCTATTCATTATAGTTTTTATTCTTATGTAGCAACAGCAGTAGAGGTTGTTGTAATTGATGAAAAAGTAAAACTAGAAAATGTTTGGACAACCATAGATTGTGGTTTGGTACTGAATAAAGACAACGTAAAAAACCAATTAGAAGGTGCTGCTATTTTTGGAATGTCTATAGCACTATTTGGAAAAATTTCCACAAAAGAAGGTGCAGTTGAACAAAATAATTTCTTCGATTATCAAATGACAAGAATGAAACACGCTCCAAAAATTCATATTGATATTTTAGATAAAATGCACGAAAAACCAACTGGAGTAGGAGAACCTGGAGTTCCTGTAATGGCTCCTGCTATTTGCAATGCTATTTTTAATGCAACTGGAAAACGTGTAAGAAATTTGCCTTTGGTAGATTTGGGGATGGTTTAAAATATCAAATTATGTTTAAAACTTATACTCCCCCAAAGGTTTAGGAAACTTTTCAGGGTTAGCAGCCAAATGATAACGTGGGTCATCAATATCTTCTTCAATAATATCTGTAAAAATTGGACTAGCTTTATACAAAAGAACTTTACAATCTTCACTCAAATGTTTTAAAGTAATTTTCTTGTTCGCTGCTTGATATTTCTCTACTAAAGCAAAAATAGCTTCAATTGCAGAATGATCAGAAATTCGAGCCTCTACAAAATCTATCTCTACAGTATCAGGATCATTTTTTACGTCAAATTTATCATTAAAAGCAGAAATACTCCCAAAAAATAATGGTCCCCAGATTTCATAAACTTTTGTTCCATCAGCATTAAAACGTTTACGAGCTCTAATTCTTTTCGCATTTTCCCAAGCAAAAACCAAAGCAGAAACAATAACACCAGAAATTACAGCAATTGCTAAATCAAAAATTACTGTTAGAGAAGAAACTAAAATCAATACAAAAACGTCAGATTTCGGAATTTTATTCATAATTCTAAAACTAGACCAAGCAAAAGTACCAATAACCACCATAAACATTACTCCAACCAAAGCAGCAATAGGAACTTGTTCAATATAAGAAGATGCAAAAAGAATAAACATCAACAAGAAAACAGCTGCTGTAATTCCTGATAATCGTCCACGTCCACCACCTTTTATGTTGATAATCGATTGTCCAATCATGGCACAGCCACCCATTCCTCCAAACAAACCAGTAATAATATTTGCACCACCTTGGGCCATACATTCTCGGTTTGAGTTTCCTCGAGTTTCAGTTAAATCATCAATTAAATTTAAGGTCATCAAGGATTCTATCAACCCAATAGCTGCTAATATTAAAGCATAAGGAAAAATAAACCAAAATGTTTCCATATTTAAAGGAATATTTGTGAATGTCTCTAAAACAGGCACAGGGAAACCACCTTCTAAACCTTCTCCACCACCATCTCTAATAAAAGAACCTACAGTAGCAACATCTAAATTTGAAAAAATTACAATTCCTGAAACTACTAAAATAGCAATTAAAGCTTCTGGTAATTTTTTAGTTGCTTTTAGTTTTGGTAAGCCCCACATCATTAGCATTGTTAAACCTACTAAACCAATCATTAACCATAAAGAATTTCCTTCTAGCCAAACTTTATCTCCATCAATAGTTTCTTTAAACATTCCTAATTGAGATAAGAAAATCACAATAGCCAAACCATTCACAAAACCCATCATTACTGGGTGTGGAATTAATCTGACAAATTTACCGAGTTTTAAAACTCCAGCTAAAAACTGAATAATTCCCATCAATATTACAGTTAAAAACAAATAGTAAAGACCTAAATTTTCATCTGGGCTACCCATTGCATTTCCTTTGGCTACAAGAGTTACCATAACAACTGCTAAAGCACCTGTTGCACCAGAAATCATTCCTGGTCTTCCTCCAAAAATCGACGTAATTAAACCAATCATAAAAGCCGCATATAAACCTACTAAAGGGGCAACTCCTGCAACAAATGCAAAAGCCACTGCTTCAGGAACTAACGCTAGAGCAACAGTAATTCCAGATAAAATATCATTTCTTACGTTACTTACACGTTTTGTGATAAATTCAGTCATAATTTTGGTGATTTTTTAAGTCGGCAAATATAGAACGTTTTTTTAGAAAACTATGCTTCTTTATAAGTATCATAAACCAATTTAATATTAGCATAAGATTTTTCTAATATTGCTTTTATTTCACTTTCATTTTTAAAAGTAGCTTCAGTAATACCTTCCTCAATTTGAGGTATTAAAGGCTTATTGTAATTAGAAGTCATTAAAAACCAATGTGTTTCTTTTAATCGTAATCCTTTTTGATAATAGGTGTGATAAGTGGTAATTAATTTTTTTAAAATTGATAAATTAAAAATGCCACATTCTTCTTCAACCTCTCTAATTGCAGCAATATCAATAGTTTCTCCTTTTTCTATTCTACCTTTTGGTAAATCCCAAATGTCATTTCTAAAAATAAATAAAAATTCATTTTTACTGTTTTTAACTAGTCCACCAGCAGCAGGCACAACTTTAAAATTTGTTTTAAAACGATTCCAATCTTTCTCTAAATTAGTAGTATATAGCAATATGCCTTGTATCGCTTCATTTTTTAATTTATAAATGACTTCATCAAAAACAATATTCTTATAAATGTAAACAGGATAATTATTTTTGTTTTGTGAAGAAGAAGTGATAATTATTGGCTTATCATTTACAAAAACTTTATACATTTGTTTTATGATTTTAAACAAAGATACTGCAAAAAAGACAGCTGAACTTTTGTTGCAAATTAAAGCAATAAAATTGAATCCTTCAGAACCATTTCAATGGGCTTCTGGTTGGAAATCTCCTATTTATTGTGATAATAGAGTTACATTATCTTATCCTCCTGTTAGAGTTTTTTTAAAAGAAGAAATTGCTAAAATTGTTGAATTAGAGTATGGTAAGCCAGATGTTATTGCTGGTGTTGCTACTGGTGCAATTGCTATTGGTGTTTTAGTAGCACAAGAGTTGGGGATTCCATTTGTTTATGTTAGGCCAGAGCCTAAAAAACATGGAAGAAAAAACCAAATTGAAGGACATTTAGAAAGTGGTCAAAACGTGGTAGTTGTAGAAGACTTAATTAGTACTGGTAATAGTAGTTTAAATGCTGTTGCTGCTCTAAAAGAGGCAAATGCTGTTGTTAAAGGAATGGTAGCAATCTTTTCTTACGGATTTGATATTGCAACTAAAAACTTTGAAGATAACAATGTAAGTTTAAAAACGTTAAGCAATTACGAAAACTTGCTAGAACAAGCTTTAGACAGTAATTATGTTACTCAAAAAGAATTAGCTACATTGCAAGAGTGGAGAGCCAACCCAAGTGAATGGAATCAATAAAAAGTAATCAAAATGAATATATCAGGAAATAGAGTAGTAGTAGAAAAATCTCAAAAAGAAACTTTTGAATTTTTAACTGATTTAAAAAACTTTGAGCAATTAATGCCAGATACTATCGAAAAATTCGAAGTAGATGGTGATTCTTTTATTTTTGGATTAAAAGGAATGCCAGAAATACGATTGGTTTTAAAAGAAACTACTCCATATTCTAATGTTACTTTAGGTGCAGCTAGTAGTAAATTAGATTTTCAATTAATTGCTGATATTGCAGAAATCGATGAAGATTCATCAGAAGTACAACTAGAATTTAATGGTAAATTTAATATGATGATGGCAATGATGGTAAAAAAACCATTAACAAATTTCATTGAAACACTTACCGACAATCTAGAAACTATCTAGGCAAAAGCAATTTCTTTAATGCCAAATTCTTGTATTGTATCGTTTTCAAATTTAATTTGAAGCTTACCGTTTTTAGAAATTCCAATAATCATTCCAGTAAATAAATTATCATTTACATCTCTAAATGTTGCTACTTTATCTTTCTTATAAAGATTTTTTAAGTAACAATCTTCTAAATACTTTTTGTCAGTATCTAAATACTGAATCCAATTTTTTACTTCTGATACAATTTTTTCTAATAGATCATCCAAATTAAAATCTTTGTTTTTTAATAATTTTAAAGAAGTAACGTTTTTAATACTTTCAGGAAAATTAGTTTGATTCACATTCAGTCCAATACCAACTATAGAAGAGGTAACAATATCTTTTTTGAGGCTATTTTCTATAAGAATACCACAAATCTTTTTATTATCTGACATAATGTCGTTAGCCCACTTAATAGCAATGTTTTTTAAATCTAGTCTTTTTAAGACTTTATAAATTGCTAAACTAACTGCGAAATTTAAATATTTTTGCTGATAAAGTTTTACTTTAAGGTTGTTTAATAAGATACTGAATGTTAGGTTTTTATTAGGTTCAGAAAGCCATTTGGTATGCATTTGACCACGACCATTTGTTTGCTTTTTAGTAACTATAACTGTATAGTTTTCTACTGTAGAATTTTTAACCATTTCCTTTAAAAAAGAATTGGTAGAATCAATGGCATCAAGTTTGATTATTTTCAACTGTTAAATAAAGTGTAAACTAGTTCAATATTACACAAAATAGTCGCAAAAAAATAATAACTTTGCCAAAAATTTAGAAAAGCGTTAATGACAAAAAAAAATGTAAGCGCAGATAATTTAATATCTGTAATTATTAAGGGGATAGATGATGTAAAAGGAGAAGATATCCAATTACTAGACTTACGAGAAATTGAAAATACTGTTTGCGATTATTTTATTATTTGTTCAGGTAATTCTAATACGCAAGTAAATGCAATTTCAGGATCAATTCAAAAAGTAGTTAGCAAAGAAACAAAAGATAAGCCTTGGCATATAGAAGGTCAAGGAAATGCTGAATGGGTTTTAATGGACTATGTAAACGTTGTGGTACATATTTTTCAAAAACATGTAAGAGATTTTTACGACATAGAAAGCCTTTGGGGTGATGCAAAAATTACTGAAATAAACCCAGTTTAAAAGAATAATAAGAACATGAGTGACTCAAATAAAGAGAATAAACCAAATTTGCCAAAGTTTAAATTTAGTTCTTACTGGATTTATGGTGTAATTTTAATAGCTATAATAGCAGTTCAGTTTTTTAACACAAGCGATTTAGCTTCTAAAAGTATTTCAAAAAATAAATTTGATGAAATCTTAAGGGATAATGATATCAAAGAAATTGTTGTTATCAATAAAGATGTTGCACAGATTTATTTAACACAAGATGCACTAAAAAAGACAAAACATAAAGAATTTACTTCTTCAGCTTTTTATAGACCAGGTTCTCCTGTTTATGAATATAATTTTGGTGACCAGAAGAATTTTGAAGACAATGTTTTTAATGCAAAAGAAAAAAATAATCTTATAGTTGATATAAGAAATAAAGAAAAAACTAGTGTTTTTGATATGATTATCGGGTTTTTACCATTTATCATTTTAATTGCAATCTGGTTATTTTTTATGAGAAGAATGTCTGGTGCTGGAGGTGGTGCAGGAGGAGGAGGTCAAATTTTTAGCATTGGTAAATCCAAAGCAAAATTATTTGACAAAGACACTAAAGTTAAAACTACTTTTGAGAATGTTGCAGGTTTAGAAGGTGCAAAAGAAGAAGTACAAGAAATTGTCGACTTCTTAAAAAGTCCAGAAAAATATACTTCTTTAGGAGGTAAGATTCCAAAAGGAGCTTTACTGGTAGGACCTCCAGGAACTGGTAAAACGTTATTGGCAAAAGCAGTAGCAGGTGAGGCAGGTGTACCATTTTTCTCTTTATCTGGTTCAGACTTTGTTGAAATGTTTGTTGGTGTAGGAGCTTCTAGAGTTCGTGATTTATTTAAGCAAGCACAACAAAAATCTCCATCAATTATTTTTATAGACGAGATTGACGCAATTGGTAGAGCAAGAGGTAAAAATAGCATGACTGGTGGTAATGATGAGCGTGAAAATACCTTAAATCAATTATTAACTGAAATGGATGGTTTTGGAACAGACACAAACGTTATTGTTTTAGCTGCTACAAACAGAGCTGATGTTTTAGATAAAGCTTTAATGAGAGCTGGACGTTTTGATAGGCAAATTTATGTTGATTTACCAGACATTAGAGAAAGACAAGAAATTTTCGAAGTACACATTAAACCTTTAAAATTAGCAGATGATGTTAATTTAGAGTTTTTAGCACAGCAAACACCAGGTTTCTCGGGTGCAGATATTGCAAATATGTGTAACGAAGCAGCTTTAATTGCTGCAAGAAATGGCAAAAAAGCGATTCATCATCAAGATTTTTTAGACGCTGTAGATAGAATTGTTGGTGGTTTAGAAAAGAAGAAAAAAGTTATAACACCAAAAGAAAAAGAAGTAATTGCTTATCACGAAGCTGGTCATGCAACTGTAAGTTGGATGTTAGAACATGCTGCACCATTAGTAAAAGTTACTATTGTACCTAGAGGTCAATCTTTAGGAGCTGCTTGGTATTTACCAGCAGAACGATTAATTGTGCAAACAGAGCAGATGCTTGATGAAATGTGTGCAACTTTAGGAGGTAGAGCTGCTGAAAAAATAATTTTCAATAAAATTTCTACAGGTGCTCTAAGTGATTTAGAAAAAGTTACCAAACAAGCAAGAGCAATGGTTACTGTGTATGGTTTAAATGAAGAAGTTGGTAATATTACATATTATGACTCTTCTGGAAACGATACGTTTGTAAAGCCTTATAGTGAAGAAACTGGTAAGAAAATTGATAGAGAAATTTCAAAGATGATTGAAATTCAATATCAGAGAGCTATAGAATTACTTGAAAATAATAAAGAAAAGTTGAGTGTTTTAGCTGAATTATTATTAGAAAAAGAGGTTATTTTTAAGGATGATCTTCAAAAAATATTTGGTAAAAGACCTTTTGAGAATGAGGCAGTAGAAAAAGAAGTTAAAGAAGAAGTAATTTCTAAGAAAGAAGATATTTAGAAATAACCAACTTGTTTTTAAATGAATTTTTTTAAAAAACTTTTCAATATTTCATCCCAAGAAGAAAGCCATATACAAAAGCAAAATGTAAGGCTATCTTTAGATGATTTGTTTGTACATAATTTTGTTGAAAAAGGAGGTAAGTTTTTATATTGCCTCAAAAAAGAAGAAGTCTTACAAAACATTAACAATATTCTAAAAGAGAATAACTGGTCAAAAGTATTTTTACTAGATCAAAAATTATCAAAACTAATTAATAAGAAACAAGCAGAAATTGTTACTCGTATATCTTTAGATGTACCTGTTTTTACTTCATGTGAACACTTAATTGCAGATAAAGGCGATGTTTTATTCTCTTCTAATCAATTAGCTAGTAGGAAGTTAACAGAATATCCAGATAATTTTATTGTTTTTGCAACTACTAGTCAATTGGTAAAAGATACAGGACAGGGGCTAACTGGAATAAAAACGAATTCAAAATCTAACTTACCTACTAACATTTCTTCAGTTAAAAATTACGTTCTCAATAAAAGTGATGATAATTTTTTAAACTACGGTAACAGTAATTCAAAAAACTTATATTTGCTGTTATTAGAAGATTTATAATATGCGCAACCTTTTACGAAGGAGTTTCTCTGGAATAATTTACATTATAATATTTATTTCTGCCATTTTATTTTCTAAAGAATCTTATATAACTCTCACAACTATATTTGGTTTTTTATGTATTTGGGAGTTTGCAAAAATGGTAAATTTAAAAAACTATGCTGCATACTTATTTTTTCCTGCTGTTTTATTTTTATTGTTAAAAAAACAAGATAATATTGCGACTTTAATTGTCTTAATTATAACTTTATTATCATCTGTATTTTTAATTTATCAATTAATAAATAAAAAGGAAATTGGTTTTTCTAATGATAGAGCAAAATTAGGTACAACCATTAGGTACGTTATTTTTTCCACCTGCTTTTTAGTTATGTTGCCTTTTTATAAGAACAGTTTTCATCCTTATTTAATGATTTCTATTCTATCAATTATCTGGGTAAATGACTCTTTTGCCTTTTTAGTAGGCAAAAATTTTGGAAAACATAAGCTATTTGTTTCTGTCTCTCCCAAAAAAACGATAGAAGGTTTTTTAGGAGGTTTAGTTTTTGCACTAGTTGCTGCTCTTCTTATAAGTAAATTTAATTTAGATTTTTCATTATTTAATTGGTTAGTTATTGCATTCTTAATTTCCACTTTAGGGACTCTTGGAGATTTAGTTGAGTCTAAATTTAAAAGGCAGGCTAACATAAAAGATAGTGGTAATATTATGCCTGGTCATGGAGGAATTTTAGATAGACTAGATAGCTTGATGTTTGCTGCACCATTTGTATATTTGTATATTCATTTTATTATATAACTATGATTCGTTTTCACAAAGAAGGATATAAAATTATTTTAGTAACGTTTATTTTTTGTATTGCTGTTATTTTGTTGGCAGAAAAGTTTTTAGATATCATTTGGTTGTCTAAAACCATACAAGTATTAGCAGTAGCTTTTTTAATAATCGTCTTACAGTTTTTTAGAAATCCCAAGCGATTAACATCATTAAATGATAATACAATTATTGCACCTGTAGATGGTAAAGTAGTTGTAATAGAAGAAGTTGAAGAACCAGAATATTTTAAAGATAAAAGAATTCAGGTTTCAATATTTATGTCGCCAATTAATGTGCATGTTACAAGGTACGCAATGAGTGGTATTGTAAAATACAGTAAATATCATCCAGGAAAATATTTAGTAGCTTGGCATCCAAAGGCATCAACAGAAAACGAAAGAACTACTGTAGTTTTAAAGAATGAAACTATTGGAGAAATTCTATATAGACAAATTGCAGGTGCTTTAGCTAAACGGATTGTAAACTATGCTAAAGAAGGAGATAAGGTAACTCAAGGTACTGATGCAGGTTTTATTAAATTTGGCTCTAGAGTAGATGTGTATTTACCTTTAGGCACTAAAATAAACGTAAATTTAGGAGATAAAGTAAAAGGTGGTGTCCAAGTTATCGCAGAAAAATAAATCTTCAGATAATAATTTAGATGGTCAATACAAAAAAGCTTTTGACGAAATTTCTAAATTAAAAGAAGCAGTTGCACCAGATGTAATGCTTAAATTATATGCATATTATAAACAGGCAAATTTTGGCAATAATTTTTCTTTTAATAGTGGTTTAGATGTTAGAAGTGCTTTTAAATTTAATGCTTGGATGCAACTGAATGGTATGTCTGCAAAAGAAGCAAAAAAAGAATACATAAAATTAGCAAATAAAGTTTTAATTAAAAAAAAGTAAAAACATGAAAAAAATAGCAATTATTTCATTTTTATCAATTGTAAGTGTGCTTAACTTTTCTTGCAAATCGGAAGCAAAAAAAGAGGAAAGTAAAAAAGAAGTTAAAAAGAGTACAGCAGCATTTATGGTTTCACAGGCTAAAAATGATATTAAATTTACAGCATATAAAACTACAGAAAAAGTTGGAGTAGCTGGTTGGTTTAAAAAAGTTAATGTGGTTTCTGGTGGTGAAGGAAACAGTGTTAAAGAAGCAATTAATAACACCGAATTTTCTATACCTGTGAGTAGTTTATTCACAAAAGATACCAGTAGAGATTATAAAATTCAAAATTTCTTTTTTGGTAAAATGGAAAATACAGAACTGCTTTCTGGTAAATTAATGATAAAAGATGATACAAATGGAATAGCAGAAATTAAAATGAATGGATATACAAGAGAAGTACCTTTTACATATACAATTGCAGAAAAGACGTTTAGTATGTCTTCTAAAATTGATGTAAATGATTGGAATGCTTCAGCAGCTTTGGCTGCTTTAAATAAAGTATGTGAGGTTTTACATACTGGTGCAGATGGTGTTTCTAAAACATGGAGTGAAGTAGCATTAAATATTACCTCTACTTTTTAAAGAGGTCATTTAAAGCTTCAGATAATTTAGAAAATCGAAAAGTAAATCCTTGCTTTTCGATTTTTTTTGCAGAAACTCTACTACCTTCTAATAGTATTTTAGACATATCTCCAAAGAGTAATTTTAGCATAAAGCTTGGTACATTAATGCCTACAAAAGGTTTGCCAATACTTTTTGCTAAAATTTTAGAAAAGGTTTTACTTGTGTGGTGTTCTGGTGCAACAGCATTAAAAATACCAGTTATATTTTTTTCAATTAAAGATATATACATATTACACAAATCGTCTATATGAATCCAAGGCATATACTGTTTTCCTGAACCTAAAGCAGAAATTACAGGAGGAGCAATCATTTTTTCTAAAGCCCCACCTTTTTCAGACAAAACAATACTTGTTCTTAAGATAGTAATAGGTATATTTAGTGATGAAAATTGATGTGCAGCATCTTCCCATTTAATACAAACCTCTCCTAAAAAATCATTACCAGCCTTATCACTTTCTTTAAATATTTTATCTGATGTTACTGCTCCATAAAAACCAATTCCAGAAGCAGAAATAAATCCTTTTAAATTAATTTTTAATTTTTTAATTTTATTAAAAAGTAGATTTGCAGTTTCTACTCTGCTATTAATAATAACTTTTTTTCTTTTTTCAGACCAACGTTCATCAGCAATTCCTGATCCAGCCAAGTGAATAATATAGTCTATATTTTCAAAAGCTTTTTCATCAATATAGTTTTTAGAAACATCCCATTTAAATTCATTTTTCTTTTCAGGGTTTCTACTTAAAATAACAACTTCGTGTTTTTTATTAAGTAATAATTCAGTAAGTTGTGTACCTACTAAACCAGTGCCTCCAGTAATTAATATTTTACTCATTTTTAGGTGTAAGTTTTAGAATTGTATCTGTAAAATTGAATACTTCTTTTTGTACATTTAAATAATTAGGGTTAAAAAAGCGAGAAGCTATAGAATGTTGCTTTGCTTCTGGAAATGCCATTTTTATTTTTTTTTCTGGTTTTGTAAAAGTTTCTTCAAACATTTCTAGCATTCTTTTAACAGAAACTGTTTTATCTTGTTCTTCTTCATTCTTATAATAATATCCCATAAAAAATGGTTGATGAATTTTCTTGAACGTTTCTGTATTCATTGTAGCTTCAATCATTGCCTTTAGTTGAATAATAGCCTCAACTCTATATTTTCCATACCAGAACTTATCTGCTCCATTTGGCGGGCTCCAAATCTGATAATCGCTACCCATTACTGTTTTTAATAGTTGTTCTCCCCATGGTTTTGTAATTAAGTTTGATGTTGAATCATAAATATCAATATTCGGAGAAATTAAAATTAACCCAGTAATTTCTGGATGATGAGCAGCTAAATATAAACCAGCTGTAGCTCCTGTACTTGCGCATATCAAAATTACTTTTTCACCTAACTTTTTTCCTATTGCTAATCCTCTTTTTGCAGAATTTATGTAGCCTTCTGCAGTAAAATCTAATAAAGGAGCTGCATCGTTTAAACCGTGTTTAAAAAGGCGAGGAGCATATAAGTTGGTTTTATATCGTTTTGAGAAATTAGTATACAATACTTCATTTTCAGCAGGACTAGCAGAAAAACCATGCAAGACTACAACAGAATATTCTGTTTTTGTAGGAATACTATCGGCCCAAATTAATCTAGATTCATTACCTTTTCGAATATTCTTATTTAGATTCTCTAAATTTACTTGAGTATTGATTTCAGATAAATCATTTGTAACATTTGGAAGATTATAGGATAAATTAGGAGTTTCTACTTTAGGTCCTAAAAAGTAGATAAGAATTAAAATTATAATTAATATACCTAAATATTTTAGTATTTTTTTTATCATTTAGTAAAGATAAAAAAACCGCAATCAAAAAGATTACGGTTGCAATAAATATATGTAATAAAATTACTTAATTTCTTTCATGGCATTAGTAATTAATGTTTTTAAGTGATTTTTATGTGCTTTAGTAGCTAAATCTCCTGAACCATTACTTACCCAAGTTCTAATATTTTTTAAATTATAAATTGCCATAGATTTAGCAGCAACAGTAAATCTACTACTAGTTTTACCAGCAATCATGCTTATTAACCTTTTAGTATAAACAGCTTGCAAATTTTGGCGAAAAGAATTGATACTTCCATATACATCTGGTTTAAACATCATATTATTTAAGTCTGTCATATAAGTTGACAATTTATAATTATTACCATAAAGTGTTGAATTAGAAATTCTCTGTAATGTATTTGGATGCATTAAATGTGATAACACATAAGTTTGATACCCTAACACTTGCTCATGAATTTTTGGATCTTCTGGTCCTCCAAAAAAATCATAACCTCTTCTCTGTCTTGCCAAATGTGTATACACGTCTTTTGGAGCCTCAAAAGCATTTGGAGCAAAAATATATTTCTTTAATGCATTCATTGCTCTTTTTTGGTCTTCTAAACTTACTGGTGTATAAGGTTGTGTTCCACCTTCTTGCCCAATGTTTGACCTATCTACATAAACACCTCCAATATATCTTGCTACAACTCCACCAGCAATAGCTGATTGATTTTGTAACGTATAATAAGCTCTCCTCAAATTCTCATAGGTCTCCCCATCTTTCATAAATTTAGGTTTAAAGTCTTTCAGCATAGAATTTACCAATTTAAATCTGTTTACAGAATACCCAATTGCATCATTAGATAAATCTCCAATCATTACTCTTGGATCTATTCCTCTTGATGAAGAACGCATATCATCAGCATCATTTCCAAAAATCAATTTTGGTTCAGAACTTCTGTTTAATAAAGCATTTTTTTCTGCTTCATTTTTAAATGGTGTGTATCCAAATTGGATTGCCCAAACATCATAAGGACCAACAGCCATATCATAATATTGACCTTGCTTACTTCTATCATTAGTAATATTTATTCCTGCATAATCCATAACAGAACCTGTCAATGCTTTTCCCTTAATAAAATTAGCATCTGCCAGTTGTTTTGGCGAAAATAATTGAGAAGCTTTCATATTGTGATTTAATCCTAAAGTATGCCCAACTTCGTGCATGATTAAAGACTTCATTCCTTCCTTTTTAATAGCTTCCATATCTAAACTTGAAGCTCCTGAAGCTTGTAAAACAGCAGTTCCTAATTGTAGGTTTTCATGCATAACATGTCCAGCAGAACAGAAAAGCATATTATTTTTTGCTAGATATTTTTGTACTTCAAGCTCTTCTGAAGTTTCTAGATGCATATTAGCAGCTGTATTATTATATAATTTATCAGCAAAGACTCTGTTTGTAAAATGAACAAATTCTAGCATAATATCTGCGCCTAAAATTTCACCAGTTCTTGGATTAACAAAACTTGGTCCATAACCACCAAAAGGAGGATTTGGTGAAGATGTCCAACGTAAAACATTATATCTTACATCTCCAGCATCCCAATCTGCATCATCTGGTTGTACTTTTACAACCATAGCATTATTAAAACCAGCTTTTTCAAAAGCTTCATTCCAAGCTAAAACACCTTCTTTAATAGTTTCTCTCCATTCAACAGGAGTAGAATTTTCTATCCACCAAGTAATTGGTTTTACAGGTTCAGAAATGGCAGCTTCCGGATTTTTTTTGACTAATTTCCATCTGTGAATCATATCTTTATAGTTCACAGTTTCTGTAGTAGTCATATCATTTACTTGAGTATTTATATAACCAACTCTTGGGTCATCAATCCTTACCTCATAGTCATCTTCAGGCATTTGCATAAATGAATGAAAAACTTTCACAGAAACATTTCGACCATCTGTAACATCTCTTCCTCCACCATTTAAAACAGATGGATTGCTATACACGTATTCTGTTTTAATATTAGTATTTTCTGGGTAATTTTTAATATGATGAATTTTAGATTTGTTTTTATCAAAACGTCCTAATGAAAAAGCAAAAGGAGATTGTCCTGGAAATCTTGGAGATTTTATTCTTGTAAAAGTTTCTGATAAGAATAGACCATTTGCATCAATTAAGTATTCTCCTTTCTTATCATCTGAAGCTAGAATCTTCCCACTTGCAATTACTGCATCACTAATATTTGCTTCTGCAGATTTAGAAATTGCATTATTCTCGTCAAAATAAAATGATGTATTTGGAGCTATAATTTCTAATTTATTAAAATGTTTTTTAACATGAAAAATACTTGATCCTCTATAACTTCCTCTAAAGGCTCTTACAGCAGCAACTCCGTCTGCAATTTGAGAAAAATAAATAAAGTCTTTATTTAATTGCTCTTTTTTTACCAACATTTTTACGGATCCAGTTATTGTATCTTGATAGATTGTAAAAAGACCGTCAATTTTTTTGCTACTTTTTGTTAGGCTAGCAATTGTTTTTCCTTTCTTTTTTGGTGGTTTCTTTTTTTGAACAGTTTTTGTTTCAACTTTCTTTTTTTTCTTTTTAAATAATTGTGCATTTGCATCTGGAATACTCAATACTGAAATACATAATAATGTAAAAAGAATTTTAAATTTACCTAAATTTATTATCTTCATAAAACATGATTTAATTAAAAACATACAAGTTAACTTTTGAAATAATTTTAAATGTTAAGATTTTTATAAAAAATGAAAACTATTATTTTTAGATGACCAAATTTATAAATTTCATCAAATTTATTTTATTAATTGATTCCAATAAAATAATTGCTTTTTTCAATTGGTATAATTGATGCTTTTATATGTTAAAGCAATGCTAATGTTTTTTAATAATCTCTGTAAAGCCTTATTTTTATAGTGATGAAAAACAATACAAAAAGAAAAGGTTTCGTTTTTAAAACATACCAACCTAAAAATCAATCTCCTTTTGAGAAACTTTTTGAAATCTTTAAAGAACTAATTACTTACACTTCTGGCGATTTTGATGAAGCCATAGATTGGTTGCGTTCTTTAGATAAAGAATATAATTTAACAACAGCAGAATATACTATAGATGATTTTGTTGAAGATTTAAAGAAGAAAGGCTACATTAAAGAAGAGATTGATGGAGATGGAGTAGGTGGAACAAAAATCACTGCAAAAACGGAAAGAGCAATTCGTCAACAGGCATTAAATCATATTTTTGGAAAGATTAAAAGAACAGGTTCTGGAAATCATAAAAGTAAATCGCCAGGAGTAGGAGATGAGCATACAGGAGATTTTAGAGCCTATCAATTTGGAGATAATTTGGATAAAGTTTCGATGACAGAAAGCATCAGAAACGCTCAAATTAATAACGGAATTGGCGATTTTTCATTAACCGAAAATGATTTGGTTGTAGAAGAGGCATTACACAAAAGTCAAATGAGTACTGTGTTGATGATTGATATTAGTCATTCTATGATTTTATATGGTGAAGACAGAATTACACCTGCCAAAAAAGTAGCAATGGCTTTGGCTGAATTAATCACCACTCGTTATCCAAAAGATACATTAGATATTTTGGTGTTTGGTAATGATGCTTGGACCATCAAAATTAAAGATTTACCTTACTTGCAAGTTGGCCCTTATCATACAAACACAGTGTCTGGTTTAAATTTGGCAATGGATTTGTTGCGAAGAAAGAAAAATACAAATAAACAAATTTTTATGATTACTGATGGTAAGCCAAGTTGTTTAAGTTTGCCAGATGGACAGTATTATAAAAACAGTAATGGATTGGATAAATACATTGTAAATAAATGTTATGCAATGGCACAACAGGCAAGAAAACTACACATTCCAATAACTACGTTTATGATAGCTCAAGATCCATATTTAAAACAATTTGTGAGTGCTTTTACACAAGCAAATCAAGGAAAAGCATTTTATACAGGATTAAAAGGTTTGGGTGAAATGATTTTTGAAGATTATGAAACCAATAGAAAGAAGAGAATAAAAGGCTAGAAAGCTGTTCGCTTTTGGCTGATAGCAATTAGTATTTACTAAAAGTTTTTAGCGAAAAGCTAATGGCAAAAAGCAAAAACACTACAAATGAATTTAGAAGATATAAAAACATTAGGAGAATTAAAAAAATCAGGATACAAATCAAAATCAATAAAAGACGAGTTACGTGAAAACTTAATCAGTAAAATGATGAGTAAAGAAACCGTCTTTAAAGGTGTTCACGGTTATGAAAATACAGTAATTCCTGAATTAGAAAGAGCAATTTTAAGCAGACATAATATCAATTTGTTAGGTTTGCGTGGTCAAGCAAAAACACGTTTGGCAAGATTGATGGTAAATTTGTTAGACGAATATATTCCTGTTGTGGAAGGTTCAGAGATTAATGATGATCCACTCAATCCAATTTCAAGATTTGCTATTGAAACTATTAAAGAAAAAGGAGATGAAACTCCTATTTTTTGGTTGCATAGAAACGAACGTTTTGCAGAAAAATTGGCAACTCCAGATGTTACTGTTGCAGATATTATTGGAGATGTTGATCCTATAAAAGCAGCCAATTTAAAGTTGAGTTATGCTGATGATAGAGTCATCCATTATGGAATGATTCCAAGAGCAAACAGATGTATTTTTGTAATTAATGAATTACCAGATTTACAAGCTCGTATTCAAGTAGCTTTATTTAATATTTTACAAGAAGGTGATATTCAAATACGTGGTTTTAAATTACGCTTGCCTTTAGATATGCAGTTCGTTTTTACTGCAAATCCTGAAGATTATACAAATCGTGGAAGTATAGTAACACCTTTAAAAGATAGAATTGGTTCGCAGATTTTAACGCACTATCCAGAAGATATAGAAACTGCAAAAATCATTACACAACAAGAAGCCAAAAATATTCAGAAAGACTTTATTCAAGTTCCAGAATTGGCAAAAGATTTGTTAGAACAAATTGTTTTTGAGGCAAGAGAAAGCGAATATATTGATGCAAAAAGTGGTGTAAGTGCACGTTTAAGTATTTCAGCTTTTGAGAATTTGTTGAGTACAGCAGAAAGAAGAGCCATTTTAGCTGGAGATTCTGATACAATGATTCGTTTAAATGATTTTGACGGAATTATTCCTGCAATTACAGGTAAAGTGGAGTTGGTTTACGAAGGTGAACAAGAAGGAGCACAGGTTGTGGCTGAAAATTTAATCAAAAAAGCGATTAAATCGTTATTTCCAACATATTTCCCAGAAATTAAAAAATTAGCAAAAACAACAGATGAATCTCCCTATGATGATATTGTTTCTTGGTTTTTTAATGCTGATGAAGATTTTGAATTGCTTGAAGATTTTACAGACGAACAATACAAAAATGAGCTGGACAAAATAAAACCAATAGATAATTTTTTAAAAGAACATCAACCTAATATGAACAAAGCAGATGCCTATTTTGTAAAAGAGTTTTTACTTTGGGGATTAGTTGAATTTAAGAAATTGAGTAAATATCGTTTTGCAGAAGGCACTCAATTTAAAGATCCTTATGGAGATTTTATGAGTGGGTTATAAACTAAAACTTTTAAATTATAAAAGCTGTCATTTTGAGCGAAATGAAATGAAGTCGAAAAATCTATTTTTATTAAGGAATTTATATAAGATTTCTCCACAAGGTCGAAAAGACAGCTTAATTTTTATTAATTCAAAATCAAAGGGTAATCAATATCTGCAGGTTCAATAATTTCATCTTGGAAACCATTTAAATCAATACCTAATAAAATGCGTAAAGCTTTTAGCTCATAAATATCAAAAATTAAAACTAAATTTTGATGCGAAGTAGGTATTGGAATCTTTCTTTTTTGAGCAGAACAACTATTATAATCTAACCAATAATCTACATCTATTTGAGATACATAAACTTTAAATTTGTACAATTGCTCTTTTGTAAACTGAAAGAAAACATTGTTAAAAGTTAATGCATAAGTTTTACAAGTATTACAAATAGAAAGTTCTCCATTTTTTACTCTTGATATAATTTTTGAATTTTGGCACATAGTTTCTTTTTTAATAGCAATCTGTTTTTATTTGATTCTTTTGCTTAAACTCTTCTAATGAGGTTTCTAAAAGTTCTTCTGATATTTCTTGTAAAACCAGTTCAACATCTTTTTGCATTGCCAAAGAACCACAAATTAGAATAGTATTTCCGTTTTTCAAAAACTCGGAAATAAAGTGATTGTATTTTTTTAATACATTCTGAACGTATATTTTTGAATCACTTTCTCGAGAAAAAGCAGTTTCAAAAGAATTAAGAGACCCTTTTTTTAAAGCTTTATCAATATGAGGTTTATAGATTTTTAAAGACTCTTTTGTTCTTCCTCCCCAAAAAAGGCTAATCTTTGTTTTTTTGTTTTTAGCAATCATCCCTAAAAACGGACCAATACCAGTTCCGTTTGCAATTAAAATAACTTCCTTTGCTTTTTTAGGAAAGTGAAAATTTTTGTTTTCTTGAATAGTAGCTTCAAAATTATTTTCTTTTGAGAGTTGCTGTAAAAAAGTAGAACAAACTCCAAATTTATGCTTTTTGATACTTAACAAAATGTGTTTATCAACTTTTGCTATTGAGTATAAACGTGGTGTTTTTTCATTTTTTGGAGTAATAGAAATCAAATCTCCTGAATTAAATTTTATATTTTTCTTCAGTTTTAATTTCAGTAAAAAAGTATCATCTATGTTTAAATCAGATTTTTCAATTACTTTTATAATTGTTTTTTCTTTTGAGTTAAATATTTGACTTTCATCGATATAAATATCGAATTTATACAGGTTTTTCAACTGTGTAAACCATTTTTCAAAATCTACAAAAGATTGATTATTCACTTTAAAAAGAGGCAGAATAGGAGTGAAGTTTTCGTGAATTTGTAAGTTAGCTTGTACTAATATCGCAAACTTGCAAAATTCAGGGTAATTTGTAGAACCAAAACCAACTACAGAAAAATTGATATTATTTATAGGTTGATGTTCCTTTAATTTTTTTAAAAATAAATTGGCGTTTGCAGGTGCATCTCCATCTCCATAAGTTGCTGTAAAAATAAGCAGATTGGTTGCTTTTTTATAGGAAGTGTAATTATCTAATTCATCAATAAAAACCTTCTTTTTTTGTTCAATAAGTGCTTTGTAAATTGCATTAGCATATTTAAAAGTACTACCAGTTTCAGAACCGATTAGAATGATAAATTCAGCTTCATCTTTCATAATTATATTGTTTAGGGTATCTGTTTTTTTACGCCTTTTTAAAGTCATAGAAAATCCTGAAATAATAAAAAATAGAATCGCAAAACAAGACAATAATAAAACCAAAGACCAAAATATAGAACCTCTACCAGTATGCAGAAACAAACTATAATTAGATAATAAATTGACTAAAGTTTGTTTTTTTTCACTGATGATTTGTCCTGTAAACTGATGAACTGCAATTTCTTTATTTACCAATTTTACAAAAAAGAAGTCTTCTTCATCCGTAGAAAAAGGAAACTCAATTTTTTCGACTTGATTAAGTTTTATGTTTTTAAAAATCTCAAAATCAGTGGTTTTTAGTTTTTGAGTTGTTGTTTTAGTATTTAGAGTTTTGTGTTTTGAATAATCTTTTGGTAATAAAGAAAATTTTTCTAAAGACAGACATACTCCTGTGAGTGTAATAATAATAATCGGAATTAAAAACCATCTTCCAAAAACAATATGATAATACTGATTAACTTCCTCTTTTATGATTTTGGTAAATACTTTTGAAAAACCACCTTGTCTTTTAGCAATTAAAATAACACCAGTTATTGCAATTAAGAACAAGAAGAAAGAGAAGAAGCCTACTAAAAAACGACCTGTTGATTTTAAAAATAAAGAACGATGTAGGTTGGTTGCAAATTCAAAAATGGTTTTTTTTGGGATGAGTTCTCCGATTTTTTCTCCTGTTTTTGGGTTGATGTAAAAACTAGCACTTTTACCATCTTTAGTAATTACAGAAGCTTTAACAAAACTGTTCTCATCAATAGAAAGCGAAACAATTTCATCATATTCGTTTTGTAACACAGTAATAGTTTCAGCAATAGAAACAGTTTCTAAATCAATATAATTATAAGGTTTTATTTGATTTGAAATTGGCTCAAAAGCTAAAATAATTCCTGTTATAGCAGCAATTAGTATAAAAATAGCAGAAGATATAGCCAAGGTTAAATGACTATATCTCCAAATTGAAATTGTCATAGATTTGTGCTTATTGAGGCATCATTCTAATATACCTGATAAAACCTTTTCCCTCAATTTTAGATTTTACATTTGTTGATGTCAGCTCAAATTCTACATCATCTTTATGATAATCTTGATCTTCTACAGCAGATTCAAAGCGAATTTTATAGCCTTTATCAATTTTATTATCAGGAATTTGAATTACGCTAATTTTACGTTCACCACCACTTATGGTTGCTCCAGTAATTGCGTCTATATCTGCACGTTTTTTGCCTTGAAAAGCCCACCACTCTGTAATATCAAAATACCATTCATCATCATCACCTTGCACATAAAGTGTTTCTTCATATTTACCTTCAGGATTTAATAATGAAATGACAATGTATGCACCTTCACCAGAATAATTTTTCATCTGAATCATACATTTGTAAGGCGATTTTGTTGCAGATTCTGTAAAACTGAACAATAGGAATCCAGTTAAAATAAAAAATGGAATGATTTTAATGATTTCTTTTAGTTTCATTTTGATTTATATTTCGAGATTTCTCGACTTCATTTCATTTCACTCGAAATGATATCGATTTTGTCATTTCGATCTTGTAGAGAGATCCCAATAAATATCTTTTTTGAGATTCCTTAATTACACTGCGTTTCATTCGAAATGAAATCCTTAATTTATTTTAAAAAGCTAATATTAATATTGTTTTTCTTCAACAATTCGTTTTCTGATGCTAAATCGTAAACGGTTTCTTCAAAATCGGTTTTTACGTTTTTATCTGCTCCAATAGTCAATAAATATTTTATGATTTTATCATTTTTAGCTTTCATAGCAGCAATTTGTAGTGCAGATAAACCCTCTTCGTTTTTTGCATTTACATCAATTTTGAATTCAGCTAACCTTTTTAGTAAATCTAAATTATTTCTTTCAGTAGCAATATGTAATAACGTATTTCCTGCATTTTGAAGCTCATTTATAACCAACCCTTTTTGTTGTAATAGCACTAATTTATCTTCAAATCGTTTTGTGTTTTTTGCAGGATAATTGTTCATTATATAATAAGACAAAGTATTTCCTTCTTTATCAACAGTATTTATATCTGCTCCTTTTTCAAGTAAGAATTTAATAACATCAGTTGTATTTCTGTTCACAGCCATTGCCAAAGCAGAACGTCCATTTTCATCTTTTACATTATAATCTTTTACATATTTTGATAAAAATTTGACAACTGCTAACGTATTGCTATTGGCAGCATTCATAAATGGAGAATCTCCTCCTTTATCTTGATAATTTACATCCAAACCTTTATCAATAAAGTAAGAATAGGTGGCTAAATCTTTACTACTGTATGCAATATAGTGCAAAGGGCTTCTACCTCTTTCGTTTAAAATATTGGCTTTTGCACCTTCTTTTTCTAAAAATTGATACATTTCTAACGTATTCTTTTGTCTACGCAAACCTTGGCTGGCAAATATCATTGCATTTTTACCAGGCTTTACTCCTTTTTTAATTGTTTCTTTCAAAAAAATGATATTACCACCTTTTGCAGCATACTCAAAAAAACCATTACCATTGTTGTCTTTGTCTTGCAAACTAGCTCCTTTAGAAACTAAAAAGTTTACCAATTTAAAATCTTTTAAATAGGGTGCCACTAACAATAATGCATTAGCACCACTATGATTTTTTTCTGTATTAATATTTGCACCAATATCTAAAGAATACTTGTAAATTTCTTGGTTTACAACACCAGCTGAAGCTGCAAAATTTAGAAACGTATATCCATGCGTATCTACAATATTTGTTTTTGCACCATTTTTATAAAGGTGTTTCATAATCTCTAAATTATTTTTGTAGGCAGCCCAAAAAATGTAGGTTCTTCCATCGTGTGTTTTTTTATTTACTCCATTTCCTTTTTTAGAAAGTAAGTGTTTTATGGTTTTATCATCTACATTTTCAAGTATAGCATACACAACAGCATCAAAAGCATTTTGGTTTAGTTGGGTTGCATTATGTCCATCAGAAATTTTTTCTTCAATAGTTTTTATAGATGGATTCTCTTTCCAAAAATCTCTATTTAAAAAAATGTTAGAAGTTTGTGCTTCTACAAAAACACTGGTTAGAATAAAGCAGGTAATTAGTATTTTTTTCATTATTTATTTTTTTACGAAAGATTCTATGATTTCACTCATTTCTTCTTCTTCCATTTTTTTATCAGTAAATAAATGTTTGTATAATGGCTTGTTATCCACTTTTGCTACTAAAGTTAAGTCTTGGCTTCTACTATATACTTCTTCCCATTTGTCTCTTACTTTTTGCCATTTGTCATTTTTTGCTATCCACCAATCTTGAGCAGCTTTACATTTGCTATCAGCCACTTTTTTATAAACATTATAGCCTTTTTCTTTTGCTAAAATGATATCATCTTTACCAGCTTCACGAATTATTTTACTATTATCTTGATCGTGAACCCAACCAAAATCTGTAATTTCTTGTCTGTTTCCTCTTAAAGTGATATTGTAATCGCTTCTTTTGGTGTATTCTCTTCTTGGTAAAGGAGCTGTGGTTGTATTCTCCCAATAGCTTTTCCCATCTACATGAACCCAAGAACCAGAACCTTCATAACGTGGACTGTCATCTACTTGATATACTTTTTGTGTCCACTGTTTTTTTACATCCTTTTTATCCTTTTTTGTAAACGTCCAATTGTTATCACCATCATACATATAGAAATCTGTGTTTTGATAAATCCAATCTTGCCTCCAATGTTTTACTATCATTGGTTTTGCAGGGTTACCCACTTGTAAAATATGTTGAATAGAGATTTTATTTTTGCTATCTTCAACTAAACCAGCCCATTCTAAACCTTTACTAACTTTATTTTTAGAAGGTTTATAGTTTTCATCTTTACTATAATTGAATGTTTCTGCAAAATTGAAGGTAACTTCATAACAGCCACACATTTTTTTAATGGCATTTTTATCTTGCTTCTTTTTGCTCTGTGCAGTTAAAAACGAAATACTTAATAACAGACAGAAGGTTGTGATAGTTCTCATAATTAAATTTTTATATTTATTTAGAATAAATTAAAATAAGGTTTATATTTGCAACAAATTTAATAAGAATGAGTCTAAATAAAAATAAGAAACTCACTTTTTTTCTGTTAATTTTTTCTGTTGCTATTTTAGGGCAACAAAAAAAAGAGATTGATTCTACAAAAGTGGAGGCTCTAGAACCTGTTGTAATTACTGCAACAAGAACTATTAGACAACTTTCTTCTTTACCAATGCCAGTTACTTTAATCTCTAAAAAACAGATTAAACAAACTGGATCTACTCGTTTACGAGATATTTTACTAGAACAAACAGGAATCAATTTTGTAACCGATCAAAGTGGATTTACAGGAGTGCAATTACAAGGTTTATCTGCAGAATACACCATGATTATGATTGATGGTGTACCACTTGTAGGCAGAAGTGCTGGTAATTTAGATTTGAATAGAATTTCTGTAAATAACATAAAACAAATCGAAATTGTGAAAGGACCATCATCCTCTTTATATGGTTCTGAAGCTTTAGGAGGTGTTATTAATATTATCACAGAAAAACCGAAGTACGATACTTTAAAAGGGGATATGTCTTTTTTTGCTAGAGGTGGAGAAAGAAATGAATTGGATATGAATGGAAATTTGATGTACAAAAAAGATAAATTAAGTATCATTTCTGGATTTAACTACAATTCTGGGAGTGCTTTTGATTTATCACCAGAAACACAGGGGAATACTACTGAAGCTTATCAAAATTACACAGCAAGCTTACAATTGACATATGAGTTTTCTGATCGATTACGTTTGTTGACTTCTCAACGTTATTTTTCTGAAATTCAAAATGTTGTTAACAAACAGGTAGATTGGAATTTAAACACAGAATTGAATCATATTTTAAATGATCAATGGAGCTTCGATTATACGTTTTACGCTACTCGTTTTAAGACAGAAAGTCAATTTAATAATGCTACTTCACTATTTAATCAAACGTTGTTTAGACCAGAAATTAGAACCACTGCCAATTTTAGCAACAGCACTTTAAATGCTGGTATAGGTATTAATTTTGATGCTTTAGATAGAACGTTTTTTTCAAAAAAAGAAACCTTTAATGCAAAATATGTATTTCTTCAATATGATTTTCATCCTCTTAAAAATATGAACACAGTTGTTGGTGCACGATTTGATGCACACAACAAATACAAATCTGCTTTTAGCCCTAAAATATCATCAACATACACTATTAACAGTTGGCTAACAGCTAGAGGTTCTGTTGGTTTTGGTTTTAAAGCACCAGATTTTAGACAGTTATTTTTCAACTTTATTAACAATTCTGGAGGTTATATAGTATTAGGTACAAGAACGTTACACGAGTTATATGGAAATGAACCTAATGTAGCTGTTTTAGATAAAGATTTGAATCCAGAAACTTCTATTGGATACAATTTTGGATTTCAAGTAAAACCTACATCAGACCTAAAAATTAATATTAACTTTTTTAGAAATGACATTAAAGATTTAATTAACACGATTGCTTTACAAAAACCTGTAAACACTCCTGTAGGTACTCCAGTTTTACCTGGTTTGGGAGCAGGTACCTCTGTTTTTTATTATGAAAATAGAGATGAAGTTTTTACACAAGGTGTAGAGTTAGATATTAACTATAAAATAGCTGATAATTTACGTTTTATAGGAGGTTATCAATATTTGGAAGCTAAAGACAAAGAGCAATTAGATTTAATAAATTCTGGGACGGTTTTTTTTAGAAGAGCTCCAAGTTCTCCTTCTGAACTATTGACCAAGCAAGATTATTTTGGATTACCAAATAGATCTAGACATACTGCAAATGCAAAGTTATTTTACAGTAATAGAAAATATCAATTTAATGCAAATGTTAGAGCATTGTATAGAAGTAAATATGCACTTTTTGATACCAATAATAGCCAAAACATCATAGATAAATATGATGATTTTGTGGCAGGAAATGTTCAAGTAAATATTGCTTTAGATAAAACTTTTCTAGATACTATGAATGTACAAATAGGTATAGATAATTTGTTTGATGAAAGAGGTTTAGAGAATGAAAGTACCTTTCCAAATAATGATGCAGTTTTACTTTTAGGAAGAACAGTATACAGTAGAATTCGATTCAATTTTTAAATATATAAATCAATAAATAGTAATAATGAGAAATTTAAAATCAATTTTAGTCATCGTTTTTGTAAGCGTAATTATGGTGTCTTGTGACAAAGATAACGAAGTAGTTTTAGAGCCTGTAGTTGCTCAAAAAGTAGAAAATTTACCTGCTCCTGCTGTAACAGATAGAACTGTAAACCCACCAGTAGAATCTGGAGAGTTTGTAAAGTTTAGTTTTAAAACAGGTACAATTGTAACTAGTGATGATTGGGATATCGCTTTTAGAGCAACAAAAATTTTAGTAAATGGAGGTGGGTCAATTGGTTTAACAGATGAACCTACAAGAACTGGTAACGCTTCTTTAGCATTGGTTAGCAGTACTTTTTCTGATGTAAAAGAAGCACCAGCAGAAAGCAATTTTGGTCAAGATTCTAATGGAACTTATGCTTTGCCTTGGGGAAGTGGAAATGGTTGGTATACTTACAATGGACAGACAAATATTATCAGTACAATTGCAGGAAAAATTATAGTTGTAAAAACACTGGATGGTAATTATGCAAAAATGGAAATTATTAGTTATTATAAAGATTTGGATGCTTCAAATCCAGCAAATGGAAGATATTATACATTTAACTATGTGTATAATCCAAACGTAGGAGAAAAGAGTTTTGAGTAAATTCTTGTTTTGTTAACTAGTAAGCTTCAAAAATCAATTTTTGAAGCTTTTTTGTTTTTAATTATTTAAAGGTTTTTCTTTTGGGGAGATTTAGCTGTATTTCTTCTAAATCCTACTCTTTTCATCCTCAATTCCTGTTTTTCTTTTTCGTGCTTTTTTAATTTCATTACCACCAAAATTATAAGTTAGGTTTATTTTGAATTGCCTGCTATCTCGTCCTCCAGAACCATCAATAAATAAATCTCCAAACTGGGTAGTTCCACTCCAAGGAGAGGTAAATAATACGTCATCAACACCAATTCTTACATTTAACTTATCATCCAAAAACTTTTTTTGAAGTGCTAAATTCAACGAACCTAGGCTATTGGTTCTATAAGTTCCTCCCCAAATAGATGGTGAATTGTACCAACCAGAAACTTCAAAACGAAAATCATTTGGAAGCTTAAACGTATTTTGAGCATAAAAACTTAATGAGTTTTGAGAAATACTCAAAAAGTCAGGGTTTGTTGCAATAAATTCATTTCTTGAAGCATTTATACTGATGTAATAACTCCACCAATTTGTAAATTTAGATGGATAAGAAACGCCTAAATTATAGACTCTTTGATTAGCAACATTTCTAACATTGATAAAGTTTTGATTGTTTGCACCTGCTTCTGTAATTTGAGCAAACAAATCTTTGATAAAACTATAACTCAAAGAAGTATTTAAACGATATTTATAGGTATGAGATAGTTTAAAATTATTAGTGTATTGAGGTTGCAAAAAAGGATTTCCTTTTCTGAATGAAAGCTCATCAATTCTATTTTCAAAAGGGTTTAAATTTTGATAATTAGGTCTTTGAATTCTTCTGCTATAATTTAATGCCCAAGAATTATTTCGATTGACTTTGTAGGTAACTCCTGCACTTGGAAAAAAATCGGTATAATTACGTGGAACTACATTGTTGTTATTGGCTTGCATACTTGTTAAAGTTCCTTTAGAATCTGTATTTTCTACTCTTAAACCTATCTGATAATTAAATTTTTTAAATTTTTTATTAAAGTTGATATACGCAGCATTTATGGTTTCATTATAATCAAAATCATTAGATCTTGTATTATCTAAAACATTATTTCCATTATTTCTATTGAAAAAGTCAAAATCATTTTCTGTATTAATTTTAGAAAATTTCACACCAAAACTCAATTTTCCTCTTAAAAATTTTTGCTCATAATCTGCTTTTGCAGAAAAGAGGTTGATTGTGGTTGGTGATACTATAAAAAAAGTAGTTTCACTAATAACTTGTGTTTCATCTCCGTTAAAATAGCTGTTAGGTTGCAAATTATCTCTATCTCTGCTGTATTTACCAAAATCAACATCTACATTAAAGGTAGTTCCTTTTTTGTTATCAAATTTATAATTTACGTTTCCATACAAATTATAAACATCAGAATTTGTGTCACTTCCAGCAACTAAAACGTTATCAGGATTATTTTGGTTTTGTGGTGTAATTGGTGTTCGGGAATTAGAATTTGATAACAAGTCACTAAAATTACCTGATAGAATTATACCAAAAGTAGATTTTTTATTCGCGAAATAATCAAATCCAAAACGTGTATTTGTTCTGTTATAATCAGAAACTGTTTCTGTTTTAGCATCAAAAATAGTATTATTTTGTATTCTATAAAGATTCAAAAAACCAAAATTATCTCCTTGTGCATTGCTAATGGAACCATACAAACTTGTTTTTTTAGCTCTATAATTAAAAGAAACAGAATTGTTAAAACGCCCAAAATCTCCTTGAGTGTAGCCACTTGTTAAACTTCCATTTGTTCCTAACGTTTTGTCTCTTTTTAAAACGATATTTATAATTCCTGCATTTCCTTCTGCATCGTATTTAGATGAAGGTTGTGTAATAATTTCTACAGATTCAATATCTGTTGACTGTAAAGTCTGCAAGAAGTTTACCAAATCTTCTCCTCTTAAAATTGATGGTTTTCCATCAATATAAATAAGCACTCCGTTTTTACCTTCTACAATAATGTTATTGTTGTTATCGATAACAATTCCTGGTGCTTTTCTTAACAAATCAAAACCAGAATCACCAGCAGCATTAATGGTGTTTTGCACATTAAAAACAGTTTTATCTGCCAAAACTTGTACCATTGGTTTTTCTGTTTTTATAACTACTTCATCCAGTTTTTCTGAAGAAGTTTTTAATGGTAAATTTCCAAAATCAATAGATTCTGATAACTTGAATCTTCTAGTTTTGTAGGTTTGAAAACCTAAACTTTCTATCTTTAAAAAATAATTATCTTCTTTTATATTTAATAATGAAAAGTTCCCTTTTGTATTGGTAATAGCTGCTTTGACAAATTTTTTAGTATTAAAATTGATTAATGAAACTGCAACAGCTTCTAAAGGAGTATTTTTATCATCAGTAATTTTTCCTGAAATTTTAAATTGAGAAAATCCTGAAAAAGTAATAAGTAAAATAATAATAAGTATGCAATTCTTCATTTTTGATTAATTTTATTGTTTACACTGCAAAGATGTCAGATTGATAGATATTAAAAAACTAGAAGTCTGTGAATGGTGCTATAAACCGATAAATTGTCTAGGGCATTTTAACTGCAAATAGGACAACTCGTAGAAAAGCAATTCTTATAATAAATGATTACTTTTAGATTTGTAATAAATATTATGTGTATGAAAAACATCAAAAAGAAAGAAGTTTTACTCATTTTTTTATTCTATATTTTCTTTTCCTTTCTGTATAGAATTGTTTTGTGGTATAATATAGGTGGTTTTAAAGATGAAGGGTTTTTTGGGTGGGCAAATCTACGTGATTACTGGTTTATGGCTGGAATGCAATACTTTTTTTATTTTTTAGCATCTATACTTATTTGGTTTTTGGGCATAAGATTATTAAAAAATAAACCTCATTTTTTACAAATGATAACAGTTGGTGTTTTAATTCCTATTTGTGTCTATTTTGTAAGAAGTTGGAGATATGCCTATTTAGATTCTATAGATATTAAGCATTTAATAGGTACAGGTTCTGTTTGGGATTGGTATATACCTACTTTATTTATGTTTATTCAATTTGGTGTCTTTTTCGCCTATAGATATTTTATAGACAATCAAAAGAAAATAAAGTTAGAAGGTGAGTTAAAACAAGTGGCTTTAAAAAGCGAATTATCTGCACTAAAAGCACAATTAAATCCGCATTTTTTATACAACGTGTTCAATACCATAAGTGCTTCTGTGCCTGCAGAACAAGAGAAAACGAGAAATATGATTGCAGAATTATCAGATTTATTTCGCTATCAATTAAAAGCAAGTCAGGTAGAAAAAGTTTCATTACAAGAAGAATTGAGTTTTGTAAATAAATACCTACAACTAGAAAAAGAACGTTTTGAAGAGCGTTTACAAATTAATATTGATGTTGATAAAGAAATTTTAAATGAAAAAGTGCCACCAATGTTATTACAACCTTTGGTAGAAAATTCTATAAAACATGGTTTATCTAGCTTGATTGAAGGAGGAGAAATCAACATAAAAATTAAAAAGAAAGAAGATAAATTATTTTTTGAAATTACTGATACAGGCATTGGTATTAAAAATAAAGAAACTGTTTTTAATAAAGGAATTGGCTTAACCAATACAAAATTACGTTTAGAAAAAATGTATAATAGTTCTTTAAAATTATCTGATAATTCCCCTAAAGGATTAAAAATTAGTTTTGAATTGTAATAATTTTTCTGTCATTTCGACGTTGTGGAGAAATCTGTAACATTAGATTTTTCGATTTCATTTCGCTTAAAATGACATTTCTTAATTTTAAAAATAGATTTAATATTATAAAGAAGTAATGAAAAAAGTAATTATTGTTGATGATGAAAAGGCTGGGAGAAAACTCATTAAAGAGTATTTAAAAGATTTTCCTGATTTAATTTTATTGGGTGAAGCTAACAATGGAGTAGATGCTGTAAAAATAATAAACGAGTTTAAGCCAGATTTGGTTTTTTTAGATATTCAAATGCCTGGGTTAACTGGTTTTGATGTATTAACACATTTACAAGAATTACCACATATTATTTTTTCTACAGCTTTTGATGAGTATGCTTTAAAAGCATTCGAAGTTCACGCTGTAGATTACCTTCTGAAACCTTATACTAAAGATAGATTCAAAAAAGCAATTGATAAAATTCCAACACAAATTGCAGAAAATTCAGCTAAAGAACTGACAAATAGTTTGTTGATGGATTCAGAAAAGTATCCAGAAAAAATATTGGTACAATATCAAAACAAATTAGTTACTATTGCTGTGGACGATATCATCAGAATTGAAGCTTTTGGAGATTATTCTAAAATTATTACAAATAATAAAACATTTTTAAGCAATTATGGAATATCACAATTAGAAGAAAAGCTAAATGATGCGATTTTTTTAAGAGTACATCGTTCTTCAATTATCAATATCAATAAAATTGAAGAACTCAATAAATATGGAAAAAGTTATGATATTACTATGCTGAACAAAGATGTTGTAAGAGTAAGCAGAGGTTATATGGAAACGATTAAGAAGTTGATGTATTAATTATTCTAGTTTAAACATTTTAATAGGTTCATGGTTTCCTCTCTTTAAATTCTCGCACATAATTAAAGATTTATCAATTTTTTGCTGACTATTTTTAAAACGCAAAACACCATAAATAATACTTCTTTGTTTGCCTTTTGTTAAAGATTCAAAAATTTGGTAAGCATCATAATCGCTCATTAAAACTGCTTCTAATTCTTCTGGCATATCTACTCCGTATTTAGAAGTATCTTCAAAAAGTTGAATGGTAAATTCATCTCCCAAATCTAAATTTAGTTCTTTTTGTTTGGCTTTACTGAACATCATTTTAAAATCTCCAGAATTTTTATCTCTTTTTATAGCAGCATAAAAATCAATGTTTTTCTGTTGATGACTAATTTCAACTTTTACACGATTCATTTTTTGATCTGCAAAAGGTTGAAAAATTTCAGCTGGGATAAATATATTGTATTTATCAATATGAGTTATTTTAAAAACATCGGTTTTCATGATTAACGAGTGCTTCTAGATTTAATATTTTGTTCGCAAAAAGTTATAATTTCTGAAATTCTATTTTTTCTTGTAGTTTCTCTTTTTGCTTGATTTAACCAATATAAATAATTCTTTCTATAACTAGGAGCAAAGTTTTTGTAGTTTACAAAAGCGTTTTTATTGTTATTAAATGCTGTTTGTAAATCGTTGGGAATAATCCCTTTTTCAACAGCATCTAAAGCAGTCCAAGAACCATTTAACTTGCCAATTTCTATGATTTTTAAACCGCTTTTATGCATTAAATTATTGGCAGTTAATTCTTTAATATATTTTTTATTTAGTGCACTCCAGACACTTTTCGAGTTTCTTGGGCAGAAATATTGTCGTCTTTTACCATTTCCTAAACTTTTTACAGTAGAGTCTATCCAGCCATAACATAGTGCTACTTTAACTGCTTCTTCCCATCTCATAGATGGTTCAGTATTTTCTACTTTAAAAAAAATAAGATAAACCCCTTTTGAAATATTGTAATTAATAGCTAGCCAATTACGCCACTCAATATCATTTTTGAAATATAATTCTTCTTTATTTTTCATGAATTAAAAATAGAAAATATCATGAAACCTAAAAAAATAATCAATCACTAATTTTTGTTTCAAATTTGTGATTGATTATTTTATACTACTAAAGCTGGGGAACTGATTTTAAAAATTAATAGCTAAAATGTTAAGGCTAGTGTTTAATGTTTTTTCAATATCTGTTTTGTACATTTTATTTAAATACGGATAAAGACTTTTTCCTATTTGTATTTCTACATTTTCTGATATATTTCCGTATACAATCAACTTATTTTCTAAATTAGAATAGTTTCTATATAAATCAATATTTCTATCTCCGTAAGTAAATGATTCATTAAGAATAATATTCTTTTTTAATTCTTCATCAAGTTTTTTAATTATAATATTATCAACAAATTTCTGTTTTATATCTGTAGCTAAATGTATGTTTTTTGCATCAATATATTTCATATCATTTGTAGAAGTAATTTTGTTAAAATAATCTTTTTCTTTTTTATTTACCAAAAACTTTCCTTCAGAGTTTTCTTTAATTTTAAATGATTTAGTTTCAATAATCTTCCATTCTGGAATCTTATAAGTTTTATCATTTTTATTTAGTACATCAATTTTCAAAAAATCTTTATTGTAGAATTTCAAATCTACTTCTTCTTGTGAAAAAATAGGCTGAATAATAAAAATTAATGCTAGGTAGAGTAAGTTTTTCATAATTAATAGTTTTATACGTAAATATAATAGTAATACTTTTATTTAAGAAATTAAAAGTGTTATTTAACATTGTATTTAACAAATTTTTAAGAATATTTTGTTAAAACTAATTGTTAAAGGCAAATTTCCCTTTTTTATATTTTTTTGTGGGAATAGAATCTAAAATATAAGGAATAGAGATAAACCCTTTGGGTGTTGCTTTAAAAACACCAAAATGTAAATGAGGCTCTGTTGAATATCCTGTATTTCCTGAATAGGCTATAGGTTGTCCTTTTTTTATTGTATCACCTTTTTTTACTATAACTCCATCTTTCTTTAAATGAACATACTGCGTATATAAACCATCTTCATGAAATAACATTACATAATTACCATCATTCAAATATCTTTTGTTTTTGCCTCCTTTATTAGAGTCTTCTTTAACAGAGATAACAATACCATCTTTCATAGCACAAACAGTTTGTCCTACTTTCATCCTAAAATCTATGGCGTACCTAGAAGTAGGGCTATTGTGAGTAAAATTGGTATTCTGACCTTGTATTATTCTGTAACGTTTTCCTTTTAGAAAAGGCAATGCATAGTTATACAAAGTATCGTAACTTTTTATAGGGTATGAAGTACCGTAATAAAAATTAAAAGTATATTGGTTTAAAATTTGAGTAGAATCTTTCTTACTTTTAAGAAAAGTCAATACTTTTTTTTGTTCGTAAGGATTAAAATCTAAAATAGTATCTTTTTGAGTTTTCTTATTTTTAATTTTAAAATGAGTAGGGCAAGCCCAGTTACTTTTTGCTATTACTTGTATAGTATCATTTTTGAACTCAAAATTAATAAAATATGGTTTTTCTTGACTTTTAGTACAAGAATTAAAAAACAAACATATAATAACAATTCTAAACATCTATTTTCTCCAAATTTTATTAGGAAAAGTAACTACACTTTCATAACCGTTTTTGCCAACAGTTGCCACTCCAAAAAAGAAATTGTCAATAACAATTCCTTCTAAAGTAAATTCTGTTCCTTCCACATATCTTGAGTAATCCCAAGTAGGTGAAGTAGTATCTCTCCAATAAATTTTATAACCTTTAGCACCTTCTACCTTGCTCCATTTTAATTTTGCTGATGGTTGAACAATACCACCAATAGCTACTTCTTTTGGTGCATCTGGAGCCCAAGCTAAAGAAGCCAAATTAATAGCATTTACTGCAGTTAGTTTTTTTGCATATTCAAAGTTTACATGTTCAAAAGTATCTCCATATTTTATACCATTTTCAGTTCTAATATCTTGATGTTGTTGTGTGTAATTTTCATGAGCTTCCATAATTCTAATACCAGCAAAACCTAAATCGTTAAAAGGTCTGTGATGTCCTCCTCGTCCAAATCTGTCTAGTCTATAAATCATCATTGGGTTCATTTCTGGCATATAGGTTTTTACATTTTTATGAATGTATCTTGCTAATTGACGAGAAATGCCATCAACTTCACCACCATAAAAACGCCTAGCTCTTGCTTGTCTTGCTAGTTTCTTTGGATCTTTTTCATTAGTGGTTATGGGTTCAGAAAAAATTCTAAATGCTCTATTATCGATAACACCATCAACACCTGTAATATTGCCAATCATATCATTGTTTAAGATGCCAATAATGTCCCACTCTTTATCTTTAGCAAATTTTGCTAAACCTGCACCTCCGAAAAGTCCTTGCTCTTCACCAGATAAACCTACATAGATAATACTACTTTCAAATTGATATTTACTCAATACTCTAGCTGCTTCAATAGTACCAGCCATTCCAGAAGCATTGTCATTTGCACCTGGTGCATCTGTTGTATAATCCATTGTATTACTGGCTCTAGAGTCTATATCTCCACTCATAATTACATATCTGTTTGGATATTTTGTGCCTTTTTGTATAGCAACTACGTTAACCACATAAGCATCATGAGGAACTCTACTTCCCATTTTTTTAGTTACTAAATCTTTTTGATAAAAAACATTTAAACAATTATTACAATTTGTAGATATTTTATCAAATTCAGATTTAATCCATCTTCTTGCAGCTCCAATTCCTCTTGTGTTAGAAATGGTATCAGAAAATGTATTTCTTGTACCAAATTCAGTTAAAGTTTTTACATCAGCCTTAATTCTATCAGCAGAAACAGCATCAATAATATCATAAATTTTGTAATCTGTTTGTGCTAATGTTACTGATGCTAAAAGTATAAGAAGTAAAGTTATTTTTTTCATTTTTATTGTTTAATGTACCAAAAAGGAATATCAATAATATGTTCCTTTTTTAATTTTTTTTGATTTTTTAAGGTAATAAACCTTTTTATATTGATAATATGTTTGCCATAATTAATTGAATCTAAAGGAATAATTGTCTCGAAACCAAGCTGATTATTTATTTCTGTTGTAGAAAATTCTGGCTTTAATAATAAGCTATCTAGTTTAAAAGTATAAATTTTTTGGAAAGCTTTTAAATATAATGAAGTTAAACTATCTTTATTTTTTATATTTTTTTTTGATGAGAAAAAATCTGTTCTGAAACCTCTTTTATCATCTAAAGGTTGTAAATTTTTATATTGATCGAAAATTAAATTTTCAATTTTTTCCTTAAATGGAATGAATACATATATATAATTATCTTTTATTATTTTAGATTGTATTGCAGCCGCTGAAACGTATTTGTTTTTACCTAAAGTATTTAAATAGTTATTTTTATTAGAAAAATGAACAGAAGAATTATTACTTTTTAAAACGTAATTAGATCGAATATTTTGAAATGTTGTTAGAAAAAAAATTAAAATATAAATTGGTGTTAAAATAAAAGTAAGTCTTCTACTAAACTTATCATCTAATACATTATAAACTAAAGGTCTATATAAAAATGAGAGTGTAATTACAGAAAAAACTTTATAGATAGGAAAATATAAAAAAGAAGTCCACTCTTTTTTCTTTAAGAAGCCTTGTGTTATAAAATCAATAAAAACGATAAAGGCTAGAAAAATAAAAAAACAACCAAATATGCCAAGTAGAAAATAGCCTAAAAAATCTGGTAATAGCCCAGATTTTATAAAAATATTACCAGCAAAAACAATAACTAGTATAATAGTAAAAAAAGAAATTATATAAAAAAGATATAAAAAAGTTAATGCAAATAAGATGCTACAATAGTTTTCTAATACACCTATAAACTTATCAAAAGAACCAACCTTTTTCTTTAAATATTCAGTAAATCTTTTTTTATAATTTAAAGAATCGTAGTCTATATCTCCAGATACATAGCGTAAACCAATGGCACCTATCCATAAACCTCTTAAAACTACGTGAATTACAAGATTTATGATTAAAACCCAGCATGCAATGTATGCAATTGGTAAGAGGTATTTGCTATAACTTTCTAATGCTATTGCTTCATTAAGAAATTTTTCTAAATAGTTTAAAGATGAAATTAAACCAAAAATAGCAAAACCAGAGATTAATAATTCTAATTGCCAACTTTCTTGCTGTAGCTTATCTAAAAGCTTTTTAAACTTACTATCATTATATTCGTTTTTCATTAAATCTTATTATTGTTTAAAGTACCAAAAAGGAATATTAACTTCTGTTCTTTTTATGGTATCTTTTTTTCGATTTCTTTTAATTAACCTTTTTACTTTAAGATAATGTTTACCTTCAGCAAGTTTTTTTATATTTACGTAAGTTTCAAAACCTAATTGATCTTTTTTATTTTTTGAAATTAAAAAATCACTTTCAAACCGAATTGTATCAATATAAATTTGATGCATTTCATTAAAAACTTCCAAATACTTTTTAGTTAAACTATCTCTTGATTTTATAGATTCTGTTGAGTTGAATGTAATAATATCTGTACTAAAACCTCTTCTATCTTTTTCTGGTTTTAAAGATGGATGATAGTTGTAAATTCTATTCTCAATACTTTCAGTAAAAATTTTAAATACTTTTACATAAGGCTCACGAATTATTTTAGATTGAATTGTAGCTACTTTTCCAAAATCATCATCTTCAGTAAGTAAATCTTCATAATTTTTAGAATTTATATATGTTGAATTTACATATTTTGCATCTATAAGATAATTTGTTTTTGTATGTTTAAATGAAATTAAAACAGAGATAGCAATGTAAGATGGTACTAGAAAAAAACTTAACCTTTTAGTAAATTTATCATCTAAAAAATTATAAACTAAAGGTCTATATAAAAAGGTTAATGTAAGAAAACTAAAGACCCAATAAAAAGGAAAATAGATTTTAGAAAGCCATTTTTTCTTTTTAATATATCCTTGAGTTAAAAAATCTAAAAATACAAGTAAACTGCCTATAGCTAAAAAAAGCATTAAAGCAATACCAACTACAGTTCTAGGTATTTCAGGGAAATCATCGTTTGAAATAATTAATGATGCTACTCCCACAAAACTAACCATTAATAATGAGATACTTACAACATAAAAAATCAATAAAAAGGATACAGCAAATAGCACACTACAATAGTTTTCTAAAGTAGCTACATATTTATCAAAAGAAACTATTCTTTTTTTTAAATAGGTTGTAAACTTATTTTGATAGTTTAGTTTTTCAAAATCAATATCACCAGATACATAACGTAAGCCTAAAGCTCCAATCCATAATCCTCTTAAAATTACATGTATTAATAGATTGAAAATTAAAATACAGCAAGCAACAAATGCAACTAAAAGAAATATAAAAGGAATAAATTCTCTATCATTTTCAGCAATTAACATTGCTGTTTTAATATGAGGAATGGCAGTTATTAAACCAAAAATAGCAAAACCAGAAATCAGTAATTCTAATTGCCAGCTTTCTTGCTGAAGCTTATCTAATAATTCCTTAAACTTATTGTCTTTGTAATCACTACTCATCTAAAAAACTTTGCTTAAAGATACTGACCTTTTTAAAAATAAAAAAACAGAAAGCTTTAAAAGCTTTCTGTTTCTAATTTGTATAGTTTTACCTAATATTATTTAAGTAAAATAAAAGTAGATAATGTTAACCTTTCATTTTTTTCTTAAACTTATCAAACTTATTCGCTTTTTCTTTAGGAAAACTATTGTTAGAAGTATCAACATCTGCTGTTTCTAAATCTGGGTCTATCATAATACTTTCCACTTGTTTGTTAGAAGAAAAGACTTTAGTAACTTCATTATCATTATATCTCCAAATTTCTGCAGGATACATTTTCTTTTCTTTTGTACCATCTTTGTACGTGAATTCTACAATTATTGGCATTACTAAACCTCCAGGTTTATTGTAAGTAATTTCATAATGATATTTATCTTGTTTAGAAGCAAAACCTAAACCCTCTGAAGTATCTTCTATAAATTCAACTGATTTTTCTCCTTCTTTCGCACTGAATTTTTTTACACCTTTTATGCCTATATCAGTAACATCTGTTGTGTAAAACCATCCTCTCCAAAACCAATCTAAATCTATGCCAGAAGCATCTTCCATAGTTCTAAAGAAATCAGCAGGAGTAGGGTGTTTAAATTTCCATCTTTGTGAATATGTTTTAAAAGCATGATCGAATAATTCTCTACCCATAATAGTTTCTCTCAACATCCAAAGACCAGTTGCAGGTTTACCATAAGCATTACTACCAAAGCTGTATACATTATCTCCTTTAGACATTATTGGTGCAATTCTATCTTGATTGCCACTCATATATCTTACAATATTTTTTGGATATCCTCTTGTAATAGGGAAGTTAGGATCGTAATCTAACTCTGCTAACATTTCCATATATGAATTTAAACCTTCATCCATCCAAGTCCATTGTCTTTCATCAGAGTTTACAATCATTGGGAAAAAGTTATGCCCAACTTCATGAATGGTTACTTTTATCATTCTGTATTTTGTTCTGTCAGAATATGTACCATCAGGATTTGGTCTACCTGGGTTAAAACATATTTGGGGATATTCCATTCCCATTTGTCCATCTACTGAAATAGCTTTGTGATACGGATAATCAAAAGTATATCTAGAATATGTTTTTAGTGTTTGTGCAACTGCTCTTGTAGAATGATCTCCATATAAAGGATTTGCCTCTTTAGAATAGAGAGATTCTGCCATTACTGTTTTACCATTAATGTTTACAGCCATTGCATCAAAAATAAATTTTCTTGATGTCGCAAAAGCATAATCTCTAACATTTTTAGCTTTAAACTTCCATGTTTTTGTGCCTTTTGCTTTTGACTTCTCTATCTTTTCTGCTTCTTTTTGCGTTCTGATGATAACAGGTTTATCAAACGTTTTTTTAGCAGTTGCATATCGTTTTAATTCTTTTCTAGAAAAAACTTCGCTTCTGTTTTGTAAAACTCCTGTAGCTCCTAACATATGATCTTCTGGTACAGTAATGTTTACATCAAAATCTCCAAATTCTAATGCAAATTCACTTCTTCCCCAAAACTGGTCATTTTGCCAGCCTTCTACATTATCGTATACACACATTCTTGGGTAAAACTGTGCTATTACATAATTGTTATTTCCATTTTCTTCAAAATGTTCGTAACCAGATCTACCACCTTGTGTTCTATGATTATTTATATTATACCACCAAGAAATGTTAAATTTAAAAGTTTCTCCAGATGCTAAAGGTTCTGGTAAATTAATACGCATCATGGTTTGATTAATAGTGTGTGATAATTTACTACCATCAGTATTTGTAACACTCATTATATTAAAGCCACCATCAAAAGGTTTATCAGGAAAAGATCTATCATACCATCTTTTAGGTAGTTTCTTTCTAATTTTTCCAGAACTAATATCTGGAGTTTTAGAATCAGCAGCTCTCATGTTCTGATCTAATTGTACCCATAAATATGGTAAATAGTCTGGAGAATTATTTTTATAAGTAATGGTTTCTTTACCCGAAATTCTACGTTTATCATCATCTAAAGTGATGTCCATAACATAATCTACCTTCTGTTGCCAGTAGTCTTTACCAGGTGCACCAGAAGCAGTTCTAATTGAATTTGGTGTTGCTAATTCTTGTTTTAATTGTCTAAACTTATTGGTATTCGTATGTCCTTGTTTTGCTTTTTGGGCATAAAAAGTGCCAATAAATGCAAAAGAAAATAGAATAAAACTAATTTTTTTCATGAATGTGTGGTTTTTGATTTTAATGAATTACTAATATTTTAAATTGGCTATATTTTTATCTTTTGTAAGCAACACACTTTTGTATGTTGTGCCTACTTTAGATTTTATTAAATTTTGTTGTTTTTCAAAATGGTGAATTAAAATGGTATTTTTTATATCTATTGTGTTTATTGCTTCTATATTTTCTATTTCTAAATAAAAAAATACTAAATCACCATCATATTCTTTACCAATATAATTGAACTTTTTGTCATCACCATTTACTTTAAAATCTAATTTTTGGTTCAAGTATTTTTCAAAATATGTATCGTTATTTTTTAACTCATCTTTGGTGGTTAATTGTAAATCAATATTATAATCTTTATTTAGGGCGAGTTCAATATCATCCATAAAAACATTAATAATAATTTGAATAGCCTTCGCTTCTTCTTTATATTTAATTTGTGTTAAACTCAAATAATATTTATGAGTAGAAAAGGAAAAAAGAGGAATTAATAATAGTAGTAAATATGTTTTTTTGAATCTCATATATTAGTAAAATATCAAATACGAAGCCAAATTACTCTTTTTTTATGATTTTATGATAAGAGACACTCTCTGTTCTGAATATTTTAATCACATCTAATATTTTACCTTCTTTGTGTAAATCTTCAATACCAAGAGGGTTGCAGTAATCTAAAAAGTGAAAATATTTATCAATTGGTATTTTTAATTCGTCAAAGAAAAATTTCTCTCCTAGTTCTGATAAGATTTTATAGGGAAATGCTTTCTTTTGGGATAATTTTTTACGTAAAGCCCATAAACGTTGAGAATATTTAAAAGGTATAGCAGCTGCAGTACCTGCACCTACGAAAGCTCTTGTTGGATCAGTTTCATTGATTTGAGGTCTTACTCTTTTATCTATATAATCGTCTGCAACATTAGCTTTCATATCAATATTAGAAAAATCCATAACATCTCTTAACAAAGAGTCTTTTTTATTTGTTTTAACCTTCTTAAGATCAGAGCTTAAACTGCCTAATAGATTGTGACGTTTCAACTCAAACTCATCTAATTTATAGGTATTAGATTTAAGTGTTATTGAAATTGTTTTGTTGTTAATAATAGCGTCTGTAACAACAATTTTCGTTTTTATATGTTGTACTGAAGATACGCTTAATGTATCTCCTGCTACAGCAAATATTCGAAATAAGCCACTATCATTAGAAAAAGTACCTTGGCTTGTTTTTAAGTTTATAATATTTGCATTTACAACTACTCCTAAAGAATCAGTAACAACACCGCTAATTATTTTTTTTATTTTTTGAGCATGTAAATTTGAGAAAGCGTAAAATAAAATTACAGTAAAAAGTAGTTTGGTTTTCATATAAAAATTTCCATCACAAAGTAGTTATTAAACAATTAATTTTGGCGATTTCAATTTTTAAACTTTTGTTAAAAGATTATTTCTTTTTGATAAGTTTTAAGAAAGAGATACATTCTTTTCTAAATATTTGTATAACTTTTAAAGTTTGATTTTTTTTATATAAGTTAACGATATCTTTATATAAACAGTAATCAAAAAAATTATTATATTCATTTTTAGGTATTTTGAGTTCTATAAAGAAAAAGTAATCTCCGAGTTCACTTAAAATATCTTTAGCTATTTTATTTTCTTCTTCAAGTTTTTCTATAAAAGAAGTATCTTTTGCAAAACTACTTGATGATTTTATACCCATTCCTTCAAACCTATTGTTAGGTAGCCTTACAATATCAGCTTTCATTAAATGAGCTTCATCAATTCCAATTGGTGTTTTTGAAATTGCATAAAAATCCATTTTTTTAATATCTGATACTATCTTATCTACCAACTCTATATTTTTATCAACGGGTGTTTTTTTAAAATCAATAGCTAAAGAACCAATAAGATTGTGCTTTTTTACAATAATTTCATCAAGTTGGTATGTTTTTGACATTAAAAATATAAGATTGATATCTTCATTTAAATGATGTGCTTTAACAACGAAGAATTTTGTTTCATAACCAATAGCACTTATTTTTAAACTATCATTTTTTGAAGTTCTAATTCGAAATATACCATTATCATTAGAAAAAGTGCCTTGATTGGTTTTTAAATTAATAATATTGGCATTTGCAACAATATGTAAGGAATCAATAATTTTACCTTTAAAAATTGTTTTTTTATTTTGAGCATTAAAATAGGAGCAACTAAAAATAAGGACAAGAAAAAGTAGTTTGGTTTTAAAAAGCATCAGTTTTTATTAATTAATGCAACTTCAGTTTTTATTTTTTGAGGAAATACTTTACTTTCTTTCATTAAAACCTTTGTGAGTATAATGTTTTGCTTTTTATTGAATAAATTGATAATTCCTTTTTTGAAGCAATAATTTAAAAACGGGTTAATATTTTCTTTTTTGATATTTAAGTCTGTTATAAAAAAATCATCTGTAAAATATTTTCTTATTTCAGAAAGTACTTTGTCTTCATACGTAATTTTTTTTAGCATTTTTTCTCTTCTATTATTTCCATTTATTGCATTTATAAGATTATCTAAATTAACAACGCCACCAGACCTGAATTTTACAATGGCTTTATCTTTCTTGGGTTTGGTATTAGCATAGGGGAGTCTTAAAGTTTTTGCATTTACTTTAGGTGGAGGTAGTATATCTTTATCAATATGAAAAATACTTTTTGGTTTTTCTAAAACAATTTCTTCTAGTATGTAAACTTTTTCTTTTAATGTAATGTTGATTTTTCCTTCTATAAATATGTCTTTAGAAATTTTGATTTCTTTAGTTTCAAAGTTTACATGTGTAAATTGAAGTGTATCATCTAAAGAAACAGGAATTTCAAACCAACCAAAATCATTTGTAATTGTTCCTATGTTGGAACTTTTATTGATGACATGTACATTTGAAATCGCAGTTTTTTCAACTATAATATATCCATGAATAAGTTTTTTGCTTTGTTGACTAAAACATATACCTACAAAAAATAAAAAATAAGTTATTAGTTGTTTCTTCATGTAAACAAAGAAAACAGAAGCTACTCTTAAAACTCTATTAATGCAATTGTAAACTTTTGTTAAACAAAAAAATCATCATAAATTTTATGATGATTTTAAGAATTCTAGTTATAAAAAATGTTTTTTATTTTTCTAGAACCATATACATAGTTCCTTTAATAGTAATACTTTCTAAACCGTCTTTTTCTGTTTGATTAACTATTGCTTTAAGTCTTAAAGTTTTACCATCATAACTATCAACAACAAGATTTGCTGGGATATTTTTATCATTACTAAAAGTAATATTATTACCATCTAATTCCCAATTTGGGTTTTCATTTGGGTCATTTATGGCATAGACTTCTTCCTCTTCAGTTTCTGTTCTTCCATTATAAGTTGCAGTAGCAACTATAGTATATTTACCTTCTGTACTTGCTTTTTTAGGATTATCTGCAAAAGTTAATGTCATATTAATCTCTTTTGCATAAGCACTATATAAAGCAGTAATATTTTTACCACTACTGACATAAGAAACGGAACCATCTTCAATTCTTTGCTCTTTTAAATTCCAAGTACCAATTAAATCAGCTTCTGTAATACTAATATTTAGATTGTCATCAGTATCACAAGCTGTAAATGTTGCTAAAAAAGCAATTATTAAAAAGTGTTTTAATTTCATAGATTTTAAGTTTATTGATTTCGGTAAATGTAGATAACATATATAAAATAAAAAAATTATTTTTGGAGCATGAAAAATATGATTATAGCTAGCACTTCTACCATTTATGGAAGTGGTTATTTAGAATATTTGTTGCCAACACTAAATGATTTTTTTAAGAATATAAAAACGATACTTTTTATCCCTTATGCACGCCCAAGTGGAATTTCTTATAATGAATATACAAATATTGTAGCAAAAGCATTTTCAAAAATAGACATTGTAGTACAAGGCATTCATCAATTTGATAACCCTAATATTGCTATAGAAAAAGCTGAAGGAATTTTTACAGGAGGAGGTAATACTTTTGAATTGGTAAATCAATTATATAGGCATGATATTTTAGTAACCTTAAAAAAAGTTTTAGAAAACGGAACTCCATATTTAGGCACAAGTGCTGGGAGTAATATTTGTGGAGTTACTATGATGACTACTAATGATATGCCTATAGTTTATCCACCAAGTTTTACTACTTTAGGCTGTATTCCTTTTAATATAAATGCACATTACCTTGATCCAATTAAAGGTTCAACTCACAAAGGTGAAACAAGGGAAACTAGAATAAAAGAATTTCATGTTTTTAATAATACACCTGTGTTAGGTTTGCGTGAAGGAAGTTGGTTAGAAGTATTAGGTAATAAGATTTGTTTATGTGGAAATTTAACTGCTAGGTTGTTTCAAAAAGATAAAGAGCCAATTGAATTAGAGAGTGGAGGTTTGAGATTTTAAGTTTTGTGGTTAAAGGCGTGAATTAGGTGGTTAGGAGTAAGAGACAAGTTAGACTTATTAAATACAAACATTTTTTCTACCAACTTTAATAATTTCTTCAATATTAAAATCATCAAATTTTTCTAATAGTTTAGTAGTTCCATTTTCTTTTTTATATCTTAATTCCTCTTTATACAATGGTATAAGAGTATAAATATCTATTACTTTATTATTGTTTAATTTAATTTCAGTAAACTCTGAAGATAATTCCATAGAACTTAACAGAATAACAGAATTAAAGCCTAAACCTTCTGTATATTCTTCAGAATCCTCATACGTATATGTATGACCATATCCCAGCCAAGTTTCATTTGGATGTGGAAGTATCATTAATTCTTTCATCAATCTAAAAGGCCAATAATTTTTTTCATCACTAAAAGATTCATATTCAATATTCCAGTCTTTAGGAAGTAACATCATAACTTCACAAAATTCGGAAGATTCTATATCATCAGGAATTTCCATTGGAAGTGCACTCATTCCACAACTTAATAAAATATGAAAAGGTCTTTCTTGATTAGCTTTGATAATATAAATATCTCTATGGATTGTTTTAGATTCTATTTCATCCAAAACTACAATATCTTCTTTTTTATCAAAAAAACGATCTAAATGGAGGTCAATTGCTTTTACGCTATTAGGAATATTATCTTTTGAATATCTAATATGGCTTGCTTGTTTTTTATTATTAAAAAAGCTAAATATTCCCATTATTATGAATTCAATTTATCAAATTTAAAACTTTACATAATCTACAATCTCTAATCCATAACCAATCATTCCAACACGTTTTGTTTGTTGAGTATTGGTAATTAACTTTAGTTTGCTAATATTTAAATCGTGTAAGATTTGTGCTCCAATTCCGAAATCTCTTTGATCCATTGCTATTGTAGGTGCTTTATTTTCTCCTTTTGCTTGGTTTTCTTTTAAAATTGACAACCTACTCAATAAATTTTTAGATTGATTTTGTTGGTTAATAAACAATATAGCTCCTTTACCTTCATCATTAATCACTTGAAACATCTGGTCTAATTTCTTATCAGCATTATTGGTTAACGTTCCAAGAATATCATTGTTAACCAAAGTAGAATTTATTCTTGTTAAAATACCTTCTTCATTAGTCCAAGTTCCTTTTGTTAAAGCTATATGTATTTGATTATTAGTTGTTTGTTGATAAGCTCTTAATCTAAATTTACCAAATCTAGTTTCAATATCAAAATCTTCTTTTTTCTCAATTAAAGAATCATGCTCCATTCTATATGCCACTAAATCTTCAATAGAAACGATTTTGATATCAAACTTTTTTGCTACTTCAAGTAACTGTGGTAAGCGTGCCATGGTTCCATCTTCATTCATTATTTCTACAATTACACCTGCAGGTTTAAGCCCTGCTAAGCGTGCAAAATCTATGGCAGCTTCTGTATGACCAGTTCTTCTTAAAACACCACCAGCTTTGGCTTTTAGAGGGAAAATGTGACCAGGTCTAGCCAAATCAAAGGGTTTGGTTTCTGTATCTATTAAAGCCTTAATTGTTAATGCTCTATCTGATGCAGAAATACCAGTAGTAACTCCTTTACCACGTAAATCTACAGAAACTGTAAATGCAGTTTCCATAGGGTCTGTGTTGTTGGTTACCATCATTCCTAGTTCTAATTCTTTACACTTACTTTCAGTAAGTGGCGCACAAATTAATCCACGACCATGGGTAGCCATAAAGTTGATCATTTCTGGTGTAACTTTTTCAGCAGCAGCTAAAAAATCGCCTTCATTTTCTCTATTTTCATCATCAACAACAATAATAACTTTACCATTTCTAATATCGTTAATGGCTTCATCTATTGTGTTCAATTTGGTTGTTTGTAACGTCTGTGTTGTCATGCCTTTTTGCTTGATTTCGAAAATATTTTTCTAAAGAAATTAGTAATAGGTTGTAAAAAAGAGTCAAGATTAAAAATACCTTTGTCTTTTGTAGCTCTTGTTGTTAATAAAATTGCAATTGGTATCATAATTATTGCAGAAATCCATGAACCCAATAATGAAGTGATTGAGCTTTCTTCAGCTAAATTTTTACCAAAAGTATTTGCAAAGAAATAGAGAACATAAACTGCAATAGCCAGTATCATTGGTAATCCAAAACCTCCTTTTCTAATAATTGAACCTAAAGGAGCACCAATAAAAAAAAGAATAACACAAGATAATGAGAAAGCCATTCTATTGTAATACTCTGTATCATAAAAATTCACAATTTTTTTTCTCCATTTTGCAGATTTTATATTGCTAGTAATAGAACCTATCATTCTACTATTTTTTGTAATGGCGGAATTTATAATTGAAATTTTATCTCTTAAATTGAAATTCTCAATAATATTTTGGTCAATATTTTTTGCTTTTAAAGAATCAGGATATTTATATAATTTTTTTCCTCCAGATGTTAAAAAAATATTTTTTGCTCTTAATTCTAGAGCTTCATCATAAGCATTTTTTAGTTTTGGGATAGTATCTTTAATTTCTTTTAAGGTAAACATGCCTGGATGCGTTTTTGAAGTAGTAGAATCAATACCAATATTTCCTAAATCAATATTAATTTCATATTCTTTAAAAACAGCACTAGAGGCTGCCATTTTTTTTCTTTTTGCAGTTGTTTTTGCTGTTTTTACATGTTCTTCATAATAATTACCATCATAAAGGAAAAAAGTAATATACTTGCTACCTTCTGTATTTGAAATTTTGCCTCTTTCTGCTGTGATTACTTTTTGATTACCTCTATTACCAGTTAAATCATAGATTAGAACATTTTTCAACAAATTTTCTTCTTCTCCATATTTTTCATCAAACTTAATTTGATATCCAGGAATATCTGCGTTAAAACTTCCTGGAACTAAAGCCAATGCAGGCTGTTTTTTTCTAATATTATTCTTTAAATTTATTTGCTTAAAAATGGCATAAGGATATACATTGTTTAAGAATAGAAAATTAACAATACTTAAACCAATTGCTAAAATAGCAATGGGTCTTACCAAACGTTGTAAAGAAATACCAGCAGATTTTGCAGCAGCAAATTCATAATTTTCACCTAAATTACCTAGAGCCATTATAGAAGATAGTAGAACACCAATAGGTAATGCTTGCGGAATTATCATTAAAGTGGTGTAATACAAAAACTTGAGAATAAACATAAAACTGATGCCTTTACCAGCAATATTCTCAAAAGTTTGCCACAAAGCTTGCATTACTAAAACGAAAAGAACGATTAGAAAAGTAGCAAAAAATGGTACTAAAAAGCTTTTTAAGATGTATCTATCTAAAATCTTCATAAAAAACAAAAATAGCATCTTAATCAATAAGATGCTACTAATTTTGTGTTAATTGAAAACAATCAATCTATTATATAATCTAGGTCTTCGTATTTTTGTTTATCAAAGGTAAAAAAACTATCAGATAAATTTTGATTGCTTTTAAATTTATTGATAGTAAAGCTAGTTTTTGCACCATTAGCACCAGTTTGAATTAACTTATAAATGTGCTTTGTTTTTGCATCAATGCCTAATTCAACCTTTATAATATTAGAATCACTATCAATAGGGTTTAACGTAACAAACTGGATTTTTCTACCATTCATATTCTTTAATTTACCCATCTCAAAAGTGTAACCTTCTTTATAAAATGTTATTAATTTTGATGGATAAATAAAGCCATCATCTCCATCTAAATTACCATCAGTTATAGAAACTTCCTTTTCATCTTTATTAATAACATACAGTTTACTACCATCATAAATAAAATTGTTTCCTAAATAGTTGAGGTTGTATTTTTCGCCTTGTAAATTAATTTCGCCTCTTATTGGAGGTTCATCACCTTCTTTAATACCAGCTTCTTCATTGCTTAATGTTTGGCTAAAACCAATATACATGTTTTTATAAGCTTCCATTTTTGTAGAAACTTCATCTAATAAAGATTTTGCTTTTTCAGAATTTTGTGAAAAAGTTGCAATACTCATAAATATACCTAAAAATAAAATTGTAATTTTTTTCATTTCTATTGATTCTTTTCGTTTTCTAATAATTGTTCTAGTGCTAATAAATCTGGTACTAAAACTTGTCTTGCTTTACTACCTTCAAAACCACCAACTATGCCAGCAGCTTCTAATTGATCTATTAACCTACCAGCTCTATTATAGCCTAGTTTTAATTTTCTTTGCAATAAAGATGCAGAGCCTTGTTGTGCTGTAACAATAACTTCTGCTGCATCTTTAAATAATTTATCTCTATCTTCGATATCTACATCAATACTTGTGCCACTTTCATCATCTACATATTCTGGTAGTTGATAGGCTTCAGAATACGCTTTTTGTGAACCAATAAAATCTGTAATCTTCTCAACTTCAGGTGTATCAACAAAGGCACATTGTATTCTAGTAATGTCATTTCCTCCAGAATAAAGCATGTCTCCACGTCCAATTAATTGATCTGCACCTGGTGCATCTAAAATAGTTCTAGAATCTATTTTAGAAGTTACACGAAAGGCAATTCTTGATGGAAAATTTGCCTTGATAATACCTGTAATTACATTTACAGAAGGTCTTTGTGTAGCTACTATTAAATGAATCCCAATGGCTCTGGCTAACTGTGCCAAACGTGCAATAGGAGTTTCTACTTCTTTACCAGCTGTCATAATTAAATCTGCAAACTCATCAATAACTAAAACAATATATGGTAAAAATTGATGCCCATCATTTGGGTTTAACTTACGCTTTTTAAACTTCTGATTGTATTCTTTTATATTACGAACCATGGCTGCTTTTAGCAAATCGTATCGATTATCCATTTCAATACAAAGTGAATTTAACGTAGTAACAACTTTACTTGTATCAGTAATAATTGCCTCTTCAGTATCTGGCAATTTCGCTAGATAATGACGCTCAATTTTATTGAATAATGTTAACTCTACCTTTTTTGGATCAACCAAAATAAATTTTACTTCAGCAGGATGTTTTTTATATAAAAGTGATGTTAAAACAGCATTTAAACCAACAGATTTACCTTGCCCAGTAGCACCTGCCATTAATAAGTGTGGCATTTTTGCCAAGTCGACTACAAAAGTTTCATTAGAAATGGTTTTACCAATAGCGATAGGCAGTTCCATTTGCGATTCTTGAAATCTCTTGGAAGAAATTGCAGAATGCATGGAAACTATAGTCGATTTTTTATTAGGCACTTCAATACCAATAGTTCCTTTTCCTGGAATTGGTGCAATAATTCTAATTCCTAAAGCAGCTAGTGAGAGTGCAATATCATCCTCTAAATTTTTAATTTTGGATATTCTAATACCTGCTTCTGGAACAATTTCATACAAAGTAATTGTTGGACCAACTGTAGCTTTTATTTCAGAAATACCAATTTTATAATTCTTTAAAGTTTCAACAATCTTATTTTTGTTAGCCTCTAATTCATCAGGATCTATAGAAATACTTTCATTGTATTGTTTTAATAAATTAAACGTCGGAAAACGATAATTTGAAAGTTCTAAAGTAGGATCAAACTCACCAAAATCTTTTAATATTTTATCAGATAAATTTTCTGTTGAGGATTCTTCTTCTTTGGCAATTGCAACATCTATACCTACATCTTTAATTTCGCTAACAGTTTCCTCTTTAGTTTGTTCAACTTTTAATGTTGGTTGATATTCTTTTTCAATTTGTAGAGAAATTTCCTCTTTATTAGTAGCAACATCAGAATGTTTTGTAATTGTAGGTTGTAAGTTTTCTACAGATAATTCAAATTCTGATTTTTCTTTTTTAGTATCATCAACTTTTTTGTCTTTTTTATCTGTATTTTCAGTGATAATTTCTTTTGAATTTTCGTCTTTAAGTTTTTTTCTTTTTTCTCTTTGTATTTTTTGTTCTTTTAATTTATCAATTAAAGCGTTAAAAGTAGCTTTGAATCTAAAAATAAAATAGATAATTGCTAAAAATATCAATATGATGATTAAACCAGTTTTGCCTGTAAAATCTTGCAAAAATAAATTTAGTTCATATCCAATAATCCCAGAAAATAGTGCGAGTTTTTTCTCTATAAATCCAAAAGCTACAGAAAACCAAAGCATTGCAATTAATGTCCAGTTCCAAGAAATGATAATTTTAGAAAATGTTTTTTTAAACAATATATTAACACCAGTTACAAATAACTGATAACATATTAAAAAAGCAGCAATTCCAAAACCTTTATAAATAAAAAAATGACTTAAACTAGCACCAATTTTACCCAGAAGGTTTTCAGATTTTACAGTTCTATCTGTTAGATAATTTAGAGTACTTTGGTCATTTTGCCAATTAAAGAAAAAAGAAATAAAAGCAATACACAAAAAAACAGAAAACAACATTAAAAATGTTGCTATCAGAGTTTTAGATTGCCTTGTTTTTAAGAAAGAGAAAACTGGTTTCTTTCTTTCTTTTACTATGGTTGATTTATTTGTACTAGTTTTCTTTTTAGCCATTAATATTTATAAAATCAATAGGCTGTAAATATAGTAAATTAGTTTTTTAAACTTTTTGATTGATGAAATAAATCAACAAGTTTTTAAGTGCTTTTTATTAAAGATAAAAATTGATTGAGCTAATATTAAAATAGGTGAATCCCCCAATTCTAGAATAACATTAACTCAAATCAATTTTTGTGCTAACTATTTATTAATTATAAAGTAGGGAGTTAATTAAATTTTAATAATTTTTGAAGTTGCTGTTCCTTTTTCATTTTTTATTTTAATCATGTATATCCCCTTTTTGAGTTCTCTTATAATGAATACTGACTCTTTAGGGTTGATAAATTCCTTTATTTTTTGACCAAGAGTATTGTATATTATTATGCTATTAATATCTGTAGTATGGATTAAACTGAAAAGACCTGATGTTGGGTTAGGATATAATTTAACACCAATACTTTCAAAATCTTTTGTAGAAGCTGTTGCTGTTACTGTTAGGTTTTGTGTAACATCTACTGCAGCATTGTAATTTGTATTACCATTTTGACTAGCAGTAATTGTAGTATTACCCATAGCAACTATGCTAACGATATTTCCATTTACAGTTGCTACATTTGTATCAGAACTTGAATAGGTAATTGGTAAATTAGCACTTGAAGTTGCTGTTAAACTAAAATCTGCATCCCCAACTGCTTTATCTGGTAAAATATTAAAAGTAATGCTTTGGTCTGCTTTCTGAACAATAAAACTTCCATTTGCTTGGTTTGCCAAGTAATTTGCTGTCTCAATATAATCTACTGTGAATCCAAATGTTCCAGTACCATTGATGCTAACTTCTCCTGTATTTATATCTATTGATATATTACTATTGCCTGCATAATAATGATACACAGTATTATCATTTTGTGGAATACCATCTACAGAAGAGTTTATAAAAAAGTTAGGGTCACCAAAGGTTTTTGTAGGTATTGGATTTATAGTTACATTTCTTATTCCTTTTTTTACAGTTAATGTTTCTGTAACATCTTGTGCAGTACTATAATTTGTATTTCCACTTTGTGAAGCTGTAATATTAGTAGAACCTGCACCTACTATTGTAACAATATTGCCATTTAAAGTTGCTACATTGGTATTAGAACTTAAATATGTTACAGGTAAATTTGAGTTTGAAGTTGCAGTCAATTGAAAATCAGCGTCGCCAAAGGTTCTATCAGGTAACTGTCCAAAACTAATAGTTTGGTTGGCTTTGTTTATGGTTAATGTTTGAGTAACATTAGGTGCAGCACTAAAATTAGCATCCCCAGATTGACTTGCAGTTATAATTGTAGAACCAGCACCAATAATGGTTACAGTATTCCCACTTATAGTAACAACGTTTGTATTAGAACTTGTGTAAGAAACAGATAGATTAGAACTTGTAGTGGCTGTTAATTGAAAATCTGCATCTCCAAAAATTTTATTTGGTAGTGTATTAAAAGTTATGGTTTGATTTTGAACACCAGCAGTTTTAAAATTCCATATTGTTTTATCAGCAATTCCTGTAAAAGAGTTGTTTCTTCCATCTTTTAAAGCACCATTATCAATAAAAACATAATAATCTTCAGCTGCAGAAAAGTTTAAAGTTGGGTTAATAACTGCTGTATTGCTATTAATAGTTACATTGCTACTGTTTACATTTATAGTTTCAAAAACAGAATCATCACTACTTTTATAAATTATAATATTTCCTGTTCCTTTGACTATTTCTTTGTTTAGCGTAATTTTTAAATTTTCTCCAGATAAAGCCATATCAATGGCATCATCATTTGGAGATAAACTCCCGATAATAAAATTGTTAGAAAACTTCCAAAGCTCATCTCCATTTGTGCCATCATCAGCAGAAAAATATAACAGATTATTAGAAACTATAAAATCTCTTGGGTTGCTATCTCCTGTAGGATTTATGTCTTGTTTTAACTTTGTTCCTCCAACAGAACCATCAGATTCCCACAATTCTATTCCATTTGTTCCATTATCTGCAGTAAAATACATTTTACCATCAAACGCAATAAAATTTGTTGGGTTACTACTTTCAGTTGCAATTGTATTTATATTTTTAAAAAGAGCTGTTGTAATTGCATTTGTACTTTTAGATGTTGCTCCTGTATTTTGAGTATACCATAATTCATAACCATTTGTACCATCATCAGCAGAGAAAAAAAGTTTGCCATCAAAAACGAATAAATCTTTTGGATAACTATGGTTTGCACCTCCAGGATTTATGTCAAGTACATTTGTAATGGTTTCGTTTGCATTCATTTTATAAAGTTCTACACCAGTTGCTGGGGTAAAACCTGTAAAATACAATTCGTTTTTATAAACAGTAAAATTTGGAGCAACGTAAAAACTGTCATTAGCTCCTGGATGCATATCTGTTATCATTTTTGTATTCGTTTCTGTGCCATCTGTAACCCAAAGTTCTCGACCATTAATTGCATTATCTGCAGTAAAATATACTTTGTTATTATAGCCAATAAAATCTTGTGGTAAACTATGTTTTGATATAAAGTTGTTCGTATCTCCATTAATATTGATGTTTTTGAGCCTTATTGTTCCTGTAGCTGTTCCATCACTCATACAAAGTTCTATACCTTCATTAGTATTTGCTTCTGCAGCAAAATATAGTTTATTGCCAATAGCTTTTAGGTTTCTAGGAAAACTAGAAGTTGTACCAGGATTTACATCTATAATATTTTGGCTTGTACCATCAAAATATGCCAACTCTAAACCACTTAAAGTTGAAGCATAATAATAGATGTTATTATTAAAATTTGTAATTTCTTTAACGAAAGAAAAATTACCTGAAAGTAAATTTGTATTGGTAATTGTACCATCTGTAGAGAACATTCTTTGCCTAAAACCCGTACAACTTTCTATTGCACCAAAAAAGACTCTATCAAAAGTTGATGAATAAGTAAAAGCGTGAGCAGGAAAACCTTGATAATCTACAAAAGGTTTCATTAATTTTGTGCCAGATTCTGTTCCATCAGTATTCCATAAATGATAATCATCTGTAGTACTATTATAAACTGTAAATAAAAGATTACCATTTATATCCACCCTATTTTCAGTATAAGTTGGCATACTAGAAGTTGAGCCAGCTTGAATATCTTTAACTAGCAATGCTTGAGCTTGTATATAGTTTAAAGAAAATAAAGTAAAAAATAGTATAATTTTTTTCATAAAATAGATTTTTAAATTCAATGATTTATAATCAAAGAAATTAAAAATGAAGATGTAATATAGTTCTAAAATGAAAAGTGATTGAAATTTTTTACTAACCGATACTTATTTTAAGATAATTGATTTTGTATCTAAAATAACTGTCTTAAAAACGTTATAAAGATTTGATTTTATATCGTTACTTTTACTGAAATACTCTCACTTGAAAAAGTTTTTATACATTTTAACTTTTCTTTTTTGCTTCAACAATTTTGGGCAAGAACCTTATACAATAAATTACACTATCAATGATGGTTTGCCAACAAATACCATTTATGATGCACATCAAGATAAAGAAGGTTTTATTTGGTTTGCTACAGATGTTGGAGTTATTAAATATAATAGTAAAGATTTTGTACTATTCAGTTCTGATGATGGGCTTACAGATAACGAAGTTTTTAAAATAAGGGAAGATTTTAAGGGTAGAAAATGGCTGTTAACCTTAAATGGAACTCCATCTTATATTAAAAATGATACTATTTATAATTCAGAAAATTCAACTATTATTCAGAAGATTGAAAGTAAAAATATGCTAATCGATTTCTATGAAGATAAAGATAATAACATTTATTTAATATCAAGAAATGGAAATCTAACAGAAATTAGTACTGATAATACTGTAAATAGTATAGAAAATATAAAAATAAATACTTCTGGCATTTGGAAAATAGGGGATGAGCTTGCTATTTTAAACTCTTCAGGTATTTATAATCCTATTTCTAAAAAACTAACCAAAATAGATATTGGTAAAGTACCTTACAGAGTTTTTCATCATAAAAAAGAAGTCTTTTTTAATAATTTTAATAGACTTTATAAGGTTAATTCATCTGGTATGTTTAAGCAAATAATAACATTGCCAAATGATTTTGAAATTATAAACATTTACAAAGAGTCAAGTTCTAAAATTTGGATTTGTACTAGAAAAGGAGTTTTTCTAGTTGAAAACAAAAAAATTGTAAAACACTTTTTTAAAGAAAAAACTGTTACAAGTATTTCTAAAGATATTGAAGGTAACTATTGGTTAACTACACTACAAGATGGTATATTTCTAATACCCTCTTTTTCTATTTTACAAAGAGACATTGCTATAAATACTATTGCAAATAATGATAATAATGAAATTTGGTTTGGAGGAATGGAAAATGATTATTACATCAAAAAAAATAATACTTTCACAAAAAAAACTTTTAATAAAAATTGGAGAAAAGATGAAATCTCTAAAATTAGATTTTTTACTGAAACTACTTATATTATTGGTAAAGTTGGTTTAAAAAAAATTACAAAAAATTATGAAATAGAAATTCCTATAAATCTAAATGATATTTTAGAACAGGGAGATTCACTTTTTTTAGCAACTGCTTATTTATCAAAAATTTCTAAAAATGAGTTAGATCAAAAAGAATATGATAAAATCTATCATAATAGATTTTTAAACAGAAGAATTTATACTATTAAAAACGTAAATTCTTCAATTTATTTGGGTACAAATATTGGATTATACTGTTATAAAAATAATGCACTCATTTTTTTGGGAGATAAATTTCCTGAACTAAAATCATCTATAAATCAAATATTTTATGACGATGAATCTAATTTACTTTTAGTGGCAACATCTTCTAAAGGACTCATTATTTTAGATAATGATGTTGTCAAGTTTTCAATTTCTAAAAAAGATAGACTTAATAATAATACAATAACTACTATTAAAAAAACAGCAACTGCAACATATTTAGTTGGAAGTAACAAAGGTATAAACAGTATTACATTATCAGGGTCTAACTTTACTATTAAAGATTTTAATACATTTTTAGCATTCAAAAACAAAAAGATAAACGATTTTTCTCTAGTTAATGATACACTTTATATTGCTACAAATGACCAATTAATCTATTTTCATAAAAATTATTTTACTAAAAAAAATACTCCTCCTATTGTTTCTTTTAAAAGTATTTATGCCAATAATAAAAAAATAAATTTTTCACTAAATAAAACAATAAAATACACAGATAATAATTTAAAATTTGAGTATGATGGAATTTCTTTTTTAGATGAAGGAAATCTTAATTTTTTTTATAAACTAAATAACACTGATTGGAGTAGTACAGAAGAGAGAACTGTTAATTATAAAAATTTAAAAGCTGGTAATTACAACTTTGCCTTATATGCAGTAAATGGATTTGGTCATAAAAGTGAAGTAAAGAAAATCAGTTTTACAATTGCTACACCTTTTTGGCAAACTTGGTGGTTTTTACTATTGCTGATTTTAGGAATTGGATTAGCAATTTATTATTTCTTAAAATTAAGATTGAATTATCTACAAAAACAATTTTTAAAAGAAAAGAAATCAATTTTATTAGAAAAAGAGAATATTGCTTTAGAAAATCAAATGTTGGCTTTAGAGCAAAAAGCGTTGCGTTTGCAAATGAATCCACACTTTATTTTTAACGCTTTAAATACCATTAAAGGATATTATTCTGAAGGAAATGTGCAAGAAGCCAGCAATTATATTTCTAATTTTTCTAAATTATTACGCTTACTTTTAGAAAATGTAGAGCAATATATTCCACTTTCTTTAGAAGTAGAAATGTTAGGTTTGTATTTGCAATTGACTCAAGTTCGCTATCAGCATAAGTTTGATTATCAGATTATTATTGATAAAAACCTGAATGCAAAAGAAACCAGTATTCCTACTTTATTGTTGCAACCCATTATTGAAAATGCAGTTATTCACGGAGTTTCTCCAAAATCATCCAAAGGAAAAATTATTGTATCATTTCATAAAAAAGAAAACTCATTAATTTGTATTGTAAATGATGATGGAATTGGACGAAAAGCATCACAAAAAAATAAAAAAACAAGGCATACCTCAAAAGCAATTTCTATAACAAAAGAACGATTGGCATTAATAGAAATTCAAGAAATTACAAAATGCAATTTACAATTTATAGATTTAATGGAAGATAAAAAATCAACAGGAACTCAAGTTATTATTACAATTCCGCTTTTAAAAATATGGTAAATTAAAGATGATAAATGCATTAATTATAGAAGATGAACCTCAAGCAATTTCTGCTCTAAAGCAAGAATTAGCTTTAAATTGCCCAACAGTAATTGTGTTAGATACAGCACAATCTGTAAAAGAGGGCATTGCTAAAATATCTGCATTAAAACCCAATTTAATTTTTTTAGACATTCAACTTTCTGATGGTTTAGGTTTAGATATTTTGCAGCATTTTATAAGTATTAACTTTAAAATCATCATTACAACAGCTTATAGTGAATATGTGTTGCAAGCTATAAAATTTAGTGCTTTAGACTATTTGTTAAAACCAATTAACAGTAAAGAATTACAAGTTGCAGTTGCTAAAATTGAGAAAGAAAACAAATTAAATTTGAATAAAAAGATTGAAGCATATATCCAAAATCAGCAAAATACAATTGCCAATAAAAAGATTGTTTTGCAAACATCTGAAGGTATTTTTATCCACCAAATTGCAACTATTTTAAAATGCACATCAGAAGGAAATTACACACAAATCTATTTCACAAATGACAAACGATTGCTGATTTCTAAAACGTTAAAAGAGCTAGAAGAATTATTAATACCTTTTAATTTTGAGAGAATTCATCACTCACATTTAATCAACTTAAATCATTTAAAAAGTTATTTGCATAAAGATGGTGGTTATGTAGTTATGAGCGATAATTCTACACTACCAGTTTCGAAACGTAAAAAAACAACGTTTATAAAAAGGTTGGAAATGTTTAATAAATTATAAGATACCCATAATTTTCGGAATGTAGATAATCCCAGCAATAATCAAAGAAATTAATGCTGCAAATGTTGGTGCACCTGCAGCTATGTCTTTAATTAAACCTATTTTTATATGAAATTCTGGATGAATAAAATCCGCAACTTCTTCAATAGCAGAGTTACAAGCTTCAGCAACTAAAACCAAACCTATTGCTAAAAATTGGACAGCCCATTCAGTTGCAGAAATTTCAAAAAAGAACCCTAAAATAGTGGCGATTAATGCAAAAAAAAGTTGAGCTTTAATGCTATCTTCGGTAGTAACTAAAATCCATAGTCCTTTAAAAGCAAATTTTACGCTTCGTAATCTACCTCTAATAAAACCATCTTTAGGGTTTTTCATCTTTATATCGCTTTTAATGCAGCTTCGTAATTTGGTTCATCAGCAACTTCAGCAACTTGCTCTGTATGAGTAATCGTTCCGTTTTTATCAATCACAACAATTGCTCTAGAATGTAATCCTTTGAATGGACCATCTGCAAATTCAACTTGATAGTCTTTACCGAATTTACCTGTTGCGAAATCAGACAACATTTCTACATTCTCAATACCTTCTGCACCACAAAATCGAGATTGAGCAAATGGTAAATCTCTAGAAATACACAATACAACTGTGTCTTCTAATTCTGTAGCCTTTTTGTTAAATTCTCTAACAGAAGTTGCACAAGTACCAGTATCTACACTTGGAAAAATGTTTAAAATGATATTTTTACCAGAAAAATCTGATAAACTTTTATGTGATAAATCTAATGATGTTAATGTAAAATCAGTTGCTTTAGTTCCAATTTCTGGTAAATTTCCTACTGTAGTAACTGGAGTTCCTCCTAATGTAATAGCTGCCATTTTATGTATTTTTAGTTTTTATCAAATGTAATAATTTTATTGATAAATACCTTTTTAATTCTAGACACTTACTCATAAAAATTTGCCAATCTTATACGTATCTTCGCAGACGAAAAATTATTATTTTAATTTGAATTTAGCTCAGTACACATCAGAATTTAAATACAATTGGAAACTTGCTGCACCAGTAATGCTGGGAATGTTAGGTCATACTTTTGTGTCTTTTATTGATAATATAATGGTTGGGCAATTAGGTACTGCAGAATTGGCAGCAGTTTCTTTAGGTAACAGTTTTATGTTTATTGCAATGTCTATTGGAATTGGTTTTTCTACTGCAATTACACCATTAATAGCAGAAGCAGATTCATCAGATAACCTACAACAAGCAAGATCCACATACAAACACGGATTGTTTTTATGTACAGTTTTGGGGACTATTTTATTTTTAGGGATTTATTTTTCGAAGCCGTTAATGTATTTAATGAAACAACCTGAAGAAGTTGTGGCTTTGGCAATTCCGTATTTAGATTTGGTGGCATTTTCTTTAATTCCGTTGATAGTTTTCCAAGCCATAAAACAATTTAGTGATGGAATGTCTATGACCAAATACCCAATGTATGCTACACTTTTGGCGAATATTGTAAATATTGGGTTAAACTATATTTTGATTTTCGGTAAATTCGGATTTCCAGAAATGGGAATTGTTGGTGCAGCTTATGGAACTTTAGCTTCCAGAATAATTATGGTTATTTATCTGTGGACTTTATTACGTTATAAAAAAAGTTCTGCAAGAATTGTAAAAAATATTAAAATATTTGTTTTTGATTTTTTAATGATTAAAAAAATCATCAATCTAGGTTCTTTAAGTGCTATGCAAATGTTTTTTGAAGTTGCTATTTTTACAGCCGCAATTTGGTTGAGTGGTTTGCTAGGTAAAAATCCGCAAGCAGCAAATCAAATTGCGTTAAATTTATCTTCAATGACATTTATGGTGGCAATGGGTTTAAGTGTTGCTTCTATGATTCGAGTTGGGAATCAAAAAGGATTACAGAATTATAAAGAATTACGCAGAATAGCATTTTCTATTTTTTTACTAGGTATTTTATTGGCAACCTTTTTTGCCTTATTGTTTTTTATCTTCCACAAAAGCTTACCTAATATTTATGTAGATTTAAATGATGCAGAAAATTATGTAGATAATATGGAAGTACTTTCTATTGCTTCCAATTTATTGTTAGCAGCTGCCTTTTTTCAAATTTCTGATAGTATTCAGGTTGTGGTTTTAGGTGCTTTGCGTGGTTTACAAGATGTAAAAATCCCCACAATTTTAACTTTTATTTCTTATTGGTGTGTTGGTTTTCCTGTTTCATATTTTCTAGGAAAAGAAAAAATGTTTGGTAGTTTTGGTATTTGGTTGGGTCTTTTAGCAGGTTTAACCACAGCTTCAGTGTTGTTGTTTATTCGATTTAATAAATTGACATTAAAATTGATTAAAGAAAAGTGATAGAGAATATAATTTTCAGATTTTTATTAAATTTTAAAATTTGCTAACTCATTTCTGATATTAAGAGTTTTAACTCTTTTATATCCAGAGTTAGCGAAGTTCGAGTTTTTTGTTGAGAAAATTAATAGGGAAAATACCTTTTTTTATTTAGTTTCTATCTCATTTATCTAGTATGCCAATTTATATTTTATACCAAACGTTTATTTATCTATAATATAGTCAAGCTTAATGCTCTAAAATATTAGCATATAGTTGTTTTAAATGTTCTAAATCGAATAATTCTACAAAAAAAGTAACATTTTTATAACAGGCTATTAATAATTCAAACACATTATTTTGTTTTCGGTAAAAATCATAAACTTCATACGTAACTGCTTGAAATAGCGTAATTTTGCAATCGTAAAATTTTTATAAATCAGTTAAGTTTTTTATATTGAAAGAAGATTATCACAAATGGTATTCGCCAACATTAAATAAAGATATAGAAATGTTGGTTTTTGGGTACGCAGGTTATCCTTTAATTTTATTCCCAACAACTAGTGGACGCTTTTACGAGTGTAAAGATTTCAAGTTAATTGAGTCTGCAAAATGGTTTTTAGAGGAAGGTTTGGTGCAAATTTACTGCCCAGATTCTATAAATGAATTGAGTTGGTATGATAAGAATATTCATCCTGCAGATCGTGTCAAAAATCATATTTGGTATGATAAATTTATTATGGATGAAGTTGTAAACCCTATTTGTCATCAAAGAGGAATTCAAAAAGTAGCTGTTGCAGGTGTCAGTTTTGGAGGTTATCATGCAGCAAATTTTGCGTTTAAACACCCAGAAAGAGTAAGCCATATGTTTAGTTTAAGTGGTTCTTTTGATATTAAATCTTTTTTAGATGATTATTATGATGACAATGTTTTTTATAACAACCCAGTAGATTTTTTACCAGGAAGCAATCATCCAGATTTATGGAATATGAAAATTATTTTGGGCACAAGTGATTGGGATATTTGTTTAGAAGCAAATCAAAATTTAGCGAAAATTTTAAGTGATAAAAATATCCCTTTTTGGTTTGACGAACGCAAATGGGCAGAACACGATTGGCCAATTTGGAGGCAAATGTTTCCACATTATTTATCAAAAATTTAAAAATAGAGTAACAACTAACAAAATAAATATAATATGAGAAAAATTGGAATTTTATTCGGACAAGAAAATACCTTTCCACAAGCTTTTATAGACAGAGTTAATCAAAAAATTAAAGAACAAGGCATTAAAGATATGATGGCTGAAGCAGTGTTAATAGACACTGTAGAGCAAGCAAAATCGGACGAATATGCTGTAATTATTGATAGAATTTCGCAAGATGTTCCTTTTTACAGAGCCTATTTAAAAAATGCTGCAATTACAGGAACTGCTGTAATTAACAATCCTTTTTGGTGGAGTGCAGATGAAAAATTCTTTAATAATGCTTTGGCTGAAAAAGTAGGCGTTCCTGTACCAAAAACGTTTATTTTACCAAGTTCTCATAGACCACCAGATACTGATGAAAATTCTTTCAGAAACATGAAATACCCTTTTAATTGGGATAAAATGTTTGATACTATTGGTTTTCCTGCATATATGAAACCTCATGATGGAGGTGGATGGAAAAGTGTTTACAAAGTCGAAAATCCAGATGATTTATGGGCAAAACATGGTGAAACTGAAAACCTTGTTATGATGTTGCAAGAGGAAATTGACTTTAAAGAATACTTTAGATGTTACGTTTTAGGTACAGATAATGTACATATTATGCAATATGAGCCTAGAAATCCTCATCATTTACGTTATGTTTTAAATGGAGAGCCAGTTGATCAGAAAATTTTAGATACAGTTCATGAGTATTGTATCAAGCTAAACAAAGCTTTGGGTTATGATTTTAATACAGTAGAATTTGCTGTAAGAGATGGAATACCTTATGCAATTGATTTTTGTAATCCTGCTCCAGATGCAGATATACATTCTGTAGGAGAAGAAAATTTTGAGTGGATTGTAGAAAATGCTGCAAATATGGCAATCGAAAAAGCAAAGCAGTACAAAAAAGGTCAAATGAATTTAACTTGGGGAACATTTGTAACCGATCAAATTGCTCCAGCAACACCAGTGGTTAAAAAAGCTCCAGCTAAAAAAGCGGTTGCAAAAAAGACACCCGCTAAAAAAGTTGCAGTTAAAAAAGCACCTGTTAAAAAAGCAGCAACAAAGAAAAAAACTACAAAAAAGTAAGTTTTATAGTTAAAATATTTTGTTCTGTCATTTTGAGTGAAGTCGAAAAATCTTAAGTAGCAATTTAAAAGATTTTTCCATTTCATTCTAAATGACAGTTTTATAATTCTTTATAAAACTTTATTTATTAACTTTCCATTATGAAATTTACATTAGGAATAGAAGAGGAGTATCAAGTAATTGATCCTGCAACAAGAGAATTAACTTCTCACGATCAGCAAATTGTAACCAATGCAGCAAAGGTTTTAAACGACCAAGTAAAGGCAGAAATGCATCAAGCTGTAGTAGAAGTTGGCACAAACATTTGTGAAGACATTCAAGATGCAAGACAGCAAATTTCGCATTTGCGAAGGTCTATTTCTAATATTGCTGGAGATTTAGGTTATAAAATTGGTGCTGCTGGTACACACCCTTTTTCTAAATGGGAAACGCAATTAATTACTCCAAATCCAAGATATGATGAGATTGTAAATGAATTACAAGACACAGCAAGGTCAAATTTAATTTTTGGTTTGCATGTTCATGTAGGAATTGCAGATAAGAATATGGCTTTACATTTGGTAAATGCCATGCGTTATTTTTTGCCACATTTGTATGCATTATCTACAAACTCACCATTTTGGGAAGGTAGAAATACTGGTTTTAAATCTTTTAGATCTAAAGTTTTTGATAAATTTCCTAGAACAGGAATTCCTGGAATTTTTGATAATTATGCACAATATGAAAATTATGTAAATCTTTTGGTAAAAACCAAATGTATAGACAATCCAAAGAAAATTTGGTGGGATATTCGTATTCATCCTGTTTTTCCAACATTAGAAGTTCGTATTTGTGATGTGCCTTTAACTGTTGATGAAACTGTTTGTATAGCTGCTTTAATTCAAGCTTTAGTAGCAAAATTATACAAACTTCGTTCTCAAAATATGAATTTTATGGTATATCATAGAGCGTTAATCAATGAAAATAAATGGAGAGCTGGACGTTATGGAATTGATGGAAAAATGATTGATTTTGGAAAAGAGAAAGAAGTAGAAACTAAATTATTAATGGCGGAATTTGTAGATTTTGTAGATGATGTTTTAGATGATTTAGGTTCTAGAGAAGAAGTAGAATCTATCTTTAAAATTTTAGAAAGAGGTACAGGAGCAGACAGACAATTAAAAGCATTTGAAGAAACCAGAGATTTAACTAAAGTAGTAGATTTTATTACAGAACAAACTATTTTAGGCGTTTAAGATTTATGTTGATGAGTAAAGAAAAAGTAAAAGTTGCCATTTTAGATATGAATAACAATGAACCCAATCAAGGTTTACGTTGTATTAGAGAAATTGTAACAACTTTTGATAGTGAAGTAAATTTTGTTGTTTTTGATGTAAGAGCAAAAGGAGAAATACCTGATACTTCTTACGATATTTATATTTCAAGTGGAGGTCCAGGAAGTCCTTTAGAAGAAGGAATTTGGAGAAAACCATATTTAGAGTTAATGCAAAATCTTTGGAATCACAATAAAAATTCCGAAGAAAAAAAACACGTATTTTTTATCTGTTATTCTTTTCAGGTAATTTGTGATTATTTTAAGTTAGGCGAAATTAAATTGAGAAAAAGTACCTCTTTTGGTATTTTACCAATTCATAAAACCAAAGAAGGTAAAGTTGATGTTTTATTAGAAGGGTTAAACGATCCTTTTTATGCAGTAGATTCTAGAGATTGGCAATTAGTACAGCCAAGATTAAAGGTTTTTAAAGAAAAAGGAGCATCAATTTTAAGTTTAGAAAAAATTAGAACGCACATAGAATTAGAGCGTGCAATTATGGCTGTTCGTTTTTCTAGTGAGTTTGTGGGTACACAATTTCATCCAGAAGCAGAACCTGTTAGTATGGAAGCTTTCTTTAAACTTGAAGAAAATAAAAAAGTAGTTATAGAAAGTTTTGGAGAAGAAAAATATAACCAAATGATGGACAGAATGGATGATGATGATAAATTGGTAAGAACTTATCATACCATTTTACCTAATTTTTTAAGTTTGGCAATTCGTAAAGTAAATCAACCAATATTATCTTAATTTTTTATGATACAGAATAACAGACAAATTTATAATCAACAATTTTCTGAAGAAAAGTATCAAGCTTTTTTAGATGATATTATTTCGACTTATAAATACACGCCACCATTTAAAATAGCTGAAACACCTGTTTTTATTCCAAAAGATTTAAAAGAAAGGTTGATAAAAGCCTGTGATGAAATTATGGAAGTAATTCATCAACCAGATTTTAAAAAATTAACTGATGGAGCTTTTTTTGACCCAAATACAATCGTGCCTAATGAAGATGAAGTTTCGAAATTTATGCAATTGGATTTTGGAATTTGTAGAGATACTGATGGAAATTTAGTTCCAAAACTGATTGAATTACAAGGTTTTCCTTCTTTATATTTTTTCCAAGAATTGTTAGGTAGAAAATATCGTGAGCATTTTGGAAACGTAATTCCAGAAAATTACTCACAGCATATTAATGGAATGATAACTAAAGATTACATTGATTTGTTGCAACAAGAAATTGTTGGTAAAACCAATCCAAAGCAAGTAATTCTATTAGAAATAGAGCCAGACAAACAAGCAACAGCAATCGATTTTTACGCAACTGAAAAAGCATTAGGCATTAAAGTGTTGTGTATTTCAGATTTAATTAAAAAAGGAAAGGAACTTTTTTATAAAGATGATAAAGGCAATGAGATTAAAATTTTAAAAATATACAATCGTATTATTTTTGATGAACTTCATCAAAGACCAGATTTAAAAAGTGAGTTTAATTTTTTAGATGAAGTTGATGTCACTTGGATAGGACACCCAAATTGGTTTTATAGAATTAGTAAGTACACAATGCCATTATTAAAAGGCGAATTCGTGCCAAAATCATTTTATTTAGACAAATTAGAAACCATTCCAGAAGATTTAGAAAATTATGTTTTAAAACCTTTGTATTCTTTTGCTGGAGCAGGAGTTCAAATTCACGTAACTCCTAAAATGATAGATGAAATCACAAACAAATCTAATTATTTATTACAAGAAAAAGTAGCTTACGAACCAATTATAGAAACAATGGATGTACCTGCAAAATGTGAAGTAAGAATTATGTTATTACATAATTCTAAAACCAATACAACTGAAATAGTAAGCAATTTAATTCGTTTAAGTAAAGGAGAAATGGTTGGCGTAAAATATAACAAAGATAAAATTTGGGTAGGAGGAACTACTGGTTTTTTTGAGAATTAGGAGCTACTAAAAATATATTTAGATCTTACAGGTCTTTTTTATTCATTCAGTTTGTCATCCTAAAAGGATCTAGGAGTAATATTGATATTAAATAATAAAAACAGTTTATGATACGCTTACAGCGTGACAAATGTTAGTTAAATAAACTATTCAGACTTATCAGGAGCAGGTAAACTTGCATGAAATTCTTCACCAATTCTATGCGTATATTGGTCTAATAATTCCAATACTTTTTCACTAGAATCCGAAACTACAATCAATCCAATATGCCAAGCTTTCTGCATTTTCCAAACGATTTCTTTATCTGTAAAACTAGAAGTGTCTGGATATTCAAATCTACTTAAAGAAACCACAATACCTGCATATTGATTGTTAATTTTAGGTAATTTATAAGTTTGCTTTCTAATTCGTGCATTTTCTACTGATGCCCATTCTGCCCAAAGATTTACACCAGAAGCATACTCTACCATTTCTGCTAAATTAGCACCACCAACTCTAGATGAAGTTTCTAAAAAAAACAATTCTCCTGTTGCTTTAGATTGAATAAATTCGGTATGATAAGCACCAGATTGCATCCCAAAAGCTTTCATAACTTGTTTGTTTACTTTTTGTAAATCTTTTTCTATTTTAGAGCCAATTTCTAATGATGCTGATCTAAAAATTCCTCCTCCATGTGCCACTTCAAAAGGTGTATCTAAATATTTGCTAGCTCTAGAGAAAACCACTTTTCCATTTACATTTAATCCATCTACATGAAAAACATCTCCAGGAGCAAATTTTTCTACCAAATAATTATCTCTTTCATCGCCTAAATTATTTACAACTTCCCATAACTCATCTTTAGAATGAATTTTTTTAATTCCAGTAGCAGAAGCCTCCATTCTAGGTTTTAACAACCAAGGAGCAGGAATTGTATCTGCATAATTATTAATATCATCATTGTTAAAAAGTGAAGTAAATTCAGGTACATTTACACCTTCTTCTTTCGCTTTTAAACGCATTGCCAATTTGTCTCTAAAATAATGAGCAGTGGTTCTACCCATTCCTGGCATTCTAAAATGTTCTCTTAAAAGTGCAACTTTTTCTACATCAAAATCATCTAAAGCTACAAAATGCTCAAAATTTATCGTTCTGAATTTATACGCAATTCCTTTGACTACATTTTCTTGATTCCATTCTTCAACATAAAAAACGTCATCTATAGCTTCCCAAGGCCAATTTTCGTTTTCTAATCCTTTTTTAGTTAAAAGAAAAACATGATTACCATCAGATTTACATCTTTTTAAAAAATCTTCGCCTTTAAAATAGGTTGAAATGCATAAAAAATTGATTGGTTTTTGAGACATAGTTATTATTTTAGAATCATACATTGTTTTAGATTCAAGAATCAAGACAAGTTTGATTTATAATATGATATTTTATTTGAGTTTAATTTACGAAAATTAGAACTATCTTTTAGCTTTTGCTTTGATGAATTCTGTAATTAATTGAATTCCAAAGCCAGATGCACTTTTCATTTTTGCGAATTGAGAACTGCCAAAAGAAACGCCAGCAATGTCTAAATGCATCCATTTTTTGTGATTTTCTGTAAATACTTCTAAAAATTTTGCAGCATTTATTGCTCCTTCAATTGGTTTTCCATTGAAATTACGCACATCAGCAACGTCAGATTGCAAATCTGCTTCATAGTCTTCAAATAGTGGCAATTGCCAAACACGTTCGTGAACTTTATAACCAATATCAGACATTGTTTTTGCCATTTCTTGGTTTTTTGTAAACATTCCTGCAGCAGCATATCCTAAAGTTCTTACCACACTTCCTGTTAAAGTTGCCAGATCAATTAAATATTCTGGGTTGTATTTTTTGATTACATAATTAATTCCATCAGCTAAAACCAAACGACCTTCAGCATCAGTATCTATAATTTCTATTGTTTTTCCAGAATACGAATTAATTACATCTCCAGGCCTGTAACTATTAGCATCAACTGCATTTTCTGCAGAAGCTACAACCCCAATAATATTGATTTCCAATTCTAACTTTGCCACCAATTCTACAACTCCTAAAACTACAGCTGCACCACCCATATCACTTTTCATATAGTGTAAATTAGTGGATGGTTTTATAGATAATCCTCCAGAATCGAAGGTAATTCCTTTACCAACTAAAGCAATATCAATAGTATCTGTATTTTTTGCTTTGTATTCGTTAATGATAACAACAGGTTTATTTACACTTCCTTTTCCTACTGATAAAACCGCATCAAAACCTTGTTTTTCTAATTGTTTTTCTTTGAGAACTGTACATTTATAACCTGTATTTTTTGATGAGGTTTTAGCCCAATCTCCTAAATATTCTGGAGTTTTAATATTTGGTGGAGCATCAACCAAAGCTTTAATTTTATTGATGGTTTGCCCTGTGAAATAACCTTCTGTTAAAATATTTTGGATATCATTACTTGATGAAAATGAAATTTGTGTTTTTCTTTTTTCTTTCTTTTCAGATTGAAACGCACCAATATTATAGTTTGCCATTTCCAAACCAATTCCGATTTTCAGAATAGTTGTTTCCTCTAAATTGTTGGCATACACTTGAATACTTTCATCCCAATATTTTTGAGCTTCAAAAGCAAACTTATGGAAAGTTGCTTCTATTTGTGATGCATTTTTATCCTCACCCAAACCAACTAAATAAATTCGGTTTCCAGTTTCGCCATAAATCAGTTGATGCGTTTTAAAACTGCCATCAAAATCTGGTTTTGTAATGGGTAAAAACTGTTGGATTGATGCTAAATCATCTTTTTTACAAGGTAAAATAAAATCTTTAGTACTGTCTATATTTTTGATTTGTGTGTATTTCATCATCATTTATTTGTTGTAAAATAACCATTGAATCGCTTTAGGGAATTCCTTACGCCAATGTACTTCAGAATGATTTCCTTCTTCATTTATTGAAAAATGAAAATCAATATGGTATCCTTTTATCATTTTTTCTTTAATAATGCCTCCTAACTTTTTGGCATTTGGCAAATGCTCTTGACTTTCTTTACCACCAGCATATAAATAAATTTTTGCTTCTTCTAATGGCATAAAACTTTTAGTATTATCAAAAATCTTTTTAGAAATCCATAGACTTGGAGAAAAAATCATCAACTTTCCAAAGATTCTTGGAGCAGATAAACCAGCATACAAGCTTATTAAACCTCCCATAGAACTACCACCAATTCCTGTATTGTCAAAATCTGTAAGTGTTCTGTATTTGTTGTTTACGTATGGTAAAAGTTTTTCAATTAAAAACTCTACATAAAATTTTCCTTTTCCATTTCCAAAACGTGGATGATAATAAGGTAAATATTCGCTAATTCTCTGTTCTTCTCCGTGATTTATGGCGATAATAATGATATCAGCTTCTCCTTTTTCAGCTAGTTTAGCTAGAGATTTGTCAATAGCCCAGTCTCCATATTCAGCCATAGGATTGAATAAGTTCTGACCATCCTGTAAATATAAAACTGGATATTTTTTATCATTTTGGTAGTAATCGTGTGGTAAAACTGCAGAAATTTTTCTTGTTGCATTCAAATGCGGAATCTCGTAGGCTTCTTCTATTGTTTCTATAATGGGTTCAAACTCCGTCAATGTCATAAATTCATCATTTTTAAAATGCAAAAATACATTTTTGAAGCTTGATAATGAACAAGAAAATGAACAGTTTTACAGTAAAAGTTACTTCTATTAAAAAAGAGTTTTTAACTAATTTCTGGTAGTACTGTAATATGAATTTTTAAAATGCTTTCGTTTTTATATTTAGATTTTGGTGTGAATACTTTTACTACGAGCATTGTGTTTTCACTAATTAGTTCTTCGCTAATTTTAAAGTTAAACCTATTTGTTTGTTGATGTATTCTTAACGTACCTGCAAAGTGATAAATTTCATATTCAATATCTCTATCTTTAGGATCATTTGCATCAATTAATAATTCATATTCATCACCAACTTTTAGAATTGGTTTTTGGTTAACGCCAGATTTGTTCCAAGTAGTTCCTAAATTATCAGAAACAGTATTAATTGCTAAAAAATAATCGTTTCTATTGTTGTTTTTATTAGTGTAAACAGTGTAACTATTTTTTAAATCTGTAGTGATTCCAGAAAGCATTTCTTCTTGACTTTTAGTTAATGCTCTGCTTTGATTTATACTATTTTTATATTGATTAATTTCCTCGAAAAAAACTAAAAAACGATTCTTGTTTTTAAAAATAGGTTCAAATTTGTCCCAATTTTTGATAATTATAGTTTTTAAATCTAAAAAATCAGAATAATAAATGATTCTTTTTTCAAAGAGAAAACCATCATTTTTTTCTTTTTCAAATTTTCTTTTTTCTAACCATTTTTCTTTTATTTCTTCTGGTATTTTATAATCGCTATTATCAGAAGCACCAAGAATATCAACAATGATTTTTCTTAAAGTATTTTCGTAAGTTTTTATCATTCTAATTTTAAACTAGGGTTATAATTATTTACAAATTAATGTAAAATATAATGTTCTAAAGCTACAAAATATATTTAAAATAAGGTTAGAAAAGTAAAACCTCACATTAATTTTAGTAATTGCGAGGTTTTAATTCATTTATTTTAAACTACCAGTCATATCTTCCGGTTTTACCCATTCATCATATTCTTCTGGAGTAACATAGCCTAAACGTATAGCTTCTGCTTTTAATGTTGTTCCATTTTCGTGAGCGGTATTTGCAATTTCTGCAGCTTTGTAATAGCCGATTTTAGTATTTAAGGCAGTTACTAACATTAAAGAGTTATTAACTAGTTCAGTAATTCTTGTGTGATTTGGCTCAATACCAGCAGCACAATTTTCATCAAAAGATCTACAGGCATCACCAATTAATTGAGCAGATTGTAATACGTTTGCAGCCATCATTGGTTTAAAAACGTTTAGCTCGTAATGACCTTGAGTTCCACCAACAGTTACAGCAACATCATTCCCCATAACTTGTGCACAAACCATAGTCATTGCTTCACATTGTGTAGGATTTACTTTTCCTGGCATTATAGAGGAACCTGGTTCATTTGCAGGGATAATGATTTCTCCAATACCAGATCTAGGTCCAGAGGCCATTAAACGAATATCGTTCGCAATTTTATTTAAAGAAACTGCTACCTGTTTTAAAGCTCCATGTGTTTCAACAAGTGCATCATGTGCAGCTAAAGCTTCAAATTTATTTTCTGCAGTTATAAAAGGTAATCCTGTAAATTCTGCAATGTATTTTGCTACTAAAACATCATAACCAGCAGGTGTGTTTAAACCTGTTCCAACTGCAGTACCTCCTAAAGCTAATTGTGATAAATGTTCTAATGTGTTTTTTAAAGCTTTAATTCCGAAGTTTAATTGAGCTACATAACCAGAAAATTCTTGACCCAAGGTTAGGGGAGTAGCATCCATTAAATGTGTTCTACCAATTTTTACAACATCGTTAAAAGCTTCTGACTTTGCTAGTAAAGTATCTCTTAATTGTTCAATTCCTGGAATTGTATTTTCTACAATTTTCTTGTAGGAAGCAATATGCATACCAGTTGGAAAAGTATCGTTTGAAGATTGAGATTTGTTAACATCATCATTAGGTTGAATGGTTTTTTCGCCCTTACCAATTACTTTTCCTGCAATTTCGTGAGCTCTGTTTGCAATTACTTCGTTCACATTCATATTCGATTGTGTGCCAGAACCTGTTTGCCAAATTACTAACGGAAATTGGTCATCGTGTTTACCTTCTAAAATTTCATCACAAACTTGTGCTATTAAATCTCTTTTTTCAGTTGCTAAAACACCTAATTCACAATTGGTGTAAGCTGCTGCTTTTTTCAAATACGCAAAACCATACACAACTTCTAAAGGCATTGAACCTGAAGGACCTATTTTAAAATTATTTCTAGAACGTTCAGTCTGTGCTCCCCAATATTTATCTGCAGGTACATTTACCTTACCCATTGTGTCTTTTTCAACTCTATATTTTGTCATTTTCTTGATGTATTTAAAGTTATGTAAATTTACAAAATATAGCTTGAAATGCTTGCAATTTTAATGTTGAAAATGCTGTTAAAAACTTTGCTGTTTAATTATGAATTTTTAAATTATTTATCTAATTTTGTATCAATTAAATTTAAAGACCCAATAATGTTAGATTTTTCAGAATTTTCAGGATTAGTTTTATTCATGTTCATTTTTACAGCTGGTTTTTGGTTGTTAATTTTTTTACTAACGTTTGTTGTTCCTTATTGGATTGGAGGTACAATTTGGGAGAATTTTAAATTAAAAAGAGAAGCTAAAAAAGCTGCTGAAGGAAAATAATTCTAGCAGTTCACATAAAATAAAAACTCGTTCAAAATATTGAACGAGTTTTTTTGTGCTATAATGAGTAAGTTAAAACTCTCCTCCACCATCATCATCTCTCTCTTGTCTAATCTTTTTCTTTTTCTGATTGAAACGATATACAAAACTTAATCGTATTTGACGTTCTCTCCATTGAAACTCACTATATTGATCTGTTTCGCCTGGTATAAATAGAGTCGACATTCTTTTTCTACTATTAAAAACATCACTAACATTTAAACTAATTGATGCTTTTTCATTAAAAATATCTTTACTAGCTGCAATGTTCATACTAAAAATACCTTTATTAGAAGTTTGAGCTGCTTGAGATGCACCTCTATAATTAGAATTGATTTGTAAATCAATTTTCGACGGAAGCGTTATTTTTTGATTTAATCTGATAAAAAAAGCGGTATTTTCAAAACTAAAATCTGTGAATTTACCAGAAGTAGGATTTGTGTAATCTCCATCTGTAGTTACATGAAATAAATTAAAATCACTATTGATATTCCATGCTTTAAAAGGTCTATAATTTAAAGTAAATTCAAAGCCTAATCTTTGTTCTAAAGATAAGTTTACTGGAAATCTTCGTAAAACAGGATCATTATTGTCTGTTACATCTCCTGTATTTTCTTGAATAAATTCCCAATTATCATTACTTCTGTTGTAGTACATAGATGTACTCAATGTAAATTTTTCCCAACGTCTTAAATATCCTATATCTAAAGCATCTGTAAAAACAGGATTTAAATCTACATTACCACTAAAAATATTACTTTCACTAGATCTGCTAGGAAAAGGGTTTAGAAAACGACCTCTAGGTCTTCTTATTCTTCTATTGTATCCTAAAGTAATATTTTCTCCATCTCTAAATTCGTAACCTATATTTAATGTAGGGAAAAAGTTTCCATAACTTTTTTTATCTAAAGAGGTTGAGGTTTGTTGTTCGATTTCTATTGATGTATATTCATATCGTAAGCCTGCTAACAGGGAAATTTTATCAAATTTTTGTCCATATTGAAAATAAGCAGCATTAACAAATTCTTTATAGTTGAATGAGTTGTTAAGATTATTGTCTGGAACTAAAGGCGTATTTAAAGTAATTGGTATATCATTACCATTTGCATCTTTATTTATAGCTTCCTCTAAAAAAAAACTGTTAAATATATCTCTATAATTACCTCTATAACCAGCTTCATATTGTATATTTTCACCTACAGAATGTATATAATCTGCTTGTAATAGAAAACGGTTTTCATCTTGATCTTCAATTACTTTTTCTAAATCATTAAGATTATTTGTTTGCGTATTGAACTCATTAATGTTATTCAAAATATCTTCTACCTCTGTTGAATATTGTAGATTAATTGTTAATTTTTTTCCTTTATCATCAAATTTATTTACATAGTCTAGTGTGTATTGTATTCGTTTCTCATCTTCAGCTTCATTTTCAGTTCTAAAAGAAGGATTTTGTAAAATCCCAGAAGAGTCGAAACGTTCAATATTATTTGTATTTACATCATCATCATTACCAATATTATAAACGATATTACCTACAACACTTGAATTATCATTTATATAATATTCAGCTCCAAAACTTGTAAATAAATTTCTACCTAATCTGCCAAAATTTCTTTTTTCTATAATTCTTGCGTTCTCAGTTCCAGAAATAAGGTTTTTTCTATCAATAAAAGAATTTCCTGGTACAGCTCTGTATCTAAAGCCAGTATTTGTAAATAAATTCCATTTTTCTGTTCTCCAGTTTGCATTAAATGCTGCACCATATCTTTCTGGGTAGCCAACATCAAATTGTAATGAACCATTAAAACCAGTAAGTTTATTTTTCCTTAAAATAATATTTAAAATTCCAGCTGTACCTTCAGCATCATATCTTGCAGAGGGTGATGTTATTACTTCTACTTTTTCTATAGCTTCTGCTGGTATTTGACGAAGGGCATCTGCACCATTTAAGCCTACTAAAGCACTTGGTCTACCGTCAATTAAAATGGTAACGTTTTCATTACCTCTTAAACTTACATTGCCTTCAACATCAACTTGAACTGATGGCACGTTTCCTAAAACATCACTTGCATTTCCACCTCTTATTGATAAATCTTTACCAATATTAAATACTTTTTTATCTAGCCTAATATCTACTGTAGTTTTTTCTGCTATGATGACAACTTCATCTAAAGATTTTAAATCTTCCTGAAGAATTATTGTACCAAAGTTTTTATTTACGGATAATACTTGGTTAGGTAATTTTTTAGATTTGAATGAAATAAATTCAAAACTGATATCATAAGTTCCTTGTGGAGTTTTTATATCAAAAAATCCTTTAGCATCTGTTATACCTCCTGAAATTGTTTTTGTTTTTAAATTTTTTAGAACCACAGTAGCATATTCTAAAGGCTGTTGTGTAGTTTTATCAATAACTTTTCCAGTAATTTTTATAGATGTAGGTTTGTTTTTTTGTGAAAGTAAACTTGTAGCTGAACATAAACAAAAGAGAACAATCAAGAATTTTTTTGTCAAAACTAGTTGGTTTTTAGTTTAAGACTGCAAAGTTCTCTTTAAGTTTATTCTGTTCTAGTTAAAAAAAAGTTAAACAAAAATGAAAAAGGCTATTTAGATGATTTCTAAAATACTTTCAGGAGGTCTACCAATAACAGCTTTATTGTTATTGATAACAATTGGTCTTTCAATTAATTTTGGATTTTCTATCATCGCTTTTATGATTTCATTATCTGATAACTCTTTTCCTTTGTAATTTTCTTTCCAAATTTTTTCGTTTTTTCTAACCAATTGAATAGGAGAAATGCCTAGTTTTTTTATTATTACAGATAATTCTTCTGATGAAGGAACAGTTTCCAAGTATTTAACAACTTCGTATTTTCTCCCTGATTCTTCTAAAATAGCTAAACCTTCTCTAGATTTTCTGCATCTTGGATTGTGGTATATTTTTATCATTTTTTTTAGTTTCAAAGTTTCAAAGTTTCAAAGTTTCAAAGTTTTTCATTTTTGAATACTGAATACTGAATACTGAATACTGAATACTGAATACTGAATACTGAATACTGAATACTGAATACTGAATACTGAATACTGAATACTGAATACTGAATACTAACTACTCTTTTGTCCATTCAACATCAAATACGCTTTTAAAAATGGTTGAATATTGCCATCCAAAACAGCATCTACATTACCTGTTTCATGAGCAGTTCTTACATCTTTAACCAATTTATAAGGATGCATTACATAGTTTCTTATCTGACTTCCCCATTCGTTCTTCATTTTGTTGGCTTCAATATCATCTCTTGCAGCTTGTTGTTTTTGTAACTCAATTTCATACAATTGAGATTTTAACATCTGCATTGCTGTTGCTCTATTATCGTGTTGAGAGCGTGAATTTGAGCATTGAATTTGAATACCTGTGGGTTTGTGCGTCAATTGAACTTTAGTTTCTACTTTATTCACATTCTGACCTCCAGCACCACTGGAACGTGCAGTAGTAATTTCTATATCTGAAGGATTAATTTCAATTTCAATAGATTCATCAGCAACAGGATATACATATACAGAAGCAAAACTTGTATGGCGTTTTGCATTGCTATCAAAAGGAGAAATTCTGACCAATCTATGTACTCCATTTTCGCCTTTTAGCCAACCAAAAGCGTAATCTCCAGTAACTTCTACAGTAACTGTTTTAATCCCAGCAGAATCTCCAGCTTGATAGTTGAGTGTTTTTAATTTAAACCCTTGCTTATCAGACCACATTGTGTACATTCTAAACAACATTTCTGCCCAATCACAACTTTCTGTTCCTCCTGCACCAGCAGTAATTTGAATGGTAGCAGACAAAGAATCACCTTCATCAGAAAGCATATTTTTGAATTCGATATCTTCTATAAAACTGCTTAAATTCTCAAATTGTGTTGTAATTTCAGATTCTTCAACCTCACCTTCTTTATAAAATTCATACAAAACATTTACATCTTCATTTAATGTGATAGCTTTGTTATAATCTTCAACCCATTTTTTTTTGAAACGCAATTCTTTCATTACAATTTCAGCTGCTTTTGGATCATTCCAAAAATCAGGATTTGCAGTTTTTTCTTCTTCATTGGCTATTTCTATGAGTTTTTTATCAATCTCTAAATAAGATTTTAATTTCTCAATTCTTGTAGTAATATCTTTAAGTTGATCTTGTGTAATCATAAGCGTCACAAAAATAAATTATTTTTTAGGATTTCAAGTTTTAAAACCAATCCATTATTTCATAGATTTATAGAAAATATTTTAATGATGAAAAAATTACCACTAATTTTATTTTTTATTTCAATTTCGTTCAAGGGTTTTTCTCAATTTTTTACTGAAAAATCTGGGAAAAACCTTCAAAAAGGAATTACAAAATATGAAGGATATTTTACGTTTTATTATGATGAAAATCAAGATAAAATTTACCTTCAAATAGATAAACTTGACACAGAATTTCTTTATGTGCGTTCGCTTTCTGAAGGGATAGGTTCTAATGATATTGGTTTAGACAGAGGGCAATTAGGAGGTGGAGTAGTAGTACACTTTAAAAAAGCAGGAAACAAATTATTGTTAGTGCAACCCAATCAAGATTTTAGAGCAATTACCAAAAATGAAGAAGAAAAAAACTCTGTAAAAGAAGCATTTGCAAAATCGGTTTTACACGGCTTTATCATCAATAAAGAAAAAAAAAGAAAATATTTGGTTGATGCAACCTCGTTTTTTATGAGAGATGCACATGGAGTTGCATCAAGATTAGCAAGAAGTAAGGAAGGAAATTACAGTTTAGATAAAAGTAGAAGTGCCTTTAATTTAGATAGAACCAAAGCATTTCCAAAAAATGTGGAATTTGATATAATGCTTACGTTTAAAGGAACTCCAAAAGGATATAATATTAGAAGTGTAACTCCAGATGCAAGTGCAGTAACAGTTAATCAGCATCATTCTTTTGTAGAGTTGCCAGATAATAATTACAAACCAAGAAAATACGATCCACGTTCTGGTTCTTGGCAAATGAGTTATCAAGATTACTCTACACCTGTAAATGAATCTTTGACAAAACGATTTATTTACAGACATCGTTTGGAAAAGAAAAATCCAAATGCAAAAATATCAGAAGCTGTAGAACCTATTATTTACTATTTAGACAGAGGAACTCCAGAACCTGTAAGAAGTGCTTTATTAGATGGTGGGCGTTGGTGGAACCAAGCTTTTGAAGCTGCTGGTTATAAAGACGCTTTTCAATTTAAAATGTTACCTGAAGGTGCAGATATGTTAGATTTACGTTACAATGTTGTACAATGGGTACACAGATCTACAAGAGGTTGGAGTTATGGAGCAAATATTTCTGACCCAAGAACAGGAGAGATTATAAAAGGTCACGTAAGTTTAGGGAGTTTACGAATTCGTCAAGATTATTTAATTGCTCAAGCTTTGCAAGCACCTTATAAAAATGATACAGTTGATGATAATTTCGCGATACAAATGGCAATTGCAAGAATCCGTCAATTATCTGCTCACGAAATTGGGCATACTTTAGGTTTTTCTCACAATTTTGCAGCAAGCACGAATGGAAGGACTTCTGTGATGGATTATCCACACCCAAAATTTACTTTAAAAGATGGTAAAATAGATTTTTCTAATGCTTATGATGATAAAATAGGTGCCTGGGATAAAGTAACTGTGGCTTATTCATATCAAGATTTTCCTGAAGAAATCAATGAAAATGAAGCTTTAAATAAGATTTTAGAAGATGCTTATGCAAGTGGATTAAAATATTTGTCAGATTCTGATGCAAGACCACAAGGAAGTGCAAGTGCAACAGCACATTTATGGGATAATGGAGGTAATATTCACGATGAATTGTATAACGTTTTAAAAATTAGAAAAAAAGCTATAGCAAATTTTTCTACGGATAATATTAAAACAGGGGAACCTTATTCTGTGTTAGAAGATGTATTTGTACCACTGTATTTTTTCCATAGATTCCAAGCAGAAGCAACTGCGAAATTAATTGGAGGTTTAGAGTATAGTTATGCAGTAAAAGGAGGTAACCAAACTGTAGTAAAACCAATTTCTGGCACTACAGAACGTATTGCTTTGCAAGCTATTTTAAGAACAATAAATGTTAATGAAATAGCAATTCCCAAAGAAAAATTAGCACTTTTTCCTCCAAGAGCCATTGGTTATGGAAGAACTCGTGAATCTTTTAAAAGTAAACTTGGTGTGGCTTTTGATGCTTTTTCTGCGGTAGAAACTGCTTCTGAAATGACCTTGAATTTATTATTGAACCCACAAAGAATGTCAAGATTAATTGCTCATAAAAGTTTAAATAAAAAACAGTTGGGATTAGAAGAGTTGATTGATGAATTGATTGTAAAAACCATTAAGAAAAATCATAAAGACAGCTATCATCAAGAATTACAAAATGTGATTAATGTAAAAGTTTTAGAGCAGTTGTTTTACTTATCAACCTATAAAAACCAATACAAACAAGTAAATGCAATTGTGATTTTTAAGTTGGATGAAATTAAATCAATATTAAAAAACAAAAAATCTGAAAACACACAAAAAATATATGATGCAGCTATGATTAAAATGATTGATGGATTTTTAAAGAATCCAACATCGTTTAAAAAATCAAGAGCACCAAAAATTCCAGATGGTTCTCCAATTGGGAACTAAAAATCCCCTTTGTCTTTCAGACATTTCCCCAAAGGGGAAAATTGAGCAAGTTTATGGTTTAATTTTTTATTTGTCAAAATCTGTGAAATCCGTGTAAAAATTATTCTTATGGATAGAAAAATAATCATCACAGGAACAACTTGCACTGGAAAAACAACTTTAGGTAAAAAACTAGCTAAAGAATTTAATATTTCTCAAATAGATTTAGATGATTTTCATTTTTTACCAAATTGGATTGAAAAAGAGAAAGCTGTTTTTGTAAAAGATGTAATTGCTGAAACTGAAAAACACAAAGAATGGATTGTTTCAGGTAGCTATCAATCTTTATTAAAAGATACTATTTGGCAAGAGGCAACTTTAATTGTTTGGTTAGATTACCCTTTAAGTTTAATTTTGAGACGCTATTTTATAAGAACGTATAGAAGAATTGTTTTGAAAGAAAAATGCTGTGGAGAAAATTATGAAACTTTAAGTAAAACATTTTCAAAAGAAAGTCTTTTTCTTTGGATTTTAAAAACCTATTGGCACAGAAAAAGAAGAATGAAGGATTGGAAAGAAAATGACTTTTCACACAAAGAATGGATGATTTTAAAAAATCCTAAAGAGGAAATAGAGTTGAAGAATTATTTTCTTACAAAAAGTCTTTAATTATTAAAAAACTCCTCAATAACAGTCATAAACTCTTTTTGTTTGTTTTTGGTAATGGGTATAGAAGTATCATCATCTAAAATTACTTGATAACCGTCTTTTTTTATCAATTCTTTTAAATGTCTTAAGTTTACTAAATAGGATCTATGTGTTCTATAAAAGCTCGATTTTAACTTTAATTGTTCTTCAAAATACCCTAGAGGCTTGCAAATTAATTCGAACTTATTATTTGAAAAATATACTTTTGTGTACATTCCATCTGCTTCTAAATAGTAAATATCATCGTGAGAAACAAAAGAAATACCTTTAGGGATTTCTAAAGCAATTTTATTGATAGAAAAATGATTTAACGCATTTTTAATTTCCTTTAAACTATTTCTATGATTGTTATTTTTAATGTTTTTTGAAGCTTTACTAAAAGCAACTGTCAGTTCTTTTTTGTCAATAGGTTTTAAAATATAATCGATTGCAGATAATTTAAAAGCTTTTATAGCATACTGATTATAAGCTGTTACAAATATCAATTGAAAATCGATTGTATCATCATCTAATAATTTGAATATTTCTAAACCAGAATGTTCTGGCATTTCTATATCTAAAAAAACAATATCTGGTTTTGTTTGTTTTATAATTTCAACACCCTCTTTTAAATTACTAGCTTTGTAAATGTTGCTGATTTTATCAGAAAAACTATTTAAAAGTAATTTTTCTAACAGCTTACGTGCTTTGTTTTCATCATCAATTAAAAGAATATTCAGGTTCATTTTTTTAGTTTTCTAATGGTATTTTTACAACAACTTTAGTTCCATTTACACCATTGTTTTCTGTAATATCTGTTGTAATAACTGTAATTTTATTTCTTCTTTCTTTGTTTAATAAATGTAAACGCATATTGTTTGCAGAGGTTGCAAATGAATTGTGTTTCGAGTCCTTTCTTTCAGCAATTTCTCTAGCTTTTTCTCTTCCAATTCCATTGTCAGAAATCTCACAAATTAAATTTTCAGCATTTTTATAAAATTTGATATTCAAGATTCTGTTACTTTTCTTGTGTAATAAACCGTGTTTTATAGCATTTTCTATATATGGTTGAATAAAAACAGACGGAATTAAATAGCTTGAATTTTCTGAAATAGTATCAATAGATAAATAGATTGTTAAATCGTCTTCAAAACGTTCTTTTTCTAGTGATAAATATAGTTTTAAAGCTTCAATTTCTTCGGAAAAAGGCACGTAATTTTTACGACTATGTTCTAAATACAAACGAATTAAACGTGAAAATTTGACTAAATATTCTGATGCTAAATCCTTTTTATTCGATTCTATGTAATCTTGTATTGCAGTAAGTGCATTAAATATAAAATGCGGATTCATTTGCGAACGTAAATTCTCTAAATTTACAGCAATGAGCTGTTTTTCTTTTAAAAGCTGTTTTACTCTTAACTCTTGTTTTCTGTTTTTTTTGATTAACCTGTATTGATATTGATGAAAAACAATGGACGCAATAATAATTATCAGTAGGAAAATAAACAAAGGGTTTTTCCAGAAAGGAATTTTAACTTTAATTAGGATTTTTATAGTTTCAGAGAATAAATCATCTTTATTTTTTGCCCTAATTTTTAAGGTGTAATTTCCAGAAGAAAGACTGTTAAACTCAATATTAGAAGCTTTTTCTTGAAGTGTATTCCAATGAACAGTATTTTCTTTTTTAGATAATGAATATTGATAAGTTATGTTTTTTTCTAATTTAAATCCGTTCGAAAAAAAACTAAAACTAATGTTATTATTATTGTAAGGTAATTTGTAAACATCCTTAATTAGTGTGTCTTTTCCTTGAATTCTTACCTTACTGATATAGAATTTTGGCTTTTTATTCTTTTTAAAAATCTTTTCTTTATTAAAAAGATGAATTTTTTTATCAGATAAAAATACAATCAAACTATCAAAAATTTCAATTTCTTCAATATCATAAGAACTTAAACCATCAGATTTTGTTAAAGACGGGAAATTATTATTGTATCTATCAATAAATTGAATGCCTTTATCAGTTGTAATCCATAGGTTATTATAATCTGCTTTAATCTTAAAAATAGTATTAGAAATTAAATCATTATTTGTATTGAATTTATATTTTAAACTGTCTTTTGCAAACCCTAAAATTCCGTTTTTAGTTGTGCTAATCCAAACCACAGAATCTTTGGTTTGTGTTATTGAAGTAGAGAAAATACTCTTACTATTTAGCTCTATTTCTTTAGGGCGTAACAAACTATCATACTTCATCAATTTATCAATATAACCAACATAAATTGATTTGTTGTAGATGCTGTATAAAGCCAAATTTGCCCTTTTATTTTTTAAATAAGAATCAAATTCAAACTTATTAGTATCATTTTGAGTAACAATTTTTGCGCTTGCATAATCACAGATAAGTATTTTTTTATTAGGTAGTTTTATGATGTTTTTTACGCCACTAAATAATTTAGAACGTATTATATTAGTATTATTTTCTTTTAATAAAAAGGTACTTTTATCACTAGTCAATAAATAAGAATTATTGTTAATTTTACTAGAAATTAATCTTATTGGTTCTTTATTTTTCTTGATGATTTGTGTTCTCTTTTTAGATTTAACGTTTAAATAAGCAACACTTCCGTTTTCTGAACCTATAATTAAAGTGGTGTCGTTTATTTTTTTTAATGCTGATATATTTTCAGCAGTATTAATAATTTTTAAAGCCTTGTTTGGTATTGTGTAAATTCCATTTTTTAAGGTAGTTATCCAATAGTTTTGTTTTTCATCTATTAATAAATTGGTAATAAAATTATCTTTTAAAATAGTTTCTTTAAATGAGAGTTTATCTTCTCTTAATTGATAAGTATGAATTCCATTATTGGTTAAAAACCAAATGTTATCATTTATAAACTTTACACCAGTTATTCTTTTGTTTTTGAGTTTTTTGGGTGTTCTTAATAATTGTTTTTTTTGATTCTTTAAATTGTAGAAATTATAGCTGTCATAATATTTTAGAACTCCAAAAAAATCCTTGTTTAATAAAATTAAACTATTTCTAGTTTCTTCTTTTTTTAATGCTTTAAAAGTGCGTATTTTTTCTACACCATTTTTATGTATTTCATAAATGCAATCTCCAGCATTAAAGATAATTTTATCATTCTTTTTTAAAGGATTACCAATTCTATTTTCGTTAAAAAAAAGTTGTTTTATTTTTTTTGATTTGATGTCAATTTCTAAAACTTGAGAAATGTCAAAAACATAAAGTTTATTTTTATTTATGATAATTGTACCAAGTTGGTATTTTAATTTTTTACCAACATCTAAAAAAGGAATTAGCTTTTTTTCTTCAGTATAGAAAATTTGTCCAGAAATATTTATGCACCAAAGTCTATTTTTATCATCTAAATTTAAATTGAATATTGCTAATCCTTTTTTTGTAGGATGATCGTATTTAAGAAAAGAATCTCCATCAAAACGAAAAAGACCTTTATCTGAAGCAAGCCATAAAAAGGCATTGCTATCTTCTAAAATATCATAAAAAGTAGTGTTTGGTAGATTTTTTAACTTACTTAAATCTATTGTAGCTGGTTGCTGTGCTTCAATTTTAAAAGCTATAATTACAACAAATAGTAAATTAAATAATTGGTTCAACGTGAAATTTATAATCATACCAAAATAAATAAATCCTCTTACAATATTTAAATTGTGAGAGGATTTTTAACAAAAGATGCATCTTTATTTTTTTATAACTTTCTTTATCACTTCATCATTGTTGTCTAATTTTAGTTTTATAAAATAAATTCCCTTATCAAGCTGTTCTACATTTAATGGAAAGCTGTTTTTTTGTAGCACAGTTTGCCCTAAACTATTGTAGATTATTATTTTAGAAATGATATGATTTTTTGGGTTTTTTAGCTGTATCGTTTCTGAAATAGGATTAGGAAAAATAGTTAAATTTTTAGATGAAAAATCTTTGGTATTCAAAGAAGCATCAAACTCAAATGCACCCATATCAATAGTGTTATTAACTGTTCTCGTATTTCCAGCATAATCTACTGTTCCAGAACCAGCACCAATTGCATTAGAACCAGAATCTATACAAGGTGAGTTGCTCATCAAACGAAAATCATTGTTTGCTGCATCTATAAAATTTGGATTTCCATTGATAAAATTAGCTTTATTATTATTAGAAACTGTACTGAAGTTATCTTCACTATGAGAACTTTCTACAACAGCTGTTGCAGGATTAGAAAAGTTCCAACTGCTAAAAGTAGGTGAAACAATTCCTTGTTTTTTATTATTGTAGAAAATACTGTTGTCCATTCTTAAGCGTATTAATGCTCCAGAATTGTTAGAGCCAGCAACAATTACACCACCATCTGCATTATCATCAACATTGTTTGCAATTGTAGAATTTCTTACATAAACTGTAATAAATTTGTTGATGCCTCCACTATTTGCATTATTGTTGTTAATCCACATAAAGGAACCTCCAAAATTGTTATTTACGTTTGTTGCTTTGTTTCCATATGCAATACTATTAACAATTGTAACTCTAGGAGGGTTGCTATTTGCTCCAGATATTAAATTCTGACGAATAAAAAATACACCACCTAATTCTGCCTCATTATGTCTAAATAAACAACGTTCAAAGCTTTGATCCATAAAAGAAGTACCAGCAGTAGACTCATCAATAATAATTGCACCTCCAGCAAAACTAGCCAAGTTATTCTCTATAATACAATCTCTAACTGTTAAAGAGAAAGACCCATTATGAGCACTCATACCAGCACCTCTATCTTGTCCGCTTAAAGTACCATTTGCATTTCCGCCAGTAATTGTAAAACCATCAATAACAACACCCACAGCTTCTACAACAACAACTCTAAAAGAATTATCTTGTCTTGTAGCATCGTTGATATTTAAACTACCATTATCGTTATCATTTAAATCACCAGAAAGTATCGTTTTATTTTGGTTGATATTTCTTTGGGATATATGAGTTTCTGTACCATTAAAACCACCATAAATTCTAATTTGATTTTTTCTAAAGTGAAAAAAATTTATTCTTTGATTACCTGGTTTATATACTCCTGCTTTTACCCATATTCTATATATACTTCCTGGTGTTAAGTTGGTAGGTGCAGCATTAAGTGCATCTTGAATACTTGTGTAAGCATTTGCCCAAGAAGTTCCATTTTTATTGCCAGTTGCATCTGGATTTACAAATCGGTTTACTTGAGAATGAGTATTCATCAATAAAAATAATGAAATGGTAATTGTAAAAAGTATTTTTTTAATCATAATTTTAAATTTAAAATCAAAAATATTTTTAAAAGATGTAAAAAAAATCACTTATTTTTAAATCGCTTAAATTTTTTTCTAAAAGGCTTTTTATTTTTTCTAAAACTTATTTTTATAAAGTGATTTTTTAAGCTTAATCTTGGTGTTAATTGATAATAAATATGATAATAAATTTAATTTCAGATACAGTAACTAAACCAACAAAAGGAATGCTGGATGCAATGATGAGTGCTAAAGTGGGTGATGATGTTTTTGGAATGGATCCTACTGTAAATGCGCTACAAGAAAAAGTAGCCAAACTATTTGGAATGGAAGCTGCCCTTTTTTTTCCATCAGGAACTATGGCAAATCAAACCGCTATAAAATTGCATACCCAACCAGGAGATTTGGTTATTTGTGATAAATATGCACATATTTATAATTATGAAAGTGGAGGAGTAGCTTTTAATTCTGGAGTAACTTGTAAATTAGTTGATGGTTATAGAGGTATGTTCACTGCCAATCAAATTGAAGAAATGGCTGCTGTACAACCTCAAATTTATTTGCCCTATACAAAATTGATTTGTATTGAAAATACTACAAATAAAGGAGGAGGTGCTTGTTGGGATTTTTCTGAAATTGAAAAAATACAGAAAGTAGCTAAAAAAAATAATTTGAACTTTCATTTGGATGGTGCAAGATTATTTAACGCTTTAGTGGCAAAAAATGAAACTCCAACACAATATGGAGCATTATTTGATACCATTTCTATTTGTTTTTCTAAAGGACTTGGTGCACCAATAGGTTCTATTTTATTAGGTTCTAAAGAAAATATTCATAAAGCATTACGTTTAAGAAAATTGCTAGGTGGAGGTATGAGGCAAGTTGGCTTTTTAGCTGCAGCTGTAAATTATGCTTTAGATAATCATGTAGAGCGTTTGGCTAAAGATCATAAAAAAGCAAAAGAAATTGCAACAGTTTTAGCCACTTGTAATTACATTACAAAAATTGAACCAGTAGAAACCAATATTCTTATTTTTTATGTTGATGAAAAAATTGGAGCTGATAATTTTATTAGTAAAATGAAAGCAAAGAATATTTTATTAACACCCATGGGTGAGGGAAAAATTAGAATTACAACTCATTTAGATTATACAGATGCAATGCACGAAGTTCTTCTTAAAGAATTAAAAAACTTCTAAAAGTAAAAACGAACTACAGGCGAAATAGGAGAGGCAAAAACACTCTTATTTTCATCATATAAAACATCATACCTAATACCAAAGGCAAACCTACCTTGATTATATGCTACCCCTAAGTGAAGTGCAGGGAATCTTGTGCTTATAGAGCCTCCATTTAGTGTAGATTGATTTGCAAAATAGTAATCTAAATCTGTAGAAAACTGAACACCAAAATTAGTTTGATAAAGACCAATAATACTAGTACTATAAACACTTGTAGAGAAATCATTGATTTCACTATATAAATATCCAAGACCTGCACCTAAAGCAAAACCATTATCAAAGTTATAAATAGCACTTGGTGCTATACCTATAGTAGTTTGATTACCAAAACCTAGTGTAAAACCACCTCCAAATTGAACATTATCCCAAAAATCTGTTTTTTGTGAAGACGTAGTTAAAGAAATGCATAAAAGAAGAAGTATCAGTATTTTTTTCATGGTAAATTAATAATTAGCTGTCTAATTTAATTAATTCCTTGTAATTTCTGTTTAATTTTTTAAGTAAGATTCCATAAACTAGTTTATAGAATAACCAGAATAAAGCTAAAATAATGACCAATGCTATTAATTGACTTATAACAGATAATGTAATCATTTCATTGATACTCATTGTCAGGTTTTCTGGATTAAAGAACTTATTCATTTTATCTTCATCAGAAAATACAACTATATTAATAATAATACTAGTCAATACAATTATAGCAAGATTATAATATACATAATTACGAACTGTTTTTCTAATTCTTAAAATTTTATGTATAAGTTTTTTGGTATTATCTGCAATAGATATTTTAGTATAATTTTTATAAAAAAGGTACAAAAAACCAATAATAACTATATAATGCAAAATAGTAAAAATATTGATAAGTGTTTCAAGATTTAAGTCTTTGTATATTTCAAAAAAACTATAACTATCAGGAGTAAAAATATTTATGGTAATCCAAAAAATAAATTCCAAAATGCCGACTATAAAAATCCATTTTACAATAGATGAAGATTTTGAGTGTGCCATTTTGTAGATTTCATTGGTAGAAACTTTTTCAGCAACTTCTGTTTGCTTGCTCCAAGCTTTTTTATAATTTTCTAATACATCCATAACTTATGGGTTTAGTATATTTTTTAATTTTTCTTTAGCTCTATTCATTTTCACTCTAGCATTTACACTAGAAATACCTAATGCTTCAGAAATTTCTTTGTAAGGTTTATCTTCTAAATAAAGAAAAATCAGAGCCTTTTCAATGTCATTCAATTCACGAATAGCATTGTACAAAGCTTTAAGTTGTCTTTCTTCTGTATCATCATAATCATTAGATTTTATTTTAAAAGCTACATCAGAAATATCTTGCGTTTTTACTTTTCTTGTTGATTTTCTGTACAATGAAATAGCTGTATTCAAAGCTACTCTGTACATCCAGGTACTAAATTTAGAATCGCCTCTAAACTTTGGATAATTTTTCCAGAGTTGAATAGTTATTTCTTGAAATAAATCTTTATGAGCATCATTATTTGTAGTATATAACCTACATATTTTATGAGCTATGTTTTGATTTTTCTCAAAATCCGCTAAAAATTTAATTTCTAAATCTTTCTGCACCTACGTTTAGTTAGTTCTATTAATTAGTAGTTAAAATAAATAATTTGTTACAATTTTCTTAAAAATAATTTTATTAAAAATAAAATCATTAATTTTGTTTAACTCAAAAATAAATAAATTGAACAATATTAAGCAAGATTTTTCTATTAAAGACCTTGAAAATATATCTGGTATAAAAGCACATACCATAAGAATTTGGGAAAAAAGATACAGTTTACTAGAGCCAAGAAGAACAGAAACCAATATTAGATACTACACACCAGATAATTTGACAAAACTTTTAAATATAGTTTTATTAAATAAAAACAATTACAAAATATCTAAAATTGCAAAAATGAGTAATGATGAAATCATTACAAAATCTAGAGAATTGGCTTTTAGTATGGCAACAAATGATGAAGCTATAAATTCATTTAAAGTTGCCATGTTTCAATTTGATAAAATTTTATTTAACAATACTTATAATAAATTACTACACAAAAAAACATTCAGAGAGATATTCAAAGATGTTTTTATTCCTTTTTTAGATCATATTGGTATGTTATGGCAAACTGATACTCTACTACCTGCACATGAGCATTTTATCTCTAATTTAATAGCACAGAAAATACAAACTAATACTGAAAAACTTCAATATAGTATTAGTAATACTAATAAAACCTATGTTTTATTTTTACCTGAAAATGAAATACATGAACTAGGATTATTGTACCTAAATTATGAGTTAGTTTTAAGAGGTTATCATACCATCTATCTTGGGCAAAGTTTACCATTAAATAATCTAAATTACTTTCTAGAGAGTAATAGAGAAATTTGTTTTATAACCTCACTCACTATTCAACCTTATGATGATAAAATAGAAGATTATTTTAATGAAATAGATGAGGTAATGAGTAATACCGAAAATAAATTTATAGCTGTTGGTAGAAAAGTCGCAAAAATAAAAACACTACAATTAGATAATAATATCGAATTACATAACTCAATTTCTGATTTATTAAAAGTATTATAAAATTCAATTCAATCAAATTAATCGTTTAATTAATAGTTGTTTTAATTAAACAAAATTCATATTAATGAATAACAAAATACACATAATTGGTTCAGGCTTTTCTTCACTAGCTGCTTCATGCTATTTAGCAAAAGATGGTTTTAATGTAACAGTTTTAGAGAAAAACAGTACTTTAGGAGGTAGAGCAAGACAATATAAAAATGATGGTTTTACATTTGATATAGGGCCAACTTGGTATTGGATGCCAGATGTTTTTGAGCGTTTTTTTGCAGATTTTGGCAAAAAACCTTTAGATTATTATGTTTTGGAAAAATTGAAACCAGCATATCAAGTTTATTTTGATAAAGATGATTCAATAACTATTCCTGGTTCATTAAATGAAATATATGAAGTATTTGAAAATGAAGAAAAAGGCAGCTCTCAACACTTAAAATCATTTTTAGGTTCAGCAAAGGCAAATTATGACACTGCTATTAAAGATTTAGTATATAAGCCAGGGGTTTCTCCTTTAGAATTAGTAACACCAACTACAATTGCTAGAGTCTCTCAATTTTTCTCAACAATCAGAAAAGATGTGAGAAAGAAAATAAAAAGCCATAAACTAATTCAAATATTAGAGTTTCCAGTTTTGTTTTTAGGAGCAAAACCAAGTAATACCCCAGCATTTTATAATTTTATGAATTATGCAGATTTTGGTTTAGGTACTTGGCATCCAAAAGGAGGTATGTATATGGTTGTAGAGGCTATGGTAACTCTTGCTAAAACATTAGGAGTAGAATTTAAAACTGATGCAAATGTTGAAAAAATAATTACAGATAATTCTAATTCAGTGTCAGGTCTAGTGGTTAATGGAGAAAAGATTGAAGCGAATATTGTATTAAGTGGAGCAGATTATCATCATTCAGAAACATTATTAGATAAAAACTTACGTCAATATTCAGAAAAATACTGGTCTAAAAAAACTTTTGCACCTTCATCATTATTATTTTATGTTGGTTTTGATAAAAAACTAGATAATGTTTGTCATCACACTTTATTTTTTGATACAGATTTTGATATACATGCCAAAGACATTTATGATGACCCAAAATGGCCAGACGAACCCTTGTTTTATGCAAGTTTTCCTAGTATTACAGACGAAACCTGTGCACCAGAAGGTAAAGAGGCAGCAACGTTTTTAATACCTTTAGCACCAGGCTTAAAAGATACAGAAGCATTAAGAGAACGTTATTTTAACAAAATACTAGCACGTTTAGAGCAATTAACTGGTCAGAATGTCAAAAAAAGTATTATTTTTAAAAAGTCTTTTTGTGTTAACGATTTTGTAAAAGATTATAACTCATATAAAGGTAATGCTTATGGTATGGCAAATACGTTATTTCAAACGGCATTTTTAAGACCAAAAATAAAGAGTAAAAAAGTAGGTAACTTATTTTTCACAGGACAATTAACAGTACCTGGACCAGGAGTCCCACCAGCGTTAATATCAGGAAAAATAGCATCAGACTTAATTAAAAAAAATCAATAGTAACATGAAAGAATTATTTGATAACGTATCTGAAAATTGTAGTAAGCTTGTAACAAAAAGTTACAGTACATCCTTCTCTATGGCTGTAAAAATGCTTTCTCCAAAGATAAGAACTGATATCTACAACATCTATGGTTTTGTTCGTTTTGCTGATGAAATTGTAGATACTTTTCATGCCTATGATAAAGAAAAATTAATGAATCGTTTTGAAACTGATTATTATGTTGCACTAGAGCAAGGTATTAGTTTAAATCCTATTTTAAATTCATTTCAAAGAACCATAAAAAAATATGATATTTCAGATGATTTAGTACAAGCTTTTTTAAAGAGTATGAAAGCTGATTTATACAAAACAGAATATGCAACAAAAGAAGAGTATGATGAGTATATCTATGGCTCTGCAGATGTTGTGGGTTTAATGTGTTTAAAAGTTTTTGTTAATGGTGATGAAAAAAGATATAATGAATTAAAAGATGCTGCAATGCGTTTGGGGTCCGCTTTTCAGAAAGTAAACTTTTTACGTGATTTAAAAGATGATTTTGAATCGTTAAATAGGTCATATTTCCCTAACATAGATTTAGGTAAACTTGATGCAAATTCTAAACAAATAATTATTGATGAAATTGAAGCTGACTTTGAATATGCATACAAACATGGAATTTTAAAACTACCAGTTGAAGCAAAATTTGGAGTTTACACTGCATATAGATATTATAGAAAGTTATTAAAAAAACTCAATAAAGTACCTTCTACAAAAATTATGGATACTAGAATCCGTATCTCCAACCCTATGAAAATAAATCTGTTAGCAAGAAGTTACGTAAAATACAAGCTAAATATTATTTAAAAATGATTTACGCATTAATAACGTTAGGTATTTTTGTTTTGATGGAAGGTATTACTTGGTGTACGCATAAATATGTAATGCATGGTTTTGGTTGGTTTTTACATGAAGATCATCATGAACCTGGTTATCCTCATGTTTTTGAAAAAAATGATGCATTTTTTGTAGTTTTTGCAATACCAAGCATGGCATTATTTTTTGCGGGTACTTATACTCCACATACTTATTTATTCTTTATTGGTTTAGGCATCTTGTTTTATGGTGTTGCTTATTTTTTAGTGCATGATGTTTTAATTCACCAACGTTTTAAATGGTTTAAAAGAACCAATAATTGGTATCTAAAAGCGTTACGCAAAGCTCATAAAGTACATCACAAAAATATGGGTAAAGAAGATAGCCAATGCTTTGGAATGTTATTTGTGCCTCTAAAATTTTTTAAAGAACAGATTAAATAATACAATCTTTATATCAATTTCTTAATTAAAAATAATCAAATCTACCATGCAAATCTATGATTATATAATTGTTGGTGGAGGAGCATCAGGCTTAATGATGGCATACAGAATGTCTAAAGATGCTTTTTTTGATGATAAATCTATACTAATATTAGATAAAGAAAAAAAAGCCACAAACGACAGAACTTGGTGTTATTGGCAAGAAAAAGATGATGAATGGCAAGATGTAATAAGCAAATCTTGGCAAAATATTATTTTTAAAAGTGATTTATATTCTGCTGAAGAAAGTATAAATCCTTATCAATATAAAATGATTAGAAGCAAGGATTTTTATTCTAAAATCTGGAATCATTTAGAAACAAAATCAAATATTACTTTTCAGAAAGCAAGCGTTGTTAGCATTCAGCAATTAGCAGATAAAGCTCAAGTAATTACTGATAATAAAACTTATAAAGCCAATACAATTTTAAATAGTATTCTCTTTTCTGATGAATACAAAACACAAACAAAATACCCAGTTTTACAACAACATTTTGTCGGTTTTTTTATAAAAACAAAACAAAATATTTTTGATGATTCAGCTGCAACCTTTATGGATTTTACAGTAGCACAAAAAGAAAATACACGTTTTATGTATATTTTACCATACAAAAAAAACGAAGCGTTGTTTGAATATACCTTATTCTCAAAAGACCTTTTACCTTATGATGAATACAAAAAAGAAATTGAAAAGTATTTAACAGATAACAATATTACTGACTACGAAATAGTAGACAAGGAGCAAGGTTCTATACCAATGACATGTTACAAATTTTGGAAACACAACTCTAAAAACATCATACATATTGGCACAGCAGGTGGCTGGAGCAAAGCTAGTACAGGTTTTACATTTAATAATACCACAAAAAAAACAAAAGAATTAATCAACTTTTTAAAGCAAAATAAACCTCTAACAAATTTTCATAAGATTAATAAATTTTGGTTTTATGATTTATTATTGTTAGATATTTTATCTCAAAAAAATGAACTAGGCTCCTCTATTTTTGGACAGATGTTTCAGAAAAATCATCCAACTCAAATACTAAAGTTTTTAGATGAAGAAACCTCTTTTTTAGAAGATTTGAGTATCCAGTTAAAAATGCCTATTGGTTTGTTTACAAAAGCCTTGTTTAAAAGGATTTAATTTTTTTAATATTACCCACGAATATTATTCACACCTACAATTGTGAATACTGCCTAAATAAGATTATTTTTAAAAACCGTTATTTATTAAGTTGATATTTATTAAATTATGTGTTCAGTATATTACTATTTTACTCACAAAACTTAATTATAATTTGAAATCAGAAGAAAAAACTTTTTATGAAACGAAGTTGGTTGAAGTAAAAAACACCTGTTTTTCAAATGATAAACAAATAGAAGTTATAATAGAAACTAAAAGATTAATAGATAATAATTCTGAAAAAGAATTGAGTTTAGATGTAATTTCTAAAATTCAGTTTACTTCAAAGTATCATTTACTGCGACTTTTTAAAAGATATTATGGACAAACTCCAAGACAATATTTAATTGATAAACGAATTGAAAAATCAAAGCAAAAATTAGCTAATGGAAAAGGAGTATCTGAAACTTGTTTTGAAGTTGGGTTTGAAAGTTTAGGATCTTTTAGTAAATTATTAAAAAAAAAACAGGGAAATTACCTAGTAAATTTCAAAAAGAGCAATTTTCGAGAAGTAAATAATATTTAAATTGTTGAGCTTTGTAAAAATAGTAATCAAGATATCAAAAAAATGAAAGTAACATTAATTAGCATTCCAGTAAGAGATCAAGAAAAAGCATTACAATTTTATACTAAAAAATTAGGTTTTTTATTAAAAAAGGATGCTCCTTTAGGAGGTGGTAACAGATGGTTGACTTTAGTATCAAAAGATTGGCAAGATGGTCCAGAACTTTTGTTAGAACCTGCACCAAATCATTTTGAGCCTTGTAAAGTTTTTCAAGATGCATTACTAGAAGCTGGGTATCCTTATACGCAGTTTGATGTAGATGATGTTGATGCTGAATACGAAAGATTGATTGCTTTAGATGTTCAATTCAGCATAAAACCAACAACAATGGGAACTGTAAAATATGCGGTTTTTAATGATACTTGTGGCAATAATATACAACTCGTGGAAACTTTGTGATAAAGAAATAAATTCTCTGTAATTACTTTATCTCTTCTCAAGCTCTAAATACGCATTCTTTGGTTTTAAGGTGATGAGAGGTGTAATGCCAATACTTTTAAATTTAGGTTTTATTGTATAATTTAAAACCAACTCTCTAACTGCAATAATCATTTCAAACATTGCAAAATTATTTCCAATGCACTTTCTTGGACCAGCACCAAAAGGAAAATACTGTGATGAATATTGGCGTCCTCCATTTTCAAAACGTTCGGGTTTAAACTTATTTGGATTTTCCCAAAGTTTTGGATGACGATGAATTTCGTAAACCGAAAATAATAAGTCAGATTGAGGTTTTATTTCTACACTATTATATTCATCTGTTTCATAATTTAAACGATCAATAAAATAGGCAGGAGGATACAATCGCATTGATTCTTCAATTACTTGTTGGCATATTTTAGACTGTGAAACAATTTCCATTAAATCGTAAGTATTTGCATTTAAGGATTTTGCTTCCTTAAAAATTTTTTCTTGCCATTCAGGATGCAATGCTAACAACTGACTTGTAAATGTAAGTGCGTTAGAAGTGGTTTCATGACCAGCAACAAAAAGAATCAATATTTCATCCATCAATTGTTTTTCTTCCATAGAACTACCATCCTCATATTTTGAATCTAACAATAAGTCCAATAAATCATCAAAACGAGTATTCGATTTTTTACGTTCTTCTACAATTTTTTTTAATATTTGTCTTGCAGACTCTGTTAAATCTATGTATTCTTGAATTTTTCCACTCAAAGAAAACCACCAACCTAAATAAGGCTGTCTTAACTCTTTAACCAAAAATCTTTGAGAATCTTCTGTGATGTGCTGCAGTTGTGCAATATCTTTTTGGTTGGAAGTACTACTAAACAAGGCTTTAGCCACTACTAAAAAAGCTAAATCATTAAATATTGGGAAAATATCGAACTTTTTGCCAGTTCTTAACTGACTGTAATTATCCCGAATTTGCTCTTGAATAGTAGTTAACAGCCCTTTTATTTTTTGTTTATGAAATGCAGGTTGAATTAATTTACGCTGTGTTTTCCAATGTTCGCCTTCTGCAGTTAGCAAACCTTTACCCAAATATTTAGCTACTTCTTTGGTTTGTATTTTAGATTTGGTATAATTCCGTTGATTTTTTTGCAGCACATATTCTAAAAATTTGGCATCTCTAGAAAAGAAAATATGCGTCTTCAAACCAACGTTTAGTTGAAAAGTATCACCTAAATTCTCAAAATTCTTGTTATGAAAAGGCAGTGGATTTTTAAGAATTTCTAAACTATGTTTTAGAAAACTTGTTAAAGGAACTTTAGGGAATTCATTTGGCTTTTGCATATTTTCACTTTTTATTAGTTCACAATTTTATTTAGGATATTACTATTTAAATTTATCTAATGCTAAGTTATGAATACTTCTTAAATGAAAATATATTTTAACTAAGTTTGGCTTATAAAATCAAGCTTGAATTTGACCTTTAAGTTAGAAAATTCACTGATTTTGAAAAGAATATTTTTCCTGTTGATTTTTCAAATTAAAAATCCGAACTTTACTAATTCTTGCTATAACGAATTAAAACTCGGTATATCTGAAAAGAGTTGTACTTAATGCCTATGAAGAAAGATACTTTTACATGTTTTAATTGTAATTCTAAACCTTGTAGATTAACTAAAAACGGAACTTTTGTGGTATTTCATTTTTAAATAGAAATGGTAATATAGAAGTCCGTGAACCAAAAATCCCACTATCAACTATTGCAAAAAATCTCAGACACGAAATAAATCCAATTTTACAAACAATAATTCAAGAGGCTTCTTATCTAGATCCTTCACTTTCTGTAAAAAGAATTGACTTATCCAATTCTTTAAGTAAAATTGTTGGCTCTACAGTTATTCTTGACAACTTCATTCAAATGATAACTGGAGTTCACGAATTTCACTCAACTCCATCAGTTTCTTCTAAAAAAGTTAACTTACATGCATTAATTTATAACCTCTTTACTATTTACAGTATTATTAAAGAAGAAAGTAGAACTAAAAATTTATCATTAAACAATCTTGTTTCAAATGATATTTTTATAAATCTAAATTCTGATTATATAACTTATATGGTTTCAATATTAATTGATAATGCTTGGAAATATTCTATTGAAAACTCAACACTTACAATAAATATAAAAAAAATAAATGACAAAAATTGGGAATTAAAATTTACTAACAAATCAAAATCAATTCCACAAAATATTAATATTTTTGAACAAGGTACTAAAGTTGATAAGGAAAGTAAAGGTTTTGGATATGGTCTAAATTGGATTAAAGTTTTAGAATCAAGTTACAATGATAGAATTGAAAAAGAGGATAGTAATTTTGAAATTACACATAATCAATTAACTCCAAATAGTGAACATTCTTTTCAAGAATTCATTTTAAAAAACTTAAGAATATACTATGAAAAATAAAGCACTTCACTCCCTTGGTAAAGGTTTAATGAAACTATCTCCAATAAAAGTAATTATTATAGACGATGTTGGTACATATTTTAATGAACAAATGCTTTCAGTTGCTTCAGCAAATGGAAACATAACGTTTGAAAGATATAGGAAATGTGATTCAACTTTGTTAAAGAGCCTTGTTTCAAATCCTCGAGACATTTTGATAATGGATATTAAAGGAACAGTAACTAAAGATGTAGGAAAAGATGGTTTTGATGTAACTAAATACGTCTTTGAAAACACTAATACTTTTGTAGTAATAACATCAGCACATAAACATCACTTAAAAAACCAGAAGAATTATGGAGATTATGTTATTGTTGACAGATTACTTACTCCAATTGATTTTTGTGAAGAAATGAATGAGATTATTGATATTTATTTAAAAAGAAAAATCAGTTTTTATAAGAAATTGAGTTACAAAATTGGAAAATCTTTTATTAGAAAAAAATTATTAACGCACTAAATACAACATTGTGTAAAATTTATTGCTAGTTTTTTTGCCTACTTGCAAAAATCCTCACAGATTTTCTTGGTCAGTAATTATTTATTAACTTAAAACTAAATTCACACAACAAATCTTATACAATCACGAAACTATCTCTCTTAATTTTCAGGAAACTTATCTCTAATCTTATCCAAACCTAAATTGTGAATGCTACCTAAATGAGAGTGTTGTTTCCCTAAATCTGGTTTATAGGTTCCTGCTTGCACTTGACCACCAATTTTTTGATAAGCTTCTCTAAAAGACATTCCTTCAACGACTAAATTATTAATAGAATCTACTGTAAATAAATATTGGTATTTCTCATCATTCAAATCGATATCTTTTACAATGACTTGCTGAATGGAGTAATTGAAAATGGCTAAAATGTCTTTTACATCTTCAAAAGCAGCAATAATATTTTCTTTTAACAACTGAAAATCTCTATGATAACCAGTTGGTAAATTATTCGTAATCAACAACATTTCTGAATGTAATGCTTGAATTTTATTACATTTCCCACGAATCAGTTCAAAAACATCAGGATTCTTTTTGTGTGGCATAATGCTACTTCCTGTGGTTAATTCATCAGGAAAAGAAATAAAACCAAAATTCTGACTCATATATAAACAAACATCCATTGCAAAACGAGCCATTGTATTACATAAACCACCTAAAGCTGCAGCAATTGAACGTTCACTTTTTCCACGACTTAATTGTGCAGCAACTACATTGTATTTTAGGGTTGCAAAATCCAATTCTTTAGTGGTTAATTCTCTGTCAATAGGGAAGGAGCTTCCATAACCAGCAGCAGAACCTAAAGGATTTTGATCTACTACTTTTGATACTGCATTTAATACATAAACGTCATCAATTAACAATTCTGCATAGGCAGAAAACCATAATCCGAAAGAAGATGGCATTGCAACTTGTAAATGTGTGTAACCAGGTAATAAAGAATCTTTATACGTTTCAGCTAAATTTAATAAGGTATTAAATAACGTTTTTACTTTATCATTTACAACAGCTAAATTCTCTTTATAATACAATTGAAGTGCAACTAAAACTTGATCGTTTCTTGAACGTGCAGTATGAATTTTTTTACCAACTTCACCTAATTTGTTGGTCAATTCCCATTCAATTTTAGAATGTACATCTTCAAAAGAAGGTTCAATTATAAAAGTTCCATTGTCAATGTCTGTAGCTAATTCTTGCAATCCTTTTTTTAAGTCAGCCAATTCATCAGCAGTAATAATACCAATAGATTCCAGCATTATGGCATGTGCTAATGAAGCTTGAACATCGTATTCTGCAATATGGATGTCAATTTCTCTGTCATTACCTACTGTAAAATTTTCTATTTGTTTGTCTATACTAAATCCTTTATCCCAAAGTTTCATATTTTCTTGTTTTTTGTCATTGCGAGTTTACGAAGCAATCTTTGTAATTTAAATAGATTACTTCATTCGTTTCTCATTCGTAATGACGTTTTTTTAAATTATACTATTACACGCTTCAACAATTCAATATAAATATCAATTCCTTCCTCAATTTCAGAAATATAAATAAATTCATCTGCGGAATGAGAGCGAGTGCTATCACCAGGCCCTAATTTTAAAGATTGACAGCTCAATACAGATTGATCTGATAATGTTGGAGATCCATAGGTTTCTCTGCCTATTGCAATTCCCGCTTTTACCAAATCGTGTTCTGTTGATATCGAAGATGAATTTAAGCGTAAACTCCTTGGAGTAATTGTTGTACAAGGTGATTTTTCTTGCAAAATATCCGCAATTTCTTGATTAGAATAAGAATCATTTACGCGAACATCAACAACCAAATCTACGTGAGCAGGAACAACATTATGCTGTTTACCAGCATTTATTTGTGTAACTGTCATTTTTACATCACCCAAAGCATCAGAAAATTTGTTGAACTTAAAATCTTTAAACCATTGCAAAACATTTATTGTATTGTATATGGAATTGTTATCATTTGGGTGTGCAGCATGACTTGGATCACCTTCAACTACAGCATCAAAAACAACCAAACCTTTTTCTGCAACTGCTAAATTCATTAAAGTTGGCTCTCCTACAATTGCCACGTCTATGTGTGGAATTATGGGTAACATAGAGTTTAATCCATTTGAACCACTACTTTCTTCTTCAGCAGAAGCTACAATAACCAAATTGTATTTTAAATCTTTTTGATTGTAAAAATGTGTAAAAGTAGCGATTAATGATACTAAACATCCACCTGCATCATTACTTCCTAAACCAAATAATCTCCCGTCTTTTACAATTGCTTCAAAAGGGTTATTTGTATAAGCAGAATTTGGTTTTACAGTATCATGATGTGAGTTTAATAATAAGTTTGGTTTACCTTCTGTAAAATGCTTATTGGTTGCCCAAACGTTGTTTTTAGTTCGTTTAAATGGAATATTAAACTCTGTAAACCATCCTTCAATTAAAACTGCAGTTTGCTCTTCTTCGGATGAAAAAGACTGTGTTTCAATTAAATTTTTTAAAAGCGAAATTGCTTTTTCTGTTAATTTATCAATTGTCATTTTTATAATGTAATTGTTGTAAAATTATCCTTTTCTTTTGTTATCATTGATGCATTTCCAATGTATACTTTTTGTACTCCATTTTTTAAAGCGTCAAAACAATTGTCTATTTTTGGAATCATTCCATCAATAATAATTTTGTCTTTTAATAATTCTTTATAGGTTGCAGAATTGATGTTTTTAATCACAGATTCTTTATCATTTAAATCTTGTAAAACTCCATTCAATTCAAAACAGTAATAAATTGAGGTATCATAAATTTCACTCATTTCAACTGCAATAGTGCTTGTAATGGTATCTGCATTTGTGTTTAATAGTTGACCATTTCCATCGTGCGTAATGGCGCAAAAAACAGGTGTAAAATCAGCCTGAATTAATTTATCAATATTAGTATGATTTACCTTTTTTACATCACCAACGAAACCAAAATCAATTTCTTTTATAGGTCTCTTATCAGATTGAATACTATTAATATCTGCACCTGTTAAACCAATTGCGTTGGTATTATTTGCTTGTAGTTTGGCAACAATGTTTTTGTTAACTAAACCACCATAAACCATGGTAATTACCTCTAAAGTTTCCTTATCTGTAATTCTTCTACCATTCACCATTTTAGATTCAATACCTAATTTTGAAGCAATACTTGTGGCACGTTTTCCGCCACCGTGAACCAATATTTTCTTTCCTTCTAAATTAGAAAATAATTTTAGAAACGCATCTAAAGATGTTTCATCTTCAATGATATTTCCGCCTATTTTTATGATTGATAGTTTTTGCATTTATGCTGAAATTGTTTCAGTATTTTTTATTGTTTAATGATATCATTCCTGTAAATATTATCTAATTGAAAACAAAATTAAGAATATTTAATTTTGTTTATATAAGAAATACCAATGATGATTTAACATTGGCATATAATTATTCACAAAAGCATCAATTTTCGATATCCAAATATAAATTAATTAAGAATAAACATAATTCAAAATATTGATTTATAAAAGATTTTGATGAAGCAAATAGAACAGATATCTTTTTAAAAAAGTGCTATAATCATTTATATATCCGTGATAAATCATAATCTGACAATATTAACAATAACTAGTCTCTCATGTATCTACTATTAATCTTACAAACAAATTCGTTTAAAAATGGGTTGGTATTTTTTTTTGATTTTATGATGATTTTTAGGAAAGTTAGGTTTTACATTGCTAACTGCTATATGCATCCACTTGGGCCTTTCTTTTGTTATTTTTCCATCTGATTTCTCAATAAAATGTATGTAATCTGCAATATTTACATATGATGTGCTTTGTTCAGTAAAAACGATGCTTTGATATTTATCAATTACTTTTTAAAAGTCAGATCAGTTTGTTCTGATATATGATTTTCTAATACTTTTGCCTCAAAACATCCACATTGACGATCTTTTTCCCTAGTCACAACATTTCTTCAAGAATATTATTTCAGTTATAATCATAAGATTAGCATTTGGTTTTACTACCTCATCCAGCTTTTTTTCTGTCTTAATAGACTTTTCCTGAAGTTTCTATATTAAAATCTTCTTTTATATCATAATATTAAGTTTACAAGAAATTTTAACGGATAATGAACTAGAATTTGTAAAAAAGAAAAGTAAACCTAAAAATAAATGATCATTTGAAAGATATTATCCGAACTAGAAATAAAACATAAATACACAAAGCTTTATATGCGAAAAATAAACGAAAAAAATGAACGATTTTAATTATAAATAAAGGCTTGATAAAATAAACTTATTTTGAATCCAAAGAGCATTTAAAAGTATAAGTATTACAATATCTATGCTTTTATAATCGGAAATACAACATCAAAGTTTAAATTGGATAGCTCTTAATAAATTTAACAAGAACTGTCCATGATATGAATTAGTTGACTTTTATATATAATAAAATCAGGATAATTTATTTGTGAATAAAAATTTCTTCTAAATGTATACAACTCTGTTTCGCAATTTCAATTTCTTCATTTGTAGGAATTACTAAAACTTTTATTTTAGATGAATCAGTTTGAATTTCTCTGATTTCCTTTGAGCGGATTTTATTCTTTTCTAAATCTAAGTTAATACCTAAAAAATCTAAATTTTCACAAGCTAATTTTCGCATTAAACTCGAGTTTTCTCCAATTCCTGCAGTAAAAATAATAGCATCTAAACCATTTAAAGCAGCAGTATAAGCACCAATATATTTGCGAATTCTATAGCCTGCTAAATTCAAAGCATTTTTACAATTTTCATCTCCATTTTCTGCTTTTTCAGAAATTTCTCGTAAATCAGAAAAACCAGTTAAGCCTTTCATTCCAGAGTTTTTATTCAATAAATTTGATACTTCTTCTGCAGTTTTATTTAGTTTTTTCATCAAAAAGAAAATTACAGATTGATCTATATCTCCTGAACGAGTTCCCATAATTAAACCATTCATTGGACCAAAACCTAATGAATTTTCAATACTTTTTCCATTTTTTATGGCAGACATACTGCAACCATTTCCTAAATGAATCGTAATAATTTTTTCAGAACTTTCTTCTCCTAAATGTTCAATTGCTTTTTCAGAAACATATTTATGACTTGTGCCATGAAAACCATAAGCTCTTATATGGTGTTTTTGTAAAAACTCATTTTTAATGGCATATTGATACGCTTCTTTTGGCATTGTTTGATGAAAAGCAGTATCAAAAATAGCAATTTGTTTTGCTGATGTAAAAATGGTTTCGGCAATTTCTATTCCTGTTAAATTTGCAGGATTGTGTAAAGGTGCCAAATCAAATAATTCTCTGATATTATCTTTAACTTCTTGATTTACAATAGTGGTTTTGCTGAATTTACTTCCTCCATGCACAACTCTGTGTCCAACAGCTTCAATCTCATCAACCGAATTTATGACACCAATTTTAGGATCTAATAAAGTTTTTGTAATCTTTTTTAAACCTACTTCATGATTTAAAATTGGTAAAACTTCAGAATATTCTTCATCATTTTTTTCATGTGTAAAAATAGCATTATTCATACCAATTCTCTCAACTAAACCTACACATTTTACAGTTTCTGAAGGCATTTCTATCACTTGATATTTTAGCGAAGATGACCCAGCATTAATAACTAAAATATTCATATTATTCTTGATTTGCTTGAATAGCCGTTAATAAAACTGTATTAAAAATATCATCAACAGTACAGCCTCTACTTAAATCATTTACAGGTTTGTTTAAACCTTGTAACATTGGCCCAATTGCTAATGCACCAGTTTCTCTTTGAATGGCTTTGTAGGTATTATTACCAGTATTTAAATCAGGAAAAATTAAAACAGAGGCTTGACCAGCAACTTTAGATTCTGGCATTTTCGTTTTTGCAACAGACATATCTACAGCAGCATCATATTGAATAGGTCCTTCTATTTTTAAATCAGGATTTTTACTTTTTGCTATTTCTGTGGCTTTTCTAACTTTTTCTACTTCTTCTCCTTTTCCTGAACTTCCTGACGAATAAGATAACATAGCTACTTTAGGTTCTATACCAAAAGCTGATGCTGAAGCTGCTGATGAAAGTGCTATTTCTGCCAATTGTGTTGCATTTGGATTTGGGTTTACAGCACAATCTCCCATTACAGAAACTCTGTCTGACAAACACATAAAAAAGACAGATGAAACTACAGAAACTCCTGGTTTTGTTTTTATAATTTGCAAAGCTGGTTTAATGGTGTGCATAGTTGTATGTACAGCTCCAGAAACCATGCCATCAGCTAAACCATTGTAAATCATTAAGGTGCCATAGTAAGAAACATCTCTAGTTAAATCGTGGGCAGTTGTTTCTGTCATTCCTTTGTGTTTTCTGGCTTCAAATAATGCTTTTCCAAAAGCATCATTATGAACAGAATCTTGTGGATTTAAAACATTTATTTTGTCTAAATCTATCTGTAAACCTAACTGATTTGCTTTTAATTGAATGTCTTTTTTATCACCTAAAAGTGTTAAATCTACTATGTCTAATAATTGTAAACGAGCTGTAGCTTCTATAATTCTTTCATCATTTCCTTCTGGTAAAACTATGTGTTTTCTGCTGACTCTAGCTTTCTGTAACAAATTATATTGAAACATACTTGGTGTTAATTTATCAGAATTGAAAGAAGATAAAATATTCGTTAAGCCTTCAACATTGACATATTTATCAAAAGTATCTAGAGCTAACAATATTTTTTTACTATTGGTGGCGTAAATTTTTGGTTTAACAGCACCAATTTTGTTTGATATTCCAAAAGTTCCTCCATCAACAGAAATTATAGGAATCGTAGATTGTACGCCTTCAATTAATTTTAAAATAGATTCTTCAGGAATTAAACTTCCTGTTAAAATAATCCCTGAAATTTTTGGGTAATTACTAGAGGCGTTAGCTTGTAAAGCTCCTAAAATAATATCTGCTCTGTCTCCAGGAGTAATTACCAATGCATTTTCTTTGATTCTAGTTAAGTAATTTCGCAATTGCATAGCTCCTGTGCTGTAACTCCCAATGGCATTATCTAAAAATTGATTTCCAAAAAGTACAGATCCATTTAGTTCTTCAACTACTTCTTTAACAGTTGGATAAGCTAAAAAATTAACTTTAGGAACTACATCTATATGAATGTTATTCGGAATTACTTTTTGCAATTCACTTTCAACATAATCAATCTCATCTATTTCTATTTTATTAGCTATAACTCCAATTACATCCACATCTTTTTGAATAAATGAGTTATAAGTAATTTGCATTGTGTTGATAAAATCTTTCTTCTTTTTATCATTACCAGCACCAACAATTAATACAGGAATTCCTAAATTTTTAGCAATCATTAAATTAACATCTAGTTCTGTAAAACCACCCTCACCAGAAAAATCTGTTCCTTCAATTAAAACATAATCATAGTTAGCTTCTAATTTTTTATATTTTTTGATAATGTTATGAATTACATCATCTTCTTTGCCTTCACTTAACAATTCTACAACTTCACTTTGTTCGTAAGCATAACAATCTTCATAATTCATATCAAGATTAAAAAAGTTAATAGCAGTATTTGTATGATTGTCGAACTTGCTATTTTTTCCTTTGTTAATAATGGGTCTAAAATAGCCAACTTTAGAAGATTGATTCAGCATCATTCTTAAAATTCCAAGTGATACTAATGATTTACCACTATTTGCCTCTATAGTAGTAATATATATGGATTTACTCATTTGTAGAAATTTATTACAAAAATAAGGCATAAAAAAATGACCAAATGTGATTTTGGTCATTAAAAATTTATGTTGAAATAATTTAAAATTATACCTGTAAAACTCCCATATTAAAAGGTTTTTCAATAGGAGCGTGGTTTGCTGCTTCAATACCCATAGAAATCCAAGTTCTAGTATCTAAAGGATTGATGACAGCATCTGTCCAAATTCTTGCAGCAGCGTAATATGGAGAAATCTGCTTGTCATATCTAGATTTTATTTTGTCAAATAATTCAGCTTCTTTTTCAGGAGTAATTTCTTCGCCTTTCTTTTTAAGAGATGCAGTTTCTATTTGTAATAAAACTTTTGCTGCTGAATTACCACTCATTACTGCTAATTCTGCACTTGGCCAAGCCACAATTAATCTTGGGTCATAAGCTTTGCCACACATTGCATAATTTCCTGCTCCATAAGAATTACCAATAACAATTGTGAATTTTGGAACAACAGAATTGCTTACAGCATTTACCATTTTTGCTCCATCTTTTATAATTCCCCCATGTTCAGATTTTGAGCCAACCATAAAACCGGTAACATCTTGTAAGAAAACTAGAGGAATTTTTTTCTGATTGCAATTGGCAATAAAACGTGTAGCTTTATCAGCAGAATCATTATAAATTACGCCTCCAAATTGCATTTCTGTTGGTTTGGTTTTGGATGATGTTGTTTTTACCAACTTTCGTTGATTGGCAACAATGCCAACAGCCCAACCATCAATTCTGGCATAACCTGTTAAAATGGTTTGTCCATAACCTTTTTTATATTGTTCAAATTCAGATTTATCTACCAAACGCTTTATGATTTCTAGCATGTCATATTGTGCATTTCTTTCTTTGGGTAGAATTCCAAATATATCATCTTGATTTTCTTTGGGTTCAAAAGATTCGGTTTTGCTAAAACCAGCTTTGTCGTAATCACCAATTTTATCAACAATAAATTTTATTTTATCTAAAGCGTCTTTATCGTCTTTTGCTTTATAATCTGTAACACCAGAAACTTCACAATGTGTTGTTGCTCCTCCTAAAGTTTCATTATCTATAGATTCGCCAATTGCTGCTTTTACCAAATAACTTCCAGCTAAAAAAATACTTGCAGTTTTGTCGACAATTAAAGCTTCATCACTCATAATTGGTAGATATGCACCACCAGCAACACAACTTCCCATCACTGCAGAGATTTGGGTAATTCCCATAGAACTCATCACAGCATTGTTTCTAAAAATGCGTCCAAAATGTTCTTTATCAGGAAAAATTTCATCTTGCATGGGTAGATAAACTCCAGCAGAATCAACCAAATAAATAATTGGTAATCTGTTTTCTATGGATATTTCTTGGGCTCGTAAATTCTTTTTTCCTGTGATAGGAAACCAAGCTCCAGCCTTAACAGTAGCATCATTAGCAACAACAATACATTGTTTTCCTTTTATATATCCAATTTTTACAACAACACCTCCTGAAGGGCAACCTCCATGATCTGCATACATATCTTCACCTGCAAAAGCACCAATTTCTATGGATTTAGCATCAGTATCTAATAAATAATCCACTCTTTCTCTAGCAGTCATTTTGCCTTTTTGATGATGTTTGTCTATTCTTTTTTGTCCACCACCTAATTTCACTTTAGCAAAACGTCTTTTTAAATCAGACACTAAAAGTTTGTTATAATCTTCGTTTTTATTGAAATTGATATCCATAGACTTTCTATAATTTGTTATGCTAAAATAAGAATTTTTAACTGTATGATTTTATAATGTCATCTACAGTTTTTGCAATATTATTATATTTATTGTTTTTTTGTAAACGTGTTGGTTTTGCAGCTCTTTCTTTACAATTTTCAACAGCACAAGTTTCGCAAGTAACTCCTACAATTTTCTTTGTAAAAGTATTTTCTTTTAGAAAAGTGAGCTTCTTTTTTAAATGAGGAGAAAGTAATAAACCAATACTTACACTTCTACTAATATCTTTTTTAAATGGATCTTGAGTTGCAGAAGAAAGTACCAAATATTCATTCTTTTGGTTTTCGTAAGATGATATTTGCACCCCAAAAGTTGCTCTATTTTTTACTGAATTTTCTAAATCTTTTATTGTCTTTATAGATATCCATCTTCTACAATAATGTTCATTTTTTCTATTTGCGTGTGGAGCTTGTTGCTGTGTGATATGTAATTCTTTGTTGAGCCTGAATTCAGGAGAATTATCTTGATGCGTGAATCTTAAGAAAAATAAATTTTTAATATTGAAAAATTTTGGTAAAATATTTGTTAAACGTTGATAAAATGTTTCTTGAGAGCAATTAAAATGTTTGATAATTTTGTGCAATTTTAATGAATTCCATTCTTCTAAAGCAAATAAATTCGTCAATTTTTCAGTAATGCTTTTTCTTGGTATAATTAATGCTCCTGCAAAATAAGAGGCTATAAAATTATTCAAAACTTGGTCAAAACTCTCGAATTTTATCCAAGGAAAAGTGTATAAACGTTCTTCAATTTTTAAAAAATTGTAAGCAATTTCTTTGGCGTAAATAAATGTTTTTTGAGATTCAGAAATAGTATTATCAATCAATAACATCTTTTTCGGAGCAATGTATATATTTCTTAATTCGTCAAGATTTTTGTGTTTTTGAAGTTCCTCTGTGTTTATAGTATAACCAAATTCTTCAATTAAAATTTCCTCTAAATCGTTAGAAGTTACTTTTTTTAGTAGGTCAATATGATAAGCTTTAGCAAATTTTTCAACATCAGTTTCTATTTCCTCAAAATAATTATTATGTGCTTCTTGGTATGAACGCAGAGAAGCCAAGAAGAAACTTTCTCTTGTTAAATTATAATTCTGTGCAATTTTTATGATTGTACTAATAAATGCGTTCACTTTTGCAGGTGCATTTGCAATAATATCAATCAAATTGTTTTCCTTAATACCAAAAAGTTCTAAAGGAATTTCTTTTAAAATTTTTGATTGTAAAATTTCTCCTATTGGTGCTAAATTTTTATCTAATTTTAAAGAAACCAAATGGTCATAAGGAGTTTCTAAACTTTCTGAAAGCTGCAATATTTTATCTGTCTTTGGATATTTTTTGCCTTTTTCAATTTCATTTAAATAAGACTTTGATAATCCTGATAATTTAGCCAACCCAAAGAGTGATAGGTTTTTGTCTGTCCTTATTTGTTTTAACTTTAAGCCAAATATTAATCGAATATATTCATCTTCTATTGTCATTTTACAAAGATAACTATATTTAGCGAATAGTTTATAAATAAATTTTTTTATAAAAATAGCGAACGTTCGCTTGTGGAGTCCAAAAATAATTTATATCATTGCAAAGTAGAATTTAAAAAATACAAACTATGCAAGAACAAGTAATCACAAAACAGATTGATTTTAGGGGTTTTGAAATCGATGAGTATAAGGAAATTTTGACTCATGAAGCCCAAACTTTTTTATTAAGATTACATGAAAAATTTAATAAAAGAAGATTAAAATTATTAGAAGAAAGAGAAATTGAACAAGCATATTTTGATGCTGGAAATTTTCCTTCTTATCCAGAAGAAACAAAAAAAGTTAGAAATTCAGATTGGGTTTGTGCATCATTGCCAGAAGATTTATTAGACAGGAGAGTAGAAATAACAGGACCTGTAAATCGAAAAATGGTAATTAATGCATTGAATTCTGGTGCTAAAACATTTATGGCTGATTTTGAAGACAGTAATTCGCCAAATATTCATAATAATTTACAAGGGCAGGTAAATTTGAGAGATGCTAATCTTGGTACAATTTCATACTATAATGAAAAAAAGAAAAAGTTTTATAATTTAAACAATGTAACTGCTACTTTATTAGTTAGGCCAAGAGGATTACATTTAAATGAAAAACATTTTTTAATAGATGGTGAAGAAATGTCAGGTGCTTTCGTAGATTTTGGTTTGTATTTTTTCCATAATATTAGAACTTTACAAGAAAAAAACTCTGCAACTTATTTTTATTTACCAAAATTAGAACATTATTTAGAAGCACGTTTATGGAATGATGTTTTTGTATTTGCTCAAGAGTATTTAAATATTCCACAAAACACAATAAAAGCTACTGTTTTAATTGAAACAATTACTGCTAGTTTTCAATTGGATGAAATTATCTACGAATTAAAAAATCATATGGCTGGTTTAAATTGTGGAAGATGGGATTATATTTTTTCATACATCAAAAAATTTAGAAATCATCAAGACTTTATGGTACCCAACAGAGATCAAGTTACTATGCAAACACCTTTTATGAAAGCTTATTCTTTAAAGGTAATTCAAAGATGTCATAAAAGAGGTGTGCATGCAATGGGTGGAATGGCTGCTCAAATTCCGATTAAGAATGATGAAATGGCAAATCAGTTAGCTTTTAAAAAAGTAATCAATGACAAAGAACAAGAAGTTAAAAATGGACATGATGGTACTTGGGTTGCACATCCAGATTTGGTGTCAATTGCTATGGAAGTTTTTAATGAAAATATGTCAACTAAAAATCAAATTCACGTAAAAAGATATGATGTAAATGTTAGTGAAAGTGATTTGGTAGAATTGCCAATGGGAACCATTACAGAAGAAGGCATCCGAAAAAATATTAATGTGGGTATTTTGTATATAGAAAGTTGGTTGAGAGGAAATGGAGCAGCAGCTCTGTATAATTTGATGGAAGATGCAGCAACAGCAGAAATTTCTAGAACTCAAATTTGGTTGTGGCTTCAAAAAGAGATAAAATTAAAAGGAGGAATACTATTTAATAAAGAGACTTATGAAAAAATCAAATATCAAGAGATTGAAAAAATTAAAAATTATGTTGGAGAAGATAGATTCAGTTCTGGAAAATTCGAAAAAGCAATACAACTTTTTGATGAACTTGTTTTAAAGAATGAGTATCAAGAGTTTTTAACCTTGGAAGCTTATAAATTTATCTAAAAAAAAAGTCTCGCAACTACTGCAATAGTTTACGAGACGTAATTATCAAAATCGAATAAACCTTAATAATTAAACAACAAAATTATGAAAAATTTAGCACAAAGCAAGTATAGTTCAGCACTTGAAACTGTAAGAAATCTAAAAGAAAAATATGGCAATTCTTGGAATGCAATTAATTCTGAAAATGCAGCAAGAATGGTGGCTCAAAATCGTTTTAAAACAGGATTAGATATTGCAAAATATACTGCTGCAATTGTAAGAAAAGATATGGCTGAATATGATGCAGATAATTCTAACTATACACAATCTTTAGGTTGTTGGCATGGGTTTGTGGCGCAACAAAAAATGATTGCTGTAAAAAAACATCATAAAACTACAAATAAAAGGTATTTATATCTTTCAGGATGGATGGTTGCAGCTTTGCGTTCAGAATTTGGTCCCTTACCAGATCAATCTATGCACGAAAAAACTGCAGTAGCTTCATTAATTGAAGAGATTTATGATTTTTTACGTCAAGCAGATGCTATTGAACTGAATGATTTATTTCGAAGATTAGAAAATGGTGAAAATGTGCAAAATGAAATTGATAATTTTGATTCTCATATAGTACCTATAATTGCTGATATTGATGCAGGTTTTGGTAATGAAGAAGCAACTTATTTATTAGCTAAAAAAATGATTCAAGCTGGAGCTTGTGCTATTCAAATAGAAAATCAAGTTTCTGATGCAAAACAATGTGGACATCAAGATGGAAAAGTAACTGTGCCTCATGAAGATTTTATCGCCAAATTAAATGCAATCAGATATGCGTTTTTAGAATTGGGAGTAGATGATGGAATTATAGTAGCAAGAACAGATTCTGAAGGAGCAGGATTAACGCAAAAATTACCAGTAAGTCAAGAACCTGGAGATTTAGCTTCACAATATTTAGCTTTTGTAGATGCAGAAGAAATTACAATAAAACAAGCTAAAGAAGATGATGTTTTGATAAAAAGAGGAGGGAAGTTGCTACGTCCAATTAGATTAGCAAACGGATTGTACAAATTTAAAGAAGGTTCTAATATTGACAGGGTAGTTTTAGATTGTATTACAAGTTTACAAAATGGAGCAGATTTATTATGGATAGAAACGCCTACTCCAAACGTAAAACAAATAGCAGCTATGGTTAATAGGGTTAGAGAAGTTGTACCCAATGCAAAATTGGTGTATAATAACTCGCCATCATTTAATTGGACATTAAATTTTAGGCAACAAGTGTATCAAGAAATGTTATTAGATGGTTTTGATGTTATGCATTATGATAAAAATAATTTAATGGATGAAAAGTACGATGGTACTTATTTGTGCAAAAGAGCTGATGAAAAAATTAGAACTTTTCAGATGGATGGAGCTAAAGAAGCAGGAATTTTCCATCATTTAATTACTTTGCCAACTTACCATACAACTGCTTTGCATATGAATGATTTAACTGAAGGTTATTTTGGTGAAGATGGAATGCTTGCTTATGTAAAAGGTGTACAAAGACAAGAAATTAGAAAGGGAGTTGCTTGTGTAAAACATCAAAGAATGGCAGGTTCTGATTTAGGAGACGACCACAAATCCTTTTTTGCTGGAGACAAGGCATTAAAAGCTGGTGGTGCAAAAAATACTTCGAATCAGTTTGAAGTGAAAAAAACTGTTAAAAAGCAAAAAGCAAAAATCGCAAAGGTTGCTTGATAGAAATTGTTCTTTGCTGAATTTATTTGGTAGAATGTTAAGGCTATATTTTAATATAGCCTTATTCTTTTAATAGAGAAAAATTACCTTTTCTATCTATCATTGGTTTAGTGATATCTGTTGGTTTTAAAACAATTTGATACCAATAATCGCCATTATTTAGCTGTTTACCATTGTAGGTTCCATCCCAACCTAGATTTTGATTACTAGATTTGTATATTAATTTTCCATATCTATTGAAAATTGTCATTATACTTTCAGAATAAAACAAAGCATCTACACCTTTTACAGACCAAGTATCATTTTCTCCATCATTATTAGGTGTAAAGAATTTAGGAAACTGGATTACAGAAATTAATAATTCTGATATTCCACAACCATTTTTATTCTCTACAATTAATTTATAAACACCACCTGTAATGTTTGTAAAAATATTACTTTCTTGTGGAAATTTTACAATTTGTCCATTTTTAGTTTCTAATGAATATAGATATTCTTCTGGGTTTAAAGGATCTTGAGGAATATTAACTGTAACACTTAAATTATTAGAGTTAGATATGTTAATTTCATCTGTTATAACTACAAAACTTTCGTCCAAAATTGCAGGGTTTGATTGTTTTACTGAAATAGTTCTTGATTTTGAACAAACCGTACTATTTTTTGTATAAGCTGTTACTGTATAATTACCACCGCCATTTATTAGTTGATCTTGATTTTCACCTAATTTATTACCATTTTCATCTTCCCAAATATATCTATAATCTCCCTTTGGATTTTCTGCCATCAATGAAAAAGGTAAGTTTTTTGAACAAACTAATATTGGATCATTAGGAGATTCTCCTTTAACAGTAAATTGAGGAACTTCGCTTGTTTTTAAAAATAGTTTTCCTAAACCTTCACAATCGTTATTATTTTTGTTTTTAATTTTAATAAAAATGGTTTGATTAAAAGCAAAAGAAGTATCACTATTATTTCTATGTCTAGATATATCTGGAATTGCATTTATTGCTCCATCTCTATCAGCAATAGTTTCATAAAAAAATACCTCTATATCATTTGGGTTAGGAAATAAATTCTTTATTTCTTGTGCTGCACTGCTGAAATTAAAAGTTGTAATACCATCAGTTTCTGAATTTAAAATAGTATTGTTACCATCAGCATCAAGAAAGTCGTCACATTCTTCAAAAGTTTTGTCATAAGCAACGTCACTTACAAAAGTTGCTGTTATTTCTATTTTTGATATAGTATAACAGTCCTTATCAGAAACTGTTCTTACCCAAGCTTCTGCAGTTCTATTTACGGGATATTTTAGTTTATCAATTACTTGATTTGAAATACCACCAGCTACTGCTTTTGTTTCAGTTTCATAATATTCAAAAGTAACACTGGTATCAGTAGAAATATTGATTTCAGCTTCTGTGAGATTTATAGTTGTTATTTCATTAGGATTGTCTGCACATTGATTTAATTGTATAATACTATTTAGAATAATAGGTTTAGGGTTTACAGTTAATGTAATTGAATTTGAAGTTGTAGTACAGGCATTTCCTACTCTTCGTAGAAGAACTCTATATTGATAATTGTTATAGCTTAAAGGAGTATTTGTTATTTGCAAAGTATTGCTGGTTGTACCAGAATAAATTACATTATCTGTAATTACATTCCAAGTTACACCATCTATAGATGTTGCCCATTCAAAATTATCTGCTGTACTTTCTATAGTTATTGTGTTTGTATCTAATTCACAAAAAGTTGTATTTTCAAATTTAGTAATTGTGATTGGGGCACTAGTAGTGTACTCTGAATTTGGAATTGTATAACCATTAGTGGTATTTATGACTTTTCCATTTATGTCTACCTGAACTGGAATATCCCCAAGAAAACCATCAGTATTGACATCAGTAAAACCAGCTTCTGTTACATCAAAACAATTATCATTATCTGCATCATTATCTATAAAATTGAAAATATCATCAGCATCTGTATCTCTTATTGTATAATTTATTATCAAGTTTAAATCTTCTAATCTATCATCTAAACCATTTTTATTTATATCAATAAAACCATCAATAACACCATTAAAATTAGTATCTAAATTATGACCACTTTCTGTGGAATCAAAAATTCCATCATTATCAGCATCATAATCTATATAGTTTTTAATATTGTCGTTGTCTGTATCTAAATTTGTTGAAATACTATCAAACACATCATCCAAACCGTCTAAATTTGCATCTGAATTTGTGAGTGTTATCTGGCTTCCATAGGCATCATAAATATCAGGAATTCCATCATTATCTGAATCTAAATCAAACATATTTTCAATTCCATCTCCATCAGAATCCAGAGAAAAACAAGTAATGTTGAAATTTCCTCTAAAAGTTGATGCTGAAGTCAATCCATTTGAGGCGTGTTCAAAAGTGATGGAACTAACTTGATTTGCAAGAAACTCAAAAGTGCTTGCAGTTCCAGAAACATTCGTACTGTACTTAAAACGGATTTCTGATGCTGATATTTGTGTAACACCAGATTCAAAAATATTATCAAAATTAGTATCCACTAATAGATTATTATCAGGATTTAAAAGTGTGATATTTTTATCATTTGAACCTACTTTTAAAATGAAAAATTCATCATCTAAATTATTGTGTGTTCCAGTATTGTTCTGCCTCAAAACAAAATTGATATTCTGTGAGAAGTCTAATGTATATGTGTTTTTTGAGTTTGCAGAAGTAGGAGAGAGGACGCTTTCAAAATTACCATTATTAGTACCAGTAAAAGTATTAATTGCATTATTGGAAACTAAATTGGCTGCTGTAATAATATTCTTTTCAGCTCCATCAGCTAAAATAATTTTTGGGTTGTTTAAATTTGAAATATCCAAGTTCGCATCTCCTAAAGATTCATCACAATTTAAAATTCCATCATTATCAATATCAACATCTAAATTGTCAATAATAAAATCACCATCAAAATCGTCAGGACAAATACTTACAGGTATTTCGACTGATTCAAAAGTTGTATTTGTACAAGTAATAGTTCCTATTAATCTGTATCTACCTGGTTCTGATGAGATTGGTTTATAGTTAGTATTTGTACTTCTTTCTTCCCAAGTTGAAGTTGTTTCATTAAAAAATTCCCATTTAATGCTATCAAATAAATCTGTATTTGCGGCTTGTAAAGTTACATTAGGAATACAATTACCGAGTGCAGTAACTGTTTTGTTAAAATTTATTTCAGGATTTGAAGGAAATCCAGAATAAAAACTTCCAGAACTTGCAGCCCCATTTTGATTAAAATAGGCACAATATAGTTCTTGATTACTTTCTATAGATATATTTCCTTGTAAGTTTATTAGTTTATAGGTTACATAATTAGGGTTACCATCCACATTAAAAGGACCAGAAGGAGTAAAGGTTTGTGTTTCTGATTGTATATTTATTGTTGCTCCTTTATTTGCAACGATTGTAATTCCTCCAGAAAAGTTAATATTACCAATATTCTGAATTTCTGGTATATTGTTTATGTTTCCTCTGTTCTCACAACTTAATGGTGGTACAAAAAATAATCCTTGGTTAGCTTCATTGTTATTAGCTCCAATACCTTGATAAGCAAAAACAGGTTTAGAAGTTTCTACAAATAGATTTCCATTTGCATTATATTCATCACCTTCAATAAGAGCATATTCCCCAGCATTAATTGTAGCAAAGTTTACTGAACCATTTAATGTTATTGATGTGTTGTCTTCATGTGCAACAATTAAAACATTTTCCCAACTGTTAGAACCATCACCTTTAACAAAGATGTATTCATTGCCTATTTTAGATAATCCTACAATTTGATCTATTCCATAATCTCTTCCACCACCATTATGAAAACTACCATTCGCTGAACCCAAGTTGGTAACAATAGGTTTATCAGAATTAATTAATGTACCTATTAAACCATCTCTATTAATGGTGCTTTCTGATGAATTTGCAGCAATAATATAACTTTCGCCTTCGTTTAAAATAATATTTATTGGTAAAGTACCAGAGTAGTTTTTTAATAATATTCCATTATCCAAATCAGAAAACGTAATACTAGTATTATCTTCAGTAGCCATTACAGAAATAAAACTCAAATAGTTAGTTTGTGGGTTTTCATTGGTAAACATACCAGCTCTAAAAGTAGTGCCAAGTGCTGAACTACCTTTGCTAACTAATGCACCTGCTTGTGCACTTCCTCCTGCCTGTATTCTTAAAGAAACGTAAATAACATCATCAGATTCAATTATATACCCATTACTTGTTAAAATTTTACCAGCCTCTGATGAGGGTGCAAATAATTGAGTATTACCAGTACCAATAAAAATTTCTTGTGGGTTATTATTAGATACATTACCAGTAATATTTTGAGATACAGGTTGACCTAATGCTTTAATGGTATAGTTAACATTTTTAGTACTAGGTGTAGATATATAAAAATATTGATTCTCTGGATTTGCATTCCCAAAACCAGCATAAGTTAATGGTGGTATATAATGGGTTTTACTCAGTTGGCTATAGCTCTTATAGAAAACCAAAGAGAATATGAGAATGCAAAAAATACGTTTTAAATTCAATTAGTTACTATTATTAAATACTATTTGCTAAAAATAACAAGAAAAGATGACTCTTATTTTATTTAGACCTAGTTTATTTAAAATAGTTTAAATATTAAAAGAAATTTTACAAATCTCTTTTTAATAATAATTTATAGGATAAAAAGATAAAAAGAAACGTCCAAAAAGAAACGATAGCGACTGTGGAGAAATCAACAGAATAGGTTTTAGTAAAACTTTCGCCCATAGTATTTGCAGCAGATCTTACAGCACCTAGTCTAGAAAAAGGTTCTTTTATTAGATTGGTCATAGACTCTAAAGGTAAAAACTGCATAAAATTGTCAACAATATTAGATGTTTTTTCATTTTCATTAAATTTCCAAAAGAGAAAACCTCTAAACATATTTTCTATTATCAGCCAAACAAACATAGCACCAACTGCAAAAGCAGAGCGTTTTACCAAAATACCAAGAAATAGGCCAAAAGAGAAAAAACCAACTAGTTTTATAAAAAACGCTACTAAATATTCTAAATCAGAAACTATGATTGCAAATTCATTATAATCAGAATAAAATAACCCTAATACTAAAGAAACTACAAATACGAAAACTGTTGAAATTGCTGCAAAAGCAATAACTGTATAAAATTTTGATAAAATAAATTCTTTTTTACTTAAACCATCTATTAAATTTTGCTTTAATGTTTTATAACTGTATTCATTACTCATCATAGATACAATTACCAACAGTAAAAAGAATTTTAAAATAGCAGCTATATAGGTGTTAAAGTGCCATATATAAGGAAAGTTGAAAATACCTGCATCTGCTAAATGTAATTTAAAATCTCCAAATTCAAATTTAATCGCAGCAATTAAAGCTATTGAAGTTAGTAAACCAAAGTAAATAATAGACAATATTTTACTGGCTTTATTAAATCTTAACTTGTGAAATTCTATAGTAAGTAGTCTTAACATGACTTTTATTTTTGGTTAGTTGTTTTTGGTTAAATCTAAAAATTGTTGCTCTAGGCTAGGTTTACGTTTTACTAAATGTGATAAAACAAAACCTTTCTCAAACAAAAAAGAATTCATTTCTGTTGCAGAAATACTATTACGTAAAGTTGCAATAATGGTTTCATGATCTTTAGTAACATTAAGAATTGCCTCATGATTTTTTAATAATTTTAATAAATTATCTTCATTTTTATCTACCTTTAATTCAAATAAACCATTAGAAGCTGTCATTTCATCAACTCTACCAGAATATAATTTTATACCTTTTCTAATCACAACTACATGACTACATACTTTTTCAACTTCATCTAAAAGATGCGAAGCCAACAAAATTGTGGTTCCATTAGCTGCAATTTTTTTGATGATTTGTCTTATTTCATGAATTCCTTGTGGATCTAATCCATTTGTGGGTTCATCTAAAATTAAAATTTCAGGATCATTTAATAATGCTGATGCAATTGCTAAACGTTGTTTCATACCTAAAGAGTAGGTTCTGAATTTACTGTTTCTGCGTTCGTAAAGATTTACAACTTTTAGTTTTTCATCAATTTTATCTGTTGATGTACCTTTAATCTTACAAATTAATGACAAGTTTTGGGTAGCTGTCATATATGGATAAAAGTTAGGTCGCTCAATAATAGCTCCCACTTTCTTTAAAGCTTCATGTGTTGATAATTTTCCATCAAACCAAGAGAATTCTCCAGCTGTTCTGTTTACTACATTTAGAATAATTCCTAATGTTGTAGATTTTCCACTTCCATTTGGTCCAAGAATTCCATAAACATTTCCTTTTTGAATATCAAAAGATAAATTGTTTACAGCATGTACTTTACCATATTTTTTATCAAGATTTTTGAGTGATAAGATTGTTTCCAAGTAAGTTGATTTAGTCGGTTATAAAAAGTAAGACGATTAATTTACGAATTTGTTACTGAAAAAAGTTGGTAGTAAAAGGATTTTAAAAAAATATTAATTAGTCTGCAGACTAATATTCATTAAAATCAAAGTCATCAAAAATATCGAATTCATCATCATCATCTTTTCCAAAATCTTCAGCAATAAATTCTTTTTTTGGAGCTTCAGTAGGAATTTCTCCAACACTTAAAATAGTTTTTGGTAAGTTAGTTTTTTGTTCAGTAGAAATTTCAACTACATCTACATAAAATGTCCACATATTTAGAAAATCATATACATAAATTAGCTTATCATTTTCTTTAAATAAAGTTTCTTTTAGAATACAAGTTTGCATAGAGATGCCTTCACCAGCTTCAGCCATATTAAAAAGTGGAATTTCTTCTCCTTGGTTCCATTCATCATCAGTTCTGTAAAAGGATGCCATTTCTTGCCCTTCAAACCCAAAAGCTTTCGAAATTATGATGTGTAATGTTTCTAAATTTATAGTGTCATCAACCAGAATTGTTCTAATAACATCTTCTTTTGTGTCTAAAATAACTCTTATTTTGTACATATTCTACTGCTAATTTCAATGACAAAAATACAATATTTTATGCGTATTTTTACTTTTTAAATTCTTGTTGATGGATAAATCTAAAACACTAATAGCCTTAAATAGTTTAAATAGTAATACACTGATGGAAACCTTAAATATTGAATTTACTGATGTTGGTAATGATTATTTGGTGGCTAAAATGCCTGTAAATTCTAAAGTGTATCAACCTTATGGAATTTTACATGGAGGTGCTACTGCAGCACTAGCTGAAACTGTTGGGAGTTGTGCTTCAGCTTTTTTTATTGATAGAAAAACTCAAATTGTAAAAGGAATTGAGTTAAGCATCAATCATTTAAAAAGTAAAAAGGAAGGAGTTGTTTTTGGTGTGGCTAAACCCATTCATAAAGGTAGAACCACACATTTATGGGAGATTAAAATTATTGATGAAGAAGATAACTTAATCTCTATCTGCAAGTTAACAAATATAGTTTTAGATAAAAAAGTAGAAAAATAAGCTATTGGATATATTTAGTAAAATAGAAAAGGCATATCAAAATCAGATGCCATTTGTGGTATATAGAAAACCTAATATTCATATAATTTCTGGTTTTTTTATGAATACTAAACAACTCTGTTTTACAAACTCTTTTACAGAAAATGGTTTTGTTTTCGCTCCTTTTGACAGTAATGATGCAGTTATTCTTATCCCTTCTAATCAGTCTAGTTATTTTAAAGAAAAACTTAATTTAGAACTTATAAATCATAATACTAAAGAAGTTTTTTTAGATGATGATGTTTCTAAACTGAATCATATAAGAATAGTTGAAGAAGCTATACAAACAATAGATACAAGTGATTTAAAAAAGATAGTTATTTCTAGAAAAGAGAAAGTTCAATTATCTAGTTTTAATTTAATAACTATTTATAAAAAATTATTGCAAAACTATAATAATGCGTTTGTGTATGTTTGGTTTCATCCTAAAATAGGACTATGGCTTGGAGCTACTCCAGAAACCTTATTAAATATAAATGATTTAGCTTTTAAAACGATGTCTTTGGCTGGTACACAATTGTATACTAATACAGAGAAAGTTACTTGGCAGAAAAAAGAATTAGAAGAACAACAATTGGTTACTGATTTCATTAAAAATCAATTAGAAACGATTTCTTCTAAATTAAAAATAGATAAAACTGAAACAGTAAAAGCTGGAAACTTACTGCATTTAAGAACAAAAGTAGAAGGAATGTTAAGTTCTAATGCATCATTAAAACTTCTAATAAGAGCCTTACACCCAACACCAGCAGTTTGTGGTTTACCTAGAGATTTAGCTAAATCTTTTATTTTAGAAAATGAAAATTACAACCGTAAATTTTATACTGGTTTTTTGGGCGAAATCAATTTATCTAATACAGACAACTTAAAGAAAACTTCTGATTTGTATGTAAACTTACGTTGTATGGAAATAGAAAATTCTGTTGCTAATATTTATGTTGGTGGAGGCATAACTTCTGATAGTGAATCTATAAAAGAGTGGCAAGAAACTGTATCTAAAAGCAAAACCATGAAACGCGTTTTATTTTAAAATACCTAATTGTAGGTAGTTCTTTACTGTTTGATATATAGTTATTTAGCAAAATAAATAAAACTATATATCATGAAAAAATCACTACTACTAGCATCACTTTTTTTTAGCTTATTAAGTTTTGCTCAAAAAAGAAATACTGTTATAGAAATAGATTTAAGCGAACCTAAAAAAGAAACAATAACAGTAAAAAACGGAGGTAAAAAAGATAATGTACAAGTAAATCAATTAGAATTTCATTACAAAAACTCACTTTCCTTTAATTTTATCAATGGAAACCCATTAAAATACACTTATAAAATAAAAAATAATTTAGTAAATATTTTTGAAGAATCTAATCTAAATATTTTTGATAAGTCTCAAATTTCTCCTAAAGTAGAAGCTCAAATAAAAGCAGATATAATAGAAGCAGATAGTATAACATTGAATGAAAAGAAAAAAGTAGTTCAAACTTTTATAGTCCAAGACTATTTTAAAAATTTCAATATTAATAATATCGAAATTAATAGTACATCTAATAACTTTTCTGAACTTTCTAAAAAAAACAAACCTCAAAAAGCGATTGTTGATGTTAATTACTTATTGTCAAGTATAAGAAAACAAAACAAAAAAATTGTATCAGATAAATTAAATACACTTGCAGATAAATCAAAAAATTTAGACAATCAAATAACTTTATTTATACAAAATAGTAAAGTTCAAAAATCATTAGATAAAGATGATTTTGAGTCACAAAGGGATGTGTTTTATGTTGAATATGTTAATATAGTTTCTGAATATAAAGTTCTTGAAAAAATTATTACTGAAAAAGAACTAATAAATGCTGAAAATTTAAAAAAAATAAAAAGTAACGAAGAAATTAATTCAAAAATTGAAGAAAATCTTAAAATACTTTTTAAAGTAAATTTTGACAACTATTCTTTACCTATTGATGTAACAGGAAAAAATATTGATTTGGTTGAAGTGACTTTAGAAATTTATGATAAAGAAAAGAATGAATTAATTGAGTCACATCCTTACAGAATATGGATTAGAGGAGGTATAAAGATTGATGTAAGTGGAGGTTTATATTTTACTTCACTAGTTGATGATGAATTTTTTACAGAGGATGATCCAAACAATACAGATGAAAAAATTATTAGACAAAAAGATTTAGGTAAATTTGATTTTGGTTTTGGTTCATTACTTAATATAAGATTTAGAAACGGAAAGGATTATACTCTAGTAGCTAATGTAGGAGCTATGTTAAAAGCAGATCAAGATTTTCAGTTTTTAACAGGTTTAGGATTATCTTTTGGAAGAGATGAAAGATTAATATTTAATGCTGGTTTAGCTATGGGTAGAGTTGATAGACTTCAAAGTAACTTACAAGTAGGAAACTCTTATAATTTAGGAGATTCTAATACTGTTTCAGTAGTAAAAAAGTTTGATATAGGTTGTTTCTTTGGTGTTTCTTATAATTTTAGTAAACCTAAAAGCGATAAATCAAAAACTGAATAGTAAATACTTAAAAAAACTAAAAAACCGTAAGCATAAATAAATGCTTACGGTTTTACGTGTAAAATTGAATTTGAATTGAATTTGTAATCTAAAACCTAGATAAGTTTTAAAAATAGTATTTAAATATCATCAAAAGAAACGTCTGTAAAACTTTCAGTTGACTTATCTGTAGTAGTTGTATCTTCTTTCTTAAAATCTTTTTGATGTCGCTCACTGATTACTTCATCTCCTTTTTCAGTAATAATATAATCTGTAGCTTTTTTTAGCATTTCTTGAAAATCAGAAAAATCTTCTTTATAAAGATAAATTTTATGTTTTTGATAATGGAAAGAACCATCATCATGCGTAAATTTTTTACTTTCTGTAATTGTTAAATAATAATCGTCTGCTTTTGTTGCTCTTACATCAAAAAAATAAGTTCTTCTTCCTGCTCTTAAGACTTGCGAAAAAATCTCTTCCTGTTCAACTCTCTCTGCCATAATTCTCTTTAAATAGTAGTTATCGTATTATAAGTTATAAACACAAATCTAATAAAATATTTTACGTAGCAACGTTAAACCTTAAATTTCTTTTTCTAAAAGTTGTTGTTGATATAAATCTTTGTAGTATCCTTTTTCTGTTATTAATTGATTATGAGTTCCTTGCTGTATAATCTTACCATCATCTAATACTATAATTTTATCTGCATTTTTTGCAGAAGAAACTCGATGACTAATAATAAAAGTAGTTTTGTTTTTAGAAACTCGTTCTAAATTAGAGAGTATTTTTTCTTCAGTTTCTGTATCAACAGCAGATAAACAATCATCAAAAATTAAAATTTTAGGTTGTTTAATAATTGCTCTTGCAATAGATACACGTTGTTTTTGACCTCCAGAAAGTGTTACTCCACGTTCACCTAAAATGGTTTTGTATCCTTTAGGAAAATCGATAATATTTTTATGTACATCTGCATTTTTTGCAGCATTTATAATTTCGTCTTCAGTGGCATCTTCTTTACCAAATTTAATATTATTTTCAATGGTATCAGAAAACAAAAATGGATCTTGAGGTACAAAGCCTATTTGATTTCTAATTGCATCTAAATTTCCTTGTTCAATAGGTTTGTCATCTAATAAGATTTCTCCTTCAGTAACATCATACAGCCTAGAAATCAGTTCAATTATTGTAGATTTTCCTGAACCTGTTTTCCCTAAAATGGCTAGAGTTTCTCCCTCGTTTACTATAAAACTAATATTTTTTAAAGCAGTAATGTTAGTATCATCATAAGTAAAAGTTACATTTTTAAAAGTAATTTTACCATTTATTTCTGTAAGTTCTTGATTGTTGTTTGTAATTTCTGGCTCTTCTTGCAAAAACTCATTTATTCTTGCTTGTGATGCTTCTGCTTGTTGTATCATAGACGTAACCCAGCCAACAACAGCAACTGGCCATGTAAGAATATTTACATACATAATAAATTCTATAATAACTCCAGATTGAATTTCACCATTAATATATTGTAAGCCTCCAATATAAATAACAATTAAGTTACTAATTCCAATTAGTAAAATCATCAATGGAAAAAATAAGGCATTTGCTTTTTGTAGATTGATGTTTTTCTGTTTACTCTCATCAGCAATCTGATCAAAATCTTTAATGATTGAAGCCTCAATTCCATAAGATTTTACCACATTTATCCCAGAAAAAAACTCTTGATTATACGTAGTTAGTTTAGACAAGTATTGCTGAACAATAGTACTTCTTTTATGAATTACCTTACTCAATATAAAAATTGATATTGATAAAAGTGGAAAAGGTATAAGTGTATACAAAGTAAGCTTTGGATCTACACGTACCATTTGTGTAAAACCAACTACAAAAAGCACAATCATATTCATACTATACATAATAGCTGGCCCAACATACATTCTTACTTTAGAAACATCTTCGCTAATTCTATTCATTAAATCGCCAGTTCTGTTCTTTTTATAGAAGTTTAAAGATAATCTTTGGTATTGTTGATAAATCTCATTTTTAAGGTCAAATTCAATCAATCTAGAAGTAACAATAATAGTTTGTCTCATTAAAAAAGTGAAAAAGCCACCCAATAAAGCCACACCAATAATAAGTAGTACATTTATTAAAAGTTGATGCTTAACTTCTTCTAAATTTGTAATATTTTCTTTTAGATAATCTTCAACAACGTTAAAAGAATTTCTTATGAGTTTAGGTACTTGTAGCGTAAGTATTTTAGATAAAATAGTAATTAACAGCCCTATAATTATTCGCCATTTATATTTAGAAAAATATTTATTTAAATACTGTAGTGCTTTCAAAGAAAATTTGGTTAAAAATAAATTACGAAGATACAAGTTTAAAAAAGATTATAAATCTTAAAAAAGAACTAAAAAAAGGTATTTAGAAAACTAAATAATACTACTTTTGCATCTTAAAATGAAGAAAATATAGTTAAGTTCTTACCATGATTAACAGAAGACATATAAGAGTAAAAGTGATGCAATCTGTGTATGCTATTCAACAATCTCATAATGATGATCTTATTAAAGAAGAAAAATTTTTAAAGTTTAGTATTTTAAAAATGTTCGATTTATATGTCTTAAACTTTCTGTTGATTATAGAAGTGCAGAAGTTGGCAGCTAAAAAAATAGCACTTTCTAAAAAGAAAATTTTAGCTACTAAAGAAGATTTACAGCCAAACACCAAGTTTTTAAACAATAGATTAATCAACACTGTTAAAGAAAGTATCAGTGTAGAAAGTTATGCAACAATAAACAATCTAAATAATTGGGAATTAGATGATGAGTATGTAAAGATTATTTTTGATGAACTTCAAAAAAGCACACTATATAGTCGGTATTTAGACACAGTTGAAGATTCTTTTAAGGTTGATAAATCTTTCGTAATCGACTTTTTTAAAGAAATTATTGCTCCAAATGAAAAATTAGCAGATTATTATGAAGACAAGATGATTTCTTGGGTTGATGATATTCCGTTTGTAAATACTTGGGTTTTGAGAACTTTAAGTAAGTGTAAAAACGGTAAAACATTTATGTTAGGTAGTTTGTATAAAGATAAAGATGATGAAGATTTTGTATCAGACTTGTTCAAAAAAACAGTTTTAAAAAGTGATAAATACGAACAGGATATCATTGATAAAACTCCTAATTGGGAGTTAGATAGAATTGCTGATGTAGATATGATTTTAATAAAAATGGCTATTACAGAGTTTGTAAATTTCCCCTCAATACCTGTAAGAGTTACGATTAATGAATACATAGAGTTAGCAAAAGGATATTCTACAACTAAAAGTAGCTATTTTATTAATGGTGTATTAGATAAAATTTCAAAAGAGTTTCAAAAAGATAAAAGAATCGTTAAAATTGGCAGAGGCTTGCTATAATGCATTGCACTAGCCAATTAATTTGTTATTTTTACAAAAATTTTAAAAGATGAAAAAAATATCAATTTTAATAATTTGCGTTTTAACAGTTAGCATTTTAGCTTCTTGTGGTAATAGCAATGCAACTGCAAAAATAAACAAAGCCAATCTTGAAAAAGCTAAAACAAGAGATGTTGAAATAAAAAATGGAGCAGCTTCTATTTCTTTTGATTCAAACGTATATGATTTTGGAACTGTAAATGAAGGTGATATTATAGAAACTACATTTAAGGTAACAAATTCAGGCAATACAGATTTAGTGATTACAGACGCACAAGTTACTTGTGGTTGTACAGTACCTGTTTGGCCAAAAAAGCCAATTAAACCAGGGCAAACAGAAGATGTTAAAGTTAAATTTAACACCTTTGGTAAAAGTAACAGACAACAAAAAAATATTACTTTAATAACAAATACTGAAACAGGTAGAGAAATTTTAACTCTAAAAGGTATGGTAACTCCAAAAGCAAAATAATTCATGATTTCTTCAATAATATTACAAGACGCTTCAGGTACTTTAGCGAGTATGCTTCCTTTTTTAGCAATGATTGCAGTTTTATACTTTTTTATGTTAAGACCACAAATGAGAAAACAAAAAAAGGAAAAATCTTTCCAATCTGAAATCAAGAGAGGTACAAAAGTGGTAACCTCTAGTGGAATACATGGTAAAATTTCAGATATTAATACAAACGATAATACAGTAACTATAGAAACTGGAGCTGGTAAAATTAAGTTTGAGCGTTCTGCTATTTCAATGGAGTTAAGTAAAAAATACTTATCACCAGTTAAGAAATAATTTTTTAAAATATATATTTTGAGCTTTTATTGAAACATATAAAAGCTCATTTTTTTTGTCTCAAACTTTTCATTAGATTGCATAAAATTTCAAATTAAAAAGGTGAGAACACAAAGAAATATACCAAAAGCTTTTATTGGTTTTTTAATTGCATCGTTTTTAATTTGGTTATTAATTACTTTCTCAAAAGAATACAATACAACTATCACTTTTCCTGTTACTTATGTAAATATTCCGCAAAATAAATTATTACAAAGTGTACCAGTAAAACAACTTAATATTTTTATTAAAGGTAGTGGTTTTAAAATTTTAAAAACAAAAATTTTAACCCCAAATTTAAAACTAGATGTTTCTAATCTTCAAAGAAAACAAAAGTCTAAATTTTATCTTTTACCCTTTAGCCAGCAATCAAAAATAGCAAATCAAATAGCAACTGGATTACAAATAAAACAATTTGAATTAGATACCATTTTCTTAAACATAGGTGTGTTAACATCAAAAAAAATAAAACTTAAAGCAAACACAGATATAACGTATCATATTGGTTACGATTTATTAGATGATATATCAATAAAGCCAGATTCAATCGTAGTTTCTGGAACAAAAATGCAGTTAGATAGTATAAAGCAAATAGAATTAAGTAAATTAACTTTAAAAGATGTGAAATCTAATTTTTCAGAAAGTGTTAAAATAGTAAAACCTAAAGGAGTAAATAATTTAAAATTTAGTACAAGTTTTGCAGAAATTTCTGGTAAAGTAGATAAGTTCACAGAAGGTAAATTAGAGATACCTTTTTTGGTAAAGAATTTACCAAATAATACAAACCTAACAACATTATCTGAAAGTGTTGAAATAAGTTATGTAGTTGCATTATCTAATTTTTCAAAAGTAAATATAAATTCATTTAAAGTTGAATGCGATTTTTTAACATCACAAGATAATAATTTAAGCTACTTGATACCAAAACTAGTAACCAAACCTAGTTTTATAAAGAGCTATAAAATTGTACCACTAAAAATAGATTTCTTAATTCAAAAATAATGCTATGATTATTGGTTTAACAGGTGGTATTGGTAGTGGTAAATCTACAATTGTAAAAATCTTTTCTAATTATAAAAATATAGCAGTTTATATTGCAGATGTTGAAGCAAAAAAACTAATGAATTCTTCTAGTTTTATTAAAGAAAAATTAATTTATTTATTTGGAAATGAATCATATAAAGAAGGTAAATTAAATAGAGATTTTATTTCTAATATTGTTTTTAATGATAAAAATAAACTAAAAGAACTCAATGCTATTGTGCATCCAGAGGTTAGAAATCACTTTAAAAACTTTGTAGCAAACAATAAAAATAAAACTTATATTATTTATGAAAGTGCTATTTTATTTGAATCTAAAACAAATCAGTTTTGCGATTTTGTAATTACAGTTTATCTAGATTTAGAAACAAGAATTAATAGAATTGTTGCTAGAGATAATACTACAAAAGAAAAGGTTTTAACTAGAATAAATAACCAATGGAAAGAAGAAAAAAAATTACTCCAATCAAACTACATTATTTACAATAAAGAATTAGAATATTCTAAAGTTAAGGTAAATAAAATTCATAATATTTTAACAAAAAAGAAGGTTTTCTTTTAGCTATTCTTATTGTTTTTGTTAAATTACTCTTAAAATTCTACTTTTATTGTTAATCAACGTTAAAAACGTTAATTGCAATTTTTATATAGCTTAAATTTGATTTATGAGCAAAAAAATGTTCGTTCTTATTGTAGCTTTAATGAGTATATCTCTAATAGGGATTATTGCTGTACAACTCTATTGGATTAACAATGCAGTAGAGAGTAAAAAAGAGCAATTTGAGAATGATGTTATCAAATCTTTGGGTAGTGTTACTCAAAGAATTAATGAAAGTGAACAAATGTCTTTAGACAGAGAATATGAAGGTGTTTTACAAAATAAAATAGCACCTGATGAAGCTCAAATTAAAAATTTCTTATTTCAAGAGATTGATACAATCAATAATCAAAAATTTACTTATGGTGGTACAATTTTAGAAGAAAACTTTAAAATGCCTACCGATTTTTTAGATAATGATACTATTATTATTAAAAGAATTACAAGTAAAAATGATTTTTCTCAATCTACTTTAATAAAAGGACCAGATAATTTATTTGCATCTACAGATGAGAAAAGATATTCATTTACCAGACGATTAAAAAATATAGAAAGAAGCGAATTTGCAGAATTTTACAAAAATATAAGTAGTTCAAAGCCAATCCACCAAAGATTAAGTAATAGAGAGTTAAATGCAACAATTAAGGATGAATTACAAAAAAGAGGTATTAATTTAAACTTTAAGTATGGAGTATACACCAATGATGGTTTAGCTACAAAATTAAAATCTGGTTACTACACCATTAATACTAAAGAAAGTTATGAATATCCTTTGTTTTTAAATTTTGACAATAACCCTAAATATTTACTTTACGTAACATTTCCTACTAAAAATAAACATATTCTATCTGGTATTTCAGGAATTTTACTTTTGTCTTTATTTTTTATTTTCATCATTATAATTGCATTTTCTAGTTCTTTATATCAGCTAATACAACAAAAGAAAATATCTGAAGTAAAAACAGACTTCATAAATAACATGACTCATGAGTTTAAAACACCAATAGCAACTATAAATTTGGCTTTAGACTCTATTAAAAATCCGAAAATTATTAATGATAACGATAAAGTAAAGCGTTACATAAAAATGATTCGAGATGAAAATAAAAGAATGCATACACAAGTAGAAAATGTATTAAGAATCTCTAAATTAGAGAAAAATCAAATAGATATTAGTAAGGAAACTATTGATATGCACGACATTATTGAAGAAGCAATTAGTCATGTAGATTTATTAGTTAAAGATAGAGGAGGAGAAATAAAATTGTATTTTAAAGCAATTGTATCAGAAATATCAGGGAATGAATTTCACCTAAAAAATGGAGTTGTTAACATGTTAGAAAATGCTATTAAATACTCTAAAGAAGCTCCAAAAATTGATGTATTTACTGAAAGCACCAATAAGTTTTTTGTCATAAAAATAAAAGACGAAGGAATAGGAATGAGTAAAAATGCTCAAAAATATGTTTTCGATAAATTTTATAGAGAACAGAAAGGAAACATACATGATGTAAAAGGACATGGTTTAGGTTTAGCTTATGTTAAAGAAATTGTAGATAAACATCATGGAACAGTATTTGTGGAAAGTGAAAAAGGAAAAGGAAGCATATTTACAGTGAAATTACCTTTAATTTAAAAGTATAAAAATGGGAAGTAAAAAAATTTTATTAGTAGAAGACGATCCAAATTTTGGAACTGTTTTAAAAGATTATTTAGCATTGAACGATTATAATGTTACACATGCAAAAGATGGTATAGAAGGTCTCATCATGTTTAAAAACAGCGACTATGATCTTTGTATATTAGATGTAATGATGCCACGTAAAGATGGTTTTTCTTTGGCTCAAGATATTAGAAGTACTAACAAAGAAATACCTATTATCTTTTTAACAGCAAAAACCTTAAAAGAAGACGTTTTAAGAGGATATTCTGTAGGAGCAGACGATTATTTAAACAAGCCTTTTGATTCTGAAGTATTATTACATAAGATTAAAGCAATTTTACAAAGAAAAGAGACAGATAAAACTGCTGAATCAGAGCAATTTGAGTTTAAGATTGGGTCATTTTTCTTTAATTCTAAATTAAGACATTTATCTGTTGGTGAAGAAGGTGAACCATCAAAATTATCACCAAAAGAAAGTAAATTATTAAGAATGCTAGCCATTCATAAAAATGATTTAATGCCTCGTGAATTGGCACTTACAAAAATCTGGAGAGATGACAATTATTTTACATCTAGAAGTATGGATGTTTATATTGCTAAATTAAGAAAGTACCTAAAAGAAGATGAAAATGTAGAAATTTTAAACATTCATGGTGAAGGTTTTAGATTGGTAGACAAATCATAAGAAGCAAGTACTTTTCCCAAATTAAAAACTCAACTTTATTTTTTAGTTGAGTTTTTGTACTTTTAAACTATGGCAGAATTTATTAAAATATATGAAGAAAACCCAAACCCAAAAGAGGTGCAAAAGGTAATAAAGTGCCTTAAAAATGGAGGGTTAATCATTTATCCAACAGATACAGTTTATGGTTTGGGTTGTGATATTACAAACACAAAAGCACTACAAAAGTTAGCACTAATCAAAGGGTTAAAACTAGAGAAAACTAATTTTTCTTTTGTTTGTAACGATTTGAGTCATTTATCAGATTATGTAAAACAAATAGATACACCAACGTTTAAAATTTTAAAACGTGCATTACCTGGCCCTTATACATTTATTTTACCAGGAAGTAATAATCTTCCAAAAGCTTTTAAAAGAAGAAAAACAGTAGGTATTCGTATTCCAGATAATACAATTACGAGAACTATAGTTGAAGAATTAGGCAACCCAATTGTATCTACTTCTATAAGAGATGATGATGATATTTTAGAATATACTACAGATCCAGAATTAATTTTTGAGAAATGGCAAAATCGTGTAGATTTAGTTATTGATGGTGGTTATGGAGACAACTATGCTTCAACAATTATTGATCTTACAGAATCAGAACCACAACTAATTAGAGAAGGAAAAGGAAGTTTAGATATTCTCTAAACTTTTATTTTAGTTGATTAAATTTTTTTCTACCTAAAATAAAATATTGCCAAACAATACTCGTATGTAAATTATAATTTTCTTTTTTAGGTAACTTTTTTCGTTTTCTTAAAAACTTAAAAAAGTTTTTGTAAAAGCTAATATGTGCTTTTAAAATTGCAAGTGTATGTATAGGTCTTAATTCTAAAATAAACTTAACTCCAGCAATTCCGTCTAAAAGTAAACGAGAAAAAACCAAAAACAAAAACCACTTTTTCGGAACATTCTTTATAATATTTAATAAACTATTTCTAAAATTTAAAAATGTTTTTTGAGGATTTGTTTCTTGTAAAGTAGCACCACCAACATGATAAACTTTAGATTCACCTACATATTTTGTTTGGTAGCCAATGTTGTGTGTTCTCCAGCATAAATCAATTTCTTCTTGATGAGCAAAATAATCTTCATCTAAACCACCAACTTTATGATACACATCAGAACGAATAAACAAACAAGCTCCAGAAGCCCAAAAAATTTCAATAGAATCGTTAAACTGATTGCTATCGGTTTCAAGATGATTAAAAACACGACCTCTACAATAAGGATAGCCATATAAATCTACAAATCCACCACCAGCACCTGCATATTCAAACTTGGTTTTATCTTTATAATCTAATAATTTTGGTTGAATAATAGCTGTTTTTTCATCATTTTTAAAAACTTCTATTATTGGTTGTAACCAATTTTCTGTAACTTCAACATCAGAATTTAAAAGACAATAAATATCAGCATCTACAGATTTTAAAGCATCATTATATCCTTTTGCATAACCTCCGTTTGTAATATTTTTAATGATTTTTACTGAAGGATAAAACTCTTTAACATATTCAATAGAAGTGTCAGAAGAAGCGTTATCTGCAATATAGATATCGGCTTCTTGTGAACTAAAATTCACAACCGAAGGCAAGAATTTTTCTAATAATTTTTGACCATTCCAATTTAATATGACAATTGCTATTTTCAAGATTGCGAATTTACACTTAAAAAACCATTTTATTTATAAAGTTTTCTTAATAGTAAGTAGGTATTTCCTTTAAAAAAACATACGTTTCGTTTTGAGTATCCATTTTGCAATAAAAGTGCTCTAAACCATTAGTAATAATTAGGTAGCTTGCCTCTAATTTAAGATTATATCTAGCAATTTGATCAAAAGTATCTTGAGATATTTTTACAGTAGGTGCTTTGCATTCTACAATAATTTCTGGTTTACCTAATTTATTGAAAATGAGAATATCACTTCTTTTTTTGATATTGTTTATTACAAATTGTTTTTCAATAGCTATTAAAGATTCTGGATATTTTTTCTCTTGAATTAAAAACTCAACAAAATTTTGACGAACCCATTCTTCTGGAGTTAAGACAACATTTTTTTTTCTTAATTTATCAAAAATAAGCACTGTATTTTCCCTATTTTTGAACGTGAAGTTATATGAAGGAAGATTCAGTTTTTGCATCAACCAAAAGTAATAAAATGAACGAGATTAATACCATTGTTTCAGATATAAAGAAAGGAAGTATAAAACCTATTTATTTTTTAATGGGTGAAGAGCCTTATTATATAGATCAAATTTCTAATTTTATAGAAAACAATATATTAGATGAAGCAGAAAAAGGCTTTAACCAAGTTGTGATGTATGGAAGAGATACTTCAATTGAAGAGATCGTTTCGTCTGCAAAACGTTTTCCAATGATGGCAGAAAAACAAGTGATTATTGTAAAAGAAGCTCAAGATTTAAATAGGCAAATAGAAAAATTAGTTTCTTATGCAGAAAATCCACAACCATCAACGGTTTTAGTAATAAACTACAAGTACAAGAAGTTAGATAAACGAAAGAAATTGCATAAAACCATTGCAAAATCTGGTGTTATTTTCGAAAGTAAAAAGCTATACGAAAATCAAGTAGCAGATTGGATTAGAAGAGTTTTAAGTGGAAAGAAGTACAAAATAGAACCTAAAGCCGCTCAAATGTTGGTCGAGTTTTTAGGAACAGATTTAAGTAAAATTGCAAATGAATTAAATAAGCTAATCTTAATATTGCCTAAAGAAACGATTATTTCTGATTATCATATTGAGGAGAATATTGGTATTTCTAAAGATTTTAATAATTTTGAGTTACTAAAAGCTATTGGCACAAAAAATATTTTAAAAGCGAATAGAATTATTAATTACTTTGTAGAAAATCCAAAGAATAATCCAATTGTAATGACCATTTCTTTGCTAAATAATTTTTTTACAAAATTGTTACTCTTTCATGGATTACAAAATAAGGCAAAAGATGCGGTTTCGAAATCTTTGGGGGTAAGTTATTACTTTGTAGATGATTATTATACAGCAGCCAAAAGCTATCCAATGCGTAAAGTAGCACAAGTAATCTCTTTTCTACGAGAAGCAGATGTTAATAGCAAAGGAGTAGGAGCAAATTTAACTCAAGAAGATATTTTAAAAGAATTAATATTTAAAATTATGCATTAATGAGGTGTGAAGGTATTCTGTACAAAGAACTTGGCGAAATAGGTTTAAAGCAAGAAGATTTTAAAACAATCATTAAAGGTTACAAAAAAATAAAAATAAAAAAAGGTGATTATCTTATAAAAAGCGGAAGTATTGTAAAAGGATACTACATTTTAATAAGTGGCTTTTTAAGATCTTTTGTTTTAGATTTTGATGGAAATGAAGTAACAACTAATTTTATGGTAAAAAATGATTTAATTTTAGAAGAAAATTCGTTTTTTATGCAAATGCCTACAAAAGAAAATATTATAGCAGTAGAAGATTGTGTTTTATGGATGAAAGATTTAGACACTTTTAATAATCATTTTAGGCTATATGAAGCTTATAGAGAATGGGGACGTTCTCATTTAGTTCGTAATTTATTTGCATTAAAAGAAAGAACATTTAGCATGATTACTGATAAAGCTTCAGAAAGGTATTTAGCCTTACTTTCATCAAGACCAGAGATATTTCAAAAAGCATCTCTAAAACATATTGCGTCTTTTTTAGGAATTACTGATTCTTCATTAAGCAGAATTAGAAAAGAAATATAAAAAAGAGAAATCTTGTCATTAGGCAAGAATAGTTTAGCCTAGCTGAATTATTTTTGTAACAAACTTTAATAAAAAATGATGCTAGATTTACCTGTCTATATTCCTACTGCTTTTATATTGATAACAATATATATAATTTTTGCATTTGTAAAATCTAACAATTTAAAAAAAACAACTTTGCCCATAATTTTTGGTTGGTCAGTTTTAATTTCAATTTTAGCATCTATTGGATTTTATCAATATACAGAAGGAGATAAATTTTCTACTTTTCCATTAGTATTAATTCCAGCAGCCATATTTATAGGTTATTTGTGTAAGAATAAATCTTTTTATGAAAAAAGAGATTTAAAGTGGAGTATAGCTGTACACATTGTTCGTTTTCCTGTTGAATTGCTATTATTTCAACTAGCTGTTAGAGATTTATTACCAATAGAGATGACATTTAAAGGTTGGAATTTTGACATTATTCCTGGAATTACATCAATTTTTTTATTAATTTGGATGAAATTTAGAAGCGTTGATAATAAAATATTACTAGGATGGAATATTTTAGGATTGATTTTAATTTTTTTTATTTTATCAAACGGATTTTTATCACAAGAGTTATTATATAAAAAATTTGGTTACACTGTCCCAAACAAAGCAATAACGTATTTTCCAATGATATTGTTAGGAGGTGTAATTGTACCAGTAGTAATTTATACGCACATATCAGATATTTTAATATTACTAAAAAAACAATCATAATGAAAAATATATTTACAGAAGAAGTTACTAATGGAATAGTAGCAAGAATTAACAATTTAACCTCTAAAACACAACCAAATTGGGGTAAAATGTCTGTTGCTCAAATGCTGGCACATTGCTGCGTAACTTATGAAATGGTTTATACAGACAAGCATCCAAAGCCAAATGCTTTTACCAAGTTTATGCTTAAGCTTTTTGTTAAGAAAATTGTAACATCAGAAAAAACATATGTTAAAAACGGTAGAACTGCTCCTCAATTTTTAATTACTGATGAAAAGGTTTTTGAAACAGAAAAAAAACGTTTAATTGATTTTATTAATAAGACCCAAAAATTGGGAGAAGACCATTTTGATGGTAAAGAATCTCACTCTTTTGGGAAACTTAATAAACAAGAATGGAATAACATGTTTTACAAACATTTAGACCATCATTTAACACAGTTTGGGGTGTGATAATTTATTTAGACGAGAATAATTGCTTTAAAGAGAGTTTAGCATTACCTACAAAACTAGATAAGTTAGATTTTAATTGAGTTCTGTTTTTTAATTTAACAAGATAATCTTTCGTGTTTTCATCTAGATTATCGAAATAATTTTTGTTAACCCAAAATTGATCTCCTGCTATATGATTTACTTTATTTAACAAGCAAATAAAGTCTTTATCAGAAAAAAACTGTTCTATATCTTCCTTTAAAGCTTGGTTTTCATACAACTCAATTTTTTCTACTTCTAGCCAAATGGAATTGATGTTGTTAATCATATCTTTTGCACCTTGTAAAACCATCAATTCTGCACCTTGAACATCCATGTGAATAAAATCGATAGTATTAATTTTTTGATCTAAACAGAAGTTTTTGAAAGTATCAGTTTTAATAGTAATTTCTTCATTAAATTCTAACCAAGGATGTACTTCTTTAGTTTTACTTGGCTTGTAAAGTGATGAACTCTTATTACCAAAGCTTGTAGAGTTGTCTAAAGGTTTTTCTTTATTTTTAGGATTACCAGAAGATACATAGAAAGTTGCTTCTCCTTTTTCTGATGATAATCCTAGCTCAAAAACTTGTGCATTTTTAAGATTAAATTTCTCAATATTATTAATTATTTTTTTATAATTGTTAGGTACAGGTTCAAAAACATAAGCTTTTGAGTTAGGAAAAATAGAATTGTATCTAACAGAACTTAATCCTTCACAAGCTCCAATATCAAAAAAAGTAATAGCACTATCTCTATTAAATAATTTTATTAATACTTTTTCATGTAATTCTAATGTTATATCCTTTTCCATATAAATTAAGTCAAATTATTTTTTAACAATATTATCTTTCTAAAAAATCTTGATAAGAATCTTGAAGAATTGCTTTACCCAAAGAATCTAGTTTAGTTGTATCATTTCCTTGGTCTAATATAGATTTTTTACTGATAAAATCATACATATATGTTCCTTTTTCTGTGACTATTCCAAAACCTGAACTAAATATATAATTTGCATATTGTTGGTTAGAATTATTAAAAATATTTTTACCAAAAATAAATTTATCATTTTTTGCACCCAAAATATCTAATAATGTAAATGAAAAATCTACTTGGCTTGAATAATTATCAACTTTAACATCAGTATATTTTATAGCTCCTCCTAACCATAACATAGGAATTTGATATTTCTTTGGAGAAAAATAAGGACCATCATGTTTTGGGGAACTATGTCCATGATCAGACATAATAACAATTAATGTATTTTTATACCAAGATTGATTTTTAGCAAAATTGATAAAATTTCCAATAACATTATCTGTATAATAGTGAGCACTTCTATACTTATTGTCTTCACTGTTTTTACCAAACTTATACTTTCCTTTTATCTCATAAGGTTCATGGCTTGATAAGGTTAACGCAATTTTAAAAAATGGCTCTTTATTGTTTTTATTTAAATCATCAGCAAAACGTTTCATAAAGATATGATCATAAGCTCCCCATTTAGAATTCCAGTCTTTTGAGTCAAATTCACTACCATCAATAAAATTTTTAATTCCAGAACTTCTTAAATAAGTATTCATATTACCAAAATTTAAATCACCTCCATAGTAAAATGAAGTTTCATAACCCAACTCTTCCAATTGTTTTGGTAGCATAGGCAAGTTTCTAGATTTATTTGGCATCCTCATTATCCTTAAGCTTGGTGCAGGATAATATCCACTTAAAATGGCAGGGATCCCTTTATCTGTTCTATCTCCATTAGCATAAAAGTTGGTAAATAATATTCCTTCTTTTGATAATCTATTTAAATTTGGAGTTACGTTTTGTTCTCCTCCTAAAGAACCTACAACCTTTGCAGATAAACTCTCCCAAAGAATTAAAATGATGTTGGGCTTTTGAACTCTTAAAATACTATCAGTATTAGCATTTAGTAGCTTGTTTCTTGTTTTGTTAATTATTTCTTCTGCAGTTTTATCGTCAAAATATCTATAAGGATTTGTACCATCTGTTGTACGTTTTAGCGTATTGAAAAAATTCCAACTAAAATTAACAGCAGCATGGTTAGCAAACATCTTATTCGAAAAATAAACATTACTCTGATTTACAGGAATCGTTTGGAAACCACCTCTAACAGGGATAATTAATGCAGCTGTCAGCATTAAAAAAACAGGAAATTCAATCCAGTTTTTAGAACTAACTAATTTTATTTTATTTGATATTTTCTTTTGATAGATTTTAATAAATATGAATGATATGAAAATCCAACCTAGAGTACCAGAAATTAATTGAAATGTTGATACTGAAGCTAGCATTAAGCTAGGCTTATTTAAGTAGGGGAGAAGAGAGTTATCTATTCTAACACCCCAAGCTTGATAAAGACCAGCATCTATCAATAATAATAAACTTATAATAATAATAACTATGGAAGTATACCATTTTATCACTTTTTTGATAAAATCTGCATTAACGACTACTGAAATAAGAATAGTCAAAAAAGGCAAAATAGATAAATATGCACTAAAAGAGATATCTAATTGTATTCCGTAAACAAATGTTTTTAAAGTAGTTACAATACCTATGTCTTTAGTTTTATCAAAATAATATAGTAAAAAAAGAAGACGAGCAAAGACAAAATAAATAACCCAAAACAGGAAATATGCAACGCAAAATAACAGTCTATTTTTTAAAGCTTTCATATAAACTATTCAGTGACTTTTAAACGAGCTTTTGCAGTAACAGAATTGTCAGCATAAGTTTTATTTAAATATTTTAAATACCCAGTTATGGCAATCATGGCAGCATTATCTGTTGTGTATTCAAATTTAGGAATGTAAGTTGACCAACCAAAATGCTTTTCAGCCAATTGTAAATGGTTTCTAATCTCTGAATTCGCAGAAACTCCACCAGCAATTGCTATATGCTTTATATTAGTTTGTTTTACAGCATTCTTTAGTTTATCCATTAATATTTCTACAATAGTATATTGTATTGAAGCACAAATATCATTTAGATTTTCTTTGATGAAATTAGGATTTAATTTTAATTGCTTTTGAATAAAATACAAAACTCCAGTTTTTAAACCACTAAAACTAAATTGTAAATCGCCCACTTTTGGTTTGGTAAAAGGATATGCTTTTGGATTACCTAATTTAGCATATTTATCAATTAAAGGACCACCAGGATAAGGTAAACCTAAAATTTTAGCAGATTTATCAAAAGCTTCACCAACTGCATCATCTATTGTTTCTCCTAAAACTTCCATTTTAAAATGGTTGGTAACTTTTACAATTTGAGTGTGCCCACCACTTATGGTTAAACAAATAAAAGGAAAAGGAGGTGCTTTTGTGTCATCCTCTATAAAATGAGCCAAAATATGGGCTTGCATGTGGTTGACATCAATTAAAGGAATTTGCAACCCCATAGCCAATGACTTTGCAAATGAAGTACCTACCAATAAAGAACCCATTAAACCAGGGCCTTTTGTAAAAGCTATTGCAGAAAGCTGCTTTTTATCAACTTTTGCCTGTACTAACGCTTGTTGCACAACTGGAACAATATTTTGTTGATGAGCCCTAGAAGCCAATTCTGGCACAACACCACCATATTTTGAGTGTACTTCTTGGTTTGCAATAACATTACTTAATACTTTACCATTACAAATTACAGAGGCACTAGTATCATCACAAGAAGATTCTATTCCTAAAATATAAATTTGCTCACTCATCTAATTAATTATAGTTAATTATTTGCAAAATTAGTCATTATTTTATCTATCATTCCTTTTTTTAATATTAGAAATTTAATAGTTTGTTAAATTTGCACTTTCTTTGTAATAATTGGCAATATTTTTGCTTGTAATAGTAGAAAATATAAAATTTCATCAGCATTAAACTAATAGGAAAAAAAATACTAAAATGGTTAGGGTACTTTGTACTCTTTTTATTGCTATTAAGTATTATTTTTTCAATACCTGCTGTACAAACTAGTTTGGGTAATTATGCTACAAACCAGCTAAATGAAGATTTTAACACGAATATTTCTATCAAAAAAGTTGACTTTTCTTTTTTAGGAAGTGTTCAACTAAAAGGAGTAGAAATAAGAGATCATCATCAAGACACTTTAATTTTTGTAAAAAAGTTAAGTACATCACTTTTAAATGCGAAACGTGTTTTAGATAATCAAATAAACTTAAAGAGTATTTATTTAGAAGATGTTGACTTCTTTATGAAAACCTATAAGGGTGAAGAAGATGATAATATGGCTGTTTTCATAGATTCTTTTGATGATGGTAAACCACGTGATTCCTTATCAAATCCTTTTATTTTAAAAACGTCTAATGCATACATTACAAATATGCACTATAAATTAATAGATGCCAATAAAAAAGATTCTATTAATTATGAAGCATTTAATGTAGGTGGTAATTTACAAGATTTAGCTATTGTAGGTCCTGATTTTTCTACCAACATACGAGGGCTGCATTTGCAAGATATATTCGATTTAAAGGTTACAAATTTGACTACTGATTTTAGTTATTCTAAAACTGCAATGCATTTTAAGAATACAACTATCCAAACAAAATCATCAGACATAAAAGCTGATATTTCTTTCTTATACAAAAGAGAAGATTTAATCGATTTTAACAATAAAGTAAAAGTAAAAGCTCGTTTTCTAAATAGCAGAGCTGCAGTACAAGACATTAAAAACTTTTACAATGAGTTAAGTGGTAATGATATAATTAGCTTTAAAGGAAATTTTAATGGTACAATAAATAAGTTTGATTTAAATAACTTTAAGCTATCTTCTAGAAGAGGTATTAAAATTGATGGAGATTTAACATTTATTAATACTATTAACAAAAAAAGAAATTTTGTTTTTGAAGGTGATTTAAAAAACCTTACAGCTACGTATGCAGAATTAAAAAATATTCTACCTAACGTTTTAGGTAAAAATATACCTTCAGAGTTTAGTAAGTTAGGTAAGTTTTCTCTTTTAGGCAAGGTAAAAGCCAGTGAAGAAAATATTGAAGCTACATTAGATGTTGATTCAGAAATTGGTTCTGCAATTACAGATTTACGAATTACAGATGTAGATGATATTGACTTTGCGACTTATAATGGAGAAATTGAATTAGATAAATTTAATATTGGAGTATTTTTTAATGACCCTCTGTTTGGTGTAATTTCTCTAAAAGGTGATGTAAATGGTAGTGGTTTTAAACTAGAAAATATTAATACTTCATTTATTGGTAAGGTATCAGAAATTGAATTTAATGAGTATAGTTATAAGAATATTTCTGCTAATGGTCAATATCAAAACAACAAGTTTGATGGAGATTTAGTTATTGATGATGAATATTTTAAAATGAAATTTAATGGTTTAGCAGACTTATCTTCAGAAGTACATAAGTTTGATTTTAAATCGGATATTGAGTATTTAGATTTAAAAGAAACAAACCTTTTTGTAAGGGATAGTATTGCAAAATTAAAAGGAAGCATAGAACTAGACCTTGAAGGTAATACATTAGATGATATTGTTGGTAAAGCTACTTTTAAAGATGTATTTTATACAAATCAAAAACAAGAGTTTCAATTTAAAGAATTTAACGTTTCTTCGTCTATAAAAGATAGTATAAAAAGTATAGAAGTAACTTCTAAAGATATAGCAAATGGTTACGTTAAAGGTAAATTTACATTTTCAGAATTACCAAAAGTTGCTCAAAATGCATTAGGTAGTATTTATACCAATTATCAACCTTATAAAGTAGCACCAAATCAATTTTTAGATTTTGATTTTACAGTATATAACCAAGTTGTTAATGTCTTTTATCCAGAAATATTTATAGATAATAACACAAAAATAAAAGGTAAAATAAAATCGAATAAAAATCAATTAAAACTTACGTTCTCATCGCCTAAAATTGATGTTTATGGTAATGAAGTTAAGAATATTTTATTGCGGACAGATAACCAAAACCCTTTATATAATTCACATTTAACAGCATCTGAAGTAAATACAAAGTATTATAATGTTTCTAAATTAAATGTGCTAAATAGAACAGAAAACGATACGCTTTTCTTTAAGTCAGAATTTAAAGGAGGTCCTATAGATAATGAAGAATTTAATTTAGATTTTTTCTATACCATAAATAATGATAAAAAGTCTGTTGTAGGTTTTGAAAAATCAAGATTTATATTCAAAGAAAATGTTTGGAATATAAATCCTGATGCTGAAAATACAGATAAAATTACTTTTGATTTAAAAGAAGATGAATTCAAATTTAGTAAATTTAAAGTAGTTTCAGGAGAGCAAAAAATTGAATTTTCTGGAAGTTTAAAAGGAGAAACAGAAAAAAAATTAAATGCAGATTTTACCAAAGTAAAACTTCAAAGTTTTTTACCAGTAATAGATAGTTTAGCATTAAAGGGTAAGGTTTCTGGTAATTTAGATTTTGAACAAAAAAATAGCACCTACAAACCAGAAGCTATTTTAGAAATTAAAGATTTTCAAGTTAATAATTTTAGTCAAGGAGATTTATCTATAAATGTAATAGGAAATAATTCTTATGAAAATTATAATGTAGATTTATCCATCAATAAAGAAAAAGTAAAAAGTATTGCTGCAAGAGGAGCTATTGATTTTTCAGGTAATAGACCTTTAATAGATTTAGAAGTTTTTCTAGAAGATTATGCTTTAGAAGCCTTTAGCCCTTTAGGTAAAGATGTTATTTCTTCTTTAAGAGGTAGTGTTTCAGGTGACTTTAATTTAAGAGGTTTTTTAAGAAATCCAGAAATGGAAGGTACTCTTCGTCTTAATAATGCAGGATTAAAATTCCCATATTTAAATATAGATTTTGATTTTGAGGGCGAATCAACAATAACACTTGCACAACAATCATTTATTCTAGAAAATATTAAATTACTCGATACAAAATACAATACTAGAGGTACATTGTTTGGAGATATCACCCATAGAAATCTAGAACAATGGTTTTTAAATTTAGAAATAAATACTAAAAATTTATTGGTTTTAGATACAGAAAACACTGAAGAATCTCTGTATTATGGTACTGCTTTTATGGATGGCAAAGCTAGTATAAGTGGTTTAACAGACAAGTTAACAATAGATGTAAATGCCATAACCAATCCCAATACAATTTTTGTAGTACCCTTAAAAGATGTTGAAACTGTTGATAGTTATCGTTTAATTCATTTTAAATCTGATAAAGTAGAAATTGAAGATAGACAAAGAGAAATCGCTCAAGAAGAGATAGAAGGTTTATCATTAAATATAGATTTAGAAGTTACAAAAGATGCAAAAGCCCAAGTAGTAATTGATGAAGTAAATGGTAGTCAATTAACAGGAAGAGGAGCAGGAGATTTACAAATTAGAATAAACACTAGAGGTAAGTTTAAAATGTTTGGTGATTATACCATAGATACAGGAGTTTATGATTTTAAATATGGAGGTATAATAAATAAACCTTTTGTTATACAAAAAGGAGGTTCAGTTTCTTGGAGTGGAAACCCATATAAAGCTGATTTAAATGTATCAGCTGTTTATAAAGCAAAAGCAAACCCAGGTGTTTTACTTACTAATTATAATTCCAATAGAAGAGAAGAAATAGATTTGGTAACTAAAATTTCAGGAGATTTATTCAACTCAAAACAAGAATTAGATATACAATTAACAAATGTAGATCCAACAATTGCAAGTGAGCTAGAATTTGTTTTAAATGATAATAATATCAATGAAAAAACAACACAATTTATTTCTCTACTAGCATTTGGTACATTTAGAAACCCAGACAAAGTAAATTTTGATGTTAATAATACACTAACAGGCACAGCTTCAAGTGCTATTGCTACTGCCTTTTCTAACCTCTTAAATAGCCCAGATAGTAAATTTCAATTAGGGCTAGATTATCAACAAGGAGTTAATGGTAATAATATAGATAGGTTAAATATTGATAATCAATTTGATGTTTCAGTAAGTACACAAGTAAGCGATAGAGTTATTATTAATGGTAAAGTAGGAGTGCCAGTTGGTGCGCAAACACAATCGAGTGTAGTAGGTGAGGTAAAAGTTGAAGTTTTATTAAATGAAGAAGGTAACTTTAGAGGAGTTATATTTAACCGTCAAAATGAAATTCAATATTCGCAACAAGAAGAAGGTTATACACAAGGTGTGGGTTTATCATATCAAGTTAATTTTAATACATTATCAGAATTATTAAGAAAAATGGGTTTAAAGAAAAAACAGAAAAAGAAAGTTGTAAAAAAAATAAAAAAAGACACTTTAAAACCTCAACACAAAGCATTAATAAATTTTGAAGGAAATTAATTTTATTATAGCTTTATAAAGAGATTATAGAAATATTAATTAGCATTTTTTAAGAGCATTTTTTACATATAGTATCATAATAATGCCTAAATCGTTTTCGTAGTTTTTTTATAATTAATGGTTAAAAAGGACTAATTTTACATAGTTTTAAATATGAAGAAAATCAAAAAAATAGGGGTCATGACTTCTGGTGGAGATTCACCAGGTATGAATGCAGCAATAAGATCTGTTGTTAGAACTTGTGCTTTTTATAAAATAGAATGTGCAGGTATTTACAGAGGTTATCAAGGTATGATTGAAGGAGATTTTATAGATCTCAATGCAAGAAGCGTAAAAGGTATTATCAATAAAGGAGGTACTTTTTTAAAGTCTGCACGTTCTAAAGAATTTATGACCAAAGAAGGTAGAGCAAAAGCATACAAAGCTTTAACAGATGCAAATATAGATGCACTTGTAACAATTGGCGGAGATGGAACTTTTACTGGAGCTTTGGTTTTTAACAAAGAATATAACTTTCCAATAATTGGTATTCCAGGAACTATTGATAATGACATTGCAGGTACTTCACATACTTTAGGGTATGATACAACTTTAAATACTGTTGTAGAAGTTATTGATAAAATTAGAGATACAGCCTCTTCTCACAATCGATTATTTTTTATAGAAGTAATGGGTAGAGATGTAGGTCATATTGCTCTAAATGCTGGTGTTGGAGCAGGAGCAGAAGAAATTTTAATTCCAGAAGAAGATTTAGGTTTAGAACGTTTGGTAGATTCTCTAAACAGAAGTAAAGAATCTGGTAAATCATCAAGTATTGTAGTTGTTGCTGAAGGAGATAAAACTGGTAAAAATGTTTTTGAACTAAAAGATTATGTAAACGAACACATGCCAGAATATGATGTTCGTGTTTCTGTTTTAGGACACATGCAAAGAGGAGGTTCTCCTTCTTGTTTTGATAGAGTTCTTGCAAGCAGAATGGGAGTTACTGCTGTAGAAAATTTACGTGATGGTAAATCTAACTTAATGGTTGGTTTAATTAATGATAAAATTGCTGTAACACCACTTCAGAAAGCTATTAAAGGACAATCAAAAATAAATAAAGAATTAATTAGAGTATCAGATATAATGTCTGTTTAAACAATAAAATAAATATAAAAATGATAAAAGTAGGAATTAACGGATTTGGTAGAATTGGAAGATTAGCTTTCAGACAAACAGTATTAAGAGATAATGTACAAGTTGTAGCTATTAACGATTTATTAGATGTAGACTATTTAGCATATATGTTAAAATACGATTCTGTTCATGGTGAGTTTGATGGAACTGTAGATGTAAAAGATGGTAAATTAATCGTAAACGGAAACGAAGTTAGAATTACTGCTGAAAGAAACCCAGAAGATTTAAAATGGGATGAAGTTGATGCTGATTTTGTTTTAGAATGTACAGGTATCTTCAAAACATTAAATATGGCTAATAAGCACATTATTGGTGGTGCAAAAAAAGTAGCTATTTCTGCTCCTTCACCAGATGCACCAATGTTTGTTATGGGAGTTAATAATAAAGAATTAACTGCAGATCAAAATATATTTTCTAATGCATCTTGTACTACAAACTGTTTAGCTCCTTTAGCTAAAGTTTTAAATGATAACTTTGGTATTGTAGAAGGTTTAATGACAACAGTACACGCAACAACTGCAACTCAAAAAACAGTTGATGGACCTTCTTCTAAAGATTGGAGAGGTGGTAGAGCTGCAATTCATAACATTATTCCTTCATCTACAGGTGCTGCAAAAGCTGTAGGTAAAGTAATTCCAGAATTAAATGGTAAGTTAACAGGTATGGCTTTTAGAGTACCTACTATGGATGTTTCTGTTGTAGATTTAACTGTAAGATTAGACAAAGCTGCTTCTTATGAAGATATTAAAGCTGCAATGAAAGCCGCTTCTGAAAGTGAAGACATGAAAGGTGTTGTAGGTTATACAGAAGAACTATTAGTTTCACAAGACTTTGTAGGAGATACTAGAACGTCAATTTTTGATGCAAATGCAGGTATTGCTTTAAATGATAACTTTGTAAAAGTTGTTTCTTGGTATGATAATGAAATGGGATATTCAACTAAATTAGTAGATTTAGTAGAGTACGCTGCTTCTTTATAAGAGCTTAATAAACATAATTAAAAAAACCTGATAGAATGAAATTTCTTTCAGGTTTTTTGTTTAGCTAAAGGTCTATAGTTATTTTACTGCAATCATACTAATCTCTACATTAACAAATTTAGGAAGATTAGCAACTTCAACAGTTTCTCTTGCTGGTGCTGTATCATCATCAAAATAAGTTGAATAAATACTGTTAATAGCAGAAAAATTATTCATATCAGAAATAAAAATTGATGTTTTTACAACGTCATCAAAAGTCATTTCTGCAGCAGTAAGTACTGCTTTTAAATTTTCCATTACTTGCTTGGTTTCTTCTTTAATAGAGCCTTTAACAATTTCTCCACTTTCAGGATGTATTGCAATTTGTCCTGAAGTATATAACGTATTACCTGTTAAAACAGCTTGGCTATAAGGACCAATAGGAGCTGGTGCATTTTTAGTTGAAATTATTTTTTTCATATTATTTGATTAAATTTTTTATAAAACTAATAATGATATCTAATTCTCCATCGTAATTATATATCAATATGCAAAGAAAGAAAATACCAACAAATAATAAAAAAAATCCATCAAAAATAGTACTCTTATTATTTTCTAGAATTACATTAAGATTATTTTTTTCATCTTCAAAATAAATTATATCCACATCAAATGGAGGGTTTCTATTTGGTTTCTTTTTAACACCAAATTCAATCTCTTTTTCAATTAATTTACCTCTATTTGTTTTAAAACTAACAGTATAATAGTAAAGTATAGAAGTTCCCCCATCTTCATCATAGTAAGAATTTACTTCTTTTCTTATTTTTAAAACTTTACCACGCTTTCTTATCCCCCTCTTCTTTATAATATTGACTTTATCTAAAACAGATATAGCTTTATAAATCATAAAAAAACTAAATAAACTTGTAAGTATAAAAACTATAAAACCCATTAAAAAAGTACTCTATCTGGTGGTTTGTTTTTATCCCATTTTAAATCAGCAAGTGTAGAAGATTTTACACCAATAAAAAATGTATACGAAGAGTTTGTACCAAAAGGAACCCAATTAAAATTAAACTGCCAACTGTCTAAATCTCTAGTAAAATTAAAACGTGAGAAAGAAAAAGCACCTCCTTTAATATCATAACCAGAAGAATATCCGATTTTCCATTTTGGTGATAATTCAATGTTTCCACTAAAACCAACAGTATGTACTCCAATTTTACCTGGTTCTAAACCATTATTTGTGTAATTAGCAGAATAGACAAGGTTTAAAGACCAAGGTACTTTGGCTCTATACAAATCTGTTTTAGTAGTTTTATTTTGATTACTTGTAGTTTTATTTTGCATTCCTAACCTACCAGTAGGATTTATGTTAGCACCCATTGTATCTGGTGGATTATTAGCACCATTTCCACTCTTGTTTTTATCATCATCTTTTTTATCATTCTTTTCAAAATCTCGACTAGAAATAGAATAATTAGCGGTCATATTCGCACTTGTAAGCCTTAAAATACCTGCATTAAATTTATTAATTCTAACAGCACTACCATTTACTTCAACAACTTGATAAGGATCTAGAGAACCATTAAAATTTAATGCTAACTTATCTTTAAATAATCTTGTACCAGCATTAAAAGAAACGTTAGACCACCGTAAGCTATCTGCAGCAATATTGTAGGAAGTACTAAAGTTAAGGTTGTTTAATAGCATTATCTTTTCATCTTCTTCATCACTATCAGGATCTTTTGGGGCGACCTTGGCTTCTAGAACATTATTTAATGTTATTCCTATAGAATTGCTTATCCCTCCTGAAGGAGAGCCATAAATACCTTGATCAAAAATGGTGTATTCTTGTAAATCTAAAGGATCAGAACTTTGTTGTACTTGTCTTATGTATTTATCTTTAAAATCTGGTCTATAAGAATAAGAAATAGAAGGTCTAATAGTATGTCTTATAGCTTTTAATCGTCCTTTTTTAAAGTTAAAAGTACCATAAATATTTGTAGATAAACTCAATCCAACATTATATTCTCTGTAGGTTTTAAATCCTCTTAAAGTATCAGTTACTACTTCATTTACTGTTGGGTCATACTCTTTTTGAATATAATCAAATTGCCAAGTTTCTTCATAATTAGCACTTGGTGATAAAGTGAAATATTTAAATGCTTTTATATTAGTATTTGTACTTGTTCTATGCTGTACACCAGATCTTGCAGTTTCAAACATTTTACTGGTAAAAAACTCTTCATCTGTAGTATTGATTAAGTATTGTCCTTGCATATTGTAGTTAAATCCTAATTTCTGAATAGGGTTTTTCTTAACACCATTTTTACCTGCAAAAGGAAAAACTCTGTTCATATTTAGTGTTAACGAAGGCAAAGTCATTGTAATACTTTCTGTATTTGAATTTTGTTGATGTGTTGCTGTAACAGCCATATTAAAAGGCGTACCAACAAAAGTTTTACTATAATTTATAGATGAATTAAAAGTATTATTTTGAGTTTGAGCAACATTAAATTGATTTAAAGATTGCCTAAAAAACTGACTACTTCCTAAATTTACAGAAGCAGTAAATCGTGAGTTAGGACTTGCTTTTGAATCTTGATTGTGTGACCATCTAATATTATAATTTACAGATTTACTAAAATCATCAAAACCTCTAATATCATTAATAATATTCTCAAAATTTAAATTAAAAGTACCACTAAATCGATAACGCTTATTGTAGTTTGAGTTAAATCGTACACCCCAGCTTCCATTAGAATAAGCATCACCTTGCACAGCCAAATCAACATAATCATTTATAGCAAAATAGTAACCACCATTTTGAAAACCAATTCCTCTACTTGTACTACCAGTATCAAAAGCAGGAATTAAAAAACCAGATATACTGGTTTCACTCATAGGAAAATAAGCAAAAGGAAGAAAAAGTGGAGTTGGTACATCTGCCAATACCAAATTACTTAAACCAACGATGATTTTTTTACCTGGTACTAATTTTGCCTTATCTGTGCGTATGTAATAATCAGGTATTTCTTTATCTGATGTTGTAAATTTAATTTTACGAATATAAATAGTAGAATCATTTACTCTTTTGGTTTTATCACCATAAGTAAACATTTCCCCTTGTTTGGTTTTTAAACCATAAATCAAAGCTCTTTTACTCTTAAAATTGTATTGTATAGAATCTTGTTCAGATTCTTGCCCACCTTGTTTAAAAACCGGTCTTTGAGTATAGCCAGTACTATCTTTTATTCCTTTCGCAAATAGCGTATTTTTCTTATAATCAATAATAATGATACCCGCTTTTAAATCAATATCAGTATAGACAATATTGGCTTCATTATATAAAGTTACAGTTTTGTTTTTTGCATCTTGTATAGTGTAGTCTTTGGCAACATGCGTAATAATATCATCTATAACTTCTTTAGGTTTAATGCTGTCATTTACTATTGTATCTTTTGTTTTTAGAAGTACACTATCCTTTTTTATAAACTTTAAACTATCTGTTTTTTTTGGATATAGTGTATCTTTTTTTATTTTAGGAATAATAATTTTTTTATTAGACTTTATGTCTTGCCCAAAACCTAACTTTATAAAAAAGAAACAGCAAAATAAAAGAATGTATGATTGATTTGATTGCAATGCTATAAACACTATTTTTGTATGTAAGTAAATGTATGGCTCAATATTTGAAACAACAAATTTATGTTGCCAAAATTAGTTAAATTTTATTGATGATTATCGTAGAAAACAACAAATTTAATACCAAATTAAAAAGCTTAATTTTTCTAGGCTTTTTATTAGGACTTACATTTTATTCATCAAAAATTATAGCCCAAAAAAAATATACAATAGTTTTAGATGCAGGTCATGGAGGTAAAGATCCTGGTAATTTAGGTAATGGATTTAAAGAAAAAAATATCGCTCTAAAAGTAGCACTTCTTGTAGGTAAAGAATTAAAAACACGAAAAGATATAAAAGTTATTTTTACTAGAGAGACAGACGTTTATCCAGAGTTATGGAAAAGAGGAGAAATAGCCAATAATGCAAAAGCAGACTTATTTGTATCTATTCATTGCGATTCTCATACGTCAAATGCATATGGAGCAGGAACTTTCGTTTTAGGTTTAAGAGGTAATAAAAAAAATTTAGAAATTGCAAAAAGAGAAAATGCTTCTATTCTGTTAGAAGATAATTATGAAAAAAGGTATAAAGGATTTGATTCAAATTCTGCAGAATCTGTAATTGGTTTATCACTTTTACAAGAAGAGAATTTAGATAAGAGTTTAGAAATAGCAAGTTTAATTCAAAATAATTTTACTACAAAACTAAAAAGACATAATAGAAAGGTAAAACAAGATAATTTTCAAGTATTAAGAGAAACAATAATGCCAAGTGTTTTGGTAGAATTAGGCTTTTTAACAAATAAAAGAGAGGGTAAATATCTAAACTCAAAAAAAGGGCAAAAACAAATGGCAAAAGCTATTGCAGATGCTATAAAAAAATATGTTAATAATCAAAAGTTAAATACTGTTGATGATAAGGTTGAAGATGTAGTTTCTGATACAGTTGAATTCAAAATTCAGATAGCTTCAGGCAAAAACAAAATACCTTTAAAGTCATATAATTTTAAAGGTTTAAAAAACGTTAAGAGAGTAAAAATTGGAAGTTATTACAAATATTATTATGGTGTTACTTCTAAATATAAATCTGCTAAAAAATCTTTAAAAGAAGCCAAACATAAAGGCTACAAATCAGCTTTTATGGTAGCTTTTAAAAATGGTAAAAAAAGTATCATTAAAAGAAGTAAAAAAATGACTTAATTTTGATAGCATCTCACAAAAATTATTAGTAATATTGTTATTAAATTACTACTCATGTCAAAAGAATTAAAAACAGGTATTATTGTTATTTTAATCATTACTGCTTTTATTTGGGGTTTTAATTTTCTTAAAGGCCATGATTTACTTGATGGAAAAGCAAGGGAATTTAAAGTCGAATATAAGAAAATTGGAGGTTTAAATAGAGCTAGTACTGTAACTTTAAATGGTTTAAAAGTTGGCCAAGTTAAAGAGATTGTATTTGATGAACGAGAAGAAACAAGAGGTCATTTAATAGTTACTTTTGCTGTTGAAAATGACTTTCAATTCTCAAAAAATAGTATTGTAAGAATATATTCTCCAAATCCGTTAGCAGGTTCTAACTTGGCTATAATACCAGATTACGAGGGTGATTTGGCAGTTTCTGGAGATATGCTTAAAGGTGAGATGGAAGAGAGTCTATTTACTTCAATAGGTGAAAGGTTAGACCCTTTACAAACAAAAATAGAACAAGTAATTGTAAAAGCAGATACACTATTTAGTGGTATTAATAAAATATTGAATAATGAAACTGTAAATAATATTAATAGCTCTGTATCTAATATTGGAGAAATTATTAGAGACCTAAAACAAACTGTTAAATTAACAAATAATATTATTGATCAAAATCAAGAAAATCTAAAAACTACTCTGCTAAACACAAAAAATATTTCAGAAAATTTAAGTAAAATTTCTGATAGTTTAACCATGGTTAACGTAAATTCAATTGTAAAAAAAGCTGAAAACGCAGTAGATAATTTTAATGAACTATCAAAAAAATTAAACTCTAATGATGGTTCAATAGGTAAACTTTTAAATGATGATAAACTTTACAATAATATCGAAGCTGCTACCAAAGAATTAGAACAGTTAATGAGAGATTTAAAATTAAATCCTAAAAGGTATGTTCATTTTTCATTATTTGGTAAAAAACCAAAACCTTATAAACCTTCATTACCAGATAGTTTAGCTATTATAAAAGATTAACAGATTAATTAAACACCTATAGCATGCAATACCTACCAAACATCCTTTTTGCTTTAGCCTTATTTGCTGGAGTTGGTTTTTTTGTAAGAAATATACGTAAACTATCAAGAAACATTAAACTAGGCAAAGATGTAGAAAGGTTTAATAATAAAAAAGAGCGTTGGAAAAACATGGCAATGATTGCTCTTGGGCAATCTAAAATGGTTAAAAGACCTTTATCGGGTTTTTTGCATATTATTGTTTACGTAGGTTTTATTATTATTAATATAGAAGTTCTCGAAATCGTTGTAGATGGTTTATTAGGTACACATAGAGTTTTTCAAGACTTTTTAGGAGAAGCATTTTATGGATTTTTAATAGGAACTTTTGAAGTTTTAGCAGTGTTAGTTTTAGTAGCTGTAATTATATTTTGGTTTAGAAGAAATGTAGCAAATATCAAAAGATTTTTGAGCTCTGAAATGAAAGGCTGGCCAAAAAACGATGGTAACTATATCCTTTATTTTGAAGTTATTTTAATGTCTCTGTTTTTAACAATGAATGCTACAGACACTCCTTTTCAAGAAGCAGGAGTAGGGAATGTAATTAGTCAATTTATAGCACCACTTTTTGATGGTTTTTCTACTGAAAGCTTACATACAATAGAAAGAGTTGCTTGGTGGATTCATATTTTAGGCATTTTAGTTTTTTTAAATTATTTATACTATTCAAAACATTTACATATTTTATTAGCATTTCCAAATACATATTTCGCCAACCTAAAACCTAAGGGTCAATTTACAAATCTAGAATCTGTTACTAATGAAGTAAAATTGATGATGGATCCAAGTGCAGACCCTTATGCAATGCCAGAAGAAGGAGCAGAAGAAACTGTCCCAGAAAAATTTGGAGCAAGTGATGTACAAGATTTAAATTGGGTTCAATTACTAAATGCATATACGTGTACAGAATGTGGTAGATGTACTTCAGCATGCCCTGCAAACTTAACAGGCAAAAAATTATCTCCTCGTAAGATTATGATGGATACAAGAGATAGACTAGAAGAAGTAGGTAGAAATATTGATACCAATAATGGAGAATTTAAAGATGATGGCAAACAATTGTTAAACGATTATATTTCTACAGAAGAACTTTGGGCTTGTACAAGTTGTAATGCTTGTGTAGAAGAATGCCCTGTAAATATAGATCCACTTTCTATTATTATGGATATGCGTAGATATTTAGTAATGGAAGAAAGTGCAGCACCACAAGAGTTAAATATGATGATGACCAATGTAGAAAACAATGGTGCAATGTGGCAATATAGCCAACAAGATAGATTAAACTGGGCAAAAGAAGATTAATAAATTAGTTTACAGTTTATCAGTGGCAGTTTTTAGTAAATGTCACTTCGAGTGAATTTATGAGGAACGAATAAATTTATATCGAGAAGTTTTAATAACTAAACGTTTCAACAGTTAAACAATTTCGGAATGAACGTAAAAACAATGGCAGAATACTTTGCAGAAGGAAAACAACCAGAAGTATTATTTTGGGTGGGTTCTGCAGGAAGTTATGATGATAGAGCAAAAAAAATTACCAAAGCATTTGTAAAAATTTTAAATCAAGCTAATGTTGCTTTTGCTGTTTTAGGTACAGAAGAATCCTCAACAGGAGATGCTGCTAAAAGAGCTGGAAATGAGTTTTTGTTTCAAATGCAAGCCATGATGAATATTGAAATTTTAAATGGTTATGAAGTAAAAAAAATAGTGACTTGTGATCCACATTCATTTAATACAATCAAAAATGAATATCCTTCTTTGGGTGGCAAATATGAAGTTTATCATCACACTCAATTCATACAAAATTTGATAGACAAAGGACGTTTAAAAATTGATGATGCCAATTTAAAAGGAAAAAGAGTAACCTTTCACGACCCATGTTATTTGGGCAGAGCTAATGAAGTTTATGAATCTCCAAGAGATTTAATTAGAAGATTAGGAGTTAATCTTACAGAAATGAAACGCCATAAATCTACGGCTTTATGTTGTGGTGCAGGTGGTGCACAAATGTTTAAAGATGCAGAGCCAGGAAACAAAGAAGTAAATGTTTTAAGAACTGAAGATGCATTAGATACAAATCCTCAAATTATTGCAACAGGTTGCCCATACTGCAACACAATGATGACAGATGGAATTAAGTTTAAAGAGAAAGAAGATGAAATTATTGTAAAAGATATTGCAGAATTAATAGCTGAAGCAAATAATTTATTATAATGAAACTAAAATCAATTTTAGTATTACTCACATTAATAGTTTTTTCTTGTAGTAAAAAGAAAGAAGAAAAGCCAGTACAAGAAGTCAAAGAACCTGTTGTAAAAGATACTATAGTTAAGGTTGATAAAGTTGCTGAAAAAGAAAATACACAAACTCTTGTGTTTACAGTACAAATAGCTGCTTTAAAGAATGATAATAGTGAGCTTGCTAGTTTAGAAGGAGTAAATATATATCAAGAAAACTCACTTACAAAGTATAGATTAGGCAATTTTAGCACTTACAGAGAAGCCAAAGCTTATAAATTACAAATAAGAAACATTTATAAAGACGCATTTGTACAAGCTCTAAAAGACGATTATCCAATACCAATTACAGAAGCATTACAACAGTAATTTATTATGGAAAATTTTAAAAATGATGTAGTTTTAGAGTTACCAAACATAACTGAAATTGCATTTACAAAAGTTGATAAAAATTACTTTAAAGTAATCTGCATAAATTTTTTACTGTTTTTTATTCCTTTACTAGTCGTATTAATAGTTCTTCATCATTTTGTTATTTCAGAAGAATTTCTTGGTAAAACCACTTTTATATATATCGCTTTTTTTCTTTTCTTTGAATATATTTTTTTGCACTTATTTTTAGGATTCCCTAAAAGAAAATATGCTGTTAGAGAAAAAGATATTTCGTATACCTCTGGCTTGTTTATAAAAAAAATGACAACAGTACCATTTTCTAGAATTCAACATGTAGAAATTGACGAAAAACCAGTATCAAGACTTTTTGACTTGGCTGCTTTAAGTGTATACACAGCAGGAGATTCTAGTGATGATTTGGAAATAAAAGGAATAAAAAAAGAAACGGCACAACAAATTAAAGAATTCATTAGTACAAAAATTAATGAATAATTCTTTTAACTTTTCAGAATTTTCTAGGCAATCTCCAAAAGGGATTTTAGTAATCTATATCAATTTAATATATAGAGTTATAAAGCTTACTTGGATATTCTTATTCATTATCTTAAAAGATTTTTCAAAGATTTCTAATGTAGGTGCTAATTACTTTTATCTAGGTTTAGTTAGTGTTCTTATATTTCTTTTAGTAAGAGCTTATTTAATTTATAAAAATTTTCAGTTCAAAATCGATGGAGAAGAATTTATCTTAAAACAAGGAATTTTAAAAAAAACGAACACATCTGTTCCTTTTTATCGAATTCAAAATATCAACTTTAAACAAAATATAATTCAACAAATTATTAATGTTTTTGAAGTAAGTATAGAAACAGCTGGCTCTACAAAATCAGAAATATCTATCAAAGCATTATCTTATGATAAGGCAAAGGCATTAAAAGAAATTATATCAAATAGTAGTAGTTTAGATACTAAAACATTTACTGAACTTGATAGAAAACCATTAGTTAAAATTTCTGTGAAAGAATTATTTAAAGTAAGTTTAACTGAAAATCACCTTCAAAACCTCTTTTTATTTTTGGCATTGGTATTAGGTTTTTTTCAACAGATACAACAAATTGCAGATAGTTTAGGCAGAACAGAATCTTTAGATGGTTTTATATCAGAAAGTACAGATGCAGTATCAACAAGTTTTTTTGTTGTTTTTATCTTAATTATTATACTTACAATTACAGCCTTAATAAGTTCTTTTGTTAGAATATTTTTAATTCACTTTAATTTGGTGGCTTATTTAAATGATGATTCTTTTGAAATAAATCAGGGTTTATTTACAAAAAAATCAATAGTATTAAAAAAGCAAAAAGTACAAAATATTACAGTTTCTACAAACCCTATAAAACGTATTATAGGAATCTCATTTATAACTTTTAAACAAGCTGTAAGTGGTAAATTGAATAAAAAGAAAAATAAATTAATTAAAATTGTTGGTTGTAAAAAAGATCAAGTTGCTACAATAAAATCTAGTTTATTTGATTTTGAAGAAGTAGAATTTCAAAATAAACAATACCCAGATTCTTATTATAAAAAAAGAGTTTATATTTTTTCTTTTCTCTTTTTAATCGCTCTATACATAGGTGTTTATTTTCTTCATCCTCATTTAGAAATTTTCTATTCAACAATAATTACAGTTCCTTTATTTGTTTTTTTAATTAGAAAAAAGTTAAAGAAGAGATTTTATAAAATTACGGATTCTTTATTATTAGTTGGTAGAGGTTTACTAGAAACACATGCTACTTATTTAGAAGTTTTTAAAGTACAGAATATAAAATTAAAACAAACTTTTTTTCAGAAAAAGAGCAATGTTGCTGATATTATTTTGCAAACAGCATCTGGTAAAATTACTATACCCTGTTTGCAGTACAATGAAGCTATAAAAATTTACAATCATGCTTTGTATAAAGTGGAAATAAGCAAAAAATCATGGATGTAAAAAGTTTTATAAAAGCAGCACGTTTACGTACATTACCTTTATCTGTTTCTGGTATTATTGTTGGATCTTATTTAGGTCTGAATGATGTTTTAACTGAAGAATCAATAATAAGAATCCCTTGGCTTACTTCAATTTTTTGGCTAGCAATTTTAACCACAATTGGTTTTCAAATTTTATCAAATTTTGCTAATGATTATGGTGATGGAATAAAAGGATCTGATAAAAATAGAACAGGAGAAGCACGCATGGTTTCATCTGGTGCAATTACTCCAAAACAAATGAAAACAGCAATGTTTGTTACAACAATAATTACATTAATTATAGCTTTGACATTGATATATGTTGCTTTTGGTAAAAATAATTTTGGGTATTCTATTTTATTCTTTTTCTTGGGAATAGCTTCAATAGCAGCAGCAATAAAATATACTGTAGGTAATTCTGCTTATGGATATTCTGGTTTTGGTGATGTTTTTGTATTTCTATTCTTTGGCTTATTGAGTGTTGTTGGTAGTTATTTTCTATACACCAAACAAATCAATTTCAAAATATTTTTACCTGCAATTTCTATCGGTTTGTTGAGTACAGCAGTATTAAATTTAAATAATTTAAGAGATAGAGAAGAAGATAAAAAAAACAATAAAAATACCTTGGTTGTAAAATTAGGTACAGAAAAAGCAAAAAAATATCATTATTTTTTAATTTTTGGAGCGTTAATTTCAGCATTGATTTTTGTTTTATCAGATTATAATTCTCCCTTGCAAATCTTATTTTTAGTTGCATTTGTCCCTTTAATGTTGAATGTAAAAACAGTAGCAAATAATAAAATATCCGCAAAATTAGACAAAGAATTAAAGAAAGTAGCTTTGAGTACTTTTTTATTCGCTATTCTTTTTGCAGTTGGAAACACTATATTTTAAATATAAAATGAGAAAAATAAAAATTATACTAGGCATTATAACAGCATTATCCATTGTTTTTTTTGCTACAGGTTTATTTGTAAAAGAAACCAATTACACTACAGAAGTAGTTGTAAATAAATCTTTAAATAAAGTATTTCAAGAGTTTAATAATCAAGAGAATGCAAAAAAATGGATTCCAGAAATTGAAAAGATAGAAACCATTAATAAGAATATTGGTATTACAGGAAGTGAGTATAAAATCATTTTGGAGAATAAAGGTGAAAAAATTACCATGACAGAAAAAGTTATGGCTTATGTACCTAATGAAAAAGTTACATTGTTTTATGATGCAGAAAATATGCTAAAAACAAATGATTACCTTTTTTCAGAAGAAAACGGAAAAACCAAAATTATTTTAAATGCCACTTGTAGAAGTCATTCATATATTATGTCTTGTCTTTTTCCTTATTTTAAAGGAACATTTAAAACGCAAGACACACAATATTTAACTAATTTTAAAGAATTTGTAGAACAGCAATAATTAATACTTTTGATAAAAGCCGAATACAAAAAATACATCCTTAATTTTAAAAACCCAAGTGGCACTTCACGTGGGGTTTTAAGAACCAAGGAAACTTGGTTTATTATTTTAAAGAAAGATAGTAAAACAGGAATTGGAGAAACAGGTTTGTTTAGAGGATTAAGTGCAGATGATGTACCTAATTATGAAGAAAAATTAAGCTGGGTTTGTAAAAACATCAATCAAGGTTTAAACAAGTTGTTGGCTCAAACAATCAATTTTCCTTCAATTCAATTTGGTTTAGAGCAGGCTTTTTTATCATTAAAAAGTACTCATAAATTTGAATTGTTTCCATCAGAATTTACAAAAGGAAATGAATCTATATCTATAAATGGATTAATTTGGATGGGAGAAAAACAATTCATGAAAAACCAGATAAAAGAAAAATTAAAAACTGGTTTTACGTGCATAAAAATGAAGATTGGTGCTATAGATTTTGATGCAGAAATTGAATTGCTAAAATCGATAAGAAAAGAATTTTCAGCCAAAGAAATTGAGTTAAGAGTTGATGCAAATGGAGCTTTTACTCCAAATAATGCTTTAGAAAAATTAAAGAGGTTAGCAGCTTTAGATTTACATTCTATAGAACAACCAATCAAGCAAGGGCAGCTTCAAGAAATGGCACTATTGTGTAGTAAAACCCCTTTGCCAATTGCACTTGATGAGGAATTAATTGGAGTATTTTCATCCGAAGATAAAGAGAAAATAATCAAAGAGATTAAGCCACAATATATTATTTTAAAACCGAGTTTAGTAGGTGGTTTTGCAGGTAGTAAAGAATGGATTAAATTTGCAGAGAATAATGCTATTGATTGGTGGATTACTTCTGCTTTAGAAAGTAATATTGGGTTGAATGCAATAGCTCAATTTACACATTCGTTGCAAAGTAAATTACCACAAGGTTTGGGTACAGGTAGTCTGTTTACTAATAATGTAGTCAGTCCATTAGAAGTAAAAAATGGGGCATTACATTACAATACCAGTTTAAGTTGGAACCTCGATATTCAATAATACACTAAATGATAAAAAACAAAAATGAATTATATACAGCAAGGATTTAAAGGAGAATTAGGAATGTGGAAATATGTAATTTTTGCAGGTTTGTTTTTTGGATTTATGGCATTAAATTTTATAGGATTAATTGTACTAGAAAATTTAGATCCAGATTTTAATATGGATGAATTTATGAAAAATCAAATAGCTGAAAAAGGAGCAAATTGGTTTTTAGCAGAAAGCCTAGCTTACTTTGCAGTTGGTTTAGCTGCATTGTTTTTTTGGGTAAAAGTTGTACATAAACAAACATTAACATCATTAACTACATCAAGAAAAAAAACAGATTGGAAACGTATATTTGTTGCTTTTTTGCTTTGGGGAACGATTACAGTTCTTTTTTTAGTGATAGATTATACAATATCACCTGAAAATTACCAATGGAATTTTAACCTTGATAAGTTTTTAATATTAGCTTTAATTGGTGTTATTTTAATACCATTGCAAACTAGTTTCGAAGAATATTTTTTTAGAGGATATTTAATGCAAGGTCTAGGTATTGCTACTAAAAATAGATTATTCCCTTTAATTTTCACATCTGTTGTTTTTGGATTATTGCATATAGCAAACCCAGAAGTTGCTAAAATGGGCTATGAACTTTTAGTGTATTATATTGGTACAGGTCTATTTTTAGGCATCATAACTTTAATGGACGAAGGTTTGGAACTCGCGATTGGCTTTCATGCAGCAAACAACTTAATTACAGCACTACTAGTTACTGCAGATTATACCGTTTTTCAAACAGATTCAATTTTAATTGATTTATCAGAACCTGCTTTAGGAGTTGATGTTTATGTGCCTGTATTTGTTATTTTCCCTATTTTAATCTTCATTTTTGCAAAAAAATACAAATGGAATGACTGGAAAGAAAAGTTAACAGGCAGCATAGAAAGACCTATTAATATGAAGGAAAACTACAGAGTTTTAGATGAAATTGGAGCATAATAAATTTCATAAAAGTTTTCAATTAAATGGGCGTTCCTTTTTGTCAGTTGATCAAATTCTGACTTATACTCTCAATTTTGCTACTGATATTCATCATTTTTTAGAAAATTGGTTTTCTGATAAAGATAGTATTTTAGTAAAAACATCAGGTTCTACTGGCACACCAAAATCGATAGTATTGCAAAAAAAACAGATGATAAACTCTGCTCTAGCAACAGGAAAGTACTTTGATGTTCAACAGCATACAAAAGCCTTATTGTGTTTACCAATAGAATATATAGCAGGTAAAATGATGCTAATAAGAGCTTTGACTTTAGGTTGGCATTTAGATATTATTGATGCGAATTCTAGTCCTTTAGAGAATATTAAAAAGGAATATGATTTTTCTGCGATGGTGCCATTACAATTAGAAAATTCAATAGACAAATTACATTTTATCAAAAAATTGATTGTAGGTGGAGGAGTAGTTTCTAAAGAATTACAAGCAAAAATTCAAAATAGTGGTTGTGCTATTTTTGCTACCTATGGTATGACAGAAACTATTACTCACATTGCAGCTAAACAACTTAATAACAACAAAGTTTTTACATCATCTAAAATAGAGAAATCTGAAAAAAATAAAGTTGATTTAGTCTCATTTTATCAAACATTACCAAATGTAAAAATCTACAAAGATCAAAGAAATTGTTTGGTTATTGATGCACCAAAAGTAGCAGAACAAGTTTTGTTTACCAACGACGTTATAGAACTCGTGTCAGATACGCATTTCAAATGGCTAGGACGTTTTGATAATGTAATTAATTCTGGGGGTGTAAAGCTACATCCAGAATTAATTGAAGAAAAGCTAATAAAAATAATTAAAAATCGATTTTTTGTGGTAGGAATTAAAGACGAAAAATTAGGTGAGAAATTGGTTTTAATTTTGGAAGATGTCATTTCAAGCATAGAAGAGAAATCTCTTTTAAACAAAATTAGAAATTTAAATTCACTATCAAAATTCGAAAAACCTAAAGAAATCTATTTCGCAAAGCATTTCATAGAAACTAAAACTGGCAAAATTCAAAGAATCAAAACACTTCAAAAAATATTCGCTAAATAAAAAGGTGTTTTCACTTTTAAAAATAGAGTGTTCAATAAATTATTATTTTTAGTTAATAAGTTTACTGAAACAACAATTCAAGTGTTAAGTCATCTAAATATCCGTCAGCAAGTAGATTATTATCAGTTTCAAATTTCTTAATAGCATTAAAAGTTTCAATTCTATAAACACCATCAATAGTAATTTCTTGACCTTTTTTATTTAACTCTTTTTGGACTTCATAAATAATAGCGTTTTTAGAGCCATTATATAACTTTACGTTAGAGTTGAATAACTTTTTTATCTTTTCAACTCTTTGGTTTTTTTTGTAAGTAGCTAATTCTATTCCATTATCTTCCAAAAACTTAATTTCTTTATTAGTTAAACCTTGCTCTTTTAGCTGTAAAGATTTGTTTAATAGAGTTTCGTAAAACTGTATCTTGCCTAGCTTTTTAGAATAATTTTTAACAGCATTTTCTGTAGCTGTATCATCATCTTCAGGAGTTCTCACATCAATGCCATTTACAGTCCATTTCAACATTATGTAACTGTTTAAATCTTCAATTGATTCATAATAATTAAATAATATTTCTTTATTGTGATAGTTTACGTCAATAGCTTTTTTTGCTTTATAATCAACTTCAGGTGAATTATACCTTTTGTAGTTACTATATTTTCCATAACCGATTATAAAAATGATAACTAAAAGTAAAAATATGATAAGTTGTTTCATTATAGTTGGGATTGTAATTAAACAGTTAAAGCAAATGTATTAAATCTTTTTAGAAAGAAATATAGTTTTTTTCTGATGAAGTTTGGATAATAGCTATAAAATCATGCATATTTGCAATGTACTATTAACAAAGAATATAAAATTAAATCTATGAATATATATAAAGAACATAAAAAAGGACGCATTTTGCGACTGTTTCAGTGTATATTCTAGATTAGAAATTATAAAAAGTAGCAAGAGCGTCCAAAAATTCATTTTTTTGGACGTTTTTTTTGAAAATAATTTAGATGCCAATACAAAGTGTAGTTTTTAAAAACATATCACAAAATCAAAGGGTTACCTCAAAATTCATACTCTGCTAAAAAGCAGATAGGAAATTTATTGTCTATTTTTTATTTAAAACATTGATTATCAGAAAAATAAATTAAAATTTTATTTGTGTAATTCAAAAATACGTTTTAGGTTTGCATCGCAATTAAGCAACAAATAATAACAGATGCTGAAACAAGTTCAGCCTAAAAAAACGAAGTAAAATGTTCAAATATCTATTAAACAAAAGCATACAAACAGAACTAGGTTTTGTTTCTTGTTTACTTCGCGACTTTCACAAATACAAATAGCATTATTCTATTATATATGAAAAGTCCGAAGTTGTAAAATTTCGGATTTTTTTATGGTCATTTCCTAAAGATTTTCCGAATTAAAAATTAAGAGTTATAGAATCAATCAAAAGTTGAGTTCTATAGAATTGTACATCTCAATTTAAAATCATGGGAAATAAATTAAAAGGAAAAGACCTAATAAAATTAGGCTTTCCAAAGAATAATAGTATCAATATTGCTTTAGGGCAAATTAATAGATACAGAAAAAGAGAAGCGAAAGAGCGCATTTTAGAAGAAGCCAAAGAAGTTTTATTAGCTCCAGAAAAGTTTCAAGGAAATGCCATTTGGGGAAAAGTTGCAGAAGGTTTGGTAAAACCAGTTGAAGTAAAAATGCATCAATTAAAAAACACTAGAGTTCCATTTTCTATTTATGGCGAAAATGAAATTGACGAACAAGCAAAGTATCAATTGTATGATGTTTTAAAATTACCCATTGCTGTGCAAGGTGCTTTAATGCCAGACGCACATTATGGTTATGGTTTGCCAATTGGCGGAGTTTTAGCCACAGATAATGCAGTAATTCCTTATGGAGTAGGTGTAGATATTGGTTGTAGAATGTGTTTGACGGTTTATCCAATTCCGGTTTCATTTTTGAAAGGAAAACAACATCAATTTGAAAATATTTTAAAAGATCATACCAAATTTGGAATGTATGAAACACACTCCAAAAAGCACGATAACGAAATATTTTATAGAGATGAGTTTACAGAAATTCCGTTGATAAAACGCTTAAAAGACAAAGCGTATAAACAATTAGGAACTTCAGGTAGTGGAAATCATTTTGTAGAATTTGGTACAGTTGCTATCACAGAAAACAACAATGAATTCGGATTGCAAACTGGCGAATATATAGGGGTTTTATCACACAGTGGTTCACGAGGTTTGGGCGCAAATATTGCAAAACATTACACGTATTTGGCAACAAAACAATGCCATTTACCAAAAAATGTGCAGCATTTGGCTTGGTTAGATTTAAATACGCACGATGGTCAAGAATATTGGCAAGCAATGAATTTAGCAGGCGATTATGCCAAAGCTTGTCACGATGATATTCACTCAAGAATTGCAAAATTAATAGGTTCAAAACCTGTAGCAAAAATTGAGAATCATCACAATTTTGCTTGGAAAGAAAACGTAAATGGTAAAGAATGCATTGTGCATAGAAAAGGAGCAACACCAGCAAAAAAGAAGGAGTTGGGTATCATTCCAGGCTCTATGACAGCACCAGGTTTTATCGTTCGTGGTTTGGGAAATTCAGCGAGTTTGCAATCGGCTTCACATGGAGCAGGTAGAAAACATTCTCGCAGAAAGTGTAAAGAAAAGTTTACAAAAAGTGATATCAAACATCAGTTAAAAATGAACGATGTTACACTAATTGGAGGTGGAATTGATGAAGCACCAATGGCGTATAAAGACATTAAAAAAGTGATGGCAAATCAGCAAGAACTGGTAGAGGTGTTAGGCACATTTACACCAAAAATTGTAAGAATGGATAAGTAATATTTGGGCGTTCCTTTATCCTGAAGGCATTCAGGACCAAAGTCGGGCTTTACACTATATCTTTTTTTGGTGTCATTGCGAAGTTTACCTCAAGTAAACTGTGGCAATCTCTATTTAGAAAAAGATTGCTTCATTTCATTCGCAATGACGCTAATTTAAAAGCAATAAAAAAGGATGTCGTTTCAATCCCTAACGCAACATTATGAATCAAGTTTTAATTGCGCAGAAGCAAGCACAAGCCAATGTAATTACTAGAAGAGAGGAAACAGCTTCTACTAGAAGTTTGTTAAATACTGCCAAATTAATGGAAGACAATGAAATGTTGTTCAAGTTAAAAGAAATGGAGTATGTAGAAAAAATCGCTGATAAAATTGGCGAGATTACTATTTCTGGTAATGGTAACATGGTAAAGCAGTTAAAAGAAATTTTTGCTGTGAATAAGTAAGGAAAAGCATCAATATAAATATTGATGCTTTTTTATTGTAATAAATTTGAGTTAGGTATAAATTTTTTAATTTAGATAGGTTTATATTAAAAATAAATACTTATCATTTCAAATAAGTCATTTGTACTATTGGAATAAAGTTAAAAATATTTTTAAGAAGATACAGTACCTAAAGTATATAATTGCTCTAGAGTTGGTGATTTGCTACCACCTGCTGGTTCTAGAGTAATACCAAATGCTTCAGATTCGTTAGCATTTGTGATGGTAAAAATTTTATTAGCATCTGCTGTAAAAGTGTCTAAAATACCTAAACTTGTTGGTGTTAATGGACTTAATTTTAAAGACCAAACCTGATATACTTTTCCTTTTGGTGGCTCTGGTAGACCTTTAGCATCTAGATATATAGAATTTGTTTTTTTGTCCCAATATACTTTTGCGTACGATGTTGGTGATACTTTCTGACCTGCTAATGGCACAGAGATTATGTCTTTATCTCTAAAAACTTCAATTAGTTTTTCTGCTGCAGCTAAATTGGTTGAAGCACTATCTATTTGTGCTTCTAATTGTTGTCTTTCTGTAGCAACTTGCTCTTTTAATTGGTTGTTTTGAGAAAGTGTCCAAATTAAGATAGAACCGATTAATAAAGAAGCTGCCCAACCAGAGTATTGTATCCAATTCGTTTTTGGTTTCGCAATTGGTATTACTTTTGGTTCATCAGTTTTTAACTGATTTTGCACATCCGCAAAAGAGTAGGGGCTATCAGTTTTTGAAGCTTTAGTTAATTGTACAATTGCATTTTCAATGGATATAACTTCTGCTTTTACTTCAGGATATTTTTGCATAGCTTCATATACTTCCTGATTTTCTTTTTCAGAAAGTACACCTGCAACATAAAGTTCCAGTATTCCAGATGCTATGTAATTTTTACTATCCATTTTTTAAACGCCAAGCATAGTTCTTAATTCGCCTATACAAGTTCTATTTCTTGTTTTTACTGTGCCTAAAGGCATGTCTAATTCTTCTGATGTTTCCTTTTGAGTAAATCCTTTAAAGTATAATAGTTCAATTACAGATTTACAAGTATCGCCTAGTTTGGTAACAAACTCTTTTAAGCCAATTGTATTTGTTTCACTATCTAAACTTTTAGTGCTCTCTAATATATCTACGAAAAAATCTGCATTAAGGTTTTGCTTTTTTTGTTTAAATTTTTTAGATCGAGTATAATCTATAGCAGCATTCCTAGCTATATTAAGCAACCAAGTGAAAAAACGACCTTTTTTAGAAGAGTAAGTATCTGCCTTATTCCAAGCTTTTATGAATACATCTTGAGTAATTTCTTGGGTTACAGCATCATTTTTAACAATGTTATTGATAACACCAGAAATACTATCACAATACATGTTATATAGTTTTTCGTAGGCCTTAACATCCTTTTTTTGAAACTGTAAAATTAAAAGCTCTTGATTCATAATTGATTCAAGAGCTAAAGTATTAAATTTAATTGGAAGTTTGATTAGTTTCTTCTGATAAAAATAAAATCTCCACCTTCATCACCTACTTCTTGAATGGTTCCATATTGAGGTACATTCTTACTATTATTCATTACTGGCTCTTCTATATTATCAAATATTTTACGAGCTGTTAAATACGGTGATGTATTTTTATTTAATCGATCTATTAAATATTTTAAGAATACACTTTTATTTGGTACTGTTTTTAAAGTACCGCTTGTAATTGCCTTTCTACTTGGCAATTCAAATTTTCTAGTAATAGATTTAGGTGCATTTTTGTAGGATCTTGTTTTAAAGATTGATCCACTAAAACAGGCATCAGAGATTAGTAGTGTATGTTTGGAGTTTATTCCTTTAATATAATCTTTTATAGTTGAATTACTAATCATATTTAGTCCATATTCAGGATCTGCATCAGAAGGTAACCAACTACCAGTTTCTGTGGCTTCATCGTAAATACCATGCCCTGCATAAAAGATTAAAACATTGTCTTTATTAGTTATCTTTTTCTTCAGTTTTACAAACTCTCTCAATATTTGATTTTCTGTTGGACTATTGTTGAGCATTATAACATTCTCATTTTCAAAATTGTATTTATTTACCAATACATTTTTTAAGTCTTGTGCATCTTTAGTAGGTAAACCTTCTAAATCTGGTACATTACTGGCATCATTATAATCGCTAACCCCAATTAAAAGAGCATAGTATTTACCAAAACCAATATCTAGTTTAGCAACAGGATTTACATTTGGATTTATATTCGGGTTTACAATATCTACCTGTGGTGATTTTCTTTTTATTCTAAATGTTTTGGTTGATGATGCTTGTTTAATATCAGTGGCTTTAACCACAAGATCATTACTACCTATTTTTAAAGGTACATTCGCTACAAAAGAACCGTCTTCAAAAACTTGTGCATCTATACCGTTAATTAGAACCTCATAAATACCATCTTTATCTGTTGCTTTTCCTCTAACTTTAATTTTCTTTGTTTTTACAATTTTGAATCCTCTTTTTACATCTACATCTGGTTCTGAAATTACTACAAGTGGTGGGTTGTTATAACTATCTGTTTGGTATTTAATATTTAAATAATCAACAGCAATTTTTTGTTCATGATATGCAGTAAATCCTATTTTATTTCCATAAAATTCTTGAAAAGTAGCTTCATTTAAATATTTATCGTTGATATAAAAACGTAAGAGTTTACCAGATTTTACAATCTTTAGTTTATTTTTTTGTGAAATACCAGTTTTTACTGCCTTATTTGGAGTAAATGGAATGATTTTAACGTAATTATTGTTATCAAACTTTCTAAACATATAACTGCCATTTGTACTGATTAAGAATGTATATTCATTGCTTGAGTTTTTTCTTCCAAACGTTAACCCATACAAACCTGTAGCTCCAGATTTTTCTCTACTTATAGAAGTTTCTATGATAAAGTCTTTATTGGTATTTATGTTTACATCTTTACTTATAAAAATGCCACCTTCTTTTTTTCTATGGATGGTTAGTTTTCCATTATTCACTTTTGAAGAGTAATTCTCTACATTATCAGTAGCCCACCCATTATTATTACTTAAAAAATTCTCTTTTAATGGTAAGTTAAGTATTTTATTATTTCTTACTACAGTTTTATTTTGATTTAAATATTTAACTCTTACATAATCAACAGCAATTTCTTGATTATTATAAACTACATAACCAAGATCGTTACCAAAGAAATTTTCAAACTCCATTTGATATACATAACTACCATTAATGTAAAATTTATAATAGCCATTTTCTTTTTTTACCTTTAATGTATTCGATTTTAGATTACCAGTATTTACATAACTACTTGTTACCCATTTTTGAATAACTTCTTCGTTATTATCAATCATTCTTGATACTTTATAATAGCCATTAGACGAAATATAAAATCGAAAATCACTACTACCTTTTTTACCAAAAATTAAACCATATCCATAGTTAGTTTTACCACTAATTTTATCAATTTTGGTTTCAATTTCAAAATCTTTACTTGTATCTATGTCATTATTAAGATATGTTGCCCACCCTTTTTCATCTCTTTTATGATTTAGGTAATATTTACCATCTTTTATTTTAAAATCTTTCTTTTCATCACTTCCTATAAACCAAGGGTTGTTAGTGTTTATAAATTGTTCACTAAATTGAAAACCATTATTGTTATAAGAGTAGTTTTCGATATTATCAATGTTAGTTTTGTTGTAATTTACGGTTGATTTCTTGTCTAAATAGCCAACGCTTAAATAAGCAACAGAAATTTTTTGTCTGTCATAGACAATAAAACCAAGTCTATCACCAAAAAACTCTGGATTATAATCTGTGTATACCTTTACATTATTGATGTAATACTCTAATTTTGAACCTACTTTTACAACTTTTAAAACATTATAACCACCATTTCCTTTTCTTATAGAATTTGAGGCAACCCAATTTTTTAAATAGTTATTCTTACCATTTTTTAATTTGTTAATAGAATAAGAACCATTACCATTTATAAAAAATAAATTTTGGTTATCAGAATCTTTTCTTCCAAAAACAATTCCATAACCATTGTTTAAAATTCCGCTTTCTTTTTTTATATCTGCAAGAATTTTAAAATCTCTTGAAGTGTTTATGTATTTTTTTGATGTGGAAGACCAACCACCTTTTTCTCGCTTATGGTTTATATAGTAGTTTCCATTTTTTACGTCTAACTCTATATTTTGATTTTTAGTAGTAGACCAATTGTTCTTATTGTCTGTAAAACCATCAAAAATAATGGTCTCTTTAGAAACATGAGAATTGGTGCTTTTTTTAATTGTAGTAGAACCTTTACTATCAATATAAGCAAGGTTAACATAACCAACAGAAATTGCTTGCCTATCATAAAGAATAAACCCCATACTATCACCATAAGATTTTATACTGTAACTTGTATGTACTAGATTACTATTTATAAAAAACTTATATGCAGTGCCTTGTTTCTCTATTTTTAAGTAGTTATAAACTCCATTTCCTGTTTTTATTTTGCTAGATTTTGTCCAGTTTTTAACTGTAGTTTTAGTACCATTATCAAATTTTACAACTTTAAAAGAACCATCACCAGAAACTAAAAAATTATTTAGGTTATTATTGTCTTTTTTTCCAAAAGTAATTCCATAACCATTATTTTGGATACCTGATGATTTTTTTATTTGAGCCGTAATTCTATAATCTCGAGAAGTATTTATATATTTTTTTATAGTAGTTGCCCAGCCTCCAGTTTCTCTTTTATGATTAATATTATAATTGCCATTTTCTATTGCTAGTCTAACATTTTCTGTGTTAGATATAGACCATTGATTATCATTATTATTAAAACCCTCAAAAAGAATGGTTTTAGAATTAGTATTTTTTGTAACAGTGTTAGTTGTAGCAACATCTGTATATTTTACTCTAAAATAATCTATAGCAACTTTTTGATTTTTATATAAAAGAAAACCCAATTTATTACCTTTAAAAGATTTAAAATCCATACCATACATGTATGCATTATTCACATAGAAAGTAATTCTATTGCCAATCTTTTTAATTGTTAATTTATTTGTAGCGTAATTTCCTTTTTTAACACTAGAAGAACTGGTCCAACTTTTTATGTTTCTATATGTACCACTATTAGTTTCTGCTACCCTATAATAACCTGTAGATGTAATTCCAAATTCTGTATAATTATTTGAATCTTTATAATCGAATAAGAAAGACATTCCATAATCTTGTACTCCAGAAACTTTTAAAATTGATGTTTCAATCTCGAAATTACGATTAAAATCAATCGTAAAAGACCTTGTAGTTATATGCCTACTACCTTCATTTTTTTTATGTTGAAAATAGTATTTACCATTATTAACTTTAAGTTCTCTAATATCATCATTCCCTTTTGTCCAAGTTCCTTGATTATAAAATTCTTCTTGATACACATAATTATTTTGACTTACTAGCGTGAAACTTGAAGCGAAAAGAAGAAAAAGAATAAATAGTTTAAGTTTCATATTTTTTTATTGATGATTAACAGAAATAAATATAGGCACTACTTTCGAAGTGTAAGATGATGAAGATGCGTTAAAAGCAATTTTATTAGTATTAAAATCAACTTCATTGCCTTTAAATGTTTTGTATTGCAATGCTTTTTTTATGTTAGCAACAAAATCACTAGGGCCATATTTTGCTTTACTAATGATGCTATTAATATCTAAACGTTCTTTACTGTATAAAACACAAAGTATATCTTGCCCAGGTTTATTATCAAACTCTATATAATAATCTTCATTAGGTATTGCAATTTCACTATTAGTGTAATTAAAAAATGGGCTAAAGTTTTCGAAAGGATACAACTTGTTTACAGACTTATCTGAACCTCCATAACCTATTAAATAAACATAACCTCTTTGTTTACTTTTTAAATAGATTCTAAACTGTGTACCAGAACTATAAGATTTATTAATTGCGTAAGTTGTCTTTAATTTTTTGTTTTTAGTAGCTTTAACAATATTAAAATTTCTTTTTGCTTCGCTACTTAATGTAGAAGGCATACTTCTACCATTGCTCAATTTTAATGTAATTTCTCCAGAAATTGTATTATACTTTTTTGTAGTTGTTGTATTATTATTAATTACTTTATTGGGAATGGAACCAGTGTTATCTACCAACACATAAGCGGTTTTTACATAGTTTTTGAAATCATTATATCTTACCCAGAAAAAACCACCATTTCTAAAACGAGTTCCCCAAGAATTCATAATTTCAAAAGCACCACCATATTTGTTATCATCATATCCTACAACAACCATTGCATGACCTCCTTTAGATGCTACAGTTGGAGCCGTCCATAAATCACCTGGACCACTTAATCTCCCATATTTAAACATACCAATTACAACCGGGTTTTTACTTGATATGGCTTTTTTTACTTTACTTACCAAATTATATGGATTATCCCATCTTGCCAATCTTTCAAAAGTTGCTATTTTATTATTTCTTGCTTTTTGCAAAGCATAACTATTTGGTTTAGTTGTACAGTTATTAGGATTATACCCAAACTCATTTTTTTTTAAAATACCAGAATTATTCATCAATTTCATTGCATCTGCTATAAAAGAACCTCTTTTACAATTATTATCTCCATAAGCTTTTATTTGATTATAAATAAATGAAGGTGAAAACGTATTTTGGTTGATTTTAGTTTTGTTATATTTCCAATTGTTTTTTATTGCATAAGCAATTGTTTTAGCTCCATAACCACTTGCCCAACCAACACAAGATGGCTGATTACCTTGGTTTCCTGGAGTAGGAGCATAAGGTTTTAGGCTATAACTTTTTGGAAGTCTAGTAAAACTTCTTGTTAAAATTGGTGCAGATAAAGGTACAGATTCATACTTTTCTTGGCTAAAATCTAAACCAGTAGCATATTCTTCATCTTGAGCATTTAGTAAAAATGAGAATAAAATTGCAACACAAAATAATCCGGATTTTTTCATTTTTTATATTTTAATGACACAAAACAAAGTTGGTGACTAAATATATAAAAAAAAATACGTCATTTGACGTATTTTTATAATTGATAGTTGAGTTTTTTTACTAGATTATAATCTAATAATTTTTTGAACTTTGTTTCTATTTAAATAGTTTTTGATAATAGTTTTAGCAATTTCTTTTTCTTCTATAGTAGTTAAAACTGATTTTAGAATGTCAATATTATTTTCTTGAAAAGCTAGATTGGTATATCCATAGCTATTAGCACTATTTTCTTTGATATAGATAATTGCTTTTTCTTCTACTTCACGACCTTTTTCTATAATTAAAAAATCATCATTATTAAAATTATCTTCAGTAATTTTAAATTTTCTTTTAAAATTAAATTTTGGTTTGATTTTTTCTAACTCTAAATAGTACTTTAATCGTGTAAAAAGTTCGCTACCAGTTTTATCAAAAGACACAGATATTGCTCTTTCCTGAATTTTTACAGCTCTTCTAGTATTTTTTAAAAAAAGTTTATTTATTTCATTTTTGATGTTTTTACCTCTACCAATATAAATCACTTTACCATTAGAATCATGAATGTAAAAAACACCATTAGTAGCTGGTAATTTATCAATTAAATTTTTGAGTCTTTCTTTTTCTAAACGTTTATCAAAATATTTTATAGAATTCTGGATAATAGATTTTTCAGTATCTTTTTCTAATAATAATTTGAATAATTTTACAGTAGCTAAAGCATCACCATTTGCTCTATGCCTATCTGTTATTGGTATACCTAAAGCTCTCGTGAGTTTTCCTAAACTGTACGAAGGCTGATTTTCTATTAATTTTTGACTTAACTCAACAGTACACAGGGTGTTTCTTTCAAAATCGAATCCTAAACGTTGGAACTCTGTTCTTAAAATTCGATAATCAAAAGCAGAATTATGAGCAACAATAATACAGTTTTTTGTTATTTTAACAATACGTTTTGCAACTTCAAAAAATTTAGGAGCATTTCGTAACATTTTGTTATTAATACCAGTTAGTTTTACAACAAAATCTTGAATTGTTTTTTCAGGGTTTACTAAAGAAATGAATTGATCAGTAATTTCATAACCGTCAAACTTATAGATGGCTATTTCAGTAATACCTTCTTCATTAAATTTACCCCCAGTTGTTTCAATATCTAAAATAGCGTACAATTTCTTTTCCTTTTTGAGGCGAAATTTACTGATTATAATCTCGTTTACCAAATATAGAGCTACCAACTCTAATCATATTACTTCCGTTTTTAATAGCTATATCATAATCTCCACTCATTCCCATAGATAACGTATGTAAATTGCAGTTTGTTGTTTGATGCTTTTTTGTATTCTGAAAGTAATTTTTTAAGGATGCAAATTCTTTATCAATTTGAGTTTTATTATCAGTAAAAGTAGACATACCCATTAGACCTACAATTGTAATATTTTCAAGTTCTGATAATTTTTCTGATGTTAAAATATTAGTAATTTCATCAAAAGTTAAACCGAATTTAGAATCTTCTTCAGCAATTTTTGCTTGCAATAAACAATTGATAATTCTATTATTTTTTTTGGCTTGTTTATTAATTTCCTTTAATGTCTTTAATTTATCTACACCATGAATCAAGTCTACAAAATGAGCCATATATTTTATTTTGTTACTTTGTAAATGACCAATCATGTGCCATTGAATATCTTTTGGCAGTTGCTCGTATTTTTCTGCCATTTCTTGTATTCGATTTTCACCAAAAATCCGCTGCCCAGCATTATAGGCTTCTTGCAAGTCTTCAACAGGTTTGGTTTTAGATACTGCAACAAGAATTACATTTTTTGGTAAATTAGATTTTATATTTTCTAAATTTTCTTTTACGCTCATCTTTTTAAATTAAAAAGATGCTAAAACTGGTTCAGCATCAAAATTCATACATTGTTAAACCACTTCTTAACTTTGGTTGTATATAAGTAGTTTTAGGTGGCATTTTTAAATTATTATCTGCAATTTCTTTCATTTCATTAACAGTAACAGGTATTAACCCAAAACCAACTTTAAACAAGCCACTATCTACTTTGGTTTTTAATGAGATAGAATCTACCTTGTTTTGAGCGTAGTAAATTCTATCATTATTTGTCAGGTCTTTAATTCCTAAAATAGGGTTTAAAATAGTTCTGTATAAAATTTCTGCATCCAATCTACTTAATGCATCAGTAAACAGGTAGTTGTTTTTTCTTAAATACAACGAATAAAACTCACCATTTAAATACATGCTAAAATGATGTTTTTTTGAGGGTTTATACAATTGTTGACCTCTATTTTCTATGCGAAATGTTTCATCTAATTGCATTAAAAACTCATCAGCTGAAAGCCCATTTAAATCTGTAATAAATCTATTGAATTCAGAAATATTTAAATTAGATTCTGGTATTAAGTAACTCATAAAATAATTATAAGCCTCATTACCTGTATGTTTTAGATTTTCTTCTTTTAAGTTTTTTGAAAGTAGGGCAGAAGAGGCAGTTCTATGATGACCATCTGCAATATATAAGGCATCAATTTTTTTAAATGCTCTTGTAATTTGAGAAATAGTTTTCTTATCAGTAATTAACCATAATTTGTGTAATCTTCTATCGGTTGTAGAAAATTCATATTCAGGTCTTTTTTCTTTTTCATTTTGAATGATTTGTGATATTGTTTCATCATCCTTAAAGGTTAATAATACTGGTTCTGCATTAAACCCAGTAATTTTTAAATAATTTTGAAAAAGTTGTTCTCTTTTACTAATTGTATCCTCATGTTTTTTTATAACATTCTCTAAATAATCTTGAACACTGGTGGCAGCTATAATACCACAATAAGAATGGCTTATGTCTATTCTTTCGTAAATGTAAAAAGCTGGAGCTTCATCTTGAATAAAAATTTTATTTTCTTTAAACTCTAAATATCGATTATGAACTAGTTTAAAACGTTGTGAACCAGAAACTTCTTGATGGTATTTATAACCAGGATTAATTACATGTAAAAATGTAAACGGATTAAAATCTAGCTTAGCACCTAATTCAGCAGGAGTGTATGCTTCATAAGACTTTGAAGACACCAGAGCCACTTTATCTCTGCTTGGTCTAACTGCTTTAAAAGGCTTTACTGTTGCCATTTTTAGTTTTTAGGTATTGTGCTTTAAGCGATTTTTTATCCTAATAATTTGATAATTTGTTCGGCTAATTCTAACCCAATTCTATTTTGAGCCTCTTTTGTTGCAGCTCCAATATGAGGTGTTAACGAAATTTCGGAATTCATTAATAATTGAACAGCAGGTGTAGGTTCAGTCTCAAAAACATCTAAACCAGCATATTGTACTTTTCCACTTTTTAAAGCACTTACTAAATCTACTTCATTTAAAACACCTCCTCTAGCTGCGTTGATAATGCCAATACCATCCTTCATTTTTTCAAATTCAGATGCAGATATGATATAATTTTCTTGAGCAGGTACATGTAATGTAATAAAATCTGCTTCATTTAAAACCTCGTCAAAGCTAATAGTATCAATTGTGAATGTTGATTTTTGACCATTAAAAAAGTCTAAAGTTATGTCTGCTGAATCAATAAAATTATCAGTGGCTAAAACTTTCATACCAAGACCTATCGCAATTTTTGCAACCTCTTGACCAATTCTCCCAAAACCAATAATACCAATAATTTTTCCTCGTAATTCAGTTCCTTGTGAGTATGCTTTTTTTAGTGCTTTAAACCTAGAATCACCTTCTAAAGGCATTTCTCTGTTGGAAGAATGTAAAAAACGTACCATTCCAAAAAGATGAGCAAAAACCAATTCAGCAACAGAACTTGAAGAAGCTGCAGGTGTATTAATTACATGCAATCCTTGATCTATGGCATATTCTACATCTATATTATCCATACCAACACCACCTCTTCCAATCAATTTTAAAGAAGGGCAAGCATCAATCAATTCTTGTTGAACTTGTGTTGCACTTCGTACCAAAATTGCATCAATATTATTTTTATTGATATAGTTTTCCAATTGATTTTGAGCAACTTTAACTGTGATTACTTCAAATCCTTCTTTTTCTAAAGCGTCAATTCCGCTTTGAGAAACTCCATCGTTTGCTAATATTTTCATCTTTTATTCAAATATTCAAAAATTGAAATATTTAAAAATTGTTACATCTTCAAATTTTCAAATTGTTACATTAATTTTTTCTTTCTAATTCTTGCATCACATCTACCAAAGCTTGTACACTATATAAAGGCAAAGCATTGTACATACTTGCTCTGTAGCCTCCAACACTTCTATGACCATTTAAACCATTTATGCCAGCTTCTTGCCACATTTTATCGAACTTTTCTTTTAAAGAATCATCAGTTAAAACAAATGTTGCATTCATTGTAGATCTATCCTCTTTGGCTACAATTCCTTTGAATAATGGGTTTCTGTCTATTTCATTATATAAAAGAGCAGCTTTTTTATTGTTAACTTCTTCAATAAATGAGATTCCTCCTAAATCTTTTAACCATTGTAAAGTGAGCATAGAAACGTACACTGCAAAAACTGAAGGCGTATTAAACATACTATCTTTATCAATATGAATTTGATAATTTAACATTGATGGGATGTGTCTTTCAACTTTTCCTAAAATTTCTTCTTTAATAATGACTAAAGTTGTTCCTGCTGGCCCCATATTTTTTTGTGCTCCAGCATAAATCAAGTCAAACTTTTCAAAATCTAATTGACGTGAAAAAATATCTGAACTCATATCACAAATCAAAGGGACATTGGTTTCTGGGAATTCTTTAATTTGAGTTCCTGCAACTGTATTATTGCTTGTACAGTGAAAATAATCAGAATCCTCTGGTATTGAATATACTTTTGGAATATACGAATAACCTTTATCTTTAGAAGAAGCTACTTCTATCAATTTTCCAAATGCTTTTGCCTCTTTTATGGCTTTGTCAGACCAAGTTCCTGTATTTAAATAGGCTGCTTTCTTGTTTAATAAGTTGTAAGCAACCATTAAAAACTCCATACTTGCACCACCTTGTAAAAACAACGCTTTGTAGCCTTTGCCTTCTAAACCTAGTAATTCTAAAGCTAAACTTCTTGCTTTTTCCATCACAGCAACAAAAGGTTTACTTCTGTGTGATATTTCTATCAATGATAAATCATCATTATTAAAATTTATGATTGCTTCTGATGCTTTTTGTAATACTTCTTGGGGCAGAATACAAGGTCCTGCACTAAAATTATGTTTTTTCATTTTTGTTTTGGTTAGTCATTACGAATGGAATGAAGTAATCTCTTTACAGAAAAGGAGATTGCCACAGTAAAATTCCATTTTACTTCGCAATGACAGGATTAATTTTATATTTTTGATAAAAATTCAAGCGTATTTACCCCATCAGCATAATCTGTTAATTGTGGATGTTGTGTTTGCCCAAAAGCAACTTCATTTTCTATAAAGTCTTTGGCAACAATACATTGAATCTTTTCTTTATCTTGATGTAATTTTATTTTTAAATCGATTTCATTGTCATAATATTCATAAAAAATAGTGGCAATAGGAGAGGAGTAGCTTTCATCTTCCTTAATCATTAAAAAACCATTTTCTAACAAATCGAATTCACTCATCAAATATACTGCTTTGTTATAATCGTAATTATTGGCATACTTTGCATTGTTGATGATATCTTTTTTAGTATACATTCCTGTAAAAAATAAGTCAAAATTAAAATCTTTTGGGACATATAATTTAGAAACAGATCTACAACCTAATCCAAAATATTGAAAAACATCATCAGCTAAATTGATAAAATCTTCTTCAGTTTCTTTACCTGTAATTACAGCTACAGAATTTCTACTTTTTCTGATAATACTGGGTTTGTCTTTAAAATAATACTCAAAATAACGAGCTGTATTATTGCTTCCTGTTGCAATTATGGCATCGAAATCGGTTAATTTTTTTTCTGTAAATGTTATTTTTCCTTTAAAATTTTTTTCTACATACTCCAAATATTTTGCTAAAAAGGGTAATAAGTGCCTGTCACTTGAGGATTGTTTTACCAAAACTGAATGACCTGAAATTAATACTGATAAAAAATCGTGGAAACCAACCAGAGGAATATTTCCTGCCATAATTATAGCAACTTTTTTATCTGATTGTTTATCAAAATCGATTGTATTTACAAAGCCATTTAAGTCGGATTCTGTCAAAGTTTTTGACCAACTTTCTAGAGCAAATAGAATATTATCTTTTGTAAACCAAGAATTATTTTCTTGTGCCAATTTAATTTGATGTATAAATCCATCAAAAAATAAATCATTATGTTCAATATTTTCTTTTTTATCAATCTTATTATTAGAAAATTGACTTAAAAAAGTGCCTAATTTTACGAAAGCCTCAATTCTATTTTGAATACTGTTCATTTATTTTGGTTGTAACTATTTTTGGGGTTATTTTTGCACTTGCAAATGTACAAAAACAGAAAAGAAAATTATGGCAATTATAATAACAGATGAATGTATAAATTGTGGGGCTTGCGAACCTGAATGCCCAAATACTGCAATTTACGAAGGTGCAGATGATTGGAAATATGCAGATGGTACAGATTTAAGTGGAAATGTTGTTTTACCAAACGGAAAAGAAGTTAATGCTGATGAAGACCAAGAACCTATTTCTGATGAAATTTATTATATAGCTCCTGATAAGTGTACAGAATGTATGGGCTTTCATGAAGAGCCACAATGTGCTGCAGTTTGCCCTGTAGATTGTTGTGTACCTGATGAAGATATTGTAGAAACTGAAGAAGAATTGTTAGGAAAACAAGCTTTTATGCATAATGAGTAACTAGATTTAATCTTTTAGATGAAAAAAAATAGCTTAAAATTCCGAATTAAATTCGGAATTTTTTATTTTTAAAACATTTATATTTGCACCGCAAAAATCTAATTTTGGTTTTGCATATTTTATCTTAAATACAAAGAAAATGAAAGCAGGAATTGTAGGATTACCAAATGTAGGAAAATCAACTTTATTTAACTGTTTATCAAACGCAAAAGCACAAAGTGCAAATTTTCCTTTTTGTACAATTGAACCTAATTTAGGTGTTGTAAATGTTCCTGATGAACGATTAGAAAAACTTGAAGAATTGGTAAATCCAGAAAAAGTAATTCCTGCTACAGTTGAGATTGTAGATATTGCTGGTTTGGTAAAAGGTGCTAGCAAAGGAGAAGGTTTAGGAAATCAGTTTTTGGCAAATATTCGTGAAACGGATGCTATTTTACACGTTTTACGTTGTTTTGATAATGATAATATTATTCATGTTGATAATTCTATTAATCCTGTAAGAGATAAAGAAACGATTGATATTGAGTTACAATTAAAGGATTTAGAAACTGTTCAAAAACGATTAGAGCGTGTTAAAAGAACTGCAAAAACAGGAAATAAAGAAGCACAAGCAGAGTTGGTTGTTTTACTAAAAGTAGAAGAAACTTTATTACAAGGAGTTTCTGTAAGGGCTTTAGAGTTTTCAGAAAAAGAAATAGAGTTTGTGCAATCTTTACAGTTTATTACTTCAAAACCAGTTTTATATGTTTGTAATGTTGATGAAAATTCAGCAGTATCTGGTAACGAATATGTAGAAAAAGTAAAAGAAGCTGTAAAAGACGAAGATGCAGAAGTTATTGTTTTGGCTGTGGGTACAGAAGCAGATATTACAGAGTTAGAAGATTATGAAGAGCGTCAAATGTTTTTAGAAGATATTGGTTTAGAAGAAGCTGGTGTTTCACGTTTAATTCGTTCTGCCTATAAATTATTAAACTTACAAACTTATTTTACAGCAGGTGTAAAAGAAGTTAGAGCTTGGACAATTCCTATTGGTTCAACTGCACCACAAGCTGCAGGTGTAATTCACACTGATTTTGAAAAAGGATTTATTAGAGCAGAAACCATTTCTTATGAAGACTATGTTACTTATGGATCGGAAGCCAAAGTTAAAGAAGCTGGTAAGATGAGAGTTGAAGGTAAAGACTATATTGTAAAAGATGGAGATGTGATGCATTTTAGATTTAATGTATAAATCTATTACCCAAATCTTTCATGAAATTAAAGGCTGTCTAAAAAGTAAATTTTGCTGTCGTTTTAGCTGTAATGTAGAAATTTGAATTCATTTGAATGTAACTAAATTAGATTTTTTATTTTTAGTATATTTAGTTGAGAATTGATAAGAATACTTTGTGAAGCTAATTGAAGGGCTCATAATGAACTGTAAAATACTTTTTAGAGAGCTTGTTTTAAAACTTAAAAATCATATTTTAAACTTATAGCTTGATAATTTTCTCCGAAGAAATTTTGATCCATAACTGGAGATAATGAGATAGACTCATTTTTCTTTTGATGTAGCACTGGTGTGTAATATCCAACCAAGGCTCCTATACCATAACCTACCAATACATCAGTTAAAAAATGCTGACCTGCTCGCATTCTAAAATAACCAACTGTTGCTGGTAAAATTGCTGCACCTGCATAAATATAAGGTATAGCTGGTGAGTCTGGGTTATAATCTTGATATACTTTTGCTGCAAAAAAACTAGCAGTAGCAGTTGCAGCCACATGCCCAGAGAAAAAAGATCTTGTAGCCGTAATTCTTTTTTTACTTTCTAAAGTTTTGGTAGTGGTATTGTACACATAAGGCCTAGCTCTTCTAGTAATTCCTGCAGATATAGTAAATAAAGTAGATGTTGTAGTTAAGGCTTGTAAATACATCCCCATAAACTGACCTGTATGGTTATTTACATCATCATCTAAAAGTAATACAAGAGGTGCTGCAAATGACATTGTAAAAGGGATATCACTATTTTTACTTGCAGTTTCAGAATACTTACCAGCCACCCATCTGTCTAAAAAATTAATATTATCTTGTTGAATAATAAATCTATTAATTTCTGCATCTGTAAAAGGTTCTTTATTTTTTATAATAGATAAACCCAAAGCAGTACCTGCGATTCCAGAACCTAACCAAATACCATCTCTTTTCCATTTCCACTCATAAGGAGAGGTGTTTTGTTGAGTACATATCGGTTGTGAAAAGATAAAGAATAAAATAAGTGTTAATGCTGTTTTTCTCATAATTTCTATTTTGTACAAAGAAACTATATATATGTATTTTCAATTATCTCTTTTCCTAGAAAAATTAACTCAATTAAAACTTTTTTCTAAAATTTAATTAAAAGAACAGCAATATTAATAAAATTAAGTATATAAGCTGAATTTTGGAATATCAAAATACTATTCATCTAATAAAAAATGCTTTTTGATCTAAATAAGACATCTATTTAACATTTTTTTTGAGAATAAATAATAAATAATTGTTATTTTTACTCATCCCTAAAATCAATTATTATGTTATATCCCTATTCTGAAATCATATTATACAAAGCTCTTTTATTAAACTCATCTTTTTATTATGTGGTATTATATTCTTTAATTTTTATCTTGGCTTTAGCATTTATATCAAGTAGAATTAGAAAAATCAAAGAAAAAGAAGATAAAATATTTTATGATAAAATTTATAATTCAATATAAAATTCCTCACATCTTATGTAATATCCACTGTTCAGTGGATATTTTTTTATGATTTAAATTAAATAAGAATTAAATTAGTTCTAGAAGTTTACCAAAACTACTTCTTCATATATTTTTTGATTAAAAAGACATCATCTCAATATAACCAATAAACTTTATTAAAAAGTAATAATAAATTATTGTTATTTAAATAATCAAATGAAATCTAAACTTGTAAAATTCTAAAATAAAAATCATTATTTATTTTTTCTTATCTATAAAAAAAAACATTTCACCTATACAATTTTTCCATTCGTATAATAATTAAGAGTTAAAGGTTATTAATTATTAATTTTGACTAACGAAAAATCTAAATTATGTTACTATCATTTTATAAAATTACTTTTTTAAAAGCTTTTGCATCAGAATTTATAGATTACACAGTGCTTACAATAGCTTTCTTTTTACTTTTTATGCTAATCAATGAATTTTTTGGTAAACCAAGAGTAGAAGTAAAATCTCAAGAAAATGAATTAACATTTATTAAAGGAAGTACCATAATAAGTTAAGAAATAGAAATAGTTAGATACAGTAATATTTGTTTTAAAAAAGCAGCTATAAGGCTGCTTTTTTATTTTATAATGTTACAATATTTTATAAATTTTTATAAAAGGGAAGTTTAACAACAGTCGCAGGAATTGCCTTTTTACGAACCTGAATATGAATTTGAGTTCCAGATTTTGCAAATACTCTTGGTACATAACCCAAACCAATTCCTTTACCCAAACTTGGACTCATTGTACCAGAAGTTACATTACCAATAATGTTTCCATTACCATCAACTATATCATAACCTTGTCTAGGAATTCCTCTATCATTCAGTTCAAAAGCCACCAAACGCCTTTCTGGTTTTTGTTCTTTCTGTTTGGCTAAAGCATCAGCGTTTACAAAATCTTTAGTAAATTTTGTAATCCAACCTAAACCAGCTTCGATAGGTGATGTTGTATCATCAATATCGTTTCCATACAAGCAATATCCCATTTCTAAACGCAATGTATCTCTTGCAGCTAATCCTATTGGTTTTATGCCAAAACTAGAACCTGCCTCAAAAACTTTATTCCATATTTGTTCAACTTCAGAATTTTTACAATAAATTTCGAATCCACCAGAACCAGTATAACCAGTTGCAGAAATAATTACGTTTTCAATACCTGCAAAATCGCCGATTTTAAACTTGTAAAAAGGAATGCCTGCCAAATCTAAAGAAGATAGAGGTTGCATTGCTTCTACAGCTTTTGGTCCTTGGATGGCTAATAAAGAATAATCTTCTGATAAATCTCTTAAATCAGCTCCAAACTTTTCGTTGTATTTAAAGATCCAATTCCAGTCTTTTTCGATATTAGAAGCATTTACCACTAATAAATATGTATTCTCTTTGATTCTGTAGCAGATTAAATCATCTACAATTCCATTGTCTTCATTAGGGAAACAGCTATACTGTGCATCACCAATTTCTAATTTAGAAGCATCATTAGAAGTTACTTTCTGAATTAATGCTAATGCATTTTTACCAGAAATTAAAAATTCACCCATATGACTTACATCAAAAACACCAACTCCATTTCTAACAGTTAAATGTTCAGTTGTAACACCTTTATAGGATACAGGCATATTATAACCTGCAAAAGGCACCATTTTTGCTCCTAAATTTACATGAGTTGTATGCAATGCTATATTTTTCATTTATAGAATTCTTTAATTTTCTGCTAAATTATTGAAAAATCAGGAATTAATAGGCATGAATATTCTGTTAATATTTTGATATCAGAAAAGAAATAATATTACATTTGAAATTATAACCCATAAACCTTTTCTATGAAAATTTATAAAATCTTATATCTTTTGTTTTTTCTGATTTCTTTTAATAATTTCTCATTAAAAGCACAAAATCAGAATTTTACAAGACAAGATACACTTCGTGGTTCTATTACAAAAGAAAGAATTTGGTGGGATTTAAAATATTATCATTTAGATATACAGATTTTTCCAAAAACAAAATTTATTAAAGGTAAAAACACCATAAAATATAAAGTTTTAAAGCCTCATAATGTCTTGCAAATTGACTTGCAATCACCATTAAAAATTACCAATATCAAACAAAATAACAAAGAATTAAAAGTAATTTCAGAAGGAAATGCACATTTTGTAAATTTAATTGATGAGCAAAAAGTAGGTTCTGTTAATTCAGTTGTTGTTTATTATGAAGGAAATCCAAAAGAAGCCAAAAATGCACCTTGGGATGGAGGTTTTTCTTGGAAAAAAGATAAAAACGGAAACGATTTTATAGCAACTTCTTGCCAAGGTTTAGGAGCTAGTGTTTGGTGGCCTAATAAAGACCATATGTATGATGAAGTTGAAAGTATGGATATTAGTGTTCGAGTTCCATCTCATTTAATGAACATTTCTAATGGTAATTTAGTTGAAACTGAAAAGCACAAAGACAATACAACTACGTATCATTGGGCTGTTAAAAATCCTATTAATAACTATGGAGTAAATTTGAATATTGGAGATTTTGTGCATTTTTCAGAGAAATATAAAGGTAAAGGAGGGTTATTAGATATGGACTATTATGTAATTTCGTACAATCTGGATAAAGCAAAAAAACAATTTAAACAAGCCCCAAAAATGATGAAAGCTTTTGAGCATTGGTTTGGAAAATATCCTTTTTATGAGGATGGATTTAAATTAGTAGAGGTTCCTTATTTAGGCATGGAACATCAAAGTTCAGTAACTTATGGGAATAAATTTAAAAACGGTTATTTAGGTAGAGATTTATCGGGTACAGGTTGGGGTTTAAAGTTTGACTTTATTATCATTCACGAATCTGGTCACGAATGGTTTGCCAATAATATTACTTATAAAGATGCTGCAGACATGTGGATTCACGAGAGTTTTACAGCATATTCAGAAAACTTATATTTAAACTATTATTATGGTAAAAAAGCTGCTTCAGAATACGTTATTGGAACTAGAAGAAACATTAAAAATGACAAGCCAATTATTGGTAATTATGGAGTAAATAATTCGGGTTCTGGAGATATGTATTATAAAGGTGCTAATATGTTGCATACCATTCGTCATTTAATAAATAATGATAGAAAATGGAGAAAAATATTACAAGGACTAAATAAAACATTCTGGCATAAAACAGTTACAACACAACAGATTGAAAAATATTTATCTAAAAAATCTAAAATAGATTTGTCTAAAGTTTTTGATCAATATTTAAGAGACATTCGCATTCCAGAATTAATGTATCATATTGAAAATAATACATTAAAATACAAATGGAATAATGTAGTTGATGGATTTAATATGTCTGTAAAGATTCATATAAATGATAAAGCTGTAAATTTAAAACCAACAACGAGTTGGAAAACAAAAAAGCTAAAAACTACAAACAATTATTTAAAAATTGACATTAATTATTTTGCTACAGCGAAAAAAATTGAATAATTGTCAAATATCATACTTAAAAATTAAATTACGAATGAGCAAAGAACAACCTAATAATTCACTACATGGCATTAAATTAGCCACAATTTTAGAAGAATTGTATTTAGAATATGGTTGGGAAGAATTAGGGTATTCTTTAAATATTAATGCCTTTAAGAATAATACAACGTATAAATCTTCATTAAAATTTTTGAGAACTACACCTTGGGCTAGAGAAAAAGTAGAAAAATTTTACTTAAAAAATATGATTGATTAGTTTTTGAAAATAATTCAGTATTATTCTATAGCTCGTTTTCTCTTTTTTTTTAAAATTATTTAATTTTTCCAATTTCATCAATTTCATTGTTCTTTTTTTTAGGGAATCTTAAAAGAACTCTTTCAATAACTAAATTTCTATCTTGAGCCCATTCAGGGTATTCTTTCCAATCAGTTTTATTCTCAAAATGAACAACAAAAGTTCCTATGTCAAATCCAGCTCTTATATCAATACTTTCCCATTTGTTATTTATTTTTTCCGAATAAATTATCTTGTCTCTATTAAATTTCTGAACTTTCCAACCAAGTTTATCATCTCTAACTCTCTTAATTAGTTTTTCAACATAAACCCCAATTATAAATAGTAAAATAAGTAATAAATAGTTCATTTTTACATTGATATTATCTCCAAAACCAATTCTTTAGTTAAAGGCTTACCATTAGCTGTTTTTTTGATGTTTTCAAAAGTGAAAATAAAATCACATCCATTTTTATAATCAGAACAACCGTAAGCTGTTTTTCCTTTTAGAATAGTTCCTTTTTTACATTTTGGACAAGGAATTTTTTCTATGCTGTCTTTACGAGGAGTTTGCGACGAAGTAATCTCTTTGTTACTTTTAGATTGCTTCATTTCATTCGCAATGACATTTTGCTTCGGCTCAAATTTCAAAGTAAAATTGTCATCAAAACGAACTAAACCTTCAGTGGATTTTCCATCAATTTTAAAACCCTTTAAATTGGTAGTACAACCTTTGTCAATCAACCTAATAATTTGATTTTCTGAAATTTTCTTCTCTAAAAATTGAAAAGGAATTTTAAACTTACAATTGTTTTTATATTCAGAACAGCCAAAAGCAGAAGAACCTTTTAATAATTGTCCTTTTTTACATTTTGGACAGGTTTTTCCTGAAACTTGTTTTTTGTCTTTACGAGGACTTGAGGACGAAGTAATCTTTTTATTATTTGTAGATTGTTTCATTTCATTCGCAATGACATTTGAAGATATTCTTTTTTTAGAGGAATTAGAACGTACTTCATACACCAATTCATCAACCATTTTTTTCATGTTTTTGATGAAAGTTCCAGCATTGAATTCCCCTCTTTCAATTTCTTTCAAACGCTTTTCCCATCTACCTGTTAATTCAGCTGATTTTAATAATTCGTTATCAATAATGTTGATTAGATCAATTCCTGTTTGTGTAGGTAAAACGAGTTTCTTTTTACGCTCAATATATTTTCTTCGAAATAAAGTTTCAATAATACTTGCTCTGGTTGATGGTCTTCCAATTCCGTTTTCTTTCATCAACTCACGCATTTCATCATCATCTACTTGTTTGCCAGCAGTTTCCATTGCTCTCAATAAAGAAGCTTCTGTATAATTTCGTGGTGGTTTTGTTTCCTTTTCTAAAAAAGAGGGTTCATGTTTTCCTTTTTCACCTTTTACAAAAGTTGGTAAAACATTCTTGTCATTACGAGGAGTTTTCGACGAAGTAATCTCTTTATTATTTTCAGATTGCTTCATTTCATTCGCAATGACATTTTTATCTTCAAACACAACTCTCCAGCCTTTATTAATGATTTCTTTTCCTGTTGTTTTAAAAGGAACTTCAGCAGCTTTACCTATAACAGAGGTGTTAGATACATCAGAATCTGGATAAAAAACGGCAATGAAACGTTTGGTAATAATATCATAAACCTTTTGTTGATTGTATTGTAAATTTCCTTCAATTCCTGTCGGAATTATTGCATGGTGATCCGTTACTTTTTTATCATCAAAAACACGTTTTGTTTTCTTTATCTTCTTTCCTAAAAGAGGTTGTGTTAATTCTGAATAAATAGTTAGTTTTGATAAAATTCCGTGGACTTTAGGATACAAATCATTGGGTAAAAAAGTAGTATCCACTCTTGGATAGGTAACTACTTTCATTTCATACAATTTCTGCACCATTTTTAAAGTTTCATCCGCAGAAAACCCGAATTTATTGTTGCAATACACTTGTAATCCTGTTAAATCAAACAATTTTGGAGCGTATTCTTTTCCTTTCTTTTTAATAACAGAAACAATTTCGAATTCAGATTGCGCAACTTTATCTGCTAAAACTTGTCCATCTTCTTTTTTTAGAAAACGACCATCTTCATAATTAAATAGCGTATTTCTGTAGGTGGTTTGCAATTCCCAATAAGGTTGAGGCTTAAAATTTTGGATTTCAAAATATCGATTTACCAACATTGCTAGAGTAGGAGTTTGCACTCTTCCAACAGACAATACTTGTTTGTAACCACCAAATTTAACCGTATATAAACGAGTTGCGTTTAAACCCAATAGCCAATCTCCAATGGCTCTAGAATAACCAGCATAATAGAGATTATCATATTTTTGTGACGATTCTAAATTCTTAAATCCGTCTTTTATGGCTTCTTCTGTTAAAGAGGAAATCCATAAACGTTGCACTTCGCCTTTATAATTACATTGGTTGATGACCCATCTTTGAATCAATTCTCCTTCTGTTCCTGCATCCCCACAATTGATAACCACATCTGCTTTTTCAAATAAAGATTTCACAATATTAAACTGCTTTTTGATACCTGAATCTCCTGTAACTTTCGTGTCAAAACGTTCTGGTAACATAGGTAAATTGTTCAAGTCCCAACTTTTCCAATGCGGTTTGTAATCTTTAGGTTCTAAAAGTGTGCATAAATGCCCAAAAGTGTAGGTTACAGCATAGCCATTGCCTTCATAGAAACCATCACGTTTTGTTTTGGCTCCTAGAATGTTAGCAATTTCTCTTGCAACACTTGGTTTTTCGGCTATACAGACTTTCAATATTGGGTAGTTTTATGAGGTCGAAAATAAGGAAATAATTGAGAAGTTTTATAAATCCTTTTTTAACTTTTTAACCTGTAAAATCAATTTTTCTATTAGATAATTTATTCACTTTAAATTTAGCTAATTTATAGAAGTAAATTTGTATTAAGATAGTTCTTTTAAAACATATTTATAAGAATATCTTTTGCCTTCATCTAATTTTTTCTTTTTAAATGTATTTCCCTTTTTGAGAAGTATTTACTTCATTATAAAAATTACTATCAAAAGATAGTTTAGTAGCTATGCAAGCTACAAATTATTAAAACTAGAAGTTCGCACAATTTTATAATATCAAGACTTTGTTTTTTAATTGTAAATCACTTATCTATCAAGCATTTCATTCAAATAATACTAACCAAAGTAAATACAGATAAACCAAATGAGCGGATGGATAATTTGCTAAAGAAATGTATAGCTAACAAAAATAAAATCTATTGAGAGAATGAAGTATTAAGAGAATTAATTATAGTGCGTTTATCATTCCTTAAGTGGAAAATTAAAGCATTTGGATAAATAATTACAAGGAATTGTACAAAAGTTTTCATATTTATTAAAACAAAAATAACTTACTTTATTAAGAAGTAAATCTAAAACTGGACTTAAAATAGCATTATTTTAATAGTTGTTAAAGGTGAATTTAATGAGTTTTAAATACTTAAAATCATATTTTTATATTTATACAATACCTAAATCTGGAAGGAACATTAAAAGCAAATAAAATAGTAAATTTAGAAACTTAACTTCTATTATTTGTCTAAAAATCTGTAAATATAACAAACGTGAGTTCGATTTAAGAAACACCGATATTAGGTGAAAATCTTATTGTTTTAATGCTAGGTTGAGCATCAAGAAAACAATATGCAGTTAACCCAGCTATCAAATTTCCAATGAAGTTATCAAAAGAACGATGTCTTGAATATTTTATTTGGTAAGTGTTTTTAACAGGTTATTTATAGACTCTATAATAGCTTTTTTTCTTAAGTAAACTTTATCTATAAATTCGAGTACTTTCTTTTTCATATTCTTTCTTGATTTTGTGACTAAATGAATTCCATTTACAAATAATTTATCAAATAAATCTTTACCTGGATAACCTTTATTTCCAAATATTTTGTTGCGAAAGGTTTTATTTTTAATGGACTTCTGTCATCTACATTAGCTTTTCTAATTAAAAAATCAACAATTTGACCTTTGTCATTGTAAAATAAATGTAATTTAACCCCATAAAACCAACCTAATGTTACATAGGTCTTTTCTGCAATGCTTTTGAATACTTTATGCTGTTTTTCTCTTTTGTAATGAGGCACTTTAATTACGTTAAAATCTATAAAAGAAATTCCTAAACATTTTCCCAAACTCAAGAGTTTAAATAGACTGCTAAAGGTTGTATTACTTGTTTTTGTCATTCTACAAATCGATTAAAAGACACTGTATCAGGAAAAAAAATCATCCATATGTTTGTAGATATAATAGAGGTAGAAATGTTTTTAAAATATGATATGATTTTAGCTGAAAGATAACCATAATAGTCATTATTTCACTTTTACTCATTTTAGATTTTAGGTTGCGTTTTTTGGGTTTAAAAGTATCTAAAATGCTATGTTTTGTTAAAATAACATCAAATTCTTTTAAAAATTGTCTAGATTAAAAAAATTCAATAATTCTAGTGTCAGAAATCATAAGCGAGATAATTTTAGCATATTGGAATTCAGTACTTTAATTTACTGCTTTTTTCTATCAAAAAAAAAATCAACTCTTTATGTAGAACTCACATTAATATAGATGTGAGATTTTTCGATTACACTTTTACTTCATAAGATACTTTCAATCAAAGTATATTTTGATTTCAGCAATGTTCGAAATTACAATCAATTAATTTTCAATATAATAACATTTATAAATAAAAAAATATATCGAACTTACGTTAACAAATATCATAGGAAATTCTTTATAGCTTTAACTTTATAGAGAAATATTAAAAGTGATATTTTCGACTCCATTTTTGCTTCGTAAGTAACTTTCAATCAAAATATATTTTAATTTCAGTAATGCTCAAAATGACAGCATTTGGATTTATAGACTTTCCAATATCTTTTTCAAAACCAATTGGGCTGCAAAAGTTCTGTTGTTAGCCTGTTCAATTACTAGAGAACTATCAGAATTTAAAACAGCATCTTCTACAACAACATTTCTTCTAACTGGCAAACAGTGCATAAATTTTGCATCACCTATTTTGTCTTTAGTAATCATCCAATCTTTATCAACTTTAAGAATTTTTCCATAATCATCATAAGAACTCCAGTTTTTGGTATACACAAAATCAGCATTCCTGAAAGCTGCTGACTGATTGTGAAAAATAGGCGTGTTTTTCGTAATTTCTGGTGATAAATTATAACCTTCAGGATTAGTAATTACAAAATCAACATCCATTTTTTGCATGGCTTCTACAAAACTATTCCCAACTGCATGAGGTAAAGTTTTTATATGTGGAGCCCAACTTAACACCACTCTTGGTTTCTTTTTTGTGGTGTTTTCAGAGATTGTAATAGCATCTGTTAAACCTTGTAAGGGATGACCAGTTGCACTTTCCATACTTACAATGGGAACAGAAGCAAATTTTACAAATGATTTTAAAACGTGTTCAGATTCGTCTTTTTCTTTATCTGTTAAACTTGGGAAAGCTCTTACTGCAATTATATCACAATATTGAGAAACCACAGCTGCAGCTTCTTTAATATGCTCTGCAGTATTGCCATTCATAACAGTGCCATCTCCAAACTCTATTCCCCAAGCATCACCAGAAACATTCATCACTATTGGATTCATCCCTAAATTTAAGGCTGCTTTTTGTGTGCTTAAACGTGTACGTAAACTTGAATTGAAAAATAATAATCCTAATGTTTTATCTTTTCCTAATCCTTTATTTGCAAGCGGATTTGCTTTAATTTTTTTTGCTTCTTCAATCCAAGAATTGATATTGTCTATGTCGTTTATGGATGTATAATTTTTCATTCTTATTTTATTTTCCTGCAAGGTCTTGGAGACCTTGTAGGTATTCTTGTTTTTTTACCTACAAGTTTTAGAAACCTTGCAGGAGTTTTACTTTATTTTTGTAAACGGAACTTTGTTTTCAAATGCATTATAGATAAAATCGTCTTCTAAACCGTTTACAATCCATGTTTCTATATTTGCTTTTTTTGCTACTTCAGCAGCTTCAATTTTCGATTGCATTCCTCCACTACCATGTGTAGATTTAGAATTTACAATTTCATTTTTTAAATCTTCAAAATTAGATACTTCTGCAATTGTTTCAGGTCTTTTATTCTTTATAGACTCTTTGGTATATATTCCATTAGTGTTTGTAGCAATTATTAACAAATCTACTTCTAATAAAGACGCAGTTAATGCTGCTAATTTATCATTATCACCAAATTTAATTTCATCTGTAGCAACAGTATCGTTTTCATTAATAATTGGTATATAATTGTTGTTTACCAATACTTTAATCGTATTTGTAATGTTGGTTTTACTTTCTTCTTTTTCAAAATCAGAATAGGAGAGAAGGCACTGTGAACTTAACAAGCCATATTCTCTAAAAATTTCTTGATAAATTCTGATTAAATGAGGCTGACCAATAGAAGCTAATGCCTGTTTTACAAATACTTCTTTTTGTTTACTTTCTAATTTTACAAATTGTTTTGCAACAGCAATTGCTCCAGAACTTACAATAATAAACTCACAAGTATCTTTAAGTTTTGCAATTTGATTTGCAATATCTTCAATTTTCCCTCTTGAGATATTATTGGTTTCTTTTGTTAATGTATTTGAACCAATTTTTAGTAATATGCGTTTCTTTTTATTCAATTATCAATGATGATTTTTGTATGTGTGATTTATCTACTCTGTCATTTCGAGTGATTTTTAATATTGAGTTTAAGCAAAATATTAAAAATTGTATCGAGAAATCTAACTTATAGAGATTCTTCGACAAGCTCAAAATGACACTACTTCTATATTTTTTACTTCTAACTTCTAATCTGCCCATTTCCGTGAACATACCATTTATTAGTCACCAAATGTTGTAAACCAATTGGTCCACGTTGATGTAATTTGTCTGTACTTATTGCTAACTCACCACCTAAACCTAATTGCCCACCATCTGTAAAACGTGTTGAAGCATTGTGGTATACAGCTGCTGTATCTACACTTTCCATAAACACTTTTGCCACTTCATCATTCTTTGTAATAACTGCAGATGAATGTCCACCAGAATATTTATTGATTTTTGCAATTGCATCTTTATTAGAAGCCGTTTTTCCAATCAAAATTTTATAATCTAGAAACTCTTCGTACCAAATTTCATCAGAAGAGAAATTTTTCGCTTTTAAAACCTCAATATTTAAAACTTTTAATTTTGACATTAATTGATTTACAAAATCTATTCTATTTGGTAAATTTTCATCAATCAAAACTTTATCAACAGCATTACAAGCAGATATTTTAGATTTTCCGTTGATGATAATATCGAGAGCTACATCTGTATCAGCATCTTTATGAACATATACAAAATTGTTTCCTCGTCCACTAATAATTACAGGGCAGGTTGCGTGTTCTTTTACAAAAGCAATTAATCTTTCTCCTCCTCTAGGAACAATTAAATCGACTTTTTGAGTAGGTTTTTCTAAAAAAACTTGTGTTTCTATTCTGTTGAATTGCAAATACTCAATCCAATCTGTAGATGCATTGTTTTGTTGCAAAGCTTTATGCCATAACTCAATAATTTTTAAATTGGAACTTATAGACTCTTTTCCGCCTTTTAAAAGTATTTTGTTTCCTGATTTAAAAGCAATTCCTGTAGCTTCAACAGTTACATCTGGTCTTGATTCGTAAATAATAAGAACAGTTCCAAAAGAAGCAGTTTTATTGTAAACCTGCATTCCATTATCGTGCTTAAAACTAAAACGTTCAACTCCAATAGGATCATCTTGCGAAGCCAAATGCGTTGCAGCAGTAATCATTTCATCAACCTTTGTATCGTTTACTTTTAATCGATCAAACATAGAAATATCATCACCTTTATAATTTTCTAAATCTTGTTTGTTAATGTTGATGATTTCTGCTCTATTTTCCTCTAAAAGCCTAGCCATTGTTAGCAAAACATTATTTCTTTTTTCTATGGATAGTATTGTGTTCATTTTTACAGTTCTCAGTATTCAGTTGCAGTTTTCAGTAACAGTTTGATAAAAATATTTGCGCTCTTTACGAAAATATTTATCGTTTTTGTATTTTTATCAATTCTTCTAAAGCATTAACCAAAGCTTCAAAAAACAGATTGATATGTTCTTTTTTAACATTTAAAGGGGGTAGTATTCTTAAAACATATTTGTTTTTTGCACCACCAGTAAAAACATGATAATCGTAAATTAATTTTTTGCGTAAATCACTAACTTCAAAATCGAATTCTAAACCTAGCATCAATCCTCTTCCTTTAATATTTTTTATTTGTGGAATTGTTTTGGCTATTTTTACAAAGTGTTTAGAAATTGTATTTACATTATCGATTAATTCTTCATCTTCAATTACATTTAAAACGGATAAACCAGCAGCACAAGCCAAGTGATTTCCACCAAAAGTAGTACCTAGCATTCCGAATTTTGCTTCAATATTTGGATGTATTAAAATTCCACCAATAGGGAAGCCATTTCCCATTCCTTTTGCAATAGAAATGATATCTGGAGTAACTTCGTAATGTTGAAATGCGAAGAATTTTCCAGAACGTCCATATCCAGATTGTACTTCATCTGCAATAAATAGCGTATTATTTGTTTTACAAAGTATATCTACTTGTTCAAAAAAGTTTGCAGTTGCCTCATCTAAACCACCTACACCTTGTATAAATTCAACAATAACAGCACAAACATCTCCTTTTTCGATTTCTATTTTTGCAGATTCTATATCATTTAAATCGAGAATAGTAACTTTTTGTTGTGCATTAATAGGCGCAATTATAGTTGCATTATCGGTTGCAGCAACAGCCGCTGATGTACGTCCGTGAAAACCATTTTTAAATGAAATTACTCTCGATTTATTTGTTTGAAATGATGCTAATTTTAAAGCATTTTCATTGGCTTCAGCACCAGAATTGCATAAAAACAATTCATAATCTTTACATCCAGAAAGTTCTTCAATTTTATCTGCCAATTTTACCTGCAAAGGGTTTTGGATTGCATTTGAATAAAACCCTAAATTATTTACTTGATTGGTAATGGCTTCAATATATTTTGGGTGTGCATGCCCTATAGAAATTACAGCATGACCTCCGTATAAATCTAAATATTCTGTATCATTTTCATCATATACATAAACTCCTTTAGCTTTTACAGGTGTTACATCGTATAAAGGATAAACATTAAAAAGTGGCATGGTTAAAGGTTTATTTTGTTTTAATTTGATTTATTTTTTCAAAGGATGCGTTAATCCCTTTTATTAATGAAGAGCTTAAACCTTGATGTTCCATTTCGTTTAAACCTTCTATAGTACAACCACTTGGTGTAGTTACTCTATCAATTTCTTCTTCTGGATGATTTCCAGATTTTTTCAATAAGGTAGCAGCACCAAAACAAGTTTGCATTGCCAATTCATGAGCTTCAGCAGCTTCGAAACCCAACTGAATTGCGCCTTGAGTTGTAGCTCTAATTAATCGCATCCAAAAAGCGATACCACTCGCACAAATTACAGTTGCAGCTTGTAATTGCTCTTCAGGAATTTCCATAGAAATCCCTAAACTATCAAATACAGTTTTTGCCAATTCTATTTGCTCTTTTCCTTTTTCGTTAGAAGAAATACAAGTCATAGATTGACGAACAGATGCTGCTGTATTTGGCATTGCCCTTATAATTGCATGTTTAGCTCCTATAATGTTTTCAATTTTTGCAATAGAATATCCTGTAGCAACAGAAATAATTAATTGATCTTTTCGAAGTAAATATCTAACACTTTCTAAAATTTTACTTAAATGTTTTGGTTGAACTGCAAAAATGATGATATCAACATTGTCAACTGCAAAGATATTATCAGCTGTTAATGTTACTTCTTTGTATTTTTTAAAATTATTTAAAGAAGCTGTATTTCTTTTGGTTAAATAAAGTGAGTTAACTACTTTTTTAGATAGTAATCCTTTTGCAATAGATTGCCCTAAACTCCCTGCACCTATAATTGCTACTTTCATTTTTTTTGTTTTAAAGTTTTAAAATTTGAATGTTTCAAAAATTAAAACTGTTTATAATTAGATACTGAAATAACTTTAGTATTTAAAGCCTTTCAAATGGCTTAAAAATAATTCGCTTTTAAATTTAGTCCTTGAGTTTCTTCAAAGCCATACATTAAATTCATATTTTGTATTGCTTGCCCAGAAGCACCTTTTAATAAATTATCAATTGTACTTGTTATTAGTAATTTATCTCCATGTTTTTCTAATTGAACTAAACACTTATTTGTATTTACCACTTGTTTCATATGGATACTTTCATCAGAAACAAAAGTAAATGCAGCATCTTTATAATATACTTCATAGATACTTTTTGCATCTTCTAAAGAACCTTCAAACTTTGTATAGGTTGTTGCAAAAATTCCTCTTGAGAAATTTCCTCTATTTGGCATAAAGTTAATAGCTGAATTGAAATTAGATTGTAATTGATTTACAGTTTGATTGATTTCTCCTAAATGTTGGTGGTTAAAAGCTTTATAATGAGAAAAATTATTATCTCTCCATGTAAAATGTGTGGTTTTAGATAATGATGTACCTGCACCAGTTGCACCTGTAATTGCATTAATATGAACATCATTCTTCAACAAACCTTTAGCAGCTAAAGGTAAAATTGCCAATTGTAAAGCTGTTGCAAAACAACCAGGATTTGCAATGTATTGTGCTGATTTTATGGCTTCTTTTTGCAATTCTGGTAAACCATACACAAATTCTTTGTCATCAATAATTTTGTCTTTTATCAACCTGAAATCATTACTTAAATCAATGATTTTTGTGTTGTTAGAAAAATGATTTGCTTTTAAAAATGCAGTTGAATTTCCATGGCCCAAACACAAGAATAATACATCAACATTTGCATTGATTTCTTGAGTAAATTCGATTTCTGTATCTCCAATTAAATCTTGGTGAACTTTGTATAACTTGTTTCCAGCATTAGAAGTACTATACACAAAATTGATATTTGTTTTTGGATGATTCAATAATAGTCTAATCAATTCTCCAGCTGTGTAACCTGCTCCACCTATAATTCCTACTTGTAATTTCATTGTTAAATTGTGTAAGTGTTTAATTGTTTAAAAGTCTGTATGCAATGCTTCTATTATACAGTTGAACAATTAAACAGTTTAACATCATTTATTATTTACTTGTTGGTAAATTTTATTTTGATTTCCTAAAATTTTGATAAACCCTTTAGCTTCTTCAGCTGTCCAGCCTTTATTTTCTTCACCATAACTTCCAAATTTGGCACTCATTAAATCGTTTGAAGAAGAAATACCATCTAAAGCAAAAGTGTAAGGTCTTAATGTTGCAAAAACACTACCAGTTACTTTTTGCTGACTGCTTTCTAAAAAAGCCTCAATATTTCTCATTACAGGGTCTAAATATTGTCCTTCATGCAAATGCATGCCATAAAAACTAGCTAAATATTCTTTGTGTTGCATTTGCCATTTGGTAAGGGTGTGCTTTTCTAGTAAATGATGTGCTTTAATGGTAATTAAAGCAGCAGCAGCTTCAAAACCAACTCTACCTTTTATACCTATAATGGTATCACCCACATGAATATCTCTACCAATTCCATATTTAGAAGCAATATTATTTAGGTTTTCTATACACTTTTCAGGAGTATCTAATTTGCCATTTACAGCAACTAATTCGCCTTTATTAAAAGTAAGTACTAATTTTTGAATTCCCTCTTTTTCTATTTGAGATGGATAAGCATCTTCAGGAAGTGGCATAGTAGAAGTCAATGTTTCAGAGCCACCAACACTTGTACCCCATAAACCTTTATTAATCGAGTATTGAGCTTTCTCCCAAGACATATGAATTCCTTCAGATTTTAAATAATCAATTTCTTCTTGTCTTGTTAATTTTTGATCTCTAATTGGTGTAATTATTTTAATATTTGGAGCTAAAGTCTGAAAAATCATATCAAAACGAACTTGGTCATTTCCTGCACCTGTACTTCCATGAGCAATATAGCTAGCACCAATTTTTTTTGCATATTCAATAATTTCTATGGCTTGTATAATTCTTTCTGCACTTACAGAAAGTGGGTAGGTATTATTTTTTAAAACATTACCAAATACCAAATATTTAATTACTTTTTGATAAAAAGTGCTAATTGCATCAATATTTTTATAAGTAGAAACCCCCATTTTGTAAGCATTCTTTTTAATGGTATTAATTTCACTTTCTGTAAAACCACCTGTATTAACACTTACTGCATGTACTTGATATTCTTTTGATAAACTAACAGCACAATAAGAAGTATCTAAACCACCACTATACGCAATTACTAATTTTTTCATTTTTTATCTTTTTTTAAAAACAAGTTCTGTTTTATATTTTTTAATCTTTTAAAAGTACCTTCTTTTATTTTTTTTGAAGCTTTCTTTTCTTGATTTTTAGGATCGTATAACATACCAGTACACAAACACATTTTCCTTTCAGTTCTTGTTAAAACATCATAATTTATACAAGTTTGACAACCATTCCAAAAAGTTTGATCGTCTGTTAATTCTGAAAAAGTAACAGGTTTGTATCCTAAATCACTATTCAACTTCATTACTGCTAAACCTGTTGTTATGCTAAACACTTTAGCATCTGGAAACTTTGTTCTTGAATGGTGAAATATTACTTTTTTTATTTTTTTCGCTAAACCTAATCCTCTATAATCTGGATGAACAATTAGCCCTGAATTAGCAACAAATTTTCCATGACCCCATTTTTCTATGTAACAAAAACCAGCAAATTTATCTTCATCTAAAGCTATAACAGCATTACCATTTTCCATTTTGGTTGCAATGTATTCAGGCTTTCTTTTTGCGATACCTGTACCTCTTACTTTAGCAGCTTCTGCTATAGTATCGCAAATAATTTGTGCGTATTTTATGTGTGATTTATCAGCAATAACAATTCTCATTGTAATTGATTTTTTCTAATTTATGTTTTTGAAATGTACTCTTTTTTTATGATGTAGAATAGGACTCACCTTAATTCTTAAATTATGCAAATACCCCAAAAGGGCGAAAAAAAGAATTACGTACAAAATTATAACTTTGGTTAAATAGAGAATGTAAAAAGTTGAAATATGCTTTTGAAAAGAATGTCATAATAAAAAATAAAAAGTATTGTAATCGATTAATTTTGTTAAACTGCAAGCACTAGTATTAGCGACAGCGTAAACTGGGAATTAAATAATTACGGTTTATATTTCTTATTGATATAATCATGCGATAAAAGTATATATTTTTTTGCTCCTATTATTAATATTGAAGTACTTTTTTCTAATTTTTATCAAATTAAAGCAAATTTGATATTTACATTGAAATTTTATCAGAATACTAGTAATATATTGCTTTTTTATTAAAAATCATTATACACTTCTCTAATGTAAGTTCTTGTTTTTTGAAACTATTTTAGTACAAAATACTTCCTTTTTTACAATTCGTCTGTAAAAAAATACAGTTCAGTAGCTTTTACTTTTAAAAACTTTAATTCCGTTGCAGATTTGTAGTGTAATTAATCATTAAAAACAAATATTATGAAATTTTTAGTATCAATTTTAGTAGTAACAGCATTATTTATTTCAAGTACAATCAATGCACAAGAAAAAGTAACTATTACAGCTACTGTAGTAAATGTAACATCAGATAAAGGTAAAGTAGGTTTTGCTTTATATAATAAAAAGAACTTTATGAAAATACCAGTTCAAGGAGCAAATGCAAAAATAGTTGACGGTAAAAGTACAGTTATTTTTAAAGATGTAGTTCCTGGAGAATATGCAATCATTTGTTATCATGACAAGAATGATAATGATAAAATGGATTTCTCACCACAAAGAATGCCTTTAGAAGATTTTGGAGCTTCTAACAATTATATGGCTTTTGCACCACCAAGTTATGAAAATGCAAAATTTGTAGTTTCTGATAAAAATGTATCTTTAGATATTAAATTTTAGAAATAAAGATTTAACGTTTAAAACAAACAGTAACTCATGAATAGTATAAATAGAGTACAAACGTCTGGACAAATAAAAAAAGAGTTTTTCTTATCTATAAGAATAATATTAATAATATCGTTTGTACTTTTTATTCTAGTAAGAGATTATACTATTTCAGGTTTTTTTGAAACGTTATTAAGAACAGCTCTTTATACCTTTGTTTTAGCATTTGGTCAAGGTGTATTAAACAATTTTATTACAGCAAAATGGGATTGGGTAACACAGACTAATAAAAGAGTTTGGGCAGGAATAATATCTACAGTTCTCTATACTGTACCAGCAATTATATTTATCCATTACATTTTATTTGTTAAAGTTGATGGTTTACCAGAAGAACGTTTTTTTGAACAGCAATTTATCTGGACTCATCTTTTTTGGATATTATTCTCTTTTACAGTTTCCTCTTTTTTACATGCACGTGAGTTTATGATAGAGTGGAAAAAATCTGCAAAACAAGAAACTACAAAACAAGAAATAGTTGCAAAAACAGAAACAGCAAAGTTTGAATCATTAAAAAATCAATTAGATCCACATTTTTTGTTTAATAGCTTAAATGTGTTGACCAGTTTAATTGGAGAAAACCCAAACCAAGCAGAAAAATTTACTACTAAACTCTCTAAAGTATATCGATATGTTTTAGAGCAAAGAAATAAAGATTTAGTGCCAATTCAAGAAGAATTAAAATTTGCAAGAACATATATGCAATTGTTAGGGATGCGTTTTGAAGACGCTATTAAATTTAACATACCAGATGCAGTAAGTAATCAAGAATTAAAAATAGTGCCTTTATCCTTGCAATTATTATTAGAAAACGCAGTAAAACATAACGTGGTTTCATCCTCTAAACCATTAGTAGTATCAATTTACGAAGAGAATAATCATTTGATTATAGAAAATAACATTAACCCAAAAGAAGCAATAGGTAAAAGCACTAAAGTAGGTTTGCAAAATATTGCAGACAGGTATGGTTTAATAACAGATAGATCTGTAAAAATAGAAAATAACAACACAACTTTTAAGGTGAGCTTGCCTCTCTTATATAAAATGAACAATATCATGTACACAGAAGATTTAGAAAACAGCAACTATGTAAAAGCCGTAGAAAGAGTTGAAAAACTGAAAGAATTTTATCAAAATTTAGCATCTTACTGCCTAGTAATTCCTTTTTTGATATTTATTAATTTAAGATTTTCGCCACAATTTTATTGGTTTTGGTTTCCAATTTTTGGATGGGGAATAGGTTTAGTTTTTCACTTTTTAGAAGTGAATAATTATAATGTGTTTTTAGGAAAAAACTGGGAAGATAGAAAGATAAAAGAGTTGATGAATAAAGAGAATAAACAAAAAAGGTTACGATAATGGAACAGAAATTTACAGAAGAACAGAAATATGTTCTAGCTCGTAAAAGAGTAGAAAGAATAAGCAAGTTTTACAAACATTTTGCTATTTATATTATTGTAAATATTTTTTTAAGTGCAATTTTTATAGTGGGAGATATGAATGATGGAGATACTTTTAATGAAGCTTTTTTTGACTATCATAATTATAAAATCTGGTTATTTTGGGGTATAGGAATTGCTTTTCAGGCGTTAAATACTTTTGGATTAAACTTTATTTTAAGTAAAGATTGGGAAGAAAGAAAATTAAGAGAGTATATGAATGAAGACAAATATAGAAGATAGAATGGAAACTGATTTTTTAACAGAACAACGTTATTATAAAGCTCAAAAAAAAGTAAAAGAAATAAAGGGTTTTTATACTCATTTAACTATCTATTGCTTAATAATACCAATAATTATATTTATAAATTTAAAATATGTGCCTCATTTTCATTGGTTTTGGTTTTCAGTACTTGGTTGGGGCTTTGGTTTATTTTTTCACTGGTTAGGAGTTTTCGGTTTTAATTTATTAGGATTTGGGAAAAACTGGGAAGAAAGAAAAATAAAAGAGTTTATGAACGAGAAAAATTAATAAAATGCAACAAGATTATAAGCAAGAACAAAACTATATAAGAGCTAAAAAAAGAGTAAAAGATATTAAAGGCTTTTATGTTCACTTAATTGTATACATAATAGTAAACATATTTATAAGTGGTGTAATTATTTTTGGATTAATGCAAAGTGATGATTCTTTTTCTGATGCACTATCTAACTTTGGTGTCTATTCTACTTGGGTTTTTTGGGGAATTGGAATGTTCTTTCATTGGTTGGGTGTTTTTGGATTCAAATCAATTGGCTTTGGGAGTGAATGGGAAGAGAGAAAAATAAAGGAAATGATGGAGAAAGATAAAAATCGAACTAAAAATTTTTAAAGAATGGAAAAATTTGAAGATAAAAAATTAGAAATAGCTAAACTAAAGGTTGAAAAAATTAAAGAATTTTACAAACATTTGGTTACTTACGTTTTAGTAAATTTATTCATAACTTTTGTATGGAAGTTTTCATTTAAAATTTTTGATGATTTTGTTATAAGTAATCATTTTGATAATGATGGTTTTTCTCATATTCCTATTTGGTTTATTTGGGGAATATTTTTAGCCCTAGATGCTTTTAATACTTTTAGTTTTAATATTCTTGGATTTGGTAAAAATTGGGAAGAAAGAAAAATTAAAGAGTTTATGAATCAATAAAAGTAAATATTCACTTTTTATAAAAAAGAACCAATCAGCTATCAACTTTAATCATGTTTTCTACAATAGGATATATACATTTATTTTTTGCTATCGTTTCAATGACAACAGGTTTAATTGTTGTTTTTAACACTAAAGGTACTTCGTTTCATAAAAGTGTTGGTTACACGTATGTTGTAAATATGTTGTTACTAAATATTTCGTCATTTTTTATAACAAACTTTAATGGGTTTAGTATCTTTCATTTTTTTGCTATAGTAAGTTTAGTTACTATTTTAGCAGGTATGTATCCTGTTTTAAAAAAGACAAAAAACTGGTTACACAAACATTACTATTTTATGGCTTGGTCTGTAGTTGGTTTGTATTGTGCTTTTTGGTCAGAAGTTGGGACACGTTTTGTTAAAAATATGCAAGATTTTTGGTGGGCAGTTGCTATTGCAACGTTTTTAACCGCTTTTATTGGAGCAAGAATTATAAATAAAAATGCAAAAAGATTAATAAGCAAATAATATGAATGTACTAATTATTGAAGATGAAAAACCAGCTGCAAGAAGGCTAAACAGAATGTTAGCAGAATTAAATATAGATGTTCAGCAAATGTTGCATTCTGTAGAAGAATCGTTGAATTGGCTTCAAAATAATGAACATCCAGACTTAATTTTTTTAGACATTCAATTGTCTGATGGGTTGTCTTTTGAGATTTTTGAAGAAATAGAAGTCAAATCTGCCATTATTTTTACTACTGCTTATGATGAATATGCTTTAAAAGCATTTAAACTAAATAGTATAGATTATCTACTAAAACCATTAGATAGTGATGAACTTGAGGCTGCTGTTAATCAATTTAAGCAAAAACAACCTACACAATCTGATGTTCAAGTAAATTTAGATGATATTAGAAAACTATTAATCAACCCTGTAGATCGTAAATTCAAAAAAAGATTGTCTATAAAAGTTGGGCAGCATATAAAAATCATTCCTATTGATGAGGTTGAGTGTTTTTACAGTGAAAATAAATCCACATACATTCATACTACAGATAACAGAAGATACTTATTAGATAATTCTTTAGAATATTGGCAAGAGCAACTAAACCCTGAACAATTTTTTAGAGTAAACAGAACTTTTGTAGTGCATATTAATGCAATAAAAGATATTATTGCCTATACAAATTCTCGTTTAAAATTAATACTGAATTTCTACAAAGAACAAGAAATTATTGTCAGTAGAGAACGTGTTAAAGATTTTAAAAATTGGATAGATTAGGATAGTTATAAAGTTAAATTCAAGCAAAAGAGATTATTACAAACAAAGAAAGAGTTAGAAAATTAAAAAAAATGGTTGACTAATGTAATTAGTTTTCCAATTTAGTTTGTTTTGTAATGAAAAATCTCCGAACTTCGTTAACGCCGAATATAAGTCATTAAAACGACGTCATATTCGTCTAAAGTTGTAAGCAAGCAAAAAAAAATCCGTAACAAATTTAAAATTCTGTACTTTTATTGAATGAAAAGAAAGCTCACAACCAACTCAAGACTTGTAAATGAATTGTTCGCCAGTTACATCAGTACGTTTACTGCTTTTTGCGAGCTTATAAACAATTCAATTCAAGCTAAATGTAAGAATATTTGGATAGAAATTGATTACACAGATGAAAGTGAAGTTCACCCACTAATTATAAAGAAAATCTCAATTAAAGATGATGGTGTAGGTGTTCACGTAGAAAATATAGATAAAAAATTATTGGATATAGGAACTGCCAACAAAGGTGGTGGTAAAGGTATTGGTCGATTTGCGTCTTTTCAAATCGGACAAAAGGTGGATATTGAAACTGTGGCTTATTCATCAACCGAAAAGAATTTCTCAAAAATTGAAATTCCACTATCGTTTGACAGCTTTGGTAAAAACATAAATGTTTCGGAGGTAGAAATACCAACCAAAGAAGAAATTTTGAGTGGCAAAAATCACAAGCCATATTATAAGGTTAATATCTCTAACTTATATGATAGTAATGTTACAGAAAATGAGCCAAAGAAGAAAATTATAGATAAATTTCTCGAAGAAAATATCGCTGATGCAATCTTCGAGCGTTATCCATTAAAAATTTTTAATGAAGAAATTAACTTTCACATTAATGGCGAAAAAATCAATCCAAGTGATTTCGTTGTTGATAAACCAATAAAAGTGATTTCTACTTTGACTGATACAAAAGGCGCAGACCATAAGGTTAATCTCAATTTTATGCAGATTAAAAAATTTGAGAAAATAAAAGTTTTTTTAACTACTACAAATGCTGGTTTACAGACAATTTCCAAAGGTTTTGAATTTGATGCAAGCTGGTTAAGCCCTAAAATTGGAGGCTGGTTTATTTATGTTACTTCACCAACAATATCGGCTGACCTTTATAGAAATATTGATTTAGATGACCTTGACGATGATTGGAAGAAGTATAGGTCATTAATAAAAGATGAACTAAATAATTTCTTTAAAGCTCGGAACGCTGAATTTGATAATTTTCAAGAAAAATTAAAGAATGATGACTTTTATCCATATAGAGAAAAAGCAAGTTCAAAATCAAAAATTATATTATTTGATAAACTCGCCTATTTAGTAGAGGACAAATATCACTTATTAAATGAAGAAAATAAATTAAGAGAAATTATTTATCCACTTATTGACCGTACTATTTCAAATGGCGAATTAGATAAGATTTTAGGCAGTATAATTAAATTAAATAAAAAAATGACGACCAAATTTTCAGATTTGCTTGAGAAAACAGATTTGGAAAGCATTATAGAATTTTCGGATAAAGTTGCGTCAAAAATCGAGGACATCGAATTTTTAGATAAACTCGTTTATAGTGAAATCTCGAAAAATGTAAAGGAACGAAAAGAATTACATAAATTTTTAGAAAAAATGCTTTGGGTCTTCGGCGAGGAATTTAATAATACTACAAAATTGCTTTCGGATAAAAGTTTAAAAAACAATCTTAATCAATTAAGAGAAGATTGTATGAAATTCAAACCGACTAAAACCAAAGATAATGTCAATACAGAAATTTCAAAGCCAATAAAGTCGATTACTGATTTATTTATGTATCAAGAAAGAATTCTTGACTACAAAAAACGAGAAGTTTTGGTTGTGGAATTAAAAGCACCGAAAGTTAAAATTAGTCCAAAAGAAATCGAACAAGCAATGAAATATGCTCGCCAAATTGGTCAATTAAGTTCTGTAAGCGATAAGGTCAATTTCAAAATTTTATTGGTTTGTTCAGAGATTAATAAAGATGCAGAGTTTTTAATTGCTGTTAATAAAAAAAGTGAAGATAATCCATATCTGTATTTTAGAAGTGAAGACAATAAAATCGAGGTTTGGATTATGAAATGGAGCGAATTAATAGAAAACGTTAAGAGAAAACTAAATTATATGTCTGCAATTTTAAAGACTAAAGATATTGATGTTCAAGAAAAGGCTGAACGCGATTTTGAGGATATTGATTTCGGAAAAATAAGTTCGAGGTTAACGAAAGTAGCTGTGTGAAACGCCTGCTTACAACATCGTATATAGCTCATATCTAGTTGGTTACTTATTCAGAGTTAAGGTATATCTGGGAAGTCGCCAAATTTTTAAATTTGACGATTTCTAACAAAAAAGATAAATAGTAAAATTTAAAAATCTGGCTTGTGCTCAACCGAATGGAAACAGCTTATTTACACGCTACGAGCCATATACAAACACGTTAACGAAATCACCCAAAAGCAGACTAACAAAAAACTGTAAATAATTCCTCACTTCTCAAACTTTACTTATTTTTATGATTTTTAATCTGAACTTGTTTCAGATTTTCTTTAAATTTTATCTTAAATGAGTCAACAACAAGAATTCTTTAATTATATAAATGATGGTTACAAAACCAAAGGCGATTTTTTAGCCCTAGGTGCAGCAATGTTAGGTGAAGAAACCATTACAAATGCTTTGGTAAAAGTACCTTTAAAAACCTTAAATAGGCATGGTCTAATTGCTGGTGCAACAGGTACAGGTAAAACCAAAACATTACAAGTATTGGCAGAAAACCTATCAGAAAAAGGAGTGCCTGTTTTGTTGATGGATATTAAAGGAGATTTATCTGGGTTAGCACAGCCAAGTCCTGGGCATCCAAAAATAGATGAACGTCATCAAAAAATTGGTTTTCCTTTTGAGGCTAAAAAGTTTCCTATTGAGGTATTAACATTATCAGAGCAAGATGGTACTCGTTTAAGAGCAACTATTTCTGAATTTGGCCCAGTGCTATTATCAAGAATTTTAGATTTGTCTGAAACTCAAGCTGGTATTGTAGCGATTATTTTTAAATATTGTGATGATAATAAACTTCCATTATTAGATATTAAAGACTTTAAAAAAGTATTGCAGTTTGTTACTAATGAGGGCAAAGCAGAAATTTCTGCTGAATATGGACGTATCTCAACAGCAAGTACAGGAACTATCTTGCGTAAAATTGTAGAGATAGAACAACAAGGAGGAGATTTGTTTTTCGGAGAAAAATCTTTCGATGTTGAAGATTTAACAAGAATAGATGAAAATGGCAGAGGTATTATTTCTGTGTTGCGTTTAACTGACATTCAAGATAAACCCAAACTATTTTCAACCTTTATGTTGCAGCTATTGGCAGAGGTTTATGAAACCTTTCCAGAGCAAGGAGATTCAGGTAGACCAGAACTCATCATTTTTATAGATGAAGCACATTTGGTTTTTGAAGAAGCTTCTAAAGCATTGCTAAATCAGATTGAGAGTATTGTAAAATTAATTCGTTCTAAAGGTATTGGCTTGTATTTTGTTACACAAAACCCCAAAGATGTGCCAGAAGATATTTTAGCACAATTGGGTTTAAAAATTCAGCATGCTTTAAGAGCATTTACTGCAAAAGACAGAAAAGCGATTAAATTAGCAGCAGAAAACTATCCAGATTCCGAATATTATGATACTAAAGATGTATTAACACAATTAGGAATTGGAGAAGCATTTGTATCCGTTTTAAACGAAAAAGGGATTCCAACACCTTTAGCAAGAACCATGTTACGTGCACCAATGAGTAGAATGGATGTGCTTACAGATAAAGAATTAAAACAAGTTATTAATAATTCTAGATTGTATTATAAATACAATGAACAATTAGACAGAGATAGTGCTTACGAATTACTAAACAAAAAAATAGATGCCATAAACAAAGCCGAACAAAAAGCGATAGAAGATGCAGAAAAACAAAAAGAAAAGGAAAGATTAGCCAAAGAAAGAGCTAAACAAAAAGCGAAACAAAGCAGATCATCTTCTAGAAGAAGCACTAGGCAAGACCCATTAGTAAAAGTATTAACAAGTGCAACATTTATTAGAGCTGTATTTGGTATATTAAAAAAGGTAATTAAATAACAAAACAAAAAAAGCTACGTTAGTATAGTTATAAATCAACAAAAGAATGACCAAAAAAATAAATCTACCAATACTATTTATTTTATTAGTATCTGTAATATCTTGTAGTGATAATAATAAATTTAAAATTCAAAAAGGAAAAGTAGGTCTAATAACTACAAAAACTACCATAAAAGATCTACATACCATTTTTGAAAACGATTCCATAGTTTCTAACTTAAGCGAAGGTGCTTTGGGAGATAATTATTTTCAAGATGATGATGAACATTTAATTTACGAAAAAGGAGGGAAGCATCTGTTAACAATAGTGCCAAAAGAGCAGCTAGACTCAACATCAACTATAAAAAGTATAGAAATTCATGATGCACGTTTTAAAACAGAAACAGGTATTAATATTCTTTCTACATTTTCAGAAATTAACGCAACTAATAATTTAAGACCAGAATCAACTTTAAAATCTGTTACACTTTTTGTAGATGAGTTAAATGCAACAATAGCCATAGATAAAGAAGAATTAGGATTAAGAAATTTTAGTGCTCAAAAAGTATCTTTAGAACAGATACCAGATTTGGCAAGGATGAAATCTTTTGTGATATGGTTTAATTAGGGCAAATTTTACACTTTTTTTATTAAAAGTATAAAACCGCGTTTTACATTATATCTTTTTTTCGTACCTCAAAAAAGGATGCCATTTCAATCGCTTGTGCAAAACCTAACTTTATGAAAAAAAAATACACTATTCAAAAATCACCATTTGTAGTACCAACCACAGATGGTAAATTAATTGAAGAGCATTTTGGTAATGCAACTGATAAAAATAATCAAGTAAGTATTGCACACATGGTTGCTCCACCAAAATGGAAAGAGCCTTTTCAAACCCCAGAATTTGATGAATATACTTACATTATTAGAGGAAAAAAACAATTCATTATAGAAGATGAAACTATAATACTAGAGGCTGGACAATCAATCAAAATTGAAAAAAATACTAGAGTACAATATTCAAATCCTTTTGAAGAAGCTTGTGATTATATAGCCATTTGTTTACCCGCTTTTTCTATAGATTTGGTGAATAGAGAAGAAAATTAACCTTCTATGAAATTGCTATATAAACTCTTCAACAGAAAAAAATTACTACTTATATCTGTTGTGTTAATCATAGCAATGGTTTTTGAAACATTTCAGCAATTATTTTATATCAAAAGATTCAACTTAAATGATTCTGTAACTTTTTTTGAGTTATTCAAAAATCAATTTTATAGATGGATTATGTGGTCTTTTTCAGGAATTCCATTACTTTTTTTTATTTACAAAGATGTTCATAAAGAAACAGAAAATACAAGAATAATAAAATATTGTGCAATTATTTTTTTATCGGTGTTTGTAAATATCTTATTAATTGCTAGTATTTCTATGTTATCTAATTCTGATTCATTCTCTTTTCATAAATTTTATTCAGAATATTTTCTATTCTTCACTTTTCAAAAAGTTCCAATTTGTACATTAGGTTATATTGCTGTTACCATCATTTTGTTTTTAAATTTTCAAAAAGAATTGTTAGAAATCGAAGTGCAAGATTTAGCAGATATAAAAAGAATAAATCAAGAGCTTTATAACAAATTGAGTTTAACGAATGCAAACAAAGCCAAGGTATTAAGTATAAAAGTAGGAAACAAAATAAAGATTATTCCTGTTGATACAATTATTTGGATAGAAGCAGACGATTATTGTGCAAATGTGCATACAAAAGAAAACCCCTCTTATTCTATGAGAGCTTCTCTAAAATCTTTGGAGCTAAAGTTAAGTGATGACTTTTTAAGAGTACATAGAAAATCTATTGTGAATATGAAAATGGCAAAAGAATTAAAATTAGTTGCTAAACCTTACCTATTGCTTTCCAATAATGAAGAGATACTAGTTTCGAAAAGTAATATTAGAGTTGTTAAAAGCTATATGGACAAGCAATAACGTTTTGTTAACTAAACTTACTGCATAAAATATTCCGTTTACTGCAATCTTAAATTTTGAAATCAAATTTTTAGTTTATTTGTTGAAAATACTCAACACATGAAAACTTCTATTATTATTTCTGTATTTCTTTTTACAATTTTTTCTAGTTATTCACAGTACAATTTTGAACCCTCAAAAGAAAACCCTTTTGGTAAATACAATCCTAAAGCTCCTAAACAGCTACAAGATTATAAAAATTTAATTGGCGAATGTAATTGTACATCAACATCAAGAAAACCAGATGGTTCTTGGTCAAAACCCATAAAAATGCTTTGGCGTTGGAAATATATTATGAATGGAACTGCTGTACAAGATGAAACACTAAAAGCAGATGGCAAACATTCAGGAAGCATTCGTCAATATGATAAAGATAGCCTACAATGGAATGTTCATTACTATTCGTCAGCTACCATTTCTAAAACACTATCTACTTGGCATGGAAATAAAAAGGATGGTAAAATTATCTTATACAAGGATCAAAAAGCACCAAATGGAACAGATGGTTTTTCTAGATTAACTTTTTATGATATTTCTAACAAAGGTTACAAATGGATAGGAGAGTGGGTTGATAAATCTGAAAAAGTAGCTTTTCCTTTTTGGAAAATTGAGTGTACTAATAGTATATGAGTTAATAAAAAACCTGATATCATTTGTAAAAACTGGCTATGTTGGGTAAATTGCATCAAAAATAATTAATGAGTAATGTAATTTCACCCAAAATAATAAGACAAGTTTTTGTTTTGTTACTTATTTTACTTTTCGGATTTCTAATTTTTGGAGAGCTAATTCCTTATTTAACAGGAATTCTTGGAGCAATTACTATTTATGTTTTATTAAGAAAATGGATGGTTTTTTTAGTAACAAAAAACTGGAATCCAGATATAGCTGCTGTTTTTTTAATGATACTTTCTTTTATTGGGATTCTTCTACCTGTTTCTGGAATTGTATTTATGCTAGGTAATAAAGTTGGAGAAGCTGTAGAAAACTCTGAACAAATTGCCAAATTAGCAAAAATACAAATTGATAAGTTCGAAGAGAAGTTCAACTTTGATCTTAGTACTCGAATTAATACTTCAGAAGTGTCTTCTTGGATTTCAGAAAACTTGGAAAATTTTGCGGGCAGTACTTTTAATATTTTTATTGCTATTAGTTTAATGTATTTTTTGCTCTATTATATGCTTACTAATAGAAGAGAGTTGAGAAATTCACTTTATGAATATATCCCTATTAGCCAAAAGAATTTAAAAATTATTGGAGATGAAGTACAAGCTATGGTTCGTTCTAACGCAATTGGTATTCCTTTAGTAGCAATTGCTCAAGGGCTAATAGCTTTAATAGGATTCTTTATTTTTGGAATCGAAAACCCATTCTTTTGGTTTACTATAGTTACTGTAGGTTCTATGATACCTTTTGTAGGAACTTTAATTGGTATTCTTCCAGTTTTTATTTTAACTTTTTCTAGTGGTAATACTTTTGCTGCTTGGGGAATTTTTTTATACGGACTTATAATAGTGGGTTCAACAGATAATATCATTAGGTTATTTATTCTCAAAAAAATAGATGATGTCCATCCTTTAATCACTTTAATAGGTGTAATTGTGGGTGTACCTCTTTTTGGATTTATAGGTTTAATTTTTGGGCCATTACTAATTAGCCTCTTTTTAGTTGTTGTAAAAATTTATAAAAGAGAATTTGGAGCTAAAATTGAAGATAAAAATGTGATGTAATATTATTCTTCCATAGAATGATATACAGAATTTACATCGTCATCTTCTTCTAGTTTTTCTAATAATTTTTCTACATCAGCTTTTTGATCATCATTTAACTTTACAGTTGTTGTAGGTATTCTCTCAAACCCAGAAGATAAAATTTCTATATTATTTTCCTCAAAATAAGATTGCAAAGAACCAAATTGCTCAAAAGGTGCATAAATTATCACTCCTTCTTCATCGTCAAAAACTTCCTCTACTTCAAAGTCAATTACTTCTAATTCTAGTTCTTCTAAATCAGAAATATTCTCCTTATTTAAAGTAAAGTTACATGTATGATCAAACATAAAAGCTACAGAACCAGAAGTGCTTAAATTTCCATCACATTTATTAAAAGCAGCTCTAACATTGGCAACAGTTCTGTTATTATTGTCAGTTGCAGTTTCTAAAAGAATGGCAACTCCATGAGGTGCATAACCTTCAAAAAGTACTTCTTTATAATTGGCTGTATCTTTATCAGTTGCCTTTTTTATAGCTCTTGCTACATTATCTTTAGGCATATTAGCAGCTTTAGCATTCTGCATAACTGCTCTTAAACGAGAATTAGATTCAGGGTTTGGACCACCTTCTTTTACAGCCATTACAATATCTTTACCAATTCTAGTAAAAGTTTTTGCCATAGCTGACCAACGTTTCATTTTTCGTGCTTTCCTGAACTCAAATGCTCTACCCATTTCTGTTGATTTTTTTTAATGCTAACAAATGTAAAAAACAGAATGGTCTTTTACAATTATTTATTTAAATGATAAAGTAATAACATAAGTTAAAAAATATTACTTTATTATTATAATCAGAAAAAAATCAAATCAAAGTTTGAGTGGAATCACTTCAAATAAATTTAACCAATACTATCTACGAATTAGTTTACTTTTACAACTTCTAGTGAAATTATTTTCTAAAGAATATTATATCTAGATGTTTGTTTTAAATTCATAGGTTTTCTAATTTATTAAATCACTTTTTCAAAAGCCAGTCGTTTTGCACCATAATTGGTATAAATAATGCCACAATATTGATACCCTATTTTTTTGATTAAAGATTGCATGCCTAAATTTTCTTGATGCGTATCAATCTTTAAACTTTTAATATTTTGTTTTTTTAATTTTTGATGAAAATAGTCAAAAATGAATTTTGCAATGCCTTGTCCTCTGAAATCTTTACTCATTGCCAACCTGTGAATTACACCATAAGGCAAATTTTCATCTGTTTTCCAATTGCCATCAATTACCTTTTTATAAGTGGGTTCTGGTCTAGTAGTAAACATTGTGGTTGCCATAATTTGTTCATCAGCATTTATAACAACATAGCTTTCTTCATTTGCAATATCATTTTCAATTTGAGCTTCATTAGGATATCCATTTTGCCATTGATCTATATTTAGAGATTTTAATAACGCTTTTGCATCATCAATAATCTCCATAATTCTGGGAACATCATTTGAAGTAGAAAGTCTAATTTTCATTTTATATAAATTAAAAAGCCACAAAAACACAAATATAAAAATTCGTGATTTTGTGGCTATAATTTAAAGCTATTATTTATACAGTTACTTCTTCACTTAGATTTTTAGGCAATTCTACCTCTTCTTGATTGTGTAAAATATCTTGAATGGTTTGTCTTTTTCTAATTAAATAATCTTGTCCATTAACCAACATTACTTCTGCAGGTAAATAACGAGAATTATAATTAGAAGCCATTGAAAAACAATATGCTCCTGCATTATGAAAACACAATACATCTTCTTCAGAAATTTCTGAAATTCTTCTATTTGAACCAAAAGTATCTGTTTCGCAAATATAACCAACAACAGAATAATATCTGTCTCTACCTTTTGGATTAGAAATATTGGTTATGTTATGGTAAGAATTGTACATCATAGGTCTAACCAAATGGTTAAAGCCAGAATCTACATGTGCAAAAACAGTAGAAGTGGTTTGCTTTACAACATTTACTTTGGCTAAAAAAACACCAGCTTCAGAAACTAAAAATTTACCAGGCTCAAACATTAAGGTTAAGTCTTTGCCATATTCTTCGCAAAATTGATTGAATCTTTCAGACAACTGCAATCCTAATTGCTCTATGTCTGTAGAGATATCTCCTTCTTTGTAAGGTACTTTAAATCCGCTACCAAAGTCTATAAAATCGATATTATCAAATTGTTTAGCAACATCAAAAAGAATTTCTGTGGCACGTAAAAAAGTATCGATATCTAAAATATCTGAACCTGTGTGCATATGAATTCCATTGATATTCATACCCGTATTTTCAACCACACGTTTTATGTGAGGAACTTGATGAATGGAAATCCCAAATTTAGAATCAATATGGCCCACAGAGATTTTAGAGTTTCCTCCAGCCATAATATGTGGATTTATTCTAATACATACAGGAATGTCTGGATATTTTTGTCCAAATTGTTCTAAAATTGATAAGTTATCAATATTAATTTGAACACCTAATTTTGCCACTTCTTCAATTTCTTGAAGAGAAACCCCATTTGGAGTAAAAATTATTTTCTTTGGATCAATTCCAGTTGTCAATCCCAGTTGCACTTCTTGATGAGAAACTGTATCTAATCCAGCTCCTAAATTTTTGAAAAATTTTAAAATATTGATGTTTGATAACGCTTTTACAGCATAATTTAATTTTAAATTTTTTACATCACTAAAAGCGTCTGTTAATCTATTGTATTGTGAAGCTATTTTATCTGTATCATAAACATACAAAGGACTTCCGTATTTATTTGCTAACTCTAAAAGTTGTGTATTTTCCACGATGATTTGAATTTTGACACTTCAAAAGTAATTAAAATGTGTAATTTTATATCATTTGTTTAAAAATATAACATATTGTTTTTTATTGTTGTAAATGCTGAACTTGTTTCAGTATCTTCTGGATTTATAATTAAGTTCTATAAGGTTAAAAAAAACTTGCAGTGCTTCTTTTTAAGTTTAAAAAAAATCGTTGAAATCCTGTTAATAACTAATTAAAATGAGGGTTTATTTTATGTGATGATAATGTTATATTGCAAGTACTTCAAACCTAATAATAGCAAGCGTTTAGATGAGTAAAGAAACAAAATATACAGAAGATAATATTAGATCATTAGACTGGAAAGAGCATATAAGAATGCGTCCAGGAATGTATATTGGAAAATTAGGGGATGGTTCTTCTGCAGATGATGGAATATACATATTGGTAAAGGAAGTTTTAGATAATTCCATTGACGAGTTTGTAATGGGTTCTGGAAAAACTATTGAAATCTCTATTCAAGGAAGTAGGGTTACAGTGCGTGATTATGGACGTGGAATTCCTTTAGGAAAAGTGGTTGATGTGGTTTCTAAAATGAACACTGGTGGAAAATACGACTCAAAAGCCTTCAAAAAATCAGTAGGTTTAAATGGAGTTGGTACTAAAGCTGTAAATGCTTTATCAACTTATTTTAGAGTAGAATCTACAAGAGAAGGTAAATCTGCATCAGCAGAATTTAGCCAAGGTAATTTAGAAAAGGAAGAATTTTTAGAAGAAACTTCACGTAGAAAAGGAACTAAAGTTTCTTTTATTCCTGATGAAACTATTTTTAAGAAGTTTAAATTTAGGAATGAGTACGTAGCAAAAATGCTCAAAAATTATGTATATCTAAATCCTGGATTGACGATTATTTTTAATGGAGAAAAGTACTTTTCTGAAAACGGATTGAAAGATTTGTTGGAAGATAATAACAATGTGGATGATATGTTGTATCCAATAATTCATTTAAAAGGAGATGACATTGAAGTGGCTATTACACATAGTAAAACCCAGTATTCAGAGGAATATTATTCATTTGTAAATGGACAACATACCACACAAGGAGGTACACATCAAGCAGCATTTAGAGAAGCCATTGTAAAAACGATAAGAGAATTTTATGGAAAAAGTTTTGAGGCTTCTGATGTTCGTAAATCTGTTATTGCAGCAGTTGCTATAAAAGTGATGGAACCTGTTTTTGAAAGTCAGACAAAAACCAAACTAGGTTCTACAGAAATGGGAGGAGATTTACCAACAGTTAGAACGTATATCAATGATTTTGTAAAAACAAAACTCGATAATTATTTACACAGAATTACAGAAGTTGCAGACAAACTTCAAAAGAAAATATTACAAGCCGAAAAAGAACGTAAAGAACTTTCTGGAATTCGAAAACTGGCAAGAGATAGAGCTAAAAAGGCAAGTTTACACAACAAAAAATTACGTGATTGTAGAATTCATTTAGGAGATATTAAAAAGGAAAATTATTTAGAAACGACTTTGTTTATAACAGAGGGAGATTCTGCTTCTGGATCTATAACAAAATCTAGAAATGTAAATACACAAGCTGTTTTTAGTTTAAAGGGGAAACCTTTAAACTCGTATGGATTGAGTAAGAAGATTGTGTATGAAAATGAAGAGTTTAATCTCTTACAAGCTGCTTTAAATATAGAAGATGGTTTAGAAGATTTACGTTATAATAATATTGTAATAGCAACTGATGCAGATGTGGATGGAATGCATATTCGTTTGTTGTTAATCACTTTCTTTTTACAGTTTTTTCCTGAATTGATAAAAGAAGGACACTTGTATATTTTAGAAACACCATTATTTAGAGTTCGTGATAAAAAACAAACTTTTTATTGCTATTCTGAAGAAGAAAAAAGAGACGCTATAGAAAAGTTAAGAGGAAAACCAGAGATTACGAGATTTAAAGGATTGGGAGAAATTTCTCCAAACGAGTTTGTTCATTTTATAGGTGATGATATCAGATTAGATCCTGTAATGTTAGATAAAGAAATGTCTATAGAACAGATGTTACAATTTTATATGGGTAAAAACACACCTGATAGACAGAAGTTTATCATTGAAAATTTGAAGGTTGAGTTGGATTATGTGGAGGAGTAAGGCCTATCCTAAATCCTTTCCAAAGGAAAGGACTTGGATTAGTTATTTTGGTATGGAAATGGAGGTGCCAAATTGGCTCTTCCAACTTAAAATTAACTTGAGGTGTAAAATTAGCACCTCAAGATTTTTAAAGAGACCTCACAGGTTTTCAAAACCTTTGAGGTCTGAAAGATAAAAAATTGGAGGTCACAATTTGTGACCTCCAATTTAGAAAAAGTGAAAAAATCGACTTGAGGTCACAGTTTGCGACCTCAAGATTATAAAAAATGAAAAAAGAAGATAATTTAATAAATCCTGATGAAATTATATCAAACAAAATCTACTTGATTCGCAATCAAAAGGTAATGTTGGATAGAGATTTGGCAGAATTATATCAAGTAGAAACAAAGAGATTAAAGGAAGCTGTTCGTAGAAATTTGAATCGTTTTCCAGACGATTTTATGTTTGAATTAACTAAAAATGAAACTCAAAACTTGAGGTCGCAAATTGCGACCTCAAGTTGGGGAGGTAGCAGATATGTACCTATGGTTTTTACAGAACAAGGTGTTGCAATGTTATCTAGTGTTTTAAATAGTGATAGAGCTATAGCTGTAAATAAAAAAATTAGAAATGTCATTGCGAGGAACGAAGCAATTTGTTAAATGATTAAGAGATTGCCACAGAAAGTGAAAAACTTTCTTCGCAATGACAAAAAAAGAACGAACAAAAATTGGTTACAAAAAAGATAAGAATTAAAGTAAATAGTTGGCAAGTAGGCGTGCGTTAGGGATTGAAATGGCATCCTTTTTATTGTCAGTTCGAGTTAATTTGTGAAGAATGAGCAAATTTGTATCGAGAACAAAATAAAAAGATATAATGTAAAGCCCGACCTTTTTAGGGAACGCCCAAAATAAACAAAACACAATTAAACGATTGAACGTTTTTTATGAGTGAAGAAATAAACGAAAACGAACACGAAGAGGAATTAACTAATGAAAATCAAGAGTTAGATTCGCCACAAGAAGAAACCATTACCAAAGTTACAGGAATGTACAAAGAATGGTTTTTAGATTATGCTTCGTATGTAATTTTAGAAAGAGCAGTGCCATCTTTAGAAGATGGTTTTAAGCCAGTTCAACGTAGAATTATGCATTCTATGAAAGATTTGGATGATGGACGTTACAACAAAGTAGCCAATATTGTTGGGCATACCATGCAATATCATCCTCATGGAGATGCATCTATTGCAGATGCAATGGTGCAAATGGGGCAAAAAGAATTGCTGATTGATATGCAAGGAAACTGGGGGAATATCTTAACAGGAGATAGAGCTGCAGCTTCTAGATATATTGAAGCGCGTTTGTCAAAATTTGCTTTGGATGTTGTTTTTAACCCTAAAACTACAGAATGGAAATTGTCTTATGATGGTCGTAGAAAAGAGCCCATAGATTTACCTGTAAAATTTCCATTATTACTAGCACAAGGTGCAGAAGGAATTGCAGTGGGTTTATCTACAAAGATATTACCTCACAATTTTAACGAACTGATTGATGCTTCAATTAAATACTTAAAAGGACGTAGTTTTAAAATAGTCCCCGATTTTTTAACAGGTGGAATTGCAGATTTTACCAATTATAATGATGGAAAACGTGGAGGAAAAGTTAGAGTACGTGCTAAAATTAATCAGCTTGATAAAAAGACACTCGTAATCAATGAAATTCCGTTTGCAACCACAACTCAATCTTTAATTGATAGTATTTTAAAAGCAAATGATAAGGGGAAAATAAAAATAAAAAAGATTGAAGATAATACAGCTGCTGAAGTAGAAATTTTAGTGCATTTGCCACCAAATGTGTCTCCTGATAAAACTATTGATGCTTTGTATGCATTCACAAATTGTGAAACTTCTATTTCTCCTTTGTGCTGTACTATTGAAGATAATAAGCCTAAATTTATCGGAGTTTCTCAAATGTTGAAGCACTCCACAGATTTAACAGTTCAGTTGCTTAAAAAGGAGCTTGAAATTCAATTAAACGAACTGGAAGAACAATGGCATTTTTCTTCTTTGGAACGTATTTTTATAGAAAATAGAATCTATAGAGATATTGAGGAAGAAGAAACTTGGGAAGGTGTAATAGAAGCTATTGATAAAGGTTTGCAGCCACACATCAAACATTTAAAAAGAGCGGTTACTAGAGATGATATTATCAGATTAACAGAAATTCGAATTAAGAAAATATCAAAATTTGATATTGATAAGGCCAAACAATTTATTGAAAGTTTAGAAGATAAAATTGCTGTTGTAAAAAATAATTTAGCCAATTTAATTGAGTTTGCGATTGACTATTTTAAACGTTTAAAAGATACCTATGGAAAAGGGAAAGAGCGTAAAACAGAAATTAGAATTTTTGATGATATAGTAGCATCAAAAGTAGCTATGAAAAATGCCAAATTGTATGTAAATAGAGCAGAAGGCTTTATTGGTACCTCTTTAAAAAGAGACGAATTTGTTTGCGATTGTTCTGATATTGATAACATCATTACCTTTAGAAAAGATGGTAAAATGATGGTTACTAAAATAGATGCTAAAACCTTTGTGGGTAAAGATATTATTCACGTAGCTGTTTTTAAAAAGAAAGACAAAAGAACGGTTTATAATTTTATGTATAGAGATGGAACACGTGGTCCAAGTTATATGAAACGTTTTAATGTAACCTCTGTAACTCGTGACAAAGAATACGATTTAACCAATGGAAGTAAAGGTTCTAAAGTATTATATTTTTCTGCAAATCCTAATGGAGAAGCAGAAGTAGTTACCATAAACTTAAGAGCAGTTGGCAGTATTAAAAAGCTAAAATGGGATATTGATTTTGCAGATTTAGGAGTGAAAGGTAGAGGAGTTCGTGGTAACACCATTACCAAATATGCTATTAAAAGTATCGAATTTAAATCTGCAGGAGTTTCTACTTTAAAACCCCGTAAAATTTGGTTTGATGATGCTGTACAACGTTTAAATGTTGATGAAAGAGGGGAGTTGTTGGGCGAATTTAAAGCAGAAGATAAATTATTGATAGCAACACAATCTGGAAAAATAAAAGCTGTAAGTCCAGATTTAACCATGCATTTTGATGATGATATGATTGTGTTAGAAAAATGGATTCCTAATAAACCGATTTCTGCCATATATTTTGATGGCGAAAAAGAACGCTACTATATCAAACGTTTTCTGATTGAAAGTGTAGATAAAGAAGAAGAGTTTATTTCTGATCATCCGAAAAGTAAATTGGAAATTATTGCCACAGATTATAGACCCATTGCAGAAGTTGTGTATTCCAAACGAAGTTTAGAAAACGAGGAGGTAAATTTGGAAGAATTTATTGCTGTTAAAGGTATAAAAGCATTAGGAAATCAATTGACAACTGAAAAAATTAGACAAGTCAATTTATTAGAATCTTTGCCTTATGAAGAGCCAGAGGAAGAAAAAGTAGAAGATGTAGAGGTTGTAGATGAAGATGTTATTGAAGAGACTTTACCTTTAGAAGTTCCTGTTGTAGAGCCTAAAGATGCTGAAACAAATTCAGTAATAGATAAAGAGGACAAGAAGCAAGCACTCTTAAAGAAAGCCATTCAGAAAAAGAAAAATATAACTGATGATGAAAATCAACAGAAATTATTTTAAAATAAACTTATGAAATTAAAACATCTTTATGTAGCATTATCAGTTCTAGGAATCTGTTATACTTGGTATTATAACATTCAATATTTCCAAACCGTAGAAAATGCAAATTTGATAGGTTTCTTTCAAGATGCACAGCAAAATTTTGCAGGTAAATCTTTTGGAGCAGATTTAACTGTAGTTTGTCTAACTTTTTTTGCATTTTTAATTCCAGAATCTTTACGTTTAAAAATTAAGTTTTGGTGGGTGCTAATTCCGCTAACATTTTTAATCGCTATTGCATTTACATTTCCATTGTTTTTGTATATGCGTGAAATCACTCTTGAAAAAAGAAATGAAATTTAAATTTTTCATCCTATTATTTTTATTAAAATTATCTGTTTTTTCACAAACAGATGTTCTTGTTTATAAAGATATTATAGGCAACATAAATATTGAGAGTATTAAAGACAAAAAATTTAAACCGTTAAAAAAACAAATTTTAGAGAAGTATTCAGATGATGTTTATTGGTTTAAAATTCCAGCACATAAAACAAACGAAGATTATGTTTTTAGATTTGTTTATGAAAGAATCAATGAAGCTGAAGCTTATCAGAACTCAATAAAATTAAAAAAACTTAAAAACCAACGTTTTTTAAGTTATCAATTTTCTAGAAAAGAAGACGTTTATATAAAAATAAATCCCGAATTACATTCTTATATTCCTTTTGAACTAAATAATATAACTCAATCAAGTTTAAAGGAAAGTAATCATCTTTTATTAAATGGTTTTTATTATGGTTTTGCTTTTTTAATCATTGTCTATAATTTGTGCTATTACATTTTATTTAGAGATGATGCATTTCTGTATTATGCATTGTTTTTAAGTACAACAACATTTGGAGTTTTTACCATGGATGGAATGTTAAACTTTTATACTATTTCTGGTTGGTTGAATGAATTTATAATGGTTTTAAATTACCTTTTTTTAGCTTTCTTTGCTTCAAAATTTATTTATACTTATCTGTTACTAGATAATTACTATACTAAACTTAAAAAAATTAGCTACACAATAGGTAGTATTGCCATACTTTTTGGAATTCTCTACCTAATTTTTAATAATTTTTATTATTTGCTAATTTTAGGAATATTAGTCTTTTCATTATTATTAATCTACTGGATTTGTGCATTGCTAATGTTTAATAAAGATTTTTATATTAAAATTATGGTATTTGCTTATCCAATAATATTGTTTTCTGGTATCGATTATTATATACTAAAATTTCTTGGTATTTCTATTATTAATATTGATGCTATAAACATAAAAATTGGTGCCTTTTTAGAAATGATAATACTTTCTTTTGCAGTTTTATATAGAATGAATGTTCTAAAAAAAGAAAATGACTTTATGCATAATGAGATTGTAAATTATTCAAAAAAGATAAGTGAGTTAAGCTTATCATCAAAAGAAGAAAATTTAGGCTCTAATTTAGACGACTTAAGTCATAGAGAAAAGAAATTTTTGATTTAATTATTATAGGAAAATCGAATAAGTTAATATCTTCAGAGTTGAATATTTCAATTAATACAGTAAAATTCCATGTTAAGAATATCTATGAAAAACTTCATATTTCTAGCAGAAAAGAAGCAGTGAATTTTGACTTCAAATAGATTAAAATGATGTTTTTTAGTAAGAAACTACCCGAAAACTACCCTCAAAAAAGTCAAATTACAATCTAATATTGAGTAAATTTGTATATCGAATTTTTTATTCCCCAATTCTTTTCATATAAACCTTCAATATTATATTGAGGGTTTTTTTATTGCATTTTTTCAAAGAAAGTCAATTTGTAATTTGGTAACAAATCAGGATTTGTAATTTTAATAATGTCTTTTAAAACTAAATCTGGTCTTGTAGGTGCAAGTTCATAATAAATAATTCCACCAGTTTTTCCTTTTTTGGTAGAGGGAGTGTAAATTTGATTTTGCTTAAACGCTTTAAACTTTGAATACAAAGTATTACTACTTAACAATTGTTCTTTTGATGAAAAATAACCTGGGGCAATCCAAAAATCAGCATTTTGAGCCTTATCGAAAACACTCTCAAAACTTAAAGACAAGCTTCCTTTTCCTAATGTGTTTTTCCATAAATAATTCAAATTAGCATCCTTTAAAAATTGGGCAACAAAACTTTCTCCAGCAGGCAAATTCCAAATGTCTTTACTCATTATTGCACCAGATAAAATTGTAGGTCTTTTTGATGATTTCAGTGCAATATTTTTTGCTTGAAGATAATTGGCTTCAATAACTTTAAAAATGCTATCAGCTTTTTGTTCTTTATCAAATAAAACACCAAAAAACTTAATCCATTCAGCTCTGCCTAAAGGGGTTTCTTCTAGCCAATCTCCATTATAAACTACGTTTATTCCAGCTTTTTGAACAGTTGTTAAACTTTTGTCTGCAGAAGAAACACTATAACCAACAACCAATTCTGGTTGTAAATCTAATAAGACTTCAGTGTTTAATGAACTTTCTTTTCCAATTTCTCTGATTTTTCCAGTATCAATTAAATTTCTAGTTTTTTCTGATGATACATATTTTGAGTATGGAAAACCGATAATTGAGTTTTCATTATTAAGTAGCTCAACCATTGGTATGTGTGTGGTTGATGTTACTACTATTTTTTCTATTGGAACTTTAATAGTTACATTTTTATAATCAACTAATTTATTTGTTTTTTTTTCTATGTGATATTCAAATACATTGTCAGAATTTTGATAAGCAGATTTTATGATTAACTTTTTAATTCCATTGTTGTCAACAATGTCAAAACCTTTCGCATATTTTATAATACTTTTAGTTTGGATTGACGTATCAATTTTTACAGTTTCTTTTTTACAAGAACTCAAAATCAAGAACCAAAAACTAAAAACCAATAACTTTTTAATCATGAATATACCTGATTTTCTTGTTCTTGAACTCTAATAAATGTTGTTCTTTTTGTCAATTCTTTTAATCTTCTAGCACCAACATACGTACAAGTAGAGCGTATTCCTCCTAAAATATCAGTAATAGTGTCATCAACAGCTCCTCTAAAAGGAACTTCCACAGTTTTGCCTTCAGAAGCTCTGTAATTTGCAACGCCTCCTGCATGTTTATTCATAGCAGTTTCAGAACTCATTCCATAAAATCGCTTTAATTTTTTTCCATTTTTCTCAATTAAATCTCCACCACTTTCTAAATGCCCAGCTAGCATACCACCAAGCATTACAAAATCTGCATTAGCACCAAAAGCTTTGGCAACATCCCCAGGAATTTTACAACCACCATCAGAAATAATTTGTCCACCCAAACCATGAGCAGCGTCTGCACACTCAATAATTGCAGAAAGTTGTGGATAGCCAACTCCAGTTTTTACACGAGTAGTGCATACAGAACCAGGACCAATACCAACTTTAATCACATCTGCACCAGATAATAATAATTCTTCTACCATTTCTCCAGTAACAACATTACCAGCAATAATTATTTTATTAGGATGTTGATTTCGCATCTTTTTTACAAAATCTACAAAATGTTGAGAGTAGCCATTGGCAACATCAACACAAATGAAATTTAATTGTGGAAATTCAGTTAGTATTTGTTTTACTTTTTCAGAGTCTTCTTGCCCTGTACCTGTACTAACTGCAATGTTTTTTAATGTTTTTTCTGATGAATTTTGTACAAAGTGTTTCCATTCATCAAAACTATAATGTTTATGAATAGCTGTAAATAAATTGTGTGTTGCTAGTGCTTTTGCCATTTCAAAGGTTCCAACAGTATCCATATTTGCAGCCATAATTGGTACACCTTTCCAAGAAACAGTACTATGCAAAAAATTAAATTCTCTTTCTAGTGTTACTTCAGAACGAGATTTCAATGTTGATCTTTTTGGTCTAAACATTACATCTTTAAAACCTAGTTTTAGGTCGTTTTCTATTCTCATAAAAATGGTAAATTTTAAAAGTTTAAAGATAGTATTTTTGAATACGCTTTTGTTAGATTGTTCATAATAATTAAACTACTTTTGTAGTGATTTTTGGTTTCTGTAAATAAATTTACAGAATTAAAAGGGAATTTGGTGAAATTCCAAAGCTGTACCCGCAACTGAAATGTTTATAGTAATGTCATTTCGAACGCAGTTGAGAAATCTGCAATAATGATGACGTTCTCTATCTCTTAAAAAGAGACTATTATTTATTCTTAAAACCACTGACTTTTAAAAGTTGGGAAGGTAGAATAATAGTAAACAAGCCAGGAGACCTGCCATAAATCTTAATTTTAAATAAATCTTCGGGATAAAGATTTTATAAATTATGATAAAAAAAAGATTCCTCTTTACAGGATTATGTATGTTTTTTGTGCTTTACAGTAATGCACAGAAAGATTCTATGTCTATTAAATTAGATGAGTTTTCTCTGTCAATAACTAAAGTAAAAGATTTTTCAAAAGGATATTATGTGAACTCAATTGCAGATAGTTTAGCGGTTAGAAATATTAAATCGCTTACAGAAATCTTAAAGTTTAATTCATTTATCTATTTCAGAGAGAATGGATTAGGAATGGTTTCTTCACCTTCTTTTAGGGGAACAAACGCATCACAAACAGCTGTAATTTGGAATGGCATAAATATCAATTCACAATTAAATGGTCAAGTAGACTTCAATGGAATCTCTGCAAATTCTTATGATAATATAAAGGTAAGAAGTGGAGGAGGAAGTGTGCTTTTTGGCAGTGGAGCAATTGGTGGAACAATTCATTTAAATAATAAAATTGATTTTATCGAAGAAGAATCTAATCAGCTTTTAGCCAATTATGGAAGTTTTAATACTAGTCATTTAAGCTATCAATTTAAGAAATCAAATACTAAAAGTTCATTAAATATTAGTTTAGGTTTTAACAATTCTGATAATAATTTTGATTATTTAGATGCTAATTTATACAATGAGAATGGTAGTTTTTACAATGTTAATTTTGATATGAATTATGGTTTTAAAATCAATAATAACAATAATTTAAAATTCTTTTCTAGTACATTTTTTGCAGATAGAAACTTATCAAGAACACTAAATGCCCCTTCTAATGATGCGTATAAAGATTTTAATTCTAAAAATTTATTAGAATGGAATCATAAAATAAATTCAAAAGAAATATTGACATCTAGAGTTGCATTTTTGTTTGATGAGTTTACTTTTTTTGATGATAATACCAATAGAAATAATTTTTCTTCAGGAAGAACAAGAAGAAATATTATGCAAGTAGATTATAATAATTCAATATCAAGAAAAATAAAATTCAATACTATTCTCGGAGTTGAAAATATTAATGCTTCAGGTACTAGTTTTGAGGATAATAGTAGAACGATTTTTACAGGAGTAGTTTCCTTAAATCATCAATTAACAAAGCGTTTAAGTTATGGTGTGCAAGTAAGACAGGAACTGCAACAAGAATTTAATAGTCCATTATTATATTCTTTAGGAATTGAAAATGAATTTAACAAAAATTACACATTATCATTTAATACTTCAAAAAACTATAGAGTACCAACTTTTAATGATCTCTATTGGAATCCAGGTGGAAATATTAATTTAAAACCAGAAAGTTCTTATCAGTTTGAAATTGGAAACATACTCTCTTTCAAAAACATACGCCTTCAACTCAATACATTTTACATAAAATCTGAAGATTTAATTCAATGGATTCCAAATAATTTAGGTGTTTGGAGTCCTCAAAATGTAAATAAAACAAGAAATATAGGTATAGAATTCAATACCAAATTCAGTGCAATAATTAACAATTCATTATTAGATGTTATTCTTAATTACACACATGTTGATGCAGTAAATTTAGAAACTAATCAACAATTAATTGCTGTGCCAAGAAATACTGGTAATATGTTAATTAATTTTCAATATAATAAAATAGAACTTTATAGTGAAACTTTATACAACGATAGTACCACTTTTTTAATTGATGAAATACCTTCATTTTTTGTTACAAATCTAGGTTTTAATTACAAAACTTTTTTTCTAAAAAATCAGCAAAACTTTGGTTTTAGAATCAATAATATTTTTAATACAAACTATCAAAATACATTAAACAGGCCCATGCCTGGCATAAATTTTCTAATCACAACAAACATAAATTTTTAAAAAATGAATATTAAAAAAAGAGTAATTGCAAGTATTTTTTCAATAACATTATTAGCTTCCTGTAGTTCTTCAGAAGACCCAATTTTGCCAAAAGGAGATTATGATAATGGAATTTTAGTAACTAACGAAGGAGCTTTTTCTGGAGGAACAGGAACTATTAATTACATATCTGATGATTTTTCTACCACCGAAACAAAAGTGTATGATAAAGTAAATGGAGAGAGTATAGGTACTGTTTTACAGTCAATTGGTTTTAATGATGATGATGCTTATCTAGTGGTTAATGTTGCTAATAAAGTAATTATTGCTGATAGGTATACTATGAAAAAAAGCACAGAAATTACTAGCGATTTGAATAATCCAAGATATATTGCTTTTGCCAATAATAAAGCATTTGTTACTAATTGGGGTTCTGGTTTTGATGCTACTGATGATTATATAGCAGTTATTAATTTAACTTCGAATATAGTTGAAGCTAAAATTTCTGTTATAGAAGGTCCAGAACAAATTATTGCAAATGGTAATACAATATATGTATCTCATAAAGGAGGTTTTGGTTCAGGTTCTTCTGTTACAGCCATTAATGCTTCTGATAATTCTGTTATAAAAAATATTTCAGTAGGTTCTATTCCAGATGAAATGGTTCTAGATTCTAGTGGAAATTTGTTAGTTTCTTGTGAAGGAAAAGCACAAACACAATGGAATCCAACAGAAGAATTAGGAAGTTTAGTGAAAATTAATACAGCTACTAATGATATAGCATCAACGATGCCATTTGCAAGCGGTTTTCATCCAAATAACCTGGTTTTATCTGATGGAAATCTATTTATATCAACTGCTACAGGAGTTTTTAAAATGTCAGAAAATGCATCTACAATTCCATCAACAGCAATTATAACAACTACAGTAGGTGGATTATCTGTAAATGATAATAAAATATATGTGACAGATGTTAAAGATTTTCAAAGTGAAGGAACTTTAACGATATTTGATGCAAATACAAATGCTGAATTAAAAGAATTTACAGTTGGTTTAATTCCTAGAAAAATATATTTTAACTAATTAGTATCTACTAATTTTCAGGAGGCTGTCTAAAAAGAGTTAAATTTTGTCATTTTGAGCGAAATGCAATGAAGTCTAAAAATCTATTCAATTAAAATTCAGTAGTTTAGATTTCTTCACAAGGTCGAAATAACAGATTTAAAGACTTTTCTGACAACCTCTTGTTTATAATAATTTCTTTACTTCACTTTTTATAAAATCTATCGCAGTTTCAGTAGGAGGTAGTTTTTTAGAATAATCTATCAACACATTTTCTCTAAAATCATTAGCAGAATTAGAGTCTTCTGCAACCATTTTTAATTTATTAATAACTGCTCTTTTAGCTGCAATTATGGCTGTCCAACTTTCATTAGAAATGTAAATTTGTTGCACTAAATTATGTTCAAATTCCTGATCTATATTTGCAATTAAGAGTTGTAGATAATCATTAGTATTTTCTGATAATGGTTTAACTCTCAACAACATTTTTACAGGATTTATTCTATCACAAAACAACAACATACGTTCATAAGCTTTTAATTTTATGGGTAGTGCTTCTTTTTTTCTTTCTGCTAAAACTGCCATTTTCTTTTCAGTAGTTTGTTGCTGCAAAAAGCCATTAAACATATAATAAGCTACAAAACCAGTTACTGCTGCAGGTAAAATATAAGCGATACTTTCCATCAATTTATCTTCCATAAATTATTTATTCAAAAAATCTAAAGCCAATTGTGTCATTACTTTAACCCCTAATAACATACCACTTTCATCAATATAAAAATCGGGGGTATGATGTGGATAAGGGTTGTTATTTCCTAAAGTTTTTCCTCCTAAAAAGAAGTAAAACCCTGGTACTTCTTTAGCAAAAAACGAAAAATCTTCAGCACCAGTAACAGCATTTATATCATGCACATTATTTATACCAGCAATAGATTGTATTGTAGGTAACATTTTATCTACCAATTTATGATTATTAAAAGTAATAGGGTATCCTTTTGCTATTTCAATACTAGCTTCAGCTTTATAAGCTTTAGCTATTGCAGGTACCATTTCTTTCATTCTATTATTAATTAATTTCTGCATATCATAATCTAAAGTTCTAATAGTTCCAATCATTTCTGCAGATTCAGGAATAATATTACTTCTAACTCCTGCATCAATTTTTCCGACTGTAATTACTGCAGCTTCTTTTGTTAATTCTGCTTCTCTACTAACAATAGTCTGTAACCCATCTATAATTTTTGCAGAGACTAAAATAGGATCTATACCAGCCCAAGGTCTAGAACCATGAGATTGTTTCCCTTTTACTTTTATTTTAAAACTTTGTGCGGCAGCCATAATTCCTCCTTTTCTATACCCAATATGTCCAACAGGAGTTACAGAGGATATATGTAATCCAAAAATAGCATCTACATCTGGGTTTTTTAGTACATTTTCTTTTACCATCAATTCTGCACCACCTTCTTCACCAGCTGGTGCTCCTTCTTCAGCAGGTTGAAAAATAAATTTTATTGTACCCTTAATTTTATCTTTATTTTTTGATAATATTTCTGCAACTCCCATCAAAATCGCAATATGAGTGTCATGTCCACAAGCATGCATCACACCAACTTCTTTACCTAAAAAAGTTGTCTTTTTAGTAGATTTAAAAGCTAAATCGTTTCTTTCTACTACTGGTAAGCCATCTATATCTGCTCTCAAAGCAACAACTTTACCCTTATTTTTTCCATGCAAAATAGCTACAACGCCTGTTTTTGCAATATTTTCTTGTACATCTAATCCTAGAGATTTTAAATGTTTAGCAATAGTTTTAGCGGTTTCAAACTCTCTATTAGAAAGTTCAGGATTTTGATGAAAATGTCTTCGCCATTTTATTACTTTCTGTTCAATATTTTGAATATCTTTTTGTAAATCTTGTCCATAACTAGTAAACAAACAAAATGTAAACGCAAATAAAATTAAATTTCTCATATGTAAAATTGATATTTATCAAATATATAAAAACTTGTGAATAAAAATTAATATGATTCTTTACCAAAAATAGAAAGAATATGTAATTTCACGATTTAAAAAACTTATTAATAAACTATTGAATACCTATTTAAATTCTTTAAACGAAGCACAAAAACAAGCCGTAATTCAAAAAGATGGCCCAATGATTATTATTGCAGGTGCAGGTTCTGGAAAAACAAGAGTATTAACCTATAGAATTGCACATTTAATGCAACAAGGTGTAGATGCTTTTAATATTTTATCACTAACATTTACCAATAAAGCTGCAAGAGAAATGAAAGAGAGAATTGCAGGTGTTGTTGGGCAAAGTGAAGCTAAAAACCTTTGGATGGGAACCTTTCACTCCGTTTTTGCAAGAATTTTACGTTCGGAAGCAGATAAATTAGGCTTTCCTAGTAATTTTACCATTTATGATACACAAGATTCAGTTCGTTTGATAACTGCAATTATTAAAGAGATGAATCTTGATAAAGAACGTTATAAACCTAAACAAATTTTAAGTAGAATTTCATCATTTAAAAACAGTTTAATAACTGTAAGAGCCTATTTTAATAACCCAGATTTGCAAGAAGCAGATATGCATGCAAGCAGACCAAAAGTCGGTGATATTTATAAAGAATATGTAGATAGATGCTTTAAATCGGGTGCTATGGATTTTGATGATTTATTGTTAAGAACCAATGAGTTATTAGCTCGTTTTCCAGAAGTTTTAGCAAAATATCAAGATAGATTTAGATATATAATGGTTGATGAGTATCAAGATACAAACCACTCTCAATACCTTATTGTGAGATCTTTAGCAGATAAATACGAAAACATTTGTGTAGTAGGTGATGACTCACAGAGTATTTATAGTTTTAGAGGTGCCAATATTCAAAATATCTTAAATTTTCAGAAAGATTATCCTGATGTAAAAACCTTTAAATTAGAGCAGAATTATAGATCAACTAAAAACATTGTAAATGCTGCAAATTCTGTTATTGCTAGAAACAAAACCAAATTAGATAAAGAAGTCTGGACGAGCAATGATGCTGGAGACTCTATAAATGTAATGCGAACTATTTCTGATGGAGAAGAAGGGCGTTTTGTAGCCCAATCCATTTGGGAAAACATGATGAACAATCAATTAACTCCCGATAATTTTTGTGTGTTGTATAGAACCAATTCTCAATCAAGAGCCATTGAAGACGCTTTACGCAAAAAAAATATCGATTACACGATTTATGGAGGAATTTCTTTCTATCAGCGAAAAGAAATCAAAGATATTTTATCATATTTAAGAATTCTTATCAATCAAAATGACGAAGAAGCCTTAAAAAGAATTATCAATTATCCTGCAAGAGGAATTGGAGCTACAACTATAGATAGACTAACCATTGCTGCAAATCATTATAAAAAATCAATTTTCGAAATCATAAAGTATATTGATAAAATTGATATTAAAATAAATTCTGGAACTAAAAATAAGCTTCAGAACTTTATGAATATGATTCTACGTTTGCAGATAGAATCACAAACCAAAAATGCCTTTGAAATTGCAGAAACTGTTGTAAAACAAACACGACTGATAAAAGATTTAGAGAAAGATGGCACTCCAGAAACTGTAAGTAAAGTAGAAAACGTTCAAGAACTATTAAACGGAATTAAAGACTTCATAACTGATAAAATTGAGGAGGGAGAAGATGCATCTTTGACATCATTTTTAGAAGATGTTGCTTTGGCTACAGATTTTGATAGCAAAAAAAATGATAATAAGCCAAGTGTTTCGCTGATGACCATTCATCAATCTAAAGGATTGGAATACCAATACGTTTACATTGTTGGTTTAGAAGAAAATTTGTTTCCTTCTGCAATGAGTATGAATACGAGAAGTGAGTTGGAAGAAGAACGCAGATTATTTTATGTTGCATTAACCAGAGCAGAAAAAGTGGCGTATTTAACGTATGCACAAACTCGCTATAGATGGGGAAAATTGATAGATTCTGAACCAAGTCGATTTTTAGAAGAAATTGATGATCAGTTTCTATATTACATCACTCCAAAAATACCAGAACCTTCTATCAATAGATTTGTCGATAAAAGTATTTTTGATGATGCTCCAAAAGGAATTCGTTTTCAAAAACCAATTCAACGTAAAAAAATGGAGCGTAATTTGGTCAGAAAGAAAGAGATTATAATTCCTAAAAACTTAAAAAAAGTATCTCAAACCAATGCTAAACCTAATTTGTTTGATGAAAGTATTGTCGTTGGAAATATTGTAGAACACAACAGGTTTGGAGCAGGAGAGGTAATAGCTTTAGAAGGAAAAGGCCCAAATAAAAAAGCAGAAATAAAATTTAGTACTGTTGGTAAAAAGAAGTTATTACTACAGTTTGCCAAATTAAAAGTGATAGGATAAATAATTACGAATTCATAATTACTAATTCGTAATTATTAATTATTTTGCAACGTTAAATAACTACAAAGTATAAATTGTCAGTTCGAGTGTTTTCTTTTGATTGAAATGAAAAAGAAAATGTATCGAGAACACACTTCAAACATAAATAAATGACATTCGATTTAGAATACAATTCAGAAAGAACATTAATGATTATACCAGAATATGGAAGACATATTCAAAAGTTAGTAAATCATTGTGTGGCTTTAGAAACCAAAGAAGAACGTAACAAAATGGCAAAAGCCATAGTAGATGTTATGGGTAATTTACAACCACATTTAAGAGATGTACCAGATTTTAAACACAAACTTTGGGATCAATTATTTATAATGGCAAAATTTGAATTGGATGTAGATTCTCCATATCCAAAGCCATCTAAAGAAGAATTACAAGAAAAACCAGAACCACTTGCTTACCCAAAATCAGCATCAAGATATCGTTATTATGGAAATAATATACAAACAATGATAGATGTTGCGTTAAGTTGGGAAGAAGGCGATATGAAAGAAGCATTGATATTTACAATAGCAAATCATATGAAAAAATGCTATTTAAATTGGAATAAAGATACTGTTGATGATGCCGTAATTTTTAAGCATTTATATGATTTGTCTGATGGTAAAATCGATTTAAGAAACACAGAAGAAGAATTGATAGAGAGTAAAAACTTATTAAGAAAGAGAAATACACAAGGTCAAAACCATTCTAAAAATAATCACAAGAAACATCATAATAATAGAAATAGAAAAAGATAGATTAAATGGCGTCATTTAAAATTGAAGGAGGACATAAATTAAATGGAACAATAACTCCACAAGGTGCAAAAAATGAAGTTTTACAAATTCTTTGCGCAGTTCTATTAACTCCAGAAAAAGTTACTATACATAATGTTCCAGACATTATAGATGTAAATAAACTGATTTTTATACTAGGAGAACTAGGTGTAAAAGTCAATAAATTAAGTAGTAATTCTTATGAGTTTCAAGCAGATAAAGTAAATTTAGAATATTTAGAATCGTCTGATTTTAAAAGAGATGGTAGCTCTTTACGTGGATCTATTATGATTGTTGGACCTTTATTAGCACGTTTTGGAAAAGGATATATACCAAAACCAGGAGGAGATAAAATCGGGCGAAGAAGATTAGATACTCACTTTGAAGGTTTTATTAACCTTGGAGCTAAATTTAGATACAACAAAGAAGATAAATTTTATGGAGTAGAAGCAGACGAATTATTTGGTACAGATATGCTATTAGATGAAGCTTCTGTAACAGGTACCGCAAATATTTTAATGGCATCAGTTTTAGCAAAAGGCACAACAACTATTTACAATGCAGCCTGCGAACCTTACATACAGCAATTGTGTAAAATGTTAAATTTAATGGGTGCAAATATTACTGGTGTTGGTTCTAACTTATTAACCATAACAGGTGTTGATAGTTTAGGGGGTTGTGAACATCGAGTGTTACCAGACATGATAGAAATTGGTTCTTGGATTGGTGTTGCAGTAATGACAAGGTCAGAACTAACCATAAAAAATGTAAGCTGGGAAAACTTGGGTCAAATACCAGATATATTTAGAAAATTAGGTATTCAATTTGAGAAAAGAGGAGACGATATTTATATTCCAGAACAAGAATCTTACGAAATTCAAAATTATATAGATGGTTCTGTTTTAACAATTGCAGACGCTCCTTGGCCAGGTTTTACACCAGATTTGTTAAGTATTGTTTTGGTAATTGCAACACAAGCTAAAGGCACAGTTTTAATTCATCAAAAAATGTTTGAAAGTCGCTTGTTTTTTGTAGATAAACTTATAGATATGGGTGCAAAAGTAATCTTATGTGATCCACATAGAGCTACTGTAATCGGGCAAAATTTTCAAAGCTCTTTAAAATCAACTACCATGACTTCACCAGATATTAGAGCAGGTATTTCGTTATTAATTGCAGCACTTTCAGCAACAGGTACTAGTACTATTCACAACATTGAACAAATAGATAGAGGTTACGAAAATATTGAGGCAAGACTTAAATCTATTGGAGCTAAAATTGAGAGGATAAATAATTAATATTTTTTTGAAACTATTTCGCGCTTTCCATTATATCTTTTTTTCGTTCCTCAAAAAAGGATGCCATTTCAATCGCGACTAAACCTGTTTGCTAACAAATACAATAAATAAAAAGATAGTGTCAACTTGGCACTATTTTTTTATTGGCAACATTTTTGACAATAAATTGTAAACAATTTAACGATTACTGAAAAATGAGTAAGCAAGAAGAAATTAAAGAAGAAGAAATCAAAAACGAAGAAACAACCTCGCAAGTTGAAGAAAATCAAGAAGTTGTAGAAGAAAATATAAAAGAAGAACCAACAGCAGAAGAGTTAATTCAGGTAGAAAAAGACAAGTTTTTACGCCTTTTTGCAGAGTTCGAAAACTATAAGAAAAGAACAACCAAAGAAAGAATAGAGTTGTTTAAAACCGCAAGTCAAGAATTAATGACAGCTTTATTGCCAATTATGGACGATTTCGATAGAGGTTTGTCAGAAATTAAAAAAGCTAAAGATAAAGAGCTCTTAAAAGGAATGGAATTAATCAATGGTAAGTTAAAAAATACTTTAACTCAAAAGGGATTAGTTGCTATAGAAGTAAAAGCTGGTGATATTTTTGATGCAGAAATTCACGAAGCAATTACGCAAATTCCAGCACCATCAGAAGATATGAAGGGCAAAGTAATAGATTGTATAGAAAAAGGATACAAATTAGGAGAAAAAATTATCAGATATCCAAAAGTGGTAATAGGACAGTAATTAAGTAAAACAGTTGGCAGTAAAGCAGTTAATAACTGATAGAAAACTGCACACTGAAGACTGCAAACTAAAAAGAATGGCAAAACAAGATTTTTACGAAATATTAGGCATTTCAAAATCTGCATCACAAGCAGAGATAAAAAAAGCGTATAGAAAAATGGCGATTAAGTATCATCCAGATAAAAACCCTGGAGATACTACTGCTGAAGAAAACTTTAAAAAAGCAGCAGAAGCTTACGAAGTTTTAAGCGACGAAAACAAAAAAGCACGTTATGACCAATATGGGCATGCAGCCTTCGATGGTCCCCAAGGTGGAGGAGGCTTTGGAGGTGGTGGCATGAATATGGAAGATATATTCAGCCAATTTGGAGACATCTTTGGAGGTGGTGGTTTTGGTGGCGGCTTTGGTGGCTTTGGTGGTGGAGGCCAAAGACAAGCTAGAGTTAAAGGGAGTAATATGCGTATTCGTGTAAAACTTACTTTAGAAGAAATAGCCAAAGGAATTGAAAAGAAAGTAAAAGTTCGTAGAAAAGTACAAGCAGATGGCGTAAAATACAAAACTTGTACAACCTGTAATGGTTCTGGTCAGCAAATGCGAGTTACAAATACTATTTTAGGTAGAATGCAAACAGCAACTACCTGTGGAACTTGTTCTGGAGCTGGAGAAATTATTAGTTCTAAACCAAATGGAGCAGACGCACAAGGTCTAATTGTTAAAGAAGAAACAGTTTCAATAAATATACCTGCTGGTGTTACTGAAGGTGTACAATTAAAAGTTGGTGGAAAAGGTAATGAAGCACCAGGTAAAAACTCAATTGCTGGAGATTTATTAGTCTTAATTGAAGAAGTACCTCACGAAAAGTTAAAGAGGGAAGGTACTAATATTCACTACGATCTATATGTAAATTTTTCAGAAGCTGTTTTAGGTACAAGTAAAGAAGTAGAAACGGTTACAGGTAAAGTAAAAATTAAAGTTGAAGCTGGTACACAATCTGGCAAGATTTTAAGATTAAAAGGTAAAGGTTTACCAAGTATAGAAAGATATGGAACAGGAGATTTCTTAATTCATATTAATGTTTGGACACCACAAGAATTAAATAAAGAACAAAGGCAATTTTTTGAGAAAATGGAATCTGATGATAACTTTTCTCCAAATCCAAATAAATCGGATAAATCTTTTTTTGAAAAAGTAAAAGATATGTTTTCTTAAAATAATATTAAAAATTACTTTCTCTGAATTTTAATACATATTTATTGTTTAATTGTTAAAGATTTAAACTATATTTGATATGTTATTGGTTAGCCAATAACACTTTTTCTTTTTCATAGCAATTTTTCCCACTCAAATTTTATTTGAGTGGGTTTTTTTATGAATTTTAATTAAACTAATTTTGCATTAGCAGACTTATCTTATCGCCAGGCTTTTAGCCTGGAGGAAAGTCCGAACACCACAGAGTATTCATAGCGGATAACATCCGTCCAACGTAAGTTGAGGACAAGTGCAACAGAAAGCAAGTACAGGTAATGCTGTAGTGAAACCAGGTAAACTCTATGAGGTGCAATGCCATGTATATTAGAGCTTGAGAGTTACTCGCTCAATTCTAAAGGGTAGGCAGTTAGATTTTAAAAGTAATTTTAAAACTAGATAAATGATAAGAACCTAAAAATTTAGGTACAGAATTCGGCTTATAAGTCTGCTTTTACTTTTAATTCAAAAATTGATAATTTAAAACCTCAAAATTCTTTGTTTATTGCATTAAATTCAAAGAATTTCAAAATAGCATTTATTTATTCAATAATTATAGCAATCTATTATTTATCTTTCAAAATTCATTTTAAAAATGTAATTTTGTTTTACAAAATTTAAAACTTATACATACATATGGCTTTTGATATTGATATGATTAAACAGGTTTACGCAAATATTGCAGAACGCGTAGATGCTGCTCGTGAAATTACAGGTAAACCACTTACGTTGGCAGAAAAGATTTTATATTCTCATTTATGGGAAGGCAAACCTACTAAAGAACTAGTAAGAGGAAAAGACTATGTAGATTTTGCTCCAGATAGAATTGCTTGTCAAGATGCAACTGCACAAATGGCTTTGTTGCAGTTTATGCAAGCTGGTAAACCTAAAGTAGCAGTGCCAACAACTGTTCACTGTGATCATTTAATTCAAGCTAAAGAAGGAGCCGCAAAAGATTTAAAGCATGCCAATAACACAAGTAGTGAAGTTTTTAATTTTTTAGAATCCGTTTCTAATAAATATGGAATTGGTTTTTGGAAACCAGGAGCAGGAATTATACATCAAGTAGTTTTAGAAAATTACGCATTTCCTGGAGGAATGATGATAGGTACAGATTCTCACACAGTTAATGCTGGTGGTTTAGGAATGGTTGCTATTGGTGTTGGAGGTGCAGATGCTGTAGATGTTATGGCTGGTATGGCTTGGGAATTAAAATTTCCAAAATTAATTGGTGTAAAGTTAACAGGAAAATTGTCTGGTTGGACAGCACCAAAAGATGTAATTCTAAAAGTTGCCGAAATTTTAACTGTAAAAGGTGGGACAGGAGCAATTGTAGAGTATTTTGGACCTGGTGCAACTTCAATGTCTTGTACAGGTAAAGGAACTATTTGTAATATGGGAGCAGAAATTGGTGCAACAACATCAACTTTTGGGTACGATGAATCTATGGAGCGTTATTTACGTGCTACAGATAGAGCAGATGTTGCAGATGCTGCTAATAAAGTTGCATCCTATTTAACTGCAGATGCAGAAGTATATGCAAATCCAGAACAGTATTTTGATCAAGTGATTGAAATCAATTTGTCTGAATTAGGCCCTTTATTAAATGGTCCTTTTACTCCAGATTTATCTACAGCTGTTGGTTCAGATATGACCAAAAAAGCAAATGACAATGGTTGGCCAATTCAGGTTGAATGGGGATTAATAGGTTCTTGTACAAACTCATCTTACGAAGATTTATCAAGAGCGTCATCAATTGCACAACAAGCTATAGACAAAGGTTTAAAAATGAAAGCAGAATTAGGTATTAATCCTGGTTCTGAACAAGTAAGATTTACAGCAGAAAGAGATGGGATTCTTGGGATTTTTGAAAATTTAGATGCTAAAATATTTACAAATGCCTGTGGACCTTGTATTGGTCAGTGGGCTAGATATTCCGATCCAAAAAATGCACCAAAAAATAGTATTGTACACTCTTTTAATAGAAACTTTGCTAAAAGAGCAGATGGAAATCCAAATACACACGCATTTGTAGCTTCACCAGAATTAACTGCAGCTATTGCTGTTGCTGGTCGTTTAGATTTCAATCCGTTAAAAGATACTTTAATCAACGAAAATGGAGAAAAAGTAATGTTTGATGAGCCAACTGGATGGGAATTACCTCCAAAAGGTTTTGAAGTTGAAGAAAATGGTTATTTAGCTCCAAAAGAGGATGGTAGTAGTGTAACTGTTTCTGTTAATGAAGATTCAGAAAGATTACAATTGTTAACACCATTTACGCCTTTAGGAGATTCTATTACAGGAGCAAAATTACTAATAAAAGCTTTTGGAAAATGTACAACTGATCATATTTCTATGGCTGGTCCTTGGTTGCGTTTTAGAGGACATTTAGATAATATTGCCAATAATACTTTAATTGGTGCAGTAAATGCCTTTAATAAGAAAACAAATTTTGTAAAAAATCAGTTAACTGGCGAGTACGATGCAGTTCCTGCAACACAGAGAGCCTATAAAAAAGAAGGAATTAAAACAATAGTTGTTGGAGATCATAACTATGGAGAAGGTTCTTCTAGAGAACATGCTGCAATGCAACCAAGACATTTAGGAGTTGCTGCTGTAATTGTTAAATCTTTTGCAAGAATTCATGAAACAAACTTGAAAAAACAAGGAATGTTAGGTTTAACGTTTGCAAATGAAGCTGATTATGATTTAATTCAAGAAGATGATACCTTTAATTTTGTAGACTTAAATGAGTTTGCTCCAGACAAACAATTAACTTTAGAAATTGTACATTCAGATGGAAGTACAGATACCATCAAACTAAATCATACTTACAACAAAGCACAAATTGATTGGTATAATGAAGGTTCTGCTTTAAATTTAATAAAGAAGCAAAACGCCTAAATCACAGAATAGAAACATTGAAAACTCCTGAAGAAATTCAGGAGTTTTTTTGTAAGTAATTCCTACATTTTTAGACTTTTATTACATCAACTAAAAGATTTAAAAATGAAAAATTTGTGGTTTTTTGAAAATGTGAATTTATTTAACTTGCTTTGTCCTCATAAATTCAAAGAATATAAAGCGTGTCATACTTTTGATGCTTACAACAAAAGTGATTACATTTATTTTGAAGAAGATGCTGCCAATAAAATTTACCTAATTGAAAATGGAAAAGTTAAATTAGGATATTATACTGAAGATGGTAATGAAGTTGTAAAAGCTATTTTAACTAAAGGCGAATTATTTGGTGAAAAAGCCATTTTAGGAGAAGAAAAAAGAAATGAATTTGCCCAATCTTTAGACAATTCAACATCAATTTGCCCAATAGGAGTTACTACAATGCACGATTTAATGCGTGATAATAAAACATTTAGTTTAAAGATTTATAAATTTTTAGGTTTACGATTTAAAAAATTAGAAAGAAGATTACAGTTAATTTTATTCAAAGATACCAAAACTCGTCTTTTAGAATTTATGAAAGAGTTGTGCGAAGAATATGGTTACAATTGTGATAAAACTGGAGATAAAGTAATTCAACATCCTTATACTCAAAAAGATATTGCATCATTAATTGGTACTTCTAGATCTAATTTAAATGTTATGATGAATGAGTTAAAAGAAGATAACATCATCAATTTTAATAGAAAAGAAATAAGATTACTTCAAAAAATTGCCTAAATGTTCGCTGGCTAACATTTAAATGTTTTTCATCAATATAACTTTGTTGTCAAATAATAAAACAACAATAAAATGAAAAATTTTTTAAAATTAGCATATCTATGTGCAGCAATAGTATTTTTTGTGTCTTGTGATAATGACAACGAAACAACAATTACAGAAGGAGATCTAACAGTAGATTTAACAGGATTAGAAGAATTAGGTTCAGGTTACGTTTACGAAGGCTGGTTAATTGTAAACGGTAGTCCAGTAAGTACAGGGACGTTTACAAGTGTTTCTTTTCCACAAACTTTTACTGTAGGTATAGACGATTTAAATGCAGCAAGTCAATTTGTACTGTCTATAGAACCTGCAGGAGAAACAGGAATTGCAGCAGCAACTCCAGCATCCACAAAATTATTAGCAGGAGAATTTTCTGGAAACTCTGCAAATGTTACCTCAACAGAGATTGTTGCAGATTTTAGTAACGCTTGGGGAAAATACATATTAGCAACGCCAACAGATACTGACGATTCAAATGAAGCAAGTGGAGTTTGGTTTTTGGACAATTCTTCAGGTAGTCCTGCTGTTGGTTTAGGCTTGCCAACTTTAACAGATGGATGGCAATATGAAGGTTGGGTAGTTTTAAACGGAACACCTGTTAGCACAGGAACTTTTACGAATCCAGCTGCAGCCGATAATAATGCTGCAACATCTCCATACAAAGGAACTGCTGGTAATGGACCTGGTTTTCCTGGTGAAGATTATTTAATGGGTTCTGCTGCAGGAGTTGATTTTCCTACGGATTTAAAAGGAGCAACAGTAGTAATTTCTGTAGAACCTAGTCCAGATGATAGTCCTTTACCTTTTGCGCTAAAGCCTTTAGCACATTTAATACCTACTGATGCACAAAATCATTCAGTTTTAACAATGGGTACAGGTCCAAAAGTAGTTCTAACTGGAAGTGTTTCTAGATAAATTATTAGAAATCCCCTTCTTATATTTATAGAGGAAGTAATTTTAGATATTACTTCCTCTTTTTATTTAGTTTTTTTCAAAGACAATACTCCTAATAAAGGTCCAACAGCTAAAACCATAAAAATAAAGTTTGATGTAGTATGAATTTGCAAACTATTTAAAATTTGAATACTAATAATTGTAATGGAAAAACCAATACAATTCACAATAGTTAACGCTGTTCCTCTATCTTTAGAAGGTGCGTTTTGTGCAACTAAAGTCGAGAAAAGAGGAGAATCTGCAATTACAACCATTCCCCAAAACAATAAAAAACTGATAAATAGATGTTGATTTTCTACTTGGAATAAAAAAGGAGAAATCAAGCAACAAATTCCTGATAAAAACAGAAAAGTAGTCGCGGTTTTTTTCAACCCTAATTTTTCATAGATATAACCACCTAAAGCACAGGATAAACTACCAATTGCTATAATGAAAAAGGATAATAAAGAGATGTTAAAATCTTGAATTGAATGTGTTTTTTGATAAATAGATAGTAAAACTGGTACAAAAGCCCAAAATGTGTACAACTCCCACATGTGTCCAAAATATCCAAAAGCTGCTTTTCTAAATTCAATATTTTTAAAGATATTGAAGCAAATGGATAAATCTAAATTTTTACTCGGTTTTCTAAATGGACCATCTTTCACAAAAATCAATAGTAAAAATCCACCAAAAAAGGCTAATATTGATGTTGCTATTAATACACTTTTCCAAGAATAATCTACCAAAATATCTTTTAATAAATGAGGTAGGGCAGTACCTAAAACTAAAGCACCTACTAAAAATCCTAAAGATTTTCCTAATCCTTTTTGATAATAATCTGTGGCAATTTTCATTCCAACAGGATAAATTCCTGCCAAGAAAAATCCTGTTAAAAACCGAAAACTTACCAAACTAAATAAAGTTTGTTGTTCTAAAACAAAACCCAAATTAAAAATAGCACCTAAAACAGCACTGATAAAAAATACTTTTGATGGCGAAAAACGATCAGCAATAGTAAATAAAGCAAAGAGTAAAGTACCAGAAATAAAACCAAACTGTACAGCAGCTGTTAAGTTACCTAATGCACTTTTCTGCAAATTAAAAGTTAGAACCAAATTTTGCATCACTCCATTGCCAGCAAACCACAAAGAAGTGCAACAAAATTGACAAACTACAATTATTGGTAAAACTAGTTTGGAATTGTACATTTATAATTACGAAATTAACAAAAAGAGTCTAATAATCGGCTAAAAAATTATTTTTCAGCAACATTAGTTTCTTTATATTTGAGATAATGAAAAAAGTCAAAATCATAGAATGTCCTAGAGATGCAATGCAGGGTATAAAATCTCATTTTATTTCCACTGAAAAAAAGGCATTGTACATCAATTCGTTACTTAAAGTAGGTTTTGATACTATTGATTTTGGCAGTTTTGTATCACCAAAAGCAATTCCGCAAATGCGAGATACAGCAGACGTTCTGGCAAAGTTAGATTTATCTAGAACAGAAAGTAAATTGTTAGCCATTATTGCCAATGTGAGAGGAGCAAATGATGCTTCTCAATTTGAAGAAATTGATTATTTAGGGTATCCTTTTTCGATTTCAGAGAATTTTCAAATGCGTAATACACACAAAACTATTGCAGAATCTATAGAAACTTTAGACACCATTTTAAATATTGCTGACAAAACAAGCAAAGAAGTTGTAGCCTATTTGTCTATGGGTTTTGGAAACCCTTATGGAGATCCTTGGAATGTGGATATAGTAGGAGCATGGACAGAAAAACTCTCAAAAATGGGCGTAAAAATTCTATCACTTTCTGATACGATTGGAAGCTCTACTCCAGAAGTGATTGATTATTTATTTTCGAACTTAATACCAAAATATCCAGAAATTGAATTTGGTGCGCATTTGCATACTACTCCAGACAAATGGTTTGAAAAAGTAAATGCAGCTTACAAAGCTGGTTGTTTGCGTTTTGATGGGGCAATTAAAGGTTATGGAGGTTGCCCAATGGCTAAAGATGAATTGACAGGCAATATGCCCACAGAAAAATTAGTAAGTTATTTTACAGCACAAAAAGCAAATACAAATATAAAACCTATGAGTTTTGAAAGTGCTTATAATAAGGCTTTAGAGGTTTTTATATAATATTGATATTTGTAATAGATTATTATTAAATTGTCTTTACAGGATAACAGTAAAATAAAAAGTACTACATACAATTAAATTTACTGTATATCGTAAATAAAAATTACTATAAAACGAATTGTGTGTAATTAAAAACCAACCGACAGAATGAAACTAGGAAGAAACGAAAAATGTCATTGTGGAAGTGGTTTGAAATACAAAAAATGTTGTCAAACTAAATCTTCCGAAACAAAAAAAACTATTGAAATAACACTTTCAAATCTTATAAATACCATAAAACTTGGTTTAGAAAATTTAGACAAAATAAATGGTTCGAAACAAAAAATTAGAGTCAAGGATATAAAATTAATGAATGAAGATTCACTTGTGTGTGAATTCTATCCCTATAAAAAAAAATCAATTGACATTAAAATAGAAATCGCAACTATAATGGGATTCTTTAATGGATTTTTTAAAGATGATCCATATGATGGAATTCGTTTTAGATATTATGCTACGAGAGCTTACAATAATGAAGATTTAGAATTATTATATGCTTTATCTTCAAAAGCAAGTGCTGAACAGCTTGGAACAGGGAATTCCGTTGATTGGATGAAGTCTACAATCTTCCAAGAAAACACAAATGATTATCGCCTTGGAATAGCAAAAAAAATAATTTCGGAAATTGAAATAACAATTCGTAAAGTAATTAAAGATATTCTTTCAAAAAAATATGGTACTGATTGGTGGAACTTAACACTTAACAACAAACTTGGAAAAAGTATTAAAGACACTTATAATAATCAATTTGGGTTTGAAATAGATAATGGTAATGTTCTAATCAAATACACATATATTCTACAATTAAAGAAAATAATCACAACTTATTGGCCAGATTTCAAAATGCTATTTAACAAAAAAACTGATTTTGAAAATTTGATTGATAGTCTTAACTTAATTAGAAGAGAAGAAGCTCATAATAGAGTTATAACACAATCTCATTTGGACGAATTAAATGAAATTTATATAAAGCTGCTATCTAAAATTTCTGAAAAATATCCTGAAATTTTACCAACACACTTAATTGATAGTTGGAAATCAAAAATAAAACTGATTATGTCTAATGTTTATAAACCATTATATAGTAACTCTGAACTTATTGATGAACCAGATTCAAAAATCAAACTGATTAAATCTATTAACAGTACAAAACATTTAATAGAATATATAAAAGAAACTATTATTAGACTTCAATCATTAGTTGTTCCAGTTCAAAAAAATGCAATTCACAATGAGTTAGTACAACATTTCGATAATTATAAGAATTTATCAGAAAAAAAACTTAAAAACATTACAAATGGAGAATTACAAATATTACTAAAAACCCTGAAAGAAATTGAAAATTATGAAATCACAATGAATGAATTCACAGGAAAATTTTTACTGTCAGAAGCGTAAAATAACTATACACAATATCCGTATATAACAAATAAGAATAAAAAGAAACCAAAAGTGAAACTACCAAAACTATTTACCTATTTCCTATTCATCATAATTTTATCATCTTGTTCAAAAGACGATAATAAAATAGATTTCATTTTTTTATAATTGAATGATGTGTATGAAATAGCACCAATTCAAGGAGGAAAAATAGAAGGAATGACTAGAGTAGCAACTGTGCACAAAGAACTGATGTAAGAAAATAAAAACACAATGTAGTTTACCAGCTGGAGATTTTTTGAGTTCTTCAGTTTTAGAAACTATTTTAAAAGGTTCGACATTCCTTTTTATTAAATAACGTGAGTTCGATATAACTTTTTTTATTTACAAATGATATTTTATTGAAAATTAACTGATTGTCATTTCGAACATTGCTGAAATCAAAATATATTTTGATTGAAAGTATCTTACGAAGTAAAAGTGTATGTTTTTAGAGTTTTACTATTGATATTTTTCCACAAAATCGAAATGACAATTCATGAAAATACCATTTTTACAAACATAAAAATAGGATACTTCCTACATTTAGCTTCAAATTTCTAAAACCACTATCTTTCTCTGCGTCTTCTGCCAAAACCACCAGATTTTCTATCTCCAGAGTTTTTAGGTCTATCAGAAGAACGTCTTTCGGTTCTTTTTCGTCCTCCATCATCACTTCTTCTAGAAGAACCTTCAGAAGTTCTACGTCTTCCAAAGCCTCCGTCTTTTTTACCAAATGGTTTTTTTCCACGTCTTCTGTTTCCAACACCTGAACGTTCTTTCTTTGTAATTTCTACATTTACAGAGCGTCCTTCAAAATCAGGTTGATTATCTCCAAAAGCATCTAATGTTTTTTGTTCGAAATTTTTATCAATCTCAAAGAAAGAGAAGGTGTCTAAAATATCTATAGCACCAATTTCTATTTTATCTCCTATTTCTTGGTCATTAATTAAACCAATTAATTTAGCAGGGTTCAGTTTGTCTTTTCTACCAATATTTATAAAAAAACGAGTCATATTATCAGCAGTCATTCTAGTTCTAGAATTTTCTCTTCCTAAATCATTTAAATCTTTAGAATTTTCGTAGTATGCAAGCATTGTGTTAAACTCTAAAGAAACAAATTTTTGAATTAATTCTTCTCTATCTAAATCTGCTAATTTTTCATAGATTGCAGGTAAAAACTCTGTAATTTCAGACTCATTTACTTCAGTTTTTTGTACTTTATCAATCAAATTCATTAATTGATTTTCTACAATTTCTTTTCCTGTAGGTACTTTTGCTTCAACAAACTTTTGTTTGATGATTCTTTCTATAACTCGTAATTTCCCTTTTTCTCTATTATTTACAAGAACTATAGAAATACCTTTATTACCAGCTCTACCAGTTCTACCACTTCTGTGTGTGTAGTTTTCTATTTGATCTGGTAATTTATGATTAATTACATGTGTTAATTCATTTACATCTAATCCACGAGCAGCAACATCTGTAGCTACTAAAATTTGTATTGTTTTTTTACGGAATTTACCCATAACAGAATCACGCTGTGCTTGCGATAAATCTCCATGCAAAGAATCTGCATTATACCCGTCTTTTATTAAATTATCTGCAACTTCTTGAGTTTCTCTTCGAGTTCTACAAAAAATTATTGCATAAATATCTGGGTTTAAATCTGCTATTCTTTTTAATGCTGGATATCGAGTTCTTTCTGTAACTGCATAATATTCATGACTAACATTTACAGAACCAGAATTTTTTTCACCAGAGGTAACTTCTACTGGTTTTGTCATGTAATTTTTAGCAATTGCTTCCACTTCTCTAGGAAATGTTGCTGAAAATAATAACGTTTGTTTTGTTTCTGGAGTAGCTTCAAGAACTTTATCAAGTTCTTCTTTAAAGCCCATATTCAACATTTCATCAGCTTCATCTAAAACCAACCACTGAACATTACCAAGTTTTAAGGCTCTTCTGTTTATTAAATCAACAGTTCTTCCTGGTGTTCCTACAACAATTTGAGATCCTTTTTTTAAAGATCTTATTTGATCTTCAATACTTGAACCACCATATACTGTAGTTACTTTTACTCCTTTTAAATATTTACTAAAATCTTTAATGTTGTTACCAATCTGTACAGCCAATTCTCTAGTTGGAGATAATATAATAGCTTGTACATTGCTTTGATTTTCATCTAAAAGTTCTAAAATTGGTAAACTAAATGCTGCAGTTTTTCCTGTGCCTGTTTGTGCAAATGCCTTTAAATCGTCTGTAGATTGAATAATTTGTGGAATTGCTTTTTCTTGAATAACAGTTGGTTTTTCGTAGCCTAAATCTGTTAATGCTTTTTTAATAGGTTCCTTTAAACCTAATTCTAAAAATGTTGACATTACTGTGTTTTTTTGGATTCACAGAACGCCCACCTGTAAACCCGATTATAAATTCGACCTGATTTTTAATGAGTTATGCTCAAAATAAAAATCGTGCAAAGGTACAGTAAAAAAAATAGATGATAAGTTTAAGTACTTAAAATTAGTTATTATTTAATTCTTTTAAGTATTTATTTACGTTGTTAGAAGATATTGATGCATAACCATTAATAACTTTTCCTTTGTTGTTTACTAAAATAGAACGTGGCATTTTACTAGTTAAAAATTTATGTGCATCACTATTAGGTTTTAAATAAAACTGATTTTTTATATCAATTTTATTTACTCTTTTAGGATTTTTATCATCTATGTTTACAATAAGAAAATCAATATTAGGATAGTTTTTTATCAAAAAATTTATCCTTGAAGAAAAATAGAGTTCAGATACATAATCTGGATGCCAAAAGAAAATAAAAGAATTTTTGTTCTTCAATAATTTATTTATGGATAGTTCTGTATTAGAAAAATCTACCAGTTTAAAACTTGGCAATTTATGGTTTACATGAATAGCTTTAGTGTCTTGAATTAAATTCTTTATCATTAACTTATCTTCTTCACTTGTACTAATTTTAAAAAAAGTATCAAAAGGTTTAGTGTCAAAATCACATGTAGATTTATTATAAAAATGACTAATAACAGTTTGTCTTAAAAAGGCATTCTTGGTTTTTTCTAATTTTATTTTTTCGTCAATTAGACCTAATAAGTCAGACGTAAAACTAGGAGTATAACTATTTTTAGTAGGCAAATGACCCAAACTGTAGGTTTTATTATACAAATAACTTCTTGTGTATCTAGAATATGGAGGGTAATACATTAAAGAATCTTTGTTTCTTTTAATTTTATTTCTAAAAGAGTAAAAAGAATTTTCCATTTTAGGGAAATTATCCTTTTTATTATACTTTACATTCATCATTGGATATCTTTCAAGTCTAGAATATAAAGGATATGTTAAAGCTATTTTTAAGGTTTCGTTATACGCTTCTGTTTCCTCTGGATGATTATCTACATAATCTTGATAAGTAGCCATTTTAATCTTTAAAATAGAATCTACTTTAAGTTTAAATTTTTTGGGTGGTAGTTTATTAAATTGATAAAAAACTCTGCTTTCTTTTTCATCTTCTAAAAAGCAGTCTATTAACATATTATTACGCTCTGCACCTTCGCCAGCATAAACTAAAGATTCATCAAAATCCCATGTATTTAGACGAAGCATTAAGCTATCTTGTGGCTCTAGATATATATATTGATTTTCATTACCATGAAAAAAATAATACAAACCTTCACTTACATTTTTTAACTCACTAAAGAATTTATCATTTTCATCTAGATAAAAAGTGTCGATAGCAATATTTTGCGAATACAAAATAACCTGATTAGATTTCGGGTTAATGATTTTGCCACCAAAATAAGTAATATTATTCTTTTTATCTGAATCACAACTGCTTACTATCAATATAGCAGAAATGTTAAGTAGAATAATTATTTTTTTTATCATATAAAAATCTAAAAATGATGTACCAACAAATTTAGGTATTCAAGCTAGCCGTATTTGTTAAGGGGTTGTTAAAAAAAGAAAATCATCTTTACTAAAAAAGAGACATATTTATCAATATTACTTATTAATTCTAGTGTATTATGAGAAATCAATTTATTACTTTTGCAAAAAAAATAAAATACTATTATGTTATCAGTTTCTAACTTATCAGTACAATTTGGAAAACGTGTTTTGTTTGATGATGTAAATACTAAATTTCAAACAGGCAATTGTTATGGAATTATAGGTGCAAATGGTGCAGGAAAATCTACTTTCTTAAAAATTCTCTCTGGTAAAATGGATCCAACTTCTGGTCAGGTTCATTTAGAACCAGGTAAAAGAATGTCGGTTTTAACACAAAATCATAATGAGTTTGATGAATTTCCTGTTTTAGAATCTGTTGTTATGGGAAACAAGGAGTTGTTTTCTATTAAAAAAGAAATTGATGCATTATATGCAGATTACACTGATGAAAATGCAGAAAAAATAGGCGAACTTCAGGTAACTTTTGAAGAAATGAATGGCTGGAATGCTGATTCTGATGCTGCAGCTTTACTCTCTAATTTAGGTATTTCAGAAGATTTACATTATAGTTTGATGAAAGATTTAGATGGTAAACAAAAGGTACGTGTTTTATTAGCACAAGCTTTATTTGGCAGTCCAGATGTGTTAATTATGGATGAACCTACCAACGATTTAGATTTCGAAACTATTGGATGGTTAGAAAACTTTTTAGCAAATTATGATAATTGTGTTATTGTAGTTTCGCACGATAGACACTTTTTAGATGCAGTTTGTACTCATATTTCTGATATAGATTTTAGTAAGATAAATCATTATTCAGGAAATTATACATTTTGGTATGAATCTTCACAATTAGCAGCAAAACAAAGAGCACAACAAAATAAAAAAGCAGAGGACAAAAAGAAAGAGTTAGAGGAATTTATTCGAAGATTTTCTGCGAATGTTGCCAAATCAAAACAAGCTACTTCTCGTAAAAAAATGATTGAAAAGCTGAATGTAGAAGATATTAAGCCATCTAGTAGACGATACCCAGCTATTATTTTTGAAAGAGATAGAGAAGCAGGAGATCAGATTTTGAATGTAGATGGTTTAGCAAAAGAATTTGAAGGTGAAAAACTTTTTGCCAATATCGATATTAACTTACAAAAAGGTGATAAAGTTGCTGTAATCTCTAAAAACTCTAGAGCAGTAACAGCATTTTATCAAATAATAATGGGTAATGATAAAGCTGATGCTGGTAAATTTTCTTGGGGAGTTACTACAACTCAATCATATTTACCTTTAGATAATTCGTCATTTTTTCAAGATGGAAGTTTGAATTTAGTGGATTGGTTAAGGCAATACGCACAAACAGAAGAAGAACGTGAAGAAGTATATTTACGAGGATTTCTTGGTAAAATGATTTTTTCTGGAGAAGAAGCTTTAAAGAAAAGTAATGTTCTTTCTGGAGGAGAAAAAGTACGTTGTATGTTGTCTAGAATGATGATGAAAAGAGCTAATATTTTAGTTTTAGACGAACCTACAAATCACTTGGATTTAGAATCTATACAAGCATTAAATAACTCTTTAATTAATTTTAAAGGAACAGTTTTATTTACCACTCATGACCATGAATTTGCACAAACAGTAGCTAACAGAATTATAGAATTAACACCAAAAGGAGTTATTGATAGGTTAGGTACTTTTGATGAATATTTATCAGACAAAAAGATAAAAGAATTACGTGATAAGATGTATGCGTAATTAGATAAGATTTTTTCGAATTTTAAAAGTTTAAAACTCCATAAATTTAAATTTATGGAGTTTTTTTTTATTATAAAAATTAATTAAGAATTCATGTTTCTATATTAAAATTTATCTTTTCTGTAAAGGACTAATTATCTTAACATCAGAAAAAGAAATTGCTCCTCTAACCACACCATCAATGGTTTTCTTGAGAGCTTCAATCATTTGCATTTTAAGTTGCGATTTATGATAAATTAAACTTACTTCTCTTGCAGGTGGTGGATTTTCAAAATCACGTAAATGATTTTTATCTTCATCATTTAAATCTAGTGTATGTAAATAGGGTAATAGTGTCATACCCAAACCTTCTTTAGCTAGTTTAATTAATGTATCAAAACTCCCGCTTTCTAATTGAAATCCTTTTTTATTATCAATTTTATGGGTTCTACATAAGTTAATCACACTATCTTTAAAGCAATGCCCATCTTCTAATAATAAAATATCTTCCATCTCAAGCTCATTTACAGAAATATTTTTGTTCTTAAACAAACGATGATTTTGAGGAATTAATCCCACAAAAGGCTCATAATACAGAGGACGTTCTTTTATTGCTTCATTTTCTAATGGAGTAGCTGCTAAACCAGCATCTATGTGTCCGTCAGCAAGTTTCTTTACTATTTCTTCAGTAGTAAGTTCTTCTATAATTAATTTTACTTTTGGGTATTTTTTAGTAAAATTATTTAAAAACATAGGCAGTAAAGTAGGCATAACTGTTGGTATAATACCAAGTCTAAATTCACCTCCAATATATCCTTTTTGTTGATGAACAATATCTAAAATACGATTGCTTTCATCAACAATAACTTTAGCTTGTTCTACAATTTTTTGACCTATTTGTGTTAATTCTATTGGTTTTTTAGATCGATTAAAAATTTGAACATCTAGTTCATCTTCCAATTTTTGAATTTGCATGCTTAAGGTGGGCTGTGTAACAAAACTATGTTCTGCAGCTACAGTAAAATTTTGATATTCTGCTACAGAAAGCACATATTTTAGTTGGGTAATTGTCATAAATAAGAATTTTCGATAAAGATATTAAAACTATCAATTATAATTATAGTTTATGGAAGAAATTTCAATTAATTTTTTAAAAAAAATTAAAGCAAAAAAGAATATCCAATTTCAATGCCTAAAACATTATAGCCATCATTAGGTTTTGTAAAATTAAGGTTAGAAACATGCCCAAAGTTAGTTCCTAAATAGATAAAAGAGTTTTTAAAGGTCTGATAAGAGAATCCTAAAGAAAAGTTTTCTATAAAAGTGAAACCTTTAGCTAAACGTTCAGTTCTAGTATCTATATATGAGAAACCTAAACTAATTCCTGCTTGAATTTCTAAATTTTTAAAGAGCTCTCTTTTAACAACAAAAGCAAATTCAAGTCCATATAAGCTCATGCTTTTGAGTTTAGTAAATTCGTCAATTTTTTCTTGAACATTACTTTGATTTGGAGTAACATACCATTTGTTTAGCAGTTGGTGTTTTAAAAATTGAATTTGAGGTTGTACAATTAAATCAAATTTAAATTTTCGCCAACTTGCAATATCATAAAATGCTTGAAATTTATATGTATTTGTAGTGTAAGTGTAATCTTTATCATTAAATAAAAAATTATCTTCAGAACCATAGTTGTAAAGAAAACCTAGTTTTTTGGGTTTCCAATTACAGCCAACTTTATCTTGACCAGAAGCGGCTAAAAAAGAAAAAGAGATAATTAGAAATAGTAAAGTATTCTTCATCTAATTAAGAAAACATTTTAGCTACAGTTTTAGCTTTTCTGCTTTCTGAATAATCGTAAAAACCCTCACCAGATTTAACACCTAATTTACCAGCCATTACCATATTTACTAATAAAGGGCAAGGAGCATATTTAGGATTTTTAAATCCATCATACATCACATTTAAGATTGATAGGCAAACATCTAAACCAATAAAATCTGCCAATTGTAAAGGTCCCATTGGGTGTGCCATTCCTAATTTCATTACAGTATCAATCTCTGCAACACCTGCAACACCATTATATAAAGTCTCAATAGATTCGTTTATCATAGGCATTAAAATTCTGTTTGCAACAAAACCAGGGTAATCATTTACTTCAACAGGAATTTTATTTATTTTTTTTGTCAAATCCACAATAAAATTTGTCACTTCATCAGTAGTATTGTAACCTCTAATAATTTCTACCAACTTCATAATTGGTACAGGGTTCATAAAATGCATCCCAATTACTTTATCTGGTCTTTTTGTAACTGCTGCGATTTGGGTAATAGAAATAGATGACGTATTTGTTGCTAGAATGGTGTTTTCATCACATGCTTCATCCAACTCTTTAAATATTTTTGCCTTTAAATCACTATTTTCGGTAGCAGCCTCAACAACTAAACTTGTATTTATAACTCCTTCTTTTACAGAAGTATATGTGGTGATATTATTTAATGTATTCTCTTTATCAGCTTCAGAAATTTTATCTTTAGCTACCATTCTATCTAAATTTTTAGTGATGGTTGCTAACCCTTTCTGGATTGCAACTTCAGAGATGTCAATTAAGTTTACCTTGTAATTAAATTGGGCAAATGTATGTGCAATTCCATTTCCCATGGTTCCAGCACCAATTACAGCTATGTTTTTCATTAATGTTTATTTTAAGATTTTAAAATATAAAAATTCTAGTCTTGAATTATTTAATGCTTCAATTTTTTGGTTTGTTTTCTATGAAAATTTATTCACTATTTATAAACTCACTAAATTTAATATCAAAAAAAGAGTTTAAACAATAGTTTAATTTCTAATGTACGTATCTGCCTACAGTTAGCTATAACTCAACGTCTTCTTCAGTTTTGAAACAGTCAATTACCCACTGTGCAATTCGCAAAGCTTCTGTACCAGCACTTAATGTTACAATAGGAGTAGTATTATTTACAATAGCATCAGCAAAAGTTTCTAACTCATCTAAAATTGCATTATTGTTAGTAACTGTTGGGTTTTCAAAATAAATTTGTTTTTCAACTCCTGCATCATTTTTTAAAATCATAGCGAATTCGTCTGGATTTTCTGGTGCATCTTGTATTTTAACAATTTCAGATTCTTTGCTTAAAAAATTTACAGAAATATAGGCATCCTTTTGAAAAAATCGTGTTTTACGCATGTTTTTCATAGAAATTCTACTAGCTGTTAAATTGGCAACACAGCCATTTTCAAACTCAATCCTTGCATTAGCAATATCTGGAGTTTCAGAAATTACAGAAATACCACTGGCATGTACATTTTTTACTTTAGAATTTACTGCTGATAAAATAATATCAATATCATGAATCATTAAATCTAAAACCACAGGCACGTCTGTACCTCTAGGATTAAACTCTGCCAATCTGTGCGTTTCAATAAACATTGGGTTGTTTATTTTATCTTTTACAGCAATAAAAGCAGGGTTGAAACGCTCTACATGCCCCACTTGACCTTTTACATGATATTGACTTGCCAATGTTCTAATAGCTTCTGCTTCAACAACTGTTTTTGCAATAGGTTTTTCTATAAAAATATGGCAACCTTTCTCAATAGCTAGTTTAGCACAATCGAAATGAGAAAGTGTAGGTGTAACAATATCAACAACTTCTACAGCATCTATAAGCTCTTCAATAGAACTGAAAGCAGTGTATCCATACTCTTTGACTACTTTTTTAGAATTTTCTTTTGACGGATCGTAAAATCCAACTAATTCATATTTAGTAGATTGTTGTAATAAACGCAAATGTATTTTACCTAGATGACCTGCACCTAAAACCCCAACTTTTAGCATAAAATATTGATTTAAAGATGTTCTAATCGTTGATTGAAAAGAACCAAACAAAGATACAATTTTATAAGAATTTAATTGAATTTATTAGTACATTTAGGTTTTACAAATGTGATAATAATTGAAAGATACATCAAAACATCAAGGTCTTCGAAATCAATTGGCTAGTATTTTACAAGCTAAAGGTATTACAGACGAAAAAGTTTTAAATGCTATTAGAAACATTCCACGTCATTTATTTATAGATTCTAGTTTCGAGTCTCATGCATATCAAGATAAAGCTTTCCCAATAGCTGCAGAACAAACCATTTCTCAACCCTATACTGTTGCATTTCAATCACAGACTTTAAATATAAATAAAGGCGATAAAGTATTAGAGATAGGTACAGGTTCAGGTTATCAAACTGCTGTTTTGTTAGAGTTAAAAGCAGAAGTATATACTATTGAAAGACAACAAGAACTCTTTAAAAAAACGTCTTTGTTTTTACCAAAGTTAGGGTATAAACCCAAGAAATTTATTTTTGGTGACGGTTATAAAGGTTTACCAGAAAAAGCTTCTTTTGATAAAATAATTGTAACAGCTGGTGCACCCTATGTACCAAAACCTTTGTTGGCTCAATTAAAAGTAGAGGGAATGTTGTTAATACCTGTTGGCGATAAAACACAAATTATGAACTTATTCATTAGAAAATCTGCTAAAGAATTTGAAAAACAAGAACTAGGAGATTTTGCTTTTGTACCTATGTTAGAAGAGAAGAACTAATGCCCATCTAAAAAAGACTTGTAAATGCTATTTAATAACTTCTATTGCAAGAAAACTAGAATTTTAGTTAATAATAATTTACAGCCGTAAAAAGTATTTAATTTATTTTAAAAGTTTGATTTATTCTTTCTAAAGTGTTTTTTGACTCAATACTTTTTTCTTTTGTGTCTGTTAAAGAATCCTGAAATACAATCAAGCTTTTCTTTCCTTTACTATCTATTACTTGTAAAATATCTAATTCCATATCAATACCAGCAATAACAACAGAAAGTTTAATTCCTTTTAATTCAATATTATTTAATTTTTTTGTAATGTCTTTTGTTATACAATTTTCTGAACCAAATTGTACTATTAAATCATTTACATAGGAGTGGACATCCATTTCAATAATTGGTCTAATAACCATGATTACAAAATTATTTCCTGATAAAGTCCATATATCTTCTGTGATTGATAGCTCTGCTTCAAACGAATAAGTTCTAGGATATTCAAAAAGAATATTATTATGAGGAAACAATTTCCATTCATAAACAGAAATAGTAGTTTCAGAATTTTTGGCTAATCTATCCCATTTTTTAGGTTGATTTTCAACAAAGTATTGAGTTTCATCTTCGCACTTGAGTTCAAAAATTAATGGAGGTTCTTCATTTTTTGATAAACTAATCTCAAAATTCTTAAAATCAATTTTTGTCTCCTTTTTTTTACAAGATAAATATGTTGTTAATACAAGTATTAATGATATAACAAAAATAATTTTCTTCATAATTATTTACAATTATTATTCAGCCCTAGTCCAATATTTAGTCTTACCTAATAACGAAAAACCAATATAACCACGAAGTTTTAGTTTATTTGGTTCAACTAATTCTATGTAGCATTTATATACTTTACCATTTCGTGGATCTAAAATTTTACCTCCAGACCATTCATCATCATCTTTTTCTAATCCAGTTAAAATTTCTAAACCTAAAATTGGTTTATTTTTATTAGCTCCTTTACATTCAGTACAAACTGCATTTTGTCTTTCAGGGTCTTTTATTTCGATAATTTTGGCATAGGCTTTTCCTTCTTTTTCGTAAATTTTTACTACAGAATCTACTTCTCCAGTTTCATCGTTTGTAGAATGCCATTTTCCAAAAATAGTTTGACCGTTTAAAGATACTGTTACTAATACTACTAAAATTGTGATTACTTTTTTCATGTATATATAATTTAAAAATTATGCTTCTGCATCAAAATAATTATTCCATTTACCGTTAACTTTTAAGACTTGTTCTATAACATCTCTTACACATCCTTCACCACCTTTTATATTAGAGATGTATTTAGAAACACTTTGTACTTCAGGTACTGCATCATTTGGGCAACAAGGTAAACCGACTTTTTGCATCACAGGAATATCAGGAATGTCATCACCCACATACAATACTTCATCATCATTTAAATTATAATTGCTTACAATTTCATTGTACTGTTTTATTTTGTCATGAGCTCCTAAATAAATGTCTTTAATACCCAAAGCAGCTAACCTACTTTTTACAGCTTGGTTAGTACCTCCTGAAATTATACAGACCCTAAACCCTTTGTTTAGAGCAAGTTTCATTGCATAACCATCTTTTACATTCATGTGTCTTACCAATTCACCATCTGGCATAATGGTTAGCATTCCGTTTGTTAAAACACCATCTACATCAAAAATAAATGTTGAGATTTTTGATAATATTTGTTTGTAGCTGATTTCCATATTTTTGATAAAGCTAATAAGTTTAATGTATATTAATGTTTTTGTGTTATTTTTTTTAAGGCATATTCAACAGCACTTTTCTCGTCTAAAAAATACTTGATTGTCTCTTTTTCTCCTTTTTCGGAATAAAACCAACTAAATAGACCCCCCATTATTTTCTATTCCATAACCATTTGAGGTAAAAAAATAATTTCCAATTGTAAACGCATTTTTTGAATCCCCTTTTTTATTATCCACTTTTCTAATCTTTAAATAGTATCTAGTTCTTCTTTCATCTATTGAGACTGTCTTGAATTGATTTTGTTAAGATTTTATAAATTTTTTGTTGCTGTTCTTCTAGCAAAGTTAAGTGATTTTTTATTGTTTTTGTATCATTTCTAATTGCTGGTCCTGTTTGAGCTTTAATTGGAGGTAAGCTCATAATTTTATTAGATGTTTCTTGAATTAAAGGGTGTAAAACTTTAAAAGGAACATTATGTGTTAAACAAATATCATGCCCAATTTTATACAAATGATTGGTGAAATTATTCACAAAAACAGCAGCAACATGTAATGCTTTTCGTTGATTTGAATCAATGGTATAAATACTGTTTCCTAATGTTTTTGCTAACTTTTTTAAAATTTTTAAATCGTCTTTATGCTCTGCCTCCAAACAAAAGGGAACTTTTTTGAAATCAACTTTTTTCTCTTTAGTGAAGGTTTGCAACATATAAAAAACTCCTTTTCTAGTAGAGTTTTGCAAGTTTTTCATTGATATGCTCCCTGAAGTATGTACCACAAAAGGATTATTTATTTTAGAGGAAACTTCAGCAATAGCATCATCTGAAACAGCGATAATTGTTACATCTGTATTTGGTATATTTTTTAGATTTCTAGAACTAATTTGAGATACATTTATATTATCTATATTAAAAAAGGCATTGTATAAATGTGTGGCAACATTTCCTGTTCCAACTACTAAAACTGTTATCATAAAACGAAGATATTGAAATTATTCATACTTTTTTTGTATAATTGTAGTCTTATGATTGTATAAATTTCACTTTTCGTCTGTTTCGTTTTTATCGATTCCCAAATTAAATCATTGAATTCTATCAATGATAAATACTATTTTTAATTTTTTTTGAAATGTCAGAAATCAATCAACAATCATCACAATCTATTTTCTCATTATTTAAAGACGCTGTATTAGGTAAACAGCAAGATTTCACCAAAGGGAGTATTAAAAGAGCAATTTTTATGTTAGCAATTCCTATGATTTTGGAAATGTTAATGGAATCCATTTTTGCTTTGGTAGATATAATTTATGTATCTCAAGTAAGTGTAAATGCTGTAGCAACTGTAGGCTTAACAGAATCTGTTTTGACTCTCGTTTATGCAGTAGCCATTGGTTTAAGTATGGCAGCAACTGCAGTTGTAGCTAGAAGAATAGGCGAAAAGGATAGAGAAGGAGCCAACCAAACTGCTGTGCAAGTCATTTTTTTAGGAGTATTTATTTCGCTATTGATTAGTGCAATCGGAATTTTATATCCCAAAGAAATTTTAAGTTTAATGGGAGGTGAATCTTCTTTAATTGAAGAAGGTTTTGGCTACACAAAAATTCTGCTGGGTGGAAACATTACTGTAATGTTACTCTTTTTAATTAATGCAATTTTTAGAGGTGCAGGTAATGCTTCTATAGCAATGTGGACATTGATTTTATCTAATGGACTGAATATTATTCTAGACCCTATTTTTATTTTTGGTTTAGGGCCAATTCCAGCTTATGGAGTAGAAGGAGCAGCTATTGCTACTACAATTGGTAGAGGAGCAGCAGTAATTGTACAACTAATCATTTTATTTTATGGAGTTGGAAAAATTAAAATCCTTTTTAAAGATATTGTATTGAGAACTGCAGTAATGTTCAATATAATTAAAGTGTCTTTAGGTGGAATTGGGCAGTTTTTAATTGGCACTTCTAGCTGGGTATTTTTAATGAGAATTATGTCAGAATTTGGGAGTGAAGTTTTAGCAGGTTACACAATTGCAATTCGTATTATGATGTTTACACTAATGCCTGCTTGGGGTTTAAGTAATGCAGCAGCAACATTGGTTGGACAAAATTTAGGAGCAAAGCAACCTGAAAGAGCAGAGGAATCTGTTTGGAAAACTGGAAAATATGCTGGTATTTTTATGGGAATTGTGTCTTTAATATATATCTTTTTTGCACCCACATTTTTAGGTTGGTTTTCAGACAACGAAATTGTGGTAAAGAATGGAGCATTATGTTTACAAATTATGGCAGCAGGTTATATTTTTTATGGCTATGGTATGGTTATCATTCAATCTTTTAACGGAGCAGGAGATACAAAAACACCAACGTATATAAATTTTGTATGCTTTTGGTTGTTTCAATTGCCACTGGCTTATATTACAGCAATTTGGTTAAATTTGGGACCTATAGGAGTATTTCTTTCGATAACCTTTGCTGAAGTTTCTATTGCAATTATCGGAATTATCTTATTCAAAAAAGGAAAATGGAAAACCGTTCAAGTGTAATTGTTTTCTTAATTTAGCAAGAGCAAAAATTTTATTTGATGAATGATTCAAAAAAACTAGGAATAAACACCACTTGTGTTCACGTTGGTGAAGTAAAAGACGAGCAATTTAAAGGAGCAGTTTCTCCTATATATATGTCTACTTCTTATGCTTTTGATCACGTAGATGTGAAACGCTACCCACGTTATTACAATACACCAAATCAAGAAATGTTGTGCAAAAAGATTGCTGCACTTGAAAACACTGAAGATGCTTTAATTTTTAGTTCGGGCATGGCTGCAATTTCATCTTCAATGTTTGCTTTTCTTAAGAGAGGGGATCATGTTATTATTCAGCAAGTTATTTATGGAGGAACATACAATTTTATAGTATCAGAATTTGATAAATATGGTATTGAATATTCTTTTACAGAAAGTGATAAAATAGAAGATTTTAAATCTTTAATTAAGGCGAATACAAAGATATTATATATAGAAACTCCTTCTAATCCTTTGTTAGGAATTACAGATATGAAAGCTATTTCTAATCTTGCAAAAAAGCATTCAATTTTAACAATGATTGATAATACTTTTGCATCACCCATTAATCAAAATCCGTATAATTTTGGAATAGATATTATTATTCATTCAGCTACAAAATATATGGGAGGTCACTCAGATATTTCTGCAGGAGCAGTTGCAGCATCTGCAGTACACATTGAGCAAATTTGGAAAACAGCCATTAATTTTGGTGGCAATTTAAGTGACCAAACAGTGTGGTTATTAGAAAGAAGTTTAAAAACCTTAAACTTAAGAGTAAAAACACAAACAGAAAATGCACAAACTATGGCAGAATATCTTGAGAAAAATAAAGATATTGACAATGTATATTATCCTGGTTTGCAAAGTCATCCACAGTATAAATTGGCAAAAAAACAAATGAAAGGTTTTGGAGCCATGTTGTCTTTTGAGTTAAAAGAAGGGATAGATGCTATGAAATTTCAAAATAGTTTAACATTGATAAAACCTACTATGAGTTTAGCAGGTTTAGAGAGTACAACTGTTAGTCCAACACAAACTACGCACGCGTTATTAAGTGAAGAAGAGCGTTTAGAAAGAGGAATAAAAGATGGGTTGATTCGTTTTTCAGTCGGTATTGAAGAGCCAAAAGATTTAATATCAGATATAGAGCAAGCCATAAAAAAAGTAAAAAAATGAAGTTAGATATATTAGCCTTTGGTGCACATCCAGATGATGTTGAATTAGGGTGTGGAGCAACAATAGCTAAAGAAGTTTCTTTAGGTAAAAAAGTTGGTATTGTTGATTTGACAAGAGGTGAATTAGGGACAAGAGGTACAGCCGAATTGCGAGATAAAGAAGCTGCAAATGCTGCAAAAATACTAGGTGTTAAAGTAAGAGAGAATTTAGGTTTTGCTGATGGTTTTTATATAAATGATAAAATGCATCAACTAGAAATTATTAAAATGATTCGTAAATATCAGCCAGAAATTGTGTTGTGTAATGCCATTGATGATAGACACATAGATCATGGTAAAGGAAGTAGTTTGGTTTCTGATGCTTGTTTTTTAAGCGGATTATTAAAAATTGAAACTCAAATAGAAGAGAAGTTTCAAGAAAAATGGAGACCAAAACAAGTGTATCATTACATTCAATGGAAAAATATAAATCCAGATTTTCTTGTTAATGTATCTGGTTTTATTGATGTAAAGATGAATGCGGTTTTGGCATATTCCTCGCAATTTTATAATCCAAAAAGTGATGAGCCAGAAACACCAATTACTAGTAAAAACTTTATAGAAAGTATTAATTATAGAGCTAGAGATTTTGGAAGAATCATTGGAGTAGAACATGCAGAAGGCTTTACATCAGAAAGATACGTGTCTGTTGAAAGTTTAGATAAATTAATTTAATTTTTTACTTCCATAAAATTTAAAATTAATTTATATTTGCAAACGATTTTAAATGGTGGTTGTAGCTCAGTTGGTTAGAGCGTCGGTTTGTGGTACCGAAAGTCGTGGGTTCGAGCCCCATCTTCCACCCAAATTAAATTTAGTTTGGTCAAATAGGCTAAACCAATTACAAAAATAACCAGTGAATAATTTATTTCACTGGTTTTTTTATGTTATTTATTTATACTTTAAAATATAGAGAAATTGTATTTGGTAAATTCCTTACTTAACTTCAAAAAAATTAAATTAACTATTTTTAAGTTATTCGATTAAACTCGTTTTTTATATCATAAAAAAAGCCTGCAAATTAAGCAGGCTTTTTTTTAGGGGATAAGGGGGATAGGGGTTTTAGGGGAATACTAGGGGTATGATTAAAATGAATTATTTAAGATAACTCTCGAAAATATACTGCTAGGGAACAGTATATTTTCTTGAGTTATTATTAACAACTTTTAGGGGTATATATTAGTCAATTAAATATATTAGTTGTCTTTAATAAAATGATTCATTATTATGTAATTTAAAAACTATGCTAATATGATGTCCTAATAGGGATTGAACATCATATTTAGGGGTACATAGTTTTTAATTTATTTCTGTTTAGTATTTTTTTGAGTTTTGTAAATAACTCTTTTGAACTTTTTCGCTTACATTACTTCCTAACTACACATCAAATGTAGTAAAAATTTACTACAAACAATGATTATTTTACTTTTATTTTTAACTTTTTTTATTTTTTACACTTAAACCCCTGATTTTAAGTATTTTAATTTTAATATTTTTTTACAAATTTTATTTAGATATTATAACTATCTATAAAAAACTTACTTTTTAAGTAATTAAATAGTACTTAAAATAGTTTTACACATCAATAACGACGATAATTGTAAAGAAATATAAATATATTTAGTTATAAATTATTGATATATAGTTGTTACCTTATTTGTGGATTCTATAACTCAATAAAAAAAGCCTACAATTTTGTAGGCTTTTGGGGGATAATTTAGGGGTAAGCTATATTTTTTATGGATAAATCAATTAGAATCTTTTATAGATTCTTCAATATTCGCTAATCTTTGAAGGATTCCATCAGATAATTCTTCAAATTGATCTCTAACTATCTTTTTTATATGATGCTCTATTGGAGATTCCTCTTCACGCTTTATTGGTACGTAATTATTTTTTTGCTTACCAACTCCAGTAAACATCCATAATGGATCAATACCTTCTATATTGTCTATTATAGCTAATAAGATAGTTTCATTAGGCTTCTTTGTGTAATTAATAACTGCACTAACCAATTGTTGAGATACTCCTATGAGTTCTGCAAACTGCCTTTGGTTCAGTTTAGATTCTTTAAAAACCTTAATTACTCTTTCTGATCTTTCTTTATCTTCGTCTTTCATAATATGGGGGAGTCCTCAAATGTAGTAAATAAATACCACAAATAATGATTTTTAATAAAATATTTTTTATTAATCTTTTAGAACCCCTATTATTTCTGCTTTTTTACGTGTTGATATAGGTAAAGTATTATTATCTTTTAATAGTAAATATCCTCCATCAGACTTAATATATTCTTTAATGTACTTCTTATTAACTAAATGACTTTGATGTACCCTTAAAAAACCATTGCCTTTAAGTAAATCTGAATAATATTTTAATGTTTTTGAGACTAATATTTTAGTATTATTGTTTAAATAGAATGTTGTATAATTATTATCTGCTTTACAGCGAATAATATCTTCTAGATCTACAATAAATATCTTTTCTGAAGTATGTAATGAGATTCGATCAGGTAAATGAGTTGGGTTTTTAACAATATCATTTAATACCTTTATTTGTTCTTTTTGCGGTTGTATTTGTTCTTTGGCTCTAGATATAGCAATTGCTAATGCTGTATTATCATAAGGCTTTAAAATATAATCTATCGCAGCAAATTTAAAGGCTTTAATAGCATATTCATCGCTTGCAGTAATAAAAATTATCTTTGATTTAATATCAGGTATTATCTCTAAAACATCAAAACCAGTTCCATCTCCCAGCATTATATCTAAAAAAAGTATATCTGGTTCTATTTTGCGTAATGCTTTAGCAGCATCTACTACACTACTTGCTGTACCAATAACTTTTATATTTTTATGGTAGTTTTCTAAATCGTTTAATAACATCTGAAGTGCATCAATATTATCTTCTACCACAAATGATGTTAAAAATTCCATTTTTTATAATTTTAATTTAAAAGTAACAAAAAAAAATCTAAAAATCTGTTATTAAAGGTATTTTAAAATACACTTTAGTACCTTTTATTTCTTTATTATAAAGAATTTCTGTAATCGTGTATTTACTTTTTGGAGTGCTATTTTTAATTCTTTCAGCCGTAATTTTTAAAGCTGCAGAACTATGACTTGTTGTTGTTTTATTTTTTTGAGTTTGTTTAAAACCTATGCCATCATCAATAATAGTAAATTCGATAAAATAATTCTTAACAGTAAAATAAATATTAATTTTACCACTATCTCTGTTTGTAAATGCATGTTTTACTGAATTCTCTATAAAAGGCTGTAGTAACATTGTAGGAATCAAGATTTCTTCTGCATCAATTCCGTTAAGATTTTGATGAAAATAATATTGTAAATCTTTTGTATTCATTCTTTTTTCAAGCTCTAAATAGTTTGTTAGATACTCAATCTCATCTTTAAGACTAATGGTATCTTTCATAGAACTATTCAATAAACTTCTTAATAAACTTGAAAATTGAGAAATTGTAGTATTTAGTTCTTCTTTTTTGTCAGAATTACCCAAAGCTTTTATTCCATTCAATACATTAAATATAAAGTGTGGATTCATTTGCAATTGTAAAGCCTTTTGTTCTAGAGTAATTAAATAACGCTCTCTTTTCAATTTCTCTATTTTATTATCATTTTGTTTTTGTATTTTTTTGATATAGCTATTTAGGTAAGCAATTGCAATTAATAGAATTATAATTACAACTCCCAATTGAAACCAAAATTTCAAATAAAATGGTTTATCAACCTTAAAAAGTATTGATTTTATTACGCTTTCTTGTTTGCCAAGTTTAGATTGAATACTAAATTGATAAGAACCATAATCTAAATTAGCCAGCTGAACATTATTTTTATAAGACCAACTTGAGAATTTTTTACTTAATTTATACCTGTATTGAATTTGATTAGGATATGTAATATCAACAGTTTTAAAATCGATGCTAATATTATTTTCTGTTGATGATAGTTGTTGAATCTTACTTTTAAATTGTTTAACATCAATTGGAGTGTTATTTATATAAATATTTTCAAAATGAATTTTTAATGATGATTTAGAGCTTTCGAATCTGTTTTTTATTTGATATAAGCCTTTTTCTGTACCTATCCAAACAATATTTTCTTTGTCTTTAAATACAGTATTGATATTATTTGGAATCAATGAATTGTATTTATTTATTTTTTGTTTGAAAGAAAAGGAGGGAAGCGTATAAATTTCGACTCCGTTTTCTTTTGAAGTAATCCAGAACTCATTTCTAATTTTCTTTGCTGAAGTAACTTTTGTTATGGTATTAACATGTTGAACCAGTTTATCATCTTTAAAAATTTTGATCCCATCATTAATTGTTGTAGCAGATAACTTACTATTAAAAATATCTAAACTTATAATTTCGTCTTCTATGAGTTTTTTTATTTTATAAGGATTCTCTAAAGAATCTGTTTTCCATAACCCATTTATAGATGCTATGTAAAAAGAATTATTATGATATAAAATATTATTTATGATAGAAAAATCTAATTGAGAATTTATTGTAATTGGGGTAATGAAGTTATTTTTAAGACTAGCAATACCTTGATTAGTTGCAAGAAAAATAACATCATCATATACAACAACTTGGTTGACTTCTTTGGTAGTTATTGTATTCTTATAATAATCTTGAATCAACAAGTTATTTTCTAAACCAGCATAAATTTTATCATTAATTGAAGTGATATAATTTGCTTTTTTTGAATTTAGAGGAATAAAATCATCTCCATCGAACTTTACAATCCCTTTTTCTGTTGCTATATATAAATAACCAATTTTATCTTGAGTAATACTATATATGATATTGCTTGGTAAACCATCATCAATAGAAAATCTTTTAATTTTTTCTTGCTGACTATAAATTGATACTACAAATAGAGTAAAGATGAAAAATAAACTTCTGGTTATCATACAAACAAACTTACTAATTAAAACGCCATTACACATATTTTTCGTGTAATGACGTTCATCTAACTACATTTCCCCTTTCATATAGTTGTTTTTATATTATTTCATGGCATACAAACGCTTGTTGTTTGTATCTGGTTGAATGTGTTGTAATTCTCCATAAGGTCTAATCAAAGGTTTTAAGACGCATACCACAGATGTTTTTCCTTTAATAACTAATGTGCTATTTTTTAGATTGTAAGTCCATCTGTATTTTTCAATGGGGATATTTAGTTTCTTCACTTGGCTAATTAAACTTTCTTGTTGCTCAATAAAGTCCATTAACTCATCTTGACCGTCAAAAGTTGGTACTTCATCATCAGAATTATGATAATCTAGAGAAAATTGAATAGGAATTGTAAATTGCTTGGTATAAGCTTCTCCAACAAATCGTTCTTCAGTATTATTTAACGCCTCTAACCAATCAATATCTTTCTCTTCAGTATATTTTTTTGCAATTTCTTTTGATAAATCTACTTTCCCTGGAGAATGAGCTGTTGGATAATATACATAGTATGGTTTTGCTAAATAATGTTTGGTAAACTCGCCATCAAAAATAGAATGATAAGGAGAAGCTATTACATTTGGTAACTCGTCAGAACAAAAGGCATCTTTAAATGTTTTCATTAATGCTGTATTTTCTCCTAAACCATTTGCATGAAAAATAATTTTAGAATCTGCATTTACACTTTCATTTAAAAATGGTAAAGTACCTTTGGTAATACTTCTTCGTAGTGATTCTGTTGAAACTGTTTCTCCTTTAATAGTTGTCTCTAAACTCATTCCTCTATGAGGATCACTTTTATTTACAATATGAATTTCACCATAAGCTTTATCAGTAGCATTTGTATTTAACCAATTAATAATTTCTTCTAGTGAATATTGATCTTCTACAATTTCAAATTGTTTTTCTTGAAAAACAGATCTTGCATTGTTGTAAAAAGTTTCATTTCCTTTATCATAACCAGTAATAAAAACAAGTGGTTTTCTAGTTTCTATTTTGTCTAATATTGTAAAATCAATATCGTTTTTAGTAGTAATTGCAATTTCTGATTCTTTTTGTACAGCTTGTTTTTTATCACAGTTCATCAATGTACTTGATGCTAAAATTAATGTTGCTGCTACTACCGAATTTTTTAATAATGTGTTCATGATTTCTGTATTTTAATTGTTATTACACTGTAAAAGTAGGAGAGCTTTTAAGTAAAATTTTGACTGTATTAGAATTCGCTAAACATCAATTAGAATTCGTAGTTTTTATATTGTTTCTGTTTTTAACATATAGATAGTTCTTATACATTTTAATATTTCTTAAATTTAAAGTCTAAACCAAATAATACATTTTATGAAATCTTTAGTAAAGTTTGCTATTTTCTTAATAACAATTTCTGTTTTCTCACAAAAGAACAATCCTCATTTTACATTAAAACCTACGTTAACTCCAGATGGAAGTACCGTAATTTTCAGTTATCAAGGAGATTTATGGAAAGTTGCTTCAAGTGGAGGAGATGCATTCAGGTTAACAGCTATGGATGGTACAGAAACTAACCCAAGTGTATCACCAGATGGAAAATACTTGGCTTTTTCTAGCAATCAATATGGAAATAATGATATCTATTTAATGTCTTTAAATGGAGGAGAAATAAAGCAGCTTACATTTCACGAAGCCAATGATAGGGTTACTTCTTGGAGTTGGGATAGTAAAACCATCAATTTTGATTCTAATAGAGAAAATTCCATTTCTAATTACACAATTTCTAAAGATGGAGGAACTCCCATAAGAAAATTCCCACATTATTTTAACACAGTGCATCATGTTGTACAGCATCCGAAAACCAAAGATTTTTATTTTAATGAAACTTGGGAAAGTTTTCGTTTTGCACACAGAAAAAGATATATAGGTGATTATAATCCTGATATCAAATCGTATAATGTAACCACTCAAAAATTTACAAAACATACTTCTTACAGAGGAAAGGATTTTGGAGCAACAATCGATAAAAACGGAACCGTTTATTTTAAATCTGATGAATATAAAGGAGAATACAATTTGTATACATTCAAAGATGGAAAAAAGAAACGATTAACAAACTTTTCTACATCTATAATGTGGCCAAAAGTATCTGCTGATGGAAATAAAATTGTGTTTCGAAAAGATTATCAAATCTATGTGTATGATATTGCTTCAAATTCTGCTAAAAAACTGAAAATAAATATCAATACAAATTCAACAGTTGATAAAAATCAGGCTTATAATGTAAAAGGAAATATCACTTTTTTCGATGTTTCACCAGATGGAAAAAAGATGGCGTTTGTTTCTAGAGGAAAACTGTTTGTTTCTGATGTAAAAGGGAAATTTGTAAAAGAAATCCCAACTAATGTTTTAGAAGCAATAAGTGAGGTAAAATGGTTAAAAGACAATAAAACACTATTGTTCTCAAGATCTTATAAAGGGTATTACAATTGGTTTACTGTGGATGTTACAAATCCTTCTAAAAAGAAACAGCTCACAAAAAATATGATGAACAACAGACAAATTACTTTTAATAAAGATTTAACCAAAGGTGTGTATTTAAGAGGTAGAAACGAAATTCACACAATCGATTTAAAAACCTATAAAAGTGAGTTGGTTGTAGAGGATGAACTTTGGGGATTTTACAATGCAAATCCTTATTTTTCTCCTGATGACAAATACATTGTGTACAATGCCTACAGAGATTTTGAGGCGGATATTTTTGTCTATAATATTGCATCAAAAAGAATAATAAATTTAACCAATACTAAAGTTTCAGAGTTTGGCCCAATTTGGTCTGCAGATGGAAAATACTTGTATTTTAGTTCAGAAAGAACATCCCCAAATTTTCCAAGTGGAGGAAATGGAAATTCTAAAATATACCAAATGGCTTTAGATAAATATGAGAAACCTTTTAAAATGGAGAAGGTAAATCAACTTTTTGCTAAAAAAGATACTGCTAAAAAATCGAAAAAAGAAACTGTAACTACAACTATCAATTCGAATGGTTTAATGGATAGATTAACTAGAATTAGTCCTTGGTTTGGAAATCAAAGAAATATTTCAGTCATAAAAGATGGTACCAAAACACACGTTTTATATACTTCAAATCATGATGAAGGGCAATCTAAATTATGGAAAACCACTCTAGAACCTTTTGAAAATAACAAAACTGTAAAATTAGGTGACAAAAGAATCTTTGGTTATCAGTATGTTACCTCAAAAAAGAAGCATTATGTTTTAGTAAGAGGTGCAATTCATTCACTAAATTTAGGTGCGAATAAATTAAAACCAATTGCTATCAATTACAATTTCAATAAATCGTTATCAGACGAATTTGAGCAAATGTATTTTGAAGCTTGGGCAGGAATGGAAGAGAATTTTTATGATGAAAATTTTCACGGAGAAAACTGGCAAAAATTAAGAGATAGTTATGCAAAGTATTTATCATTTGTAACGAATAGAGCAGAGTTAAGGTTAATTTTTAATGATATGCTTGGCGAATTAAATACTTCACATTTTGGTTTTAATTCGAATGGTGCAGAAGAAAAAATATATTATGGTACTAGAACTTTGGCAACAGGAATTGTTTTCGAAAATCAAAATCCATATATAGTTAAGCGAATTGTAAAAGAAAGTCCTGTTGATGTAAAAGGCAAAAATATTAGAAAAGGAGATGAATTGATTGCTGTAAATGACATCAAAATTGATAAAAGTAGAAATAGAGCTTCCTATTTTACAAATCCGAAATTTCAAAGCGAAATTAAACTCACGTTTTCTAGAAATAAAGAAAAATATGATGTTTTTATTCATACCACAAGTTATAGAGGAATCAACAGTTTGGTATATGACGAATGGCAAGATGAAAATCAGAATTATGTAGATAAAAAATCGAATAATCAGATTGCTTATGTACATATGAAAAATATGGGCAGAGGAGAACTAACAAAATTCTACGAAGATTTAATGAGTGATGAAGCCTATAAAAAAGGATTGATTTTAGATTTACGTTATAACACAGGTGGAAATGTACACGATGCTGTTTTAAACTTCTTACAACAAAAACAATATTTAAACTGGAAGTATAGAGAAGGTAAATTAGCAAGTCAATCTAACTTTAGTTACGGAAATAAACCAATTGTTTTGTTGATAAATGAACAATCTTTATCTGATGCAGAAATGACAGCAGCTGGTTTTAAGGAATTAGGTTTAGGAACTATTGTTGGGACAGAAACCTACAGATGGATAATTTTTACAACAGGAAGTTCTTTGGTAGATGGTTCTTTTTACAGATTACCTTCTTGGGGTTGTTATACTTTAGATGGCAAAGATTTAGAAATTAACGGAGTTGCACCAGATGTTTATGTTGGTAAAAACTTTAAGGATAGATTAGAAAATAATACACCTCAATTGGATAAAGCTATTGAGATTATTATGAAGAAAATTAAATAAAAAATTAAATTTGTTCCTGCAAGGTTTAAAAACCTTGTAGGTATGAATTCATAAAGACAAAAAACTAAAAAAACCTACAAGGTTATAAAAACCTTGCAGGTTAAGTAATTATTGTCAAAATCTTTTTTTATTAAAAAACCAACTTTTCCCCTAAATATTTAGCAGTATAAGATTTGGTATCTCTTGCCAATTCTTCTGGTTTTCCTTGAAAAATCAATTCTCCTCCATTTTTACCACCTTCTAAACCTAAATCAATAATGTAATCTGCACATTTAATCAGTTCTATATTATGTTCAATTACAATGATGGAATGTCCTCTTTCAATTAAAGCATTAAAAGATGCCAATAATTTTTTAATATCGTGAAAATGCAAACCTGTTGTAGGTTCATCAAAAATAAATAAAGCCTTGTCTTTGGTATTTCCTTTTACTAAAAAGGATGCCAATTTGATTCTTTGTGCTTCTCCACCAGAAAGTGTAGAAGAAGATTGGCCTAAAGTAACATAACCCAAACCAACATCTTGCAAAGGTTGTAATTTCTTTGCAATTTTAGTTACCAAGTTTTCAGAGAAAAAAGCAACAGCATCATCAATGGTTAAATTTAGGATGTCATCAATGTTTTTTCCATCAAACTTTACTTCTAAAACCTCTTTTTTAAAGCGTTTTCCATTACAAACATCGCATTCTAAATGTACATCTGCCATAAATTGCATTTCAATAGTCACTTCGCCTTCACCTTTACAAACTTCACAACGTCCACCTTCTACATTAAAAGAAAAATGTTTGGGTTTGTAGTTTCTTATTTTTGATAATTTCTGATTCGAAAACAAAGCTCTAATATCATCATAAGCTTTAATATACGTAACAGGATTAGATCGTGAAGAACGCCCAATAGGATTTTGATCAATAAATTCAACTGATTTTAACGTATCAAAATCACCTTCAATTGCTGTATGTTGTCCAATTTTATCTCCATAACCATTCAACTTTTTTTGCATTGATGGATATAAAATCTTTTTAACCAATGTACTTTTTCCAGAGCCAGAAACTCCAGTAATCACTGACAAACAGTTTAATGGAAAAGTAACGTCAATATTTTGTAGATTATGCTCTCTTGCTCCAATAATCTGAATTTTATTTTTTGAAGTTCTACGTTTTGTTGGGACTTCAATTTTTAAATCGTCATTTAAATATTTTGCAGTTAAAGAATCGGATTTTAGAATTTCTTGATATGTTCCTTCAGCAACTACATTTCCACCAAAAGTTCCTGCTTCTGGGCCAATATCGATAATATAATCAGCTTCTTTCATAATATCTTCATCGTGTTCAACAACCACAACTGTGTTACCTAAATCACGTAGATTTTTTAAAACACCAATCAGACGTTCTGTATCCTTTGGATGCAAACCAATGCTTGGTTCATCTAAAATGTACATAGAACCTACCAAAGAACTTCCTAAAGAAGTGGCTAAATTTATACGTTGACTTTCTCCACCAGAAAGTGTGTTCGAAGTTCTGTTGATGGTTAAATAGGAGAGACCAACATCAGTTAAAAATTTTAAACGATTGTTGATTTCCGTTAACAAACGTTTCCCTATTTTTTCTTCATATTTGTCTAATTTAATGTTTTTAAAGAAAACGGATAATTCATCTAAAGGCAAAGAAACCAAATCAGAAATAGTTTTATTGTTGATTTTCACATAGTTTGTTTCTTCTCGCAAACGCTTACCATTACAAGTAGTACATTTAGTTTTTCCACGATAACGTGATAACATTACACGATTCTGAATTTTATAACTTTTTTCTTCTAAAGCAGTAAAAAAGTGATGAATTCCATTAAAAGATTTGTTTCCATTCCAAATCAATTCTTTTTGTTTTTCAGTTAATTCAAACCAGGGTTTATGAATAGGAATATCAAATTGATAAGCCACTGCTACTAAATCTTCTTTATAATGCACATAAGATGGTGTCCTGAAAGGAAAAATGGCATCATCGTAAATTGATAAACCAGTATTCGGAATTACCAAATCTTCATCAATACCAATTACATTTCCATAGCCTTCGCAAGTTGGGCAAGCACCATAAGGATTGTTAAAACTGAATAAATGTGTATTTGGTTCTAAAAAAGACATTCCATCTAAATCGAATTTATTGCTAAATTCGGCTATTTTATTATCAGTTAAATTTTCTATAAAACAAATACCTTTTCCTTCAAAAAAAGCAGTCTGAATAGCATCTGCTAATCTATTGTAAAAATCTTCATCATTTTTAGTAACAATTCTATCGACAACTAAAAATAATTCCTCATTTTTAAATTCTTTTTGAGGGAAATCAGAAATTCGATATACTTTATCATTCCATTTTAAACGTGCATAACCTTGTTGCTCTAATACTTGTAGAACCGTTTTTAAATCACGATTTTCATCAATAGTAATAGGAGCAAGCAATAATAATTTTGTGCGATCTTCGAATTCTTTCACAAAATTCACAACATCAGAAACTGTATCTTTTTTAACTTCATTTCCAGAAATAGGAGAGAAGGTCTTCCCAATTCTAGCATATAATAATTTAATGTAATCGTAAATTTCTGTGGATGTACCTACTGTAGATCTTGGGTTTGTTGAATTTACTTTTTGTTCAATCGCAATTGCTGGTGCAATACCTTTTATATAATCTACTTTTGGTTTGTGCAATTTTCCTAAAAACTGACGTGCGTAAGAAGATAAACTCTCTACATAGCGTCTTTGACCTTCAGCATAAAGCGTATCAAAGGCTAAAGAAGATTTCCCTGATCCAGAAAGACCAGTAATTACTACTAGTTTATTTCTTGGGATAACAACATCAATATCTTTTAAATTATGGAGTTTTGCTCCTTTTATGATGATGTTTTTTTTAGGATTTACAGTAGAAATATCAGTCTTCATTATCAAAAAATATAAGGTATAAAAATACCATTATTTTCATCGATTAGAAAAAAAGATTCTGATAGAAATTGTTAAATAATTTGCTGAATTAAAAATAAAAGTTATATTTGGACACTTAATACTCACAAAATTAGACGCATATAGTTGAATACTACTTTATAAATTATTAACAAAATAATAAATCAGAAGAGCCACTTGTTCTTCTAAAAGTAGATATGATGCGTAAAAACCCAATAAAAGATAGCACTTTAGTTAGTGATTATATAAAAGGAAAAGAATCGGCTTTATCTGTTTTAATCAATAGACATCAACAACGTTTGTTTAGTTTTATATATAGTAAAGTACAAGATAGAGATATTACCGAAGATATTTTTCAGGATACTTTTATTAAAGTAATTCGTACCTTAAAAAAAGGAAATTACAATGAAGAAGGTAAATTTTTACCTTGGGTGATGCGAATTTCTCACAATTTGGTTATTGATCATTTTAGAAAATCGAACAGAATGCCTTCTTTTAAAAATACTGATGAGTTTGATATTTTTTCTGTTTTAGGTGATGGAAACTTAAACGCAGAGAAAAAAATTATTCAAGAACAGATTTATAATGATGTTAGAGAGCTAGTTAAAGAGCTTCCTGAAGAACAAAAAGAAGTTTTAGTAATGCGTATGTATAAAGATATGAGTTTTAAGGAAATTAGCGAAAACACTGGTGTTAGCATCAATACAGCTTTAGGTAGAATGCGTTATGCATTAATTAATATGCGTAAATTAATAGAAAAACATAAAATTATTTTAGTGAATTAACAATAAAGTTAAAATTGCATCGTTATCTAATTGAAAACTAAAGACTAAACCAATTGTATGATGCAACTTTACTCAAAAAAGCCATCTGAATTTCAGATGCAACCCAAACAAGAAACAGTTCAATTTTTGATTGATTTTTCCAAATCGCTAACTATTGTAAAAACCAAATCAAAAAATTTCATTGAATTGAATTTGAATTAAGAGTGGAAAAAGCTTCAACTAACGTTGAGGCTTTTTTTATACTGCCCATTAAAAGCCCATCCTAACCTTCCCAAAGGGAAGAGACTCCAATGTTTGTTTAATTTTATTTTGATTTATAATAAGCATCTAAAACAGATTTTCTACCAATTGTTTTAGTAATAACATCTTTTTCTAAATCCCAACCTCTTGCAGGCGAATATTCACGTCCATACCAAATGATTTGTAAATGTAAATCGTTCCATAATTCTTTTGGAAACAAGCGTTTTGCATCTTTTTCAGTTTGTTGTACGTTTTTTCCATTGGTTAGATTCCATCTATACATTAACCTATGAATATGTGTATCAACTGGAAAAGCTGGTACTCCAAAAGCTTGACTCATAACTACACTTGCAGTTTTATGACCTACTGCAGGCAATTCTTCTAAACCTTCAAAAGATTTTGGAACCTCTCCATTATATTTTTCAATTAATATTTTAGATAAACCATAAATCCCTTTACTTTTCATTGGTGATAAGCCACAAGGACGAATAATTGCCTTAATTTCTTCAACAGACATTTTAATCATATCAAAAGGATTATCAGCTTTGGCAAACAATAAAGGCGTAATTTGATTTACACGAACATCTGTACATTGTGCAGATAATAAAACAGCAATCAATAATGTATAAGGATTTTTATGGTCTAAAGGAATAGGTATTGTTGGATATAAAGTTTGTAGTGTTTCAATTACAAAATCTACTTTTTCTTGTTTCGTCATTATTAACTAATATTTAAGACAAAAGTAAACATCTTTAATTGAATTTAATATTTGATTTATTGTATTTTTGTTTAAATTATTTAAAAATAAATAAAACAAAATGACATCATTAAAAATAGGAGATAAGGCTCCACAGTTTGAAGCGAAAGATCAAGATGGAAATAGTATAAAACTAGAAGATTATAAAGGAAAGAAATTAGTATTATTCTTTTACCCTAAAGCTAGTACACCTGGTTGTACAGCAGAAGCATGTAACTTGAGTGATAACTATAAATCTTTTGTTGCTAAAGGATATGATGTTTTAGGTGTAAGTGCAGATTCAGCTAAAAGACAATCTAATTTTAAAAATAAATATGATTTTCCATATCCTTTATTGGCTGATGAAGATAAAGCTGTCATTGAAGCTTTTGGAGTTTGGGGACCAAAAAAGTTTATGGGAAGAGAATATGATGGAATTCATAGAACTACTTTTGTAATTGATGAAAATGGTCTAATAGAAGAAGTGATTACTAAAGTAAAAACGAAAGCTCATACAGAGCAAATTTTGGGTTAATACATAATTTACAAATAAAAAAACAGGGTTGTATTTTTAAAATACAACCCTGTTTTTTTTATCCTTTCTTAAAATTTTATAGCTGATAAGAAAGCCCAATAATAATTTGGTTAATTCTAGTGTCATAACTTGCATTTCCAAGATTACCAACAAAAGAAGATTCTACATCAGAAAAAGCTCTTTCCCATCTTATATCTATACCTAATTTTCCAAATTCAACTCCACCACCAAATTGTAAACCTACTGTAAAACCATCACCATCTACACTAGAAATATCAGAAACACTAAAATCTGAATCTAAAATATATTGAAAAGAAGGTCCAATAAAAACATTACCAATTCCAAAAATTTTCTTTCCTAATAATACAGGAATATCTAATTTTTGAAAAGTATGTGTAGTAGTTTTGGCTGCTTCTGTATAAAATACTTCATTTTCTAAATTTGTGTAAACTAATTCTGGACGTAAATATAAACCAACAACAGGCAATTTTAAACGCAACCATACACCTGCATGATACCCTGTTTTACTTTTTGCACCATTAAAAATATCTTGTCCAGCACCGTTAACTCCTTCAACTGAATTTGAATTGTAGTTAATACCACCTTTAATACCGAAATTGATTTGGGCATTTGACATTTGACTTAAGCCAAAAGCTAGAAATACTATTAAAATTATTTTTTTCATATCGATTAAATTTATCTATTTATGTAAAGACGCTTTGTAAACACAAAACGTTATTATTTCCTAGAAATTACTTTTTTAACAGCTTTTACTAAAGCATTTGCATCTAAACCATATTTAGCCATCAATTGTGCAGGTGTTCCTGATTCTCCAAAAGTATCATTCGTACCTACAAATTCTTGTGGAGTAGGAGTGTTCAATGCTAAAGTTCTAGCTACGCTTTCTCCTAATCCCCCAATAATGTTATGTTCTTCAGCAGTTACAATACAACCTGTTTTTGCCACAGATTTTAAGATGATTTCTTCATCTAAAGGTTTAATTGTATGAATATTTATTACTTCTACAGAAATACCTTCAGCTTCTAATTGTTCAGCAGCTTGTAAAGACTCCCAAACTAAATGACCTGTGGCTACAATAGTAACATCTGTACCTTCTGTTAATTTTATTCCTTTACCAATTTCGAATTTTGCATCTTCAGGCATAAAAACCGGAACTTTTGGTCGTCCAAAACGTAAATATACAGGGCCATCAAAATCTGCAATTGCAATTGTAGCAGCTTTTGTTTGATTGTAATCACATGGATTAATTACGGTCATTCCAGGTAACATTTTCATCAAACCAATGTCTTCTAAAATTTGGTGTGTAGCACCATCTTCACCTAAAGTAACTCCTGCATGAGAAGCACAAATTTTCACATTTTTTCCAGAATACGCAATAGATTGACGAATTTGATCATAAACTCTTCCTGTTGAAAAGTTCGCAAAAGTACCTGTAAAAGGTATTTTACCACCAATAGTTAAACCTGCAGCAATACCCATCATATTTGCTTCTGCAATACCAACTTGAAAAAAACGATCAGGATTTTCTTCTATAAACTGATTCATTTTTAAAGAACCAATTAAGTCTGCACATAAAGCAACTACGTTAGAATTTTTTCTACCTAATTCTGTTAAACCATCACCAAAACCAGAACGCGTATCTTTCTTTTCTGTGTATGTGTATTTTTTCATTATATAAGTGTGTATTGTAAAATTTTGGGTAAAAATAAACTTTTATTTGAAGTTTGAGTTTATAAATTCACCAATTCTTTGTAGAGTTTATGAACAGGTAAACCTACTACATTAAAGTAACTGCCTTCTATCTTATCTATAGCTATAAAACCTATCCATTCTTGAATACCATAAGCTCCTGCCTTATCAAAAGGTTTGTAATTTTTAATGTAATACCATATTTCTTCATCAGTCAAATCTTTAAAAGAAACTGTAGTTACATCATTAACTATCTTTAGAAAATGATTAGATTTTATACAAATTGATGTAATAACATCATGATTTTTTCCAGACAAACTTCTTAACATATTATATGCGTCGGTTTCATCTTTGGGTTTTCCTAAAGCTTTATCATCTAACCAAACAATAGTATCTGAAGTAATTAAAATATCATTTTCTGATAGATTTTTAAATGCTTTCGATTTTAAATCTGCTAAAAAATCAGTAATTTCTAATCCTTTTAATTCTTTTGGATAAATTTCATCAACTTCAATAGTTTTAATGGTAAAGTCAATATTTAAATCTTTAAAAAATTGTTGTCTTCTAGGAGATTTTGAAGCTAAAATAATATGGTAATCTTTTAATTTTTCTTTAAGCATTAAAGCTTTTTTTAATGCGTGCTAAATCACGCTTATTATCTCTGTCTTTAATAACATTACGTTTGTCATGCGTTTGTTTTCCTTTTGCTAAAGCAATTTCTAACTTGGCAAAACCTCTATCATTAATAAATAATTTTAAAGGAACAATAGTATTCCCTTTTGCTTCTACATCTTTTTTTAAACTACGCAATTCGCGTTTATTCAAAAGCAAACGTCTTTCACTTTTTGGTCTGTGATTAAAGTGATGACCATACATATATTCTTGAATATACATATTTACAATAAACAATTCTCCTCTATCATTAAACTCGCAAAAGCTTTCTGTAATTCTAGCCTGACTTAATCGAATTGATTTAATCTCTGTTCCAGTTAATTGAATTCCAGCAACATATTTGTCTAGAATTTCATATTCGAAACGTGCTTTTTTATTTTGAATGTTTATTTTTTTCTGCACTATTACAGATTGATTTTAAATTTAAACAAAGATACGTTTTTGATTAAAATAAAGAAGTGTAATTTTGTAATGTAATCTCGACAAAATCAAAAAAACTTTATGAAGTATTTGTATTTTTTATTGATTCTATTTGCAGTTGGTTGTTCTTCTAAAACAAAAGAATTGACAGCACAAGAGATAATTGATAAATCTATTATCAGTTCTGGAGTTGATAAAGTTGCCAATTCTGAAATTACTTTTAAGTTCAGAGATATACAGTATAAAGCAGTTAGAGAAAATGGTAATTTTCTGTTAATTAGATCTTTTGATTCTATTAAAGACATTTTATCAAATGAAGGTTTTAAAAGATTAGAAAATGCAGAACCTGTAAAAGTTTCAGATTCAATGATTTCAAAATATCGTAATTCTATAAATTCAGTTCATTATTTTTCTGTATTACCTTTTGGTTTAAATGATAAAGCAGTTCATAAAAAATTACTGCCATCATCAACAATAAAAGATAGAGAATATTATAAAGTTGAAATTACCTTTTCTAAAGATGGAGGAGGAGAGGATTTTGAAGATGTTTTTATTTATTGGATAGCTAAAAGTGATTTTTTAGTTGATTATTTAGCCTATTCATATCATACAAATGGAGGTGGAAAACGTTTTAGAGTATTAAAAGAACAATGTTATAAAGAAGGCATTCGTTTTGTAGATTATCATAACTACAAGCCTTTAAATAAGGATATTACATTAACTGGTTTAGACAAAGTATTTGAAAACAATGAATTAGAAAAAGTTTCTGAAATTGTTTTGGAGGATATTCAAGTTGATATTTTTGATTAATCCACTTTCAAAACTTCACTTGTTTTTTTATCTCCAGAAATAGTCACCATATATAAACTAGCATTATCGTTATCATCCATATTTTGATATTTCTTTTCTCCTAAAATAAGATTTGTGAAAGCAGGAGTTGTATTACTATGACCAACTATTAATACAGATTTACCTTTGGTTTCTGATTGAAATACAGAATCATACATGTTTCTAGGATTATATTTTTCTAATTTTATTTTTTTAGTTTGAGCTGTTGGTGTAGCAGTTTCTATAGTTCTATTGTATTGTGTTGAATATACTGCATCTAAATGAATATCTTTAAAATATTCTGCCCATCTTTGAGCTCTTTTTTCGCCTTCAAAATTTAAATTAGGATTTCTATTTGTAGGGTCAGTTCTGTCTTTTTCTGCATGACGAATTAAATAGTAAACAGTAGTATCATCACTTGAACATGCACTTAATAAAGTAAAAGTAAAGACAAGAAGAAGGAAATATTTTTTCATAAGGTTAGATTTGAGTAACGAATATAAACAAAAAAGAAAAAGCGATGTTTTTTAAAACACCACTTTTTCAAAATCCTCCAATTTATTTTTTAGTGAGTTACCAAATCAGATTGGTTTCTAAAAACCAATTTATCATCAAAGGCATCTAATAAAATAATACTATCAGTTGTTATTTTTCCAGATAAAATTTCTTTAGACAACTGATTTAATACTTCTTTCTGAATGACTCTTTTTACAGGTCTTGCTCCAAATTCTGGTTGATACCCTTTTTTAGCCAGATATTTAATTGCTTCATCTGTAGCATCTAACGTAATTTCTTGTTTGGCAATCATTTTCTGTAAATGATCGATTTGCAAACGAACAATTTCAAAGATATCACTCTGATTTAATGGTGTAAACATAATTATATCATCAATTCTGTTTAAAAATTCAGGTCTTACAGATTGTTTTAACAACCCTAAAACTTCAATTTTTGCCAATTCTGTTACAGCATCTAAATCTGCTTTTGGATCTGCAAATTTTTCTTGAATAATATGACTACCCATATTTGAAGTCATAATAATTATTGCATTTTTAAAATTTGCAACTCGCCCTTTGTTATCTGTCAATCTACCTTCATCTAAAACCTGTAATAACACATTAAAAGTATCTGGATGTGCTTTTTCAATTTCATCTAAAAGTACCACAGAATAAGGTCTTCTTCTTACAGCTTCAGTCAACTGTCCACCTTCATCATAACCTACATAACCTGGAGGTGCACCAACCAATCTACTAACTGAATGACGCTCTTGATATTCGCTCATATCAATCCTAGTCATTGCATTCTCATCGTCAAACAAATATTCAGCCAATGCTTTTGCCAATTCTGTTTTTCCAACTCCTGTAGTTCCTAAAAACAGGAAGCTTCCAATAGGTTTATTTGGATTTTGCAAACCTGCTTTAGAACGTCTTACAGCATCAGAAATGGCAACAATGGCTTCTTCTTGCCCAACAACTCTTTTATGTAATTGATCTTCTAATTTTAGTAATTTTTCACGTTCAGACTGAATCATTTTAGTAACAGGAATTCCTGTCCATTTTGCAATAACTTCTGCAATATCATCTAAATTTACTTCCTCTTTAATTAAAGATTTCTCATTTTGATTTTCAGCTAATATTTGCTGGTATTCTTCAAGTTTCTCTTGTGCCTGTTTTATTTTTCCATATCTAATTTCTGCAACTTTACCATAATCTCCTTCACGTTCTGCTTTTTCAGCTTCCAATTTAAAGTTTTCAATATCAGATTTTGCTTGCTGAATATTATCTACAACTTCTTTTTCTGATTTCCATTTTGCATTTATCGTATTTCTTTGCTCTTTGATGTTTGCCAAATCTGCTCGTAAAGATTTTAATTTTACTTCATCTTTTTCTCTTTTGATCGCTTCAATTTCAATCTCCAATTGCATTATTTTACGATCTAAAACATCTAATTCTTCTGGTTTCGAATTGATTTCCATTCGTAATTTAGAAGCAGCTTCATCCATTAAATCAATAGCTTTATCTGGTAAAAATCTGTTGGTAATATATCTTTGCGATAATTCCACAGCACCAATAATAGCTTCGTCTTTAATACGAACTTTGTGATGTGTTTCGTATTTTTCCTTGATTCCTCTCAAAATAGAAATGGCACTTTCTGTATCAGGTTCATCAACCAAAACCTTTTGAAAACGTCTTTCTAGAGCTTTATCTTTCTCAAAATATTTTTGATATTCATCTAAAGTAGTAGCACCAATTGCTCGCAATTCTCCACGAGCTAAAGCTGGTTTTAAGATGTTTGCAGCATCCATTGCACCTTGTCCACCTCCAGCACCAATTAGTGTGTGGATTTCATCAATAAACAACACAATATCTCCATCCGAAGTTGTTACTTCTTTAATTACTGCCTTTAAACGCTCTTCAAACTCACCTTTGTATTTTGCGCCAGCAATTAAAGCTCCCATATCTAAAGAAAAAATGAGTTTATCTTTTAGATTTTCTGGCACATCACCATCTACAATTCTATGTGCTAAACCTTCTGCAATGGCTGTTTTACCTGTTCCAGGTTCACCCACTAAAATTGGATTATTCTTTGTTCTACGTGATAAAATCTGTAATAATCTTCGGATTTCTTCATCACGTCCAATAACAGGGTCTAACTTTCCATTTTGCGCTAAATCATTTAAGTTTTTAGCGTATTTACTTAATGAATTGTAGGTTTCTTCTTGACTTTGAGAAGTTACTCTTTCTCCTTTACGAAGTTCCTCAATAGCTGCTTTTAGTAGCTTTTCTGTTACTCCTTGGTCTTTTAGAACTTGAGCAATATTAGATTTTGATTTAAAAATTGCTAAAATTAAATGCTCAATAGAAACAAAATCGTCTTTCATATTTTTAGCGATGATAGATGCTTCATTTAACGTTTTACCAGCTTCTCTTGATAACATTAATTCTGCTCCAGAAACTTTTGGTAAACTCTCTAATTGTTTGTCTAAAATTTGATTTATAACACCAGTATTGATGTTTAATTTCTTCAATAAAAAAGGCAACACATTTTCATCAACTTGTGTTAAGGCTTTAAAAATATGCTCGTTTTCTATTTGATTATGACCAAAACCTTGCGCTAACTGTTGTGCTAGTTGAATGGTTTCTTGTGATTTTGTTGTATAATTATTAAAATTCATTTTTCTTTGTTTTTTAAATCAACTGTCATTTTGAGCGTAATGGAATGCAGTCGAAAAATCTTAATGCCTTAATTTTAGATTTCTCCACAAGGTCGAAATGACAAGTTTATATTATTTATTTTTTCTTTATAACTATTACTTATCAATTACAATACCATCAGAAATTTAAAAGAACAACAAGTCAAAATGTCTTGAAAAGCCTTTAAAATAAAGACAAAATGACATTTTAAGTTCTTGATTTAGAAAAATTAGAAGGAGAAGTGCCAAATCTTTTTTGAAACAACTTTGAAAAATAGGAGTTGTGTAAAAAACCAACCTCTGAAGAAAGTTCTTTTAAAGAAATAGTATGATTATTTTCTAAAATAGTTCTTGCTTTTTGCAGTTTTACTTCAGTAATAAATTCTTTTGGTGTTAAACCTGTTTCAGACTTTATTTTTCTGTACAAAGAACTTTTTGAGAGGTGAAATTGTTCTGCTATATCTTCTTGTTTTAATGAAGTATTTGCAACATTTTTATTAACATAATTGCTTACTTTCAGAATCCAATTTTCAGTATTTTTAGTTGAATGATGAATATTCTCATCATTTCTGTATATTTTTCTTTTCTGATAATTGTGTAATGAATTTTGAACTCTAATCATTAACTCATTCTTCTCAAAAGGTTTTTCTAAATAATCATCAATACCCAATTTCAAAACATCTAATTTGCTTTTAGAATCTGATCTAGCTGTTAGCATTATTATAGGAATATCTGGATAAATAGGTTTTAAGTTTTTTATAAAATCCAAACCATTCATTTTAGGCATCATATAATCTGTGATGATAAAATCAACTTTATTTTCTTGTAAAATTTTCAAAGCTTCTGCACCATTTTCTGCTTCTAAACAGTTGTTTTCTTTAAAAATATCAGCTAAATATGCTCTCATTTCTCTATTATCATCAACCAAAAGAAATTTATAAGATTTTTGATGCAAAACTAATTTATCAAACTGAAATGTTTTTTCTTTTATCTCTTCTTTATGTACTTTAATTTCTTTTACAGCGTCAGTTTTGGGAATGGTAATTTTAAAAACACTTCCTTTATTTAATTCGCTTTCAACAGTTAAGCTTCCACTGTGGAGTTCAATAATTTCTTTACTAAATGCTAAACCAACTCCACTTCCTCCAGCTTTGTTTATTGAATTATCTGCTTGATAAAAACGTTCAAATATCTTTTTAGTATCTTTTTCTGATAACCCTATTCCTGAATCTTCAATTTTGATAATTACATTATCCTTTGATAATTCTAGATTAATACTTACAGTTCCATTTCTATCAGTATATTTTAAAGCATTAATTACAATGTTATTTAAAGCTCTTTCTAGATAAATAACATCAGATTTTATAAATAATTGTGCTTTATGTGTATATTTAAAATCAATATTTTTTTCTTTAAAAAGAGGTTCAAAATTCAAAATTATCTTATGAATTAGATTGTTAAGATTAATTGTTTTTAAATTAATTTTAAAATCTGCACTCTCCATTTTAGCCAAATCTAAAACATCATCTACCATTTTCTTTATTTTTGAAACTTGAACATCTACACCCTGTTCTATATTTTCTAGTTCATTTGATGATAAATCACTTTCTTTTAGTTTATCAATCTGACCTTTTATTAAAGTTAAGGGTGTTCTTATTTCATGAGAAATATTGATAAAAAACTGTGATTGAAATTGATTTATTTTCTCTAAATCGTTCTTTTTAGATTCTAATTCAGCTTCATTTGTTCTGTTGATATTTTTAAAATAGTTGATGATAATAAAAATTGCAAAAAATAAAAATGCAATTGAAACATCGTTAAACATTGAGATTGGGTAATGATGAAAGAAAAAGTTAGGAATAAAAAATAGGAGGAAAGCAATAAAAAGAATTACAAGGTTTATTCTTTTAGAATCGATGAAAATTAAACTTTTACTAAAAACTAAAAAGAAATAAAACTCTAAAAGGTTTTCTTTAAATAGAAAGTTTGCGTACCAATAGGTAAGACCTATCAACAAAAATAAATACAAAATTCTACCTAATAAATGATGTTTTTTATAATGAATAAATTGAATCATAAAAATTGCAGAACTCATAGCAATACTCAATAAAATAACAGAAAACGAACTGTGTTCTTTATATTCATCAACAGCCATTACTACTGATAATAATTGCCAGCCTAAACAGAATACATTAAATAAAACAATCTTTTTAAGCTCTGTTTTTGAAGTAGTATCATCAGAACCTAATTGAATATATTTTTTGAATAAAGTGTTAATTGTCATTTGGTTACCTATATAAAAAACAAGAATTACGTATAAAAGTATAAAATAAATTGAATTGTTTGTGCTATAAGTTGGTCTAAAATTGATATTTGATTAAAATATTTTTGTTTCCATAAAATAACTACATCCTATGAAAACTTTTACTTTACTATTTGCTTTTTTAATTTCGTTTACACTGGTTGCTCAAAACGTAAACATACCAGACTCAAATTTTAAAAACGCATTATTAAGTGATGCCACTATAAATACGAATAGTGATAATGAAATTCAGGTTTCAGAAGCACAAGCCTTTACTGGAACAATTCAAGTTTCCAATAAAAATATATCAGATTTAACTGGAATTGAATTTTTTGATAATTTAACAAAACTCTATTGTCATTATAATAATTTGACCACAATTAATTTAAAAGATAATAAAGAATTGTTAGAGCTTGGAGCGTCTAACAATAAAATCAATTTTATAGAAGTTGATAAAAACGTGAAGCTACAAGTTTTAGGTTTGGGAGATAATGAGTTGACTAACATAAATATTGATGAGAATGTAAATCTGATAGAACTTTATTTAAATGCAAATAAATTGAATACCATAGACGTTTCTAAAAATACTGCATTAGGAAAACTTCTAATTGGAGGAAATAATTTAACAAGTTTAAATGTTTTGCAAAACACGAATTTAAGGACGCTTTCTTGTGCAGAAAATTCTATTTCAGATTTAGATATCAGTAATTGTTTGCTTTTAGAAGATTTGAATTGTGGCTATAATAATCTATCCACTTTAAATACTGCAAATAATATTAGTCTGTTTGAAATTTCTTGTGATGATAATAGTTTAACTTTTTTGGATGTTACTAAAAATGTGAATTTGCTACAATTATTTTGTAGAAATAATAAGATTACTGAATTAGATTTGACAAAAAACACAAAGTTAGGTCAGGTATTTTTACAAAATAATCTCATAAAAATTTTAGATATTTCTAATGCTCCAGATATGACAGAATTTTATTGCAATGACAATTCGCTTACAGGTTTAGATGTTGCTAATGGAAATAATGCAAATTTATATTTGAATGCTTCTCAAAACCCTGGTTTACAATGTATAAATGTGGATGTTGGTTTTAGCCCAACCAATTGGGATAAAGATCCAGCTTCAATGTATGGAACTAATTGTGCTGTGGCTTCTATAGATGATGTTGAATTAGGTAAGCATATTAAAATTTATCCAAATCCTTTTAAAAATAACATTACAATTGATAACTTTTCTAATGAAAATGTAGCACTTTCAATCATTTATACTAGTCTTGGAAAAAGCATAAAGTCTTCATCAGAAAACATTCTAAATACTAAAGATCTATCCAAAGGAGTTTATTTTTTGAAAATTAGATTTTCTTCAGGCAAACACATTATTAAAAAAATTGTGAAATAATAGTTTGATTTTTTCTGATATTTGCTTAAAATATCAAAATGGGAATATTTAATAACTTGTTTGGAAGCAATAATGGTAAAGAAAATCAACCTGAAAAAAAATCTTTTTTAAACTGGATTCCTTTAACATCTTTAGAACAGTTAGAGGAAATTAAAAAACAATCAAAAACAGAATCCGTTTTAATATTCAAGCATTCTACAAGATGTGGAATTAGTAGTTTAGTTATCAGGCAGTTTGAGAAATTATTTCAAGAACAACATCAAAATTTAAAAGTGTATTATTTAGATTTATTGAGTTATAGAAGTATTTCTGATGAAGTAGGGTATAGCTTTCAAATAATGCATCAATCTCCACAATTAGTAGTTGTAAGAAACGAAGTTGCTGTGTATAATGCTTCTCATTATGACATTACTCAAACAGATTTAACAAGATTTATATAGATAAACTTGCATTCAACCTACTTTAAGTCTTAAATTTGTTACTTAAATTTTTTAACCTTTGGCAGAAATAAATACTTCAGAAAAAATAGTAGGAAAAGAATTATATGGATATCAAAAAGATGCACTTCAAGAGATTTTTAGAAGATTTAAAGATGCGCCTCAAGACTATCATTTATTATATCAGCTGCCAACTGGAGGTGGAAAAACAGTTATTTTCTCTGAAATTGTAAGACGTTATTTAGAAACTTTTAAAAAGAAAGTACTTGTTTTAACCCATAGAATTGAGTTAAGCAAGCAAACTTCTAAAATGCTGAATGAATTTGGTGTTAAAAATAAAACAATAAATTCTACTGCTAAATTAGATGATCAACATGAATATGATTGTTTTGTAGCAATGGTAGAAACACTCAAAAACAGACTAAATGATGAAAAAATTGATATTTCTGATATTGGTTTAGTTATTGTAGATGAAGCACATTATAATTCATTCACTAAAATATTTAAATTTTTTGATGAATCATTTATATTAGGTGTTACAGCTACACCATTAAGTTCTAATATAAAGCTACCAATGTATGAGAATTATCAAGAATTATTTGTTGGAGAATCTATTCAAGATTTAATTGATAATGGCTATTTAGCAAGAGCAAATATGTATTTTTATAATGTTGGTTTAACTTCGTTAGAAGTTGGTGCAAATGGAGATTATACTGTAAAGTCTTCAGAAGACTTATATACTAATAATGATATGCTTTCCAAATTAGTATCTGCTTATGAAGAAAGTGCTAAAGGAAAGAAAACCTTAATTTTTAATAATGGTATAAATACGTCTATTCAAGTATTTCATGCATTTAAAAAAGCGGGTTATCCTATTGCTCATTTAGACAATACAAATACAAAAAAAGAGCGTGAATTTATTTTAAAATGGTTTCATAAAACGCCAAATGCTATTATTACCTCTGTAAGTATTTTAACAACTGGGTTTGATGAACCTGGTATAGAAGCAATAATCTTAAACAGAGCCACAAAATCATTGACATTATATTATCAAATGATTGGTCGTGGATCTCGTATTTTTGGTGATAAAGTTACTTTTGATGTTATTGATTTAGGAAATAATTTTTACAGATTTGGACCTTGGGGAGCAGATTTAGACTGGCAAAAAATGTTTAGAGCTCCTGACTATTATCTAAATGCAATTCTTTCTGATGAAGAAATTGAAAGTACATTTAGATATGAATTACCTGCTGATGTTAAAAAAGAATTTGCAAACTCTAAAGACACTTATTTCGACATGAAACAAGTGTATATTGATACAATTAGAGCTGGTGAATCTTCGAAACGAGTTTTAGAAAAATCTATTGTTCATCATGCAAAAATGTGTATTGAAAATTCTGAAGATGTTTTTGATGCATTAATCTTAGCTAAAAAGCTAGGTGAGGAGATTGATGATAGAATTAATAGATATGCAAAGTGTATTTCTAAAAGTACACACAATTTTGTTACTTGGTTAAAAGATGATTATCGTAAAAAATTAAATGCATATTTGCGTTCTAATTTTGATGAAGATTATGAAAAGATTTTCGGACATCCTCCAGTTGAGGAATAAAATAACTCTTCTTAATTCATATTTAATTAAATATCAGAGTTGCAAATTGCAATTTCTGTGTTAATTCTTTCCAATAAATTAAGATTACTTTTATTGCATTTTCTATTTTCGTTCATAATTAAGTAATAAGAACCTTCAATAGTTACTATTAAGTTTTTTAACAGCTTATCATTTAAAAAATCATAATTTCCTTTTTTAATTTCGTCAAAATCAATTTTTCTAACAAACAAATCTGTAAAATATTTTTCGTAGATAGTTGCTAGCTTTTTGTAACTTTTTAATGTTAGTTTATGTTGAGAATAATGTTCTTCTATAGTTCTTCGCAGTTTAAAATTATCGATTAATTTCATATCTCCAGAATTAATTAACGTCTTATAAGTATTATTTTCTGGATAAAAATCAACCATAGTAGAAAGTTCAAAAACTTTATTTACAATTGTATCTCTATTACCTTTTTTCTTACCTAAAAAAGGTTTTATATCATGAATGGTTTTTAGAATGGTGTAAATTTCACCATCATTTTTTTTAAGTGTTTTTATTTCTGTTTTAATATCTAAAGCCAAACTCTCTAAATATTCAACTTTCAGTTTTGTATTCTTAACATTTTCTCTAAATGTGTTTAAAGAAAAAGCTCCATACAAGCCAATAATTACAATAATAACTTCTCCAACACCATATTTCCAGTTGATTTTTTTCATTTTAAGAAAAATTTAAAAATGATTTTTTTGAGGTCTATCCTCTCTGTTTCAGCTAAAACTTTACTTCTTACTAGTTAAAGAATTTAGATAAACATATTTCTTTTAATACAAAAAAATATAGAATAAACCATTTTATTCAACTAAATAACAGTTTATTACTGTAAAACATCAGAAAGAAATAATTAAAATATCAGAAAATAAAGCTAAAAACTATTTTAATTTATTCTTTTTCGTTTGTAAAACCCAAGTTGCATTGAATCCGAAATGGAAATTCCCATCTTTGGCATTAAAATTATTTCGGGTTTGTGTTATAAAAGTATCTTCAGCAAAATTTCTAGCATTTGTAATTTGAAACTGTAAAAGCAAATGACTCAACTCCCAATTAACACCAACCATAAAAGCGTTGTAAGTTTGAACTGACTTTAAAGGATTAGTTACATAAAAATATTCTGAAACAATAGCTGCATGATTTCCTATTTTATGTCGCCCACCAAAAGCAACAGCAAACTGATTATTTGGGTCGTTTGTTAACGGGTTTTCTTCTCTATGAATAAAAGTGGGTGCAACTTGTAAAGATAATTCAGTATTAATTTTTTTTCCGATTAAAACCTGACTCGTAAATGCATACTTATCTGTTGATGAACTAGTTTGTTGATAAATATTGCCATTTGCATTTTCCAGTTTTCTATGAGATAAAGCTTGTACTAAAGTAATGCTAAAAGGCATCTTTTTAGAGTTTTTACGTTGTTTAAAAAGCTTGTATTTAAGAAATCCATCAGTAATTTTATCATGATTTGTATAACCTAAACCAAAAGTAAAATTATCAGAAAAAGCATAATCTAAACCATAACGTGTACTAACAACATCAGCTAAAAAACGTTGCCCTGCAAAGTTGGGGATATTCCAATATCTGTTATATAAAGAAATTTCTAAAGCTCCTTTTTTACGAGTTTCAATAGAATGACCTAAACCAATTCTAGTTGTTTTAAAAGTGGCAATTTCATATAAAGGTTTATTAGTAAGTTCGTTGTTTAACTTATCTAGTAAGTCTTGAGCATTTATAGAAGAAGAATATGCAACTATAAAAAGCAATGCTAATAATTGTTTCTTTATACTATTCTTCATAAGGTTTGTATTGAAATTTGAATTTGATAGAAATAGTTTTTGCAATATTACTCGATAAAATTGGTGGAATTTTAATTTGAAAATCTTTTACTTCTACATCAAAACTACCACTCACAATATAATTACCATCAGAATTATCAATTACGGTTTTTATATCTACTTCTTTGGTTATGCCATGTATAGTTATAGATCCATGAATTATTTTAGTTTGTTTCCCTTTTAAGTCTGTATCAAAGTCTTTGATTTTGCCTTCAAAACTTGCTTTTGGATAAATATCTGACTCTATATAACTTTCGTTAAAATGTTCGTACATTAAATCCTTTTTAAATACAAATGCACGCATTATCATACTTACTGCAATCTCTTTTTTATCTGTATCTAAAATACTTACAACTTGATTGTTTTTAGCTTCTATATTCTCTACAGATGTGTATGAGAAAAAAGAAACTTGTCCTAATCTAGCAATAAATTGATTTTCTTTAGGCGAAAAGTTGCTGAAAGAGAACAATATTAAAAAGAGAAGTAAAAATTTATTCATTTTATAAAATTTCTATGGAACAATTTAGTAAAATTACATCTTTTAAGAAACCTTTACAAAGTCCTTTTACTATTATTTTTTGATTTTCTTTCAACGTTTTTATTTTTTCTTTTTCTGCTGAATTAACATCACAAATTACCCCAAATGTATTAGAATTACTTTGTAATATTACAGTGTTTCTACTATTTAAAAAAGAAATTTCTTTAACAGTACCAATAACTTCAATAATTTTATTAGTATAAATGGTATCTGTTTTTTCTTCATTTTTAGAATATGCTCGCAACAAATCATTAGAATGTATTGTAAAAGCTACGGTTTCATTTTTTAAATTCTTTTCTGATGAATCTACAAACAACGGAATAATATAATGGTATGTATTAATAAGTATTAATACAAAAACAATTAATAAAAAGAATTTGTTTTTGAGTTTCATATTTATCAAAGAAAATTAAAATTTGAGTATCTAAAAAAGAAAATACGCTAAAAAGGAAAAAAATAACTTAAAGAGGAATAAATGCTTGACAAAAAGTAAAGAATAGTAGTATATTTCCACTTTTAAATACAATGAAAAAAGACAAACTCTATTTTTTAACATTTTTATCTATTACTGCAGTTTTTTTACTAATTGCTTTAATAGCCTCTCAATATTTTATAAAAGTAAGTGCTAATCAGCTTATAGAAGTACAGGTAGAGTCTAGTAAAAGAGAGGCAAATGAAATTGCTAAATTGATTAGCTTTCAACTAAATTCTAAAATAGAGAAAGATAAAATTGTTGAAAATACGCAACAAATTATTGAAAACTCAAATACCGATACTTGGTTTATTAGTGTATTTAATTGGAGTGGAAGAGAGGTGGCTAACCCAGATAAAACAAAAGTAGGGCAGCTAGTAAACTCTAACAAAACATTACTATCATCCTTAAAAGAAAAAAATAACTCTGACGATTTATATGATTTACTTATGAACGCCAATAACGTTGCTTCATCAGAAATAATTCATATATCACCAATTAAAAATGCTGATTTAATAGTTGCTGCTAATGTAAATTTAAATAGTATAAAGGCACAAATGAAAGCTTTAAAAACTAATTTCTACCTTATTTTTTCTGTGATGGGTATTTTAGTGATAGTACTCTCTTTTCTTGCAGTAAGAATTATTGGAAGTGCTTATGAAAAGCAGCTAGAATTAAAAAATTCTTCATTAGCATCAGAAGTAATTAATTTATCTAAATTAAATACAGATTTGGTTTCATACAAAGAAAAAGTAGCTGAAAAACCAGAGCAGATTGATGCAAAAGAGCCCCAAGAAAAAGACAAAGAACGAATTTTAACCTACATTAGAAACGAGTTAGTTCCTGTAAATATAAAAGATATTGCTTATGTATATACAGAAAATACAATTACATACGTAGTTTGTTTTGATGGTAAAAGATCAACCACAAATATGAGTTTAGATGACATGTATTCTAATTTAAATTCTAGTATATTTTTTAGAGCGAACAGACAATTTATTATTAGCATAACTGCTATTGATAAGATTATTAAGTATGGTAATAGTCAGTTAAAAATTCTATTACAATCTAAAACATCAGAAGAAATAATTATTAGTAAAAATAAAGCCGCCGAATTTAAACAATGGTTAAATATCTAGTCATTCGTAGGCTAAAACCTGTTAAATTCAAATTACTTTCAAGCTATTTTTTTCCTTTTTACACTAAAATCTTTCCCTTTCGCAAAAGTTGATGCTTTGTAAATCCTTTTAATTTAGTTACTTTACAGTGTAATTAAAAACAACTATAATGATAAACTTCCAAAAAACTAAACCACACTTTTTTTTATTGAGCATTGGCATTTTGTTTGCATCTTGCTTATCTAATGTAGACGAAGTAGAAGAACTAGATCCTTGTGATGCGATTACATTTTCAGTAGATGTAAAGCCAATTATAGACAGTAACTGTATTCAATGCCATGGAACAGGAGGTAACTTTCCTAATTTAACAACTTATACTGGAGTTAGTACAAATGCAACTATTGTAAAAACTGAAATTGTAAGCAAAAGAATGCCTCAAGGAGGATCACTATCAGATGCAGAAATTCAAGCCATAAGTTGTTGGGTTGATGCAGGTGCACTAAATAATTAGAAATTATGAATAAGAAAAAAATTATTGTTGTTCTTCTAATTCTAGGAATGTTAGGGGGAGTAGTGGGTTATAAAATGTATAACAAACCTCACGTAAATGTTAATGACACTAAAGCAGACTTTAGTGTTAATGCAAATGCTTTTTTAAATGAATTTTCTACGGATGAAACTAAAGCCAATACAAAATATTTAGAAAAAATAGTTAGTGTTAAAGGTATTATTTCATCAATTAAAGTAGAAAATAATAAAGGAATCATTTCCTTAAAAACTGATGATGATTTTGGTAGCATTCAATGTCATTTGTCTGATGAAGCTACAAAAAGTATCAATAACCTTAAAGAAGGACAAAATATAACAGTTAAAGGAATTTGTACAGGATATCTTATGGATGTTATCCTTGTAAAATCAGAAATTATCAACTAAAAATAAAATAAATCATGAAACCAATTATCACATTAATTTGCTGTTTGTTTATTATAACAATTAGTAATAGTCAAGAAAGGTATTTAACAAAAAATGGTGCTGTAAACTTTTTCTCAAAAGCACCTATGGAAGATATTACTGCAGACAACAATCAAGTTTTAAGCATCATAGATGCTACAACTGGTAAAATGGCAATATCAATTTTAATGAAATCATTTTTATTTGAAAAAGCATTAATGCAAGAACATTTTAATGAGAATTATGTAGAATCAGATAAATATCCAAAAGCTACATTTAAAGGTAGTATCCTTAATTTTGATGCTATTAATAGTACAAAAAGTAAAGCAAAAGTTAAAGGGAATTTAACCATACATGGTGTTACAAAAGAATATCTTATAGAAGGTAATTTTACAAGAACAGATGATGCAATTTTGGTTGATGGTGAGTTTACAGTAAATTTAGATGATTTTGGTATCAAAATACCTGCAGTAGTTGCTAAAAATATTGCAAAAAACATAAAAGTAAGTTTTAAATTTAACCATACACCTTTTAAGAAATAAAAACATGAAAAAATTTGTACTAACCATTTTTTTTATAGCAACTCATATTGCTATGTTTAGTCAAGATGACTTACTTGATATACTAGATGATGAAGCTCCTAAAAGCAAAACAGATGGTGTTGTAACATCAACTTTTAAAGGAACTCGAATTTTAAATGGACATTCTGTAGAGAATAGAAAAGATAAAGAGCTAGAGTTTATAATCTCACATAGATTTGGACGTTTAAATACTGGTTTTAAAGACTTATTTGGTTTAGATGAATCTAATGTGCGTTTTTCTTTAGAATATGGTTTAAATGATAATCTAACTATTGGAATTGGTAGAAGTAGTTTCGAAAAAACATACGATTCTTTTTTAAAATATAGTTTATTTAAACAAAGAAGAGGAGAAAAGTCCTTTCCGTTTGCAATTTCTCTTTTTGGAAGCATTGCTGCAAAAACACAAGAAGAAAGTTTCCCAATTAAAGAGAGAAGTTTTGCAGAAAACTTATCTTATGTAGGGCAAGTATTAATTGCAAGAAAAGTAAGTAAATCTTTCTCATACCAACTTACACCAACATATATTCATAGAAATACAGTTACAAATGTTGCAGACCCAAATGGAATTTTTGCTCTTGGTTTTGGTAGCCGTGTAAAATTGAGTAACAGAGTTTCTTTAAATGGCGAATATTATCATGCTTTTAACGAATCTGTATCTATTAATGCTCAAAACTCACTTGCCTTTGGAGTCGATATAGAAACTGGAGGCCATGTATTTCAATTGATTTTCTCAAATGCAAGAACGATGATCGAAAAAGGTTTTATTGCTGAAACTACTGGCGATTTCTTTGGAGGTGATATCCATTTTGGATTTAACATTTCTAGAACCTTTTAAGAATCCAATTTTCGAAAGAAAAATTCAAAGCTGAAATACCAAAAGCAGATTAATGAGGTGAGTACTCATTTTTTAAGCAATCATTAATCTGCTTTTATTTAATTCATTCAATATGTATGAATTAGAGTCTTATACCCTAAATTTAACTTAAAAATTACAACAATGTTTCAAAGAGAATATACAGTGCAAGGTACAGATGTGAATGATTTTATGGTAATGCAAAGTGATGCTTACTTAAAATATGCCTCTAAAATAGTAGAAACTTTTTTGTTTGTAAAAGGTTACACAAAGCTTAAAATGAACACCTTAAAAGTAGGTTTACAAAAGCAAAGTGATCAACTTAACCAAAATAAACCCTTATTATTTACTCAAAAATTTACAATGCTACTAGAGTTTAAAAACATTGATTACACGTTGCAAAAAATGACTATCCTTGTTAGTTTTTACAATTCTAAAAATGAACCTGTAGCAAGCTTACAAAGAGAATTTTCATGGTTTGATTATTCTAGCTGGCAAGTAATTACGCCTCCAAAAGTAATTACTAAATATTTTAAGCAAGAAACCATCTTAAACAAAGCAAGTTAAAATTTACCAGACCTAATATTTTCGAAAGAAGTTTTACTTTCTATACTCATCAAAAGTACCATCATTATAAAAAACTACAATTCGTTGAATTTGCTTTCCTGTATTTGAAGAATCTTGAAATAGATTTGGTGGAGTAGGAGAGGCTTTAAGAGTTGAAGTATTATTCTCTTTTGGAAAATTTCCTTTTCCATTAAGTAACCAATGTATATCTACATTTTTAAAAGTAGTCGTGATTTTTAAAATAAAATCTAAACTAGGTTTGTTTCTACCAGATAAAATGTGAGAAATACTAGAACGTTGCACACCAATTTTATCAGCAAAAAGAGAGGCTGAAAGCTGATGAAAATCCATCACTTTTTTTATTCGATTAGCAAAATCTGTACTATTTATCATTGTAAACAATTGTAACAATACAAATGTAAATTAATATAATATGTCTTCAAAATATATTTTTACAAATATTACACACTCTGATTTTTTAATAAAGTAAAACTTCATTTAAAACACACAATTAACTTATTTTTAATAAACTAAATATGTTTTTAAAAATAAAATAAATATTTGCTATTCTATAATTTTATAGTAGTGTTATTATTTTGAATAGTGTTTACAAATGTATTCAATATTAGATATCTTTAAGTTTACAATTGTAATTTCAATAGTAGTTACAATTGTAAAATTATAATTGGTTGCTTCTATACTAAAGTGTAAATTTGCATTAATAATTTACTATTGTGGAAATTTTATCTGTTCAATTTTTAGAGGAAATATTTAATCAACAAAAAGAGAAAAATCTTTTTGGTAAGTGGATAACTTTTAATGATATTAAGGATTTATTTAATAAACACAAAGAACATTTTATAGTTCAACAAATAGGATTTTCTGAACAAGATAGACCTATTTTCTCTCTAAAAACAGGAACAGGTAAAAAGAAAATTTTGCTTTGGTCTCAAATGCATGGTAATGAAAGTACTGGTACTAAAGCTCTTTTTGATATTTTAAATTGCTTTTCTAATTCATCTAATAATGTTTTTAAAACTATTTTAGAAGAATGCACCTTGTTATTCTTACCAATGCTAAACCCTGATGGTTCTGAAGCTTATACAAGAGTAAATGCGAATAATATAGATTTAAATAGAGATGCTGTTGATAAAGTTGCAATAGAAAGCAAGTTACTTCGAGAAATATTAGAAAAATTCAATCCAAAATTTTGTTTTAATTTACATGATCAGAGAACTATTTTTGGTGTAGAAGGCACAAAAAACCCTGCAACAATATCCTTTTTAGCTCCTTCAGAAGAAAAAACTAGAGCTTTAACTGGAGGTAGAATTCAAACCATGAATGTTATTGTAGCTATGAATACAATGCTGCAAAACTTTATTCCAAATCATATTGGTAGATATACTGATGAGTTTTACCCAACAGCTACTGGAGATAATTTTCAAAAACTAGGTTATAATACTGTTCTTATTGAATCTGGTCATTATCCAAAAGATTATGATAGAGAAAAAACCAGAGAATTTACATTCTATTCCATTCTGCAAGGCATTTATCATATTGCTACTTCTCAAGAATTTATAGCTTACAAAGCTTATTTTTCTATTCCTAATAATACCAAAATCTTTTATGATGTTATTCACAGACATCAAAATTCAAGAAATGATGTTGCTTTTCAATACAAGGATGAAATTATCGATAGCAAATTAGTTTCTTCACTTGAAAAGGTAGATGAAAAAGATATTTTTAATAAAATTGGACATAGCGAAATCGTTTTCGTTGATAAGAAAAATTAAATTTTTCTCATTTTTAGTTATTTTTAATTAAATTAAATTCATAAATTTGTCATGTTAATTGAATAATATATAAAATGAAAAAATTTATTTTAGATGAAATTGATCATCAAATTCTAGACATCCTAATAGAAAATGCAAGAACACCTTTTACAGATATTGCAAAACAATTGCTTGTTTCAGCAGGAACTATTCATGTTCGTGTTAAGAAGATGGAAGACGAAGGTATTATTCAAGGTTCAACATTAACCCTTAATTACGAAAAAATGGGGTATTCCTTTATAGCACATGTTGGTGTATTTTTAGAAAAAACTTCAATGACTCAAAATGTTATTGAAAATTTAAGGAAAATACCTAATGTTACTGTGGCTTACGTTACTGCTGGTAAATATAATATTTTCTGTAAGGTTAGAGCTAAAGGCACCAATGATGCCAAAGATATTATTTATCAAATAGATGATGTACCAGGAGTGAACAGAACAGAAACTATGATTGCTCTAGAAGAAAGCATTAACGACAAAAAGAGAATGATGCATGCAATATTTGCAGAGTTATAAAAACAATAAATAAATTTTAAAAAAACCTTATCATAAAAATGATAAGGTTTTTTTATGGAATAAAATTCATAATGATTAAGTTTGTTATGAAATTTATAATTTGTGATGTCAAAAATTGAATATACTTCAAATTTAGAGTTAGATAATCAAACTTTATTATATTTATATAAAAGCATTTTAAAACCTCGTTTAGTAGAGGAGAAAATGTTAATCCTTTTAAGACAAGGTAAAATTTCAAAATGGTTTTCTGGTATAGGGCAAGAAGCAATTGCAGTTGGTGTTACTGCAGCTTTAAATAAAGACGAATATATTTTGCCAATGCATAGAAATTTGGGTGTTTTTACTACTAGAGAAATTCCTTTGTATAGGCTATTTTCTCAATGGCAAGGTAAAATGAATGGATTTACAAAAGGAAGAGACAGAAGTTTTCATTTTGGTACACAAGAATTTGATATTATTGGGATGATTTCTCATTTAGGACCTCAATTAGGTATTGCTGATGGTATTGCTCTTGCTAACAAATTAAGAAAAGAACAAAAAGTTTGTGCTGTTTTTACAGGTGAAGGTGGCACAAGTGAAGGCGATTTTCATGAAGCACTAAATGTGGCTTCTGTTTGGAGTTTACCAGTATTATTCTGTGTTGAAAATAATGGTTATGGCTTATCAACACCAATATCAGAGCAGTTTAATTGTAAAAATATAGCAGATAAAGGTATTGGTTATGGTATGGAAAGCCATATTATAGATGGTAATAATATAATAGACGTTTTTACAAAAGTTAATAAACTTGCAGAAAGTATTCGAAAAGAACCTAGACCAATTTTAATTGAGTTTAAAACTTTTAGAATGCGAGGTCATGAAGAAGCTAGTGGTACTAAATATGTATCCCAAGAATTAATGAATACTTGGGCAGAAAAAGACCCAATTAAAAATTTTGAGCAGTTTTTATTTGACAGAAAAGTGCTTACAAAAAGCTTAAAAGATGAGTTTCATAAAGAAATAATTAAAGAAATCAACGAGCATCTAAAAATTGCTTTTGATGAAGAAGTAATTCAACCAAATATCAAAACCGAATTAAATGATGTTTATAAATCCTCATTATATGAAGAAATCAAACCTTCTTCTACAAAGAAGAATATCCGTTTTGTAGATGCAGTTTCTGATGGATTAAAATTATCCATGCAAAAGCATCACGATTTGGTAATTATGGGGCAAGATGTGGCAGAATATGGAGGCGTTTTTAAAATCACTGATGGTTTTGTAAATGAGTTTGGTAAAGAACGAGTTAGAAATACACCAATTTGTGAATCAGCAATTGTGTCTGCTGCTTATGGTTTATCAATTAATGGGATAAAATCAGTAATGGAAATGCAATTTGCAGATTTTGTTTCATCAGGCTTTAATCCAATTGTAAACTTATTAGCGAAATCTCATTACAGATGGAATCAAAATGCAGATGTAGTAGTAAGGATGCCTTGTGGAGCAGGAGTAGGAGCTGGACCATTTCACAGCCAAACCAATGAGGCTTGGTTTACCAAAACACCTGGTTTAAAGGTTTTATACCCAGCTTTTCCTCAAGATGCAAAAGGTTTACTAATTCAAGCTATTAACGATCCAAACCCTGTGTTGTTTTTTGAACACAAAGCTCTCTACAGATCTGTTTATCAAGATGTATCTGAAGATTATTTTACGATTGAAATTGGTAAAGCAAATTTGCTTAAAAAGGGTAATGATTTAACAATTATCGGTTATGGAGCTACAGTACATTGGATTTTAGAAAGTTTAAAAGAACTCCCAAAAATAGCTGCTGATGTTATCGATTTAAGAACATTACAACCTTTAGATACTGCAGCTATTTATCAATCTGCAAAAAAAACAGGGAAAGTAATTATTGTGCAAGAAGATTCAATGTTTGGAGGTATTGCAAGTGATATTTCAGCATTAATTAATGAAAATTGCTTTGAGTTTTTAGATGCTCCAGTAAAAAGAGTTGCAAGTTTAGAAACACCAATTCCTTTTCAAAAAGAATTGGAAAACCAATATTTAGGAAAATCAACCTTAACAAAACAGATATTAGAAATCCATAATTATTGAGTATTTTTAACACAATTAAAAAATATCAAATGAATAACAAGCAAATCATATTTAAAAAACGCCCTGTTGGTGTGCCAGATGCTGATACTTGGCAATTAGAAACGAATCCAGTTCCAGAATTAGCAGAGGGCGAAATTTTAGTAGAGCATCATTATATTTCTTTAGATCCTGCAATGCGTGGTTGGATGAATGATACAAAATCATACATTCCACCAGTTGCTATTAATGATGTAATGCGTGCTGGCTCAATTGGAAAAGTGATAAAAAATAATGGAAATCCTAAATTTGAAGTTGGAGATGTTGTTACAAGTTGGGGAGGAGTGCAGCAGTATGCTATAACAAATGGAGATAGTTGGTATAAAGTAGATACACGTTTAGCACCAATGCCAAAGTATATTGGTATTTTAGGGATGCCAGGTATGACTGCTTATTTTGGAATTACAGAAGTTGGCAAAATTACAGCAGGTGATATCGTTTTGGTTTCTGGAGCTGCAGGTGCAGTTGGTAGTGTTGTTGGCCAAATTGCAAAAATAAAAGGTTGTACAGTTATTGGTATTGCTGGTGGACAAGAAAAATGTGATTATATTAAAAACGAATTAGGCTTTGATGAAGCTATTGATTATAAATCAGAAAATATTTATTCGGCATTAAAGCAAAAATGCCCAAAAGGTGTAGATGTATATTTTGATAATGTTGGTGGTAAAATTTTAGATGCTGCATTAAGTAAATTAAGAATGCATGCCAGAGTTGTAATTTGTGGAGCAATTTCTCAATATAATAACAAATCTAAAATTGATGGTCCAAGCAATTATTTGTCATTATTAGTTACACGATCTACAATGCAGGGAATGGTTGTAATGGATTATGCTAAAAAATTTGGTGATGCAGCCAAACAAATGGGAATGTGGATGCAAGAAGGAAAATTAACATCTAAAGAAGCTATTTATGAGGGTATTGAAAACTTTCACGAAACCTATAACAGGCTTTTTTCTGGTGATAAAAAAGGGAAATTGGTTTTAAAAGTGATAGAAGAGTAGGCAAGTGGAACATTTTTTTCAGTGCCCATATTGTTGGGAAGAAATTTCTATGATTTTAGATACTAGCGTATCTCAACAAACTTACATTGAAGATTGTGAAGTTTGTTGTAATCCTATAGAAGTTTCGCCAAGTTTTGAAAATGGAGAATTGGTAGGATTTTATTCACAATCTATAGAACAATAGCATAATTTCTATAAGGTTTTGCTTATTTTGAAGAGATTATACTAAAGGGTTTTTCCAATCAAATTTTTCAAATAAACTAAGCCAATCTTTTGAGAAATCAGCTTGTAAGTGCAATACTTCTGATGAAAAAGGATGAGAAAATTCCAATTTACCTGCATGTAAAAAAAGGTTTTTCCACCCAAAATTTTCTATAAACATAATATCATGATTTTTATCACCGTATTTAGCATCACCAATTAAAGGATGAGAAATTTTAGAAGAATGCACTCTTAATTGATGCATTCTTCCTGTTTTTGGGGTTAGTTCAACTAAACTATATCTTGATTTATCATAGGGCTTTACAGGAATATCTAATGTAATATTTGCCAGTGTTTTTAAAAGTGTTAATGCTTCTTTATGCACTTTTGCATCACGCCCTTTTACAGGAGAATCTATTGTTTTTGAATTAGGAGAAAAACCACGAACTACACCAAAATAAGTTTTCTGAATTTTATTATTTGTAAATAATTCTTGAAATTTAGAAACGTATTCTTTTTGTTTTGCTAATAAAATAATACCAGAAGTTTTTCTGTCTAACCTATGGATAGGAAATACTTTTATACCAATTTGTATTTCAATCAATTGTAAAAGAGAGGCTTCATCTGCTATATTTCTAGAGTGTTTTGCATGATGAACCAAAACATTATTGGGTTTGTTTACACAGAGCAGGTAATTATCTTGAAAAATAGTAGCAATATACATTCCGTGAAAAGAAAACTTAATTAATGTTAAAGTTAACAATTTATTACATTTATTTTATTAAATTATCAATATTAAATTTTTGATTATGAAAAAAGTGTTATTATTTGTTATAATTATGGTCACAGTATCGTGTAGCAGTTCTAAAAATTTCTTGTCAGAGGAACAAATTGTAGAATTAGAAAAAATAATAAAGTCAAACAGTATAGAAGTTAATTTTGAATGGGCAAATCCACTCTCTACTTCATCATTAATTGTGATGAATAATTTATTACCTCCTGGAAACACATCATCTAATATTAGTTTATTAGGTAATCCTAATTATTTAAAAATAGATAAAGATTCAATTAAAATTAACTTACCTTATTTTGGCGAACAAAGAATAGTTAATAATTACGGTAGTACAAATACAGGAATCAAATATAATGGTGAAATAGTAAGTAAAAAAATAGTTTTTAATCAAAAGAAAAAGGCATATCAATTAAAATTTAGTTTTAACAATAAACAGGAAGGCTATAATGCTCATTTAACATTATTTCAAAATAAAAAAGCCAATATAAACATAAACAGCACACATAGAACTATGATTACATACTATGGTAATTGGACAGTTTTAGAGGATAAAAAAGTAGAATAGATTATTCTTTACCAATTTGGCTTATCATTCTATCATTACCAACACCTTTTGGGTCTTCTCCCCATTGATTTGCTCTAGCTTCGCCTTCCATACATAATAAAACTAAAAGCCAAATAAAACCTGCAATAGGTATAAATAATACAAAAAAGTATGCACCACTTTTACCAATATCGTGTAATCGTCTTACTATTACTGCCAAATTAGGTATTAGCATAGCAAAACTATATATGTATGCAATAAATATAACCCAAATTATTCCTGTAGCTTCAGCTATTGCTCCTAGAATAAATAAAAGAGCATAAAAGAAGATGATATTAAAAAGTGTAAACATCCAATATTCTTTACGTCTTGCTCTACCCGAAAAATCTGCATACTGTTGTAATACTTTTAAATACCAATTCATAGCTTGTGTTTTTGATTATTCAGTTGGCGAAAGTAGTAATAAAATATTTAAAAAATACCTCTAGATTTTATTTCTAAATATTTATTAATAGTATTACCTGTTAAGTTTTTTGGTGATGTTAATACAGATTGAATTCCATATTTCTTTAATTCATTTACAATTCGTTTTTTCTCGTACATAAACTTTTCTGCTATAATACTATCATAAACTCCTTGTATGTTATCTGCTTTTGCATTGATTAAGACATCTAACTCTGTATTTTTAAAAAAAACAACTAGCACTAAATGATTTTTTGCTAACGCACGTAAATAGGGGAGTTGTCTATTTAACCCATCAATAGTTTCGAAGTTTGAAAAAAGAATTAATAGACTTCTATGTGTTATTTTTCTTTTGATAACCGAATACAAAGCACTAAAATCTGATTCTGAAAAATCAGTTTTAATATTATGCAATGCTTCAGATATTAAGGTCATTTGCGAATTTCGCCTTTCAGCCACAACCCAATCTTCTAGTTTTTTAGAAAATGAAAGCATACCTGCTTTGTCTTGTTTTCTTAAAATAACATTACTAATTCCTAATGTAGCATTTACAGCATAATCTAATAAACTCAATTCTTCGAAATGCATCTGCATTGCACGTCCTTTATCGATAATACAATATACAGATTGCGATTTTTCTTCTACATATTGATTTACCATCAATTGACTTCTTTTTGCAGTAGCTTTCCAATTTAAGGTTCTAATATCATCACCAGAAACATATTCTTTAATTTGCTCAAACTCTAAAGAATTTCCTATTCTACGGATTTTCTTTGTTCCATAAGAAATTGAATTAGAATTAAAACTTTTAATATCAAATTCTCTTAATTTTAAAAATGATGGATAACATTTCAATTCTTTTTCATCACCTAAAACAAATTTTTTAGTAGCCAATTGCAAAGGAGTGTTTGCATATACATTAATATTCCCAAACAAATAAACTCCTCTTTCTGTGGGTTTTAAAAAGTAAGTAATCACTTTAGAAGTACTTTTTTGCAATACTTCTCTAAAGTTAAAATCTCTTTTTTGAAATTGATAGGGCAATTCTTCAATCAAAACCAAATGAGCTGTAAAAGGATATTTATTTTCCAGCTCTAAAGTGATTTTATTATCATCGCCATTCGATAAACGTTCAGGTAAAATCCTGTTAACTTTTATAGCATCTTTAATATTGTAGAGATAAATCACATCAATCAAAGTAAGTATTGATAGCATAAATAACAATACTTTAGAGGCTTCAAAAAAAATAGGAATGAAAAAACCAATCACAAAAAATACAGCTATACAGGCTAGAGCATAGAAGAATCTATTGTTTAGATATAATGTATTGTAAAATTTTTTCAAAGAATTATATGTTTAAGATTTTCGTGCCTCAAAATCACTTGAAATGACAAGTCAATTAAATATTGCTACTAAATTTACCTTGGTATTTCTACAGTTTCTATAATTTGTTCTATAATTTGTTTACTGGTTAAGCCTTCCATTTCTCTTTCTGGAGTAACAATAACCCTATGTTGTAAAACAGGAATTGTTGCTCTTTTAATATCTTCTGGAGTCACAAAATCTCTCCCTTCAATAGCAGCAAAAGCCTTTGATGCTATAAGAATAGAGATACTTGCTCTTGGTGAGGCCCCTAAATATAAAAATGAGTTTGTACGCGTATTAATTACAATGTTAGCAATATATTTTAGCAAATTGTCTTCAATTTTTATTTGCTTAATCAACTCTTTATATTCAATAATCTTTGAAGCTTCTATAATTGTAGCTATTTTACTCGATTTTGTGGTGTTCTCTAAAGCATGTTCTCTAGTTATTATTTCTAGTTCTTCTTCTGCATTTGGGTAATCAACAACAATCTTAAACAAAAAACGATCTAATTGTGCTTCTGGTAACCTATGAGTACCTTCTTGTTCGATAGGATTTTGCGTGGCCAATACTATAAAAGGTTCTTCCATTTTGTATTGTTTACCATCTATAGTTACTTGTTTTTCTTCCATTACTTCAAACAAAGCAGCTTGGGTTTTTGCTGGGGCTCTGTTAATTTCATCAATCAAAATCATATTAGAAAAAATAGGGCCTTTTTTAAATTCAAAATCAGCAATTTTTGCGTTAAATACAGAAGTTCCTAAAATATCTGAAGGCATTAAATCTGGTGTAAACTGAATTCTACTAAAATCTACTTTCATTGTTTTAGATAAGAGTTTAGCTGTAATCGTTTTCGCAACTCCTGGTACACCTTCTATTAAAACATGCCCATCTGCAAGTAAGGCTACAATTAATAAATCTAGCATTTCTTTTTGCCCAACTATTACTTTTTGTAGCTCTTTTTTTATCTTAAAAACACTTTCTTGCAATCCGCTTAAATCTATTCTATTTTCGAATGCTAACTTTTCTGGTATTTCGTTTTCGTTTGGTGTTTCCATCATTTATTTTTTAAAAATTTTTCTATCATTTTATGCAATACAAATAGCTCTTCTTCAGAACATTTTGAACGTTTATTTAAAGTAATGATTGTATTAACTAAATATTTTGTATTCTGTAAATTATTCCCTGATTTTGCTGCTAGATTTTTAATAAATTCTTTGTTTAAATTATTGGTATTTAGCAAGTATTTTGTCCTTATTTTTTCTAAAAAGTAACTAATTTTTTTATCAACTAAATTCTTATGATTTTGCTCTTTTAGATACAAACTGGCAATGGTTTGTGTAAAAGCAACAGTTGTATTTTCTAAAGGATCAATAATAGGTATAGCTCTTTGTTTTCTCCTTGCATTAAATAGCATAAAAAGCAAAACACCAACAATTGTAACAAATAAAAACCATTTAAGCGTTGGGTGTTGCAAAAAGAATTTAAAAACTGAATTCTCTTTTTCTGACTGATTAGAATATTTACTTCTTTTAATTTGAGGATCCCAAAGAATGGTAGAAGAGGGGAGATAAGAAAATACTTTTTCTGTATAAGATTCCTTATCATTCAATAAATAATAATTGGTAAACACAACAGGATTCGAGTGCAGATAAACAGCTCCTTTACCATGATAAATTTTTATAAAATTAGGTACATCCTCACCACCAACAATTGCATTGCCTAAAACAATAGTTTTGTTTTCATTGTATTGCAAAAAATAGTTTCTTCTAATATTCCTATCAAATTTATAAGTAGAGTTGTACAATTCTTCATTTGTAAATTTAAAAGTACCTTCTAATTCTCTTAATTTTGTAATACCAAAAACATCTTTATCTAAATTATTGGTGGTAAATTCTAGTTGCTTTTTTAAACTTTTATTAAAGTAATTTAATGAGATAAATGCTGTATTACCATCAGCCACAAAAGAAAGGAGCTCTTTTATAGCATCTTCAGAAAGCCAATAGGCATCGTTTTTTATACAAATGTAATTCCCAAAATTAGGAGTTGTAGTATCATAATTTTCGAAAAGATAATCGTAAAAATTTTGTTTTAAAAGTATAACTTCTTCACTTTCAAATAAGTTTTTAGCCTCATTATAAACAATATACGTTCCAAAAGGGCTTTTTTCACGCTCTCTGTAATTTTCTGACCAATTCGTTTTTTTGCAACTGGTTAGCAATAAAAACACCACAAATAGAGTAACTAATTTATGTATATGAAGTTTAAACATCAACTTATGGAATTTATAAATGATTGATATTTAGCTGCAGCATGATGAAAGCGTTTTTCATCCACAGGAAATTCTCCATACCAAACATAGCTGTAAATGTAAGATAGGTAAGAAAATTGTGATCTCATTTCAGTATTTTCGATCTCAAAAAGATATTCTGAATTTGTTTTTTCTTTGTGATAATTAATGAGTTCTTTAGTTGATAATTTTTTAAGGACACTCAAATAATAATAACGTATGGCTAGTCTAAACTCTTTGTTTGTAATAGCTTCAGCTAGTAAAGTATCTAAATCAACTTCATGAATGTCTTCATTTTCTATTAACTGTTTTTGAACCAAGTTCTTATTAGAAGAAGGTTTTTCTCTAAAATTGAATTGCAACCCTAAAACGGTTTTTAAAATCAAGAAAATAACAAAACCACCAATTAAAAAAGGAAAAATAGTCGTCATAAAATACCCTAATGCTTGGATAAACCCCTTGTTAACAGTAGGAGTGGAGTCACTCTTTTTTTCTATGTATTCTTTGTATTTAAAATCATCATCAGAATAGGTATCTTTTAAATCAGTATTAAAAGCTCTATCTTCTACCATTTTTGTATCTTTTTGATAGACAATAGTGTCTTTTTGAGTTATTTCTCCATTATTATTATCTTGAGAAAACCCATAGCAATGCAGTGATAGTAAAACTAAAAATAAGATTTTCTTCATGAAGTAATTCCTTGTTTTTTAGCAACTACAAAAGGTAAAATTAAGTAGTAGTAACTTATGGTAAATAAACATAAAAAAATGATGAAAAAACAAAATAGGGTTGGCATTTGGTTAGAATATCGTGTAATATAGCCTTCTAAAAATGCTGCAATTAGAGTAAAAGGAATGGTGCTAATAAAAATATAAAAAGCATCTCTAATACCTATTTTAAAAGATTGAAAACGCTTTAAAGTACCTGGAAATAAAATACTTGCACCAATAATATAACCTGCAGCAGCCTCTATAATCATTCCAAAAATTTCGTATGTACCATGAATCCAAATACCTTTAAGACTATCAAACAAACTATTATGTTGGTAAAAAAAAGCTTGAAAAACAGCCACCATAATTGCATTATACACTATATAAAATGCAGTACCAATACCTACAAACAAACCAGATAAAAACATATTTAAGCCCACTCTTTGGTTGTTATCATAAATACCAATAAAAGTACCCCAATTGCTACCACTTTTATAAATAGCCATAGCATCACCACTTTCTATATTCTCTAAAGTTGTGTCCACATAATTGTTTCCGAGAATTTGACGTGCAAAAGACTCATCGTTAAACGTAGAAATTAATCCAATAAAAAAACAGATAAAAAAGATGATAAAAGACAAATAAAAATATTTTCTATATTTAAAAGAGAGTAGTGGTACTTTCTCGAAAAAGAAGTAAACAAAAGCATTTTTATCTCTTCTTTTTGAGTCATACACCTTATCGAAACTGGTTTTTGCAAGCTTGTTTAGATATAAAGTTACCTTGCTTTTTGGATAATAAGTTTGCGCATATACCAAATCGTTCATGATTTTTATATGCAGGTTGGCAACATCATCTGGACTTTTTTCCTCTTTATTTGAAATTAATTGTTCAAATTCAAGCCATTTTTCTTTATTTTGCTTTATAAAAGCGACCTCTCTCATTATAAGCTAAAGTAAACATTGCATGAAAACACTCCAAATAAAAACAGCACAAAATGTAGCCATAAAATTTACATTGGCCAATGTTTTTCAGCGTTTATTGGCTTTTATTGTAGATAATATCGTAAAAGTAGCCTACATCTATTTTGGCATAGAAATACTTGGTTTTGATATGTTTAGAGCAGCTTTTGATGGCGATTCTTGGACCTTAAGAGCCATGGATGTTTTGTTCTTTTTGCCTGTAACATTTTATTCTTTATACACCGAAATTTTATTAGACGGACAAACATTAGGAAAAAAGCTATTGCACATTAAAGTGATTAATATAGATGGCTTTAAACCCACAATTACCGATTATATTATGCGTTGGTTTCTACGAATTGTAGATTTTAACTTATTTACTTTATTGTTTGTATATGTTGCTTCTTTAGGTTTAAACGATGCGTATGTACTAATTATGCTTATTTTTATGTTTGGCAAACTCGTTGGTTTTTTCTTAATTTTATTTACCAATAACAATCAGCGTTTTGGAGATATTATAGCGAATACTATTGTAATTTTTCTAAAGGATGAAGTTCGTTTTTCGCACACCATTTTAATGGATATAAAAGACAGTTACAAACCAACTTACCCAAATGTAATTAAGCTTTCTGATAACGATGCACGAATTATAAAAGAAACGTTTAAAACAGCAGCGAAGTTTAACGACTATAAAACATTAATAAAGTTACGTTCTAAAATTATTGAAGTAGCTGACATAAAATCTATTCACAAAAGCGACAAAGAATTTATTGACACTGTTTTAAAAGATTATAATTTTTATACGCAAAGTATGTAGAAGGGATTATTCTTTACTGTTCTTTTATAAAAACAATTTTACTTTAGATTTTCGAATAAAAGCATAAGAGTATGGGTTTAGAAATATTCTATTTTACATAATATAAATTATAGTACAAATAACAGTAATTTCTGTATAGCCGTTTTTCAGGCTATTTAATCATAATATCAGATATAACACCTTTAGGTTTATATCGATAGATATTATGTTAAAAGAAATTACGGCTAATTAACTTCTAGATTTATTTGATAGCTATAATTATCTTTTATGTAAAATATCCCAGAAGGTCTCGTAAATACAATAAACACTGTTATGGGGGTGTTTTAAAATTCGTCAACAAGTGTTTTCTTCAAATACTTTAATTATAAGAAACATTTAGAGCATTAAAGTTTGTAGCTATAATTCGACATTATGTTAAATTGCCTCTTGCAAAAAGGGCTCGATTGCTTTTTAAAAATAATTATGCTACGCAGTAATTTTTTTAAACACAATTTTCCAACGCTTGCAGCCGCAAAAAAAGCTAACATATTTAATTTGTAGAAAAATTTGTAATTTTATAATAATCCGTTAGTATTTTTTTCTAATACCATTTTCGTCAGCTTTCCTCAAGAGCATAAATTTTATAAAATCGAGTTTTTACGAGATTCTCGAACCCCTTTAAAATCTTAAGCATTAACTAAAAAAGTGAGTGAAAATAAAATTCTATGCACTTGTTCTATTTGGTAGTTATAATTAACTTTTTTTTGATTAGTACTATAATTATTATGTTAAATAGAAAATAAACATAGTTACTATTAATCTTTCATTATTTTCTTTTTTTCCTTGATGAAAAAAGAAACAAAAAAATCAAGACTTACATATAATTTTGGAAACAATTACGGTTCGTTTCTCTATATTTTAGGATAGATTCTAACTTTTAAGACTATTTTTAGAAGTATTATAAAATAGGTAAACTTAAGAAGATGTATTGCTAACACCCTAAAATATTACGTTCCACTCTCCTATTGTTTTGCCAAAATTATATTAGGTCGTTAAAAATCGAAATAACTATAATATATTTTTGTTACTCTTCCCAAACAATACTTATAACACTATCATATGCTGGTGTTACTATACAAAATTCATAAAAATTGAAGTCATTATCATTCTCATATTTATTCAATTCTAACCAAGTGGATTTCCATATAGGCTGTTTGGATTTTTCTTTTGTATGAATTTTACCTTTTTCAAAAAACTCCATTGCTACAGAATCTTCTGGTGGTGATAATTTAGTGCAATCAGTGATATAATGTGGAAAATCATCATTCCGCATCCAATATTTTACTCTTTTATTATATGAGTGGAATAAACATATTGGGTGATCACCTAATTCTAAATATTTAAAAGCAACTGAAGTAAGACTAGTTTTAAAATAACTAGATAAATCCCTTAATAGTTTTGGTGAAAATTTTTTACCTTTTTGTTTTTTATAAAAAATTATACTAGGCATTAAAAGTTCAGAGGCAAATTGATTTGCCTCATACTCTACTCTACCATTTCTAGCTTGTTTCTCTTTATTATTGAACCAAGACATAGTTGCTTCATTATCATTATGTATATCAATTCCTTTATGCATAACTAAATGCCCTATTTCATGAGCAATTGTGAACCTTCTTTTTTCTTCAAAAGGAATACCATTATTAATCTCAATAATCGTATTTTTTTTTCCAAATATGATACGCCCATCAGAATTGGTCATTGGTTTATGGACAATAGTACCACCTAAACCACTAGCAAATAAATCTAATGGAAAATCTATTAAATCATCAAATCCATTATCACATAATAAATCTCTTGCACATGCACAACCTTTTGTATATTTAATCAGTTTCTCCATCCAATTCGTCCATCAAATCCACTAAATTTTTACCTTTAATTATTTCCTTTATTTCTTCTTCTGTCAACTTATCCAAATTTCTGAATTGCACAGAAAGCTCTTTGGCTTCAATTATTTTTTTTAAAGAAGCAATTGGTTTATCAATATTCTTTTCAATAGCATCTTGAAATTTAGCAACAATAATTTCTAATAAATTATCCGTCTTTTCTTTAACTATGATGGCTTTATTCATAAACTTAATTCTCTTTGAGAATTTAGATATTTTCTCGTCTTCATGCAATACATCTACCCCATCATCTTTTAAAGATTCTTTAATAATATCAACATCTAGATTTAAATAGAATTCTGTGATGCCTTTATCTATGTTATTCTTTATTTTGCTCATGATTTTTTTTGTAAAATGTTTTTACGCCTTTTTTGTAAACGTTTTAAGGCATTGTAAATGGTGGTAACATCTAATTCAAGAAAATCAGCAATTTCTTGAGGTTTGAATATTTCATCACACCAACACTCAAAAATTAGTATTTCGAGGTCAGTTGCTTCTGAAGCTTTTAGTTTTTCTAAAAAGTCCTTTTTTTCAGTTTTATAATCTATTTTTTGTGTAGTTGTATCTTCAAAACCAATTTCATCTGAAATTACAGGAATATCTAGTATATACGATTCATCAATGATTTCTTCATCAGGAGTATTTTTACGTCTTTTTTGTTTTTCAATTGAAGCATAAATATCACTTTTAAGTGATCCAAAAACGAATCCTTCAAAATCAATTTTATTTTTATTCCAATTTCTAACACCTGAAAGAGCTTTTTCAAACACAGCGAATACAAAGTCTAACGGTTCTAGACCATCGTAGTTTTTTTTATTATATCCTAATTTGCTAATAGTAAATGCTTGCATTCTTCTTATCAAGCTGTCTATATCACAATTTTTAAGGACTTCAGATATTTCATTGTTAATTTTTAACATAGAAGCGCTTTCTATTTATTATATGCTCATAGATTTTATTTTTTTTCCAGGCAATGGCAAATTATGAAATATTATAAGCATAGTACTTATAGATAGCATAAATAATTTTAAAATAATAAAAAAAAAGAAAATGGCAAAAAACAAACCAGTTGGAGACAACGCAAGAAAAGGAGCAGTAAAACAGCGCTCGCAAGTGCTAAACCCTAAAACAAATCTTTATGTAAAACGAGATACAGAAACAGGAAAGTTTATGGATGTAAAAACATCTGGAGGTAAATTTAAAGGAGTTAGAAAAGAAAAATAATTTTAAATAAAAAAGTATGATTAAAAAATTACAATTGAATTCTCAATTATATCCAGCAGATGTAATTGTAGCAAAAAAAAGAAATGGATTAGGTAGAATACTTAATCATTATGTTGTTTATGTAGGAAACGAAACATTTATAGGAAACCTTCAAGATGGTGTTAAAGTTTTATCTGAATCAGAATTATCTGATTTATTAGTAGACTATGAGCCTGTAAGAATAAAACCATTTGAAAGTACGGGTTTTCAAAGAAACCAAGCGATAAATAGAGCATATCATAGATTAGGTCAAAAATACAGTTTGTTAAATTTTAACTGTGAGCATTTTGCTAATTGGGTTCAAAAAGGCAAAGAGAATAGTGTTCAAGTCACAATTTTATTGTCTGTTTTGGTTTTAGGTCTTACTTATAAATTAATAAAAGTAAATAATGGGAAAAGAAGGTAAACGACTTCTAGTATACTTTGTAATTCTCATCGTATCTACAATTTATCTTTTTGTTAGATATTTTGTTTTAACTAATGTTTCTGATTTTCACAAAGAAACTCTTGTTGGATTAGCAGTAGCAGGTGTTACATCATCTGTTGTTGGTTTTTATGAAATAATTAATTCATATGGAAGCTATTTTTGGAAAGCTTTGAACTGTTCTGTTTTCATTCCTAATAAAAAAGTATATATATCATTAAGCTACCTTTTACGAATAAAACTTCACGGAAGTGAAAAGTATTTATTGGTAAGAGGTAGTAAAATTGATCAGTATCAACCAGTTGGTGGTGTATACAAATTAGTAGGTAATAAATGTATTATTAAAGAATGGGAAGCTGAACCAAAATCGGATAAGAAAAACCAAAAAGACTTACGATTTTTTGTTAAGGCTAAATATCTACCGAAAATTATTAAGTGGTTTAAATCTGGGAAAGACAGAGAAATTGGAATTTGGAGAGAATTTTTTGAGGAACTTGTAGAAACTAAAATTGTTAGTAAAAAGAATTTCAGCACTATAAATGCTGAACAAATAAAAACTGTAGATAAGCTATTAGTTAGGGAAAATCGCTTTAAAGATGAAACTTACCATACTTTAATCTATAATATTTATTCGGTTGAATTAAATAATAAACAGACTAAAGAATTAGTAAAATTAATGACATATAATCCTATCACAAATGACTACGCTTTTGTGTCTAGAGATGAAATTAAAAAAGAATGTTTTAATAATAGTAAAACAAGAATTGGACAACACACTAAATACATTATATAAAAATGAATTTACAACAATATTTACATAATAATGGTCTTCAAAGAGAAGATATATTAACGCGAATTGCAGTTTCATTAGAATTAGATGAAACAAGAAAAAAGAGAATGGAATCGGCTTATAATGCTGTATATGATATACTTGAAAAAGATGAAATATTTTTTTCAAAAGTTGATTTTTTAGTATATCCTCAAGGGTCAAAAGCAATAGGAACAACAGTAAAACCAAGAGGTAAAGAAGAGTTTGATTTAGATATAACTGTTGAAATAAGAGATTCTTATTATAACTATACTTCATCAGAGATATATAATCACTTAATTCGAGTTTTAAGTAATAATGATATCTTTAAAGAGAAGTTAGTTAAGAAAAATAGATGTGCACGTATTGATTATGTAGGAGATTTTCATATGGACGTACTTCCTGGTTGTATTGTAATTAATGGTGATAGCAAAATTATGGTTCCAGACAGAGAATTAAGCTCTTGGACATCCTCAAACCCAAAAGGCTATGCAAATTGGTTTACTCAAAAAGCAGAAACTGTATCTAGTTCAAATCTTAACAAAGCATTTAGAACATTTTCCGCTTTAAATGAAGCAAAAGCTGAACAAGAAGAATTACCAAATGATGATATCTATAGCAAAGAACCTCTTAAAAGAGCTGTCCAGTTAACAAAGAGATATCGAGATATCTATTTTGAAAAAAATCCAAAATATAAAACCTCAAGTATTGTTTTAACTACAATTTTTGGTGAATTATATGAAGGAGAACCTTCAATTTATCAAACTATAGATAGTATTTTAAATAAAATAGTAAAGCGATACACAGATTATCAATATTTATTTGAAAGTCAAGGTGTATACAAAAGAATAAAAGTTTTGAACCCAGTAAATACTGAAGAAAATTTTACTGAAAAATGGAATAAAGAAAAAGAGTACTACAATCAATTTATAGCTTTTGCAAAAAGTTATAAAGAGAAATGGGAAAAGCTTAAAAACAGGAACTTTGGAGTTGCTGAAGAGTTGTTTGGAAGCGATAGAATTAAAGGAATCTTAACAGACCAATTAAAAGAGTTATCGAAAAATGAAGGAAATCAGTTAGAAGCTGTTGGGGTGACGATAATGTCAGGTAACACTTTTGTTGATAAATCAGGGAATATAAATAGTTCTACAGGTTATAAAAGTAAAGCAAATAGGAATTTTGGAGGTATTGAGTAAAATTGATATAAATAAAAAATATAAACCAACAGATATAACAAAAGACCTCATAAGTGCACATATTCAGCAAAAGTTAATTGAGGATAACTTTGATTGGATTAAATCATTTGTTAAAGACGGAAAACTTATTGGAGGTGGAAAAATTAAGCCTAAAGGTTGTAAAAACAATTACGAAACAGTTTTTGAGTATGACCCAAACAAAAAAGGCAGAAAGGAAAACATTTTTGTGATAGATAAAGCAATTAAATTTGGGAAAGTTCCACATTTATATTATAACCATAGCCTTTGTTTATATCATCCAAGTGATTTGTCTCCATATATGCAATTTAATTTTGTAGATACAATTCCTTGGATTTCAAAATGGCTTGTTACTTATGAGTTGTGGTTAAAATATGGTGTTTGGTTGGATAAAGAAGTTAAGCATTAATTAAGAAGTACTTCATTCTCTATTAATTGTTTTAAATTTAAAAAGCCGCACAATGCGGCTTTTTTAGCGACAGGTCTCGGGTTCGAACCGAGGACTCATCCATAAGTATAAAGGTTACGTTCATAAAACATTACAATTAATTATTTAGTTGCGGAACCTGTCGGATGTTGCAACATTGTCGCCAAGTAAAGTTGTGAATTCTACTATGTATTTGACTACATTAAGCGTTGTAAAACTTACTACTAGTGTTAAAATTAATTCTTTCATATTCATCTTTGTTTTTTTAATTTATCCAGTTAATGATTCATAATTAAAAGATTCCTATAAAATGACTTGTTCTATATAGTAACCAAAATAATTCTATATAAAATATTAGTAATTATTCATTATGTTTGGCTTGTGAAAATTGTATGGACAGAAAAAGCAGTAATTGAGAATCAAAAAAATGTTGATTACTTAACCGAAAATTGGGAGCAAAAAGTATTGTCTTCTAATTACTTAAATAAACTTGACAGTTTAATAAATTCACTTTCTACAAATCCTAACCTAGGTAAATATGACAAGCAAATAGGTAGTCATAAAATTTTAGTAGTAAAACAGATTTATTTATTTTATGAAATAAGAGATAATCAAATTATTATTCGGTCTTTTTAGAACAATTACAAAAAACCTTTTTGGCTATAAATATTTTTCTTTTAATTGTTTCATAACCACACTATGCTCTATAACTCTACCATTTTTAAAGTCATCATCAGAAATAGCTAAATCTCTTTTAAGCTCTTGTAAATATGCTTCTTTAGGAAACAAAGCTTTTGTTAAAATATTAACTTCCTCAATAGAAAAAGCGTTCTCTCTTAACTTCCTATAATAAGTTGGTGGTTTCAATCCAAGCAACTTTATAAAATGACTGGCTTTGTAATCGGTCTCATTTATCAATTGAGGGATTTGCTGAATATAATTATTATATTGTTCAACTATATTTATCATTTTATTATAAAATTTGTATATTTTTTTAACAAATTTAGTGAAAAATATGATAAAAATACTGTAAACTATAATGTATTTTTAAATTATGGATTATCCAGTGGATGATTCTTTATTAAAAGCTACAATTTAAACTAATTACTATCTAGGCAACATATCAATAATAATTTTAACCGTTTTTTATAGTTAACATAATTCTATTTATTGTAAATTGAAGCTATGAAAACAAATAATTATTCTGCTGGTATTTTACAATACATTCCGTTTTTTTATGTCATTTGGTCTGATGATTTATTATCCTATTCCGAAATTTCTGTGGTAAAAAATGCCATTGAACAAGATGATACAGTTACCAAAGAAGATTATAAGTATCTAACACAATGTTTAGACAAAAAGAATCCACCAAGTAATAATGAGTTAAAGCATTGGAAAAATACCATAGATAATTCTAATGTAAAGTTAGTAGAAAATGACACCTATCCCCTATCCACTTTTAGTCAAAAAATGATTTGCCATCATTTTGCAGCATGTCCTTTTAATACACATTTAAAAGAGATTGAAATAAATTTAGGGATTCAGCCCAATCACTACAATCACTTATTTGAAATTGAAATTGATAAAGAAATTACTTCTAACTTTTATGATTCAAATGAAATCGATACTATCTTAAAAGGAGCACAAACTAAAGTAATTGATGAATTTAGAAAAGACTTAAAAAATCCTATTTTTAATTGGCAAACAAGAAGAACTAAAGAAGCATTTAGAACTCATGTTTTAAAACAAATAGCATTTTTAGCAGAAAAAGGCTATGGAGCAATGGCTTTTCCAGAAGTTTATGGAGGCACAGAAAATATGCCTGGTTATGCTGCTATTTTCGAGAATATGATGTTTGTTGATGGCAGTATGGCTGTAAAATTTGGTGTGCAATTTGGTCTTTTTGGAGGAAGTATTCAAAAACTGGGGACGAAAAAGCATCATGATTTGTACTTATCAGCAACTGGCAAGGCAAATCTTTTAGGTTCTTTTGCAATGACTGAAACTGGTCATGGATCGAATGTAAGAGGTATTAAAACAACAGCCACTTATGATGAAAAAACAGATAGTATTGTTATTCATACTCCAGGAAAAAACGACAATAAAGAATACATTGGTAATGCTTTAGATTCCACAATGGCTTCTGTATTTGCACAATTAATTGTTAAAGGTAAAAATCAAGGAGTGCATGCTATTTTAGTACCAATTCGTGATAAAAATCATCAATTAATGGCTGGTGTTACAATAGAAGACAATGGTTATAAATTAGGTTTAAATGGTGTTGACAATGGTAAAATTTGGTTTCATCAAGTACGAGTTCCAAGAGAAAATCTATTAAATAAATATGGAGATATTACTCCTGAAGGAAATTATCATTCAGCTATAGAAAACCCAAGTAAACGTTTCTTTACCATGTTAGGTACTTTGGTTGGAGGTAGAATTTGTGTTGCAAGAGCAGGACTTGGAGGTGCAAAAAAGGCATTGGCTATTGCTGTAAAACACGCTTTAAAAAGAAGGCAATTTAATGATAGCATAAAGATTCAAGAAGATTTGTTGATGGATTATCCAAGCCATCAATTGCGATTAACACCTGCAGTTGCCTCTTGTTTTGTGTATGATGTTACACTTACACATATTATGAAAACCTATAGTGATCCGAATCTTGTAGACAAACGAAAAATAGAAACACAAGTTGCTGGCTTAAAATCGATTATAACATGGTTTGCCAATGATACCATACAAGAATGTAGAGAAGCTTGTGGAGGAAAAGGATATTTATTAGAAAATCAAATTGCAGATTTAAAAGGTGATGTAGATATCTTTACCACTTTTGAAGGTGATAATCATGTTTTGTTACAATTGGCTGCAAAAGGAGTTTTATCTGATTTTAAATCGGAATTCAACAGTGCTGGTTTTACAGCAGTTTTGAAATTGTTGGGTGCTAGAATTAGTGATAAGTTGAATACAATAAATCCTGCATATACTAATAATGTAGACAAAGATCATTTGTACAATCCAAAATTTCATAAACATGCATTTAATTTTCGTACTAGAAGGTTAACGTATACAGTTGCTATGCGTATTCGAGATTATGTAAAAAAAGGAATCCCTGCATATCAAGCCTTTTTAAAGGTGCAAACGCATTTATTAGCTTTAGGAAAAGCGTATAGTATAGAATTGGCATATACTATTTTTGACGATTTTACAGCAACGATTTCTGACGATAAAAATAAGGCATTATTCAAAAAACTAGGTGTTTTGTATGCACTACATCATTTGCGAAAAGATGCTACTTGGTATTTAGAACAAGGGTATATTAATGGAACAAAATCGAAAGCAATTCGTCAACGAGTAGAACGACTTTCTACAGAATTAAGACCTCATATTGGGGTTTTGGTTGATGGTTTTGGTATCCCTGAGCATTGTTTGGAAGCACCTATTGCGAATTAAAAAGAGAAATCTAGATATAGGTCTTTGTTTTTATCTAGTTTTAGCAAATAATTTAATTTATTACTTGGCTTAAGTTTGTTGCTATTTTTTTCAATTTAGTATTCTTCGCCTTTAAAATTTGACTTTTGAAATCTGATGTTATGAGTCATCAACATAAAATTTATATAATATTCATTGGGTTTTATGTATCTAAATGAAACAATAAAAACCTTTACAAATATAAATTGTAGAAAACTCTTTTTATTTTCTTTTATAAACAGTACCACCAATAACCAAAGCTGCAGAGATTACCATTAGATTTTTAATAATGTATTGCCCTTCTAATGTTGGTAGCAGAATATTATTTTGTTGAAAAGTGATTTCTGGTAAAAAAACAAGAGGCATAAATGTACCCACCATTTGTAAAAACAAGAGTGCAATAGCAATTCGTGTAGTTTTTTGAAATAAGAAACAAATTCCTATAACTACTTCCCACCAGCCAATAACAATTAACCAATTTTCTGGTGAACCAAAAGGCAGCCAAGCCACTGTTGCTTTTAAAAGTGATGCTGCTGAAGACAATCCAAAAGGTTTTAAAATACCAAACCAAAAAAAGATAATTCCGAATGAAATACGAAGTGCAGGTATGCTGAAAACCCTCATTTTTTCAGCAATTTTTTGGTCTATTTTTTTAAAGTCGATATTTTGCATTCTGTTCAAATTTATAGGTAAAATAGGATACTATAAATTTACTAAATGAAGGTTTTAATATCTCTTATTTTTAATTGATAAAATAAATGAAAGTATTAGATAAATTGAATTGTTTATTAGTAATATTAAAATTCTAAACCTCTTTCCTCAAAACCTCTAAAGGCGGACTTTGCAACACCGATTTTAAATTACTCAATCCAATTACAACTACTAAAAATGTGATTGCTGGGAGAAACACCACAAAAGGAATACTTGATGGAATAAAAGGTTCTTTAAACAAAAAAGTCGCTAATAATTGACTACCTATTAGCGATAATAAAATTCCTGTTAAACTTCCTAAAATACCTAAATATACATATTCTAAAGCTGTGATTTGTAAAATCTGTTTGCTTTTGGCACCCAAAGTACGTAGTAATACACTTTCTTTTATTCGCTGGTATTTACTGTTTCTCACTGAACCAATCAACACTATAAAACCAGTAAGAATGCTAAAAAATGCCATAAAATTGATAACCCAAGAAACTTTATTTAAAATATCTTCGATAATGGTAAATACTTGGCGTAAATCTAAAATGGTAACATTTGGGAAGTTCTTTACCAAATTTCGTTGTAAATCTGCTGAAACTTCTTCGTTTGGAGCATAAGTAGTCATCACATTAAATTGAGGTGCTTTTTCTAAAACTCCTGTTGGAAACAAAATTAAAAAATTAACCTGCATACTACTCCAATCTACTTTTCTAATACTCCCAACTTTAGTATCCATTAAAACTCCTTGAATGTTAAACGTTACCTTATCCTCTAACTTTAGATTTGCATCTCTTGCAAGACTTTCTGATATTGAAATTGGTACAATATTTTGCCCATTTGCTTTGCCAGTAAACTCACCTTCTAGTAGTTCTTCAGTTTCAGCTAATGCATCTCTATATGTAACTCTGAATTCGCGATTTAACATCCATCTTCGCATTTTTATAGTTGTATCTTTTCTAATTTCATTTGCGGTTTTACCACGAATTTTCTCAATTCGCATTGTAATAATTGGAATGTTATCGATAACTTCTAAATCGTTAGCTTTAAAATGGGTTAACAATGCCTTTTCTTGATTACGCTGTACATCCATTAAAATGATATTTGCATCTATTTTTTTATCCTCTAAAGATGTTTTATATAGTAAAATATCTTTGGTAAAATATAAGGTGCTAATCAAAAAAGTGCCTAAACCTATAGCCACAACCAAGACCATTGTTTGGTTATTAGGTCTAAATAAATTTAATAAACTTTGCCTACTAGTAAATCCCCAAGAAGTAGGAAAAAACTTTTTAATCAATTTAATAAATACATTTGAAATTCCTGCAACAATAGCAAATGTGATGAAAATTCCGATAGTAAAAAGAATTCCATTAAAAGCACTTTTTAGCATCCAGAATGAAAATAAAAAGATAAAAAGTAGAATTGCCATAAAAACTAAAATTCTTGCTTTTTTAGGTTTCTGTTCATTTTCTTCTTGGCCTCTTAAAACTTCTAGAGGCGATACATACCAAGTGCCTAAAAGTGGTAATAATGCAAATAAAACCGACATTAAAATGCCTAAAGCAATTCCCATTAAAATGGGTTGAAAAGAAATTGATACTTCTACTGCAAATGGTAAAAACTCTTCTAAAATATAAGGAAAAGCGAATTGCAAAGCTATTCCTATAGATGAGCCAATAATACCACCAATCAATCCAATTCCTAGTATTTGAATCATATAGATTAAGAAAGATTGTTTTCTTGAAGCTCCTAAACATTTTAAAACAGCTACATTTTTAAGCTTTTCTTTAATGTAAATATGTACTGAACTTGCAATACCAATACAACCCAATAATAAAGCAATAAAAGCAACCAAGTTTAAAAAGCGACTAACATTTTCATATCTTCTACCTAAATTTCGACTGGTGCTAGTATGTGTATCTAAATCTGCATTTTCATCATCTAAAACAGGGTCAATTTCTTTGTCTAATAACTCCAAATCCATATCTGGAGCTTTAAAGAAATATTGATATTCGGTTCTACTACCTAATTGCAATAATTCAGTTTTTTCTAAAAAACGATAAGGAATGATAACAGTAGGTGCAACCGAAGAAGAAATGGCTGTACTACCTGGAATAGATTTTAATGCACCAAGAATCGGAAACGTAACTTTACCTAATTTTATAGAATCGCCTGGTTTTAAATTGTATTGTAATAATAGAGTAGCATCAACTAAAGCACCTCCTAATTCTTGATAAGTGCTTTCTGCATTTTCAGGGACAGTTGTTAATTTTCCATAGAAAGGAAAAGCACCTTCTATAGCTCTTACTTTCACCAATTTTGTGTCTTCATTTTTTGGGAAAGCTGCCATTGATACAAAATTGACTTCTGATGCATCTGCACCTAAAGAATCTATAATTGCTTGTACTTTTTCTGTGGGCTTTTGCCTGCTATCAATAATAAAATCAGCACCCATTAACGATTTGGACTGTTTTTTAATATTATCTTTTAAATTACCACTAAATAGTTGAATGGAAACCACAGCTGCAATTCCTAAAATTATGGATGCCATAAAAAGCATCAATCTAGAAAGGCTTGCTTTCCCATCTCTCCAAGCCATTTTAAAAAGCCATTTTAACCCTGCTTTTGATTGTAAGTTGCTCATTTAACTAAAGCTGTTTTTTCATTTGAAATTACCTTCCCTCCTTTTAAACGTAAAATTTGTTGGGTTCTGTTGGCTAAATCCAAATCGTGGGTTATAATTACCAAAGTTGTTCCAGCTTCTTTATTCAAATCAAAAAGTAATTGAATTACTTTTTCACCTGTTTCTTCATCTAAATTTCCAGTAGGTTCATCAGCAAATAATATTGATGGTTTGTTAGAAAATGCTCTAGCCAAAGCAACTCTTTGTTGCTCACCTCCAGATAATTGTGTTGGATAATGATGCAACCTATCTGCTAAACCAACTTTGGTTAACAATTCCTTTCCGAATTTAGCTGCATTTTTATTACCCTGCAATTCTAAAGGCACAATTACATTTTCTAAAGCTGTTAACGTAGGCAATAATTGAAAATTTTGGAAAATAAAACCAACATTTTTATTTCTTAATTCAGCACGTTCATCTTCGTTTAAATCTTCTAAAGAAGTACCACACAATTCTATAGATCCAGAAGTTTGGTGGTCTAAACCTGCACACAGGCCTAATAAAGTCGTTTTTCCACTTCCAGAAGGACCAACTATCGAGAAAATACTTCCTTCTTCTACTTCAAAGGAAATATTTTTTAATACTGTTAATTGTTTAGAACCACTAGTGTAAGTTTTCTCTAAATGATTAATCTTTAATATCTTTGGCATTAATATCTATTTAATTAAAAGTTATTCCTTTTGGTTTTAACCAAAAGATTTTCGTTGAAATTGTTATTCTCGCAAAAAGAGAATCCATAAAATATACTAATATTGAAAAATAATCATTTAACAAAGAATATCATCAATCAAACAAAAACAATTTTCTTAAAATTCTGTTATTTTTCTCTATTGATTTTATTGATTTCTTGTAAAACCGATACAACTAAAAAAGAAGATTTATCAGAAAAAAATAAAACTGAAATTGAAGTTAAAAAGGATGAACAAACTACCTTAAAAAGAATTGTTTTTTTTGGGGATAGTTTAACTGCTGGTTATGGTTTGGATGACTTGGAAGATGCTTTTCCTAGCCTTATCCAAAATAAAATAGATTCGTTAGGATTAGGATATAGTGTTGTTAATTCAGGCATTAGTGGTGAAACTACAGCAGGTGGAAAAAACAGGATTGATTGGGTTTTAAATCAAAAACCAGATATTTTTATTTTAGAATTAGGGGCAAACGATGGTTTACGTGGTGTGCCATTATCTGAAACTAAAAAGAATTTACAATATATGATTGATGCTGTACAAAAGAAATATCCAGAGACTAAAATTCTGTTGGCTGGTATGCAAATTCCACCGAATTTTGGACAAGAATATACTTCTGAATTTAAAAACATATTTCCAACTTTGGCAAAGAAAAATAATATTGCTTTAATTCCTTTTTTGTTAGAAAATGTTGGTGGTGTTCCTAGTTTAAATCAAGCAGATGGTATTCATCCTACAAAAAAAGGGCATCAAATCTTGGCAAATAATGTTTGGGAAGTTTTAAAGACCGTTTTGAAATAAATTATCATTTTATTCAGCTATTAACTCGTTTTCTTTTTCTGAAATAAACTGCTTATAGTGTTGATAACGCTCATAAATTTGATTTACATAATTTACGGGTTCTCTACCTCTTACATAACCATATTTGATAAAATCTTTATTATAGTTAATTGGCAAACGTAAATCTAAAAGTGCCTTCTCTACATTGTTTTCCCAAATTAAAGGATTTAAACCATTTGCTTCTGCTAAACGTTGCGCATCTCTTACATGACCATAACCACAATTAAATGAAGCGAGAGTTAACTTTGTTCTATTCAATTCATCAGTAATATCTGTAAAACGCTCGTAAATTTGGTTTAAATAAGTAGTACCACCTCTTATACTTTCTATGGGATTTGTAATATCTTTAATCCCTAAATCTTTAGCTGTGCCTGGCATAACTTGCATTAACCCTTTTGCACCAGCCCAAGATTTTGCTTTGGGATCAAATTTAGATTCTTGATAAACTTGAGAGGCTAATAATCGCCAATCCCAACCTAATTTTTCAGTATATTTTTTAATCAAATCATCATATTTACTAATTTGATTATTGGTTAAACTATAGTAATCACTTTTAATTCGTCTTTTAAAAAAACGTTTATTCTTAAAATACTTGTTATAAATAACAAAATAGCTTGTTTTTTTTCGTTGTTGCAAAATCCAGTTGTTTACAGCATTTCTAAAATCAACTGATTTTTTTCTAGTTACCCATGCAATTCGTTGTGAAAATGAAATAGGCACATCAATTTTTAAAATTGGATTACTACTAGCATTAATCCTTGCCAAATTTTCATCAGCAATTGTGTATTTAATTTCACCATCTGCAACCATATCCATTATTTCTGCAGTAGATAATCTACTATCTAATGTATCTATATATATCTTACCTCCTATTTCGTTTGATAAACTCATTAAACGCTCATAATACGCAGAATTTCTTCTAATAGAAACTGTATCTCCAATCAAATCTATTGGGTCATCAATTAATTGCTTTTGTAATGCTCCCCAAGAAATAGTTCTAAAATTATCTGGCTTTTTTTGTACTAAAACTTGTTTTGTTAAATATAAATACTCTGTAAAATCAACTTCCCATTTTCGTTGATTGGTAATAGTCATTCCATGGGCTATTAAATCAACTTCTCCTTTATTTAGTACTTCAAATTGAGAATCTAAATCATCTGAAACTATAATTTCTAATTTAAGATTTAAGTGTTTTGCTAAGCGTTGCAACAATTCGTACTCAAAACCCATAGCTTGCCCTTTGTACAAAAAATAGCTAGTACTACTGTACACGACTAATGCTCTTAAAACACCATCTTTTTTTATATCATTCAAATCTCTGTTAGAAGAGTTAGCGACAATACTATTATAAACTTCAGCTTTTGGGAGTTTGTTTTTTTTAGATTTATTACAAGCTACAGATAAGAATGATAGCAGTAATAGTAGCCTTATTGAGTGCTTTAGATACATATAATTCTATAAATATAATTGAATTATATGTTAATCAAAAATATAATTTATAGTTTCCAGTTATTTTAATTGTTAATTACCAAAAAAAATACCTACAAAATTAATTGTAAGTATTTTATTAAGTTTACCAGTTTGCTAAATATTAGGCTGCATAATGGTATTTAGTATTTTCTTTTACAAAAGATTTTACAATTCCTCTATCTTTTAGATCATCCATAATATTATACAATGATAGAATCATTGAAATAGTATCAACCTTTTTAAGGATTTCAAAACTTGTTAGTGGTTTTTCGCTAATTGCATTTACTACAGATAGTTGATCATCTGTTAAATTATATTGTTTCATAGTTTATTATTTTTAACAAAGTAAATCTACAATTAATAATTTAATATTCTTGTAAAATTAGATAAACGTAGCAGTATATTGTATGAATGACTTTTTTTTATGGATAAATAGTAAAAGCAAAAAACGTTGCTTTATTTGCTATTGTAGCAAATTAAACAACGTTTATTACATTTAAACAAAGATAAGATAGCTTATGCAGCGTAATGATATCTAATATTTTGTTTTATGTAACTTTTTAGCACACCTTTAGTTGCTAACTTATCTAAAATATTATACAAAGATAATATCATTGATATGTTATCTACTTTTTTTAAAATCTCGTAACTTGGAAGGTGTTCTTCTTTTACAGCATTTAAAACTGACTGCTCTACAGCAGATAGGTCTGATTGTTTCATAGGGGTTATGATTTAAGGGTTTTTAAGTTATACAAATATACATATTTTTTTAAATAAACAAAATATAAATGATTTTTTAGTGATATCTTAACATATTACTTTCTCTTTCTTGAAGTTATAAAATAAACTCCAGTTAATAAAATACCAGAAGCGATTATTGATTGCATTGATAACCTTTCATTCAAAAAATACCATCCCATAAATAATGCTATTACAGGATTTACATACGCAGAAGTGGCTACTTTTTCTGTAGATACATTTTTTAATAAAAAGTTAAAAGCTGTAAAGGCAATTAAACCTCCAAAAACAATTAAAAGTAGCATTGCTATTTGTACATTAATACTCCATTTAGTTGGATAAATCCATTGTTCATTAAAGCTAAAACTAGCCAAGAACAATACAAAACCTGCAAATAACATTTGATAGCCAGTACTTACTAAAAAACTTTTTGGCACATCTGCTTTGGATACAAATACACTACCATAGCTCCAGCTCAACACACAAGTTAGCATCATAAATATACCTAATAAAGTACCTTCTGAAGTGGTTAATTCTTTTTGACTTACTAATAAATACATCCCCAAAAGTCCAAGAATAACTCCAATAATTGACTTTCTTTGTAAAGGTTTTCTATCTATTAATCTCATCAAAAAAAGAACAAATAACGGTTGAGTTGATGCAATTAACGCACCAAAACCACTATCAACATATTTTAATGCCCAAACAAAAACTCCATTTCCATATACTAAAAAGAAAAAAGAGGCAATCATTGAATTTAAGAACTGTTTTTTTGAAATCTTAAAAGAGTGCTTTAATATTAATGCTAAAAAAACCATTAATAAACCCGCTACAAAAAAACGAATAGAAGCTAAAAAAAAGGGAGGCAACTCTGTAACAGCAACTTTATTAAATAAATATGTTGAACCCCAAACTACATATATTGCAATAAAGGAGAATATGATGAGTAGTTTATGTTTTTTCAAATAAAATAATTTAAGTTACAAAAATACTATAAAATCAACCATACTAAATTTTAATTATTAGCTTCATAAGTTTATATTTGAGTATTAAATTTGTTTAAATGAAGGAAACTTTTGATAAAGCAAGAGTAATTAGTTTTAGTGATGCTGTTTTTTCTATTGCTATGACTTTATTGGTTCTTGAAGTTGTGATACCTAGCTATAAAGAATTAAAAACAAGGGATACTTTGTTGATTTTACAAAATAGAATTCCAAGTTTTATTGGTTTAATAGTTAGTTTTATGGTTACAGCTTTATATTGGATAGCACACATGAGAATTATGAAATATGCTTCTACTATTGATAAAAAAATATTGTGGTACAACATATTTCTATTATTTTTTATAGTACTCCTTCCTTTTTCTACCGCTTTTTATGTAAAAGGTTTTTTATTAGAAGGTCCTTTTGCGTTTTATTGTTTTAATTTGGCTGCCATAGGTTTTTTTAATTTTTTACTTAATGTGTATATTCCAAAAAAAGAAAAAGGAAAAACAGGGGTTACACCAGAATTCGCAAAATTTATAAAATACAGGGCTTTTAACGCTTTTTTAGTATGGACTTTAGCTGGTTTTTTGGCATTTTATTTACCATGGGTTGCTCGTTTTTTATTCATTTTTTTATTTATAGTTGAAGCAATAATGGCTAAAGTTTATAATCGTAAAAAATTACGTAAAGCAGATGTTGAATCGTAAATATCCTTTTGACCCATCATTGAAGCATCATATAATAATTGCTTTAGGTTTAGCAGTTTGGATTTTTGTGTTTCTATATTATACAGAACCTTTGGACGTTGGAGAGTTTAGAGATGAAGAAAAATTCTCTTTTTTAATTGGTTATAGTTGTATTGGAGGTTTAAGTTATCTACTATTCTTACCTTTTCAGTATTTGATTTTAAAAAAAAGTGCCAATAATTGGACAATATTCAATGAATTTTTGTTCCTATTTACTTTTAGTATCTGTACAATTACCGTTTCAAGATTATTTTATCTTTATGTTGTAATGGCAAATGAGAGAAATCCATACGGATTATGGTATATGCTTATTAGTATTTTTTTACCTGCAATCGCAACGATTTTACCCATTATCATTTTTGGGCGATTTGCATTTGGAAAATATAAAAATAAACAAACCGAAGCTAAAAAAATAGAGATTAAAGGAGAAGGAAATTATGAAGGCTTACGATTGTTTTTTAACGATATTATTTGCATCCAATCTTCAGATAATTATATCGAAGTTTTTTACTTAAATGGAAATGAGTTGAAAAAAACTTTAATCAGAAATAAACTTTCTGTAATTGCTGATGAATTTCCTGAACTTTTAAGAACACATCGTTCTTACATCATTAATCCTTATCACTTTTTGCAGTGGAAAACTGAAAGAGGAAAATTATTTGCAGAGTTAACAACTTCTATTTTTACCCCAATATCTAATACTTACAAAAATGAAGTAAAATCGATTCTAAATTCTACCACAGAATAGTTTAATTTCACCCCAAACACTTGTTATTATTGAGTTTAATTAATTTTGATTTCTAGTTTTGTATCAGAAAGTTTAATCACAAAATTTAGAATTATGAAAACTCAAATTGTATTAATTAGTATTTTTATTTTATCAATCTTTAATGTATCAGCACAGAAACAACAACAAGAAATTGTAATTGTAGGCACAATGCATACTGTACCAAAAATTGTAAAAAAAAGTTATAAACCTATGTTACGTTTTGCGAAAAAATACAATCCTGAAGCAATTTATGTAGAATCGCCCATGGCAAAAGATGATAAATCTTGGGAATATTTAAAAAATGGATGGTCTAAAAATTATCAACAATTTTATAAATTATCAGACTCTTTAAAATCATCATTTAATTTTGATGAAAAGAAATACCATAAATTGTCTTTAAAAAAGTTTGTTGCATTAACAAAAGAAGAAATTCAATACCTAATCACCTCTTCTGCTTATAAGAGAGATAATGGAAATTATGAATTATATCAATATTTATTAAAATATGGTATTAATGGAGCTAAAAGGCCAACAAGACATGAAGATGGTGATTTAACCTATAAATTAGCGCTAGCAAAGAATTTGAGAGTTAAAAATATGGATGATCAACAAACTAATAAGGAATATCATATTGCATGGGACAAATGTGTAAAGGAAGGAAGTAAAAATGGAAGTAATGCAGCAGGAAGTAAAATTAATAAAAAACAATATAGTGCTGCTAAAATTCCTGCAATTTTTAGAAAACTAGGAAAACATACCAATAAAAGAAAATCTTTAGAAGGTTTACATAAAATGAGCTCTTTTAGCTATGTTACACAAGACACAAAAGGTTGTCTGGAAGGGAGAAAATATTGGAACGAACGTAATATGAGAATGGCGAAAAATATTGCAAACCAAGTTTTGGAATCTGGTAAAGTCAAAAATATTGTAATGGTAGGAGCTTCTCATGTAATTGGTTTAGAGAAAGAATTGGAAAAAAATTATCCAAATTTGAAAGTAATTCTAATGAACGAGTATTAAACTTTCTATTTTCTAAAAAAAAAATCTAGATTATGTGATATTATATAAAACTAAAAACCCTCCAGATTCAAGAGGGTTTTATTATTGTTTTTTTTATAAAAACTGACTGATCAACAGATATTATAAAAACACAACTTTAATAATATTAAAGATTTACATATTTTTTTCAAAATATATAAAGAGCTTTGAAAAAAATTAAAAAATGATTAAAAAACACTGCAGTTATTTTTTATTTAGAATTAAGAAATATAGATTAATTTTACTTTCTATAATCCTAAAACATTAAATCAACTTTTCTCCATTCAACTAGCTAATGCAATAGGCTAGATGCTAAAAACACAATGTTTAACTAATGGTGTAAATATTAAACAATTAAATGTTTCTAACAATTATTAAGTCTATTATAACTATTAATCCTTACATTTTATTTTTAAAATAATGTTTTTTTAAAATAAAAAAACTAAAAACCCTGATATTAAGATTATTAAATTTAATTTTTAGTTTTGTCACGTCCTAAGATAGTGTTATACCAAAACATTATAACTATGGATTCAAATTACAAAAAGTGTACCCAAAAAGATTACAGTTTAAGTCTAAAACTTCAGATAGTACAAGAGATTGAACAAGGATTGTTAACCCCAATGCAAGCCACAAACAAATATGGCGTACAAGCTAGATCTACGATTCGAACTTGGTTAAAAAAATATGGTAACTTTGATTATCAATATACAACCCAACAAGGTATGTCTAAAACTCCTGTGAAGCTATTACAATAACCCAACTAATACCATAATACATTTCACTTGTTTTTATATTTTCTGCTTTATCTCTCACTGCTTTTTGTAATGAAATAACAGCATAAACTCCAGGATTGCAAAAGAGAAAGAAGATATTTTTATGATGAGTTTCTATGCTTGGCTAAAAGCAAAAATGACCAAACAAGAAGTATATCGTGTTACTCTAGATTTGATAAATAAATAGGTTTTTAGCTTATTTCTGCCTTTTCATCAATTCAGCTTCAATATCTTTTAAAGTAAAACCTTTTGCTTGTAATAGCATTAAGTAATGAAATAATAAATCTGCAGATTCATATAAAAACAATTCATCATTATTATCCATTGCTTCTATAACAGTTTCTACAGCCTCCTCTCCTACTTTTTGAGCTATTTTATTAATTCCTTTTGAAAATAATGAAGCTACATAAGATTTTTGAGTGTCTTTGTTGGAAACTCTTTCTGCAATTACATTTTCTAAAGTTGATAAAAAACCAAAGTTTGAATTATTTTCTTCATTCCAACAAGTATCTGAACCTTTGTGGCAAGTTGATCCTTTTGGATTGACGAAAATCAACAAAGTATCATTATCACAATCTAGTTTTAAATCTACTAAATTTAGAACATTACCACTTTCTTCACCTTTGGTCCAAAGTCGATTTTTAGTTCTACTAAAAAAAGTAACCAACTTTGTTTCTTGCGTTTTGGCAAAAGCTTCTTCATTCATATACCCTAGCATCAGAACATTTTTGGTTGTTGCATCTTGAATAATTGCAGGTACTAAACCGTCGTTATTTTTATTGAAATCGATGTTCATAATTTTTATTTATACTGTCAGTTCGAGTAATTTCGATTTTTCATCGAAATTGTATCGAGAACCTTTAACTACTTCTCGATACAATTTTTTCGTTCCTCAAAAATTACTCGAAGAGACAATTTGTATTATATTCTCACAGGAATATTTCTTTTTTTCAATTCTTGTTTTAACTCTAAAATGGGAATTTCTCCAAAATGAAAAACACTTGCTGCTAAAGCTGCATCTGCTTTGCCTTTTTTAAATGTGTCAACAAAATGTTGAACAGTACCTGCACCACCAGAAGCAATAATTGGGATATTTACCAATGATGATAAACGTGATAAAGCTTCATTCGCAAAACCTGTTTTAGTACCATCATGATTCATAGACGTAAATAAAATTTCTCCTGCTCCACGTTCTTCTACTTCTTTAGCCCAATCAAATAATTTTATGTCTGTAGGAATGGTTCCTCCAGCCAAATGTACAAACCATTCTTCATTAATTTGTTTCGCATCAATAGCTACAACCACACATTGACTTCCAAATTTTTGAGACAATTCATTAATTAAATCTGGTCTTTTTACAGCAGAGGAATTTATAGAAACTTTATCTGCTCCACATTTTAATAAGGCATCTACGTGTTCTACAGAAGAAATTCCACCACCAACTGTAAATGGAATATTTACTTGTTCAGCTACCTTTAAAACCATATCTAAAGTAGTTCCTCTATTTTCTAAAGTTGCTGCAATGTCTAAAAACACTAATTCGTCTGCTCCTAATGCAGCATATTGTTTTGCTAAAACTACAGGATCACCAGCATCTATTAAATTAACGAAATTGACACCTTTTACAGTTCTTCCGTTTTTAATATCTAAACAAGGTACTATTCTTTTTGTAAGCATTTTATTTTCTTCTAGTCATTACTAATGAAATAAAGCAATCTGTTTTCTAATAGAGAGATTGCTTCGTAAACTCGCAATGACATTAATTACTAATTATAAATTGTTCTAATTGTTTTAGGCTAATTTTATTCTCATAAATCGCTTTTCCAATAATTACACCTTCGCAACCATTTTCTGCCAATTTAGGTAATTCATCAAAAGTTGATATTCCTCCTGAAGCAATTAGTTTGATGTTACTGTTATTACGAGGATGTAAAGACGAAGTAATCTTTATATTATTTTGAGATTGCTTCATTTCATTCGCAATGATAATTTCATTTAAAATCTTTTTATATGTTTCAAAACTAGGTCCTTGTAACATGCCATCTTTAGAAATATCTGTACAAATTACATATTCAATTCCTTTCGTTTGATAATCCCTAATAAACGGAATCAATTCTAAAGAACTTTCTTCTTGCCAGCCATTGGTAGCGATTTTTCCTCCAGAATTATCAGGATAAAAATCTGCTCCTAAAATGATTTTTTCTGAACCGTATTTTTCAATCCAACTTTCAAAAATTGTTGGGTTCTTAACAGCAATACTACCTCCAGTAATTTGATTCGCTCCAGAGTTAAAAGCGATTTCTAAATCTTTATCAGACTTTAATCCACCACCAAAATCAATTTTTAAATTGGTTTTGGTTGCAATTTGTTCTAAAACTTTATAATTGATAATCTCGCTTGCTTTTGCGCCATCTAAATCTACTACATGTAGATATTCTATACCTGATGCTTCAAATGCTGCAGCAACTTCTAAAGGATTCTCATTATATATTTTCTTGGTATTGTAATCGCCTTTTGTTAAACGGACACATTTACCATCTATGATGTCTATTGCTGGTATTATACGCACTTTATTATGTTTTGCAGACCTTTCTGGTTTTAAAAACCTGAAAGGTCTTATCATTATAATTGTAAAAAATTCTTCAAAATTTGCTCTCCTGCTTTTGATGATTTCTCTGGATGAAACTGAACTCCATAAAAATTATCTTTTTGTAATGCTGATGCATATTCAATTTCATAATCGGTTTTGGCAATCATTTCTTTGCATTGCTCTGCATAAAAACTATGTACCAAATACATATATTCATTTTCTTTTATTCCTTTGAATAAATCTGATTGCAGATTTTTAATTATATTCCACCCCATTTGTGGAACTTTTACTTTATTTGAAAATTTTTTTACTTCTACATCAAAAATTCCCAATCCTTTTGTATTTCCTTCTTCTGTTGAATTGCACATTAATTGCATTCCTAAACAAATTCCTAAAACAGGTTGCTTTAAAGTAGATATTATTTTATCTAAACCACTTTCTTTTAACATTTTCATAGCAGTACTTGCTTCTCCAACTCCTGGGAAAATTACTTTATCAGCAGCACAAATTTCATCAATATTACTAGTTAAAATTGCGTCAATTCCTAACCTTTTAAAAGCAAATTGAATACTTTTAATATTACCTGCTCCGTAATTTATAATTACAAGGCCTCCTCCAACTCCTCCAAAGGAGGAGAGTGGCTCATTGTTATGTTCTCCAGTTTCTATATATTTATTCATAATAATTCCGCAATTAATTCCTTCCCTTTGGGAAGGTTAGGATGGCTTACAACATTCCTTTTGTGCTTGGCAAAAACATCTTATCTGCATCACGTTTAACTGCCATTTTCATTGCTTTTGCAAAAGCTTTAAAAATCCCTTCTATTTTATGATGTTCGTTTGTGCCTTCTGCTTTAATATTTAGATTACATTTTGCGCCATCTGTAAATGATTTAAACAAGTGAAAAAACATTTCTGTTGGCATATCACCTATTTTTTCTCGTTTAAAATCTGCATCCCATTCTAACCAATTTCTACCACCAAAATCTACTGCTACTTGAGCCAAACAATCGTCCATAGGCAAACAGAAACCATATCTTTCTATGCCTAATTTATTTCCTAATGCTTTGTTGAATAATTCGCCAAAAGCAATCATAGTATCTTCAATAGTATGGTGTTCATCAACTTCTAAATCTCCATCAACTTTTATGGTTAAATCCATTGCTCCATGTCTACCAATTTGGTCTAACATATGATCAAAAAAATGTAACCCTGTAGAAATATCATTTTTGCCTGAACCATCTAGATTTAATTTGATGTAAATTTTAGTTTCATTGGTATTTCTGGTAATTTCTGCAACTCTATCCTCTAATTTTAAAAACTCGTAGATTTTTTGCCAATCTGTAGAAGTTAAAGCTATCGAACTATAAATCTCTTTTTTATCTGATTCAATTTCATCAGCACCTAATTCAGGGTTTTCTGAAAGGAAAATTCCTTTTGCTCCCAAGTTCTTTGCCAATTCCATGTCAGTAATTCTATCGCCCAAAACAAACGAATTTTCTAAATCATAATCTTCAGAAAAATATTTAGTTAATAAACCTGTTCTTGGTTTGCGGGTTTCTGCATTTTCATGAGGAAATGTTTTATCAATACAAACTTCAGAAAATACTACACCTTCTTTTTCAAAAGCTGAAATCACTTTATTTTGAGCAGGCCAAAAGGTTTCTTCAGGGAAAGAATCTGTTCCTAAACCATCTTGATTGGTAACCATTACCAACTCAAAATCCAATTCAGTAGCAATTTTTGCCATGTATTGAAATACTTTGGGATAATATTCTAACTTTTCTAAACTATCTAATTGGTAATCAATAGGTGGTTCTAAAACTAGGGTTCCATCTCTGTCTATAAAAAGTACTTTTTTACTCATTTTATTTAATTTTCCTGCAAGGCTTTAAAACCTTACAGGTATTTCTTTTGATGCTTTTATACCTACAAGGTTAAAAGAAACCTTGCAAAGTGTTTATTGAATCGCTTTTAAAGCACGAATCAATTTCTGATTTTCTTCGCAAATACCAACACTAATTCTTAAACAATTTTCACACAAAGGTTGGTTAGTTCTATTTCTAATCACGACTCCATATTCAATCAATTGCTGATAACGCTTATTAGCATCATCGACTTTAATCAACAAAAAATTACCATCAGATGGATACACTTTTTCAATATAACTTACACAGCATTCTAATTCTTGTTTCAGTCGCTTTCTCTCACTAATTAGTTGTTCTATTTCATTAGTAACTTCATCAAAACTTTTTAATCTTTTTAAAGCTCTTTGTTGTGTCAAATGATTAACATTATAAGGTGGTTTAATGTTGTTTAAAAATTTTATAATTTCTTTTGATGCATAACAAATGCCTAAACGTATACCTGCCAAACCATAAGCTTTAGATAAGGTTTGCGTGATAATTAAATTAGGAAATTGATTTAATTTTGAGAGCCAACTTTCTTTTTTTGAAAAGTCGATATAGGCTTCATCTAAAATGATTAAACCTTTAAATTTTGTTAATAAAACTTCTATGATCTCTGGTTTAAAACTATTACCAGTTGGATTATTTGGTGAGCATAAAAAAATTAATTTTGTATTCTTATCTGTGGTGCTTAATATTTGATCTGAATCTGGCTGAAACTCATCTTTTAGTAAAACTTTTCTATTTTCTATTGCGTTGATATTTGCTAAAACACCATACATTCCGTAAGTTGGTGGTAATGTGATAATATTATCTTTATTAGGTTCACAAAATACCCTGAAAATTAAATCTAAAACTTCATCACTTCCATTTCCTAAAAGAATATTTTCTTTTGCTATTTTTTTAGTTGTAGACAATAAGTCTTTTACTTTATTCTGTTGTGGATCTGGGTAACGATTTACTCCATTCTCAAAAGGATTTTCATTAGCATCCAAAAAAATCATATTGTCAGAACTAGCATCTTTATACTCATCTCTTGCAGATGAATAAGGTTGTAAAGATTTTATATTATCTCTTACTAAAGTGTGTATGTTAAAAGCTGTTTTCATACTTATAAGACTACTAAAATAGCCTTTTCGTTACATTTTTATGACAAATCTTTTAATCTTAATGAAACTGCATTTTTATGCGCTTGTAAGCCTTCTGCTTCTGCCATAATTTCAATTGTATTACCAATATTTTGAATACCATTTTTAGAAATTTTTTGAAATGTAATGCTCTTGGTAAAACTATCTAAATTTACTCCTGAATATGCTTTGCAAAACCCATTTGTTGGTAATGTATGATTTGTTCCTGATGCATAATCTCCAGCACTTTCTGGTGTATAATTACCAATAAATACAGAGCCAGCATTTTGGATATTATCTACATAAAAATTAGTATCATTTGTACAAACTATAAAATGTTCTGGTCCATATTCATTAATCAACTCTAAAGCAATTTCATCAGTTGAAACAAAAATAGATTTTGAATTGGCTATTGCCTTTTCTGCAATTTCCTTTCTTGGAAGTTCATGAAGTTGTTTCTCAAGTTCTCTTTCAACAGCATCAATTAGTTTCTGAGAGGTAGAAACTAAAATTACTTGACTGTCTGTACCATGTTCTGCTTGACTTAATAAATCTGATGCCACAAAATTGGCTTTTGCAGAATCATCTGCAACTACCAATAATTCACTTGGTCCTGCAGGCATATCTATTGCTACTCCATATTTTGTAGCTAATTGTTTGGCTACAGTTACAAATTGATTACCAGGACCAAATATTTTATAAACTTGTGGAATATTTTCTGTACCAAATGTTAAACCAGCAATGGCTTGTATACCTCCTACTTTTATAATTTTAGTTACGCCACATAAATTGGCTGCATATAAAATTGCAGGGTTAATTTTTCCTTCAGCATTAGGTGGAGAACATAAAACAATCTCTTTACAACCTGCAATTTGAGCAGGAATTGCCAACATTAAAACAGTTGAAAATAAAGGAGCTGTACCTCCAGGAATGTATAAACCAACTTTTTGAATTGGTCTTTTTTCTTGCCAACATTCTACTCCATTTGTAGTTTCTACAAATACTTTAGAAGTTTTTTGAGCGATATGGAAAGCAGTAATATTTTTATTTGCTAAAATGATGGCTTCTTTTAATTCATCAGAAACTAATGTTTTAGCTTCCTCGATTTCTGCTGGTGACACTAAATTATTATCTAAAGAAACACCATCAAAAAGAGATGTATATTTATCTACAGCAGCGTCTTCATTTTTTTGAACATCAGTAAATATTTGGTTGACTGTATTTTCGATGTCATCAACCGTTTTTGTAGGTCTCTCTAGAATAGTAGACCAAGTTTCTTTAACTGGATTATTTATAAATTTCATAATAAATCTTTTAGCTGTCACTGCGAGTTTACGAAGCAATCTTTTTGTTATTATAAAGATTACTTCAATCGTTCCTCATTCGTAATGACAAGCGAATTTAAAGTACCATTTTTTCGATTGGACAAACTAAAATACCTTCTGCTCCATTTGCTTTCAACTCATCTATAATTTCCCAAAACTGATTTTTTGAAATTACAGTATGTACTGAACTCCAGCCTTTTTCAGCTAATGGTAAAACTGTTGGACTCCTCATACCTGGTAAGAGTTTTAAAATATTTTCTAATTTATTATTAGGAGCATTTAATAAAATATATTTTGAGTTTCTACCTTTTAAAACAGATTGAATTCTAAACTGTATTTTCTCTAAAATTGCTTTTCTTTCTTGGTTTATTAAAGGAGAAACTGCCAAAACAGCTTCCGACTTTAACAATACTTCAATTTCTTTTAAACCATTTTTAAATAAAGTAGAGCCACTAGAAACAATATCGCAAATTCCGTCTGCTAAACCAATATTAGGTGCAATTTCTACAGAACCATTAATTTTGTGTAATTGTGCATTAATATTCTGCCCATTTAAAAACTTTTTTACAGTTTCTGGGTAAGAAGTAGCGATTCTTTTACCTGCTAAATCTTTCAAAGAATTTGCACTAGATTCTTTAGGAACCGCAATTGAAACTTTACATTTAGAAAAACCCAAACGTTCTATAAACTGAATATCATCTCCTTTTTCTATCAAAACATTCTCACCAATAATTGCTGCATCTACAACACCGTCTTTTAAATATTGTGGAATGTCTCCATTTCTTAAATAGAATACTTCAACAGGAAAATCTCTTGCAGCAGCTTTTAATTGATCTTTTCCATTATCGATAGAAATACCAATGTCTTTTAAGATTTTCATGGAATCTTCATTTAATCTTCCAGATTTTTGTACTGCAATTCTTAAGTTACTCATACGTAATTTATTATAAATTCTAAATTCTTCTATTAGATTCCCTTTTTCGAGGGAATGACAGTTTATTTGTAATCTTTTGCAATGCAAAAGAAGCGTTTTTTCAAATAAAAAAACCTGTTTGATTTGCTCAAACAGGTTTATAAATATCTTGATTTTATTCAATACATTTTTAAATCGCTTGAGAGCAATTGTAAAAATGATGGTGATGATTTTGAATAAAAGTCATTGTTTTATGATTATGTTACAAATATCTTACATTTTTGAAATAACTTCCAAATGATTTTGTAAAAAAGATTTTTAAATATCAAAATTTATCTAATTTTTAAGATTTGTTAATTATTTAAGAATAACCTTATATCTTTATGCTTGAAATTGTAAATTTAAAAATCTTACTTCGCTAACGTCGAATATAAGTCATTAAAACGACGCATATTCGTCTTAAGCGTTAGGCACAGGCCTGACAGAAATTAAACATAAAACAAAAATTATTATGAAAACAATTTTAACAGTAACCTCAATTTTACTATCACTCAATGTTTGTGCACAACTAGGAAGTGATACTGGACATGGAATCGTTAGTATCAATGGAAATACCAGCAATTATACATCTTCAATATTACGACTAGTCAAATGGTCTAATAACAATGCTCATATTGATGTAATGGATAATAAAGACTTACATCTAAATTTTTATGCTTCTGGAAACACAACGGTTGGTTATGGTGGAGGGGATTTTGAAGTAAAAAATAATTTGAAAGTCAGTGGCAAGATAAACGACCGACTTTCACTATTTACATGGGGCAACCCTAATTATGGACATACTAATAGTACACTCGTTATGAACGGAATAAGACAAAATGGGCAGTGGGAAATTCTTGGAGATGGTGCTAGGACTTCAATTGGATTGATTTCTACTGATATTTTTGGAAACATAAGATTTGTATCACATCACGATTCTTCAATAAGTAATAGTAAAACAATGACAGATGATCAATTAATTGGTCAAAACACACGAATGATTGTTGCAAATAACGGAAATGTAGCTATTTATGGAAAATTGGAATCTAAAGAAGTAAAAGTTACACTTACTCCTACAGCAGATTTTGTATTTGAGGAAAATTATAATTTACCAACATTGGATTTTATCGAAAATCATATAAAAGAAAAAAAACATCTTCCGGAAATTGCATCTGCTGAAGAGATGAAAGAAAATGGTGTTAATATTGGGGAATTCCAAATCCAGCTATTACAAAAAATAGAAGAATTAACACTTTATACCATCCAACAACAAAAAGAAATTAATTCGGAAAAAGAAAAAGTTAAAGAACTCCAAAAAGAAAATAAATCTTTAAAAAAGATTAATCTAAAACTTCTTGAATTGCAAAAAAGATTGGAGAAACTGGAAAAAAACTAAAGCCAGATACCTAACACCGGTAATCGTTGCACAACCCTCTAAAAAATCAAAAAAATATTTTTATGAAG
>NZ_MSCN01000001.1:334255-773574 GCF_002954685.1 Polaribacter porphyrae | reverse complement strand
AATAACACTTTGTCTCTGAATACAGAAAATCTAAATGAAGGATCTTTTTTAAACGTCTGTAAAAATTATCCTTGGGAACTCGCTCACTCAACTGGAAATTATTAAACAGCTTTTCTTGATATTGCTTCTTGCCTTGCATTATTAAATATACGAAATTTCTGTATCTTTAAAAAATTGTGCAACAGACATACCGTATAAACTTTATTGCTGGCTTTTGCCTACTTACGAAAGTCCTCGCGGACTTTCTTGGTCAGTAAATATTTACTAAATTAGTTGTTCGAAACACGCAACAAAGCTTATACAAACACGTTAGCGAAACTAAAAAAAGCTCAAGAAAATTAAATTCTTGAGCTTTTTTTATTCTATAATTTTTTCTTATACTATGGTCTAAAAGAAATTTTACGCATACGTAAACTTGCAGGAGTTACCTCTAAATACTCATCAGTTTTTATGTATTCCATACATTCTTCAAGTGAAAAATCAATTTTTGGAGCAATTTTAACACTATCATCTGTTCCAGAAGAACGTACATTTGTTAATTTTTTTCCCTTAATTAAATTCACACCCATATCTGTATCCTTGCTGTTTTCTCCAACAACTTGACCAATATAAATATCTTGATTTGGGTCTATAAAAAAACGACCTCTATCTTGCAATCTATCAATGGCATAAGCAGTTGCTTTACCAGCTGCAGAAGAAACAATTGCTCCTTTAATATCTTCAGAAAACTCACCTTTATAAGGTCCATATTCAGAAAAACGATGGTTTATAATGGCTTGACCAGCTGTTGCTGTTAATATTTTATTACGCAAACCTATCAATCCTCTAGATGGAATTGTAAATTCTAAATGTTGTAAATCTCCTTTTGGTTCCATTACTAATAAATCTCCTTTACGTAAAGAAACTAGATTAATTGCTCTTGAAGCTACATCTTCTGGAACATCAATAGAAAGTGTTTCATAAGGTTCAGATTTTACACCATCAATATCTTTAATAATTACTTGTGGACGTCCAACCTGCAACTCATACCCTTCTCTACGCATTGTTTCTATCAATACTGATAAATGTAAAACTCCACGTCCGAAAACATTGAATTTATCTTCAGAATCTGTTGTATCAACTCTTAAAGCAAGGTTTTTTTCTGTTTCTTTAAACAATCTATCACGTAAATGACGAGAAGTTACAAATTTTCCTTCTTTTCCAAAAAATGGCGAATTATTAATAGTAAACAACATACTCATTGTAGGCTGATCTACTTCAATTCTTGGTAATGCTTCTGGATTTTCTAAATCTGCAATCGTATCTCCAATTTCGAAACCATCAATACCTGTAATTGCACAAATATCTCCACTTCTTACTTTAGAAACTTTGGCTTTACCCATTCCTTCAAAAACGTGTAATTCTTTAATTCTAACTTTTTTGTTAGTTCCATCAGCTTTACACAACATATAATCTTTGTTCTCTTCTAAATCTCCTCTATACACACGACCAATTGCGATTCTTCCTGTAAAAGAAGAAAAGTCAAGAGAAGTAATTTGCATTTGTGGAGTCCCTTCTCTGTAAGGAGCTTCTGGTATTGATTCAATTACAGCATCTAATAAAGGAATAATATTATCAGTTGGTTCTTGCCAATCTGTAGCCATCCAGCCATTTTTTGCAGAACCATAAATAGTTGTAAAGTCTAACTGATCTTCTGTGGCGTCTAAAGCAAACATTAAATCGAATACTTTTTCGTGTACCAAATCTGGAGTACAATTTTCTTTATCTACCTTATTTACTACTACAATTGGAGTAAGTCCTAATTCAATGGCTTTACCCAATACAAAACGAGTTTGTGGCATTGGACCTTCAAAAGCATCAACTAATAACAAAACTCCATCAGCCATTTTTAATACACGTTCTACTTCTCCTCCAAAATCTGCGTGACCAGGAGTATCAATTACATTGATTTTTACATCTTTATAATTTACTGAAACGTTTTTAGATAAGATTGTAATACCTCTTTCACGTTCTAAATCATTGTTATCTAACAACAAATCTTTACGTTCTTTTCTATCATCTAAAATTTTAGCTTGATCTATAATTTTATCAACTAAAGTTGTTTTACCATGGTCAACGTGCGCAATAATTGCGATGTTTCTTATTGATTGCATAACTGCTTTCTTAAATTTCGTGCAAAAGTAGTCTTTTCTAAATGATTATTTACAAATTATGAATGATGAATTTGTAAAGTTTAAAAATGAGTTTAATTAATTGAGAAAAAACAAACAAATTATTGAACTAAACATTATTAATCCCTAAAAGCAGAGGGCAAAATATCTGGTATTAATTTGATTAAAAGAGGCAAAAGCAAAGCTCCTCCAGGTAATAAAAAAACAGCTAAAGCTGGTATAGACTTGCAAATGTCTAAAAGTTGAACTCTAATTTTTTCTTTTTCTTCTGCAGATAATTTAGCGTGCGTAGATTTTTTAATTAGATGCATTGCTTCTTTACTTTGAGACAATTCTTGCATTAATCTCAACTTATTTTTATGCAACAATGCTTTTATTTCTTCAACAGTCTGCATTATAATTTTCTACGTTTTCGTTCTGTTTTTAGTAGATTTAATTCTCTACTGGTTTGGCCTGCAACAGAAGTGTTTTCTTCTGCTCTTCTTATTAAATAGGGCATAACATCTCTAACAGGTCCAAAAGGTAAGTATTTTGCTACATTATAACCTTCGTTTGCCAAATTATAACTAATATGATCACTCATGCCAAATAATTGACCAAACCAAAGACGATTATCATTTTCTTTAACACCTCGTTTTTTTGCTAATTCCATAGCTAAATAAGAACTTTCTTCATTGTGAGTACCTACAAATAATGCAACATTTGGTTGTTCCATCATATATGTAATAGCTTCATCATAATTAAGATCTGTGGCTTTTTTATTTTTACAAATTGGAGATGGATATCCTTTCTCTAAAGCTCTTTCACGCTCTTTCTCCATATAAGCACCTCTTACTACCTTCATACCAATATGAAAACCTTTTTCTGTTGCTCTTTTATGCAAATCTTTTAAATAATCCATTCTATCATGTCTATACATTTGCAACGTATTAAACACAATGGCTTTGTCCTTATTATAGGTTTCCATTAAGTGTTCTATTAAATCGTCTGCAGCCTTTTGCATCCAGCTTTCTTCTCCATCTATTAATAAAGGAACATCTTTTTGATGTGCTACCTTGCAAACTTTACGAAAACGAGCCACTACTCTATCCCACTCTTCTTGTTCATCAGCATCTAAAGTTTTTCCTTCGGATATTTTTTGATAAAGAGCAAAGCGTCCAAAACCTGTGGGTTTAAAAACAGCATAAGGAATAGATTGCTTTTCTTCGCAAAAGTTAATGATTCTTAAAATTTTTTCTAAAGCAGCATCAAAACTTTCTTCTTCCTCTTTTCCTTCAACAGAATAATCTAAAACACTATGTACATTTCCGTTTTTATACATATTATCGATAATTGGCAAACAATCGTCTTCTGTTACACCTCCACAAAAATGATCAAAAACAGTTGATCTAATCAAACCCTCTATTGGCAAATGTGCTTTTAAGGCAAAATTTGTAACTGCACTTCCTATTCTTACCATTGGTTGATTTTGTATCATTCTGAACAAAAAATATGCTCTTTCTAATTGTGAATCAGATTTTAAAGCGAAGGCAACCTCTGTATTGTCAAAAAGTTTCATACTATATCGATTTAGTAACCACAAATATACTATATGAATAGTAATAATTATAGAATTTCTATTTAATTTGCACCCTCAACTCTATTACAAATGAAAACCATTCAAGCAGTTTCGTATCCTGTTCATTTTCAAGAAGAAAGCTATGTATTGCTTTCTAATTTAATAAAAAATAATAATTACTCTACTATTTTTATTTTAGTTGATGAAAATACGATGGAACATTGTTATCCGAAGTTTATTCCAAATTTAAAAACTGATAAACGTATTGAACTTATTGAAATTGAATCTGGAGAAATTAATAAGAACCTCGAAACTTGTATTGGAGTTTGGAATGCAATCACAGAATTAGGTGGAGACCGAAAAAGTTTATTGATTACTTTAGGTGGAGGCGTAATTACAGATTTAGGTGGTTTTGTAGCTTCTTGTTTTAAACGAGGGATTGATTTTGTAAACATACCAACAACTTTATTATCTATGGTTGATGCTTCTGTTGGTGGAAAAACGGGTGTTGATTTAGGTGTTTTAAAAAACCAAATTGGATTGTTTGCTAATCCTCAAATGGTTATTGTAGATGATCGTTATTTAACTACAGTTACCCCAAGAGAAATAAAATCTGGAACAGCAGAAATTATTAAATATGGTTTAACTTATGATATTCATCTTTTCAATCAAATTAAAGATAATAAAGATTTAAAAATCAAGGATTTAATTTTTAGATCTGTAGAAATTAAAAACGAAGTTGTTTTACAAGATCCTAAAGAACAAAATTTACGTAAAATTCTAAATTTCGGGCATACTTTAGGGCACGCAATTGAGTCTTTTTATCTAGAATCTGAAGACAAAGAAAATTTAACTCATGGAGAAGCTATTGCTATTGGTATGGTTTGCGAAAGCTATCTATCTTCTCAATTATTAGGTTTATCAACAGAAAAAGTGAATACTGTTAAAGAAGTTGTTTTATCAATTTATAATAAAAACAATTTATTAAAACAAGATTTTTCATCAATAGTGAATTTATTGAAACACGATAAGAAAAACGTAAACGGACAAGTGAATTTTGTACTGCTCAACGATTTTGAAGATTTTAAAATTGATTGTAAAGTTCCTGAAGATTTAATTATTGAAAGTATGGAGTTTTATAATAGATAAACTAATACAAACTAAAGTAATCTTTATCCATCTTCTCACCTACCAAAGATAAATCTTCTACTAATTTTTCGATAAAGGTCTTTAAACCTCCTTGTACATCTTCAATTGTTTTATACTGATGTTCGTATTTTAATTTACCTATTAAAAATGCAGCTGTATCTTTATGAGGAATTTCTTCTTTCGATAAAAAACTGATATAATATAAAATATTGTTTAAAGAGTTCATTATAGATCGTGGACATACAGGATTTAAAATCAAAAAATCTAATACAGTATTGCTTGTAGGTATTTTTCTGTAATATCTACGCATCATATCATAGGTTTGTACACATTTTAATAAAGTAGTCCACTCATAACTTGTTGTTACAGAAGCTCCTGAATTTACTTTTTCTACTAAAGCATCGTTATATTTAGAATTGATGATTCTTATAACCTGGTTAGCTCTTTCTATATAAATTCCTAACATTATGATGGCATATACTTCATCGTGTAAAAGTGTTCCTCTTATTTTTGTTCTTAAAGACGCTACATTAGCTGTAATCATCGTTGTGAAATCAAACAAACCATTTTTTACAAAACGATCTTTATCGTAGTTTTTTACAGTTCTATTTAAAGTATTTATAGATTCGTATAATTCAGTAGAAATCAAATCTCTAGCTCCATTTGCATTTTGTTGTGCATTTTGGATAGAAGATAAAATAGAAAATTGCTTTTCTGGATTCAAACCAATATCAAACAATACTTTTCTCTCATCTAATTCTTTGCCTACTTTAAGCTCTTCTTCATCTGCAACAAATAACATAGAACGTAATACAAATTGTCTTGATTGAGATAACTCACTAGGAGCATCTAATGACGAAAAATAATTGACATTCATATACCTTGCTATATGTTCTGAACGCTCTAAATAACGCCCCATCCAAAATAAATTATTGGCTACTCTTGCTAACATAAAATTATTTTATTTTTTTAATACCCAAGTATCTTTAGATCCTCCTCCTTGTGATGAATTCACAACCAAATTCCCTTTTTTTAATGCAACTCTTGTCAAACCACCCTTTAAAACAAAACTTTTATCTTTTCCTAACAATGTAAAGGTTCTTAAATCTACATGTCTTGGCTCAAAAGAGTTTTCTTCTTCTATATAAGTAGCATGTGTAGAAAGCGACATTATAGGCTGTGCAATATATTTTCTTGGGTCATCTTTTATTGTTGCTTTTACTTTTTCTATTTCTTCTTTAGTAAGTTTATTACCGATTGAAATTCCATAACCACCAGATTCATCCACAGGTTTAACAACCAATTTATCTACATTTTCTAAAACATATTTTAACTCTTCTGGTCTACTACAATGATACGTGTATACATTATTTAAAATAGGTTCTTCATCTAAATAATATTTGATAATTTGTGGCATATAGGTATAAATGGCTTTGTCATCAGCAACTCCTGTTCCTGGTGCATTTACCAAACATACTTTCCCTTTCATATAACATTTAAACAAACCAGGTACACCTAGTAAAGAATCTTTTTTGAATTCTAAAGGATCTATAAATAAGTCATCTACACGTCTGTAAATAACATCTACTCTTTCTAAACCTTTAATGGTTTTCATGTAAACAAAATCATTTTCTATAAACAAATCTCGTCCTTCTACTAATTCTACTCCCATTTGTTTTGCCAAAAAAGAATGTTCGTAATAGGCTGAATTATATACGCCTGGAGTTAACACTACACATTTAGGAATATCTACTCCTTTGGGTTTTACTGATTCTATAATCTCTAATAAATTTTGACCATAATCTGATACATTATACGATTGATAATGATTAAAAACTCCAAACAAAGTCCTTTTTAAAGCATCTCTATTCCCAACAACATAACTCACTCCAGAAGGACATCTAATATTGTCTTCTAAAACATAGTAATCTCCATCTGAATGTTTGATTAAATCTGTACCTGAAACGTGGTTATAAATTCCACCTGGAGGATTAAAACCTTTCATTTGTTTCAAGAAATTTACAGAGGAGTTTATCAATTCAACAGGGACAATATTATCTTTGATTATTTTTTGGTCGTGGTATAAATCCCATAAAAATTCATTTAGTGCTTTACTTCGTTGTAATGCACCTTTTTCTATTTTACACCATTCTTTATTGCCAATAATTCTTGGAAATAAATCAAAAGGAAATATTTTTTCTTTAGTTTCTTTGTCTCCATATACCTGAAAAGTTATTCCTTGATTAAAAAAAGCATCTTTTGCTTTGTCGTTCAAATTTGCAAAATCATCTACAGAATATTCACTGAATAAGTTGAACAAGGTTTCGTATACTTGCCTTACTTCATTATTGTCTGTAAAAATTTCATCATAAAATCTTGAATCAAATTCGTAAGAAGAAAAGATAGGTAAATTAGTTGGTGCTTTCAAATCGAATACTTTTTGTGTAAATTTAATAAAATATTTTTTAACAAACACGTGTGTTTTAGCGTAAAAACTAGATTATTTTTATTGTTTTCAATAAAATCATGATTTTTTTTTACTAAAAATTGTTTTTTATTAAAAATACAATAATTGCTAAAATATGAGATTTATTTTGTAATATTTGTAACGGTTTTAGTAATTTCACACATACAAGACAACTTTATTTAAAGAAGCATTTATGGCACTAAAAATTGTAATTTCACACAAGACGAAATATAAATATGATCGTTCAGTAAAACTCTCTCCACATATTTTTAGATTAAGACCTGCCCCACATTCTAGAACACCAATAGAATCATATTCTTTAAAGATTCAACCAGAAAATCATTTTTTTAACTGGCAACAAGATCCCTTTGGAAATTATTTAGCAAGAGTTGTTTTTCCTGATAAAACAACAGAACTTTCTATTGATGTAGAAATTATAGCAGATTTAAAAACCATAAATCCGTTTGATTTTTTTGTGGAAGAATCTGCAGAAGAGTTCCCTTTTGAATATAATAATACTATAAAAAAGGAACTACTTCCCTATTTAGAAGTTACTGAAAAAGGTTCTTTATTAGAGGGTTTTGTAGCGTCTTTAGATATGACACCTCGTAAAACTATTTATTTTCTGATTGACATCAATAGAAAAATTTATGAATATTTAAATTATAATATTCGTATGGAACCTGGTGTACAAACATGCGAAGAAACTTTAGGTCAAAAAAATGGTTCTTGTAGAGATTATGCTTGGTTATTTGTGCAAACCTTACGTCATTTGGGTTTTGGAGCACGTTTTGTTTCAGGATATTTAGTACAATTAAAATCTGATGAACAATCTTTAGATGGACCTTCTGGACCTGCAGAAGATTTTACAGATTTACACGCTTGGGCAGAAGTTTATATTCCTGGAGCTGGTTGGATTGGTTTTGATGCCACTTCTGGTCTATTAGCAGGTGAAGGTCATATTCCATTAGCGTGTACACCTTCTTTTGAAAGTGCTGCACCTGTTTTTGGACTTTCTGATGTTTGTGAAACTACATTTGAATTCGAAAACTCTGTAAAACGAATTTTTGAATCGCCAAGAGTTACAAAACCTTATACACAAGAGCAATGGAAAGCTATTGATAAATTAGGGAAAAAGGTTGAAAAAGAACTGCAAAAAAATGATGTTCGTTTAACAATGGGTGGTGAACCAACTTTTGTTTCTATTGATGATATGGAAGGCGAAGAATGGAACACTGCTGCAGATGGTGAACACAAGAGAAAATTAGCTTCAGACTTATCTAAACGCTTTTTAGACAAATTTAGCGAAGGTGGCTTTTTACATCACGCTCAAGGAAAATGGTATCCAGGAGAACCTTTACCAAGATGGTCTATAGAATTATGTTGGCGAAAAGATGGTAGAAAAATATGGTTTAATCAAGATTTACTGGCAGCTGTTGGTAAAGAGGTTTCACTATCAGAAAATGCAGATATTTTATTTTTAGAAACATTAACACAATATCTAGGCATCACTTCAAATCATATAAAACCAACTTATGAAGATGCGTTTTTGATGCTGTATGAAAAAGGGAATCTACCTATTGATTACAATCCTTTAGAAGATAAAAACAGCTCTCTAGCTGAACAAAAAATTGCAGAAATCTTGGAAAACGGAACTTCTAAAGCTGTAGGTTATGTTTTACCATTAAATAAAACTGAAGGAAAATGGTTTAGCAGTGAATGGACATTTAGAAGAAATCATATTTATTTAACACCCGGAAATTCTCCTGTTGGTTTACGTTTGCCTTTAAATAGTTTAGCACAAAAACCAGAACACGAACTTTTCCCTATTTACGAACCCGATTTATTTTCTAAAAAGAAACGTTTGCCAAGTTTTAGGCAAATTGTTTCTAAAAGATATACTGACTTTTTAGAAAATGGTGTTCCTAAAAATATGCCTAATTATTTTGTGAGAACTGCTATTTGTTCAGAAATTAGAGAAGGGAAACTGCATTTATTTTTACCTCCATTAGACAACGCTGAATTTTATTTAGATTTATTAGCTTCAATTGAAGCTACAGCCAAAGCATTGCAAATTCCTGTTGTTTTAGAAGGTTATGGACCACCTCACGATAATCGTTTAGAATCGATGAAAATTACCCCAGATCCAGGTGTAATTGAGGTAAATGTGCATCCATCTAAAAGTTGGAAAGATTTAAAAGATACAACATTTACTATTTATGAAGAAGCAAAAAAATCGAGACTAGGTACAGAAAAATTTATGCTAGATGGCAAACATACAGGAACTGGAGGTGGAAATCATGTTACTTTAGGTGGTGTTTCTCCAAAAGACAGTCCTTTGTTGCGTAAACCAAGTTTGTTAAGAAGTTTACTCACTTTTTGGCAACATCATCCAGGATTATCTTATTTGTTTTCAGGTTCTTTTATTGGGCCAACAAGTCAAGCTCCAAGAGTTGATGAAGCCAGACATGATAGTTTGTACGAATTAGAAATTGCTTTTAGTCAAATTCCTAAAGATGGTGAAGTTCCTTTTTGGTTAACAGATAGATTGTTTCGTCATTTATTGACAGATTTAACAGGAAATACGCACAGAGCAGAGTTTTGTATCGATAAATTATATTCACCAGATTCATCATCAGGAAGATTGGGAATTTTAGAATTACGAGGCTTTGATATGCCTCCACACGCTCAAATGAGTTTGATGCAAAACTTATTGGTAAGAACTTTAGTTTCTTGGTTTTGGAAAAAACCTTACGAACACAACCTTGTTAGATGGGGGACAGAATTACACGATAAATTTTTGATAGAACATTTTGTTAGAGAAGATATTAAAGATATTGTAAATCAACTAAATAAAGCAGGTTACAAATTTAAAGAAGATTGGTTTGATCCGTTTTTTGAATTTCGTTTTCCTTTATATGGTATGGTTGATATTAACAACATCCATTTAGAATTACGTGCAGGAATTGAACCATGGAATGTTTTGGGTGAAGAAATGACTGGTGGTGGAACTGCAAGATATGTAGATTCATCATTAGAAAGATTACAAGTAAAAGTGACTAACTTTACAGAAGAAAGATATTCATTAACTTGTAATGGCGTAAAAGCGCAATTAAAAAGTACTGGAGTTCATGGAGAATATGTTGCTGGTGTGCGTTATAAAGCTTGGAATCCATACTCGGCTTTACACCCAACAATTGGTGTAGATACACCTTTAACTTTTGACATTATAGATACTTGGAATAAACGTTCAATTGGTGGCTGTACTTATTTTGTAGCACATCCTGGAGGTAGATCTTACGAAACCTATCCTGTAAATAGTTATGAAGCAGAATCTAGAAGAATTAATCGTTTTTGGGATTTTGGACACACACAAGGAGAAATAGAGCCAGAAAAAAAGAAAAAGAAGAAAAAAACAAATACTGAAAATGTTACTAGAAGTATGGAAAAACAAGGAAGTTCAAAAAAATTTAGTTTTAAAGAGATTCCTGTGAACCCAGAATATCCAAATACTTTAGATTTGCGTCTTAAAAAATAATTCAATTGATAAAACCATCGATAACCTCTTTTTTTACTGATTATTTTAAGGATTTTGAAAACTATGACGAAGTTTTAAAATCTGATATGAGCATCAATCCTAATTGGGAAAAATTATTAACAAATTTTTCTAAACTAGGTATTGATGAATTAAACAAAAGGCAAAATGATTTAGATTGGCTGTTAGCCGAAAATGGTGTTACTTATAATGTTTATAACGATCCTAATGGATTGAATAGACCTTGGAACTTGAACATAATTCCGTTTATTATTGACCAAAAAGAATGGAAAACTATTGAAAAAGGGCTGCAACAACGTGCACATCTTTTAGATTTGGTATTAAAAGATATTTACGGAAAACAAGAACTCATTAAAAATGGTATTGTGCCTTCAGAGATTATTTTTGCTCATAGAGGGTTTTTGAGACCTTGCCATCAAATACAATACAAAACCACACAACAATTATTAATTCACTCTGCAGATTTAGCAAGAGGTCCAGATGGAAGAATGTGGGTTGTAAATGACAGAACTGAAACACCATCAGGAATGGGTTATTCTTTGGAGAATCGTTTTTCTGTTCGCGAAGTTGTTCCTGATTTTTTTAAAGAAATCAATGTAAAACAACCTTTTGGTTTCTTTAAAGATTTAAATGATTTATTAATAAATTCTGCATCAACAAATAAAGAAAACCCAACGATTGTTATTTTAACTCCTGGGCCACATAATGAAACCTATTTTGAACATGCATATTTATCATCATTTTTAGGATATCCTTTAGTAAAAGGAAACGATTTGGTAGTAAGAGAAAACAAAGTTTGGGTTAAAACACTTAAAGGTTTAATTCAGGTTGATGTAATTTACAGACGTGTTGACGATGCCTATTCTGATCCTTTAGAATTGAAAGGCGATTCTTATTTAGGAGTAGCAGGATTATTAAATGTAGTTAGAGCACAAAATGTATCAATAATCAATCCTATTGGAAGTGGCGTTTTAGAAAACCCAGGATTAATTCCATTTATGAATTCTGTCTGCAAATATTTCTTAAAAGAAGATTTAATTTTACCACAAATTGCATCTTGGTGGTGTGGACAAGAAAAAGAACTAAAATTTGTTTTAGAAAACATTAAAAAGTTTGTTGTAAAACCAATAGATAATACACACAGAGAGCATATTTATTTCTGCGAATTTTTAAATGATGAAGAAATAGAAGTGCTAAAACAAGAAATTTTAGCAAAACCTTATCGTTATGTAGCACAAGAAAAAATATCTTTTTCAACGGCTCCTAATTTTACAGAAAATAGTTTAGAACCTAGAAAAGTAATGTGCAGAACCTTTGCTGTTGCAAAAGAGAAATCTTTTAGTATAATGCCTGGTGGTTTAGTAAGAGTTGCATCTGATAGAAAAAAAATACGAGTTTCTAACCAAAAAGGAGGTACTAGTAAAGATTTTTGGGTTACTAACAATACTGATAATACATTAAAAAAGAGACAACGTTATCATTGGCATCATGCTAGTGCAAATAATTTTTCAGGAATTGAAAATTTACCAAGTAATACAGCAGAAAACTTATTTTGGTCTGGTAGGTATTTGGCAAGAACATTAGTAACTGCTAGATATATTAGAATGGTATTGAATCAAGTAACAAATTATGAATTCAATAAACGAGAATCTGACACAGAAAGTTTACATATTTTATACCAATCTATAACACACTTAACATCTATTTTCCCAGGTTTTACTGGTAAAAACAAAGAAAAAGCTATTGAAAATCCTTTAGAAGAAATTGCGATTGTTTTGTTTGATAAAACTCAAATGGGTAGTTTAGCTCATGCACTTTCTTCGTTTAAAAATTCCTACTATTCTTTACGAAATCTTTGGTCTAAAGATATGTGGCGTGTATATGATATGTTACAAAAGGTTTGGCAAGATTTTGATAAGGAAGACCATCAAAATATACCTAAAATTACCAAGTTATTAGATACTATGATTACTAAATTAATTGCCTTTATTGGTTTAATTGAAGAAAGTATATTAGTGGACCAAGGTTTGCTCCTCTATTTTATAGGTTTACAAATGGAGCAAGCTATCATGACTATTGATAAATCAAGAGCGTTGTTGACGATTTCTTATGATGAAGATGTGGAATATGAAATTTTAGAATCACTCTTAAATAGTCATGAAAGTTTGAATATTTACAGATATAGTTTTAGATCTTATTTAGATGTTGAGAATGTAATTAAACTTATTTTATTAGATGATTCTTATTCAAGATCTCTAAAATATCAATTGAATAGAATTCGAAGAGATATTTCTAAACTTCCTAAAAGAACAAATGATACTGCATCTACATCTGTTGAAATAGCTATTTTAAAAGCTTGTAAAATTATTGAAAATGCAAAAGCAAGTTCTTTAACCAAAGTTGATAAAAACGCATTTACAAGATCAGAACTAGAGGAATTATTGGCTTCTTTAAGTGATTTGATTCATAATACATCATTATCTTTAACAGATATGTATTTTAATCATTCAGATGAGCAGATACAATTGGTTAATCAAAATTATACATTGTAATATGATTTTTTCTGTAGTTCATAAAACCACTTATAATTATGCAAACAATGTAACCTATTGTTATAATCTAGCGAATTTAAAACCAAAAACTTTTGATGGACAGGAATTATTAGATTATGAATTAGAAATAGAACCTAAACCAACTGTAATTAAAGAAAATATTGATTTTTTCGGGAACAATGTTACACATTTCTCTATTGAGAAACAACATAAAAAGTTAGTAGTTACTGCTAAAAGTAAAGTTTTACGTTCTTTTGAACATCAAAAGAATGCAGTAATTACTGAAGCCTGTAGAAGCATCACTTTAGAACAAGCTTTATTAAAATTAAAAGTATTATCACCAGAAAATATAGATGCTACACAGTATGTATTGGATTCTGCGTTTATTAAGAAAATTTCTGATAAAATAAATAATTACGCCAAAATTTCATTCCGAAAAGAGCGTTCTGTTTTTGAAGCGACTAACGAATTAATGAAACGTATTTTTACAGAATTTAAATTTGACCCAAGTTTTAGCTCTGTAGCTACACCTATTGATGAAGTTATGGAGGCAAAAAAAGGGGTTTGTCAAGATTTTGCACAAGTTGCGATTGCTTGTTTGCGTTCTGTTGGCATGCCAGCAAGATATGTAAGTGGATATATAGAAACATTTCCTCCTCCTGGAAAAGAAAAATTATTTGGTACAGATGCTTCTCACGCTTGGTTTTCTGTCTATATTCCTAATTTTGGTTGGATAGATTTTGATCCAACAAACAATCAGATTCCTAAAAATCAACATATTATTGTAGCATATGGAAGAGATTACTATGATGTACCTCCTTTAAAAGGTGTAATTTATGGTTCTGGTGAAAGCACTTTAGAAGTTTCTGTAGATATTAGGCCTTTTAAGAATGAAGTTCAACAACAGCAACAACAGCAACAATAATTAATTCTATTAATTATTAGTAGTACATAGTTGTTTTCCTTTTATATTGTAAATTCTTACAACTTATAAATTATCCAATTTCGTAATATACAAGCTTATGTTGTTAGAAATATTACCTTCGTTAAATAGCAAAACACTTTTAGTTTTTAGATGAAAAAAATCCCATCATAATAAAATGATAGGATTTAATAATTTAGAAAAAACTATTGTTTCTATATTTTTTTAACTTTTACTGCATTCATACCTCGCATTCCTTTTTCTAATTCAAAAGAAACCTTATCGTTTTCTGTAATGGTATCTATTAGCCCACTAACGTGTGTAAAATATTTTTCTCCATTATCAGCATCAATAATAAAACCAAATCCTTTAGAAGAATCAAAAAAGTTTACTTTTCCTTTTCTTACAGGGTCTTCTTCTGGTAAGTCTTCTTTTTTAGTGGTAGAAATTTGAATATCTTCTAACTCATACTCAACTTTTAAATCTGGATCTGGTGGAGTGTCTGTTAAATTTCCATTATGGTCTACATAAGCAAATTGAATTCCAGAAGTTCCGTGTTCTTCTTTGGCAGCTTTTCTAGCTTCCATTTTTTTACGCTTATCTTCACGTTTTTTTAAACGTTTTTTTTCTTTTTCACTTTTACTAAATGTCTGTTGTGATTTTGCCATTAATTATTTTACTGTGTTTATTCAATATAATTTTAAGAGACTTTTAAAAATACAATGCGTTCTACAGAAGAATACTATTAAAAATCGAATGAAGAATTATTAGCTATCGCTATAAAAATCTCTGTATAACAAATATATTATAAATAAAAAGGTTATCAAAATTTGAATCTAATTTAATTTTTATGTTAAAAAAATATTAAATAAAAGTATCATGTTTAGTATTTAATAGTAACACTATTATATTTGCATTCAAATTATACAACCATGAGAAATTTATTGTCAGTTCTTAAAATTACTGTCCCTGATAAAATTTACATTAAAGATCCTGAAACATCTCAATTAGGAAAAAGAATTATAGAGAATAGCATTATTTTGATTCATGAGATTGGTTTTGAGAGTTTTACCTTTAAAAAACTAGGTAATAAAATAGGTTCTAACGAGAGTTCTATTTACAGATATTTCGAAAGTAAGCACAAACTACTTTTGTATTTATCTTCTTGGTATTGGGCTTGGTTAGAATATCAATTGGTAATGGAAACATTTAGTGTTTCTAATCCAGAAGATAAACTAGAAAAAGCAATAAATATTGTTACTAGAACTGTTGAAGAAGATAGTAATTATTCTCATATTAACGAAACTCTACTATATAGAATTATAGTAAACGAAAGCTCAAAATCTTTCTTAACAAAAGAAGTTGATAAAGATAATAAAGAAGGATACTTTGAAATTTACAAAAGGTTAGTATCTAGGCTAGAGGAAATGATTTTAGGAGTTAAACCAGACTATACTTTTTCTTTAAGTTTAGCCAGTACAATTTTAGAAGGTGGTTTACATCAACATTTTTTGAACGAACATTTCCCTTCAATTACAAATTGTAAAAATGGACAAACTCCAACAGACTTTTATCAACAACTCGTTTACAATACATTAAAGTAAGTTATGGAAAATAAACAATTAACTCCATGGAAAAGATTTATAAATCTTTTAAGATTGGAGAAGAGAGATATATTTCAAATCTTTTACTATGCCGTTTTTGGAGGTTTTGTAGCTCTAACTTTACCTCTAGGTATTCAAGCTATTATTAACTTAATTCAAGGTGCACAAGTTTCTACTTCTTGGATAATATTAGTTATTGTAGTTACCATAGGTGTTATATTCTCTGGAGCATTGCAACTTATGCAATTAAGAATTATCGAAACCATTCAACAAAGAATTTTTACTAGATCTTCTTTTGAATTAAGCTATCGCTTTCCAAAGATAAAAATGACTGAATTGCGTAATTACTATCCACCAGAATTAGCTAATCGCTTTTTTGATACGCTAACTATTCAAAAAGGATTATCGAAAATATTAATTGATGTACCAACAGCAATCTTGCAAATTTTGTTTGCACTCATACTATTATCATTCTATCATCCTTTCTTTATTATTTTTGGTATTTTATTGTTGTTATTAATTTTTATTGTTTTCAGATTTACAGCTCAAAAAGGTTTACAAACTAGTTTAATTGAGTCTAAAATGAAATATAAGGTAGCACATTGGATTCAAGAAGTAGCAAGAACTGTAGTAAGTTTTAAGCTTTCTGGTAATACAAATTTGGCAATGTCTAAAAATGATAATCTAGTAAGTAAATATTTAGAGGCTAGAGAAAATCATTTTAAAATTCTGATACTTCAGTTTACACAAATGATTGGTTTTAAGGTAGTTGTTACTGCTAGTTTGCTATTAATTGGTGGTGCTTTGGTTTTAAATCAGGAAATGAATATCGGTCAGTTTGTTGCTGCAGAAATCATTATTCTTTTAGTTATTGCATCTGTTGAAAAACTAATAGTTGGTCTAGAATCATTCTATGACGTATTAACATCAATAGAAAAAATAGGCCAAGTAGTAGATAGAGATTTAGAATCACAAAATGGCGAAAAACCTTTATTTAAAGATGGTTTAAATGTTGAGTTAGATGATGTTTCTTTTGAAGTTGAAGATAGAAAGAAAGCAATTCTAAAAAATGTTTCTTTAGAATTGAAGCCTAGTAGCAGAATTTTAATAATGGGAGAAAGTGGTGCTGGTAAATCTACGCTTTTACGATTAATTGCAGGAGTTATTGAGCCAACTTCAGGAAACATTTATGCGAATAATTTATCGTTAAGGAGCTTACATATAAATCATTATCGTTCGCAATTAGGATTGTCACTATCAGAAGAAACCCCTTTTGAAGGTACTATTAGAGAAAACCTAATTTTTGGATCAGAAAAAGTAAAAGACAATGTAATTTTTGATGTGTTAGAAGCTGTGGGATTATCTCAATTTTTAAAAGAACAATCTAATGGTTTAGAAACTTTTATTAATCCTGAAGGTAAACAAATGTCTTACACTATTGCTAAAAAAATAATTTTAGCGAGAGCAATTATAAAACAACCAAAAATTATGATTCTAGAAGATCCTTTAGATCAATTTAATTTAGAGGAAACTCAACAAATAATATCCTATTTAACTGCACCAGAAAGACCTTGGTCTCTTATTGTAGTGAGTAGTAAAAAGAGCTGGCGTACAAAATGCACCAAAATTATAATATTAGAAAAGGGCGAAATTAAATCTATAAATTAATTATTATGTTAAACATTTCTAAAAATCAGTTGCATAAAACAGTAGATTTAACAGCATTTAAATCTGGTAAAGAAATTTTTTCGAAAAAATATTACAAAGCCTTAAATAGATTTTTATTAGTGTTTGCAGGGCTTGTATTGATTATACTTTTTTTACCATGGACACAAAATATAACTGGTAATGGTTTGGTAACTACATTAACTCCAGACCAAAGACCACAAACTATTCAATCTCAAATTCCTGGTAGAATAGAACAGTGGTTTGTAAACGAAGGAGACTATGTAGAAAAAGGAGATACTATCCTTCGAATATCAGAAGTGAAGAGTGATTATTTTGATGATCGATTAATAGAAAGAACCAATCAACAAATTAATGCAAAAAATTCTGCTGTAAATGCATATCAAGGAAAAGTAAAAGCACTTAACAGACAAATTAATGCTTTAAAAAATGAAAGGGAATTAAAATTAGAACAAGCACGCAATAAATTACTACAATCTAAATTAAAAGTACAAAGTGATAGCATAAAATTTGAGGCAGCAAAAACCAATATTGGTATCGCAGAAAGGCAGTACAATCGTGATGTAACACTTCAAAAAGAAGGTTTAAAGGCTGTAAAAGATGTGGAAGCAAAAAAATTAAAGTTACAAGAAACACAAGCCAAATTAATTGAAAGAGAAAACGATTTGCTTGCTTCAAAAAACAATGTAATTAATGCTAAAGTAGAAATAGGAAGAATAAAAGCACAATATGCTGATAAAATTTCTAAAGCACAAAGTGATCAATACACAGCTCAATCAAATCAATTTGATGCAGAAGTTCAAGTATCTAAATTAGAAAACAGTAACAGTAATTACAGAGTAAGAAATTCTCTTTTATACATTTTAGCCCCTCAAAATGGATACATTAACAGAGCTTTAAAAGGTGGTATTGGAGAAACGTTTAAAGAAGGTGAAGAATTAGTTGGCATAATGCCTGCTCAAATAGATTTAGCTGTAGAAACTTTTGTGAGACCTATAGATTTGCCTTTAATTCACCCAGGTGAAAAAGTAAGAGTTCAGTTTGATGGTTGGCCAGCAATTGTGTTTAGTGGTTGGCCTAACGTTTCTTATGGTACTTATGGTGCAAAAGTGGTTGCTATAGAAAGGTTTATTAGCGAAAATGGAAAATATAGAGTCTTATTAGCTCCTGATGAAACTGACCATGAATGGCCAAAAGATATTAGAGCTGGTTCTGGAGCTAGAACAATTGCTTTATTAGAAGATGTACCCATTTGGTTTGAACTTTGGAGACAATTAAATAGCTTTCCTCCTAATTATTATCAACCTGGAGGTGGTACAAAAGGAAAATCTAATAGTAAAAAGAAAAAATAAATATCAATTTATAGAAGATGTCTAAAATCATGAAAAAGTATATTTTAGTATTGTTTTTATTGATGTTTGCAAAACTTAATGCTCAAGAAAAAGTTGAGTCTGTAATGACCTTATCTGAATATTTGGGCTATGTAAAAACCTATCACCCAATTGTAAAACAAGCCAATTTAGTCATCAATAATAGTGAAGCTAAATTGCTGAAAGCTAGAGGTGCATTTGATCCAAAAATTGAGGTTGATTTTGATAAAAAGCAATTTAAGGAAAAAGAATACTATAACAAATTAAATGGAGCTTTTAAAATACCAACTTGGTATGGTTTAGAGTTTAAAGCTAATTTTGAAAATAATGATGGGCTGTTTTTGAATCCTGAAGCAAATGTACCAACAGATGGTTTATATGCAGCTGGTGTTTCTGCATCTTTACTTAAAGATTTATTAATAAACAAAAGAATGGCTTCACTAAAACAAGCTAAATTCTTTGTAAATCAGGCAAAAGAAGACCAGCAAATTTTAGTCAACGAAATTTTATACAATGCTTCTTTATCATATTTTAAATGGTTAAAAACCTACAATGATAAATTAGTTTATGATGATTTTTTACAGAATGCCGTAATTCGTTTCGATAATACAAAAAGAGCTTTTATTGAAGGAGACAAACCAGCAATTGATACATTAGAAGCAGGTATTACTTTAAATAATAGAAAGTTAAATCTAGAAAAGGCTAGAATTAAATTAGTGAAGTCTTCTCTAGAATTATCAAATTTTTTGTGGTTGAATGAAAATACACCTGTAGAACTACAAGATAATATTATTCCTGATATTACTACTTTAGACAAAGTAGATACTACTTTTAATATTGCTTTATTTAATAATGCAGATTTTGATATAGACAATCACCCAAAAATTAGATCTTTAGAGTTTAAAATTAAAAGTTTAAATATCGATAAAAAGTTAAAAATGAATAACTTGTTACCACGATTAGATGTTCAGTATAATTTTTTAACACAAACTCCAAGACAAGGAAATTCTTTAAATGTTGATAATTATAAAGCTGGTATAAACTTTAAGCTACCCATATTTTTAAGAAAAGAAAGAGGTGATTTAAAACTCGCTAGAATTAAGTTACAAGATGCAAAACTAGAAAATGAAGCAACAAAAGTTACCATAAAAAATAAGGTAAATGCTGTTCAACAAGAATTGGAATCTTTTATAGTTCAAAATGATTATATCAACACTATAGTTAGAGATTATGGAACATTGCTAAAAGCTGAAGAACGTAAATTCTTTTTAGGAGAAAGTTCTTTGTTTTTAGTTAACTATCGTGAGTCTAAATTAATTGAAACCAAACTTAAAGCAATCGAATTAGAGAATAAATTCTTTAAATCTAAAGCTAATTTATTTAAGGCTGCTGTTATAACTATAGCAGAGTAAATAGCATTAAAATTAATTTAGATAAATTAATAATTATGAATGTGAGAAGTTTAATCATCTTCTTCTAAAATAAAAAATTCGTTAACTGGTATTTTAAAAATAGATGATAATTTTAATGCCAAAACTGTAGAAGGTACATATCTGCTTTTTTCTATAGAATTGATAGTCTGCCTAGAAACACCAATTTTTTTTGCTAAATCATCTTGAGTTAAATCTAAAATAGCACGTTGCACTTTTATAGTATTCTTCATCCTATTTATTTATTCTTTTTAGTTGCCAAAAAACCATCAATTGAACAATTAGCATATAAAAAAGTACTTGAAAATAATCAAAACCTTCTAATTTTTCTGATTTATCAAATAGAAGTCCAACTCCATAATTTATAAGGGGTTGAATTAAAGCATATAAAATAACCAATACAAATGCAATTCTGTAAGACTGCGAACGCAAACTATCTATAAATTCATCTTCTAATTTTTCTTTTGATAACGAAATAATTAACATACCTATTAATAAAATACCGTGTAAAATTGGTCTTATCCATTCAGAATTATCAATATACTTTCTACCAATCATCAAAATAAAAGTTCCTAGAGCAATAAAATATCCTACTTTTTTAAATTGATGAGACAATTGAAATTTATTCATTTTTTCTAAATGACTTCTTTCTCTTTCACAAATTGATGACTTTGACATAATTTTTTATTTTACAAATTGACAAAAATACTTTATATAATGACAAAAATACTTTACATTTTTGATTTATACAAATATTTTTTATTACTTTTAAATAATCAATTAACTAAACTTTTTTATTTATGGGAACAACTACTAAACCCTCTACTTCTTTTTGGGTAATTGCTGTTTTAGCAATTTTATGGAATTTAATGGGAGTTATGGTATATTTAGGTCAAGCGTATATGACAGAAGAAATGAGATCTTTGATGGATAAAGATCAACTAGCAATTATAGAAAATGCTCCTGCTTGGGCTGTTGCAGCTTTTGCAATTGCTGTTTGGGTAGGTTTATTATCTAGTATATTATTAATTTTTAGACGTAAAATGGCTAAAGTAGGTTTTACTATCTCTTTTATTGGAATCATTATACAGCTAATTTATAATTTTGGTATAGCAGATGCTTATTCTGTTTATGGGGCTAGTGGTCTTATAACACCTATATTAACTGTTGCAATTGGTTTATATTTAATTTCGCACTCAAATAGATGCATTAAGTTAGGCTTATTAACGTAAAACCTATAAATAAAGGTTGTTATAGTTCAAAGTTGCTTTTAACTTCTTTTCTTATTCAAATAAAGCTGCCAAAAATTCTGCAACACAAGCAGGTTTTTCTTGACCTTTAATTTCTATAATACAAGTAAAAGTAATTTTTATGCCATTATTAGCAATCTCTTCGATATTTTTTATTGAGGTCAACATCCTTAATTCACTATTAACAAGAACAGGATTTGGAAAACGTACTTTGTTTAATCCATAGTTCAACCCCATTTTCACACTTTTTATAGTAAAAGTCTCTTCGAGCATTTTAGAAATCATAGCTACAGACATAAAACCATGAGCAACTGTACGTTTAAAAGGACTTTCTTTTGCAGCCCTTTCCTCATCAACATGAATCCATTGTTTATCTAAAGTAGCATTTGCAAAATCATTAATCATTTGTTGGCTAATTGTATACCACTCCCCTTTTGGTAATTCTTTACCTATCATTTCTTTAAAATCAGTAAAATCTTTAAATTCTAACGGCTTCATTTATGTGTCTTTTTTAACTTTTTATTTTAATCAGTCCTGTTTCAATTTATTAAATTAGACAAATTTTTTCAACTATGAGACCAATCTTAATTTTAATTGCATTTTTATCATTTTCAATTCATGCCCAAGACAATCCAAAATGGATGAGGCATTCATCTATTTCTCCAGATGGAACTCAAATTGCTTTCACTTACAAAGGCGATTTATATAAGGTTAGTACAAATGGAGGAACAGCTCAACAACTTACCTATCACAGTGCACACGATTATAAAGCGGTTTGGAGTAAAGATGGCTCTAAAATTGCTTTCGCATCTAATAGATATGGTAATTTTGATATTTATGTTATGAATTCTGAAGGTGGTTCTGCTGAAAGATTAACATTTCACTCAAATGACGAACATCCTTTTTCTTTTACTTCAGATGATAAAAACATTGTTTTTGGTGCTTTAAGACAAGATGATGTAAATCATAGACAACATCCACACAGATCACAATCAGAATTATACAGTGTACCTGTAAAATCAGGCAGAGTTTCTCAAATTTTTACAATTCCAGCAGAATATGTTCAATATTCCAAAAATGGAAAGAAAATGTTATATCATGATAAAAAAGGAGGAGAAAATGAATGGAGAAAACACCACACTTCTTCTATTACCAGAGATATTTGGCTTTACGATGCTAAAACTAATTCTCATAAAATGATTACTAAAAATTCAGCTGAAGATAGACAACCTTATTTTACTGATGATGAAAAAAGCATGTATTATTTAAGTGAAAGAAGTGGTTCTTTTAATATTCATAAAATGGCTTTAGATAGTTCTAAAGATGATAAATTAACAAACTTCAAACTACATCCTGTACGCTTTTTAAGTGTTGGGAATGGTGTAATTTCTTTTGGTTATGATGGAGAGTTATATACGATGAAAGAAGGGCAAAAACCTAGAAAATTAGCTGTAAAAATCATTACTCAAGACAAAGAAAATTCAGATCAATTTATTTCTGTAAATGGAGGTATTAGAGAAATGGCTATTTCACCAAATGGAAAAGAGATTGCATTTATTGCTAGAGGAGAAGTTTTTGTAACTTCAACAGATAAATCATTTACAAAAAGATTAACCAATACTCCTGAAAACGAACGTTTTGTTTCTTGGGATGCTAAAGGTGAATCTGTAATTTACAGTAGTGAAAGAAATGGAAAATGGAGTGTTTATAAAACTGAAAAAGTTAGAAAAGAAGAGCCTTTTTTCTATGCTGCTACATTACTAAAAGAAACACCTCTAATAAGTAATAAAACAGATAACTATTTAGCTAAATACTCACCAGATGGTAACAAAATTGCATTTATTGAAGGGAGAAGAACTCTAAAGATTAAAGATGTAAAAACCAAAAAAGAAGTTACACTTTTAACACCAAAAGATTTGTATCACATGAGAGATGGTGATAAATATTTTACCTGGAGCCCAGATAGTAAATGGTTGTTGATTGATTGGGGTAAAACATTAAGCAACAGTGAAGTTTTATTAATGGCTGCTGATGGCTCTAAAAGGGTAAATTTAAATGAAAGTGGTTATTATGATTATTCTCCTAAATGGGTAAATGGAGGTAAACAAATGTTATGGTTTAGCAATAGAAATGGGCTTAAGTCTTACGCAACAAGTGGTCGTTCTCAATCTGATGTATACAGTATGTTCTTTACAAAAGAAGCTTGGGATGAATTTAATTTAAGTGATGAAGATTTTAAATTAATGCAAGCCATTAAAGAGATTGAGAAAAAGAAAAAAGCGAAAGAGAAAAAGGAAAAAAAGACTGATAAAAAAGACGATAAATCAAAAAAGAAAAAAGATGATAAAACTAAAAAAGATGCAATAAAACCATTGCAATTTGATTGGGAAAACATGAAAGATAGAACTAGAAGACTTACTATACATTCCTCTAGTTTGGGAGATGCTGTTCTTTCTAAAAAAGGAGATTTTTTGTATTATTTAGCTAGTTTTGAAGGCAGATCTAATCTTTGGAGTACAAACTTAAGAACCAGAGAAACTAAAATGCTAATGAAGTTAAACGCTAGATTTGGTAGTTTGCAATGGGATAAGGATATGAAAAATCTTTATTTATTAAGTAGTGGTAGAATTACACAATTAAACCCTTCATCTAAAAAAAGAAAACCTGTTGCTATAAATGGTGAAATAAAATTAGATCAAAATGCAGAAAGACAAGCAATGTTCGATCATGTTTGGATACGTACAAACGCAATTTTCTATCATCCAGATTTTCATGGAATTAATTGGAATAAAATGAAGAAAGAATATCAAAAATATATACCTCACATTGGTAATGGATTTGAATTCTCTGAAATGTTATCAGAAATGTTAGGCGAATTAAATGTTTCTCATGCTGGTGCTGGTTACAGAGGCAGTAACGTTTCTAATGCTGATGCAACAGCTTCTTTAGGTATTTTTATAAATTATGATTATAAAGAGGATGGTATTCTTATTGATGAAATTATTTCTGGAGGACCTTTAGATAGAGCGAAATTCAATATCCAAAAAGGAGATATTATCAAAAAAATTGATGGTATTTTAGTTGATAAAGATCAAGATTTAGCAAAATATTTCAACAGAAAATCGAGTAAATTTATGTTATTGGAAATTGAAAATCCGAAAACGGAAAAAACACAAACAATAACTGTGAAACCAATTTCTTTGGGTGCTGAAAACAGATTATTATATAGAAGGTGGGTTAAGATGAATGAAAAGGAAGTTGCAGAAAAAAGTAATGGACAATTAGGTTATGTTCATATTCCTGGTATGGGTGATGGCCCTTACAGAAGTATTTATCAAGATATTATGGGTAAATATTTTGATAAAAAAGGGGTAATTATTGATACACGTTTTAATGGTGGTGGAGATTTAGTTGCAGATTTAGCGATGTTTTTTACAGGAGTTCCTTTTATAACGTATGCAACAGAAGATAAAGTTGTGGGTGGTGAACCAACTTCACGTTGGACAAAACCAACGCTTTCAATTTTTAACGAAAGTATGTATTCTGATGGCCATTGTTATGCTCAAGGTTACACAGATTTAAAAATTGGAAAAACTGTTGGAATGCCAGTACCTGGTACTTGTAGTTTTGCTGGTTGGGAAGGTTTACCAAATGGTGGTTATTGGGGTGTTGTACCAGTAAGTGCAAAAAATAAAGCTGGTGAATGGATGGAAAATAACCAAACAGAGCCAACAATTAAAGTTAAAAATATGCCTGGAAAAATATATAATGGTATAGATGAACAGCTATTAAGATCTATTAGAGAATTACTGAAAGATGTAAAATAAATTTTATAATTTATTATAAAAAAAAGTGAAGATAAATCTTCACTTTTTTTTATGTCTTCCCAAAAATATCATCTTTAATTTTAGGCAATTGTAATTTAAATTTTACAGAAATTAGCCTTACAATCACAATTACAGAGGCAGAAATGATAAAGTTAAAATCTTTTGGAACACCAAAATGATTCAGTAGCAAATAAGATATTCCACCCAATAAACAAGCAGATGCATAAATCTCTTTCTCAAAAATTAATGGAATTTTATTTGTTAATACATCACGTATAACACCTCCAAATACAGCAGAAATCATTCCCATAATTATGGCCACAACTGGGTGCAAATTAAAAGTCAATCCTTTTTGTAAACCTAATAAAGTAAAAACGCTAATTCCAACAGTATCAAACAAAAAAAGAGTTTTATACAATGGTAAAATTTTACTTTTAAATAAAAAAGTAGATATTACAGCTATTAAAATCACATATAAATAATTCATATCTCCAATCCAATTGATTGGATGTGCATCAATTAAAATATCACGTAGCATTCCACCACCAACTGCAGTCACAAATGCAATGATAATAACACCAAATAAATCAAACTTCTGGTCAGAAGCCACTAAAGCACCACTAATAGCAAAGGCAAACGTACCTAAAATATCTAAAACGTAAATTAACTCCATTTACACTTTTACTTCTGTAAATTTAATATTTAATTCTTTTTGAATTTGATGAATTTTCTCAATTTCACTTGGTAACACAAACGCTATAGAAGTCCCAGTATTACCAGCTCTTGCAGTTCTACCACTTCTATGCGTGTAATATTCTAATTTTTCTGGCAATTGATGATGAATAACAAATTCTAACTCCTTAACATCAATTCCTCTTGCAGATACATCAGTAGATATTAAATATTGTAAACTTTCATTTTTAAAAGCACGCATTACTTTATCACGTTCTTTTTGTTGCATATCGCCTTCTAAAGCAGCTGTAGAAAATCCTTCTTCTATCAATTGTTTTGCAAAATTTTGAGCACCAGCTTTGGTTCTACAAAAAATAATTCCTCTTTGATTTTGTCTTTTTTCTAAAAAGGAAATAATATCATTTGTCTTTTCTTTTAAGGTTGTTCTTGTAAATTGATGCCTAATATTTGCATTAACCAAGCTATCTTTATTCACTTCAATTCGTGGAGCATTAGAATCCATATAGGTTTTTACAATTCGTTTTATTTCATCTGGCATTGTTGCAGAAAAGAGCCAAGTTTTACGATCAGTTTTGTTTGTAAATTTTAAAATACGATTTAAATCTTGTTTAAAACCCATACTTAACATTTCATCAGCTTCATCTAAAACTACAGTTTTTACATGGCTAATATCAACAGATCCTCTCTCTATTAAATCAATTAATCTACCAGGAGTTGCAACAACTACATGTGTAGTTCTTTTTAGGTTATTCATTTGCCTGTCGATTTTTTCTCCTCCAAAAACTGCTTCAACAAAAATTCTATCTGAATTATACTTTGTAAACTTAAAAAGTTGCTTTTTTATTTGTTGTACTAACTCTCTTGTAGGAGATAAAATCAGTGCTTGAATATAATCTGATTTAGCATCAATTTTATGGAGAACTGGCAAACCAAAAGCAGCAGTTTTACCAGTACCTGTTTGTGCTAAACCAATAAAATCTGTACTAGATTTTAATAAAATTGGGATTGCTTTTTGTTGGATTTCTGTAGGTACTTTTATACCTATTTCTTTAATTGATTTTATATATTCTTTACCAATCTTTAATTCAGAAAAAGTGGACATTGTATCTTAATTTTTTGCAAAGATACTTTTATTTAGCAGGTAGTAGAAGATTTAAAATATTTTCTCTAATTCTAGCAGGCTTAAATGTAGTTGCATTTAACAAAACCCAAACTGTTCTAGATTTTGCTAGTAAAACAGTACCCTTATAAAACTCTATAAAACGTTCTGAAGTTACTCCCCTAGTATTACCTACCCAAGTTTTTGCAGTAATTTCATCACCCAAAAAAGCTTCATTTTTATAATCTATTTCATGCCTACTAACTACCCAAATAAATTCTTCTAAAGGGTTGTCTTTTGTTAAAAAAGCCCAATGTTCTCTTGCTACATTGTCCATCCACTTTACATAAACAGCGTTATTAACATGATTCAAATTATCAATATCTATAGATTCAATTTTTATTTTTACTTTAAAAGGAGTATCCATTTTATCAATTTTAACAAACATAATAGTTTTAATATTTACATAATAATAATTGATGTTACTTTTTACTTTTAAACATAAATTATGCTGATATTTGCAACTTCTTATGGCACAATTAGCAAACGAATTAGGATCAGAAAAAATAAGCAAACTTCTTGTAAAACAAGCAGTCCCTGCAACAATAGGCATTTTAGTGATGTCTATAAATATGATTGTAGACACTATTTTTGTTGGACAATGGATAGGTGTTTTGGCTATTGCTGCAATTACTGTAGTATTGCCAATAGCTTTTTTAATTTCCTCTTTAGGAATGGGAATTGGAATTGGAGGTAGCTCAATCATATCAAGAGCTCTAGGTGCAGATAATTCTGAAAAAGCCTTTCTAACGTTTGGTAACCAAATTTGTTTAACGCTTATTCTAGCCATTATTTTTGTACTCTTGGGGAACTTTTTTAGTGTACCAATTTTAGATTTATTTGGAGCTAAAGGAGCTATTCTACCAATTGCTTCAGATTATTTTTCTGTAATTATTTATGGTGTACCATTTTTAGCATTTGCAATGATGGGAAACCCTGTAATTAGAGCAGAAGGCAAACCAAAATTTGCTATGTACGCAATGATTATTCCTGCTGTTTTAAATATTGTTTTAGATATTATTTTTATAAAATATTTGGGTTGGGGAATGAAAGGAGCAGGTTTGGCAACATCATTATCTTTTGCCAGTTGTGGCTTATTTATTCTTTATTTTTTTCTATCCTCTAAAAGTGAGTTAAAAATAATATTGAAAAACTTTGCTCTAAATGGAAAAATTGTAAGAGAAATTGTCGAATTAGGTGGAGTTTCTGTGGTAAGACAAGGAGCCATTAGTGTATTGATGATTGTACTAAACTATTCACTTTTTACTTATGGAGGAGAAATTTCTATCTCAATTTTTGGAGTAATTAATAGAGTAATGATGTTTGCACTTTCTCCAGTTTTAGGAGTTTCTCAAGGTTTTTTACCAGTAGCAGGATTTAATATTGGAGCTAAAAAAAATGAACGTGTTAAAGAAACCATTAAAAAATCAATTTATTTTGGTTCAGTTTTAGGAACCATAATTTTTATTGGAATTATCATTTTTAAAGAACAAATTATCTGGATTTTTACCAATGATGAAACTTTGCTATCTGAAACACCAAGTGCAATGATTATCGTTTTTTTAGCAACGCCAATTGTAACTATGCAATTAATAGGTTCTGCTTACTTTCAGGCAGCAGGAAAAGCAATGCCTGCATTGTTTTTAACCTTATTAAAACAAGGAATATTTTTAATTCCATTAGCATACATTTTACCAAAATATTACGGAGTTGCTGGTGTTTGGTGGTCTTTCCCAATTGCAGATGTACTATCTACTGTAATTACTATTTGGGTTTTAAAAAGAGAAGTTGATAAAAATTTGAAGTAATATCATCAATCTAGAATACTCTCCCCATTTAAATTTGTGGTTAAAATATCGCTAAAGAGATTAAAAAATGGTCTTAAAGCTTTAAAGCTCTCATCTACTTGATTTATAAAATCTGCTGATAAAACCTCTTTATCTGTAAAGTTTTTTGTGGCTATAAATCCTTTTTTACGCAATAAATCAACATTTGGATGGGCTTTATCAAAACCTCTTGGAGCAGTCTTTAGCTCGCTAAAACTATGAAACTCACTTCCAAAATGCTTTTGGAAATTTTTATCAGCTAAAATTCCTTTTATTTCTGATGCATCTTGCTCTATTTCTTTGCGTATTCTAAATAAATCGTCTTTGTTTGGTTCCCAAAACCCACCAGCTAAAAAGGATTCTCCTGGTCTAATTCTTAAAAAATAACCACCTCTTAATTCCTTACCTAATCTGGAATATGAGTTTGCAAAATGGGCTTTGTAAGGAGTTTTATCTTTAGAAAAACGAACATCTCTGTAAATTCGCATCATTTTAGATTTCTCAATTTCATCATGAGCCTCCAACTTTTCATTGATTGCTGAAAACACAGCTTTTGCATTTTGTTGTGCTTTTTCATACTTAGGTTTATGTTCTGAAAACCAATCACGATTATTATTTTGATGTAAATCTTTTAAAAATTGAAAAGTTGATTTTTCTATTTGCATTAGAATTAAATTTAAATGTTCAATTTACAAAATAGATTTGTAACTTAGATTTTGAGATGCATCAAAAATCAAAAGATATTCAGAAAAGATATGAAGGCTTTTTACAAACTCCTAGTTTGTGGAATACTAATGATTTATATAATTTATCACAATTTGATGTACAACAAAAATCATCAAAAATAAATATTGAAATTGATGAAAAATTGCGTCTAGGAAAATATATAGAACGTTTTGTTTCTTATCAATTACATCAAGAAAAAAAGATCTCAATTTTATGTGAGAATGTTCAAATTCAACAAGAAAAAAGGACTCTAGGTAAATTAGATTGTATCTTAAAAAGAGGAAATACTATTATTCATCTTGAAATTATTTATAAGTTTTATTTGTATGATATTACTGTTGGTAATTCTGAAATAGAACATTGTGTTGGACCTAATAAAAAAGATTCTTTAAAGGAAAAATTAACTAAACTCAAAGAAAAACAACTACCTCTACTCTACTCTAACCAATGTGAAGAGTATTTACAGAGCATTAATTTATCATCTAAAGAAATGGTACAGCAAGTCTATTTTAAAGGGCAATTGTTTGTGCCTTATAAAGATAAAATAACACAACTAAATCAATTAAATGAAGCTTGTATTTGTGGGTTTTATATCAAACAAACAGAATTAACTCTCTTTTCTGATTGTAAATTTTATATTCCAAATAAAAAAGATTGGCTGGTAATTCCTCATCAAAATGTTACTTGGATAAGTATTGATGTCTTTAAGAAAATATCTAAAGGGTTTTTAGATAGAGAGTTTTCTCCATTAGTTTGGTTGAAACACAAAAACGGAGAAATTAATAAACTATTCTTAGTTTGGTGGTAAAAAAAGAGGCTCTAAAAGAGCCTCTTTTTTTACAATTAATTTATTTTTACTAATTATCTTTTTTGTCATCATCTTTAGAAGCTTTATTCCAGATTTTAATTTCGTCTGTAGCTGTTACACCTTCTAAAACTTCAACGTTTACACCATCTGAAGTACCTAGCTTAAGAGTTTTTTTCTCAAAAGTACCATCCTCTTTTTTAACTTCTACATAAGGTTCTTCTGTTTTTTTATCAAACTTTAATAATGCTTCCTTAATAGATAAAACACTATCTTTTTTCTCTAGAACTATATCTGCATTGGCACTATAACCTGCTCTAATATAATAATTGTCATCTAAAGAAACATCAGCTTTTATTTTAAACTGTACAGCCCCTTGTTCTTCTGTACCTTTTGGTGCTATAAAGTTTAATTTTGCAGGAAATTTTTTTCCTTCAATTGCTCCAATAGAAACCTCTATATCAGAACCACTTTTAAGTTTACCAACTTCAGATTCGTCAACTTTTCCTTCAAATATCATTTTATTCATATCTGCAATAGAAGCGATTGTTGTACCTGCATTAAAGTTATTAGATTGTATTACTTGATCACCTTCTTTTACAGGGATTTCTAAAATAGTTCCAGACATTTGCGCAATAATACTAGTATTTGCTGCACTACCAGAAACTGCTGAACCTCTTTTAATAATTAAATAATCATTTTCTGCATTTTTAAGATCTTGTTTAGATTGATTGTAAGTCAATTCTATTTGCTCAAATTCTTGTCTAGAGATTACACCTTTATCATACAAGTTTTTATTTCTATTGTATTGTATTTTAGCATTGTTTACTCTAATTTTAGTGTTATCTACTCTACCTTTAGCACTAATTAATGCTTGTTCATTAGGTACTACTCTTACAGTAGCAATTAAATCTCCTTTCTTAACTTTAGAACCTTCTAACAACAAAATCTTATCGATAATACCTGTTATTTGTGGTTTAATTTCAATTTCTTCTAAAGGAGTAACTTTACCAGTAGCTACTGTTTTTTTAACAATAGTTGTTTTAAACGGAGTTTCGGTTTCATATTCAACAATACTTTTTTTGTTCTTTTTTCCGAACCAAATTAACGCAACAACAAATCCTATTGCTATGATAATTAAAATAATTTTTGCTCTTTTACTCATGATTTAGTTAATTGATTTTTTATTCTTCTCTTAATGCTTCTATTGGTTTTACTATGGTTGCCATATGTGCTGGTATTAAACCTATCATTGTACCTAATACAATTAATGTGGCAAATGCGATAAAAATAATTGGGATATTTACTGTTGGATTAATTAATGGTATATCATCATTGTTACTGACTGCAGCGTCTATTAAAAATAAGACTAAACTTCCAAAAATGATTCCTAACATACCTGCAACAGTGGTTAAAAATACAGATTCTAATATAATTTGTTGACGAATACTTTTGGGAGTAGCTCCTAAAGCTCTTCGAATACCAATTTCTTTTGTACGTTCTTTTACAGTAATTAAAAGAATATTACCAATTGCAAATACACCTGCAATTAAAGTAGCTATACCAACAAACCAAGTCAGAAATTGCATTCCTATAATAAAGCCTGTTACTTTACCAATTTCTTTACCCAAATTTACACTACCAAAAGCTCTTTTATCTTCTGGATGCACTTTATGCAAACCTTTTAAAGTAAGTAAAATATCTTTTTCCATTTGTTCGATATTTGTACCTTCATTTGCGGTAATCATCATCCAGTCTACTCTGTTAGCAGTGTTGTAAACTTTTCTATAGGTTGTAAATGGAATGTAAGCTGTGTCTCCATCAAAATCTATTGTATTAGAGGGTTTATAAACACCGATAACTTTATAGTTGATACTATTTATTTTAAGATATTCACCAATCGGATTTACACCTTTATCAAACAACTGTATGTACATATCTTCTGAAATGACAGTTACTTTTGCAGTTGATAAAATATCATTATCATTTAAAAAACGACCATACAGTAATTGTTTTTTTTGAATTTGGTCTAAAACTGGATAATCTCCACTTACTCTAAAATCTCCCGATTTAAAATTATGAACTAATAAATTATTGGTTTGATTTCTAGGTGCTAAAAGTTTTATTTCATTAGAATATTCAGACTTTAATACCTCAATATCATTCATTGTTAAACGAAAACGCCTACCTTCTTGAAAACCTTTAAAAGGTGTATCTGTCCTTTGTGTCCAAACAAAAACACTATTTGTTGCAAAGTTTCCAAAAAGTTTGTTAAAACCATTTTCCATACCTCTTGCAGCTCCTAAAAGTACAACCAAAAGAAAGATACCCCAAAGCACACCAATAATTGTAATAACTGTTCTTACTTTATTCTTACGAATGCTTCCGTAAATTTCTTGCCAAGTATCTGAATCAAATAAAAACTTCATATTAATCTGCTCTTAATGCTACTATTGGTTTAATGTTTGCTGCTCTTTTAGCAGGTAAGTAGCCAGCAATTAATCCTGAAAGAATTAAAACAATTGTAGCTCCTACTACAATACCTGTACTTACACTTGGGTCTTTTATAAAATAATCTTCTTCTAAACTATTTCCTATTAAACTTAAGAGATAAGTACCTAAAGAAAGCCCTAAATAACCAGCTAATGTTGTAATTAAAACAGATTCTTGTACAACCATACCAACAATTGAAGATGGTTTTGCACCTAAAGCTTTTCGAATTCCGAATTCTTTTGTTCGTTCTTTTATCACAAAAATCATAATGTTTGATATTCCAATAATTCCTGCAACTAGAGTTCCTGAACCCACTAAAATTACAATAGCATACAAAATACCCATAAATTGACCAACTCCTTTATTAGCTTCTGCCATGTTTCTAACTGAAAGTGCACTTTGGTCATCTGGATGAATGTTCATTTTTTTACGCAAATCACGCTCCATTCTATTACCAAAAGCAATAGCAGCATCTAAACTTAAATTCGGATTATAACCTAGAACTATTTGGCTTATATAATCGTTATTACCATAAATCATTTGTGCAGTTGTAACAGGTATGTATGCGATTCTTTCTTCATTGTCTCCTCCATCATCAGAAAAGATTCCTATAATTTGATAAGAACTGCCATTAACATTTAATCGTTTTCCTAAAGCTGGTCTTTCTCCAAATAAATCTTCTTTAACTAATCTACCTATTACAATTACTTTAGATTTTTCTTTTAAATCTCTTTCATTCAAAAATCTTCCTTCATCTATAATTGTTTTTTCTAAAAACTGATGGGCTGGATTTACTGCTCTTATATTATAATTATCTGCCTTATTTTTATATTTTAAAGTGAAATTTTTGTAAATTCTTGCAGATTGATATTGAATTTTATTTGCGTATTCTTCTTTTACATAGTTATACTCATCGTTCTTAAGTTGAATTCTTCTCCCTGTTTGTAATCCTTTAAACGGTTTTGTTGTTTTCCAAACACGCACTCTCATAGAATTCTGTGCATCGTCTGCAAAAGCCCCTTTAAATGAATTACTTAAACCACTAACAATACCAAAAAGTAACGTGAATAATAAAATGGCAAATGCCACTGTAAAGCCAGACATTACAGAACGTAATCTATTTTTATTGATACTCTGAAAAATTTCTCGCCAACGATCTAAATCAAACATAATTAAACTGCTTTAGATGCTTTAGTCAATTCATCACTTATAATTACACCATCTTTTAAACGTACAATTCTTTTCGTTTGTTCTGCAACTTCTTCTTCATGAGTAATCACAAAAACGGTCATTCCTTCATCATTAATATCTTTTAACAAATCCATTACAGAGTCTGTTGTAGTAGAATCTAAAGCTCCTGTTGGCTCATCTGCTAGAACAACTTTAGGTTTGGTAACCAATGCTCTTGCGATTGCTACACGTTGTTTTTGCCCACCTGAAAGTTCGTTCGGTAAATGGTTTGCCCAATCTTTTAAGCCAACTTTATCTAAATATTCTAGTGCAACTTTTAAACGTTCTTTTCTACTCATCCCTTTATAATACAATGGTAGAGCAACATTTTCTAAAGCTGTTTTATAAGATATTAAGTTAAATGATTGAAAAACAAATCCTAGAAATTTATTTCTTAAAATTGCAGATTTCTTCTCATTCATATCTTTAATCAACTGATCATTTAAGTAATAATCACCTTCGTCATGAATATCTAATAAACCAACAATATTTAATAATGTAGATTTACCTGAACCTGATGAACCCATAATTGATACGAACTCACCTTCTTTAATGTGTAAATCTATTCCCTTTAAAACATGTAATGAATCTTTACCTATTGGATATGATTTGTGTAGTTTTTCTATTTTAATCATTAGTTGGTTAATTTTTTACTAAAGTACCTAATGCTTGTAATTGCTATTATTAATTTTTTGTTAAAAGGGTGCAATAATATTCAGATACAACCATAAGACGTTTGATTAAAAAAAATGTTACATGATTAATAAAAAAATATAAAGTAATTTTGTAAAAAATCTTCATGAGACTTAATTATGATTGATATTCCAAAAAATAAAAAAATTATTCTCTTTGATGGAGTTTGTAATTTATGCAACGATTCTGTGTTAAAAGTTATCAAATACGATAAAAAAAACACCTTTTTATTCACAGCTTTACAATCTGATACTGGAAAAAAAATACTTAATCATTTACAAATTGATGTTGCTAGAGTTGATTCGATAATTTTATACCAGCCTAATGTATCTTATGATATAAAATCTACAGCTGCACTTAAAGTAATGAAACATTTTGGAGGTTTCTGGAAATTAACACAGTTCTTTTTTATATTACCAGAAAACTTTAGAAATATAATATATGATTATATTGCAAAAAATAGATATAAATGGTTTGGTAAAAAAGAAAGTTGCATGATACCAACTCCAGAACTTAAAGCCAAATTTTTAAACTAAAATAAATTCTTTCCCCCATGAAAAAATTAAATCTAAAAACAGATGTAAAGTATAAAATGATAATAGTAGTAATTTCACTACTTATTTTTATTAGCATTTTAAGTTATCAATTCACAGATTCGAATTTTTACATTATTTCAACAATTATAGGTATCCTTTCTATAATAGCTATAATTATATCTGTTACAGGTTTAATTAAATCTATTAAAAATTTTAATCACCCTAGATCAAAAAGAAGATTTTTTTTATATTTTATTGTTGGTTTTTTGGTTTGTGCTTTACTATATTTTATCATTGCAAATATTGTAGATGCTTTAGAATATTTAACATAAATGAAACTACCAAAAGAAATAAAATGCATTATTTTCGATATGGATGGTGTAATAATAGACTCTGAAGAAATTCATAAAAAAGCCTATTATGAAACTTTTAATTTTATTGGGGTTGATGTCTCTGATGCACTTTACAAAACCCTTACAGGATCTTCTACCATTAATGCATTTCAGAAATTAGTTGTTCATTTTGGTTTGAGTGATAATCTAGAAGATTTGGTGTTGTACAAACGTAGTCGATATGTGAATTTCTTTGAGAATGATTCTACTTTGCATTTGGTTAGAGGTGTTGAAGATTTAATTAAACACGCTTACAGTAAAGGTATTACTTTGGTTTTAGCTTCTTCTTCTGCAATGATTAATATTGAAAGAGTTTTTAATCGGTTTCATTTAAACCCATATTTTACAGCAAAAATTAGTGGTGCCGATTTAAAAGAATCAAAACCTAATCCTGAAATTTTTAATAAAGCAACAGTTTTAGGAGACACAAAAAAAGAACATTGTATTGTTATTGAAGATTCTGATAATGGAGTTGAAGCTGCTAATGGTGCTGGTATTTTCGTAGTGGGTTATCAAAACCCAATGGCAGAAGACCAAACTTTAGAAAATGCTAATTTGGTAATTGATAATTTTAAAAAATTACAGCAATTAATTTAGACTTATTTACTCCGACAAATAAGTTATATTTACAATAGCAGTAATGTAAAAAATCTCATATCTAGTTTAATTTATTTTTGGCTTTTTGCCCACTTACGAAAGTCCTCGTCTACTTTTTTATACCTATGATTTATTTACTAAATTGGTTGATGAAACACGCTAATAACCATACTCGAAAAATTTAGCGATAATAAAACTTACAAACATGAAAAAAATGTTTTTATTAATTCTATTTTCTGCATCAATTACTAATGCTCAACTTAAAGAAAAATATGAAAAAGGATGGGTTATTACAAATGATAATACTAAAATAGATGGATATATTAAAACAGATGATTTATCGAATTTATCATCCAAAATTTGTTTTAAACGAAATTTAGAAGAAAAGAAATGTCAAGTCTATGACACTACTAAAATATCATCCTTTCAAAAAACCAATGGAAGTATTTTTAATCTGCTAAAGTTAAAAATAAATAACAAGCAAAATAAAATTACTGTATTTGCTAACTTAATTTTTAAAGGTGAAAAAGTATCTTTATATAAAAGTACTTATGAATCAGAAGTATTTTATATCCTATATAAAGATAATAAAAAATATGTTTTACAAAATGACAAATTAATTTCTGATGAAAGAAGAATTAGAAAATATAATTTCATAGGAACTCTGAATTTTGTAACCGAGGGTTTAGCTCTTTTAGAAAAACCAGCAATTAAATTTAATGAAGATGATTTTATTAAAATTGTAGCAAAGTATAACAGCTCAAAAAAAGCTAAAAGTGAAGATTTAAGAATAAAAGAAAAAACCGTAAATTTCTTTATTATTTCTGGTGGATTGGGGTTTGAAAAAAATGGTACAGAATATTATGGGCAAATAATTTATAGAAAATATTATCCTGAAATAAGTAGAAGTACATCCTTAAATTTTGGTATCAGCTATTTCAATTATCAATTTAAAGAACTCAATAATAACTTCACACAATCATTAATATCTATTCCTTTACAAATTCAACAAAACATTTTAAATAAAAAAATAAGACCTTATTTTTTTGTAGGATTTTCTATTAATTATTTGCAATTAAAAGATAAAAACGCCAATTCTCTTTTAGAACAAGGTTTTCAAAAAACTTATGGATTTAATTTATTGTATGGTGCTGGAATTGAAATAGACATTTTTAATAACATTTATTTAAAAAGTGAATATAGAAATGAAGCATATAGTCATCCTATTAGTATTGGAATAGGTTATATCTTAAAATAATAAATAGATTATTAAAACCAAAAACTAAATTAGAAAACAATAATTACATAGTTGAGTTAAAAAAATGGCATCATTGATTTGAGATTTTCATTGAACTATTTATAGAATATTTAAAGTAATGTCTAAATCAATAATATTAAAATATTAATTAGAAAAATCTATTACGATACATAAAAACTACTTCAAATTCTTTAAAATAAAATCTACAGTTTTATTAGTGTTCTTATTTTCAGAATAAGAATCTGTAATATGTTTTGAAGGAATTGCGTATTGGTTATCAATCATATATTGTATATCATCCACAAACTCTAAAGACACTTTTCCTGTAAGCAAAAGGCTTAAATCTTTACATTCTAAATGATAGTTATATATTTTTTTAAGACCAGTTAAATACAAATAGTCTTTGGTAAAGCCTCCTCCTCTAAGTGCCCTTACAGTTATATAAAATGCTTGTTCTCTATCTAAATCATATCCATTATGTAACATTCTAAAAGTTCTAGAGAATGAATATCCTTTAGCTAAACTATCTACAGCTAAAACTCTATATGCCAATTCTTTTAAACGCTTTATAGTAAGATTACCAGACATATATTCACTAAATACAGCTAAACCCTCTTGGGTTTCTTCGTTATTAGGGAAACCATGTGAAAATATTTTAAGTGGATGTAACATACCATTCATAGTAGTTACCATATGCACACCTATTTCATGATTTGTTAAAATATTTATTTCATTTTGAGAAAAAACATGATTTTCATTCAAAACCAAAGCTTGAGCAGTGTTAGAAACCATAGCAATAGCTCCCATTGCTGATGAGTTCTTTATAGCATAATTAAAATCATAATTTTTAGAATATTCTCTAAAAAACTGATGCGATTCTATTGCAGAATATTTTGGTTGAAAAAGTGGCGAGTTTTCATCTTCACTATCAAAATGTAAAATAAATTTTGCGTTTTCTACATCATTTTCTGTTGGCGTTCCAAAAGAACGTAAACTATTGTAATAGAAACGTTTTCCTTTACCAATAGTTTCAATACATTGTATTAATCCTGAATAGAAATAAATAATGTCTTCATAAAAATCACGTAAACGCTCGTCTTCTATATCATCTATTTTTAATGCAAAAAATTCTTTATGAAGCGAAAATTTATCGAAATCTCTTTTAGGATAGGTAAATTGGGGATCTGTTAAATATTTTGAATTAAAAAATTTTGCTTTTTCAGTTTCTATATTATTGGGGTTTACATAATTGAGCATCTCAATCTTCTTGACTAATGTGTCAATTTTTTGATCAATCTCAAATAGTTTCTGGTTTTTTATAGAAACAGCATCCTTCATAACTCAATAAGTATTTCAAGCACAAAGTTACGATTTATGCTTTTTATAAAAAGCTTCTGCATGCATTTTTAATTCAGTTTTCAAGTATTTTTCGACTGCAACAACTACTTCTGGAAACATAATTTGTTCCAATTCATTACAATAAACTTTTGCAATTTCTGTGGCTAAAACCAACGTATTTTTAAAATTTTGAGTAATGTATTTTAGGAAATATCCATTCCCTTGAAAAGTATCATTTATCAATGAGGTAGATTTTATTTTATTTGGTAAAGGAGTTTTTTCTAAAATTGCTCTCCAAGATTCAATTTCATTTCCAAAACGTTTATTGTCAACATTTGCTGTACCTAAATTCCAAGTAGGCACTGCTCTTGTCCAACGTTTCCAGTTATACGAATGCATATCATATACTACACATACTCCGAATTTTTCTTCTAATTTGTATAGTAATGCATGAACAACCTTATAAAAATTGGCGTGTTTTTGCAAACTCTTTACTTTTTGATTTTCTGGTAATGGATTTCTCCAAAGTTGCTTCCCCCAAGCATCTGTATAAATTGCTGTTTCTGGTGCTCTATTTAAATCATACTCAAAACGTGAATCACAACCTGCTATAACTATAGGATGACTTTTAACCATTTCTTTAGTTTCTGGGTCTTCTTCAAACCAACGCTCATATTCTGTATGCAAACAATTGGTCCACAATTCTTTTCTAAATTGATGTCCATCATGTACAGCTCCACAAGCATAATGTACATATTCATCAATTTTTATAGTAAAAGAATAATCATTAGAAACTGCTTCAAAAGTTTCTTCGTTATTAATTTTTCTTATAATTTCTTCTATTGTTAATTTTAGCATTTCTAATTGATGATTTTTTTAAGCAAAATAAATACTTTTTTCTCAATAATATCAACTGTTCCATCCGCAAAAAACACTTGTTTTATTTCTCTAATTAAAACTTCTTTTTCTTGTTCACTTATTTTATTTTCTGATAAATATTGCTGAATTTTATTTAGGTTTTCCTCATCAGAATCTACTACTACTTCTGTGTGAATTTTATGAAAAGTTGCTTCATCTATTTTTGATAAAATATAATTCTCCTCTTCTTTGGTTTCAAAGTGATTACAGTGGGCAGCATACAATAAAATATAAGCTTGAAATTCTTTTTTTGTCCAGTTTAGTTTGTTCATTATTTTGTAATTGGTAAATTATTTGTGCTTGCCCATTCTGTCCAAGAACCATCATAAACAGCTATATTTTTTTGTTTTGCTAAAGTAGCTCCTAATGCTAATATTGATGCAGTAATACCTGATCCGCAAGAAAAAATGAGATTTTTGTTTGTTGGGTTTATTTGGTTAAAAGTATGTTCTAATTTTGCTTTAGAAATTATTTTACCATCATTAATGATTTCTAAATGAGGTAAATTCACAGAATTAGGGATATGACCTCCTTGTAAACCTTTTCTTGGTTCTGGTTCAGTCGCATAAAAACGACCTTTTGATCTTGCATCAACAATCAAAAAATGTTTATTAGTAGTTGCATTTAGAACATCTTTTGTGTAAGTTATTTTTTCAGATTGATAATCAACTAGAAAATTACCTTTATTTACTTGTCTATTTTGCTGTTCTTCAATAGGATATTTTTTTGATTTCCATTCAGGAAAACCCCCATTTAACACTGCAATATTATTGAAACCCATTAATTGAAATAACCACCAAACTCTAGGTGATGAATAAATACCCAAATCATCATAAACAACAATACAACTATCTTTATTAATGCCTAATAGTTGAGCCTTATCTTCAAATTCTTTTGGGGATAATACAGTGTTTGGAAATGGTGCTTTTATATCAGAAAATTTGTTTTTAATATCAAAAAATCTTGCACCTTGTATTTGATACTTTCTTTCAGCATTTATATCATCTTTTTTGGATGTAACTTTAGCAATAGTAGCATTAAGAATGATTATATTTTTATCATTTAAATGTTGATATAACCAGTCTACAGAAACTATATTATTTGGAATTTTCAAAGACATTTAATACAAATACAAAGATTTACTTTAAAAATTAACTTCAAATTTATGCCTCATCAACTAATTTCTTCAATTTAGATTTACGTAAAAAAGCAGCATCTCTTTCGAGGACTTTACTCTCCATAAAGTTGACTACCTTCTCTTGAATTCTAGTTTTATAAACCTTGTTCATATAAGTAATTCCTCCTGGAGACATTACATTTACCTCTACCAATTTTCCTCCAATTACATCAATACCAACAAAATACAAACCATCTTTCACAAGTTTTGGACCTATTTTCTCACAAAGAATTTTTTCTTGTTTTGTTAGTTTATGCTTTGCGACTCTACCACCAGCTGAAACATTTGAACGATGATCTTTCTCTCCAGGAATTCTTCGCATAGCACCAATTGGTAATCCATTTAATAGCAATACTCTTACATCTCCTTGGTCAGCTCCCTCAATATATTCTTGAAGTATTACATATTCTGAACCTCCATCTCCTTTACTAATATAAAAATCTAATAAAGAATTGATATTACCCATAGCTGATTTTTCAATCAAAATTACTCCTGACCCTCCAAAACCATTTAACGGCTTTAAAATCATTTTATCAGAATTTGATTCTTCAATCATTTTAATTAGATAATTCTTGTTTTTTGATACATGTGTAACAGGAATAATCTCATTATTTGGGTCTTCAAAAACAGCTGTATATAACTTATTATTCGCTTCACGCATTCCTTGTACAGAGTTAATGATAAAAACATCATCTTTTACAGAATCTAAAAAGTTTAGCATTAAAGGGTCTAAAGGTGGCTCTGCTCTCATAAAAATAACATCAAAACCAGCAAGAGGTAACATTTCTTCTCTAGTCGTAGTTTTGTTATAAAAAGTTTTTATGCTCGAAGATATTTTTTCAGCTCTATTTAAAATAGTACAAAATGCATTTGTTACACTATTTCTTATTGTTAAATTTGATGGAGTACATATAGCTACTCCATGACCTCTTTTTACACATTCGTGAATTAAAGTAAGTGATGTATCATTCTCTGGAGATTTAATATCTTCCCAAGGATACATTAAAAAGCATACATTCATAGTAAGTTTTTAAAATTTTAAGTTCAGTTAATAAAAAAACATCAATAAAACTTATTGATGCTTAAAATTACTGATTTTTTATCGTTTTATAAAGTTTATTTCACTTCATCGTAATTATCATCCCAATTTTTAGCAACTGGATTATCGTGCAATTTACCAACAGATTTTGCTACTAATGATGCTACAGTTGCATCTCCAGTAACATTAATAACAGTTCTACACATATCTAAAGGTCTATCTACTGCAAAAATTAATGCCAAACCAATAGCTAATTTATCTGCAGGAAAGCCAACTGACTCTAAAACAATTACTAACATTACCATTCCAGCTCCAGGAACTGCTGCAGAACCAATGGATGCCAAAAGTGCAGTAAGTATAATTGTTAGTTGATCTGCAAAAGTTAAATCGAAACCCAATGCTTGTGCTATAAATACTGCTGCAACAGCTTGATACAATGAGGTTCCATCCATATTTATTGTTGCACCAACTGGTAAAACAAAACTCGAAACCTCTTTATCTACTCCAATGTGTTCTTCCACACGCTCCATAGTTACAGGCAAAGTTGCTGCACTAGAACTTGTAGAAAATGCTAATAATTGAGCTGGACTTAATTGTTTTAAAAACCAAAGTGGATTTTTCTTTGTAAATATACTTACTAATATCATATAAAAAATAACCATTATTAATAAACCTCCAACAACAGTAAATGCATATTTTAATAAAGCAAATAGTAAATCTGGATCATTTGATGATACAACTACGTTTGCTAGTAAAGCAAATACTGCATAAGGAGCAAATAACATAATTAAATCAACCATTTTTAAAACAACTTCGTTCAGCGAATCAAAAAAATCTTTCAAAGGTTTTGCTCTTTTTTCACCTATTAATAGCATAGATATACCAAGGAAAATAGTAAAGAATATAACTTGAAGCATAGATTTATTATCACTCATAGCTTTCAAAGCATTATCTGGAACCATATCTACTAAAAACTGTAAAGGACCACTGTTTTTTTGTTTAGATGCTTCTGCTATTTTTGCCTGTACTCCTCCACTATTTGCATAGGTTTCTGTTAATTTCGTAATGGTTTCTTTTGATATTCCTTCTCCTGGTTGAACTACATTTACTAATAACAAACCAATAGTAATTGCTATTACAGTAGTACCTACATAAATAGCAATTGTTCTTAAACCAATGTTTCTAAACTTTGAAATATCTTTTAAATCTGATATCCCTTTTACCAAAGAAGCTATAATTAGAGGAACAGCAATTAATTTTAAAAGTTTTACAAAAATACTTCCAAAAGGGTTAATCCAATTAGATACAAATTTTGCACCTCCGTCAATAGTAGTCATTCCTAAACCAAATAGAATTCCTACAATCATACCTATTAAAATCTTCCAGTGTAATGCTAAATTTTTCATCAAAAAGTTTAAATATTAAAAGAATTTGAAAGATAGAAAATATTATTAAAATTAAAGTGACTTTATTAGTATATTGTGTCATAAATTTAGAAAACATATAAATTAATTATTAAAAATATAATATGGCAGGAATTTTAGACTTATTAAATAGTGATTTAGGAAAACAAATCGTTTCAGGTGTAGCTGGTTCTACAGGAACAGATTCAAGTAAAACTGGTAGTGTTTTAACAATGGCTTTACCGGTTTTAATGAAAGCAATGGAACGTAATGCATCAACACCAGAAGGTGCTCAAAGTTTGCAAAATGCTTTAGAGAAAAAACATGATGGTAGTATTTTAGATAATCTTGGTGGATTATTTGGTGGTGGAGTTGACGAAAGCGTAAAACAAGATGGGGCTGGAATTTTAGGTCATATTTTAGGGGCTAAACAAAGTGGTGTTGAACAAGTAATTGGACAAAAATCTGGTTTAGATGCTGGTTCTGTTGGTAATATCTTAAAAGTAGCTGCTCCATTATTGATGGGGATTTTAGGTAAAGAGAAAAAACAAAATAATGTTTCTAATTCAAATGATTTAACAAGTTTACTGGGTGGAATGTTAGGTGGAAACAATACTAAAAATGAGCAAAGTTTTCTTGAACAAATTTTAGATTCTGATGGTGATGGAAGTGTTGTTGATGATGTAGCTGGAATGCTTTTAGGTGGTAATAAAGGAAATTCTGGTGGTGGAATTGGAGGAATGATTGGTGGTTTATTTGGGAAATAAAAACTTCTGTGTTATAAATAAAAAGGCTCAAACTTTATATAGGTTTGAGCCTTTTTATTTATACTTTACTCTCATAACAAGATTGATAAATATCTTCATAAACAGGTAATATATTCTGTAAAGAAAATTTTCTTGTATGCTTTTTAGCATTCAATTTAAACTTTTCCAAAATAGCATCTTCTCTTAAAATACTAATTGCATTTTGAGCCATATCTTTATAATCACCAACATTACTCAAATAACCAGTTTTTCCATGGATATTTACTTCTGGCAAACCACCTGTATTTGTAGATATAACTGCTGTTTTTGCAGCCATTGCCTCAAGTGCAGCCAAACCAAAACTTTCTGTTTGTGATGGTAGTAAAAATAGATCAGAATAACATAAAATTTTATCAATCTCTGTGCTATTACCTAAAAAATATATCTTTTGTTTAACACCTAACTTTCTAGCTAATTTTTCTGCTTTACTCCTATCTGGACCTTCTCCAATTAGTAATAATTTTGAAGGAATTTCTTTTTGAACTTCATTAAAAATTCGAACTACATCTTCTACTCTTTTTACAGGTCTAAAATTACTAATATGTGTTAAAATTCTTTCATCTGGTTTTGCTAATGCTCCTCTTTTACAATCCTCTCCTTGAGCTTTATCATACTTATTAGTATCAATAAAGTTATATACAACTTGTATTTCTTTGTCAATAGTGAATAAATTGTTTGTAGTATCTTTTAAATTGTTTGAAACTGCTGTTACTACATCAGAATTATTAATACTAAACTCAACAGCTGTTTTATAGGTTGGGTGACTACCTACTAAAGTAATATCTGTTCCATGCAAAGTTGTAACAACTTTTATATGAATTCCTTTTTCCTTTAACATTTGTTTTGCCATAAATGCAGCATAAGCATGAGGAATTGCATAGTGCACATGCAAAACTTCTATATCATATTTTTTTACAACTTCAACCATTTTACTGGATAAAGCTAACTCATAAGGTTGATATTCAAAAAGTGGATATTCTTCGATTAACACTTGATGAAAACGAAGTTTATGAGATAAAAAATCTAAACGAACTGGTTGATTGTAAGTGATAAAGTGAACTTCATGACCTTTATTGGCAAGTGCCATTCCTAGTTCTGTTGCTACTACTCCACTTCCTCCAAATGTTGGATAACAAACAATACCTATTTTCATATGTAAATTAAAATGTTGAAAAATTAAATAATTGAAAACTTCAAATTATTAGTTGTAAAGATAAAAGTATTCTTACAAATCCGTTAAAATGAAATCATAAAAAAAGAGTTTTTCAATTTTAATGAAAAACTCTTTAATATTTTAGTTTTTAATCTTTTAATTCAATTCTAGTAATCTCCTAAAGTTACTGGGTTTTGAGCCAAAGCACTTTCTAACTGTTCATTATTTGGTGCTTTACCATGCCAAGCGTGAGTATTCATCATAAAATCTACTCCATTACCCATTTCTGTGTATAATAAAATACAAACTGGTTTTCCTTTTCCTGTTAATGATTTTGCTTCTGCTAAACCTGCTAAAATCGCTTCTATATCATTTCCTTCTTTTACTTCTAAAACATCCCAGCCAAAAGCTTCAAATTTAGCTTTAATGCTACCCATTGGTAAAACATCGTCTGTTGCACCATCAATTTGTTTACCATTTAAATCAATAGTACAAATAATATTGTCTACTTTTTTTGCTGATGCGTACATGATTGCTTCCCAGTTTTGACCTTCTTGCAATTCTCCATCTCCATGTAAAGAATATACTAATTTATCATCACCATTTAATTTTTTAGCTTCAGCAGCACCTAAAGCAACAGACATACCTTGACCTAATGAGCCTGAAGCAATTCTTATTCCAGGTAAACCTTCGTGTGTAGTTGGGTGCCCTTGCAAACGAGAATCAATTAATCTAAATGTAGCTAATTCTGATACTGGAAAAAAACCACTATGAGCCAATACACTATAATATACAGGAGAAATATGTCCATTAGAAAGAAAGAATAAATCTTCGTTTTTACCATCCATAGAAAAGTTTGTAGAATACTCCATTACTTCTTGATATAAACAAGTAAAAAACTCTGCACATCCTAAAGAACCTCCTGGATGCCCTGAATTTACAGCATGAACCATTCTTAAAATATCTCTACGAACTTGTTGTGTAAAGTCTTGTAATTGTTGTGTAGTTGGCATTTTATAATTTAATTTTATTGTGACAAAAATACAAAAGTGAATGAATAAGAAATTAATTTAGAAATAATTTATTTCAGATTTATTAACAATATAACCAAACACCATTACAAAGGAAAAATGACAGAAGTAATATTTAATCTTATATAAACAGATTGCTTCGTTATCACTCGCAATGACATGTGTGTAATTACAAAGGAGGAATGAATGAAGTAATCTTTTTATAAATAGAGAGAATACTTCGTAAACTCGCAATGACCTAGGTTTTTTGTTTCTTTTTTTTAGCAGCAGGAAACAACACATTGTTTAAAATTAAACGATAACCAGGTGAAGTTGGATGCAAATCTAATTCAGTTTTTGGGTCTCCTACTCTGTGTGTATAATCTTCTGGATCATGACCACCATAAAAGGTAAACATTCCTTTTCCTTTGGTTCCGTGAATGTATCTTGCTTCTCTATTTGTTTTATTTTCACCTAAAACCAATACATTACTTTTTACAGTATTTCTATCGAAAGAAGTTGTTTGCCCCATAAAACCTTTAACCAAAATAGTATGATTTTGTGTCAACATTGTTGGTACAGGATCCCATTTTGCAGAAAATTCAATTAACGAAAAATAATCTGATGTTTTGGGAATTCTGCGTTTACGAGTCATATCAATTGATGAGAACTCATAGGTTGTTGGACTTCTTACCAAATCGAAATCTTTAAAAGCAAAAGTTTTATTAAAGTTGATTTTAGATTGATAATTAGGAGTTGATGCATCTCCATCGAACATTGCTTCTGCAATATCTATACCCTCTGCTGCTAATGCAATATCAAAACTGTCTGTAGCAGAGCACATCGCAAACATAAATCCTCCCCCAATTACATAATCACGAATCTTTTTTGCTACTGCTAATTTTTCTTCTGAAACTTTATTAAACCCTAATTCATTTGCTAATTTTTCAGCATCTTTTTTTCCTTGAATATACCAAGGAGCAGTTCTAAAAGAACCATAAAACTTGCCATATTGTCCTGTAAAATCCTCATGATGTAAGTGTAGCCATTCGTAAATGAGTAATTTATCAGCCAAAACATCTTTGTCATAAATAACATCAAAAGGAATTTCTGCATAGGTTAGTACCATAGTTACAGCATCATCCCAAGGCATTTTGTCTTTTGGAGAATACACTGCAATTTTTGGTGCTTTTTCTAAAGTAACCGCTTCTTGATTTGATGATGGTGATGAAATTTCTTGTAAAATCAATTGTGCTTTTGCATCAGAAATTACTTGATAAGAAACACCTCTGATTTTGCATTCGTTTTCTATGGCTTTGTTATTTTCTATTAAAAATGCTCCTCCATCATAATTCAATAACCATTTCGATTTTAAACCTGCTTCTAAACCAAAATAAACAATTCCATAAGCTTTTAAGTGATTTTTTTGGTTATCGTGATTCATGGGTACATATATAAATGATGCCCAAGTTGAATTAGATATAAAAAGAATTATAAATACTTTTATCAATTTTTTCATCAGATACTTATTGTATACTTAATATGTAATTTTCTGCAGTCATAACTGGTAATCTAGAATGTTTAAAATCTTTCAAATCTCTAGTTATTATGTAATCACAATTTGCATCAATTGCTGAATAATATTGTAAACCATCTTCAAAGTCGGGAAATTTATCATCACTCAAAGCAAGTTCTATTATTTTATCACTTAAAGAAATAATTGTAACCAACACTTTAAATTTAGATATTGCTTGATTTGCCAGTTCTTTAGATTTTAATTTTGAAATAAGATAGTGTGTATTCGGAACAGTTAAAGCAGAAATAATCAGATTAACATTACCTTTATCAGAAAGAGAAAAAATATCTTCTGCTGCCTTATAAAAAGGAGCTCTTTCAAGAAGCAAATCAACTACGATATTTGTATCAATAAATAACGTAACCATTTATTTATACTTCTCTAATAAATAATCTCTGTACATCTGCTTCTCATCAAAATCGCCTTCTACTTTAGCAATACCACTTAAACTTTTTACCAAAGGTGTGATTTCAATCTCTCTTTTATCACTTTCAATTTTCGATTTTGTTATCGTCGCTAAATAATTCTCTATTAAACGAGATAAACTTATTTGCTGTTCTTTAGCATAAGCTTTTGCCTGTTCAATAACAGCTTTATTTAATTTTAAAGTTAATTTTGAGTCCATAATATTTTATTATACGTGCAAATTTAATAAATTATTACGTACAATATATGTTAAAATGATTTCAAAACTTTTCAATCATTTTTTTTGGTATCTTTTTTTTGAAAAAACTAATAATAAAGAGAAAAGTAAATACAAAGCTTAAATATATTAGTAATTCTCTAAATTCAATATTCAAAAATGTAAAGTGATAAGCTGTTAAGAATGATATTAAACCAAGTAAAAAGAAAATAGTATTTTTAATTTTTGATTTTAAAGAAACTGTTTCTAAATAATCTTGATCAACTTTTTTTAGAGGTAATCCTCCAATAATTTTGCAACTTATTTCAACAGAGTCACTAGATTCACCAGAATGAATTAATTTTATGATAAATCCTTTATTTGCTTCGATATAATCAAAATCTACATTTATTGAAGATTTATTTTTTTCTAATGTTAAACCAGAATCATAATCTGAATTATACATCAAAGAGAAATCAAATATTTTTTCTGAAGAAATCGAAATTTTATTTTTCTTTGGTAGATCTTTTTTAAAAACAGGTGTATTACCTGAATTCCAAATTAAAATTTTACTTATAGTCAAAGTACTAATTTTATTTTTTTTATGAAAAACTTCAAGATTATTAACCTCTTTAGCATCATTAGAAATAATATTATAACTATCAATTAAATAATAAAATTTCTTTTTCTTTTTACTTTTGTAATAAAAATAAATAGCTAAAATAATTCCTAATAAACCTAACCCTAAACCAAAAATATTAACAAATTCTGTATCCATATAAAATTCTAAAAAGGCACATCATCATCACCAAAAGCATCTTTAGGCTCAATTCTTTGGTTTGGAGAAAAATCATCATCAAAAGGATTGTTCATAGAAGATTGAAATTCTGAACTAAACCCTTCTTCTAAATCAGAGAATTTAGCTAAATGCCCTGTAAACTTCAAACGTATATTATCTAAACCACCATTTCTGTGTTTAGCCACAATAAATTCTCCTTGACCTTCACAAGGTGTGTGCTCATCATCATCCCATTCTGTCATTCCATAATATTCGGGTCTAAAAATAAAGCTTACGATATCTGCATCTTGCTCAATGGCACCAGATTCACGTAAATCTGATAATAAAGGTCTTTTACTTCCCCCTCTTGTTTCCACTGCTCTAGATAATTGTGAAAGGGCAATTACAGGTACTGACAATTCTTTGGCTAATGCTTTTAAGTTTCTAGAAATTGTAGAAATTTCTTGCTCTCTGTTTCCTCCACCTTTTCCATTTCCACCAGCTGTCATTAACTGTAAATAGTCAATTACAATAATTTTCACATTATGTTGAGATACCAAACGTCTTGCTTTTGCACGCAAATCAAAAATTGATAATGAAGGTGTATCATCTATAAAAATAGGAGCATCAGAAAGTTTTTTAACTTTTACATTTAATTGTTCCCATTCATGTGGCTCAAGATTACCTTTTCTTAATTTTTCTGATGTTAAACCTGTTTCAGAAGAAATCATCCTTGTAATCAACTGAACAGAAGACATTTCTAGTGAAAATACAGCCACTGCATGATTAAAATCGATAGCCATATTTTTTGCCATTGAAATTACAAAAGCAGTTTTACCCATACCTGGTCTTGCTGCAATAATGATTAAATCTGATGGTTGCCAACCAGAAGTAAGAGCATCTAACTTGGTAAAACCTGTTGCTAAACCGGACATTCCTTCTTGGTTTCCTATTTCTTGAATTTTCTTTAAAGCCTGTTTTACAAGAGAACCTGCATCTTCTGAACTCTTTTTTAAATTTCCTTGTGTTACTTCAAATAACTTACCCTCTGCATCATCTAGCAAATCAAAAACATCTGTACTTTCATCGTAAGCATTTTCTATAATTTCTGATGAAATTGAGATTAATTTACGCTGAATGTATTTTTGTAATATAATTCTTGCATGGAATTCAATATGTGCAGAAGAAGCTACTTTTTGCGTTAAACGAATAAGGTAAAAATCGCCACCTACCATTTCTAACTTTCCATTCTTTTTCAACAAATTAGATACTGTTAACAAGTCAATTGGTTGTGAATTTTGGAACAATTCATAGATAACAGCATAGATTTCTTGATGCTTTACATCATAAAAAGCATCAGAATGTAAAATATCAATTACATCATCAATTCCTTTTTTATCTATCATCATTGCTCCTAGTACAGCTTCTTCTAAATCTACTGCCTGTGGTGGAATCTTACCTTTTTCAAGACTAATAATTCTTGATTTATCAATTTTTTTTCCTGCTATCGTATTCGTTTTTTCCATTGCCACAAATGTAATTTTTTAGAGATAATTTTACTGTGTAAACGTTAACTTTCTTTTTAAACAAATATTTGATAAAAATTGTTATTAGCATGTTAATAACTAATTTGCATTTAATTTGTTTTACTATTTTTACCAATAATGAAATGGAATAAATCTCACATTATATTAGCAATTTTCTTGCCAATTCAAATGCTTTTGATGCGTTTGGCTGAAAGTAATCCTGAATTTATTGAAAAATATTATTCGAATGGAATATATCCTTACATTTCTTCTTTTTTTAGAATTATTTTAGGTTGGATTCCTTTTTCTATTGGAGATCTTTTAATTGCTTTCTTACTCTTTACTTTAGTTCGTTTTTTATTTCGATTGATTAAAAATAGATTTCGAAATTTTGTCTTAAAAATGATTCACTTTATTGCTATTTTATCTGTAATTTATTTCTGCTTTTATCTTTTTTGGGGCTTGAATTACTACAGAGAACCTTTAGCAAAAAACTTAAACTATAAACAAGAAAAGTATTCTACAAAACAACTCCAAACTGTTACCAATCATATTATTGAAAAATTGAATTATTATCAATTAGAAATTACAAAAAATGATACTTTAAAAGTTGAAAATACATATCAACAAAAAGAAATGTATAAAATGGCAGTTTTAGGATATGATAATTTATCTAAAGATTTTCCTCAACTTAATTATAAATTTAAATCTGTAAAAAGCTCTTTAATGAGTTTATTACAGACTTACAATGGTACTTCAGGATATTTAAACCCTTTAACTGGAGAAGCTCAAGTAAATGATAGAATTCCTAAAACCAGTTACCCAACCACTACTTGTCATGAAATGGCACATCAAATTGGTTTTGCTGCTGAAAATGAAGCAAACTTTGTTGGTTTTTTAGCAGCAAATTATAATGATAATGTCTATTTTAAATATGCTAGCTATAGAATGGCTTTTGGATATTGTATTTCTGAAATAAGAAAAAGAGATAAAGAAATTTCAAAACAACTTTGGCAATCTGTAAATAAAGGAATTATTAAAGATTTCAATGCTAGTTATCGGTTTTGGCAAACCTATAAAAACCCTTTTGAACCCATTGTAAAAAAAGGATACAATGCTTATTTAAAAGCAAATAAACAAGCAAAAGGAACAGATTCTTACAATTATGTAGTTGATTTATTGATTTCCTATTTTGAATCTAAAAACAACTTTTAACTTCTTAAAATTTTGTTAAAATAAAGTGTTTTAACAGAATACCAAAAGCATATCTTTAAATTTAGAGAGTAATTCAATTAATTCAAACTACATGAAAAAATTATTCTTTCTACTCTTTTTCTTGTCGCTTTCACAAATTAAAGCACAGGATTATTTTCCTACAGATAAAGGAGTCAAAACTAAAGACAACAAAAGCTTCGCTTTTAAAAATGCTACTATTTACATAACACCAACAGAAGTTATAAAAAACGGCACTTTACTAATAAAAGACGGTAAAGTTGTTGCAGTTGGTAAATCTGTAAAAATTCCAAAAGGAACTCATACAGTTGATGTATCTGGTAAAACAATTTATCCTTCTTTTATAGATATTTATACCGATTTTGGTATTGCTAAACCAAAAAGACCATCAGGAGGTGGCTTTGGAGGAAACCAATATGCTGCAACTAGAAGTGGTTATTATTGGAATGATCATATTAGACCAGAAACAAATCCTATAGATGAATTTAAATTCGATTCCAAAAAAGCCAAAGCAATGATTAATGCTGGTTTTGGGGTTGTAAACACTCATTTACACGATGGTATTATTCGTGGAAATGGTTTACTGGTTGCTCTTAATCCAAATTCTAACAATGCTTATCGAATTTTGGATGATAATTCTGCACAGTTTTTATCTTTTAATAAAAGTAGAAAATCTCGTCAATTATATCCAGGTTCTAGAATGGGAGCTATGGCTTTATTACGTCAAGTATATTTAGATGCAGATTGGTATGCAAAAGGTAATATGGATAATAAAGACATGTCTTTAGAAGCCTTAAATAAAAATAAAAATTTAGTTCAAATTTTTGAAACAGGCAATTGGTTAGATGCTACAAGAGCAGATAAAGTGGGTGATGAATTTGGTATTCAGTACACCATTGTTGGTTCAGGTGATGAATATGAACGTGTTAACGATATTAAAAATTTGAATGCAAATTTTATAATTCCGATTAACTTTAGTAAAGCCTATGACGTTTCTAATCCTCTTTTAGCACAACAAATTTCGTTACGAGATATGCGTAAATGGAATCAAGAACCATCAAATTTAAGTGTACTTTCTAAAAACGGAGTAAATTTTGCTCTAACAACACATAACTTAAAATCTGTAAAATCTTTTCATAAAAATTTACAAAAAGCTATAAAATATGGTTTTGATAAAGAAAAAGCTTTAGCTGCATTAACAACAATTCCTGCAAATATTATTGGAAATAGTACTATTGGAAATCTAAAAGTTGGTAGTCATGCAAACTTTATCATTACATCAGGAGATATTTTCGACCCAAAAACTATAATGTATGAAAACTGGGTACAAGGAGATAAAAATGTAATTAATGATATGAACATCAGAGATATTACTGGTGATTATATGCTATCTGTAAATAATAAAAACTACGATTTATCTATAAAAGGTAAAGGTGCTAAACAAACTGGTACTATTAAAATTGGGGATAAAAAAGTGAAATCAAAATTTTCTTTTAAAGATGATTGGATTGCTATCACTCTAAATGAAGAAACTGGCTACACTAGAATGATGGGTAAAGTAATTAACGCATCTAATGTTATGCAGGGTACTGCATTTGATAGTTCTGATAATGAAACTTCTTGGTCTGCCAGTAAAAAAGTAAAAAAAGAGGATAGCAAAAAGAAAAAAGACAGCAAAAAGAAAAAAGATGCCAATATTCCTGAAGTTCTTCCTGTAAGCTATCCAAACCTTGGTTTTGGTAATTATACGCAACCAGAAACAGAAACTATTTTAGTTAAAAATGTAACAGTTTGGACAAGCGAAGATGCTGGGATTCTAAAAAATACTGATGTTCTATTAAAAGAAGGTAAAATTGAAAAGATTGGAAAAAACCTATCTTCAAGAAGAGCAACTGTAATCGATGGTACAGGTAAACACTTAACAGCTGGTATTGTTGATGAGCACTCTCATATTGCTGCTTCTGCTATTAATGAATGGGCACAAAACTCATCTGCAGAAGTTACTATAGAAGATGTTGTAGATCCAACAGATATAAATATTTATAGAAATATTTCTGGAGGTACAACATCAGCACAAATATTACATGGTTCTGCAAACCCTATTGGAGGTCGTTCTGCAATCCTTAAATTAAAATGGGGAGAAAATGCACAAGGGATGATTTATGAAAACACGCCAAAATTCATCAAGTTTGCTTTGGGTGAAAATGTAAAACAATCTAGAAGTCCAAATGGAACACGTTTTCCACAGACAAGAATGGGAGTTGAGCAAATGTTTACTGACTATTTTACTAGAGCTAAAGAATATGATGCTTTAAAGAAAAGTGGTAAGCCTTACAGAAAAGATATTGAAATGGAAGTTATTGCCGAAATTTTAAATAAAGAACGTTTTATTTCTTGTCACTCTTATGTACAGTCAGAGATTAATATGTTAATGAAAGTTGCAGAAAAATTCAACTTTAATGTAAACACATTCACACACATTTTAGAAGGTTATAAAGTAGCTGATAAAATGGCTGAACATGGTGTAGGTGGTTCTACTTTTTCTGACTGGTGGGCTTATAAATATGAAGTTAATGATGCAATACCTTTTAATGCTGCAATTATGCATAATGCTGGGGTTACAGTTGCCATTAATTCTGATGATAGAGAAATGTCTAGACGTTTAAATCAAGAAGCTGCAAAAACTATGAAATATGGTGGAATGTCAGAATTGGATGCTTGGAAAACAGTAACTATTAATCCTGCAAAATTATTACATATAGATGATAGAGTTGGCAGTATTAAAGAAGGTAAAGATGCAGATGTTGTATTATGGTCTCATCACCCAATGTCTATTTATGCTAAAGTAGAAAAGACAATTATAGAAGGTAAAGTATTTTTTGATAGACAAGAAGATCTAAAAAAACGTGAAGCAATCACTCAAGAAAAAAGTAAACTTATTAATATGATGCTGAAAGAAAAATTAGGTGGAGCACCAACAAAAGCACCTATGAAAAGAAAAGATAGAAACTTTGAGTGTGATACTTTAGAAGAACTTAAAAACTAAAAAAAGATGAAAAAAATAATATATAGTTTGATGTTTTTCTTTTTGATGACAAGCATCAACGCACAACAAACACCTGCACCAAAACAAAGCAATGCTATTTCTATTGAAGGTGCAACTGCACATTTAGGAAATGGGCAAATAATTAAAAACTCATTAGTAATGTTTGCTAATGGTAAAATTACTTTTGTAGGTTCTGCAATGGCTAAAATAGCTAGGCAAGGAACAGTTATCAATGCCAAAGGAAAACATATTTATCCTGGTTTTATTGCTGCAAATGCTTCTTTAGGTTTAGCAGAAATAGACGCTGTAAAAGCAACCAGAGATTTTGATGAAGTTGGAGCAATGAATCCTCATATACGTAGTTTAATTGCATACAATGCAGAAAGTAAAGTAGTAGAATCAATGAGACCAAATGGAGTTTTAATGGCACAAACTTCACCTAGAGGAGGTACTATTTCTGGTACATCTTCTATTGTGCAATTAGATGCTTGGAACTGGGAAGATGCAGCTTTTAAGACTGATGATGCAATTCATATAAATTGGCCAGGAAGCTTTACTAGAGGCAGATGGTGGCTAGGAGAAGATCCTGCTTTGAAAGCTGACCCAAAATATGGCAAAAATATAGATAATATTAAGCAGTATTTTATGAATGCAAAAAATTATTTAGCAAGTAATAAAGAAAAAACACATTTACCTTATGAGGCTACTAAAGGATTATTTGATGGAACCCAAAAAGTTTTTATTCATACTAGTGGAGCTAAAGAAATTACAGATGCTGTAACTATATGTAAAGATTTAGGTATCAAAAATATTGTAATTGTACATGGTGATGGGGCTGAAAGTGTTGCAGATATGTTGGTAAAAAACAATGTTGGTGTTGTTTTAGACAGACCTCATAGAAATCCTAACAACGAAGATGACGCTTATGATTACACTTACACTATTGCCAAAGTTTTAATTGATAAAGGCGTTTTAGTTTGTTTAGGCATGGAAGGTCAAATGGAACGTATGAATACCAGAAATTTACCTTTTTACGCAGGTACTTTTGCTGCACATGGTTTAGATAAAGAAGTAGCTTTAAAACTTCTTACATCTAACTCTGCAAAAATTTTAGGAATAGATGATAAAGTAGGTACTCTTGAAGTTGGTAAAGATGCAACTCTGTTTATTTCTGAAGGTGATGCATTAGATATGAGAGGAAATATCTTAACAAAAGCTTACATTCAAGGTAGAGATATTAGTTTAGAAACACACCAAACAAAACTTTGGAAACGTTATGCTAACAAATATAAGTCTAAATAAAAATTAATTTAAAAAAATCAAAAAGGCTCGCAAATGCGAGCCTTTTAACTTTCTTTTTCATTGATATTAATGATTAAATTCTGCATAAAAATATGACTATCAAACTCTTACAAAAATTACTTTTCCTATTGTAAAACTAATTTTGTTAAAACTTTTACTCAAAAAAAATACTGTGTATATTGTTTACTTATTCTAACAGTAAAACGCCCATCATCTGTTCTTTCTCCTTTATTCTCCTTTACCCTTATAGACATTGAAATGATTTTTTGAAGTTGTTTTTGAATCTGATATACCATTCACATTATTATTATTTGCCTTTTTAATTTGATATCTTAAGTATCTAAAACAAGAGGTAGTTTTCCAGTTTCCCCAACTGTTTTGAGCTAAATCGCTTTCATTGATATTAATTTCTGTAGTATCATTTTTTTTTCTTTAGTTGTAACTTCTTTGTTGCTAATAGACATTAATACTAAAACTTAAAGCCAATAGTAATCTATTTTTTTTATGTTGTAAGTTTTTTTGAATTATGTGATACAAATGTTGATTTTATTTTTAAAAATAAAATACTTACAAATAGGTATATTTGTGTTGATGAAAGAAATTACTAGCATTCAAAATACCTACATTAAAAATCTAATAAAACTTCAAGAGAAATCTAGAGAGCGTAAAAAACAAAGTTTATTTTTAATTGAAGGAAAGCGTGAAATTTCTTTAGCTATTGCCGCAAATTATAAGTTTGACACCATTCTTTTCTATGCTGATTTAATATCAGAAAATGAAGTTTTACATTTGTTTAATGATAATATCAATAAAATTTCGATTTCAAAAGAAGTGTATCAAAAATTGGCGTATAGAAATTCTACAGAAGGTATAATTGCAGTTACAAAAACCAAAGATTTTTTATTAGAAAATATCAATCTAAACAACAAAAATCCATTAATTTTAGTAGCTGAAGGAATCGAAAAACCAGGAAATATAGGTGCCTTATTAAGAACTGCTGACGCTGCCAATATTGATGCAGTTTTTATTGCAAATCCTAAAAGTGATATGTACAATCCCAATATTATTAGGTCTAGTGTTGGGTGTATTTTTACGAATCAAATTGCAATAGGTACATCAGAAGAAATTATCGAGTTCTTAAAAGAAAATAAGATTGCTATTTATAGTGCTACTTTGCAAAATTCTAATGAATATTATAAAGAAAATTACACAAAAGCATCTGCAATTGTTGTAGGTACAGAGGCTACTGGTTTATCTGAAATTTGGAGAGAAAATGCTGCTCAAAATATTTATATACCTATGCATGGGCAAATCGATTCTATGAATGTTTCTGTAGCTGCAGCAATTGTTATCTATGAAGCCAAGAGGCAAAGAGGATTTTAACAAAACCAACCTATAAATAGTTAAAAATACGCCATATGCCGTATTTTATATTTATTGAAAATCGCAGAAATTTGTTGAGTAAATTTATAATTCAAAAATTATGAAAAAAACTTTTACTCTAATTTGTATTCTATTTTTTAACCTATACATTACTTCTCAAAACTGGGTCTCTGTTGGTATTTCTGCAAACTCAAATCAAGGTGGAGTTTACGATATGGAATTCCATAATAACGTACTTTACGCATCAGTAAATAATGATGGACTCATAAAATCATCTGATAAAGGAGCTACTTGGTCAGTTATAAATATCACAGATTTTGAAACGAATCCAAACAGTAGACATATTTCTCACATTATAAGTACTGGTTCTTCTTTATATGTAGTTACACTTTATGCAAATACATCATCATCTATGATATATAAATCTACAGATAATGGGCAAAGTTTTACAACAGATATTAGCGGTTTTCCTCTAGCTCCAAATGATAATACTAGATTAATGAATATAGCAAACATTTACTATGAAAATGAAAACCTAATTGCTGTAATTAATGGGGGTAATTATACAAAAAAAGAAAATGATGCTTCTTGGCAACCTACAAATACTACCGTAAAGTTTGCTGAATATTATGGTTCTCACAATAATACCCTTTTTGCTTTCCCTTCTTATGGAATATATAAATCTACAGATGATGGGCAAACTTGGGTAAAACCAGCAAACACAAATCTACCACAACTATTTTTAGCAAATAATATGAATATAAATCCTATAACTGGTAGAATTTATGTTTCAGGGAAAGGTTTAGTAGAACAGATACACAAACTTTTATATAGTGATGATGAAGGAGAAACCTGGATAAGTGCAAACATTGAAAGCTATTTAGACAAAAATTGGATTGGCCTTCCACAAGAAATAGCAGAAATTTATAGCTATGGAAATCTAGTTCAACTTGCTTTAATTAATGATAACAGCAATTCTGGTCCAGAAGTTTTAATTAGTGTAGATAGTGCTACAACTTTTTCTGATGATAAAACTGGTATTTTAGATTTAGGGCTAGGCACAACCCTAATTTCAAAGTTTGCAAAACAAAACGATTATGTATATGCAGCTGTAAATTATGGCCAAATTTATAGCAAAGATTTAACAACATTGGCTAATGCGAATTATGCAAAACAAAAATCTTTTAAAGCTTACCCAAATCCTTTTAAAAACGAAACAATACTAACATTTAATGAAATTTTGCAAAATGGTGAATTAACCGTTTTTACAATTCTAGGGAAAAAAGTTACAGTAAAAAAAGGAATTAGTGGTAACTCTTACCATTTTGAAAGAAGCAATCTATCTAGTGGACTATACTTAATTCAAATTAAAGACACAAACAAGCTATTTAAACCATTTAAATTAATTGTAACTGATTAATTACCAAGATGTAGTTTGACATTTTTGTTTACTAAACACTTCAAAATCTAAATTTTTAGATTTTAAAGTGTTTTTGTTTTGGTTTCACTATTTTTGATAAATTAATTTGATTTTATGAAATTACTAGGATTTGATATTGGAGGTTCAGGAATTAAAGCTGCAATTGTAGATACAAAAACAGGACAATTATTGTCTGAAAGACATAGAATTCCTACTCCTAAACCTGCAACTCCAGAAGCTGTTGCAAAAACTGTAAAAGAAATGATTAATCATTTTAAATGGAAAAAAGCAGTAGGGTGCAGCTTCCCAACTACTATTGTAAATGGTAAATGCATTCATTCAGGTAACTTAAGTGAAAAATGGCTGAATGTTAAGGTAGATAAACTCTTTAAAAAAGCAACTGGTTTAGATTTTTATGTAAGCAATGATGCAGATTTAGCAGGGCTTGCAGAAATAAGTTTAGGTGCTGGTAAAAAAGAGAAAGGCGTAACTATTGTTATTACTATTGGAACAGGTATTGGTTCTAGTTTATTTTACAATGGTAGGTTAATACCCAATTTAGAACTCGGAAAAATGCTGCATTCCAATGGAAAAATCATAGAGTATTACACAGCAGATTCTGTAAGAAAACGAGAAGATTTAACCTTAAAACAATGGGCTATTCGTTTTGATGAACTTTTAGAATATACAAGAATTGTATTCTCTCCAAGTCTTATTATTTTGGGAGGTGGCATTAGTAAAAAATTTGATGAATTTAAAGAATATTTAACTACAGATGTTAACGTAAAAGTTGCAGAATTTAGAAATAATGCTGGTATTATTGGGGCTGCTATGTATGCACGTAAAAGGGTAAAGTAAGGTTTAATTTGGTTTGTTTACCATTTATTTTCTTATAACTTCGCTAGCTCTGGATATAACGAATTAAAACTCGGCATATCCGAAAAGAGTTACACAACATTAACACAAAACTCAAAAACTGAATAAATAAATCTATATGAAATACTTTATTGCTCTATTATTAATTACAAAACTCACTTATAGTCAAGAATGGTCAGAAACAAAATTGAATGATTTTTCATCAATTGAATTCCCTAATAAACCTGAAAAATCTTTACAAAATGCAGATGTCTATTATACAGCATCAGACGATTATGGAGTATATCTTGTTATGATTAGAAATTTAGGAAATCAAAAAATATCGGAATCTGAATTTCCTCAATTCTATGAAGGTTTTATGAAAGGTGCATTGAAATCTGTAAAAGGAGAATTAATCAAACAAAATGAATTTACTACAAACGGAATTATTGGAAATGAAATGGTTTATTTAGCTAATTCAAATCCTCAATTACCAAATCTAAGACACAAACGAATTTTTATTGCAAATAATAATTTAATAAGTTGTGAATTTTGGACTAATGAAGACATTGAAGAGTTAGCTTTAAGTAACAAGGAAAAGTTTTTCAATTCAATTTCTGTATCAGTCAAAAAAGGAATTGAGACTGGAAAAAAGGAAATGAATTCAGAATATGAAAGTGGATTTATAGTCGGAAAAATAATTTCTTATTTATTAGTTATTGGTTTAATAGTTGGTGGAATTTTGTTAATCCGAAAACTTACGAGGAAAAAAAATAAAAACGTTGGGTAACAAAGAACTGAGTTAAAAACCAAATAAATTCTTCCTTAAATTTAGGCACTATTTTTCTTGCATTGTTGAAGTAGAACAAATCTCCTTTGGTCGATTTATTTCCAATTCAACAAGCTATAATTATTCATATTTCTTTTTAGTTTTTATTTCACTTTTAGAACTGAAACGTGACCTGCATCATAAGGGATACCTGATTTTGCAATAGCAAAACATTGTTTTAATAGTTTATTGGAAACCGCTATTAAAGCCAACTTCTTACTCTTTCCTTTGTTGGTTATTCGCTCAAAAATCGCTACACAACCTTTATTATGCTTGTAAGCACTAAAAGAACATAAGAAAAGTAAGTTTCGTAATTTTCTGTTTCCTACTTTACTTATTCTGGCTCTTCCTCTTACGCTACTTCCACTTTCTCTAATTGTGGGTGTTATTCCTGCATAACTACACAATTGTGAAGCAGTTTCAAACTTCTTAAAACCATCTGTAATTACAATTAAAAACATAGCGGTTTTAGACCAATACCAGGAATGCTCTGCAATAGTGTCAGTTGTTTTTGTTGGTCTTTCTTTACTAAATACAATAGTTTCTGATCTATTCCTTTTAACTCTTTATCTAAATATTTAAGCGTTCTTTTTAAGGATCGTTAAGACGTATAAACTTTATTGCTGGTTTTAGTCAATTCACGAAAGTCCTCGCGGACTTTCTATCTGTGATTAATTTACTAACTTTAGTGCTTAAAACACGCACCTTTTCGTACACAAAAACGTTAGCGAAGTCAAGTAAAATTATGCAACCAACAACACTCTTTTATATTCTAATCTCTATAATTATTATCAGTTTTATTATTGATAAAATTTTAGACGCTTTAAATACCAAGCATTTTGATGATAAGATTCCAGAGAAATTAGCAGACGTTTATGATGAGGATGAATACAAAAAATCACAAGCCTATAAAAAAACCAATGCAAAGTTTTCAAATTTAACATCAACATTTTCATTAGTACTAACTCTAGGTTTCTTTTTTATAGATGGTTTTAAATATGTAGATGATTTCGCAAGAAATTATACTAATAATCCAATTTTAGTAGCACTTATTTTCTTTGGAATTATAATGATTGGTTCAGATATTTTAACAACACCATTCTCTTATTACAAAACTTTTGTAATCGAAGAAAAATTTGGGTTTAATAAATCCACAAAAAAAACATTTTGGTTTGATAAAATTAAAGGTTGGCTAATGAGTGCCATTTTAGGCGGAGGAATTTTATCACTAATTATTTGGTTTTATCAACAAACAGGAACAAAGTTCTGGGTTTATGCTTGGGTTTTAGTAGCTGTTTTTTCTTTATTTATGAATATGTTTTACGCAAAACTCATTGTACCATTATTCAACAAACAAACTCCTTTAGAAGACGGGGAGTTAAAATCTGCCATAGAAAAATATGCGAAAAATGTTGGTTTTACATTGAATAATATTTTTGTAATTGACGGCTCAAAACGTTCAACAAAAGCAAATGCTTATTTTTCTGGTTTTGGTTCTCAAAAAAGAATTACACTTTTTGATACCCTTATCAATGATTTAGAAACTGATGAAATTGTAGCTGTTTTAGCTCATGAAGTTGGCCATTATAAAAGAAAACACATCATTTTTAATTTAACAACCTCTATCCTACTCACTGGTTTTACGCTGTACATTTTATCCCTTTTTATTAATTCAACAATATTATCAGAAGCATTAGGGGTTGCTATACCAAGTTTTCACATTGGTTTAATTGCATTCGGAATTTTATATTCACCTATTTCAGAAATTACAGGTTTATTTATGAATTATATGTCTCGCAAGTTTGAATATCAGGCAGACAATTATGCCAAAGAAACTTTTGCCTCACAACCTTTAATATCATCACTCAAAAAATTATCCAAAAATAGTTTGAGTAACTTAACTCCACATCCTGCGTATGTTTTTATGCATTATTCACATCCAACGTTATTAGAAAGAGTTAAAAATTTACAATCTTAAATGCTTGTTTGTTAAAATAGTTATCATTAACTTCACTTTAGATTTAAATAAAATCTTTAGTGTAATTTATGCAGTACACAGCAACCATAGAAGAAGAGAATAAAGAAATTGCAAATCGCTACAAAGATTTGCTAAAAGGGACTTATGAAGTTTTATCAAAAGAAGATAAGGAACTAATAAGAAAGGCCTTTGATATTGCTGTTGATGCACATTCTAATCAACGAAGAAAAACTGGAGAACCTTATATTTTTCATCCTATAGCTGTAGCAAAAATTGTTGCTATGGAAATTGGTTTGGGAGCAACATCTATAGCCTCTGCATTACTACATGATGTTGTAGAAGACACAGAATATACAATAGATGATATGGAGCATCTATTTGGAGAAACCATTGCAAGAATTGTAAATGGATTAACCAAAATATCGCGTTTAAATAAAGAGCAAGATGCCTCTATACAAGCAGAAAATTTTAGAAAAATGCTTTTAACATTGCATGATGATGTTAGAGTTATTTTAATAAAAATTGCTGATAGACTACACAATATGCAAACTATGGATGCAATGCCAGCCCATAAACAGGTAAAAATAGCGTCTGAAACCTTATATATTTATGCTCCACTTGCGCACAGATTAGGTTTATATAACATTAAACAAGAACTTGAAGATTTAGGTTTAAAATACACAGAACCAGAGGTTTTTAATAGTATTATAGCAAAAATAAAAGAAAGTAAAGAAGAGCAACAAGATTATTTAAAACGTTTTTCTAAAACATTAGAAGATGGCTTAAATAAAGAAAACTTCAACTATGAAATTAAAGGACGTTTTAAATCTATTTTTTCAATTAGAAGAAAAATGCGTAATCAAAATGTTACGTTTGATGAGGTTTTTGATAAATATGCCATAAGAATAATTTTTGAGCCTATTTCTAAAGATGAAAAGCATGATGCTTGGAAAATATATTCTATTGTAACCGATAATTTTAGACCAAATCCTGCTCGTTTACGAGATTGGATTTCACAACCAAAATCAACAGGTTATGAGGCTTTGCATATTACAGTAGTTGGTCCAGATGCAGAATGGGTAGAAGTTCAAATTCGTTCAGAACGAATGAATGAAATTGCAGAGAAAGGTTATGCTGCTCATTTTAAATACAAACAAGGTAGTGAAAATGAAAGTGGTTTAGAAACTTGGCTTAATAAATTAAAAGAAACATTAGAAAATCAAAATATAAATGCAGTTGACTTTGTAGAAGATTTTAAGCTAAACTTGTATGCCAAAGAAATCTATGTTTTTACACCTAAAGGCGATTTAAAATCGTTGCCAAAAGATGCATCTGCTTTAGATTTTGCTTTTTCTATTCATACAGATGTGGGGTTAAAATGTAGAGGAGCAAAAGTTAATGGAAAGCTAGTTCCTTTAAGTCATACCTTAAAAAGTGGAGATCAAATAGAGGTAATTACTAGTTCTACCAATAAACCAAATTCTAGGTGGTTAGATTTTGTAATTACTGCAAGAGCTAGAACAAAAATTAGAGCTGCTTTAAAAGAAGAAGAAAAGAAAATTGCAGAAGAAGGTAAAGCTATTTTAAGCAGAAAGTTACGTCATTTAAAAATACCTTATAACGAAAAAACAATCAATGAGTTGGTTGTTTATTTTAAATTAAGAACCAGTTTCGATTTGTTTTATAGAATTGGCAATGGTGCAATAGATAACACACAATTAAAGGCATTCGTAGGTCAAAGAAACAGTAAAATTCTTAACTTTTTCAAAACTAAATTTAAGAGAAGTCCTTCAACCAAAGAAGAATCTGAAAATACAGAAGAAATTACTGCTAAATATGATGCTTTAGTTTTTGGAAAAGAAGAAGAAAAATTAGATTTTAAATTTTCTAAATGCTGCAATCCTATACCTGGAGATAAAGTTTTTGGATTTTTAACTATTAATGATGGTTTAAAAGTTCATAAAAAAAACTGCCCTAATTCAATTTCATTACAATCTAACTATGCTTACAGAATAATGAAAGCAAAGTGGATTGATTCTACAAAACAAGACTTTAAAGCTATTTTACATATTAGTGGCGTAGATAATACTGGTATTGTAAACAACGTTACCAAAATAATTTCTAGTAATATGGGGGTATTTATTCATAGTATTAATATTTCTGGTGATGAAGGTGTTTTTGACGGTAAAATATCTTTAAGTGTAAAGAACAGTTCGCAATTAAATAAACTAATAAAACGTATTCAAAAAGTAGAAGGTGTACAAAAAGTAGATCGTGTTAATAGAATGTAAATATCATTCTTATAAAAGTGTATTTTAATTCAGAAATAACTGTAAATTTGTCTGTCTATAAATAGTATTAATATGAGTAATTCTCTTGAGAACCAAGAAATAGTAAAAAAGGTTTTTACTTCTTATCTAGAAGATAATAAACATAGAAAAACTCCTGAACGCTATGCTATACTTCAAGAAATATATGATGCTGATGAGCATTTTGATATAGAATCTTTATATATCAAAATGAAAAATAAAAACTATAGGGTAAGTAGAGCAACACTTTACAATACTATAGATTTATTGTTAGATTGTAATTTGGTTAGAAAACATCAATTTGATGGGCAATCTATGGCTCGTTATGAGAAAAGCTATTTTGATAAAAATCATGATCATGTAATTTTTACAGATACAGGTGATGTTAAAGAGTTTTGTGACCCAAGAATTCAAATCATCAAAAAAACAATTGAAGATATCTTTGATATTGATATTCAAAATCACTCGCTTTATTTTTACGGAACAAAAAAGAAAAAATAATTTTCAACTAAATACTTAAACGCTTTAACAATTACACAATTACAAAATGGCTGTAGATTTATTACTAGGATTGCAATGGGGAGATGAAGGAAAAGGTAAGATTGTAGATGTTCTTACCAAAAATTACGATATTATTGCACGTTTTCAAGGAGGTCCTAATGCTGGGCATACTTTAATTTTTGATGGGAACAAACATGTTTTACATACTATTCCTTCAGGAATTTTTCATAAAACAGCACTAAATGTTGTTGGTAATGGAGTTGTAATTGACCCTGTAATCTTTAAAAAAGAATTAGAAAATTTAGACAAACACAATATTGATTATACATCAAAATTATTAATTTCTAGAAAAGCTCATTTAATTTTACCTACACATAGATTGTTAGATGCAGCTTCTGAAACTTCTAAAGGAAAAGCAAAAATTGGTTCTACTCTAAAAGGAATTGGACCAACTTATATGGACAAAACTGGCAGAAATGGAATGCGTGTTGGAGATTTAGAACTAGAAAACTGGAAAGAAAAATATGATGCTTTAACAGAAAAGCATATTAAAATGTTAGAATTTTTTGATGTTCAAATTGAATATGATTTAAAAGAACTAGAAACTGAATTTAAAAAAGGGATTGATAAATTAAAAACATTAGCGTTTATTGATAGCGAAGAGTTTTTAAACCAAGCCATAAAAAATAAAAAAACAATTTTAGCTGAAGGTGCACAAGGTTCTTTATTAGATATTGATTTTGGAACGTATCCTTTTGTAACTTCATCTAATACAACTGCTGCTGGTGCTTGTACTGGTTTAGGGGTTGCTCCAAACAGAATTGGAGATGTTTTTGGAATTTTTAAAGCCTATACAACTAGAGTAGGTTCTGGTCCTTTTCCTACCGAATTATTTGATGAAGATGGAGCAACAATGGCAAGAGTTGGTCATGAATTTGGAGCTACAACTGGAAGACCAAGAAGGTGTGGTTGGTTAGATTTAGTAGCTTTAAAATATGCTGTTGATGTAAATGGTGTTACTCAATTAATGATGATGAAAGGTGATGTTCTTTCTGGTTTTGATACACTAAAAGTATGTACATCATACAATTACAAAGGCAAAGAAATTACACATTTACCATATAACATAGAACCAGAAAATGTTTCTGTCAACTATTCAGAGTTTAAAGGTTGGGAAGATGATTTAACAAAAATGACTTCAGCAGATGAATTGCCACAAAACCTAATGGATTATGTAGCTTTTATCGAAAAAGAAACAGGAGTGCCAGTAAAAATAGTTTCTGTGGGGCCTGATAGAAAACAAACTATTGTTAGATAACTACATTTATCTTAATATTAAGATTTTGAGATATTCTTTTCATTATTTTTGTCGCAAAACAAATCTTTTGAAAAGAATATTTTTTTTATTTCTTATTTTATACACAGTTTCTTTTTTTTCTCAAAAAAAACAGACAAGAAAAATTGTATATACCTCTGAATATCAATATACAGATGAAGAAAAATATCCTGGTGCTACTATTTTAATTGGTGATGTAAAAATGAAACATCAAGGTATAGATTTAAAAAGTCAACAAGCATTATATTACAGAAAAGAGAATTTTTTTAAAGCTATAGGTAAAGTTTTTATTAAGCAAGGAGATACAATTACTCAAACTAGTGATTATGCTGATTATGATGTAAATGCTAAACAAGCACTTTCTTGGGGCAATGTGGTTTTAACAGATCCTACAATGACACTAACTACTGACACCTTACAATTTGATAGAATCAATCAAAAACTATATTATCAAAGTTATGGTACTATAAAAGATGTAAAAAATACTTTAAAAAGTAAAAAAGGGAACTACTATTTAGAAACCAAAAAATTTACTGCAACAAACAGAGTTACAGTAGTAAATCCTGAAAATAATTTAGAATCTAATCATTTAGATTATTATACAAATTCTGGTTTGGCATATTTGTATGGTCCATCAACTATAACAAATACACAAAACAAAAATAAATTATACACAGAAAAAGGATTTTATAATACTAAAACTGATATTTCTCATTTTACCAAAAACGCAAAACTCTATTTAAAAGAAAGAACTGTTGAAGGTGATAGTTTATATTATGATAAAAAAAGAGGTTTTGCTTCTGCAACAAACAATATTCAAGTTGTAGACACTGTGCAAAACTTTGTAACAAAAGGCAATTATGCAGAGTTATTTGAACTTAAAGACTCACTATTTATTATAAAAAGAGCAGTTGCCATTTCTATTATAGATAAAGATTCTATGTTTATTCACGGAGATACATTGTTAGTAACTGGAAAACCAAAGAAACGAATTGTAAGAACCTATCATAATGTAAAAATTTTTAAATCAGATTTGCAAGGCAAATGCGATTCCATTCATACCAATCAAACTACTGGTTATACAAAAATGTATAGAAATCCTGTGATTTGGTCTGATCAAAATCAAATTACTGGTGATAGTATCTACTTACAATCTAATATAGAAACAGAAAAATTAGATTCTTTAAAAGTATTTAATAATGCATTTATCATTTCAAAAGATTCAATTTCTAAAAAAGATTTCAATCAAATTAAAGGCAGAAACATGTATGGCAAATTCTTTAAAAACAAGTTAAAAACTTTGTTGGTTAAAGGAAATGCTGAATCTGTATATTTTAATAGAAATGAAGAAACACAAGTTTTAGAAACCATTACCAAAGAAATTTCTAGTAATATTGAGTTTAGCTTAAAAGATGGGCAAATTGAATCTATAAAGTATTTAAATCAATCTGATGGAGTTACTTATCCTCCTTCTCAATTACCTGAAGAAGTAAAAAAATTAAAAGGTTTTATTTGGCGAGAAGATGAACAGCCAAAATCTAAAGAAGATATTTTTAGTAAAGACTCAAGTGATAAAAAAATACCAAAAGATAAAAATAAAGATAAAAAATTACCTGCTATTATAGATAAGAAAAAAAAGAAAAGACCACCAATTGGTATGAATAATAAATAATGCGTGAAGTCAGATTTTTTTAAATATCAAGCACAAACTTCTCCTTACCCACTTGCCATAGAAATTTCTCATGCAGATGGGACTTATATTTATGACACTGCAGGTAAAAAATATCTAGATTTTGTTGCTGGTGTTTCTGCAAATAGTTTAGGTCATAATCATCCAAAAGTTTCAAAAGCAATTAAAAATCAAGTTGATAGATACAGTCATGTGATGGTTTATGGCGAGTTTATTCAACAACCACAAGTTGAACTCTGTAAATTATTAGCAACTACTTTGCCTAAAGAATTATCATCTGTTTATCTAACAAATTCAGGTACAGAAGCTACTGAAGGAGCTTTAAAACTAGCCAAAAGAGTAACCAAAAGAGCAGAAATAATTGCTGCAAAAAATTCTTATCATGGTAATACTATGGGTGCAATGTCTGTTTCTGGTGCAGAACAGCAAAACAGGGCTTTTAGACCTTTAATTCCTGGTACGAAATTTATCGAATTTAACTGTGAATTTTGTTTACAAAAAATTACCACAAACACTGCTGCTGTAATTTTAGAAACCATACAAGGTGGTGCTGGGTTTATTGAACCTAAAAATAATTATTTAGCTAAAGTAAAAAAACGTTGTGAAGAAGTTGGAACGTTATTAATTTTGGACGAAATACAAACAGGTATTGGAAGAACAGGTACTTTTTGGGGTTTTGAAAATTATAATGTAACTCCAGATATTTTGATAACTGGTAAAGGTTTAGGAGGTGGAATGCCAATTGGTGCATTTATTGCATCTTATAACAATATGAGTTTATTAAAAGATAATCCGAAACTTGGTCATATTTCTACATTTGCAGGACATCCTGTTATTGCTGCAGCTGCAAATGCAACATTAAAAGAAATTTTAAGTACTAATTTAATTTTTGAAAGTTTACGAAAAGAAAAATTAATCAAAAAACATCTAAAACATTCTGCTATTAAAGAAATCAGAGGAAAAGGGTTAATGTTAGCTGTAATAGTTGACACTCCTGAACTTGCTGCTAAAATTATTCATAGATGTTTAGAAAAGGGTATAATCTTATTTTTTTTACTTTTTGAGGCAAAAGCAATACGAATTACACCTCCTTTAACAATTACTGATAAAGAAATTAGTGAAGGTTGCAAGATTATTTTAGAAAGTATTGAAGAATTAATTCAAAAATAATAAAGAGAAAAAATATAGAAATAAACTTTATCTCCTACTATAATTTGGTGCTTCTTTAGTAATGGCCACATCATGTGGGTGACTTTCATTTATTCCACTAGCTGTAATTCTTACGAATTTTCCAGTTTCTTTTAAAGTTTCAATATCTTTAGAACCACAATAGCCCATTCCTGCTCGTAAACCTCCAATAAACTGATGAATGCTTTCAAACAATTCACCTTTGTAAGGCACACGTCCTACAATTCCTTCTGGTACTAACTTTTTAATATCATCTTCTACATCTTGAAAATACCTGTCTTTAGATCCTTGTTTCATGGCTTCTACAGAACCCATACCTCTATAAGATTTAAATTTTCTACCTTCGTAAATAATAGTTTCTCCTGGAGATTCTTTTGTACCTGCTAATAAAGAGCCCAACATTACAGAATCTGCACCAGCAGCTATTGCTTTAGGTATATCACCTGTATAGCGTATTCCACCATCAGCAATTACAGGAACACCACTGCCTTTTATTGCATTTGCAACTTCTAAAACAGCAGAAAATTGAGGAAAACCAACACCTGCTACAACTCTTGTTGTACATATAGAGCCAGGACCAATACCAACTTTAACTGCATCTGCACCAGCATTTACTAAAAATTTAGCAGCTTCTGGAGTTGCAATATTACCTACTACAACATCTAAATTAGGAAATTTACTTTTTATTTGTTGTAATACTTTAACAACACCTTCTGTATGACCGTGTGCTGTATCAATAATCACAGCATCAACACCAGCATTTACTAATGCTTCTGCTCTTTCTACAGCATCACCAGTAACTCCTAGTGCTGCAGCTACTCGTAACCTACCATAGGAATCTTTATTTGCAATCGGTTTTTGTGTAACCTTTGTAATATCTCTAAAAGTAATTAATCCTTTTAGTTTATAGTCTTTATCAACTATTAATAGTTTTTCAATTTTATTTTCTTGTAGAATGGCTTCTGCATCTTTTAGAGAAGTACCAACATCTGCAGTAATTAAGTTTTCACTTGTCATTACTTCTACTATAGGTCTGTTATTTTCGTGCTCAAAGCGTAAATCTCTGTTAGTTACAATACCTTCTAGTTTCCCTTCTTTATCAACTACAGGAATTCCTCCTATACTATGTTCTCTCATATTATTCTTTGCATCTGCAACAACAGCTGTTAATGGTAACGTAACTGGATCTAAAATCATACCACTTTCAGCACGTTTCACTTTTCTAACTTCTTGTGCTTGTTGTGCAATGGTCATATTTTTATGAAGCACACCTATGCCTCCTTCTCTAGCCATAGCAATAGCTAAAGCAGATTCTGTTACAGTATCCATAGCTGCAGACACAATAGGTACGTTTATAGTAATATTTCTAGTAAATTTTGTTTGGATATTTACTTTTCTTGGAAGTACTTTAGAAAAGGCTGGAACTAAAAGAACATCATCATAAGTTAGCCCTTCTCCTAGAATTTTATTTTCGTGTGAAACCATCTTGCAATTAAAATTTAATTGCAGGCAAATTTACAACTAATAAATGATATTATAGCTTGTAATACGTTTAATTTGATGTAAATATGATATTTAAAGTATTATCGTATTTTATCATATTGACTCTGCCAGGAATATTCACTGAAATTTTTACCAGAACTACCAAAGAAAATAAAGAACATGCCTGCAACACCCTTAAAATAAAACATAAATAACATTAACAAGTAACCAAAATTAGGTTCTCTATTAAAAAAGAGCGGATATGAAATTGCAGTACATAAAATACTTAAAATTGCTAGGGCAAAACCTAATGTTTCAACATTTTTAAACGCCCAAAATTTAAATTTTCTTAAAGGGTGTAAGTCTGTTCCCCATTTGTGAATTAAGTGATAATAACCATTTCCCATAGGTGCGAATAATAAAGGATCATCTGCCTTCTTTTGCTTAAAAGCCTCATAAGGTGCAACTATTTTAAAATTACATAAAGTTGTGTTATGTAAACTTTCAACCATATGAATTTTAGTAATTAATTCTTCTGGATATGGATTAATAAAATTTGCTGAATCTAAAAAACGAAGTCTGTAATCTGCACATATTCTTTTTATCTGACTAATATGGAATATGGCATTTGCATCAATCTTATCAATATTAAAAACATTAAATGCTTCGTTATTTTTTGAGTTAAGTTTAAGAATTGTTTCATTTCTTTTAGCATCTACTTTATTTAAGAGATACTTGTAATTTTCTAAAAGTTTATCAGCAGAAAAAGTTTTTTTTCTTACTTTTTGTAATTTGTTAAGTACATCAATCTTTTGTAACATTATTATACTTTTTTATAAAAATACGACTTAAATATATTTTTGTAAAATATCACTTAAAAAATCTTCTTATTTAAAATGATTTTAAATTTTAACCTCTAGTGTTAAATAATAGTTTTTAGGAGCAGAAGGTATAATACCTGGGCCTGGGTAACCAGAAGCTCTTCTTGTAAAATAAATAGTATTTAAAAGGTTGTTTACACCACCTTCAAGCTTTAAAAATTTGTATTTGTAAGAAGCTGATAAATCTAAAATATCATAAGCTGGTATTGGACCTCTAACTGCATTCGAAGCATCTGAAGTTGTTGAATTTGAAGCATCATTAAATTGCTCTGATAAATAGCTATATTGTGCACTAATTAAAAAATTATCATAACCAAAACGAATGCCTGTTTTAAAATTCACATCTGGCACAAACTCTACTTTTTTACCTACTATACCATTTTGAATAGATTCAGTATATTCTGAATTTATAAATGAAGTATTAAAAAACACATTCAACACATAATTGTTGTTCATTTCTAAAATTCCTTTTAAGTTAAAATCTATTAAAGATTCTATACCTAATATTCTTGCTTTACCAACATTGGTTCTTAATAATCCTACATTATTTACTGGTGGAATTGTTGTAAATACATCCCCAATTCTATTATTATAGAATAGTGCAAATAAATTGGCATCATAAGAAATATTTTTATTGATGTTACCTCTTGTTCCAAAATCTGCTGTAAAGCCTTTTTCATCTTCTAAATTTACATCAACTGCATTAGAAGGATTTATAATATTTACATCAGAAAACGTAATGGATCTATAGTTTTGTGAAACATTAGCATAAAATTCAAGAGACTTGTTATTTTTATAGCTAAAACCAATGCCAAATAAGGCAAAAGATCTCTCTTTAGTGATATCATCATCATCAATAACAGTGCCTATAGGGTTACCTGCTCCATCAAAATTAGTACGTTTACGAGTACCATTACTACCTGTATTAATGTATTCAAATCGAAAACCTGGTGTTATTGAAAATTTATCGTTTATGTAGAAAATATTTTCTCCAAAAACAGCAATATTTTCATTGGGGTTCTCAAAATCTGATTGAAAACGATAGTTTGGGAATTGACTCGAGGCTTTTGTAAAGTTAGCATCAGAACCATCAGTACCTGGTCCTTGAAATGAAGCATTTGAAGCCCTATAATACTTGCTACCAATCAAATAAGTAGCTTTTATACCTAAAAATTTATAGTTGTTTACAAATCGTGCTTCAAATCCGAAGTTGTTAAAATCTCCAATAATTAAGTCTCTTGCACCAAAATCATCATTAGTTGCCACTCTAACTACTCTAAAACCAACTGCTTTTCTTGAAGCATTTAATCCAAAGAAATTAAAACTAAATGTTGCATCTTTAGTAATTTTATAATTGTATTTTAAGTTATATAGTAACCAATTTACTTTAAACCAATTTCTAGTTCTATTGCTCTGAAATGGGTTTTGAGAAAACATTTCATCAGTTAAGCCTCCTGCTTGTTGTGCCAAATAATTTAAATAAGTTACTTCTAAAATTAACTTGTTTTTGGCATCAAAATCATATCCTAAATGTAAAAAAGCATTTTTAGAATCGAATTGTGAATTTGGTCTAAAACCATCTCCTGTTTTATAATTAAAATATGCATAATAACTCAATTTATTTTTTGTACCACTTAAACTGGTAAAATTGGTATATAAACCAAAACTGCCTGCTGTATTTCTAGTAATTATTTCTAATTCTTTATTTGCATTTGGTTGTTTCATCACAAAATTAATGAGACCTCCAAATTGAGTTCCATATTGTAATGAAGCAGCTCCTCTAACAATTTGAATTTCTTGTAAACCTTCTGCTGCTGGTGTATAATAGCTTTCTGGATAACCTAAAACATCAGCACTTATGTCATATAAATTTTGACGTGTGTTAAAATTAGATGTTCTATTTGGGTCAAGTCCTCTACCTCCAATGTTGAGTTGTAAACCTGCATCATCATTTTCAAAAATATTTAAACCTGCAACTTGATTATAAATCTGTCTTGCATTATTAGTAGCTAAATTTGCAGTAGATTGATTTACCAAAACAACTTCCGTTTTTTTACCTGCATAAATAGATGTACCTTCTACATCTTTCAATCGTTTTAATTCAAAAACTCTTTGTTTTCTTGACTTTATTTGAATTTCAGACAACTCCTCTTCAAAACCTTCTAACGTAATTGTTACATTTTGATAATTGGTTTTGTTTAATTTAATATTTTTAATTCTATAACTTTCTGAATAAACTATTATAGTTATACGCTCTTTTTTTGTAGTAAAAGTAAACTTACCTGTTATTAAAGTCTCTGTTAAAAACCTTCCATTTTCACTATATAATTGCACTTTATTCAATGGTTTTTTGTCATTATCAACGACAATACCACTAACCGTAAATTGACTGTAAATCGATGAGTTTAATAGTAAAAATAGTATAGTAATTTGTGTTTGAAACTTCATTTTAAATTCCTTTTATTTTTATTTCTGATGAAAACGGAAGTATCCAGTTTTTATGTTTAAAAGATTCCCTTTCTTGATACAAATTAATTTTTGGGTTAATGAATTTAGTACTCATCCTTCCATTTAAAGCCACATAACTTTCTGCATAAACTTCCACATTTTTATGTCCTTGACTTGTAAAATGATCTCCTAAATAATGAGCATACTCTAATATAAAATCGGGTTGAAAACTCATTTGTTTTTCTTGAAATGAGGTTAAAAAATCTTTATTATCTACCATAAAAGATTTTCCTGTTTTACCATCAACAATTTTAAAAGTAGTATAGCCTGCTTTTTCCATCAACATAACTCTCCAAGAAAAACGATACCCTTGTTCTGTCCAAAACAGTTCTCCTGGATATGCTAAATATCGCCAAGGAAATAGAAGTTGGATTGTGAAGAATATTACTATGATTGGAAATATGAGTTGTTTTTTTGATTTTGAAAAGTTGTAGTTTGAAGTTCTCAATACAATTTTTCGTGCCTCAAAATCACTCGAACTGACATTGAGGTTTCTCCATTTCAGTCGAAATGACAAGTGTGATAAAAATTTTTGCAGAAATGAGATTATTTTCTGGTGAAAATTAGCATCAAAAAATATTAAGGTTGCTACAATCATGATGTAAGGAAACATTCCTATAGGAAATAGCACTCTTGTAAAAATATGGAAGAAAACTACTAATACAAAAGCAAAGATTCTTGTTCGTTTATAAAGCAATAAAAAAGGAATTGTTAAATCGTACAACATGCCTCCCCAACTCATGGCAAAGTGAAACCACTCTTGTTGCATAAAGTTGTTGCCAATTAATGGTAAGTCGTATTTAGAAGGCAACCAAATCTTTAAAGGTTGAGCTCTAAACAACCAATCTGAATTTAATTTTGCCAATCCTGCATAAAAATAAACAATTCCTAACAATAACTTTATACTATCAATTGTCCATTTAGGTACGTTTTGATAACTTCTTTTCTTTACATAGCTATCAATAGAAAAATAGACATTTGCTGGTAGAAAAATCATTAAAAAACTCAAAACACTGATAAAATAATAATGATTTAAATACGTGGTTTTATCCATCAATTCTATATAGGTAAAAGATAGAAAAAAAGTAATTATTGCAAGTCTATATTTGTAACCTACTGCCACAAATAGAGTTGCTATACCACAAACTATAAAGAGTACATAAGTAAAATCTCCTATAGGTTTTACCCATTCAAAACCATAATAAGAAAAATGAAATTTTGGGGCTAAATACAATTCTTCAATCCAACCATTTGCCCAAAAACGAACAATGCTAGCAAACATCAATAAACCAAAAAAAATCCTAAAAACTGCTAAAGGTGCAACATTAGTTTGCTGATTTAAATATTTTTTAATGTAGTTTTTCATCTAAAAACAAAAGATATTTTTCATGGTTATGAAAAATATCTTTGTAACTTTTTATCTATTTTTTTTCGGAATTAATCTCCATCTGCATCAATAAATACAATTTGTATATCTAGAGCAGAAGCCATATCAACTTTTAACAAAACAACAGCTTTTTGAAGTTCATCATAAGCTCTAGTCATTTTAGAATTATCATCAATTATTTGCTGATTAAAATTATTATTTAAGGTTTGAATTTCAGCTTTTGCAGCAAATAATTGACTGGTAATTGCAGTAGCCAAATCTTTTCTATCTAATGCTTCTAAATATTGTTCAAAACTTAATCCGGTTGCAGTTACATTTCCTTTATATTTTCCTTGAAAAAGACTAATAAAAGCATTTAAACTTTCTAGAGCCAACTCTTTAGAGATATCTTTTTTGTAAAATGCTTCAACTTTTTCTGGCAAAGTAGTAGAAGAAAAAACACCTGCAGGTATTCCAAATTTATTTGCTCTTAATTTTCTTTCATAATACTCTATGTAATCATTCAAAAATTTATTTAAAGAACTTGTTGCAGTATTTGAGGTGCTAGCAATAAATTCACTTCTAAAAGAAGACCAACCTGTAACCACTTGTTCAGTTAGACTATTCATTTGGTTTAAAACATCTAAAAGATATTTTTTATAATTTGTTGCATTGGTATCCGTAGTATATTTTGATAAAATTTCAGTATCAGAATTTGCAACACCATAAAGTAAATAATCTAAAGCAGGAAAACCTTGTTCATCATGATAATTGTCATTATCTAAATTGTAAGTACCAGAAGAAATATTGGATTCTAAATCTACACTAGACAATGGATAAATATTCATAAAAAATGAATAATTCAACTCTTCTGCTTTTCCAATATTAAACATTTCAATATTCTGCCAATCTATATAAGCATTTACATAAAATGTTCTCAATGTCTCTAAATTGGTTTGATTTGGAGTAGTTGCAAAAGTATCTCCAGCTAATTTTAAAGCAACCATTTGATTTTTGAAACTTTCGTATGATGGGTTGATAATGTTATCAGCAATATGCGTTAGCATCGCTCCTCTATTAAAATTATCTATAATTCCTGTTTCACCTTCATCTGTTGAATTACAAGCAATTATTACTATCGAAATTATAAAAAGTATTCCAATTTTTTTTAACATCTTATTTCTATTTATTCTAAATAAAGATACAAAAGTAGTGAAAACGTTTAAAAAAACGTCTTTCACTACTCGAAATTTTTAAAAAATTTCAGCTTCCAGCTTGATCTACAGTAAAGTTAAATTTTGCTGCAATTGATGTTGAAATTTGATCTAAAGTAGTTGTAGAAACATCCCAAAAACCATTTCCAGTCATTAATGTGCTTATAAATCCTTCTACTTCAGATTTTGAAAAATATGGAGCAGTTAAATCTGATTTTCTTGTGAATTGCAGGCTATAAATAAACCCAAATCCTTCTGATAAATCATGAAAAGCAGCACCTTTATTATTAGCTAAAGAGCTTTTTGCTTGTTGTAAATAGTATACAGCTCTAATACCAATAATTTCAGAAACTTTTTCTCTAATAATTGCAGTTTGTGCATCTCTAGTTGTATAATCTTTAGCCACAATTGCTGCTCTACCTAATTTGAATGCATTATAAATATCTGTTGCAATTCCTGCAAAATCGCCATCTCCTTCCACTCTACTTAAATATTTATTTAAAAAATCATCTGTATTTAAAACTGGTGAGGTTGCATCTGGTTCATTACCATATAAATATCCAAAAGCTTCATCCCACTTATGCTCCATATTTGTATAGTTTTGTCCACTTGCAACTGTTTCTGCATCATTATCTGCTCTATTAGAACCTGCATCTAAAACTGCTGGGCTTAAATAATTATTAAGCATCTGATCTGTCATCAAAGCTCCAATTAACCCTTTATTAATAGCTTGGTTTAGTTCTAAACCTTTTGCATTTACATATCTTATAGAACCACCACCAGCTTCTTGAATTTTACCTGCTGTTCCAGCAGCTGCATCAGTATTCCAATTTGGAAAAACTTCATTTACTTGCGCAGCTATCCAAGAATCAAATTCAGCTTTTATGGCAGTAGCATCTGTAGTATTTGCTGAAAAGAAATCTGAAGAAGCAGCAGTTTTGCTTCTAAGGCTTTTTGAAGAAGCATTCAAAGCTGGATCAGTAAAATTATTATCTCCTGCTGAATGTGCAAATTTTGCATTTAAACTTGCTACTGTTTCTAAAGTTTGTTTTAAAGCATCATTCAGTTCATTACCCATTTGAATTCTTGTAGTCTGTCCACTATAACTTACTGTGGTACTTCCATTTCTTTCGAAAGAATACGAACCTGGTGCTTGAGTTGTTGGTGTATCATTATCATTACTGCTACAAGAAAATAATGTTGTTACAACCGCTAATGATAGAATTACTTTTTTCATTTTTATTTAGATTAATTTAAAATAACTATTTAATTTTCCGCAAATATACAACTCATGTTTAGTTAAACAAATATTATTTAGATTAATTTTAAATAATATTTTATACAAAACTTAAATAACTTGAGTTCGATATAACTTTTCTAATTATTATAGGCAATTTATTTAATTGACAATTAGATTATTGTCATTTCGAACAAAACGTAGTGGAGTTGAGAAATCTCAAAATTAGTATAAGATTTCTCCATTTCAGTCGAAATGACAACAATCTCATATAACAAAATTTTTATCTAACTAATGAACAGTACTTTTTAATTCGAACTCAAGTTAAATAAGATAAAATGGAATATTATTAAATAGTATTATTCTATTTGAAACAACTTATACAGCCTTTAGAGTAACAGAAGGTTTAAAATCTAGTCATTATTTTTGTTGCTTAAGTAGGCTTTCAATATCAGTTTTAATATTCTAAAAAGAGTGGTTTAACTATTGACATTCTAATAAAAAAAAAACGAACTTCGTTAACTTCTGATATAAGTTTAAAATGACATCATATCAGAAGTTGTCCACAATAAAAAATAAAAAACTTCAAACAGAATTTAAGGAATAAACCAACCCTATTTTTAATAATAGGAATTTTTGTTTTATTTATTGGTATTCCATTTGGAATTTATGGATTGACATTAAATGGAGGTGCAAGTTTAGGTGGAGTTTTAGTTTTATTCGGAGTTTTTATTTGCATTCCATTTTTAGTACTTGACCGAATTTTAGTTAATAAAATAAAACCTACTAAACTCTCAATTTATGAATTGATTTTTTCAGGAATTGTACTGACAATTTATTTATCTGACAATAAAAAACTTTATGTTGACCTAACTGAATATAAAGATGAATACTTCGTTGTAATTTATAAGGGTGGGAATTTAAAAAACTCTGAATTGAATTGGAGTTTTCCATTTAATAAAAATGCTGAATTGAATAAAAATTCTATAATTATTCCAACAGAATATAAGGAGAATTATCAAATTAAACTTAAAACACCAAGAGAGTGGAAAGGTTGGAGAATGAATCCAGACAGAATCAATGAAGTTAGCTTGAAAATATACTCGAATAATAAAACTAAACTGAATCAAAAAGAAATTGATTCATTAGCAAAAGTGGTAATAATTACTGTGGGCATCAACGTGTATAATTAATGACTAATTATCGCCTAAATACGAAAATCCTTGCGGACTTTCTATCTGTGATTTATTTGCTAACTTTAGTGCTTAACCACGCAACAAACCATACACAAAAACGCTAGCTAAAGTAAATATTTTAATACTTTTCTTCTTCCTTTAATAACTCTGGAAATTTAGCTTTAAATCGATTTAATCTAGGTATGGAAACAGCTTTTACATAACCTTGGTTAGGGTTTCTTTTTTCAAAATCTTGGTGGTATTCTTCAGCTTTATAAAACTTGGTATGTTTAGTAACTTCTGTAACAATTTTATTATTGTAAATTTCCTTATTTAGTTTGGCAATTTTATTTTCTATTATTTTCTTTTCAGCATCATTCGAATAAAAAGCAATAGATCTATATTGAGTTCCATAATCTGGATGCTGACCATTTTTAGTAGTTGGGTCATGAGAACCAAAAAAAACATCTACAAGTGTAGCAAAACTAACCACTTTGGGGTTGTAATACACAGCTACAGTTTCTGAATGACCTGTTTTTCCTGTTCCTATGGTTTGGTATGTTGGGTTTTTGGTAAACCCACCTGCATAACCAGAAACAGCCTCCTCTACTCCTTTTACACTTTCAAAAATTGCTTCTACACACCAAAAACAACCACTAGCAAAATAGGCAATTTTTGTTTCATTAGAAGGTTTGTAAATGGTATTATTATTTGATTCTACTTGTGTATTTGCATAACAAGACAATAAGGACATTAAAAAAATAACAATAAGAGATACTCTAATAAATTTCATAAATTTTGTTTTTCTGTTATAATTTGTGCCAAGAAAATAAAACTCCTTGGTACAAATTTCTGAACTTTTAATCCGATAAAAAACACGAATTACTATTTTTGTCGAAATTAATTCAAACTTTTTACAATTGTTTACAACTTTAGCATTTTGTTAAGAAAGCTAGTTGTACATAATCTGTGAGATAGCTATTTTTGTTTAAATATTTAAAAGTACTATGGAGCATTTTATAGTTTCTGCACGCAAATATCGTCCTCAAAATTTTGAGGATGTTGTTGGGCAACAAGCTATAACAAATACGCTCGAAAATGCTATTAAAAGTAACCATTTAGCACAAGCATTATTATTTACTGGGCCTAGAGGTGTAGGTAAAACTTCTTGTGCTAGAATATTGGCTAAAAAAATTAATCAACAAGATGGTAATACTTCTGAAGATGAAGATTTTGCTTTTAATATTTTTGAGCTTGATGCAGCTTCTAACAATTCCGTTGATGATATAAGAAGCTTAACAGATCAAGTACGTATTCCACCACAAGTTGGTAATTATAAAGTGTATATCATAGATGAAGTACACATGCTATCTCAAGCCGCATTTAATGCTTTTTTAAAAACGTTAGAAGAACCACCTGCACATGCAATTTTTATATTAGCAACAACTGAAAAGCATAAGATAATTCCGACGATTTTATCTCGTTGTCAAATTTTCGATTTTAAAAGAATTGGAGTTTTAGATGCTAAAAACTATCTAAAAGTAATTTGCGAGAGAGAAAATATAACTGCAGAAGATGATGCTTTACACATTATTGCTCAAAAAGCTGATGGCGCAATGCGTGATGCATTGTCTATTTTTGATAGAGTTGTTAGTTTTTCAGGTAAAAATCTAACTAGAGAAGCAGTAACAGAAAATCTTAATGTGTTAGATTACGATACGTATTTTAACATGACAGATCTATTGTTGAACAATAAAATACCTGATGTATTAAACGCTTACAATGTTATTTTAGGAAAAGGTTTTGAAGGACATCATTTTATAAACGGATTAGCAAGTCATTTTAGAGATTTATTAGTTGCAAAAGATAAAGTTACTTTAGATTTATTGGAAGTTGGCGATAGTGACAAAAAGAAGTATTTAGAGCAAGCTACAAAAGCTAGTGTTCCTTTTTTAATGCAAGCCATTAACAAAGCTAATGATTGTGATTTGAATTATAGAACTAGCAAAAATCAACGATTATTAGTTGAACTTACACTAATGCAAATTGCCTCTATCACTTTTGATGGAGAAAAAAAAAAGCCAGCTAATTACATAATTCCTGCTACTTTTTTCCAAGCTTTATCTCCAACAGCAAAACAGGTTGAAAAAATTATTGCTAAAAAAATAGAAGTAAAAGAGCCTCTTGCTGTTGAAGAACCAAAACCCAAGTTAAAAAAACCAGTTTTAAAATTTGTTGAAAAACGTTCTTCTTCCCTGTCACTAAAGAGTGTACATCAAAAAAAGGAAGTTAAAAAAACTGATATTGAAGAGAATTTTGACAACCATCCAAAAGATGATTTTACAGAACAAAAATTACAACAAATTTGGAAAGATTATGCTACTCTTTTAAATAAAAAAGGAGAAAGAAGTATGGCTTCTATTGTAGCTACTGATGTACCAAAACTTGAGGGTAAATTTGCTATCAACTTTACAGTACCTAATAAATTGATGCAAGACCAATTTAAACGAGGAAGACCAAAATTATTACAGTTTTTAAGAGAAAAATTAAATAATTACGGAATTGATATTCATGTAAATTTAAACGAAACTATTGAAAAAAAGTTTGCTTACACAAATCAAGAAAAATTTAATAAACTTAAAGAAAAGAATCCTCTTTTAGAAAAGTTGAGACAGACCTTTGAGTTAGATTTATAATTAATTATTATCTGTGCTTTCTACTATCTCTTCTTTAAAATCAGCTTGCATTACTTTACCTAGATATGATAAAGTGATGTCTTTTTTATCAAAATTTTCTCTTTCAAACTCGGTAACTAAATAGATCCCTTTTTTATTTTCAACAAAAAGTGGTATCGATTTTTCTTCTTTAGACAGTATATTTAAAAAGTTATTATACTCACTCTCTGTTTTTAAATCAATCTCATGTATTGTAGGATCTTCTCTAAATGCTTCACTTAAATTGATAAAATCGTCTTGTGGTGTAAAAAAACTTTTCCTTTCTTCATCAGTTGCATTAATAACTTCTATTGATGATGCCAATCTATAGGCTCCATGCTCTCCAAAAATGTTAGAAAAACTTGTTAATGCATATTTATTTACTGCATCATTACCTGTTAAAGCTACTAAATAACCAACATCATTTAACTCGATATTGTCTCTTAACTCATCATCATAAATATTTACATTTAAAGCCTCTAAATCATCATCTTCAGCTTGTTCAATAAACTTTTTATTAGAATCTATTAATACTACACGTTTTCCTTTATCTCTTAAATATGAGGCAATCAGCCTAGATGGTTTAGATGCACCTACAAATAAAATACCATTAGAACTTTTAAGAAAAACTCCAACTAATTTTGCAAATAATCTTGCTGTAGTAGCATTTAAAAGTACAGTTCCTAAAACAATCATAAATACAAGAGGAGTTATATACTCTGCACCTTCAACACCTTGTTTTAGTAATTTACTACCAAATAGTGACGCAATACCTGCAGCAACAATACCTCTTGGTCCAACCCAACTTATAAAAATTTTTTCATTCAGTTTTAATTTAGAATTCATAGTACTTGCAAAAACAGCTAAAGGCCTTATAACAAATACAACAATTGCAAATAAAATAGCAGTTTTCCATGTGTATAGGAGCATTAAATCTTTCATGTTTATATTTGCAGCTAATAAAATAAACAGAATAGAAATTAATAAAACGCTTAAAGATTCTTTAAAATATAGTAATTCTTTGAGGTTTTTTAGTTTTCCATTTCCTAAAACCATTCCCATTACTACAACAGCTAAAAGACCAGATTCATGTGCAAAGACTTCAGATTCAACAAAAACTAATAATACAGTTGATAATGAAACTACATTCAATAAATAATGTGGAATCATTTTTTTATTGATAGCATAAGCCAAAGCATGCGCAAAAGTAAAACCAAAGGTAGTTCCAAATAGTAGTATTTTACCAAACTCAATTAGAGCGGTTTTGGTAAAACCTCCTCCACCTCCTACACTAATAAACTCAAAAACTAATACAGCAACTAATGCACCAATTGGATCTATTAAAATACCTTCCCATTTTAAAACGGTAGAGATATCTTTTTTTAGTGGAATATTCCTTAAAATTGGTGTAATTACTGTTGGGCCTGTAACAATTATTAAGCCAGCAAATAAGAAAGAAAGATCCCAACCTAAATTAAAAAAATAATGAGCAACAATACCAGAACCAAAAAATGTAATTGCTGCTCCTAACGTTATAAGCTTTGTAATTACTGGCCCAACATTTTTAATCTCATTTCTTTTTAAGGTTAAGCCTCCTTCAAAAAGAATGATACTTATGGCTAAAGAAACAAAATAATACAAGCTTTCTCCTGGAAATAATCCTTTTTTACCATCCCAAACTGGTTCTATCCATTTTGAGCCATCATCTGTAATGTAAGTTGCTGCAATTGGCCCAACTAACAAACCAATTAGAATTAAAGGTAATATTGCAGGAATTTTAAATTTCCATGCAAACCACTGTGCCAATATTCCTAAAATAATTATTCCTGCTAACTCTATCATGTTTTTTATCTAAACAACTAATTTAAAAAAAAACCAAGGAGTAACAAGTTTCTTTACATAAAATAATGTTTAAATTTGTAATATAAATTATAACATGTTAGGCTTACAATTCGAAACGGAAACTTCTTGGGCAGATATTGCCAAAGTAAATTTGCAACAAATATTAACAGATCATGCCTTTTTAGAGCAAAAAGCGGCTTCTAATGCTGTATCTATAATTATCAATTATTCTGAAGAAACAGAATTAGTTAAAGAAATGAGCAATATAGCTATTGAAGAAATGCAACATTTTAAAATGGTACATTTATTAATGGTTAAAAGAGGAATGGTTTTAGGCCGTGAACAAAAAAATGACTATGCTGTAAGATTACAAAAATTCTTTCCTAAAACAAAAGATAGAACTAATGCCTTAATTCAAAGATTATTGGTTGCTGCTTTAATTGAAGCTAGAAGTTGTGAGCGTTTTAAGGTATTTTCTGAAAATATGGAAGATGAGGAATTGCAAAAATTCTATAAAAACTTGATGATTTCTGAAGCTAACCATTATACTACTTTCTTACAATTTGCCAGACAATATCAAGATAGAGCTATTGTTGATGAAAAATGGAATGCCTTATTGGCTTTTGAAGCTGAAATGATGAAAGAAAGAGGAACTTTGGCTAAAATTCATGGATAAATGCCCATCTTAATCTTCTCAATGGGAAGAAACTCTGACTTATAAAAACAACTGAAATAAGTTATTTTCATCATTATATTATCACATGAAATATAATTTATGAATCAAAGTAATTGTTAGTCCGAGTTTATGGAGAAATCTCAACTTTGAAACTTATAAATTAAATGTTCTCTAAAGAAGAAGCTGCACAATTACGAAAATTATTTTGGACAAGTTTTGGAAAATCTTTTCCGAGAAAATGGTTGTTGTACAATACCAAAATAAAAGGTTTGGCTTTTAAATTTGTAGCAGATCGAAAAAAAGCAATGGTTTGTTTAGATATTGAAACTACAGATGAAATTGCAAATCTTTTATATTTTGATCAATTACTTTCTTTAAAAACACTTTTAGAACAAGAACTTCCTGAAGTTATTTTTGATGATTCTCATGAATTGAATAACGGAAAAACTATTCATAGAATTTATGTGCCTTTTAAGGGTAAATTCAGCATTCATAATAAAAATACTTGGCGAGATTGTTATGAATTCTTTGTAACTAAAATGTCAAAATTTGAGCTTTTTTACTATGAGTATGAAGATATTATTAAAAATATTTAAGCGTTTTTCTTAAGCTATTCATTTGCAAATATGCCTGCGTTAAGGATTGTAGCATTTGTTTGAGCTCTTTTGTGAAGATATGAGCAAAAAGCGAGTGCGCAAAGCCTGACTTTATAACAGAATGCTTTCTGTATAAAGTAACGCCCACAAAAAAATCGCCCTGAAAAAGGCGACTTTATAAATTGCTAAAATTATATATTATTTTATAAAAGTAATTGAAAAAGGATAGTTAGGTTCTTCATTATTACTTGCTTTTATTGCATTTGTAATTGGAAATATTAAATAAAAGAAGCCTAAAATTATTAAACCAATTGCACCTAAACCTAACAATAGTATTAATGGTATACATAATAACACATATATAAACATAGATATTCTAAAATTTAGAATTGCTTTTCCATGCTCATCCATATCTCTTATTTCATCTTTTTTTATAAGCCATAAAATTAATGGCACTACAAAACCTCCAATACCTGATACAAAATCTAATAATTGACTTAAATGTGTTAATACTAATAGTTGTTTGTTTTCTTTCATGTTTAAATTTCTTTACATCTATATGTAGTTAGAACACACTTTTTGTTACAAAAAAATACAAAAAACAGAGAAAATAAAATAACAACTAAATGATAGTCAATTAATTAAAAAATTAATCTATATGAGTTAACATCTCATTTATTTGAGCAAATAAGAACTGTGGTTTGATTGTAATTTTGTTTCAAACTTAAAAAACAATTATGAATTATTTAAATATAGACAATCAAAAAATATTGCCAGTAGTAACAGAATTAAATGTTTTGCTTGCAGATTATCATGTATACTATCAAAAATTAAGAAACTTTCACTGGAATATTCTTGGAAAAAACTTTTTCGATTTGCACAAGAAATTTGAAGAAATTTACAATGATACTAGAGTAAAAATTGATGAAGTTGCTGAACGAATTGTAACATTACAATATCACCCAATTAGTAAATTATCTGATTATATTGAAATTTCTAAAATTAAAGAATCTACACCTTTATTGACCGACCAAGAAATGGTAGAAGAAATTATTGAAGATCATAGAATTCTATTACAACAACTTAACAAAATTGTAGACAGAGCTAATAAATGTAAAGATGAGGGTACTATTGATATGATGGGTGCTTACATTAGAGAATTAGAAAAAACTACTTGGATGCTTAATGCTTGGTCTAAAGATACTAAAGACGAGTTAAATTCGACTTTTGTTAGATAATTGATTTAAATATTAGCTAACATAAAATTATAACCAATCATTTAAACATTAATCATGGAAAAAATATTAGATAAATTAGAATTATGGAAAGATATTTTCATAAAGAATATTCCAAATATTACAATAGCATTAGTTGTACTTATTGTTGCCTATTTTAGTTCTAGGTACATGAGTAACCTAGTGAATAGAGCTATTGGAGGAAAAATCAAACAAAAATCTGTTAGAAATTTAGTATCAAGAATTGCATCTGCAGTTATATTTTTATTAGGTTTATATTTTGCAATGACCATTTTAAAATTTGATGATACATTAAAAACGATAGTTTCTGCTGCTGGTGTTTCTGGTATTGTTGTAGGTTTAGCTTTACAAGGTACCTTATCTAATACCATATCTGGTGTTGTATTGTCATTTAGAAAGAACTTAAATATTGGTAACTGGGTAGAAACAAACGATTATGCAGGTGAAGTTATAGATATTAACTTAAATTATTTTGTAATTAAAGAGGCTGATAACAACATGGTTGTTATTCCTAACAAAATGATTTTAGAAAGTCCTTTTAAAAACTACTCTTTAACTACAAAAATGAGAATTGCAATTGAATGTGGAGTTGAATATGGTGCAGATTTAGAAAAAGTAGAAAAACTGACAAAAGAAACGATTACCAATAATTTTAATCAAAAGAAATTAGAAAAAGAAGTGGAATTCTATTATACAGAATTTGGTGACAGTTCTATTAACTTTCTATGTAGATTTTGGGTTGATTCAGAAAATGCTTTAGAAAAATTGAAAGCAAAAAGTAATGCTATTGTAAAGATAAAACAAGCTTTTGATGCAGCAGGCATAAACATACCATTCCCAATGAGAACTTTGGAATTTGTAGATGACAATAAATTGAATATCAAGGAAATTGCTAAACAAAAAGTAAGTGCTAATTAAAGAAAAAAATACCTCTAGTCTAAAAAGCTCAATACATATGTGTTGAGCTTTTTTATTTTCTGATAAAATCTTTGCGTATTTTTGTATAATGATTAAAAACGATACTATTATTGCTTTGGCTACTCCTTCTGGTGTTGGTGCAATTGCTGTGATAAGACTTTCTGGAGAAAACGCAATTTCTATTGTTGATACTTTTTTTAAATCAGTAAAAAAAGATAAATCATTATTGAATCAAAAAACACATACCATTCATTTAGGGCATATTGTACATAATAATATTATTTTAGATGAAGTTCTAGTTTCCGTTTTTAAAAATCCAAATTCTTATACAGGAGAAAATGTAGTTGAAATTTCTTGTCATGGATCTAGCTTTATACAGCAAGAAATTATTCAACTGTTTTTACAAAATGGTTGCAGAATGGCTGATAATGGCGAATTTACAATGCGTGCTTTTTTGAATGGTAAAATGGATTTATCTCAAGCAGAAGCTGTTGCTGATGTTATTGCTTCTAATTCTGCTGCAAGTCACCAAATGGCAATTCAGCAAATGCGTGGAGGAATTACCAATGAATTAAAAGAATTGCGTTCAAAATTGTTAGATTTTGCTGCTTTAATAGAGTTAGAACTCGATTTTTCTGGAGAAGATGTTGAATTTGCAGATAGAACACAGTTTAAAAATCTAGTGACAAAAATTACGTTTGTTTTAAAACGTTTAATAGACTCTTTCTCTTTTGGAAATGCTATGAAAAACGGAATTCCTGTGGCTATTATTGGTGAGCCTAATGTTGGAAAATCTACTTTATTAAATGCACTTTTAAATGAAGAAAAAGCCATAGTTTCTGATATTGCTGGGACAACTAGAGATGCTATTGAAGATGAAATTATTATAGAAGGAGTTGCGTTTCGATTTATAGATACTGCAGGAATTAGAGAAACTAAAGATGTAGTAGAATCAATTGGAATTAAAAAAGCTTATGAAAAAGCTGAAAATGCACAATTGATTATTTTCTTAATAGATGCTAGAATAGAAAAAAAAGAAAAAAGAGAGAAAGAAATTACTATAATAAAAGAGCGTTTTCCAAATAAAAGACTTTTGGTAATTGCTAATAAAGTAGATTTAATTTCTGCTGAAGAAATCACTACTCTACAATCAGAAATTGAGAATTTAATTCCTTTATCAGCAAAAAATAAAACAGGAATTGAGGAATTAAAAAACGAATTAACTGCTTTAGTGAATATTGGTGCTTTAAGTAATAACGAAACGATTGTTACCAATTCGCGTCATTTTGAGGCTTTAAATAATGCCTTAAAAGCAATAACATCAGTTCAACAAGGAATTGATTTAGAAATTTCTACAGATTTATTTTCGATTGATATTCGTGAATGTTTACGTCATCTAGGAGCTATAACTGGAGATTATGATGTAGATAAGGATATTTTAGGTCATATTTTTTCTAATTTTTGTATCGGGAAGTAAGTAATATGTTGTTATAAAAATGAGAAATGATGGAAAAAATTTAGAAATTCAAGTAAAATATTTATTTAAAAAAATATTTGAAGAAATAGGTTTTTATGTTCATAAAACAAGAATACAAAAGGCTGGGACACAAGATGGGTTTGATGATGAATTTAAAATTATAGATGAATTTTATAGAACATATAATATCTATATTGAATGTAAAGACTACACAACTAAACCAAATTATTCTGAAGCTATTACTAAAATTCCACAAATTATATCTTCTTATAATCCAGACATATTAATTTTTGTATCACCTCACAAACCATTTGGAAACCCTTTTAACGATAGTCGATTAGAAAATTTTTACACTAATTTTAAAACACCAATTGAATTTTTAACACCTGATAATGACATAGAAAAATTTATAGCTTTAGACAAAAAATTATATCAAGACATTTATAAAAAAGAAGCTCCTTTTGAAGTTAATAGAATACAAATTTTAGAAGACTTCAAAAAGTTTATTTTCTCTACTAAACCTTTGAAAAAAGTCATTATAAGAGATTCTGACAGAGAGCAATTTATAACAAATATTCAAGAACTTCAATTTTATATTTCAAGAAATTTTTATTTGCCTGAAAATTCTGAAAGCTTTAATAAAAATGAAATTTATTTCCAAAACTCTATTTTAGATTTAGATAAATTAGTATTTAATCTTACTAAAATTAATCCAAAAAATGAAAATAAAATTATAAATGGTTTGGTTATTCTTGGTAATCCTGGAATGGGTAAATCTGTTGAACTAAAAGAATTAGCAATTAGATATTGGAATGATAGAGATAATTTAAAATGGATTCCATTTTATAGAAATGTAAGTAATTTTACTTCTGACTGTAAATTACAAGACCACTTACCTAATGAATGGGAAAACATCCCTCAATTACTTATAATTTTAGATGGATTAGATGAAGTTTCTTTTGCCCAGAATTTTAGAACAAAACTTGAAAAATTTATTTTAGATAGTAAATCTAAAAATCAAAATATAAAATTTATTATTAGCTGTAGAACTAATATATATCAAAATACAATTAAAAATATCGAGAGTTTCAAATGTTATATACTAGATAAAATAAAGTTTAGCGAAGCTTTTAACTATTTAGAAAAGAAATTCAAGTTTAAATCAGATAATTATACAAACTTAACTCTTAATAAATCGCAAAAAGAATTTTTCGAAATTCCATATTTTTTAAATCTATTTGGAGATTACTATTCAAAAAATAATATTCTACCTTCTAATAAATCTGATTTATTTGAAAAATATATTCAAAAACGACTGAATGATGATGATTTGAGATTAAAAGAAACTGTATTTGACAAATCAATAGTCTTGAGTTCTTGTAAAAAAATAGCACTCATTCTGGAAGCTATGCAAGAAAATGAAATAAAAGATGGTTATTTAAATTTAATATTAGGTAACAACAAACAAGATTTTATAAACTCTTGTTTCATTCAAAAAGTTTTTAATAGTAATAGTTGGGAGTTTGAACATAGAAGTTTACAAGAATTTTTAGTAGCAAAAACACTTTCTACTCTTTCTTTTAATGATATAATAAGTTTTATAAGCATAGATGAAGAGACAAGTAATACTCATCCTTCTTGGTTTAATTCAATAACATACCTAATAAACGTATTAGATGAAAAATCAGAGTTGTATGCACATGTTATAGATTGGCTTATTCAAAACGATTATGAAATTTTATTAAAAGCAGATACAGACAGAATAACAGATAGCATCAAGGCTATAGTTTTTCAAAAGTATTTTACAAAAAGGTGTATTAAAGATAATTTATGGATTTCTAAATATGGTATCGAAGCAAAAGAATTGGCAACTTTTGCAAATTGTCATGTAAATATTGATTTTCTAATAAATCAATCTAAAAATATTAATAATCATAGAAGAGCAAGGATATCCGCTATAAATGTGATTTCTAATATGACACTAAATTATAAAATTGATGAAATTAAGTTGATGATGTTAGAAATGCTGACAGAACCAATTGAAATAGTTGATTCAAGATTTAAATCTGATATTATTTATGCAATTAAGGAATTGAAATTTCATAGTGATGAAAACTACATCAGAGAAGTTATTAAAGCTTTAGATAGTAATGACCATCATTTTGTCACAGGAGCAATTTTACAACTTATAAAAGAATCTAATGCTGACAACTTTTTTCACTACTTGCAATCTTTAACTCCAAAAATTATTGATGCAAACAAAAGAAAATTTCCTAAAAATGATAATTTTAGTACTTACACTGAAGAAGACAATTTTAAAGAAATTCTCAAAAAATTTAATAATCCAGAACATTTAGTTTATTCATTAAAAACATTCTTAAAATTAGAGTACAACTATAAATTAGATTTAAAAAAAGAAGAAATTGAAAGTATTATTAATAAATTAAATAACCTGCAAAAAAAAGATTCATCAGTTTATGATTTAATGATAAAATTTATTGTGAGTAGTATTGATGATAAAAGTTTAACATTAATGAATGAAGCAGTTATTTTGACTTTTATTCATAATTGTAATAAAGCTGATGAAGCTTTTAAAACCATTCTGAATACAGATACAAACAAATCAAAAAAATTAAGTTTTAGCGACAAAAGGCATTTTCTTTCTGAATTAGCTTCTGAAAATAATATAGATTTAATCCTTAATGAATTTCAATCTGGAAATATTGATAGAAAAAATGTATTATATTTTAGAAATAATTTAATTCATAAAGATTATGATTTAGCTTTTAAATTTCAAAAATTAATACTTGACAACACTGATTTAAATTTTGATGATGACCAATTAGATTATAATATAAGAAATGATTGGGCTGAATTTCACAAAACCAGTTTATCTGAAAGTTTTGATTTGTTATTTAATCAAAAAGTCATAATTGAAAAAGCTAAAGATTACTTTAGTTTAATATCTGATAAAATCATTACTTGGAAAAATAATTTAGAAGATAGAAAATCTTATTACGATAATGTAAAGTTACGAAAAAAGTTTCCAGATACTTTTATGAATTTAATTCATAATACTTTATTAAATAATAATGGGAAAGCTAATCTAGATGATGTTTTACTAAATGTCAACAACGAATTATATTTAATCACTAAAATTTATGAAAAATTAAAATCTGATAAGAAGGAATCAATTATCCTAACAAAACGTCAAATAGAACATATTTCTCGTTGGTGTTTTGAAAACATAGATAAGGTTACTTTTAATGAATACTCAAATAAGAATGATAATAATAGGAATAAATGTGAATTATTATGGTTTTTTAGAAATTATTTGGATTTAAGTTTTTCAGAAAATCAATTATTAGAAATGCTTTTCATTGATGGTTCAATGTTTATGAATGATGAAGACTTTGGATATGATTATATAATTAAAAATGTTGAAAAAAAACTATTAGATGAAAGAATAATTGATAACTTAAAAAATAAAAATATTACGCCAATAATTTTTAAAAATCACGCAATTTATGCTTTAAAAAATGGACTTGATGAAGTAAATGATATAATAAAAAAATTCATATCCACAATTAAAGAATATAGTTGGTATTACAGAAAAGAAATTCTTTATGTATATTTTGAAAAAACAAATGATATCGCTTTCTTAAAAAGTTTATTCAAACCTCACGAAACTAAAGAACATTCTGATGATTTATCTTGGATAGCAATTCAGTTACTAATGGACAGCCAAGAATACAACTTTGTTGCAAATACTTTAAATGAGTTTTATAAAAACAATACTATTAAAAGCAGAGAATTAACAATAATTAAATATTTAATTATTAGTAATCACGATGATGCCTTTAAAATATTATATAATTGGATAATAAATAATATTTCTGAATTTAAAAGCGAAGTCAATTATGGTCTTTCAAGTTCTGACTGGAAAACACACAATAATATAAAATCAATACCCTATTTGATAGATTTAATAAAATTATCAAATGGTAATAAATATAATTTTAGAGAAATAAGTTCTCCTGAACGTTTAGCTATTGATGTTCTAAATAACATCAGTAAAACTTCAGATTATAAAACAAGTGAGATAATTCTTAAAGAACTAATAGAATGTAAGGAACTCTTTGAAAAGAATAACAATACAGAATTATTTTACATAAATACAATGATTAATAATACAAAAGAGGTTTTAGTGAAACATAAATCTAAACCAATGAGATTTGATGATATTGCTTATAAAATAGATTCTAAAAAGTATTTGATATTATGAGTAACTAGTATTTTTTAATTAAAATCACTTAAAAAATAGTTGTAATTTTATCCAATAAACAACAACTAAAAGAAAAGTAAATTGTACTGCTTTAGTACACCAAAAATGCTTCAATACCAATAAAATGTAAGATTATTACATATTATATTTGTAAATAATTTAATCAAAAAACTTATAATCATTTAAACCAAAATAGTAGTTCCTTTTGCTGATGCACCTTCTATTTCATCAAAGTAAAAATCAACACGCCCCAAATTAATTCCATAAGCACCAACTTGATTCACCAACATATTTTTACCTTGTTTGTTTTTTACGATGGTAGGTTTTGGTAAGAAAGTATGGGTATGACCTCCAATAATTAAATCGATATTTTCTGTGGCTTTTGCTAAATTTAAATCAGAAATTTTCTTCGGATTTCTTTTGTAATAATAGCCTAAATGCGATAAACAAATAATCAAATCGCAGTTTTGTTTGTTTTTTAACTCATCTGTAATGTCTTTTGTAATTTCTACAGGATCTAGATATTTGGTTTCTTTGTATAATTTTTTACCAACCAAACCTTCTAGTTCAATTCCTAATCCGAAGATTCCTATTTTAATGCCATCTTTAACTATAATTTTATAGGGTTTTACAAGTGTGTCTAAAACTGTATTTTTAAAATCATAATTCGCAGAAACAAAATCGAAATTTGCATTTGGTAATTGTTTCTGAAAACCTTCAATAGAATTGTCAAAATCGTGGTTACCTAGTGTAGCTACATCATACTTTAACATACTCATCAACTTGAACTCTAATTCGCCACCAAAATAATTAAAATATGGAGTTCCTTGAAAAATATCACCAGCATCTAACAACAACGTATTCGCATTTTCTTTTCTAATTTGTTCAATTAAAGTTGCTCTTTTGGCTACTCCACCCTTGTTGGCATTTCTATGATGTGTAGGTTTAAATGGCTCAATTTGGCTATGTGTATCATTGGTATGTAAAATGGTAATATGACGTTGTTTTTTAGGTGAAAAAGCAGGTAAAGTTAGTCCGCCAACTAATGCTAAAGTAGATGCTCCTCCTAACTGTTTTATAAATTTTCTTCTTTCCATTATTCTACAATTATACGTTTATCAATAGTTGTTTTTAAAGTATCTACTTTCTTAAAATAATCAATCACTGCATCTCTTACTTTATAATTCAATTTGGTTAATTGTAGTGGATTTTTAAAGAAATTCATTCGATCTCCTCCACTCTGTAAATAATCTGAAGTTAGTACTTTGTACGTTTTATTTTTATCAAATTTTTTACCATTTATCTTTAAATCATAATCGTTTTCTTTTATCAAAAATGAGGTGTTTTTCGATAATGGATGTGCTTTTTTATTCCTGATAAAATAACTGATTAACTCCTCCATTTTATCACCCGAAAGCTCTACAACAACAAACTCGTTATCAAAAGGCATTAATTTAAACGCATTTTCTGTAATTACATTTCCTTTTGTAATTGGAGCACGCAAACCACCACTATTAAACATTGCAAAATCGATAGTTGCATTTGTTTTTTCTTTAAACATAGGGTTTGCGATTTCATAACACAAATCTGCCATTAAATTTCCTAAAGAACTTTGTAGATTCCCATCATTTTTTACAAAATTTCGAGGAGCATAACACAATACAGCATTCATTTCTGAAGATAACTTTTCCTTATAAGGACTAATAACTTTTTCAAAGGCTTCATTTGCAACAATACTGCTATCTAATTCAGTAGTTTTTGCTGTAATTTTTATGAGGTTTTGATTTGTTTTTTTGCAAGAAACAAGCACAAAAAAGAGAAAAATAAAATGATACAATTTCATTGAATACAAATTTGATTAAATGTAGTAATTATATTAAAGCTAATGAAAGAAATTTACTCTAAACTGCAATTGGCCATATCGTTTACGATTACAGCTACTTTTAAATCTTCTTTATTATGCAAAACATGGTTTAACAACGTTGTTTTTCCAGCACCTAAAAATCCACTTAATACAGTTAAAGGTAATTTTTTCATTTATTAAAAACTTTATTTTTCTATCTTTTTTAGTGTCTTTTTATCAGAATTAGACTTCAATTTAACCTTCGATTAGATTTAAATTATTCATTTTTTTAATCAAATCTCCAGTAATAGCTACAACTGCAGGTTTTGGAATATTATCTCCATCAAAAGGCCACGTACTTGTCGGTTTTGTAATATCTGTAGTTTGTTCTCCTGGATGTTGTACGCTTAAAAACAACGTTTTTCCATCAGGTGCAAACCAAGGACCTGTGAGTTCTGCATCTGTTGGTGCAGAGGCTACACGTATTACTTTTCCTGCATCTTTACCAAATCTAGGAATCACAAATAAACTATTATTTTTAAAAGGTAAATAGGGTTTTCCTTCTTTGTTCATTGCACTTCCAGACATGTCAGAAGTCATCCAAAGATTTCCTGCAAAATCGAATGCTAAATTATCTGGACACGAAAAACCATTTTCTTCTCCACCAGCTTTATACGTTGATGCTTTAAAGGTTAGTGCATCGAATTTACCATTGCTTTCTTCAACTTTTAAGATAGAACCGTGAAAATCTTTCTTATCGTAGTTATTGGTTAACGATACCAAAACATGACCAGTTATTGGATCAATTTCTATATCTTCAGGACGATTTAAAGGGGTTGCTCCTAAAATTTTTGAAGACTCTCTTGCCCTAATTAAGACTTCTGTTTGGTCTTTAAATTTAGCTTTTAATTTTGGTTGATTTTCCCAATCTAAAGCTAACCACTTTCCTTGTACAGTATCTGCAACATACAATGTTCCTTCTTTTAAAGAACTGGGTTTAGATGCTATAAATTTATAGAGATGTTCATTGTTATGATCGTCTCCTGAATAAGCAACAATCCGTTTATCTTCTAATTCATAAAGTGTGCAACATTCGTGAGAAAACCTACCCAAAGCAATATGTTTTTGAGCTTCTCCATTTTTTGGATTAACCTCTACAACCCAACCATAATGTTCTGGAGGATGATTGTAAAATTTTTCCCAACCACAATATCTGCTTGGTTTAAAAGTTGATTGATTGTTTTCATCATAAATAGTTTCTCCAAAAAAACCATCGTAATTTTCTTCACAGGTTAAAAAAGTATTCCAAGGTGTAATTCCTCCTGAACAGTTTGCCAATGTTCCTATTGCTGTCGTTTTTCCTTTTATTGGAGTATCCCAATTTAATTTGATGGGCGTTTTTGCTGAAATTCGTCTGTTATGAGAATCGTTTTTTACAACTTGCCAAACTCCATTTTCTTCTTTTATTCTAACAATACTACCACCAACATTATACATTTCTACATCTACTTGTTGTAAAGTTTTATGATCTAAAGGGTTCTCATAAGCATTTTCATCAAAACCAGAAACATAAAGAGAATGAATATATTCGTGATTTACCCACAATAAACCATCTTTAGGATTGTTTTTATCTAAAGGAATAAAACAGGTAAAATCGTTATTAAACCCAAAAGTATCTGCATCACTGATTTCGTCTCCCCATTTAATTATAGGTTGATATTTTAGCCCTTTTGCTAAAATTAAATCGTCTTTATCTGAAGGCAATATACTTTCTAAAACTGTATTTTTTAATCTATTGATTTCATTTTGAGATAATCTATCACCTTTAATCGGTTTGGCAGTATTACCACAACTCATTAAAAATGGTGGAGCAATTATGGCTCCTATACTCGCTTTTCCTAAAAAAGAAATAAATTTTCTTCTTTTAATTGATGTCATAATTTTAATTGGGTATTTGACACTTTGACTATATAACCACAAATTTAATGCAACTTTGTTGCAATACCAAATACTTTAGTATATTTGCAAACTAATTTGAAAATTGATTATGGTTTCAATAAAACAGAAATCTGATTTTTTTGGAGTTGCAGCAAGTAGCTTGTGTTTAATACACTGTATTGTAACACCTTTTCTTTTCATAGCTCAAGCTCACGTAACTTGTTGCGCTGCAGAAGCACCTGATTTATGGAAAAGTTTAGACTACGCTTTTTTAGCCATTTCTTTTGTTGCTATCTATTGGTCTACAAAAAATACTGCTAAAGAGTGGATAAAATTTGCATTGTGGATAAGTTGGGGATTGTTATTTTTCACAATTTTCAATGAAAAAACACAATGGTTTGCTATACCAGAATACTTTATCTATTTACCATCACTTGGGTTGGTTTTTTTTCACATCTACAATCTCAAATTTTGCAAATGTAAAGAAGATAAATGTTGTTCAAATGGATAAGAAATCAATAGAAATATTAGGTGATAATCATATCTCAACAAGTGTAGAAACTCCTTTAAGAAGTGATGCGTTTGATAAATCTGATGTAGAAAAAATAACTGCTATTCAGTATCATTTTAAAATGATTATGCAAGAATTAGGGCTAGACTTAACAGATGATAGTTTGGCTGGAACTCCATACAGGTTTGCAAAAATGTATGTAAAAGAATTGTTCTATGGATTAAAGCCTGATAACAAACCAAAATTGTCAGTTTTTGAGAATAAATATGGTTATAATAAAGTACTTATTGAACAGAACATTAACATAGATTCTTCTTGCGAGCATCATTTTTTACCAATTACTGGTAAAGCACATATTGGTTACATCCCTAAAGATAAAGTAATCGGACTTTCAAAAATAAACAGATTGGTTGATTATTATGCACACAGACCTCAAGTTCAGGAAAGATTATCACTACAAATTTTAAAAGATTTACAACATATTTTAAAAACCGAAGATGTAATTGTGGTCATTAATGCAAAACATCTTTGTGTTTCTTCTAGAGGTATAAAAGACAAGAACAGTTTTACAACAACTATAGAATATGGTGGTTGTTTTAACAATGATTTAAAGCGAAAAGAGTTTTTAGATATTGTTAAAGGGTAATAATTGTCGGAAGTTTAGTTTTTATATACTAAATTGAATTCAGGAATCATTAGAATATTGCTCCAATAGTTTTATGATGATTCTTCAAATTACCTTAAAAATTACTCAAATGTATGTTGGTAATCAATTTAAGCACTTATTAATCCTCTACTCTATTGAGTAACTCTCTAATAAAGTTAGATGTGTTTATTCCTGTTTCATAATTTGATAAAACTACTGAAATATAATCTTTACTTGTATCATAAATAACTTCTGAATTTATACCTGCAAAACCTCCTGAATGCCCCACTTGTTTTCCTATTTTTGTGTTTTTTACTTCAAAACAGTATCCATATCTATAAGGAGTATTTCTTTTCCATAATAATTCTAAACTCTGCTTTGAAACCAACTTTTCATTTTTTAAAGCTAACATGAAATTATACAAATCAGTAACTGTTGAGAATCCACCTCCAGCTGGACCTCCTTTAATAACGTGTTTAAACAAGTTGTTTTTCCATCCATATTTATTTTCTCTTGTTTTTATATAACCTATTGCTAAATTTTCAACAGGTTCATCCATATCAAAAAAACCAGAATTTGTCATATTAGAAGGTTTGTGAATATTTTCTTTAATGTAAGTTTCGTAGTCTAAACCTGATAATTTTTCTATAATTACACCCAAAAGTAAAACACCTATATTGCTGTAGTAGTATCCTTTTCCTGGTTCAAATTTTAATGTATCATTAACTATCAGAGATTTAAAATCGTTGATATTTCTAAAATTTTCTTTGGATGAGTTTATAAATTTTTCATTAAAATAATTTCCTAATCCACTTGTATGTGTTAGCAAATGATGAATGGTTATTTGTTTCGAAATTTCTTTTGGCAACCAACTTTCAGCAATATAATTGTCAATTGTATTCTCTATTTTTAATTTCCCTTTTTCTTTAAGTTGCATAATAGAAACCCCTGTAAACATTTTGCCAACAGAAGCTATATTGAATTTAGTATCTAAATTATTAGCTATGTGATAGCGTTTACTGGCTTCTCCAAAAGCTTTTTTATAGAGAATCTCATTTCCTTTTGCTACTAAAACTGCACCTGAAAACAAATCTTTATCAGCTAGTTTTTTTACTCTTTTAGAAATGATCTTAATCATTTTAGATGAAGATATTTCTCTCTCTTCATCTTGTTTTGGAAATAATCTCTGGCTAAAACTTTCTATATTATAATCTGTTTTGTTATCAAATGTTATGGAAATTCCTCTCCATAAAGTATAGTTTTTATCTTCAATAATAAGTATGGTTTGGTTTTCTTGTAATCTTCTAGATTTAAAGATTCCTTTAAAAGTTATACCTCCTGTTAACGCTTTTAGTTCGTAGATCTGTTCAGATACTTCATTCCTATTTTTTTTACTAGAATTTGTATTTAAAAGTTCAACTTCATTTTTTTGACTATTTATAACCTCTATAAACGTTTTTAAAACTTCACCTTTTTTTCCTAAAGGGAAATCTTTTTGGATTGGTAAATTTCTTTGAGAAAAAATAGTAATAGGGATAAATAAAATGATAATTAAACACTTTTTTAAACTTACATTGGTTTTCATTTTCTCTTATTTTTTAATCTGATAATGATAAATACTGATATAAATATTCCTGCAAAAGACATTAATAATTCTTTTTTGGAAAATGCTTCACTCCAAGGAATATCAGCATAAAATTTCTGAAATGTACCTGCTATACAATAACCTGTAAGTAATCCTAGAGAAAGTTTTACTTCTTTTTTTTCTTTTTCTATCTTTTTATTCAAAAACTTGTAAATTATTGTTTATTAAATTTCATCTTATTCACCCCAAAATTAGATATTTCAAATCCTGAAACTTTTCCATTTTGCTTGATAAATTTTAATTAATATTCATTTTTTTTAATTTGAAGACATTAACGCCAATAGCGTATCCATAAGGTTCTCCTTTTTCATCTTTATAAATTTTGATTTTATTACACGCTTGTCCTAAATCGTATCTTTCCCAGTTTTTACCTCCATCTAAAGTTTTGTAACCAATTTGATATGTGCCTACATAACCGTGATTTTCATCAATAAAACCAATACCAAATTGCCTTGCACTATTATCTTTTACTAAATTAATTTCTGTCCAAGTTTCTCCACCGTCAATAGTTTTTGCAATACGTTGTTGGGTAACTTTTGGGTCTCTGTTGTAAGATTGTATGGTTACATAACCTACTTTATTGGTTGGGAAAGATGCTTTCCAAGTGCCTTCATAAGGTCTATTAGATTGATATACTTTTTTCCAAGTATTGCCTCCATCATAGGTTTTCAGAATTAAAGCATTTGATTCTGCAGTATTGGCATTTGTTCCTGCACAAACTATACCTTCATTTTTATTAAACATTTTTATGTCAAAAAGCATTTTGCAATCTTTCATCATTGATTTTGATTTCCAAGTTTTTCCAGAATCGTGAGAAACCATCATATTTGCTGGAGTACCAACTCTACCAACTGCAAAAATGTGATATTTTTTATCTAAAACTCCATGATTAATATATTCTTCTTCGACAATATCCATTCCACAAAGTCCTTTTACATAAGGTCCATTATATTTTACTGGACTCCAAGTTTTGCCACCATCTTTTGTACCATATAAAGGAATAGAATCTGTAACATTTGGAAAATAATCTGTACCTACTGTGCCTGCAAAACCAACGTTTTTATCAATAAAAGCAATGGTTCTAAAAAATGTACCTTTTTGTTCTAATTGTTTTTGCCAAGTAACTCCACCATCTTTTGTATTGAAAATTTTACCAAAACCATTTACATACCAACCCGTATTTTTATCTACAAATGTAATGTCATCTTGTTTACCTCTATATGGCTCTGTTTCTAATATTTGCCATTTTAAATTTGGAGTATTTTTAGTTTTATGTTGTACTGTTTTACAAGCTATCATTAATGATAAACTAGCTATGATTGTAAAATATATTTTTGACTTCATATTTCTATTTTGTTTTACAAGAATTTAAATATCCAACACCTATAAGTGAAACACTACACACAAAACCTAAAATAATATTCTGAAAAGGTTTTCCTTTAACAAATAAGTATGTACTTGCTGCAACACCAGCAATACCAATAAAAATTGCTATTAAATTTGTGATTTTTGTTGACTTTTTATTCATTTTTATTCAAATATTTATTAGGTATTTTATTTTTAGAATCTTCGCCCACAAAAATGGTATTTGCGATCCACCATCTATTATCAGCAAAGACAAGTTGAAAGCAGTTTACTCCTCTTTTTTCGTAGGTTCCTTTCAAATTTTTACAATAATAACTCTGAAAAGCACAAGCTATTCCATTATATTCATTAATAGTTAAACCAACTGATACTTCTTTAAATCCATCTCTAGCATACAATGGACCTATGTTTCTAATAAATTCTTCTAAATTAGAAGTTCTTACTTGACGTCCGGGTTTACCACTTGGTCTTAATGATGTTTTTTGAGCTGTGGGCAAGAATAGATTTCTATATGCACCCCAATCTGGTTCTTGACCAATTGGAACAGAAATAATTTCTAACATTTTGTCTGTAATCCCTTTTATAGATTTAACAGCAAGGGTATCTGTTTGTGCTTTTGCAGATATTATTGCAAAAAACATAGCACTAAAAATATATTTGTACATATTAATTACTTTGATTTTTATAAAGATTTATATCTTAATAGCATCAAAAATAAAATGATGAACAAAAAAGTATTTGTAGAATGTTGCTAATTTTATAGCATATTTAAATACTTGCTTGGCGAGTATCCAAATCGGATTTTGAAGTTTTTAGAAAAAGAAGCTAAATCTGTATATCCTAAATTACAAGCAATATCTGTTAAGCTAAAAGACTGCATTTTTATCATATTTGATGCTTCTTCCATTCTTAAACTATGTTGTAATTGTTGTGGAGAAATTGTAAAGGCTTTAGAAAAAAGTCTTAAAAAATGGTATTTTGACAAGCCAGAAATCATTACTAAATCATTTAAAGTGATTTTTTCTTTATAATTTTGATAAATGAATTCTCTAGCTAAAAACAATGATTGTAAAATAGATTTTACTGTCATTTTTTTCTTGTAAAAATCAAAAAGCCTATCGCTGACATCATAGATTTCATTGCTAAATACTTCCAATAAATTAGGTAAAACTTCTATTTTTGATAAAATATTTTCAGTTTCAAAATTATTATTACGTGCAAATCGATGTAAATTCTTACCTAATTTTGAAGTATTTATGGCACTAAATGGGATTTCGAATAATAAATCATTATTTAATATTTTATCAGAAAATAAAAGATTTTCTACATTAAGATTTACGCAACATCCTTCTGTAATTTTATTCTTACTTGTCATTTTTGCTTTAAAATAGCAATCGTTTCTTATTAGAAAAAACTGACCTTTAGAAATAGATACATTGTTATTTTTTAACTGATAAGATTCTTTTCCATTTTCAACATATTTTATAGCTAAACCTGGAGTTATTCTATCAACAATATTTTTTGATTTTGAATTAGATATATTTATTGATCCTATTTCTGTTTTGGCTTCAGTCATTGAAACCCCATTAATAATTTTAGTTGTTAACTCCACAAGTCCAAAATATAGAAATATTTATAGTTATATTGTCTTTCTTATTATATTAACAAAAATTTAAAAGTATTTGTAATTAATGAATATACAAGATATCATAGGCAATTTCTCAATACTTGGTACAAATCAAAATGATTCTGAAGAAAGCTACAGAGGTACACTTTCTTTATCTATGGATGATGAAAACAGAATCATAGCAAAATGGTTGATTAATAAGAGCCAACAACAATTTGGAGTTGGTTTCTTTAAGAATAATGTTTTGGTAATTAACTTTAATTATCAAGGAGATGAAAACTCTACCTATTATGGTACAGTAGTTTACAAATGCCTAACCAAAGATATTTTAGAAGGTTTTTGGTCTGAAGAATTTGGAAACCCTAAATTTTTAGGAAGTGAAAATGCTTTTCGGGTTAAAGAAAATCTAGTAAATTAAAATATTAATGACACATTTTTACAACATCAGCAGCAACCTCCAAAACTGGTGTTGGAGAAACATAAGGAATTCCTAAACCTAACCCTCTTACAATAAATAAAACTCCAATAAAAACAACCAAAACAGGAATTGCTTTTTGAATATTCTTTCTAAAATTACCTTTGGTAAAATTCCCTAAATACACAAAAGCTGTCATTAATGGAATTGTACCTAAACCAAATAGAAACATATATAAACTACCTGTAAAAGCATTTGAAGTTGCTAATGCTCCAAAAACAGCCATGTAAACGAGTCCACAAGGTAAAAAGCCGTTTAAAAAACCCATTGTAAAAAAAGTATCATTTCCTTTCTTTTTTAGTTCTGCTCCTAGTTTGTTTTTTATTTTTAAAATGATAGTACTTATCTTTTTTGATAGTGATAGTTTCTGTAAAATCTTTGGAAATAAAATAACAACAATCATTAAAACCCCAACAATTATTGATAGTTGTTGTTGAAATCCGAAGAAATAAAATCCTTTCCCTAAAAAGCCAAAAAGCAAACCTATTAAACTGTAAGTAAAAAGTCTTCCTAGATGATAACTACTAATTTGTAAGAATCTTTTTATGGAATTTTCTCTATCTACAGGCAACATAAACGCAATTGGTCCACACATGCCTATACAATGAAAGCTACCTAATAAACCGAATATGATTGCTGATAATAACATTAATAGACCAATTCTTTTTTAAATAAGTAATTCTTATTTTTATCTTTGAACAAAACTTTAATGTTCCAGCGACCATCTACTAAACGTTGTTCAGGCACGAGCAAATATGTATTAGAAATTGAAATAGGCATTTCAAAATCTAATTGTTTATTAGATGGTCTATATAGGAACACTTTTCCTTCAATATTTTTAGATGTAAAAAATGTAGGAAAATTTATTTTTAAACCTTTCTTTGTTTTCTCAAAATTGATTTTTTCTTGCAAATTTTTAGCATTTTTTTCGGCATTTATTTCTTGCTGATAATTCAATTCTTGTTGATAATATTTTTCGGTAACCAAATCGTGACTGTAGGTATTATCTGTACTCATCGTAATTACGAAATACATTATAAAACTGATAAAACCAATAATGGCAATTACAATTCCTGTTCCCCAATTTATTTTCATAATTATTTATTTTTATTGTCATTGCGAGTTTACGAAGCAATCTTCATCTAAATAAACAGATTACTTCATTCGTTCCTCATTCGTAATGACATCATTTTATATTAATAACAATTAACTGAATACTATCTAATTTTAACGATAACTTCTTGGTCCTAAAAAATTTGTTTCTGTGGTTTCTATTAGTTTATCGCCACTAAAAACTCCAATTTCAATATCAATATTATCATCTTTTAAAACAGATGCATTAAGTTCTATAAATAAAGTGCCTTCTGCTAAACCTTGTTTTGGAACCATAAAACTATGATTTGAAACCATCTTAATTTCTCCTTTGTGAGATAATACTTTATAACTCACATCTTCAATATCTTTTGATGTTTTATTAATTACTTTAAATGTATATACATTACTTATGATATTATTTTCTTTATGTTCATACAGTTGTCCTGGTAATCTTAAAATGGTAGCTTCTACATTATTTCTTAAGAATAACATCCCAACTAAAAGTCCTGTTAAAATCAATAAAACTGCTGAATACCCCTTAATTCTTGGTGTAATTTTAAAAGGTTTCTTTTTAGCAATATTATCTTCACTTGCATATCTTATCAATCCTTTTGGCAAGTTGATACTTTCCATAATATGATCACATTCATCTATGCAAGCTGTACAGTTTACACACTCTAACTGTGTACCATTTCTGATGTCAATTCCTGTTGGACAAACAACAACACATTGTTTACAGTCAATACAATCTCCTTTTCCTAAAGCCTCTCTATCTTCATTTTTTTTGAATTTAGACCTACCAGTTTCTCTTTCTCCACGCTTATAATCATAAGCAACATTTATGGTTTTATTGTCTAACAAAACTCCTTGTAAACGTCCATAAGGACAAGCAATTATGCAAACCTGCTCTCTAAACCAAGCAAAAACAAAATAGAAAATAGATGTAAAAATTATTAATGAAATTAGTGTACTAATATTATTAAAAGGATTACCAATTATGTAACTAATTACAGTATCTCCTCCAATTAAATAGGCTAAAAAAACATTTGCTATTAAAAATGATATCACAAAAAACACAAACCATTTTAAAACTCTCTTTTTTATTTTATCAGTATTCCAAGGTTGTTTGGCTAAACGAATTTGTTTACCTCTATCACCATCAATCCAATATTCTATTTTTCTAAAAACCATTTCCATAAAAATGGTTTGCGGACAAATCCATCCACAGAACAAGCGACCAAAAACTACTGTAAATAGAATTACAAAAACAACACCTGTTATCATAGAAATAACTAATAAATGAAAGTCTTGTGGCCAAAAGGGAAAACTAAAAATATTAAATCGCCTTTCTAAAACATTGAACAATAAAAACTGATTTCCATTAATTTTAATAAAAGGTGCTGATAGTAAAAAAACAAGTAAAAAATAGCTTACATAACTTCTGTATTTGTAAAATTTACCACTTGGTTTTTTAGGAAATACCCAAGAACGTTTACCTTCTTTATTGACGGTACCAATACTATCTCTAAAATTTTCGTCCTTGGGAGTTTCCATACTAACTATTAAAAACTAACTAACTATTTTCTTTTTATAACTATTCTTCCCACTTTTCTCCTTGTGGAGCTTTTGCTTTTGCTGGTGTAGTACCTTGTAAAGAAATTACATAACTAGATACTTTTGCAATATCTGCTGGTTTTAAAGTTTTATCCCAAGCAATCATACCTTTACCGGTTCTACCACCTTTTGCTACTGTATTGTAAACATTTTTAATTCCTCCTCCTAAAATCCAATATTCATCTGTTAAATTTGGTCCTATTGAACCTCCACCATCTTTTAAATGACATGAAGCACAATTTAAATTGAATACTGCTTTACCTCTCTTTAAATCTTTAGCGTCAGTTAATAAAACTAAATCTTCAACATTAAAAACATCTGGTGAAGTGGCTTTGTATTTATTAATTTCTATTCTAGCTTGTGCAACTGCTTTTTCATACTCAACTTCTTGTGTATCTCCTCCCATAACTTCAAAACGAACTAAATACACAACAGCAAATAAAATAGTTGCATAAAACATATATACCCACCAAGGTGGAAGTGAATTATCTAACTCTTTAATTCCATCGTAATTATGATCTAAAATAATTTCTTGTTCCTCTTCTATTGCTTTAGATTTTGTCCAAGATTGTAATAGTCTTTTTAACCAAGCATTTTCAGGTTCAGGAACTATTCCATCTTTTTCATTTTGCAATTGTGTGGCTCTCTTAATAGCCATAAAGTTGACAATTTCTTTTAAAACTACAACACCTACAAAACCTATTAAAGCAATCCATACTAATGGATTTTCATAAATATTTAATGGATTTTTATATGATGTAAATGCTTTTGTTAATGCAAAAAAAGTAATTAAAACAAATAGCACATATCCAGTTGATTTTATTTTATTTTTCATCTTTTTGAGTTTTTAATGATCTAAAGGAATATTACTTACTTTATTGATGTAGTCTTTCTTTGCTGTAAACACCCACCAAAATAAGGCTACAAAAAAAGTAAAGAAGATTACTAATGATATTAGTGGATATATTTCTATACCTGTAATACTTTCCATATGATTTTTTACGAATTTTAACATAACCTTACTTTTTTGAAATTTGTTGTTCGTCTTTTACTTTAATATCAGTACCTAATCTTTGTATATAAGCTATGATTGCTACAATTTCTCGGTCTTTCATTTCGATAAATTTCTCCCCATTTTTTTGAGCATACTTTTTATCAGCTTCATAACTTTTTGCAAAATCTGGGTCTTGGTATAAGTTTTCTTCTATTTTCTTTCCTTGTTCATCCATCAATTGTTGAGCATTTGCTATCTCTTCTTCAGAATAAGGTACTCCTAGAGTAACCATAGCTTTCATTTTATCTTCTGTTGCTGATTTATTTAGCTCATTTTTAATCAACCATTTATAAGATGGCATTATTGAACCTGGAGATGTACTTTGAGGATCGTACATATGGTTTAAGTGCCAACTATCAGAATATTTTTGCCCAATTCTATGTAAATCTGGCCCAGTTCTTTTTGATCCCCATAAAAATGGATGATCGTACACAAACTCACCTGCTTTTGAATATTCTCCATAACGTTCTACTTCACTTCTAAAAGGTCTAATCATTTGCGAGTGACAACCTACACAGCCTTCTCTTATATATAAATCTCTACCTTCTAACTCTAAAGGTGTATAAGGTTTTACACTACTAATTGTAGGTATATTTGATTCTACTAATAATGTTGGAATAATTTGTACAATACCTCCAATTAAAATGGCTACAGTTGCATACAATGTTAATCTTACAGGTTTTCTTTCTAACCAAGTATGGTAACCTTCACCTTTAGTTCTATATTTAGCAACTTTTGTTAATGGTGCAGCTTCTGCTAACTCATCTTCAACTCCACTACCTTGTTTTACAGTTTTTACAACATTATATAACATTACAATTGCACCAATAATAAACATTGTACCACCAATTGCACGCATCCAATACATAGGGATAATTTCATTTACAGTTTCTAGGAAATTACCATACGTTAAAGAACCATCAGGGTTAAATTGTTTCCACATAGAAGCTTGTACAAAACCAGCTACGTACATTGGTAAAGCATATAAAATAATTCCTAAAGTTCCAATCCAAAAATGGAAATTGGCTAATGCTTTAGAGTATAAGGTAGTTTTAAACATTCTTGGAATTAACCAATACAACATCCCAAATGTGAAGAAACCATTCCAAGCTAATGCACCAACATGAACGTGAGCAATAATCCAATCTGAAAAGTGAGCAATTGCGTTTACATTTTTAAGTGATAGCATTGGTCCTTCAAAAGTTGCCATACCATAACCAGTAATGGCTACTACCATAAATTTTAAGGTGGGGTCTGTTCTTACTTTATCCCAAGCACCTCTTAAGGTTAATAAACCATTTATCATACCACCCCAAGAAGGTGCAATTAACATTACTGAAAAAGCGACTCCTAAATTTTGAGCCCAATTTGGTAATGATGTATATAATAAATGATGAGGTCCAGCCCAGATATAAATAAAAATCAACGACCAAAAATGTACAATAGATAATCGATAAGAATACACAGGTCTGTTTGCAGCTTTAGGTACAAAATAGTACATCAATCCTAAAAAAGGTGTGGTTAAGAAGAATGCTACTGCATTATGTCCATACCACCATTGCACGAGTGCATCTTGAACACCTGCATAAACTGAATATGATTTTAAGAAACTTACTGGTAATTCTAAACTATTAAAAATATGTAAAACTGCAACTGTTACAAATGTTCCTAAATAAAACCAAATAGCAACATATAAATGACGCTGTCTTCTTCTTAAGATTGTCCAAATCATATTCACACCAAAAGCCACCCAAACCAATGCAATCATAATATCAATTGGCCATTCTAATTCTGCATATTCTTTTGATGTAGTGTAACCTAAAGGCAATGTAATTGCAGCAGCAACTATGATTAACTGCCAACCCCAAAAATTAAAATTACTTAAAAAGTTACTCGCCATTCTCGCTTTTAGTAATCTTTGTAAGGAATAATAAACCCCTGCAAAGATGGCATTACCTACAAAAGCAAAAATTACTGCATTAGTATGTAATGGTCTTAACCGTCCAAAACTTAACCACGAAATTCCGTCAGTTACATTTGGGAATAAAAACATAAAAGCCAGTAATAAACCTACACTAAAACCCACTATACCCCAAAGTAGTGTTGCATAGATAAACTTTTTAACGATTTTATTATCGTAATAAAACTGTTGCATTTCCATAATTTAATATTTAATTCTAGTTGATTTTCTTGTTTTCTTTTACGAGTTCATCATCAAACAATATTCGTACTGAAGGTGTATATGAATCATCATATTGTCCCTTTTTTACGGAATAAATAAATGCAATAAAGAATACAATTGCCACTAAAATACTTAGTGTTAGTAGTAGGTATATTACGCTCATATCTTGCCTGATAATTGATACATCAAAGGTAATTCTGAAGGTTTTTTTAAAATATGATATTTGTCATGTTTCAAAAATATTTTTGATTTTTTTCTATCTAAATTGTCATTGAAAACAATTGCTTTTCTATTTTCTTTTGATGGAGTTTTTTATCAAAAGCCATACAAATATTTCTAACAAAAGGTCTTGCTATTTCTGGTATTTGCAAACCATTATCTTGTAAAACAACCAAACCATCATTTACTAAATTTTGTAATTGCTCTAAATGAAAATCTATGTTTTCTATCTTCATATCATCTTCTCCCCAAAAAGTTGTAAACTGACACATTAAATTTAAAATGTGTTTTCTAATAATAACATCTTCTTTAGATAAAATATGTCCACGAAAAACAGGAATTTCTCCAACAGTTACAATTTTTTGATATGCTGCAACCGTTTTTACATTTTGTGCAAAGCCATACCAAGAGTCAGAAATAGCAGACATTCCTAAACCTATCATTAATTGCGTTTTATTAGAGGTATATCCCATAAAATTTCGATGCAGAGTTTTATTGATTGTTGCCTGATATAAACTGTCGGTTTTTAAGGCAAAATGATCCATACCAATTTCTTCATAACCTAACTCTGCAAATAATGCTTTACCTATTTCGTACAATTCTCTTTTTGCATCATCTTTTGGCAAATCGTTTTCATTAAAACCTCTCTGCCCTACTCCTTTTACCCAAGGCACATGTGCATAACTGTAAAACGAAATTCTATCTGGTTGCAATTCTTTGGTTTTATTAATAGTGTAAATTACATTTTCTTTAGTTTGATGTGGCAACCCAAAAATTAAATCGTGACTTACAGAAGTGTATCCAATTTCTCGAGACCATTTTGTGACTTGCTCAACAGCTTCAAAAGGTTGGATTCTATGGATGGCTTTTTGTACTTTTTCGTTATAATCTTGTACCCCAAAACTAACTCTTGTAAAACCACAATCGAATAATGTTTGTAATTGTTCTTTTGTTGTGTTATTGGGATGTCCTTCAAAACTAAATTCGGCTTCTTTATGTTTTTTTGAAGTTTTAAAAATTCCATCCATCAGAAATTTTAAATTTTCTTTTGAAAAAAAAGTCGGAGTTCCTCCACCTAAATGCAACTCTTTTATTATTGGAGTTTCGTCTAACAAATCCAAATATAATTGCCATTCTTTTAAAACAGTTTCTATATACTTTTCCTCAACTTCGTGTCTTTTTGTAATATGTTTATGGCAAGCGCAAAACGTACACAAACTTTCACAAAAAGGCAAGTGAATATAAATGCTAATACCTTCTGATTGATTACTTTCTGTAAAAGATGTTTGAAACGTTTTTATCCATTCTTCTTTTGAAAAAGTAGCATTATCCCAAAAAGGAACTGTTGGATAACTCGTATATCTTGGTCCTGGAACATTGTATTTTTGAATTAATGAAGTCATTTTTTTTATAGTTTTTTTCCTAAAATATTGGTTGAAATAGTTGTAAAAACAACAATACTAATTGAGCTTAAAGGCATCAATATTGCAGCTATAACTGGCATAAGCTGACCTGTAATTGCAAAATACAAACCAACAACATTGTAACAAAGTGATAATAAAAAACAGTATTTTATGATGATTATAGCTTTTTTAGAAGCTTTGAAAAAAGAAGATAATTTATCAAATTGACTTGCATCTAAAATGGCATCACAAGCAGGAGAAAACACATTTATATTTTCTGATAAAGCAATACCAACATCACTTTTAGCCAATGCTCCAGCATCGTTTAAACCATCTCCAATCATTGCTACTTTCTTATCTTTTTGTTGATAATCTGCAACAACATCTAATTTATTTTCTGGCTTTTGATTGAATAACAATTGTGTTTTTTTCGGTAAAAAGTCTTGTAAAAATGATTTTTCGCCTTCATTATCTCCAGAAACTACTGCCAAATTATACTCCTTTTTAAACGAGTTGAATAATTCTTTTACACCTTTTCTGTATTTATTTTTAATGGTAAACTTTCCTTTATAATCATTATTAAAACTGATATAAACAGAAGTATCAAAAGTTTTTTGAGAATTGGTATTTTTTACAAAAGAAGCAGAACCTAATTTTAAGTTGTTTTCATTGTAATTTACCTCAATTCCTTTTCCAATAATTTCTTTATAATCTTCAATTTCTAACAAATCCACTTGCTCTAAAGAACTATATAAAGTTCTACTTAATGGATGATTTGATGCTCTAAAAGCACTTTTTAAAATTCTTTTTTCTTGCTGATTTAAAACTGTTCCATTATAAGAAATGGTGTCTTCTTTATTGGTGGTTAGGGTTCCTGTTTTATCAAAAATTAAAGTATCTATACTTGCTAATTTCTCTATGACAGTTGCATTTTTTAGATAGAATTTTTGCTTTCCAAAAATGCGCAATAAATTTCCTAATGTAAATGGTGCTGCCAATGCAATTGCACAAGGACAAGCAATTATCAGCACAGCTGTAAAAACATTTAAAGCTTTTGATGCATCATAATAAAACCAAAATAGAGTGGATAAAAAAGCAACTGACAGTACAAAAATGGTAAACCTTTTACTAATTTTATCTGTCAATGTTTTAAAGCCGAATGAATCGTCTTTTTGAAAAACATCATTACTCCATAATTGAGTTAAATAACTTTGTGAAACTGACGCCAATACTTCAATTTCTATGATTCCTGACAATTGTTTTCCTCCAGCAAAAATTTTGTCTCCAGATTTTTTATGTACAGGATTTGCTTCTCCTGTTACAAAACTATAATCAATTTGTGCATTTCCATTGATTAAAATACCATCAACAGGTATTATTTCTTGGTTTCTAATGAGTAATCTATTACCTTTTTCTACATCATAAATCTGTATGTTTTCTTCTTTTTTGTTTGATTTAATTCTTGTTACTGCAATTGGAAAATACGATTTATAATCGCGTTCAAAAGACAAGAAATTGTAGGTTTTTTGTTGAAAAAATTTCCCTAATAATAAGAAGAAAACCAAGCCTGTTAAACTATCAAAAAAACCAGTACCTAAATCAAAAATAATTTCTACAGAACTTCTTATAAAAAGCACTAAAATTCCAAGTGCAATTGGAACATCAATATTTAAAATTTTAGAACGTAAACCTTTGTAAGCTGAAATAAAATAATCATTCCCAGCATAAAAAACGACTGGTAATGAAAAGAAAAACATCAGCCATCTAAAGATATTTTTATATTTTTCTAACCTAAAACCATCCACCTGAAAATATTCTGGAAAAGAGAGAAACATTACATTACCAAAAGCAAAACCTGCAATGCCTAATTTGTAAATTAGAGATCTATCTACTTTCTTTTTACCAGTTTCATAGTCATCCAAACTAATATAAGGTTCGTAACCTATAGAACTCAATAATAGTACAATTTCTTTTAAAGATGTGGTTTCTGAATTGTAAGTTACACGAACTGTTTTTTTTGGAAAATCGACTTGTGAAGTGGTTATTTTTTTATTGAGTTTATGTAAATTTTCTAACACCCAAATACAAGAACTGCAATGAATATGAGGAATGTATAAGTTTACAATTTGCACATTCCCATCATTAAAATCGACCAGTTTTTCGATAATATCTTCATTTTCAAGAAAATTATATTTTCCTTGAATTTCAGTAGGAATTGCTCCTGGATTGTCTTGTAAATCGTAATAACACGTTAAATCATTTTCAGAAAAAATCTCATAAACAGTTTTACAACCATTACAACAGAAATTTTTATCATCGATTTTTATGATATTATCTTTACAAGAATCTCCACAGTGAAAACAGTGTGTAGTGTTCATATTTACTCTTTTGCCTATGCAAATTTCGGATAAGATTATTGTTTATAATATGATATTTATCATCTTTTGAGTATCTTTGATTAACCAAATACTTCAGCATATTATGAGCAAATGTGAGCAATGTATTGTTCGTCAATTTAATTCTTTAAAGCATCTTTCTAAAGAGGAATTGATTAATATGTCTGCTTGTAAAACTGTTAGAAAAATAAAAAAAGGAGAACTTCTTTTTAAAGAAGGAGAACACATAAATGGCGTTTTTTGTATAAAAGATGGTGTTTGTAAGGTTTCTAAAATGAGTGCTAATGGAAGAAATCAAATTATAAGTTTAGTGAAGAGAGGAAATTTATTAGGTGAGAGAAGTTTGATTTCTGATGAGGTAGCCAACTTAAATGCTGTTGCTCTGCAAGATATGGAAGTATGTTTTATACCTAAAGAAGAAATTATTTCTGATTTAGAGAAAAACTCTAATTTTTCTATGAGCGTATTAAAAACAATGGCAGGTAATTTGAGAGATACTGATAATTTGGTGGTTGATATGGCTCAAAAAACCGTAAAACAACGTTTGGCAGAAACTTTACTAAACTTGCATGCTAAATTCTCTTTACCTAATGATGAATTTATAAATGTAAATTTATCTCGTGAAGATTTTGCTGATATTATTGGTGCAGCAACAGAATCTACCATTCGTTTACTTTCTGGTTTTAAGAAAAAAGGACTAATTGCTATAAATGGAAAAAGAATAGCTATTACTAACAAAACTGAATTAGAAAAAGTTGCAAAAGGTTTTTAACTTTTTTCTAAAAAGGATATCCGATTGCAAAGTTTAAAACAGATTTATCGAATTTAAATCCATAACGCTCTTTTTCTGGCAAAGCAGGATTATGAAAAGGTACAGCCCAATCAAAACGAATTACAAAACCTTGCACATCTACTCGCAAACCTGCTCCTGCTCCCATTCCTAATTCATTGATAAAGTTTGATGAAAATTCATCTTGTTGATTGCCATTTGCATCTTGAAAAGTAGGGTTGCTATCTGAATTCCATACATTACCAGCATCAGCAAAAAAAGCTCCTTTTAAAAATGAATAAATAGGAAAACGATACTCAACATTTGCTTCTAAACGAATATTTCCAGATCTATCAAAAAATGAAGTATTGTTTGTAGAACCATTGTAAGATCCAGGCCCTAAAGATCTAATATTGAAGGCTCTTACACTATATGGTCCTCCAGAAAAGTATTGTTTTACAAAAGGTACAACATCAGAATTTCCGTAAGCCAAACCATAACCACCAAATAATCTTGTTGCAATGGTTTGTTCTTTTTTTCTTCCAAAGTTATAATGATATCTGAAATCTACATCCGCTTTTGCATATTGTGCATATTCTAATCCTAAAAATTCTTTGGGTTGATTTGGTGCAACTTCTTTACCTAATAAACTGATAGAATTACCAGCAACATCTAAAGTAGCATTCAAATAAAATTGATGCGTATTTTGGTTAGAAATCATTTCATTATATGTAAATGAAAATGTTAATCCTGAAATAAATTGTTGTTCAAAACTTCTTGCTAAAAATGGATTATTATCTAATATGGTTTGAAACTCTGGTGTTTTATCAGATAATCTTGTATAGTTTACAGAAATAGGATTAACCTCGTAAGTAATGTATTTATTGGCATTCCAAACATAACCAAACAAGGCACTACCTGATAATAAAGTGTATAATTCTGTTCTTCTTAAATAATTTACTCCTAAACTTGTTTTTGTTTTTGGAATTGAATATTCAAAGAAATCTTCATTTATTTTAAAAGGTGCTATTACTCTTGGAAAAATCAATTCTGCTTTTAAACCTAAATCTAAACTACTTAAACCAGCATTTTCTCCACTTGTTACTTGTGTTTCATAACCAATAGTTGAACTAATATTTAAAGTTTCTCCTCCTTTAAATAAATTTCGATTACTAAACGTTAAACCAAGTGTTGGCCCAGCAAAATTATTCGATTTTGTAACAGCTTGTAATTCCGCACGAATTGCACGTTTTGTTAATGGCGATAAATAAATATTAGCGACTAAACCACCTTCGTTATCTCCACTAATAGTATCCAATTCTTTATATTGAATGTTTACATATTTGTAAGCTCCAATTGTAGATAAACGTCTTGCTGTGTTTTTAGAGGTTAAAGGATTATAAAAATCACCTTCTTTTAGAGTAATAAAATCATCTAAATATTTAGGCTTGAAAATAATTTCTTTTTGATAGTAATTTTTTTCGTCAAATCTTGTAGATGTTGAAGTTGTGGAATCTTTTAAATTGTAATTTGGATAAACATTAATCTCTTTTAAACGATAAGGAATCGTAGCTTTTTTAGGCACGTTTTTTTTTAGCTTTAAAAATAAATCAAACCTTTTGTTTGTATATTGATTTGTATCAGCTTCAAAAATTAAAAAGTTAGGATTAAAATTGTAGTATCCTTTTTCTTTTAATTCTTTGTCTAAACGTTCTCTCTCTAATTTTAAATTTCCTAAATCAAACCGTGAGTTTTTCTGAAAAGGTGATGTTTTAGTTAATGCTTTTATTTCACTATAAATTGGAGCAACCATACTATCTACATTATAAGTAGCCATTCTGTAAGGTTTCTTAATCCGTAAGTTATAATTTACAGAAGCTCTTTTGTCTTTCTCTTCAAAATTATAGGATAATGTGCTGTAAAAAAAGCCATTATTTTCTAATCGATTCTCTAGAATATCTTCCATTTCTAAAGGAGCTACATCAGATTGATAAACTGGCTTTTGCCCAAAATTTTTAAACATCCATCTATTTATAAATCCAGGGTTTTCTTTCTGATTTTTATAGTAATAATATAGCCCCAAATGCATTCCTAAAAATTTAGAATTGGGTTCAGGACGCAAAACCGTTTCTAAATTTTCTTTTAATCTGTTTATTTTTTGAATGGTAGTATCTGTTTTAATATTGATTTTTGCACCTGTGTATAAACGTTCTCCATCTGGAATATATTGGTTAATACTACAAGAATAGCTAATGCACACTACTAAAAATAACAAAACATTATATGAATAATTTTTACCTAACATTTAATTTTTTTTCTTTTCAATACTTTTATCTGTCTCTTCTTCTGTAGCTTCTTCTTTAGCTTCTAATTTTGCTTTCGTTTTTTCTCTTTCTTCATCAATTTCTTTTTGAGCTCTAAAAATGGCGTTCCACAATTCTCTAAACTCATTAAATTCTTGCATAAAAATTAGAGCAACTCCACTTACTATGGTTTGACCATCAATTACGTTTTCAAACTGACTTCTTCTAAAACCTTTTAAACGATATCTACCATCTTTAGATAATTTATACTCTAAACTTACATTACCAATTAAAGGTGTTTGTTCTCCTGTAGGATTACTTCCTTGTAAATCTACATCACTACCAACCCTTACAGTTAATCTATCATCAAATAATTTCTTTTGTGCTGTAACACCCAATTGTGTTCTATCTGTTGCAGCTGTTCCTTGATAATCTGTATAACTGTTTAAATCAAAGTTTAGTTCTATACCAGAATTTCCTAATATTTTATCAGAAAAAGCATTGAGTTGACCAGAGACTGCATCATTTAAATTATCTCTTGCTATTGTAGAAAAGCCTCCTAAACTTCCATCACTTCCAGAATCTGGATAAAATCGATTTAAAACCAGCAAAGAAAAAACTTGTTTATTCAACTCTTCTTCTTGCTGATTTACTTGTTGCACTCGCCCATAAACCTGACCACCAATTGCACCTTGTTCATCTTCTGGCATATCTAAATTAAAAGATATTTTAGGTTGCATTAATTCGCCATCAATATTCAAATAGACGTTAAAAGGTAAAACTTGCTTGAATTTATTTTTGATTGATGGATCCTCATCAGAAATTTGTGCAGCCATTAATGGAGAAGCAGAAGTTTTTATATTATAAATTGCACTTGCATCTAGCTTTGCATCAAAAGGGTCTCCAGACCAAGAAATTCTTCCACCTGGAGCTAAATAGAACTTTCTATTTACTAATCCATATAGATTCAATTCATAATGTCCATTAGCAATTTCATAAGCTCCAGTTAATGAAATTCTTCCATTTGGAATCATATTAAATATAAAATCTCCATCTCCAGAAACTTTAAAATTATCTCCTGTATCTTCATTAATTACAACAGTAATTGCTGCTTGTTTATCAATTTTTAATTTTGTAAAAATATCAAAACCACTAATTATTGCTGTTTGCTCTTCAGTTTGTGTTAAAATAGCATTAGGGTTCTCACGATTTACAAACGCCACAACTTCATCTCTATTTTCTATGTTAGCATAAGTTGCTGGTAGTACGTAAGTAACATTTGTGTCTTTGCCTAAAGTTACATTTGCAGTTAGTTTTGGTATTTGTAAATCTCCAGTTAAATCTGCATTTGCGTTAAAAGTTGCAGTTCCGTAAAGATTAGGGTTATCTTTTTTAGATGCGTTTAAAAGTCTAAAATTGTTTGCCTTTAATTGCAAGTTAAACTTTGGATTGATAAAACTTTTTGTTTTAATATTACCTTTTAGGATTAATTTATTCTTTTTAGCGTCTAAAACTGTGAAATTGTTCATAAATAAACCTTGGTTATTTACTTTCAATTTTTCATTAAGTAATGTAAATTTTGTGTTGAGTTTGGTAATATTAAAATTTGCATTATCAAAACTAATATCTCCATTGTATTTTGGTGCAGACAATGTTCCATCTACATTAAAATTACCAGAAAAACTACCACTTGTATCTTTTAACTCTCCCATAGAAAGTGTATTTAAAGCTTTCATTTTAAACTCATTGATGTTTAAATCTAAATTTAAGAAAGCTTCTTCATTTGCAACCAAATAATCTCCTGTAAGATCTAAATCTACATCGCCTTCTTTTAATTTTGCTCCAAAATCATACTTGCCATTTCCTAAAGATTTGCCTTGCAAAGAAAGCTTACCAAAATCTGTTTTTAAGAATTTTAAATTTTTTACATTCAAATCTGCAATTACACCTGTATTTTGAAAAGGATCTTCTAAAATAAATGTTCCGTTTAAAATACCTGTTGCTATTTCTTTTTCTGGATTTAAGTAATTAAAAACCTCTTTTACTTGAAAATTATTATACTTAATGGCTATATGATCTTTAGAAAAATCCTTAATTTCAGAAGTATCCAACTCATCTGTAATCTCTATTGATTGATTGCCTTTTGTGATTTTAAAATTGGTAAATTTTAGCTGATTATTATCAATAAATTCAATCTGATTATTCTCTGGAATTGCCCAACTGTGTTTATTTAAAAATAAACTATCTGAAGCTACTGTAAATTTAAGCAAATCACGATTCCCTGTAATTTTTGTATTTACATTCATCATCAATTCGTCTTTATGAATTCCTTTAAAATTCAATGATAATTCATTATTTTTTTGATTCCCTGTAATAACGGTTTTTGGAACGTCTAAAGGATTTGCTTTGATATCCTTAAAGCCAAGTCTAAAATTAAAATCGTCTTTATTTGTGTTCATTGTAAAAGACAAACTATCAATTTCATTTCCACTATAATTAATGTGAGGAGCTGTTATTTTAGCATTTAATTTTCTTTTTTTCTGATTAAAATCAACAGCAATATCAATAGTATCGATATCTTTTATATTTACTAAAAAAACTTCTTCTAAAAGTGGAGTTTGTGCAATTTTACCTCTGAAAGTTAAATTTACAGGATTCTTTATGGTATCAGAAATGATTTCATCTCTATAAAAATAACTAAAAATATGTTGCTCCAAAGCCTTACTAAATCTTGCTGGATCTGTATTAGAAGCTAGTTTTAAATCTATTGTTTTATTTTTAAAAGAAACTGCTGTTGTGTCTTTATCTATAAATCCATTAACATTAATTCCGCCCAACAAATAAGTTTTATTATCGTAAACTACAGCTCCATTTTTTACATCAGCATCTACAGTATAGTTAGTTGCATTCCCTTTGAAACCAAGAGTAATATCCATACCTGTTTTAACTTTACGCTGCATTAAACCTAATGCTTCCAAATCTGCACCAATAACATTTATGGTGGCATTTGCTTTAGTATTTACAGTATCTAAATCTACAAAAGCATCTAATTTAATATTTAAATTACTGTCTTTGTATTTAGATTTTAAGTTCCCTATTCCATTTTTAAAATCGCCATTTAATTGTAAATCTTTTATAGCGTAATTGTTTAGTTTTAACTCGGAAACAGTAACATTTAAAGTTGCATCTAAATCATTAAGTGTTTTTCCATTTCCTTTAGATTTTATATTGATAGTTGCTGTGCCTAATTTATCATTCTTCAACAATTCATTTAACTGATAATCTTTGATGGAAATAGTTGCATCAAAATTAATTTTATCAGTATTTGTTAAATTTCCATTGACAACAATTGTTCCTTGAGAAGATTTTAATTTTAAATCTGTTTTAATGTCTTTTAAACTTCCATTAATACTTCCTGTTAATAAAATTTCTTTCGGTAATTTGATTCCTAAACTATCTTCATTGATGAATTTTAGAATATCATTTCTAGTTGTTTTAGCTTTTATTTCTGGTAAATTCAGTTTGAGTTTATCCATATTTGTAGCATTTTTAATAGTACCATCCAAAGCAATTTCTGTCGTTTTTCCCCAATTAATTTTACTGTTATACAAGTTGATATTGGCTAAATTTCCATTTGCAAAAACACTTCCTACAATAGGTTTTTTACTCAACTCTTTGATGTAGCTATTTTTTTTAAGTGAAGGTTGAAAACGCAATAATCGATTCAAATTCAAATTGATTGTTGGTAGATTTAGCTTTACTTTAGCAACTTCCGGATTTACTATCAATTGTTGTAATGAGTTGTAAAACATTTCAAAATTACCAGCAATGCTGTTTCCTTCTGATAAAAATTGTAATTTATTAATGTCTAATTTACTATTAGAAAATGACCCCTTAAAAGTTAGTTTCTGTAAATCTAACCCTGAACTTTCGCTAAAATTAAATGTGCTTAGGTTTAAAGCTGCTTTTTTATTTTCATAAGAAATATCTGAGGCTATTAGATTTACATTCTGAAAAGCCAAAGCATTTGGATTCAGAATATCATTTCTTACTATTTGATTATCAACTATATAATTAATTTTATTGTTTTCTAAATTAACACCTCCAATTTTCAGCAATAAATCTGGTAAAAAAAATTCTGAATTCTGTTTTTTTCTATTTTGGTTTTTAACAGTTTCCGTTTTTACTGTAATTGTTGATTTTTTTAGGGTGATATCATCAATATTAAAAACTCCTTCTTCTAAGTTTAGTTGTGGGTTTTCTGATGAAAAATCTAGCAAATTCAAATCTGTGATTAAATTGCTCTCTGTAGCTTCATAATAAAATTTAGTATTTTTTACAGTTATATTTTCTGCAGATAAGTTTGGTAAAAGAATTTCTTCATCAGAAACAACTAAAACAGGTTTTTGAATGTATTTTATATTTGCATCTGTAAGTAACAAATCATTCGTTTTAAAAACCATATTCTCAGCATCCACTTTTTTCATACTGGTTTTTAGTTGATTTACTTTATAACTGCTCTCAATTCCTAAAGGAATATCATTATAAACCACGTGAACATTAGTTAAATCCAGATTGCCAATGATAATTTCTGGAGATTTAGATATGGTATCTTTTACAATAGTATCTGTTTTTTGTGGAGCTAAAGCATCAATCAAAAATTGAAAATTGTACCCAGAAACAGTATCTTTTCTGATGATATTTGCACGCAAACCATTCCATTTTACATCATCTACACCAAGAGCAGTTCCATTTATCAAACCCCAAAGTGGCAAATTGGCTTTTAGTGATTTGGAATAAACTAGGGTATCGCCTTTTTTATCTTCCAAAAATAAACCATCAATTTTTACACTGCCATCAAAAGTTATAAAAGCTTTATCAATAGCTATTTTAGTGTTGGTTTTTTTAGAAATGTAGCTGGTTATTTGGTTTATGATAATATTTTGTCCCCAAGGACTTTTAACAAAAAGAACTAATAATATTAGAAAAGTAATAATACCTACGAACACACGTAGAGTTCTTCTTAAAAAACGAAATCTTCTTTTTTTATTTTTTTGGTAAGCAATCAATTCAATTATGTTTGATGCACAAAGATATTATAGTCTATTAATTAAATATCATTTTAGATTGAATTTGTTAACTCTTTTAAGTTATTAAAATTAATAATTTATATATAAACCTTTACTCTGGTCTTGCTTTTAATTTTCTAATATAGATACTATACACGTAAACAGAAAAGAATGACACTAAAATTATTGCCCAAAAACCATAATTTGTAAACCAAATATCAAAATTACTCTTATAACTATAGTCTTTTGGAAATTTATCTAAATGACTATTTTTTAAATATTCTGTAATTGTAAGACCAAAAAAGAGAAAGAAAATAGGAATAGCCAGTAATGCTAAACTCCAATTGATTGAAACAATAAGTTTTTTCCATTTTGAAACATAAGCAATAAAAGCAAACAAAATTATAATAAATGATACGAATAACATTATTGCAAACTCTCGGTAATCACTATTCAAAATTAATCTTCTTGAAGAAGACATTAACCAAACAATTATTATTAGTACAACAATACTAGCAACAACAGATAATAATAAAGATTTGACACTAGTAGTTTTAAAAATAAAAAATACGACTCCTAAAAAAAATGCAAAACCAATAAAGAAATATAATAATCCTACTGCTGAAGATACAAAATAAGCTTCATAAACATTTTTAAAATAATTATCGATTCTCCCTAAATCGTAATACAATGTCTTTGAATATAAAATTTCTTCATTGTACTTTTTATTAAAGCTTTTAAAATATTGAGGTAAACCTGGGTTGGATGGATTGATAAGCTCTGTTAACAAAAAATTAGGTGGATTATACACCATTTTAAGCAATGTATCAACATCTAAATTATGATCTAAATCGTATTTTTCTGCTAAAGACAATAGTGTATTAATTTCATTTTTTAGTATTGATTCATTTCTCTCATCCAATACTTTTTGATGATGTTGTAATTGTAATTTTTTGGTAATAGAATCTTGACCATAAACAAAAAGTTCTTTAGAATAATTATATAAAGAAGGATTTATAAATTCTTTAAATTCTGTAATATCAACTACATCTCTTATAGTAAAATCAATATCATTATTTTCGAATATGTTTAAGATAGACTTACGTTCTTTTTCTTGCTGTTTTTTCTTATTGATAGTATAAAACTGATAGTATGTGTCTTTAAAATTTATATATGCTCTAGTAGTATCAATGTTTTCCATATATTCTAAACTATTAGCATAAGCCATTTTTAAAGGAAATGGTTTAGGATACTGCTTTTTATCAATTTCATATTCGTCTTCATTGTGAATTAAGAAGATACCAGCTTTATTAAATTTTTTAATATCTGCATCAACAGACTCCCAATCATAAAGAGATTTTATTTTAGTTGTTAAACCGCTTCTAAAAGAATAATTTTGGGTAATGCTTAATAAAAATATAATAAAAACTATACAAAATTGCTTGAATAAATAAGATTTTGGAATACTGTATAGGTTTTTAAAAGCATTGTTTCTTAAGTAAAAAATAATCCAAATTAAGATGATAAATATTGATATTAAAAAATTATAATACAATACTGAAGTATTAAAAAAGAAATCACTTAAATTATAATGTTCTTTTAAATCTTCTAAACCACTTACAGAAAAATAGCCTATTATAAAAAAAAGCATATGAATGATGACATTAACACCAGTCATCCAAACCAAACGTGTGTTCCAAATTAATGGATAATGCTCTAAAAGATATTTATTTACTTTATTTATAAAATTCATTTTGCAATTCTTTAAAATTAATACACAAAAAAGCGTCTGCTAGATTTAGAAATATCTCGAATGTATTCTACTTTTAATTTATGTTTAGCTATTGCAGCTAAAACATCATTAAAAGAAATTTTATCTTTAAAATAAAGTATGTAAACACCTCCATTAAATTCTAATTTTTCAAGATGTAATTCATTAAAAACAACTTCTAATTCTCCTCTAGAGTTTTGAGTATCAAGTTCTAAAATTAAATAGTTTTGTTCTTTTTCTTCTAAATTCAATTCATTAGAAGGCTTGCCATTTCTTAAGTAAATTACCTCGTCAGAAATTTTTTCTACTTCATATAATTGTTGTGAAGAAAAAACCATAGCAATAGGGTTTACAGGTGATTTTGCCATCATTCTTAAATCTTCTAAAATAATTTGTTGAGCCAAAATATCGAGATTAGCTAAAGGTTCATCAAGCAAAATAATCTCTGGTTTTCTTAACAATGTTCTTGCTAATTCAAAACGCATTTTGTAACCCGAAGAAAGTTCGCTCCATTTTAAGTCCTTATATTTCCAAAGACCAAATCTGGCTACCATCATTAACACCAACAATTCATTTTTTGCTTCTTTAACTCCATGATGCACTAATGCAAATTTTAAATTATCTAAAACCTTACCATACCAAACAGGAGTTCTTTGAGGTATATAGACAAGCTTTGATAATTCGTCATATTTACCAAAAACCTTTGTAGAAAATGTATATTCAATACTGCCTGAATTAATTTTATTTAAAGAAGCTAAAGCTGTTAATAATGTGGTTTTACCATTTCCGTTTTCTCCTACTAAACCAAAGATGTCGCCTTTTTTTAATGAGACACTAACAGGGCCTAAAACGAACCTCCCTTTGTTATAGTTCTTTGTGATATTTTTTGCAGACAAAATTGTATGTTCTAACAATCCTTTTTCTTTAACTTTTACCTTTTTTATGGCTTCACAACATTCTGTAAACAAATGAAGTAATGACAATTTATTAGCATTACTTTCATTTTCATATTGTGCTACAAAGTTTAAAACCTGTATAAATATTAGTTCGGAATCTGTATTTAAAGCCGTGTCTAAAAGTGTTCTATAACCTAAAGAATAATCACCTCTTTTAAAATACAATAACGCATTTTGTATTAATTGTTCTTGTGTAAAAATCATTTTTTGGAAATTGTTGCAATTTTCTTTTAAATGTAACTAAAATCTATTTAAAAAATTGTTTTACAGTTCATAAAATTGATTTCTAATTTTAAATAACAATTTATTAATTTTATCAAAATTTGGTTTTTCTATTAATGAAGAATTTGAATAAATAGAGTCTAAATTATCCTTTATACTTTCTGCTTTTTTAACCAATTCATCATACTCGTATACAGCATTTTTGATAGATAAAAGATATTCTCTATCTATTCGATTAACGTTTATAACTCCAAATTCTCCTATTTCCCTTGCCATTAATAAGAGTCGAAATGTATGCATAATATTTTTTGCATCGTAATTTTTGTTATGAGATACGTTGTTTTTATAACGTTCCTCATTCCTTTTCTCTACCCAAGTCCAATATTCTTTATATTTTTTGCAATAGGCAGAATATCCATCTTTATTAAAATACAATAAAGCAATAGGCTCTTCTACCTTTGGGATAGAACTTACACAAACTTCATTAGCATTAGTTCTTGAAATACCATTATAACTTAAAGTTTCACTATAAAAAAGATTAAAGCAATCTTTAATATGAGATACTTTAGCTAAACCACAATTTTCTGATTTTAAGTTTTTATCATTTAAAAAATCAAGTAAAGAAACTGCTTTTTTCCCATCTCTAATTATACAAAAATCTTTTACAGTTTTTCGTTTCTTATCAACAGGGTTTGAAATTTTCTTATTCAAACCTCTTGCTTTTTTTATTTGTGTAAATGCATAATTTGCAAATGTATTTTTACAGAGTTTAGACAGAAATAGTTCCTTTTTAATTTGGTCGAATAAAGAATGTTTGTACAAAATACATTCTTCAGGCACATTCAACATTTCTAAAATATTAGGGTTGTTTTTAGCACATAATTCTATAAATTTTCTCAATTCATAAAAAGCAACGTCATTGGTTTCATTATTTATTTGACCAACATAATCCAAAGAATAAAATTGTTCTTTAGGTAAAATAAAAACACCTCTAATATCTGTATCAGAATTAGGAGTAGCCAAACCATAAGCCTTACTACCACTAATGCATTCAAATATAATACTATTAGATTTTTTTAATTCTTCAATAGTTTTCATTGGTTAAGGTTTTATATAAAAATGTATTTATTTTTTCACTATCAGGTTTTCCATTAGGCAAAGTTTTTGCATACTTATTGTTTTCTGCAATCAATTCTGAAACTAAATTTATAACACAATTATTCCTTGGATGTATATAACTTTCTCCATTTTGACTTTTGATTTTCATCAAATTTTTGATTTCACTTTCTAAATTTTTATCAACCAAATACAGCATTTTTTCAAAAACAACTGGAGGTAAAGTGTTATGTTCTAAAATCCATTTTCCTGCTAAAGAAGTTCTTAAAGCATAAAATAAATCTTTTAATTTAATTTCATCTTTTTTTAACTTTTCTTCATACTTTTTGCTCATACTTAAATAATGAAACATCGATTTTATTGGTGAGAAACATTCCAATCCTATATCTCTCATTTCTTTGATTAACAAATCATTTCCTTCATAAATTATTGGCGAAAACAAATGTTCTAAAGCTGGAATATTAGATTTCATCATCAGTCTTAATTGCTTTTTTAATTCCCAACCTACAGCATCAAAATTTCCATCCATAATATCTATCGAATCTTTTTTTCCTAAAACAGATAAATACCATTCTAAAGGTTTTACATATATAAAACGAAAATCAAAATCGGAATCTGGAGAAGCAAATCCCCAAGCTCTACTCCCAGATTCACAAGCAAAAAGGATGTTTACCTTTTTGCTTTTTTCTATTTCTTTTAATTTTTTATTTATTTCCATTTTCTTTCTCTAAAATTGTATAAACATTTTCACTACCATAATGGTTTTTCACTTATTTTACTCTTATCAATTCCTATAAATCTTGGAGTCCAACAATCTGCTATTAAAACTCCAATTTCAAATTTACATTTTGGACAAACTTGATTCAGTACTCCAAAATTACCTGGTCCACAACATCCTTGTAGTCTTATAGAATCTTTATGATCTTTTAATGATATACTTTTTGAATTAATTAAATAATCTATTGGAATTTCAAAACTATAGTCAATTCTATTAGCCTCAATATATTTTCTATCTTGTAAAAGTTCTTTCTCGTCAATTAAACAAATTTGTTTTAATTCTGATTTCTCCAACTTTAAAGAAGTTAAAAGGTAATTACATTTTTTACAATAAAGTTTCATAATTTTATTTTTTATTCTTTCTATCTTGTCTCCTCCTATTTTTCCAAGGAGCATTTTTTTGCCAATTTCCAGCCATAATACAACCATAAGGCATTACTTCATCAATAACTTCTCCTAAATCAAATTCGTCCATTTGGTTTCTTACGGTTTCTGCATTTTTATAGGCTGATGGTAATTCTGTAATATCTATTTCATTAGAGAAAAACCGAATATCTAAACCTTTGGTTTCTTCTTTAAAAATTTCTTGTTTTGTACCTATTTTACTTTTTCTATGTTGCGTTCTACTTACATTTCTTCCAGCTCCATGAGGTGCAAAACCCAAATTGTTTTTAGTCGTTTTCCCATCAACAATTAAAACAGGTTCAGCCATATTTAAAGGAATTAATCTTGGTCCAGTAATATCTGGCATAAACTTTTCATCTAAAGGCGTTGCTCCTTTAGCATGGTAAAATAAATCACCATCTTTAAACACAAAATTATGCTCATTCCAAAATCGGTTTTCTTTTTCAATTCCTAATTTTTCTAAAGTTGCATCGTGCAAAACTTCGTGGTTTTTTTTGGTCCATTTTCTTATGATTTGCAATGCTTCCCAATAGGCTTTTCCTTCATCAGTATCAAAAGGAATCCAAGCATTTTGCTTTAAGGTTTGTGGCGAAATTTCTTTTCTAAATTGCTCTGCAATCTTCATTCCTCTACTATACAAATTAGCACCAAAACCTCTAGAACCATGATGCGTAATTAGCATTGTATTTCCAGTATTTTTAGATTTACCTACAAACAAAAAATGATTTCCATCTCCTTGTGTACCTAAATGACTTCTAGCTGCAGAAATACATTTCTGGTTGTTCAAAAAAGGATTTTCTTCAATTTCTGCTAATAAATCCATAGGGAATCTGAATTGTGAATTTCGATCTCTTCCTCCAGGACCAAAATGCGTAATGGAATGTGCTGCATCTAACACATCTTTAGGGTTTGCATTTCCAAAATCGGTTAACATAACAGAACAGCAAATATCTGCACTGTGCATTCCTGGATGAATGGCATTTTTAGCCACTACTACTCCACCAACAGGAATTGTTCCATTAGATCCTGTTGGGCAAGCATCAGGCATAATTGCTCCATCAACTAAAGTTGGCGTTTTCATTAAGACCTCCATAGTAGTAACTACCGAATTTACATTAACTTCTTCCAACTCATTCTCTGCTTTTATATTGATTTTAAAATCTGCAGGATTTTCTAACAAATCGATAGTTTCTACTTTAAATTGCTCTAAATAAACACTCATTTCTACTTCTGATAATTCATTTTCGTTGATATATGCAATTGCTTCAGGAAACCATTTTCCTGGTTTATACCCTAATGCAATAATTTCTTTTCCTGTGATTTTCATCTTATTTTCCATCATTTTCTTGATTATGCTCCACAAACTCCTTGTTTTGTGGAGCGATTACAATGTAAAAAGAATTCTTCTTTTACAATTCCAGTACAAACATCTTACACAATTACGCAATGTTTTTGCGTAGTTGAAATTAATTGTTATTTTTATTGAAATATTTTATTTTTAATTAGTTCTCGATACAATTTTTCGTTCCTCAAAATCACTCGAACTGACATCCTTTTTAATCTTAACTATAAAGAGTGTTGTCAGTTGGAGTGAAATTTCTTTTTCAGAAATTTTGTATCGAGAACACTTCAATAAAAACAAAAAAAATGGCATCCAACAAAAACGCACTTATTAGGTATAAAACTATTGATTATTGTTTACGCAATAACTTCAAAAAATGGACTTTAGACGACTTAATTGAAGCCTGTTCTGATGCTTTGTACGAATATGAAGGAAAAGATGTAAACGTAAGCAAACGTACTATTCAGCTAGATATTCAATTGATGCGTAGTGATAAATTGGGATATAATGCACCTATTGAAGTTTATGAAAGGCGTTTTTATAGATACGCAGATTCAACATATAGCATTACCAATATTCCTGTTACTGATAATGATGTAAAAGTGATGAATGAAGCCATTCAATTATTACGTCAGTTTAAAGATTTTTCGCTGTTTAAAGAGATGAATGGCGTTTTACAAAGGTTAGAAGATTCTGTGTATTCTTCACAAGAAAACAAAAAATCAATTATTCATTTAGATAAAAATGAACAACTCAAAGGATTAGAGTTTATAGATCCTATTTATGCTGCAATCCAACAGAAAAAAGTACTAAAAATACGCTATCAATCTTTTAAAGCACATAATGCCAGTGATATGAGTGTACATCCACAATTATTAAAAGAATTTAACAATCGCTGGTTTTTATTATGTTTGAATAAAAACAAATATTACACATTGGCTTTAGACAGAATTATAGACACTTCTTTAGAGGAGAATATAGATTATGTTGATAATAATGTTGATGGAGATATTTATTATAAAGACGTAATTGGAGCAACTGTATCTAATTCAAGACCACAAAGAATTCAATTTTGGATTGAGAAAAAGAATGCTCCTTATGTAATTACCAAACCTTTTCATAACTCACAAAGAGTAATTAAACATACAGATGATGGTGTTATCTTTAATATTTTTGTACAAATCAACTTTGAGTTAGAACGTAAGATATTAGGTTTTGGTGAATTAATTGAAGTTTTAAAACCAGAAAAATTTCGTAATCGCATTTTAGGAAAATTACATCAAGCAGTAAAAAACTATAAATAAAAGAAACCTGCTATAATAACTATAACAGGCTTCCCATCCAACTAAAACCAAACTATGGTCTCTTTTTTTCTTTTTCAATGTATTTTAATCAGTTCTTACTATTAGATTTTTCAATTTCATTTCACTTTAAATAAATAATTAATCTTTTAAACCTAGAATTGATATGTTATGGTTGCTTTTGCAAAAAAAGGTGTACCAGGTGTAAAATGTATTTCTTCTACTGAATTTGCTTCATTTTGTAATCTACTTTCTGTCGCAAATTGTGTTTCGTTCCAAGCAACATCAAAAATATTTTCTATGGCTACTCCAAATGTGATGTCTTCAATTGTGTAATTGATATTAAAATCACTTACAAAATATCCATCAGCTACAATACTATTGTCTTCGTTTGCAGGTCTGTCTGCTAAATATCTGTAACGCAAGCCCCCTGAAAAGTTTCCTAAATTACTGAAAGATAAACCTCCTGTCATTGTAAAATTTGGTGCTAAAGGGATGTAATCTTGACCTGAAATCGATTCTAAACTTCTTGCCTTGGTAATTGTTGCATCTGTATCAAAATAAATGTTATCTGTAATTTGATAACGGATTCCTAAATCCAATCCATAACGTTCTGATTCTCCTGAAGGCTCTACGATACCTGCATCACCTACATACACAAACTCTTCTTCAGAGAACAAATACCAAACAGCTGTATTTAACACAATATTTTTGGTTGGTTTCCAAATGTTTCCAAAGTCTGCTCCATACGCTCTTGGTAAAACTTTATCTGCATTTTGCTGTAAAACTACTCTTGCATCATTAGAATGAAAACCAATTCCTGATTTTAAAAACCATTGTAAATTATCATTCTGGGTATATAAAAAGTTTAACTTCGGATTTACAATTGCCTTTGTTTTACTTAATGTTTGGTATGTTGTACTTAAATCATCATTATATAAAAACTTAAAGTAATCTAAACGAATTGCTGGTGCTATTTTAAATTTTCCTATTTCAAATTCTGAATTGAAGAATGCATAAAAATTAGTCTGCTCAACATCACCCAATTGGATGTTAGATAAGGTTTCTCTTCTATTTTTTGTTTTCGATAATTCGTTATCATCAATATCATCAAAACGTAAACCAAAGCCTTTTGTAAATTTTGCTTCTACATTTCCATATTCTTTTTCTGTGATGATTTTTGCATTCATTCCGTAGATATTTCTACCTTCAAATTGTCTAATTTGGTCTCCATTTACTGCATCATCTAAAAAGAATGTAAAGTTAGAATACAACTCAAAATTATAATTTGAGTAAAATGCATTAGCTTGAAAAATAGATTCATCTGCCAATGTTTTCTGTAACTGTATATTAAAATTAGATCTAGATGTAAAACCTCCTTCAGTATCATCTATAGCTCCAAAACGTGTTATTGATCCATTATCTACGGCTCTTTGTGGAATTTGCCCAGAAGCATCCCAGCTACTGGTAAAATGAGATGCTGTAAATGTGAGCTTATCTTTTCCGTTAATAAATGTATTATACTTTGCAAATAGATTAAGTCTATTAAAATTTTGTGATGATACAAATGGACCATCAAATTCAATATATTCTAAAGCTACATAAGCGTTATCACTTTTAGCATTGTTAAGTAAATTAAACATACCAACTGTTCTTAATGAATTGAAATCTCCATAACCTACAGAAATCATATTTTTCTGAATGGCTGTTTTTGTGGAAAAATTCACGTATCCAGCTGTGTTAAAATCTCCTTGATTTGCGTAATAGGGTCCTTTACCAAAGTCGATATTCTTAATAGTTTCTGGTATCATAAAGTGTAAATCAGAATAGCCTTGCCCATGTGCGTGAGAAACCATATTTATTGGCATCCCATCAACAGAAAGTGTAATATCTGTTCCATGGTCTATATCAAAACCTCTTAAAAAAATCTGTTCTGCTTTTCCTCCTCCTGCATGTTGTCCTATAAATAATCCTGGTACTTTTCTTAATATTTCTTGCGAATTATTTACAGGGTTCAATTGCAAATCAACTTTAGTTAAGGTTTGTAATGCATTAATTTCTTTACGTAAGAACAATTCTTCTAGCTGAAATATTTTTGTTTTTAATACAATTCTAATTCCATTAGTAACATGATTTTGTGTAACTTGAATTGTCTTTTTTTCAAACCCAAGAATACTCACTTGAATTGTACTATTTGCTGTTGTCTTTTCTATTGTAAAGCTTCCATTTTCATTTGTGTGTGTATGCGTATTTGCTGCATCATTTACCACATAAACATTTTCTAATGGTTCATTAAAAGTATCTACTATCTGCCCTTTTAATATCTGTCCAAACGATTGTAAACTGAAAGTAAGTACAACAATTAATATTGTAATCTGTCTTATGATATTCATTTTAAAAATCGTTATATATTTGTAATTTCTTGTTCAGAATGTGGTCCTAATTCATAGATTGCTCCTAATAATTCTTCTTTAATTTCTAAAGCTTTTTCTTGCTTACCATTAGCTTTTAAAATATGAGCTGTGTGTAATAATGCTTCTGGCTCAAAAGTTTTACCTACAACATATTTATTAGCTATTTCTAAAGCCTTATTAGCACTCCCATTTTTATAATAAGCCCAAGCTAACAAATCATAAGATTGAGCTGTTGGTCTTGCTTTAACTTCTGCTTTTGCAATCTCTAAAGCTTTTACTTTTTTAGCATTATCATCAGCAAATAGTAGCACATTGTATTTTGCATACATAGCTCCGTAATTTTCGTTTTTTACTTTAGCTAAATAGATTTTAGTTTGTGTTTCTTGTGCTGATTTATCACCAAGATAATTTGCAATTTCTGCTCTTAATAAATGATAATCTGGAGCTGCATTTTCTTTAGAAACTGTTTCTAAAATTCGTAATGCTTCTTCAGGGTTTCTTTCATAAGAATATATAATCCAAGCTATTCCTTTTTTTGCATAACTATTATTAGGATTTATTTCTAAAGCCTTTAAATAAGCATTATAAGAGTCTTTAATTCTACCTGCATGACCATAATAATCTGCAAGATTGGTATAATTCCATTGAATTAAACTTTGATTTTTAGATGATTTTGCAATTGCTAAAGATTGTTCTAAATATTTTATAGCATTGTCTAAATTACCAATATGATCGTTGTATTTAGATATTCTGATTAAGTAATCGAAGTTTTTAAAATTTTTAACTTTTGATAAGTATTTTTCTACTTTTTTAGAATTACCTAGTTCTAAATGAACATCAATCAACATAAAATGAGTTTGTTCTAATTTCTCTCCATTATATTCTGCTTTTGTTAATAGTTGTAAAGCTTCTTTAAATCTATGTTGAGAAATGTAATTTCTTGCTAAAGCTCTTAAATAACCAGCATTATTAAAATTTGTTTTTTTATTAGCTTCTAATAAGTTTTTTTCTGCTTCCTTTAATTCATTAATATTACCTGTTAATTTAAAAATTTGAGCATTAGCTGATGCTATTTTAGAATAATAAGGGTATTGATTAGGTGTTTTCTGAAGCTTGTTATTCCAAAAGTTTAATTCTTCTTGAGCTTTAAGTAAAGCCTCATTAGAATCAATATTTAAATAAGCTTCGTAATCTTCTGTGTTTGTTATTTGTTTGACTTGTTCTGTATTGCAACTTGTTATTATTAATAAAGTTACAAATAAGAAAATGAGTTGGATGTATTTCATAATTTGTAGTTTTAATTGTTTAAAATAACTGGCATACTATTTTAGGGAATCGTATGCCAGTAATATAGGGGCATGGTTAGGGAACTTTATAAGGGGTTATTTTTTTAAAACTGACGATAATCTCACAATAACCGTCAGTTACGTATTAATTCAAATACTTATATTTTTTACCAAGGTGATGCTAAATATGGGAAAGAAGATAAAAAGGCTTTATCATTAGCACTCACATTATCATCTGTTAAACCTGGATTATCTGCTCCTGTTGGTCCACCAAAAATTAATAATAATTCTACTGAAATTACATCATCTGCTAAAGCTCTACCTGTTAACACATTGGTACCATCAAAAAATGTGGTTTTACCATCTAATGTAACTGTTAAAACATCTGTTGCTAAAGCACCTGTAAATGTTGCTGCGTCCATACCTAAAGCATTAGTAGTATAATTGGGGTTTAATGCTAATAACTTTGTTTGAAAATCTGATTGATATGCTGCTCCTTGATTAGAAGGTATAGTCGTATTAAAGTTATCTTTTTTACTTGCATCAACAAAAACTGTGTTAATAGCTGGTCTTCCCATTTGATCTTTCAATACAAAAGTTCCTGAAAAATCTGTTGTAATCTGTGGGCTATCATTATCACTACTACAACTAGCTACACAAAGTGATATGGTTAAAATTGCGATATATTTTATTTTATTTAAATTCATGATATTATTTTTATAGTTAGATTTATATTATTGTTTCATTTTTGCTTCTACCCAAGTATTTACATTACCAGATGTACCTATCATACTTTTTGGAACTTCTACTACAATAGATAATACGTTAGTACCTGCAAAAGTGTCTGCACCAGGATCATTAAAGCTTGCTGCATTACCTCCTATAATTTCACCATATCTAGCAAAATCCATAAAGAAAGGATCATCTCTTGGACCTGCGAAAAATTTCATATTTCCTGCATTACTTACAATAGGTGTAGAACCATAAGAAGAAATTGTAACTTCATTTCTTGTAGCTGTAGTACTTATTGTACTATTAACTCCTGTAGAACTTGGTGCATAGGGCCCAATAAAGTACATTTTTCCATTTCTAGGAATTGCTTGAATGATTAAGTCTTCTACTGCATCTGCATCTGTATCAATATTAAATTCTATTAATACGTTTTCATCAAAAGATGCGCTAGCTGTTGCAGTTGGGCTTAACAAACCTTGTACGTTAGCCACAAAAGCAATGCTATTAGAATTTTCTGCTTGAAATGCATAAAAGTCAGTAATATCTGCACTGCCTCCTGTAACTGCAGGTGCATCAATATGATCTGCTGCAACTGTAATTAAACCAATAATTGCTACTATCATAGTAGCTACTAAAATTTTTGTTTTTTTCATTGTGTGAGTTTTAAGTTATTATTTAATTGAATCTCACTAATACTTACGAGAATATTTGAAGTGCGGTTTTAAAAAAGTTTGATTTTTTTTATTTTTTTTCTGAAAAGCCTATAAATAAAGGGAAAAACAATAGAAAAAAATTTATAAATTCAGTAAATATTTGTAGTATTGTATAAATATATTACCTTAAAATTGAAAGATTCTTCTAAAAAAACTACCTGGAAAATGCGACTTCATGAAATTATTTATGAAGCTGATACTAAAGAAGGGAAACTTTTTGATGTTGTTCTATTGATTGCAATCATTGCTAGTATTCTATTGGTAATGCTAGAAAGTGTAGATAGTTTTGATGAAAAACATCATAAGGCTTTATATGTAGGAGAATGGATTATTACTATATTATTTAGTATTGAATATATTTTAAGAATTATTTCTATTAAAAAACCTTCCAAATATATTTTTAGTTTTTATGGTATTATTGATTTACTGTCGACTATACCTATATATTTATCTTTTATTTTTGTTGGATCTCAAGGTTTGGTAGCTTTACGAGCTTTACGTTTACTGCGTATTTTTAGAATTTTAAAACTGGCTAGATATATAGGTGCATCAAATAAATTAATGCTAGCTCTAAAAGCTAGTAGAGCCAAAATTGCTGTATTTCTATTTTTTGTATTGATAGTTTGTATTATTTTAGGTACAGTAATGTATATGGTAGAAGGTGCAGAAAATGGATTTACCAATATTCCTAAAAGTATTTATTGGGCTATAGTTACTTTAACAACTGTTGGCTTTGGTGACATTGCACCACAAACTCCTCTAGGACAACTAATTGCAAGTGTAATTATGATTTTAGGATACTCAATCATAGCCATTCCAACAGGAATTGTAAGTTCGGAAATGACAAAAACTACCTCAAAAGAAGATCATAATACACAATCTTGCCCTAATTGTTTAAAAGAAAATCATAAAGAAAAAGCTGTTTTTTGTTACAACTGTGGCAGCATTTTAAATCCATGATAAGCTCTAAAAACAACTTTTTAATTACCATAGTTGGTCCAACAGCAATTGGTAAAACTGCTTTAAGTATTCAATTGGCAAAACACTTTAATAGTGATATTATTTCTTGTGATTCAAGACAATTTTATAAAGAAATGACTATTGGTACAGCTGTACCTGAACCAGAAGAACTAAAAGCTGCAAATCACCATTTTATAAAAAATAGAAGTATTTTTGATGATTATAATGTTGGTGATTTTGAAAAAGATGCACTATATAAATTAGATGAATTGTTTAAAGAAAACAAAATTCAAATAATGGTTGGTGGTAGTGGTTTGTACGTTGATGCTGTTTTAAAAGGTTTGGATTATTTCCCAAAAATTGATGCATCAATTAGAGAAAATCTAAATAAAGAACTTCAAGAAAAAAGATTAGAGTTTCTTCAGAATCAGCTCAAAGAATTAGATTTAAAGACTTATAATGCAATTGCTATTAATAACCCTCAACGAGTAATAAGAGCTTTAGAAATTTGTATTGGTACAAAAACACCTTATTCTACTTTTAAGAATAAACCTAAAAAAGCTCGAAATTTCACATCCATAAAAATTGGTTTAATAGCAGACAGAGAAATCATTTATGAGAGAATAAATAGAAGAGTAGATTTAATGATAGCCAATAACTTACTTAAAGAAGCAAAAAATCTACATCAATATAAAAAACTGAATGCATTACAGACAGTTGGTTATAGAGAGTTATTTTCTTATTTTGATGGGGATTTTACAAAAGAATTTGCCATTTCAGAAATTAAAAAAAATACAAGACGATTTGCTAAAAGACAACTCACTTGGTTTAGAAAAGATACAGAAACTATTTGGTTTGATTATCAAACAGATATTAACACCATCATAACTAAAATCTCTGATAAAATTAACGGTTTTTAACTTGCATTAATTTTTGTAATTGCTTGACTTTTCTATCTTTGTCGAGTTTAAAATTTATCAATCATGAAGTTAAAAATTATATTTTATTTTACAATTCTATTTACTACAATCTCACTTGCACAGACTAAAACTGGTACAATTGATAGCGATTATATCGTCAATTTAATGCCTGAAGCTAAAGTTGTGGTTAAAAGAAGCCAAGATTATGGGGCTAAATTAGATTCTTCTTTTTCAATAAAAATGAAAGAATATCAAGATAAAGTTGCCGATTTTAGAAAGAAAGAAAAAGAAATGGGAACTTTAATGAAAAAAACATTGGTTAAAGAAATTTCTGCTATGGAAACTGATATTCAAAAATATCAAAAAAATGGAAACACATTAATGCAACTAAAACAGAATGAGTTAATGAGGCCTTTATATAAAAAACTAAATGATGCTATTAGTCTAGTAGCTAAAGAAAAAGGGTATACACATATTTTAACTACAACAAATCAGTTTGCTTATATAGATCCAAAATTTGATATTACAAAACTAGTAATGGCTAAATTAGGTATTAAAGAACCAGAAGTTAAAAAGTAAAATTTAACTATAAAAATTGTTCAAAGCTTCATTAACAGTGAAGCTTTTTTATTTTATGATATTTACTAAAATTTTTACAGTTTTTTTTAAATCAAAATAAATACAGAAATTGTAATAAATACAAATATTTGAAGCCATTTTAGATACAAGCCAATTTTATTATTTGTTTTAATTTTTTCTGAAATATAACCTGCTAAAATTGCAATCATAGAAAAGATAAGTAAGGAGACTAACATAAAAATAGCACCTAAAACAAAAAACTGAATTACATTAGAAATACTATCAGAAAATAAAAATTGAGGAAAAAAAGCAAGAAAAAATATTGAAACTTTAGGGTTTAGCACATTCATGATGAAACCTTGTTTAAAAAGTTGCGTTGTTGTTTTTCTTTCAACAGAATCTTCAGATAATAAAATTGAAGCGTCAGCTTTAAAAACTTGATATGCTAAATATAAAAGGTATAATGCTCCAAAAATTTTAATTACCAAAAAAAGATTTTCGTTCTCTTTTATAATTGCTGATACTCCAAAAGCAACTAAAGTTGTATGAACGATACAACCAGAAATTAAACCAAAAACAGTTGCTAAACCAAACTTTTTACCATTTACAATACTTTGAGTTAGTACAAAAATATTATCAGGCCCAGGAGAAAAAGCCAATATTGATGTTGCTATTGCAAATGAAAATAAAGTTTCTACCATTAAAAGAATTTGCTTTAATGCATAATAGTATTTGAATAAATTTAGATAAAGTATTATTGACTTTTTAAAATAGCTTTATTAATTCTCTTCACTAAACTTGGCCCTTCATAAATAAAACCAGTATAAATCTGTACTAAATCTGCACCAGCTTTTAGTTTTTCGAGTGCATCTTTTTCTGAATGAATACCTCCTACTCCTATTATTGGAAAAGCTTTGTTAGAATTATCAGCCAAATATTGTATCACTTTTGTACTAATATCTTTTATTGGCTGTCCACTTAAACCTCCATTACCAATTTCTTTTAATTGCTCATCTGTTGCGTTTAAATCGTCTCTTTTAGTAGAAGTATTGGATGCTATTACACCATCGATTTTTGTTTCTGCAACTAATTCTATAATTTCATCAAGTTGTGTATTATTTAAATCTGGAGCAATTTTAAGTAAAATAGGTTTTTGTATAGTTTCTTTGTTGTTCAATTTTTGACATTCTGTAATCAATTCAATTAAATAATCTTTATCATTTAGTTTTGCATGACTACCTACATTTGGGCAACTCACGTTTAATACAAAATAATCTATGTAAGTATGTAATCCTTTAAAACATTTTAAATAATCTTGAGTATAGTTTTCTGGTAATGTTTGTGTGTTCTTACCTATGTTACCACCAATAATTAATCGTTTTTTATTCTTTTTTAGTTGATGAATTGCAGCTTCTAAACCTTCATTATTAAAGCCCATTCTATTAATAATACCTTTATCATCTTGCAAACGAAATAATCTTTTTTTAGGATTACCTTCTTGTGCTTTTGGGGTTACAGTACCTATTTCTATAAATCCAAAACCAAAATTTGCCAATTCATTATACAATACAGCATTTTTATCAAAACCAGCTGCTAAACCAACTGGATTTTTAAAAGTTAAACCAAAAAGTTTACGTTCTAATTTTTTATCATTTACTTGATATAAGCTTCTAAAAAGATTGGAGATTAAAGGGATTTTAGACAAAAAACGAACTAAAGAAAAAGTAAAATGATGAATCTTCTCTGGATCAAAAAGAAAGAAAATAGGTCTTATAATTAGTTTGTACATATTATTTTTTTGAAGCCCAATTTCTATATTCTTTAGTTTTTATAAAATCTGGAGAAGCATTTTTCATATTTAATTTTAATTCATTTTTATCCATTTTAAAATCTGTTATATACAAATCTAAAATTTCTAATGCCTTTTTGTATTGTTTTCTTTCTATATATATACCTAAAGCACTATCATAAGCATCAAAAAATTCTGGATATTCAAGATTCATAATTGCAAATTTACCAAGTGCATTATCATAATCTTTTTTAAAGTAGTAAATATTACCTCTTAAAAAGTTTAAAAAGGGGTCACCTCCTAAAAGTTCTTCTAATTTATCAATATAAATCAAACATTTATCAAACTCTTTTCTTAAAATTAAACCGTCTAAAGATATTAAATACAAACTAGGGTCATTTGGAAATCTTTCTTCATAATCTTTAATAGACTCTTTATACAACTCTTCTGTTAAGTTTGAACAAATTAATAAATTAACTAATTTAAATGATTTATTTTGTCTAGAATTATAGCTAACAGTTTGGTATAATTTATGAGCCTTTTTAAATTGACCTTTTATATTAAGACTTTTAATTTTATTAAGTTTATTAAAATCTTTAAATAAAGTAGTTCCAACTAAATCCTTACTTAAAAGATTTGATTTCTGTAAAAGGTTTTTATAATGTGCTCTATAAGTATCACTTAAATTTTCACCAGACATATAAATATACATATCTATAATTTTTGGTTCTCCATTTATCATTTTTACAAGAAAATCATGATAATTTAACCCACCTCCATAATGTCTAAAAAGCAAATGAAAATCTTTATTTTCATCTTGGTAAGTTCTAACTAAATTATAAGAACTGCCTTCACTTTTTTGTTGTACAAGCATTTCTCCAAAATTGTAGTTTCTAGAAAATGAGGCGAAAAAACCTGCGTTAAATTCATGAATTCTTTTTTTTGTAGACTTCATTAAAAATAAATTCATAAAAGTCTTTATATCATATAATTTATTAATTTCTTTAATATCTGCTTTTTCAACTTTATTCTCTAACCTTAACCCTAAATTTTCTACCTGATTTATGCTTAATACAGGTATTTCTTTTTCTTTTTTACAAGAAACACTTAAAAGTATTATTAATAAAAAGAAGATTCTTTTCATAACTTTATTCTATCTTAAAACAGCATCAAGATTTTTCTCAAAAGTTTGCTGTAACTTCTGCATTATTTTATCTATCTGTTTATCTTCTAGCGTTTTAGTTTCGTCTTGCAATAAAAAACTCACAGCATACGATTTTTTACCTTCTGGCAAATTATCACCTTCATAAACATCAAATAAATCTACTTCTTTCAATAATTTTCTTTCTGATTGAAATGCCAAGTTATATATCTCTTTAAAAGCTTTAGAGCTATCTAACAATAAAGCCAAATCTCTTTTTACTGAAGGAAACTTTGGTAAGTCAGAAATTTTAATCTTTTTATTACTCGATAATTTTAATAGATTCTGCCAATTAAAATCAGCAAATAAAACCTCCTGTTTAATTCCGAATTCTTTTAATATAGAACGCTTAACAACACCTAAATCGACCAACTTAATCTTGCCTAAACTTAAACTAATTCCTTCAGCATAAATATCATTTTTCGTAGGTGATGTTTTAATATTACCAATTCCTAATCTTGACAAAAGTGTAGTTACAATCCCTTTAAAATAAAAGAAATCTGATTTTTCTGAAGCAACAGCCCAACTATCTTTTGCTCTATTACCGGTTACAAAAAGCGTTAAATGTTTCTCTTCTTGATACTTATCATTATATTTATGATATGTTTTACCAAACTCATAAAACTTCAAAGAATTATTCTTCCTATTTAGATTGTAAGCAACTGATTCTAAACCACTAAACAATAAAGATTGACGCATTTCACTTAAATCTCCACTTAAAGGATTTAACATAGCTACATTAGCCTCTTCATTTAAGTTTTCAGAAAATTTTATATAATCTGGTTTTGTTAATGAATTTGCCATAGTTTCATTAAAGCCTAAATTTGATAGTTGATTGGCAATAATATTCTCAACTTTGGTAGCTAAATTAGTGTCGAAAGTTATGGAAGTATTTAGTTTGTATGAAAACTCTATATTATTGTAGCCATATACACGTAAAATTTCTTCAATAATATCTGCTTCTCTTTGCACATCTGTTCTGTAAGAAGGTATTGTTAAGCCCAAACCTCCTTCAGTTTCGCTATTAATTTTAATTTCTAACGAAGCTAAAATGTTTTTTATAGTTTCCTTTGGTATTTCTTGTCCTATTAATCTATATGCGTTGTCATAAGAAAGAAATACTTGAAAATCATCCATTTTAATAGGATAAAAATCTGAAATATCAGAAGCTAATTTACCATCTGCATATTCTTCTATTAATAAAGCTGCTCTTTTTAGAGCATATTCGGTTGTATTAATGTCAATTCCTCTTTCAAAACGAAAAGAAGCATCTGTATTTAAACCATGTCGTTTCGCTGTTTTTCTAATAGAAACAGGATTAAAATACGCACTTTCTAAAAATATTGAAGTTGTATTTTCTGTGACACCAGATTTTAATCCACCAAAAACACCACCAATACAAAGTGGGTTACTATCTGCATCACATATCATTATATCTTCTGCAGATAAGGTTCTTTCAACCTCATCTAAAGTGGTAAATTTTGTACCTTCTTTAAGTGTTTTAACTTTAATTTTATTTCCTTTTACTTTTTGAGCATCAAAAGCATGCAAAGGTTGCCCTAATTCATGCAATACGTAGTTGGTAATATCAACAATATTATTTTTAGGTGTTAACCCAATAGCTTTTAGTCTATTTTTAATCCATTCAGGAGAATCTTTTACAGTAATATCTGTAATTGTAATTCCACAATAACGTGGCACAAGCTCTTTATCATCCACCTCAACATCAAAACGTAAGGTTCTTTCATCTACATGAAAATCGCTCACTGATGGAGAAATTAATTCTTTCTTTATATCTTGTTGTATTAAACCCGCTCTTAAATCTCTTGCTACTCCATAATGGCTCATAGCATCAGATCTATTAGGGGTTAACCCAATTTCAAATACTTGATCTGTCTCTATTTTAAAAACATCAGCAGCAGGTGTACCAACTTTTTCTTGTTTACTCAACACCATAATTCCATCATGACTTTTACCAAGACCTAATTCGTCTTCAGCGCAAATCATTCCAAAACTCTCTTCACCTCTTATTTTACTTTTCTTTATTTTAAATGCTTTTCCTTCATCATCGTATAAAGTTGTACCAACAGTAGCAACAGGTACTTTTTGACCAGCTGCCACATTTGGTGCCCCACAAACAATTTGAACTGGGTTTTCGTCTCCTAAATCTACAGTGGTTACCTTTAACCTATCTGCATTAGGGTGTTGCTTGCAAGTAAGCACTTTACCTACTACAACTCCTTTTAAACTTCCCTTTACAGATTCTAAAGTTTCTATACCTTCAACCTCTAAACCTAGGTCAGTAAGTAACTCACCAGTTTTAGTAGCATCCCAATCAATTTGTAAAAATTGTTGCAACCAATTGTATGATATTTTCATGCTAAATTTTTTGAATTTTACGTGGCTAAATTAATTATTTTTAAGGATTATATTACATATTGATGTAAGTATTTTATTGTAAATTTACCATTAAACTAACAATGTAAAAATGCGATTTTTAGTACTGATATTCAGTGTTTTACTATTCATTTCTTGCGGAAAAGAAAAGATATTGACATTACAAAAAGGCAATTATAGAGCTGTTTTAGAAGTAAAAGATAATCAAAAATTACCATTTATTTTTAAAGTAGAAAATGATTCTTTACTGACTATTTTTAATGCTGATGAAAAAATTATAGTTGATGAAATTAGCTATTTTAATGATTCTATCAAAATTCAAACTCCTGTTTTTGAGGGATATATCATTGCAAAAATCAAAGAATCTGGAAATTTAGAAGGTTTTTTTATTAAGCCAAGTTTAGATAGAGTTGTTGATTTTAGAGCAACTCCACAAACTAAAAATAGATTTAATAATACTACAAATAAAAGTACCACAAACATATCTGGAAGTTGGCAAACTGTATTTAGCCAAAATACTGATAGTAGTTATATTGCTAAAGGAATTTTTAATCAAAGAAACCAAAAAGTAACTGGTACTTTTAGAACCACAACTGGCGATTACAGGTATTTAGAAGGTATTGTAGATGGTGATTCTTTAAAATTATCTACTTTTGATGGTGCTCACGCTTTTTTATTTAAAGCCAAAATAACAGATACTACTATGAATGGGTTTTTCTATTCTGGTAATCACTGGAAAGAACCTTTTACTGCTAAATTGAATAATAATTATCAATTACCAAAAGAAGAAAACTTAACTTATATAAAAGAAGGATATAATCGATTTTCTTTTTCGTTTCCTGATACAAAAGGTAGAGTTATTTCTTTAAATGATGCTGAATTTGACAATAAAGTAGTTGTTGTGCAAATTATGGGAACTTGGTGTCCTAACTGTTTAGATGAAAGTAAATTTTTAGTCAATTACTTAAAAAACCACAACAATAAAAAAATAAAAGTTGTTGCTTTGGCTTTTGAAGTTGCGAAAACTAGAGCTGTTGCTTACCAGAGAATAAATCGTTTAAAAAAGAGGATTGGAGTGAACTACCCTATTCTATTAGCACAATATGGCAATGCAGCTGATAAAACACTTGCTCAAAGAAAATTGCCAATGCTTAATCATGTTATTTCTTACCCAACCACTATTTTTATTGATAAAAATAGAAAAGTAAGAAAAATACATACTGGCTTTAATGGCCCTGCAACTGGAGAAGAATATGAGATTTTCAAAAAAGAATTTGAGAGTTTTGTTGATGAATTAGTAAACGAAAAAGAATAATATCTTTGCCAAAAATTTATAAAATTGAATAAAATACCAAATTATATTAAACACATTACTAGTTTATTTTTATTAGTTGTTCTTTTTAATGTTGTTTTTAGGTTGATTTTTTATTTCTTTTTAGTTGATTTATCTAATGCAAGTACATCAGAAATACAAAAAGCATTTTTGCTAGGAATTCGTTTTGATTTTAAGTTAGCATCAATCGCTATTTTTCCTTTGGCTTTATTAATTCTCATTGTAAATCAGAAGTTTTATAAAAGAACCATTTATAAAAAAATTTGCACTTTATACAGTATTACCATTGCTATTGTTTTATCTATATTTTATTTGATGGATTTTGGGTATTATGATTATTTATCAATACGATTGGATGCAGCTTCTCTTCGTTTTTTAGAAGATTTAAAAATATCTAGTCAGGTATTATTTGAGAGTTACCCTGTATTTAAAGGGCTTTTGGGGCTTTTACTTTTTGCCTTTTTGGTTTATAAACTCTCAAGCTATTTATATCGAAAATTTAAACAAAACAATAATTTATATTATTCAAAAAAGAAAAAGGCGTTTTATTTTACAGGCACTTTTTTAATATTAGCTTTTAGTATTTACAATAGTTTTACGCATTATCCTTTAAGATGGAGTGAGGCTTTTTTCTCTAAAAATAATACTGTAAATCAATTTGCATTAAACCCAGTTTTATATTTCTTTGACAGTTTTGCTTTTAGAAGTGAAGCTGTAAATATGGATGAATTCAATAAGTACTATTCTGTTATTGCTAAAGATTTAAACCTACCAAAAGATAAAGTTTCTTTCGAAAGAAAAGTCACTTTTCCTGACTCTCTTAAAACCCAACCCAATGTAGTTATTGTAATGCTAGAATCTGTGGGTGTTAAGCCTTTGAGTTATTATGGAAATCCTATTAATAGTTCACCAAAAATGGATTCTTTGATTCCTAAAAGCTTGAGTTTTACCAACTTTTATGTACATAAATCTGGGACAGCTGCCAGCGTTTTTGCTAGTGTTACTGGTTTACCAGATATCGATGATGTAAATACAGCTTCTAGAAACCCAATGATAATTGATCAACGAATTTTATTCGATCAATTTAAGGGTTATAAAAAACTGTACTTTTTAGGTGGAAGTGCAAATTGGGCAAACATAAGAGGTATTTTTCAAGCGAATATAAATGGGTTACAAATTTTTGAAGAAGGGAGTTATGAAACCGAAAACAGAGCTGATGTTTGGGGAATAGATGATTATGAATTGTTTAAAGAAACTGATAAAGAGCTTAAAAAACTTCATATAAAAAAGAAACCTTTTGTAGCTTATATTCAAACTGCTTCTAATCACATTCCTTTTACTGTACCAAATAAAAAAGAAAGTTATCAACCTTTACAGGATAATGAAATTTCTAACAAATTATTACAAAAATCTGGTTTCAAATCTATAGAACAGTTAAATGCATTACGTTATTTAGATTTTAATGTAGGTCGTTTTTTAGAAAGAGCTAAATCTTCAGGTTATTATGATAACACTGTTTTTGTATTTTTTGGCGATCATAATACTATGATGAATAGAAGTGAAAACTATACTAACGAACACGATTTAAACATAAATCTACAACATGTTCCGTTTTTTATTCATGCTCCAAAATATGTGAAACCAAATGAGGTTAAGAGAAATGGAAAGTTAATTGATCTATTTCCTACTGTTATGAGTTTGATAAAAATGAACTACACCAATTACACTTTAGGTAGAGATTTATTAGACACTACAAACTATATAAACCATAGTTCTTTTGTCTATTTAAAAATGAAAGGTGAACCAACTGTTGGATTATTACAAGATAGTTTGTATTATTCTAAAACTAATATATCAAAAACAAAAGGTTTGTATAATTTAAATGCAAATGAACTTAAAGATTTAAAAGATAAGTATCCTTTAAAAGCACAACAAATGGATAGTCTATTGGCTGCTTATTATCATGCTACAAAGTATTTATACTTTAACAATAAAAAGTCAAGTAAATAGTTTTTTATCTACTTTTTGTACAAGTGCATAATAGAGGTTTGCTAAAGTAATCCCTGTTAAAACACCCACAAAAATATCCAAAGGAAAATGAACACCTAAATACAATCTACTGTAAGCAAACAAAAGTGGAAATAACAGTAAAAAATAAGTGTTCTTAAATGTATTTCTTAATAAAAGTACTACATAAACAGCAAAAAAGGTAGATGTAGTTGCATGCCCAGAGATGAAGCTTTTACTTTGAGGATTTGTAAACTCTCTTAAAGATAATCTTAAACGCTCCATAACATCTGGATCATTATTTGGTCTTAATCTACCAATTGTGTCTTTAATTAAATTTACGAATTGATCAGAAAAAGCAACTAATAGTATTAAAGATAGAATCATAAAGCCTCCACGTTTCCAACCAAATGCTTTAATGACCAAATAGAAAACAAAAAGGAACAATGGAGTCCAATAAAACTGATTGGTAATAACCAACCAAAAAGAATCCCATTGTTCACTTCCTAGATTGTTTAAGAATATTAATAATTCTTTGTCTTTTTGTATAAGGCTTTCGAACAAATTATTTACCTATTTCTAAAATTTCTATTTCAAACATTAAATCTGATTTAGCTGGAAAAGGGCCATATTTATCAGGACCAAAACCAATGGAATAAGGTATAAACAATCTTGCTTTCTCCCCAACTCTCATTTTTGATACACCTTCTTTAAAACCTGTAATCATAGGTCGTTGAGCATCATTTAACTGAAATACAAAAGGTTGACCACTATCTCTCGTAGATTGTATTTTCTTCCCATCTGCTGTATATAATGTAAAATGAGATTTTACAGGTTTACTGTCAATAACCTTTTTACCAGAAGGATTTTCTGTAAGCTTTAAAATACTTAAACCAGTATCATATTTTTTAGCTTTCGGTTTACCCATTTTCTCATAAAAAGATTCTCTTTCTGTTAAATATTTAGAATATCTGGCTTCTTCAACTTTTTTCTCTTGAGCTTTTCTGTTCTTTTGGCTTTCATAATATTTATCAAACTCTTTGTCAAAAACCTCTCCTTCTTCAAAAGCATCAGCTTTTTCTCCTACTCTAATGATTTTAATAGTATGAATAGTATCTAATTGTTTAATATTATTAACAACTTGCATACGTAAAGAATCTATTGCCATTTCTAACTGAATAGAATCTTTTATACTTTTTTGTAATGAAGATAGTTGCTCTGAATTTACAATCGTTTTACCAAAAACTGTATGTTTTTCATCTAAATGTGGTATGTCTCTATGTGTGATAAAAAACTGACTTCTATTGGAATTTGGCCCACCATTTGCCATAGATAATATACCTGCATCATCATGCTTATATAGCAGATTACCATTTGAATTCTTTGGAAATTCATCACCAAATCTATAACCAGCTGTACCTTTACCTGTTTCTGTTGGGTCACCTGCTTGGATTATAAAATTATCTACAACTCTATGAAAACGAATACCATTATAAAATTGCTCACCTTTTATCGAATCAGCAGCTTTATTGTGAGTACCTTCTGCTAAAGCTACAAAATTAGCAACAGTCAAAGGAGTATCTTCAAAATATAATTCAAGGAGAATATCTCCTTTATTTGTTTGAATCTCTGCATACAAACCGTCTTTTAAGTTTTGATATTTTTTTGATGTACAACCAAAAACTAAAACAGTAAGTAGTAAGAGATATATTTTTTTAGTCATTTATTTTTTTAATATCTCAAGTAATTCAATTTCAAAAATTAAAGCAGAAAATGGCTTTATTAATTGTCCTCTCTCTTGCACGCCATAAGCCAACTCTTGAGGAATAAATACTCTATATTTAGAACCTACTTTCATTAAAGATAATGCTTCATTAAACCCTTTTATAAAGATATTTGCATTAGATTCATAAGGTTTGTTTTTATCAACTGTACTGTCAAAGACTTTACCACTAATATTTGTTCCATGGTAATGAATTTTAACTTTGCTTGTTGGGTTAGGAGTATCTCCTTTACCTTCTTTAAGTACTATGTATTGTAAACCACTATCCGTAGTAATTACCCCTTTTTTGCTTTTATTAGCAGCTAGAAAGTCTTCACCTGCTTTTTTATTATCAGCATATTTTACAAGTGCTTCTTTTTCTCTTTTTTCTTTTTGAGCTTTCATTTGCTCTTGTCTCTTTTTGTTAAAATAAGGAGTCAAAACTTTCTGAATATCTTTTTCTACAATTAAAAAGTTTGATGAATCTAAACTATTTATTATCCCCTGCAATAAAACCTCTTTTTTAACTTCTTTAAAATTATTTCTTAAAGACATTCCCATATTGAGGCCAACTGCATAACTCACAGAATCTATCTCGCTTTCTAAAGAATTTACTTTTTTCATTCCATTATTACATGAGCTTAAACTCATAACAATTGCTACAACTACTAAAACTTTTAGTATTCTCATTTTTGTTTTTATTTAATATTTATTAATGTTACTGTACTCTTTATAGTTTCGTTAATTCCTATTCGTTCTTGGTCTCCAACAATTCCAAAAGCATTATAAGATGGAAATACAAATGTAATGGTTTCTCCTATTTTCATCAACTTTATTCCTTTTTGTAAACCTGTAATTAAATCTTCTTTATCTACTTTATAGCTTTTTACGCCTAATTCTTCTTTACCATAAATTATTGAATCTCTTAAATCTTTAATATTATATTCAAAAACAACATCATCTCCAACATTTGGAGTTGGCTGCTCTTCATTAACTTTTTTAATATATTTATACCAAAATCCACTTGATGATTGAATATATTCTGACAACGAATCGTTTTTAATAAAAGCTAAAATTCTAGCCTCTTCAATCTTATTTAGCTTTTTAGATTCCTCGATTGCTTGTTTGTAAATTGTAGTAGAGGGTTTGGGGTTAACAGGTCTTCTAGGTTCAATATTTGCGCAACCTATCATCAAAAATAATAAAAATATTACAAGACTATTCTTCATAAGAATTTTCTAAATCAGATTTATATGTTGATAATAATGATGTAAATTTAGTCACTGTCTTTGCCATATTTAAATCAGATTTACCACCTGCTGCATTATCATGTCCTCCTCCAAAAAAATGATTTCTGGCAAATTTATTCACAGAAAATTGACCCTTTGATCTAAAAGAAATCTTTATAATACCTTGCTCTTTATCTTCTATAAAAATAGCTGCAAAAATAATTCCTTTTAAAGATAATGCATAATTAACAACACCTTCAGTATCACCTTTTTTATAATCAAAACGGTTTTTTTCTGCATCTGTTAGTGTAATATATGCAGTTTTGTAAGATGGTATTATCTGTAAATTACTTAAAGCTTGTCCTAATAATAGCAACCTATTGTAAGAATTTGCATCATAAATATTGTTATGAATTCTATCATTTTCAGCACCTTTGTCAATTAAATCTGCAATAATTCTATGTGTGGTACTTGTGGTTGATCTAAAACGAAAAGAGCCTGTATCTGTCATTATACCTGTGTATAAACAGGTTGCAATATTAGCATCAATCAATTCTAAATCGTTATTCATCTCAATAAATTGATACACCATTTGGCAAGTAGAGCAAATGCTGGTATCAGAATACATATATTTTACATCATCTGGTTGTTGATGATGATCTATCATAGCAAAGTCATTTGGATATTTTTCTAATGTATTTTGCATATCTGATCCTACCCTATGTAGAGCATTAAAATCTAGTAAGAAAATAATATCAGAATTATTAATGGCTCTTTGAGATTGATTGTTTTGCCAATCAAATCGATACGTAGTTTCAGAACCTGGTAACCAATGTAAAAAATCAGGATATTCATTAGGCACAACAACATTGCACTTGTGTCCGTTTTTTTCTAAATAGAACTTTAAACCTAAAGTAGCACCCATAGCATCTCCATCAGGATTTCTGTGCCCTACAATAACAATATTTTTAGGTTTCTCTAAAAAGTGTTTTAATTCGTCAAATCCTTTTAAAATCATAAGTGGCGAATATACAATTTAATTAAAAAAATTGTGTAATTTCGCGCCGAATTTGTGATAGATTTCACATCTTAATTTAGAAATATAAAAGTCAAAATAATGGCAACAAATAGAACATTTACAATGATTAAACCTGATGCTGTAGAAAACGGACATACAGGTGCAATTCTAGAAAAAATTAATGCTGCTGGTTTTAGAATCGTAGCATTAAAGAAAACTCAAATGACAAAAACTGATGCTGAAACTTTTTATGCTGTGCATAGTGAGCGTCCTTTTTTTGGGGAATTGGTAACATTTATGACTCGTGGACCAATCGTAGCTGCAATTTTAGAAAAAGATAACGCAGTCGAAGATTTTAGAACTTTAATTGGTGCTACAAACCCTGCTGATGCTGCAGAAGGAACTATTAGAAAATTATATGCAACTTCTATGGGAGAGAATGCAGTGCATGGCTCTGATTCTGACGAAAATGCTACAATTGAAGGAAACTTCCATTTTTCTGGTAGAGAACAATTTTAAATTCTGAAAATATTTCAGTGTAAATATATTTAGTGTAAAACTCGTAGAGAAATCTACGAGTTTTTTAATTTAGATTATAAATAACTTAATCATGAACTATTTAGAAGAACCTTATATAAAACTTCTCTTTTTAATATTACCAGCAATATTTTTTGTTTTAAAATTTTTCTTAATTCCAATATTAGAAAATTTAAAATTTAAAAGAAGTTTGATTGGTAAATCAGTTACTTTAAACATATTTGTTAAAGACAGCAACAAAACTCATGTAGTTAAAGGTAAAATTAAAGAGATTATTGATGATAATTATATAATTTTAAAGAGAAAAAATCATCCAAATTTTAGGTTTAACTATTTATTATCTAAATTCAAATTTGCAATATATGACAATTGTGATACTGATTTTTATATTGATTTATTAATTTTAGAAGATGATTATTTTGATATGAATAGTGGTTTTAAGAAAGTTTAAACCAACATTAATTTAGAAATCACCTCACTTCCCAATTCTTCATTCATCATTTTAATGATTTTGTCTTTTCCATAGCTTAATTCTTCACGTAAAACAGAAGATTTTAATTGTACAACTAAAGTTTTATTTTGTAATCTAACAGAAGTTGTATGTGTAGCGACTCCAGGTCCCATCATTTTAGCCCAAGTTTCTTCTACCTTAATTTTTTGCATCCCTTTACTTAAATTGTTTTCTTTAATAAAGGTTTTCATTAAATCTTGAATTGAAAAAGAATCGTTTTCTCTTTTAGCCATAGTTTTAGATTATAGGATTAATAAGTTTTCATATTTTTTATAATTTTACTGTAATCAAACACTTAAACTATTACAATTTAAAAATCTGATAAGCCTTATCACTTTGTCTTAAAATATTTTCTGTTCGTTCTGAATGTGTATCAGTAATAAAAATCTGCCCAAAATCATCATCATTCACTAAATCAATAATTTGTAACACTCTATTTTCATCTAATTTATCAAAAATATCATCTAATAACAAAATAGGTGTAACATTAGATTGTTGTTTTATAAAGTCAAATTGAGCTAATTTTAAAGCGATTAAATACGATTTTTGCTGTCCTTGAGAACCAAACTTTTTAATTGGGTATTCGCCTATTTCGAAATTTAAATCGTCTTTATGAATTCCAGTGGATGTGTATTGTAAAATCTTATCTTTATCTAGAGATTTCTGTAATAAATTTGACATAGAAAAATCGTGTAATTGACTCTTATACTTTAAATTAACTTGTTCTTTATCTCCGGAAATCACTTTATACTTTTCATTAAAAATAGGAATAAATTCTTCTAGAAAATTCTTTCTAACATCATAGATTTTGTTCCCATAAATCTCTAACTGCTCATCATAAACATTTAAATTTAAAGCATCAAAAGTTCTATTAGCTGCAAAATATTTTAACAAAGCATTTCTTTGGCTTAATACTTTATTGTAAGCAATTAAATCTTTTAAGTAGTTCTTATTTTGTTGCGATATAACTCCATCTATAAATTTTCTTCTTGTATCACTGCCTTCTGTAACCAAATCTCTATCAGCAGGAGAAATTATTACCAATGGAAAAGAACCAATATGCTCTGAAAATTTATCATACTTCTTTTCATTTCTTTTCAATATTTTCTTTTGTCCTTTTTTTAAACTACAAACAATTTTCTCATTTCTATTATTGAGAAGATAATCACCTTCTATCATAAAAAAACTTTCTCCATGTTTTATATTCTGAATTGCTACAGAATTAAAATAACTTTTAGCAAAAGACAAATAATAAATAGCATCTAAAACATTGGTTTTTCCTATGCCATTATTACCAACAAAGCAGTTTATTTTCTCCTGAAAATCAAAAGTTTGTGATGCTATGTTCTTAAAATTAACTAGTGATATTTTCTGTAAATGCATCTTTAGAAATAAGTATTGAAAACGATTTGCAAATTATTGAAATTTTGCGAAATAACTGTTTTTAAAATCCAATTAAAAAAACTATTTTTGTCGCCACTAATTTTTAAGGAAATATGGCAACATACAAGAAGAGAGGATATAAACCAAAAAATAATAAAGGAGAACAACAGGTTCAAGAAATGGAAAGTACTACAGCTGAAGTATTTGATACTTTAGACGAAACTGCTTCTAAATCTGAACAATGGATTGAGAAAAATAGCAAACCTTTATTTTTTACTTTAGTAGGTATTGTAGTAATATTTTTAGCTTTTTTAGCCTATAATAAATACGTAGTCGAGCCAAATGAACTTGAAGCTTCTAATGAATTGGCTTTTCCTAGAAAATATTTTGATGAAGCTGCAACTGCAGGTTCTGGTATAGATTCTTTACTGACTCTTGGTTTAGAGGGTGCAGATGGTAATTATGGGTTTTTAGATATTGCTGAATCTTACAGTGGAACTGATGCTGGTAATTTGGCAAACTATTATGCAGGAGTTTCTTATTTACAGATGAAAGAATATGACAAAGCAATTGAATTTTTGAGTAAATTCGATTCTGATGATGAAATGTTAGGTCCTGTTTCTCTAGGTGCTATTGGTGATGCTTTTTCTGATATAAACCAGCAAGAAGATGCTTTAGAGTATTATGAAAAAGCTGCAAATAAAAAAAGTAATGATTTTACAACTCCTTTATTTTTATTTAAAGCCGGTCAAACTGCTATGTTATTAAAAGATTATAATAAATCAGAAAAATTCTTTATTAGAATTAAAGATAATTATTCAAAGTCTGACCAAGGTAGAGATATAGAAAAATTTATAAATGCTGCAAAATATGCTGCGAACTAGGTTTTAGCTAGTAGGTTTTTGGAATTAGTAAAACCTTACGACTAAAGCTAATTACTAAAAAACTAACAAATGGCTACAACCAATTTATCATATTACGATAAAGCAACAATCCCAAATGCGAAGTCTTTTCGATTTGGGATTGTTGTTTCAGAATGGAATCCTGAAATTACAAAAAACCTACATAAAGGTGCAATAGATACTTTACTAGATTGTGGTGCAATAAAAGAGAACATTATTTCTTGGGATGTACCTGGGAGTTTTGAGTTAGTTTATGGTTGCAAAAAAATGATTCAATCAGAAAAATTGGATGCTATTATTGCTATTGGAAACGTAATACAGGGAGAAACCAAACATTTCGATTTTGTATGTGAAGGTGTTACACAAGGTATAATAGATTTGAATGTAAAATATGATGTACCTGTAATTTTCTGTGTGTTAACAGATAATACCAAACAACAGTCTATAGATAGATCTGGAGGAAAACTCGGTAACAAAGGTATAGAATGTGCTGTGGCTGCAGTAAAAATGGCTGCTATTAAAAATCTACACAGAATTTCTGATAGTATTGGTTTTTAAATAGCTTACTATTTCTATTTTAAGAATACTTTTAACATCATTTCTTGAAGTATTCCTTTTAATTCTTTAAATTTGATATTGTAATTTTTGGTACAATAATTGAATTTATTTTTACTTATTTACCAATTATTTTCAAAACCATGGGATTTTTAAAACGTACAAATAAAAAATTTGAATATCAACCTCGTTATTATAAAGGAGAAGGAAACCCTTTTAAAATAGAACATAAATTAGATAAATTTAGAACTACTGCTGGAAAAAATAAAGGTTTAAAATCTAAATTTACAGATGCAGTTAACGAATTAAAGGACTCTGATAAAGGCTTAAATAAAACCATAGTCTACATTGTTATGATTCTACTTTTTATTTTCTTGTACATTATCGATTTCGATTTATCAATCTTCTTTCAATAAATAATGTCAGACATCATTCAGCTTTTACCAGACCACGTGGCAAACCAAATTGCTGCAGGAGAAGTAGTACAAAGACCTGCTTCTGTTGTAAAAGAATTGTTAGAAAACGCAATCGATGCTGGTGCTACAAACATAAAGTTACTTTTAAAAGATGCTGGCAAAACACTTATTCAAGTAATTGATGATGGCAAAGGCATGAGTGTTACAGATGCTAGAATGTGTTTTGAACGTCATGCAACTTCAAAAATACAGAAAGCTGAAGATTTATTTAACTTAAATACAAAAGGATTTAGAGGTGAAGCTTTAGCTTCTATTGCTGCTATTGCTCATGTAGAACTAAAAACAAAAATTGATACTGAAGAATTAGGTACTTCAATTAAAATTGAAGGCAGTAAAATAATTACGCAAGATTTTATAAATACTGCTAAAGGAACAAGTTTAGCGGTTAAAAATTTGTTTTATAATATTCCTGCTCGTAGAAATTTTTTAAAGTCAGATACTGTTGAAACAAGACATATTATAGATGAGTTTCAAAGAGTAGCTCTAGCTCACTCAAATATTACTTTTTTATTACATCACAACAATAATGAGGTTTATCACTTAAAAAGTAGCAATTTAAGAAAACGAATTGTAGCTATTTTTGGTACTAAAATGAATGAAAAATTAGTGCCAATTAATGAGCAAACTGACATTATTGTTATTGAAGGTTTTGTTGCTAAACCAGAATTTGCAAAACGAAAAAGAGGTGAGCAGTTCTTTTTTGTGAACAATCGATTTATAAAAAGTTCATACTTAAATCATGCAGTAGTTAATGCTTTTGATGGGTTGTTAGAACAAGGCACACATCCCTCCTATTTTTTGTATTTAACTGTGCCTGCAAATACGATTGATATTAATATTCATCCTACAAAAACAGAAATAAAGTTTGATAATGAAAAGGCTTTATATGCTATTTTAAGAGCTACTGTTAAACACAGTTTAGGGCAATATAATGTTGCACCTGTACTTGATTTTAATAGAGATGCAAATTTAGATACTCCTTATCATATTCAAAAAAATGTTGCTAAAACTACTGTACCAACCATCAGTGTAGATCCAAATTTTAATCCTTTTAAAGAGGATAATCAAAAAACGCATCATTATAAGAAAGAGCATCAAACTCAAAGTTGGGAATCTTTATATACAGATATTTCTATTGCTGATATAGAAAATAAACAAGAAGATTTATTCAATAATCAGCAAGAGATTTCAACACAAAAAACTTTTCAAATTCAGCGAAAATACATCATGAGTTTAATTAAATCTGGAGTAGTTTTAATTAATCAATCTTTGGCACATCAACGAATTTTGTATGAAGAGTTTTTAGAGAGCATTACTGTAAAAGAAGCGAATAGTCAACAATTATTATTTCCTGTAAAAATATCGTTTTCATCACAAGAAATCGAAATGATTTACACGATTAAAACCGAGCTTGAAAATGCAGGCTTTTCATTTGATGAATTTACTAAAGATAGTGTTACCATAAAAGGGATTCCTGTTTCTGTAACCGAAAGTAAAATCACTATAATTTTAGAAGAATTATTAAATGATATTGATTTAGAAGTACCTGATGCTAGTTTTAGTCATTTTGATGTGATGGCTAAATCTTTTGCAAAAACATTATCTATAAAAACGGGCACACAGCTTTCTGAAAAAGAACAAGAAAGTTTGGTAAACGATTTGTTTTCTTGCAAAGAACCAGCAGTATCTCCTTTTGGAAAACAAACTTTTAAAACATTAACATTACAAGAAATTGATAATCTATTTAATAGCTAAATATGAATAGACTTACAGATACCATAAAGCACTTAATAATTATAAATGTAATTTTTTTTATTGCGCCACAATTATTGAAATTAGATTTTACAAATATTTTGGCGTTACATTTTCCTGAAAATGAACATTTTGGATTTTGGCAATACCTAACTCATATTTTTATGCATGGGAGTTTTGGACATATTTTATTTAATATGTATGGTTTATGGGCATTTGGTACACCTTTAGAACAAATGTGGGGAAAAAAGAAGTTTTTATTTTTCTATTTTTCTGCGGGTTTAGGTGCTGGTTTAATTTATACTTTGGTTAACTATTATCAGTTTAATGGAATATATGAACAATTGATACAGCTAGGAATATCATCATCTGAAATTCAAAATATTTTAGAAATAGGTAGTTATGATGAAAATAGAATAGCTGTCTCTAATGATAATATGATCAAGTTTTACAACCTTTATCATACACCAGCAGTTGGTGCTTCTGGAGCTATTTATGGAATTTTAGTTGCCTTTGGTTTGTATTTTAAAGATGCAAAATTGGCATTAATCTTTTTCCCTGTTCCAATTGCAGCAAAATATTTTATTCCTGTGATGATTTTAGGAGATTTATTTTTTGGAATGACTAAATATTCAATTGGTAATATAGCCCATTTTGCACATATTGGTGGTGCTTTAATTGGCTTTTTAATTGCTTGGTATTGGAAAAAAAATCAATTTAAAACAAACTAATGAGTATTATAGAAGATATAAAACGAAGATATATTACTGGTAATATTGTAGAAAAACTGATTTTAATTAATGTAGGAGTTTTTATTTTAACACTTTTAATAACAGTTTTTTCTGGTTTATATAAAGGTGAAACCAATTTTATATCAGAATGGTTTGCTCTTGATGTAGATACTAATAGTTTATTAAAAAAACCATGGTCTATAATTTCTTACGGATTTTTACACGCTGGTTTTTTGCATATATTATTCAATTGTATTGCATTATATTTTTTGGGTAATTTATTTATTCAATATTTTACTCAAAAACAACTTTTAAATTTTTATTTATTAGGTACTTTTTTTGGGGGAGTATTATATTTATTTAGTCAAAATTACTTCCCTCTTTTTGAGGGAAGAAGTTCATATTTATTAGGTGCATCTGCTGGAGTATCTGCTATTTTTGTTGGTATTGCAACACATATACCTAATTATCAAGTAAGATTTCCTTTGATTGGTTTTATTAAATTGTGGCATATTGCTGCATTTTGGGTAGGAATATGGTTTTTAGGTTTAATTGGTTTAAATGCAGGTGGTAATTTTGCACATTTGGGTGGTGCTTTATTTGGTTATTTATATATAAGTAAAGCAAGTAATAAAGAAATTACTCTTTTTGATGGTATTGCAAATCTTTTTAAAAAGAAAGAAAAACCTTTAAAAACTGTTCATAAATCAAAGAAAAGAACAGCGACTAAAGCTAAAAAGACTGATATAAATCAACAAGAAATTGACAAAATATTAGATAAAATAAGTAAATCTGGTTATGATACACTAACCAAAGCCGAAAAAGAATTCTTGTTTAAACAAGGAAAATAACAAAGAAAAAGAAGTCCCCAACTTGAAGAATTTATCATTTGTAAATAAAATTGTTTTTGTAATCAATTCGTTGGTAGCAACTTATATGTTGTTATCTTTTATGTTGCCACATATTTCTCCAAAATCATATCCTATTTTTGCTATTTTAAGTTTATTTGCTCCAATATTACTTTTAGTTAACATCTTTTTTATTTTGTATTGGTTAATAACGTTAAAAAAACAATTCTTATTATCAACAACAATACTTATAATTGGTTGGTTTGTGGCAAGTCCTTTTTATAAATTTAGTAAAAAAGACAATCCACAGGATACTGATTTAAGTATAATGAGCTATAATGTACGTATGTTTAATCAATGGGGATGGATTGATGAGAAAGACATTTCAAAAAAAATAATCGATTTTACAACCAAGATAAACCCAGATGTATTACTCTTTCAAGAATACTATAATTTAGAACATTATAAATTTAATTATCCTCATAAATATATCAAATCAAAAAAGAGTAATCAAAAATTAGCATTAGCTATTTACTCTAAATATCCTATAGTAAACAAAGGTTCTTTTAATTTTGAGAATACTTCTAACAATATTATTTATGCTGATGTTCTAAAAGATAATGACACCATTCGAATCTATAATTTACATTTAGAATCATTACAATTAAATACTGATAAAGAAAATTTTGGTGAAGAAAATTCAGAAAAATTGATAGCCAGATTAAAAGATCGATTTCAAAAACAAGCTGATCAAACTACCAGTTTACTAGAGCATGAAAAAAAGTGGGAAGGAAAAAAAATAATTGCTGGTGATTTTAACAATACTGCCTATTCTTGGGTGTATAAGCAAATTTCAGAAAATAAGAAAGATGCATTCATAGAGGCAGGAAATGGTTTTGGTAAAACGTATAATTACCTTTTTCCTATGAGGATAGATTTTATTTTTACAGATACAAATGCTACCATTAATAGCTTTACAAGACACAAGGTAAAATTTTCTGACCACTTCCCTATTCAATCACACATAAATTGGCAAGAATAAGTATATTCGCAACAACAATTTTTTGTAAAATCTATGAAACATTTTGATGTTGCTATTGTTGGAAGTGGACCTTCAGGTGCTTCAACTGCTTTTTATTTGGGTGAAAAAGGAATTTCTACTGTAATTATTGAAAAGGAAACTTTGCCTAGATATAAAACTTGTGGTGGTGGTTTTGTAAATAGGGGAAAAAAAGATATGCCTTTTTCTATTAATGAAGTGGTTGAACGTGAGTTTTATACAGTAGATACTTACTTTAATAATAACAATGAAATTTGTTATACATCAAAAAAAGATACACCAATAATTACAATGATTATGCGTGATGCATTTGATAATTTGATTGTTGAAAAAGCGAAAGAGTTAGGTGTTACATTGCTAGAAAATCATAAATTATTAAGTATTGAACATCAAAATGATATATCAATTTTAAAGACATCACAAGGAGAAATTTCAACAAAATTTGTAATTGCTGCTGATGGGGTTTTAAGCCCAACTGCTAAAATGTCTGGTTGGAAAAATGATACTCGAAAACTGATACCTGCATTAGAATACGAAGTCGAAGTTTCTAATGAAGATTTTGAGCGTTTGTCAAAAAAAGTTCGTTTTGATATTGATGCAGTTCCTTATGGTTATGCATGGAGTTTCCCCAAAAAAAATCATTTGTCATTAGGTGTTTTAACCACTAAAAAAGGAAAAATCAACCTAAAAGAATATTATAGAAAATACTTGCAAACATTAGGTATTAAAAAAATTATAAAAGAAGATGCACATGGTTTTCAAATTCCATTAGCTCCAAGAACTGATGGTTTTGTAAAAAATAATGTATTCTTAATTGGTGATGCTGCTGGTTTCGCAGAACCGATTACTGCTGAAGGTATTTCTAATGCTATTTTAAGCGGTAAATACGTTGCTGAATCTTTGATTGAAAGCAATTTAGATAGAAATTTAACAGAACAAAAATATATAGAAAAATTAAATATTAAACTGCTTCCTGAACTTAATTCTGCTCAAAAATTGTCTAAATTTTTCTATCATAATAATCCTATAAGGAACTATTTATTAAATAAATATGGACAGTATTTCAATAATATTATGGTTGATATTTTGCATGGAGATAGACCTTTTCCAACAAATGTTTCTGAAAAATTAAAAACAAAGGTTAAAGAGAAGATTTTTTAGCAAGTTTTTGTTTTAACTTCTGCTTATAATATTCTTTATTAGCAATATAAATCGTTTTTGATACTTCAGCAAAAACTACTGTTTTGTCTTTATTGGTAATTTTGAGTTGTTTTATCAAACCAATTTCTTTGCTTGCTAAAATATCTTTTTTTAATTGTTCAATTTCATCCTTTGTAAAAATAAACTCTACGTAACAAGTTTCTTTAGCTGGCCTTTTAAATTTAATTGATGCTGCTTTGTCCCAAACAACATAAGAGTTATCTAAAATATTTATTAGTTGAACCATAAAAATTGGATCTGTTGCAGAAAGCATACTTCCTCCAAAAATTGAGCCTACATAATTACTGTTTTTATACGATAATTTTATTTTTACTTTAACTGTTAATAAATCATCAGAAACATAATACAATTTCCCTGTAGACCTTCTGTACATTGGTGAATAGTTGAACCCATACTTATAAATAGTACTCTTGCTCACAAATTTTTCTAAAACCTTCTGAATTTTTGCGTACATCAATTAGTTTTTAAATCCATATTCACGCTCTACTTTGCAAATACGTAATTGATATTGTTTATACCACTTTTCTCTTCCTAAATTTCTAGCTTCTGTATGCTCTACATTATTTTTCCAAGCTACAATATCGTCCAAAGTTTGCCAATAAGAAACTGTAATACCTATTTCATTTCTGGTAGATTCTATGCCTAAATATCCTTTTTGTATACCTGCTAATTCTTCCATTCTTTGAGCTGTTTCTTGATAACCATCTAAATTATCATTAGTAATAGTTGTAAAAATTACAGCATAATAAGTTGGTTCTAAATTATCTACAATCATAATTTTAAAATATATTTTGTTTCTTGTTGATGCTCATCATTAATAAATGAATCAACTTTTATAAAATTCAATTTCTCTAAAATTTTTGCTGATGCAATATTTTTATCAACTACATAACCAACTATTTTAGAGAATCCCATTTTTTTACAATAGTTAATTAATCCTTTACAGATTTCAAAACCATAATCATTTCCCCAATATTTTTCTAAAAATCGATACCCAATTTCATCATCATTATCATCTTTTACTAAAGCTACTGTACCTATAAATTCCTTATCTTGTTTTCTTTCGATAGCATAAATCCAAAAATCATTATTTTTTTTCTGATATTTTTCTACCAATAATTTTAATTCTTTTTCATGTCCTTGTAAAGTTTTTATTTCTCCATCTGCAAACTGCATCACTTTTGGGTTACTTTGCATTTTATGAAAAGGAAGTAAGTCCTTCAAAATGAGTTTTCTAACCTGTAATCTTTCTGTTTCAAAAATCATGAATAATGTTGTATTTTTGCAAGGGCAAAATAGTATTTTAATAAGCCTAAAGTTTTTGTCAAAACTTAAAAAAACTAAAACAAGCTAATCAAATTATAAAACCTCGATTATCGAGTAAATGTAAAGGAATGATTGCAGATAAAAAAGTAGCTTTTTACACATTAGGTTGCAAATTAAACTTCTCTGAAACTTCAACAATTGCCAGAAACTTTGTTAATGAAGGTTTTAATCGTGTTGATTTTGAAGATGTTGCTGATGTATACGTAATAAATACCTGTTCTGTTACCGATAATGCAGACAAGCGTTTTAAAACTATTGTAAAAAAAGCATTGCAAAAAAACGAAGAAGCTTTTTTAATTGCTGTGGGCTGTTATGCACAGCTAAAACCAGAAGAACTAGCGGCTGTTGATGGTGTAGATTTGGTATTAGGTGCCACAGAAAAATTTAATGTTACTAGTTATATTAACGACTTAACTAAAAATGATGTAGGCGAAGTACATTCTTGTGAAATTGTTGATGCAGATTTTTATGTAGGTTCTTATTCTATTGGTGATAGAACTCGTGCATTTTTAAAAGTACAAGATGGTTGCGATTATAAATGTACCTATTGTACTATCCCTTTAGCTCGTGGAATTTCTAGAAGTGATACTTTAGAGAATGTATTGAATAATGCTAAAGAAATATCATCTAAAGACATTAAAGAAATTGTTTTAACAGGTGTAAATATTGGTGATTATGGGAAAGGTGAATTTGGCAATAAAAAACATGAGCATACTTTTTTAGAATTGGTAAAAGAATTAAATAAAGTAGATGGAATTCATCGATTACGAATATCATCTATAGAACCTAATTTATTAAAAGATGAAACGATTGACTTTGTTTCTAAATCTAATTCTTTTGTACCTCATTTTCATATTCCTTTGCAATCTGGTAGTGATGAGTTACTCAAAAAAATGAAGCGTAGATATTTACGTAAAACCTACACAGATAGAGTTGCAAAAATTAAAGAAGTGATGCCCAATGCTTGTATTGGTGTGGATGCTATTGTTGGTTTTCCTGGAGAAACTAATGAACTCTTTTTAGAAACTTACAACTACTTGAATGAATTAGATATTTCTTATCTACACGTTTTCACTTACTCTGAAAGACCAAACACAGAGGCAGTTGAAATGGATGGGATTGTGCCTAAAAAAGTACGTGCAAAACGTAGTAAAATGTTGCGTGGCTTATCAGCTAAAAAAAGACGTGCTTTTTATGAAAGTCAACTAGGTAATACACTTACTGTTTTGTTTGAAAACGAAAATAAACAAGGTTATATTCATGGTTTTACAGAAAATTATGTTAAAGTTAAAACCACATGGCATCCAAATTACGTAAATACTTTACATACTATTACACTTACTAAAATTGATGATGATGGTATTGTACGATTTGAATTTGCTAACAAAGATGCTATTGCTAGTTAAAATGGCATCATAATTGTAAATTGAGTTTATAAATTACACAATATTAAAATTTAATGTCAAAAATACATATATACTGCATGCCAGGCTTGGCTGCTGGTCCAGAGATTTTCCACAAGTTAAACCTTGATAAAAATCTATACGAATTACATTATTTAGAATGGAAAAAACCTTTGGCTTTAGAAGAATCTATTGCTAACTATGCAATGAGAATGACTGATGATATTCAACATAATAATCCAGTATTAATAGGAGTTTCCTTTGGTGGAATTATGGTACAGGAAATGAGTAAATTTGTAGATACTAAAAAAATTATAATTGTATCTAGTGTCAAATCTACAAATGAGTTACCAAAAAGATTTAAAATAGCCAGTAAGAGTAAAATATATAGGTTGTTTCCAACAACTATCATTAGTAATTTTGAAGATTATGCTCGATTTTTTGTTGGTAAAACACTAGAAAAAAAAGCTGAAATTTATAAGAAATACCTATCAGTTAGAGGTAAATCATACTTAAAATGGTCAATTAAAAACGCAGTTAATTGGAATCAATCGAAGCCTATTGATGGTATAGTTCATATTCATGGTACAAAAGATCAAGTTTTTCCTATCAATCATATTAAAAATGCAATTAAAATTGATGGCGGAAACCATGCAATAATCATAACAAAAGCTAGAGAAATTTCTAAAATTATTCACGAAAGTTTAACTTGCTAGAGAATATTGTATTAGTTACTTTTATAGTATAAAAAATTGAACTATTATGAATAAATCATTACGTATAATTTCACTTTTAAGCATTGTTACCCTTACAATTTTGTTTTTTAATGGAACAAACAGAGATAATGTTGAATCTGTAGTAAATACGCATAAAAACTATAAAATAAAAGCTTTAAAATTACCTTCTAATTTAAATTTGGCTGGAGAAAGAGTACCCATAGAACAATCTGATATTAGAGAAAGAATGGATAGAGAATTGTTAGTAAATACTTACTGGCAGTCTAATGGTTTACTATTATTGAAAAGAGCAAATAAGTACTTTCCAATATTAGAACCTTTATTAAAAAAGCATGGTTTACCTGATGATTTTAAATTTTTAGCTCTTGCAGAAAGTGGTTTTATTGATGAAACCTCTACAGTTGGTGCAGCAGGTATGTGGCATTTTATGAAAAAAACAGGTAAAGAATTTGGTTTAGAAATTAATAAAAATGTTGATGAACGTTACAACATTGAAAAATCTACTAAAGTAGCTGCAGAATATTTAAAAAAATCTAAAGAACGTTTTGGTTCTTGGACATTGGCTGCTGCTGCTTATAACGCAGGGAATTATGGCATTGCAAAAAGGTTAGAAGCACAACATGTTACTAATTATTACGATGCACTTTTGCCTGATGAAACTGAAAGGTATATTTTTAGAATATTAGCTCTCAAAGAAGTAATTAACAATCCTGAAAAGTATGGTTTTGTTTTTGAAAAAGATGACTTATATACTTTACAAAAAACAACTACAATTAAAGTAGATACAGCAATAACAAATATTACTTCTTTTGCCAAAAGATTTGGGATGACTTACAAGGAATTCAAAATTCATAATCCTTGGTTAAGAGAGAATAAACTGAATAATAAAAGTAGAAAGCTTTACGAAGTTAAAATTCCTGTAGAATAAATAAGAAATTAGTTTATTCAATAATCTTTTTTACTCTACCCACTAAACCTGATTTCAGTTGAACTTTTATTCCATAAGGATGTCTCACAGAATTGGTTAATATTTTAGAAACTATTCCTTGAGTAACTTCACCTGTTCTTTGGTGTGGTTTCTGAATAATTTCTACAAACATTCCTATTTTTATATTTTCTCTTTTCCTAGCATCAATCATAATATTCAAATTTTAGTAAAAATAAAAAAGCCTATCAAATTTTGATAGGCTTTTCAGATAAAAATTTAACTAGTAATAAAATATATATTATAATACTCTTACGTTTACTGCGTTTAATCCTTTTCTACCTTCTTTCAAGTCAAACTCAACTTCATCGTTTTCACGAATTTCGTCAACTAAACCTGAGACGTGTACAAAATGTTCTTTGTTTGTTCCTTCTTCAGTGATAAATCCAAATCCTTTAGACTCATTGAAAAATTTTACGGTACCTTTATTCATTATAAAAAATTATTGTGTTGTTAAATTCATTCCTAACAACGTTTATTAAGTTGCAAAGATAATGCCAATAAATTAATAAAACCATAAATTGTTGATTTTCTTTCAATCAACCTCTTAAAGCCTATGAATAAAGGATTTAGCAGTATTAAAATCATCAATTATTTCGTTAAAAACAGTTTTTACTGGTTTTATTTGATGAATTAAACCTGCAATTTGCCCTATTTCAAGTTCTCCATTGTCTAAATCGCCTTCAAACATTCCTTTTTTGGCTCTTGCTCTACCCAGTAATTCTTTTAAGTCTTCTTTTGTGGGGTTTTTTTGATACAACTCCTGAACTTCGTTATAAAATTTATTCTTTATCAAACGTACTGGGGCTAATTCCTTTAGAGTTAAATGTGTATCACCATCTTTTACATCAACTATGGTATTTTTAAAATTAGTATGAGCAGAAGATTCTTCAGTTGCTGCAAATCTACTTCCTATTTGTACACCATCTGCTCCTAAAACCATGGCAGCTAACATTCCTCTACCAGAACCTATTCCTCCTGCTCCTATTACAGGAACTTTAACAACTTCTTTAACCATAGGAATTAATGTAAATGTAGTTGTTTCTTCACGTCCATTATGTCCACCAGCTTCAAAACCTTCACAAACAACAGCATCAACACCTGCAGCTTCTGCCTTTAAAGCAAATTTTACAGAACTCACTACATGTACCACCGTAATTCCTTTTTCTTTCAAAAATGATGTCCAAGTTTTTGGGTTACCTGCAGATGTAAACACAATTTTTACACCTTCTTCAATAATAATATTTATAATTTCCTCAATTTGAGGATATAACATTGGTACATTAACTCCAAAAGGTTTGTCTGTTGCTTTTTTACATTTCTGAATATGTTCTCGTAAAACTTCTGGATACATAGATCCTGAACCAATTAAACCTAAACCACCTGCGTTAGAAACTGCAGAAGCTAATTTCCAACCAGAAACCCAAATCATTCCTCCTTGAATTATTGGGTATTTTATATTGAAAAGGTTTGTAATCTTATTTGTCATTATTGTTTTATCAACTTTAATATTTTTTGTTGCTCTTTTTTCTTAATTTTTAAAAGATAGATTCCTTTATCTAAAGTAGAAATATCGATATTTTTTGATGTTAATTTTGATATCTCTAAAACTTTTTTTCCGAGAATATTAAATATTTGGAGTGATAAATCTTCAGAAGAACCCTCATAAACAATAGTAAAAATATTTTTTGTAGGATTTGGAAATACTTTCAAGCTCGATAGATAATTGTCATTGATAGAAGCTGTACTTCCTACATATATATTAAAGGCTTCTTCAAAATTAGGAATTCCATATCCATGTTGTGCAGTTGGGTTATTAAATCTATCTGCAGATTCATAAACAGAACTTTTTAAAAATTCATTAAAATTAGTAGATTTTGATTTTAATGAAAAAGTTTGATTTTGATTTAGACAAGCAATTAAACCCGCTAATATTGGTCCTGAAAAAGAAGTCCCATTTGAGGATGATATTTGACCAGAAGTATAATTTATGATAGCTGCACTTGCTCCTTGTCCTAAAATTTCAGGTTTTATTCTTAAATCTGCAGTTGGTCCAAAAGAACTAAAAGAGGCTATATCTCCTGATGCATTTACAGCACCAACAGAAATAACAGAAGTGGCATCAGCAGGAGCTCCCATATATTTCCATGAAGAATTTCCACTATTACCAACAGAGTTTACCAATAACATTCCTCTAGAAGCAGCTATTTCTGCTCCTCTAGAAATAAATATGGTTTTTCCATCCATATCTGCGTAAGAATGACTGTGATTGGGATTATCATATGTAGTATATCCCAAAGATGTGTTAATAACATCAACACCTAAACTATCAGCTCTTTCAGCCGCTTCTACCCACAATGTTTCTTCTAAAACAGTTTCAGTTTCTGCAATTTCTGAAATAAATAAATAAAATTTTGCATCGGGAGCTGTACCCACAAATTGATTTTCTAAATACCCAGCAATTGTTGATAATACGTGCGTTCCATGATTATTTCTGGTATAAAAATTAGTATTTCTATCCGCAAAATTATAACCTCCTAAAATCTGATTATTATCTCTTATCCTTTTAAAGGCATCTAAATTATCAACATTAGGAAAACCTGCGTCAATAACAGCGATTACTTGTCCTTCTCCTGTTAAACCTTGTTTGTGGAGAAAATCTCCTTTTAACATTTTTATTTGATTATCTGCACTTCCATAATTAAAATTAGTAGTGGCAACCGCAAATTTATTTTTATGATTAGAAACTAATCTCTTTTCTCTTTTTTTACCACTTTTGTTCAAAGATTTATTCGCAAATTCAATAGATTCTATAAAAGTGAAGTTTGGTAATAAACCATTTATTTGAGAAACGGTTCCTTGAATATGAATTGCATTTAACCATTTAGATTTTCCTAAAACAGTAATATTTCCCTCATTTTTAAGTTGATTATAGTAATCAGAATGAATAGGTACATCTTTTTCATCAACAACAATTCCTAGTTTATTTCTTCTATCAATAGCCCTTTGAGAAATCATTGTTAATGGATTTTCTATAAAAGTTGATGCGTTTGGCTTATCTTTTAAAAAAAGCCAGGCATCTTCTGTTTGAGAAAAACAAGAGATAGAAATTAATATGAATCCTAAAAACAGTAATTTTTTCATTTGTCTAAATTACTAATTTTTTAATGATATAAATGTTAAGAAATAACGCCAGAACCTAATAATTCTTCATTTTGATACCAAGCCACAAACTGCCCTTCTTGAATAGCAGATTGCTTATTTTTAAATGCAACATATAAACCAGAGTCTACTTTGTACAATGTTGCTTTTTCTAATTTTTGGCGATAACGTATTCTAGCTTCTACCTCTAGAGTATAACCCATAAATAATTCTAAATCTTCACGAATCCAATGGATTTCTTCATTAGAAACAAACAACACATTTCTGTATAATCCTTGGTGCTTTTTACCTTCTCCTGTGTAAATGATATTTTCTTTAACATCAGTTTCTATAACATAAAGAGCCTCTTTTGTTCCACCCACATTTAAACCTTTTCGCTGTCCTTTTGTAAAATAATGTGCTCCTTGATGTTTCCCTACAACTTTTCCATCTTCCTTTTGATAAGAAAATTTTGTAGAGAAATAATTCAATTCAGCTTCTTTAGTTGTAAATTTAGGGATAGACGTTGTATATTGTTTAAAATCACTTGGAATTTGAACAATTTCACCAACTATTGGTTGTAATTTTTGTTGTAAAAATTCTGGTAAACGAACTTTACCAATAAAACATAATCCTTGACTATCTTTTTTCTCTGCTGTAATTAAATCTGCTTTTTTAGCAATTTCTCGTACTTCTGGTTTTGTTAATTCGCCAATTGGAAATAGTGCTTTTGCCAATTGTTCTTGAGATAATTGACATAAAAAGTAAGATTGGTCTTTATTATTGTCTTTACCTGCCAATAATTTATAAATCATTTTACCATTAATTTTCTCTTCTGCTTTTCTGCAATAGTGCCCAGTAGCAACATAATCTACTCCTAATTTTAAGGCAATGTCCATAAAGACATCAAACTTAATTTCTCGGTTACATAATATATCTGGATTTGGTGTTCTTCCTTTTTCATATTCATTGAACATATAATCTACAATACGCTCTTTATATTGTTCGCTTAAATCTACAACTTGAAAAGGAATTCCTAATTTTTCTGCGACTATCATAGCATCATTACTATCTTCTAGCCAAGGACATTCGTTAGAAATAGTTACAGAATCATCGTGCCAGTTCTTCATAAAAAGCCCTATAACTTCGTAACCTTGTTCTTTTAATAAATAAGCTGTAACACTAGAATCTACTCCACCAGAAAGACCAACAACTACTCTTTTCATTTTTTTGATTTTGAGGGTGCAAAGTTACGATTTTGTTGTTTATTTATACATCATAAGAATTGATGTTACTATTCCAAAAATTTATGAATTCTTGTTAATGTTATTTCTCTGCTGCTGTTAGTGGACTTTAGTGTTAGTTTTTTATTTTCTAAATTAAACTGATAATATTGATTTTTTTTCTTTTTAGTATAACTTAACATATCGATTTGTAATCTATGACCATGTGTTTTATAGACACCATATTGTTCTCCTTCTGGGTAGTTATAAAGCACGTAGGTATTGTCCCATCTTAAAAAAAGCATTGCTTTATTTTTTGGATTTAATGAGTCTGAAACTTCTTTTTTATTTTCAATAATTGAGTCAAATTTCCATAACCCAAAAAGTTTATTAGCTTCAGAAGTAGGTATTTTATTTGCTCTTTCTAAAAATACTTTTACCTTATTTCCATCTTCGAGTCTAGTCCAAGTCATTTTATTATTTAGTAATTCGATAGAAAAAGGTTCTGCTGTATCAACTATTCCATTTGTATTAGTTACAGACAATTTATTTTGAGCATTCAAACTCCAAGTACCAACAGAATGTTGCAACCAGCCATTCCCAGAAGTTTGTGTAGAGTCTGCATTAAATTTCATCCATCTTGCAATTGGAGTCATTTCATTCTTACCAACTTTTACTTTTTTTACTAACCATAGACCATTAATACTATTGTTTTCTTTTTTTGATTTACAAGTAGCTAAAAAAACAATTAAAGAACAATAAAGTATACTTTTCCAAATTTTCATTTTTCCAAATTTATTATATTAAACAAAAAAATCAATGATTAATTTCTTTTAAGAATTGGCTCTTAAATTTTTTACCAATTGCAATTGGTTCTTTATCGATATAAACTAAATTACCATAAACTTTAGAAATTTTACTAATATTAACAATATAAGACCTGTGCACTTGTATAAACCTAAAATCTAATAATTTTTCTTTCCAATTTTTAAGACTGTCTAAAATTAATATTTTTTTTGCTGTTGTTACAATTTTCACGTAGTCTATTTCTGCTTTTACATAAAGAATTTCATCAATATCTATTTTATAAATTGTTTTATCAGCATATAAAAAAAGCTCTTTTGGTTGTACTTTTTTATATGCTAATTGTTGATTTCTTATTCTTGTAATGGCTTTAAAAAAACGTTCATAAGAAAAGGGTTTTAAAAGGTAATCTGTAACTGCTTCTTCAAAAGCCTCAATAGCATAATTTTTATAAGCAGTAGTAACAATTACTTTTTGCGGAATTGGAATTGTTTTTAAAAAAGATAAGCCTGTTAACTCTGGAAGTTGAATATCTAAAAATAATACATCTGCTTTCTGTAATAGTTTTAACGGAATATCTAATCCACTTTCAAACACTCCTAAACATTCTATAAAAGGTGTTTTATCTACATAACTTTGTAGCACTTCTTGTGCAGACTCTTCATCTTCTAATATTATACAAGAAATCATAACTGAATTTTTAAAACTACTTTAAAATTATTATTTTTTTTATCTAAAACGAGTTGATGCGTTTTAGGAAATAAAAGTTGCAAACGTTTACTTGTATTTGTTATTCCTACTCCACTTTCCTTCCAATAAGGATCTATATCTTGTGTTATATTTTTATCAAATGGATTTTTACACTCAAAGTAAAATTGCTTATTAATCAATTTTATTTTAATATCTATGTGGTGTTTATTTCCCTTAAGAATACTTGTATATTTAAAGGCATTTTCTACAAAAGCAATACATAATAATGGAGGAATTGATTGGTAATCGTCATCAATATCAACAGAGAAATTAAGCACAACTTTTTTAGATAAACGTTCTTGTTGTAAATTGATATAATCTTTTAGATGTTGTACTTCTTGTTTAATTGAAACATATTCTTGTTGACCTTCGTGCAAAATATATCGAAACCCATCTGATAATTTCAAAATCAAGTCTGGAGTTTTATCATCTTTCTTTAAAGCGTTCGCATAAATAGTATTTAAAGTATTGAAAAGAAAGTGTGGATTTACCTGCGATTTTAAAAACTTAATTTCTGCTTGCTTTTTTTCTATAGATAATGCGTCTATTTTTATTTGTTTTTTATATAGATTTTTTACTGAAAAAATAGCAAAAAATAAAATTCCAAAACTAGAATACGTTACAATATTTGAAATAAAATGTTTCCAAAAATGACCATGACTGTTTTCATGAAAAAAACTATCTGCAAACTCATACAGAATAGCATTAAGCATTAAAACTATAATAACTATTGTTACATATTTCTTTTTATTTTTTTTTGGAAAAAACCAGTAATATAAAAAATAACAAAAACCTATTTTAAACGCTAATGCGTTTAATTCGTGAAAAAATGAAACTTGATAAGTACTTTCTACTAATTCATATTTTAAATAAGGATAAAATAAAACCATGCTCCACAGAAAAATATGTAGAAGAGGTTCTTTTTTTTCATATTTGTCTAGCAAGTTTACTTTGGTATTCATTTACGATAAATTTACTATTATTCTATCTAATAGAGAGTGATTTACAACTATCAATTTAAGATTTTTTTTTCTCGAAAAGTTGATAGTTTAAACTTAACAACCACCCAAAAGTTTGAGATTGAAATCTGTAAACCTCATTTTGTGTTACATCTTGCAATACAGTTTTAGATTTTCTTAAATTTTTATCAAGTAAATCTACAATTCTTAAATTTGCTATCAATTTATTGCTTAAAAACTTTGCTCTTACAGCAAAATCTATACGATTTCTAGGTTCAGTAATTGTAAATTCAGTTTGTTCTTTAGCCAAATATCTATAGCTAATATCACTGCTTATGTATTTACTAATCTTAAACGTATTTTTAAAAATATATGTTGATGAAAACTGCGTGTCCCAAGTAAGAGTTATATTTTGATTGATATTAGAGTAATAATAATTCCCAGATAATTGAGAGGTCCAAAAATTGGTTAGTTTATAAATAATATCTGTTTCTATTCCAGAAGAATATTTCTTACCAAAATTTGCATAACTATAAGTTCTAACTCCATTAATATCAATATCTTGTAAGCTTAAAATAATATCTTTTCGATCTCTATAAAATGTAGCTAAAGACCAAGTGATATTATTTTTCTTGTATTGATAGTTGATTTCAAAATTATCGCTAAACTCTGGCTTTAAATTAGGATTTGCTTTCCAAACTGTAAATTGATTTCCAAGTCGAAAAGGGTTTACTTGTCTAGAACTTGGTCTTGAAACACGTCTGCTATATCCGACATTAAAAGTATTTGCATCATTTATTTTGTATGATAAATGTACTGAAGGGAATAAATCTGAAAACTCTAAATCTGTATTTAATTGATTTGCTGTGTTGTTAGATTTGGATGTAAAATATTCGTAACGTAAACCCGTTTGCCAGTTTAGATTGCCTAGTTTAAATTTAACAAGTCCATAAAATCCATATAAGTTTTCTAAATAACTGAAATTTGCAATACTTAATATTCCTGCATTAGGTTTAATTTCATATTTACTATTCAAATCTTTATTATTCCAAGATAAACCTGTTTCCAATAATAAATTTTGTTTGATAGGTAAAGCATAGTCCAACATAAATGATTGCTGAATAACTTTATTGTTTTCTTCTTCTTCAAATAGAAAAATACCATCTTCAAAATCTTTGGCTGGGTAATCATTTGTATTATCATTAAGGTTATAGTCTATTTCTAAAATATGCCCTTCTTTAGTAAAATCTTTTTTATAATTTGCATTATAAACAGTTGTTTTATGAGTATGAGAAGAGTTTCTTGAATAGATAAAATCATTACGCCCAGTTAAGTTTGTATTAAAAGTGTTATTAAAAAAACTATGAAAACTATAGTTATAAGTTATATCGAAAGAAAGCCTATTTTTATCATCAATTGTAAAATCTGATCCAAAATTAATGTTGCTTGTTTTACCATTAAAATCTCGAGGTGTAAAAAAATCTCTTGTATTTCCGTTAGTAAATAATTGACTAACATTTTGTGGGCTATCCATATTTCTTATACCATTTGAAGCATTTAATCTTAAATTTACAAAAGCAAAATTGTAATTTGTATTTAAACCATAATTATATCTTTTAGTACCCACAGAAGAATTTAACATTAGGTTTAATCCAAGATTTTTATCTTTTTTTAGAATGATATTTATAATTCCAGATAAACCATTTGCCTGGTTTTTTGCTGATGGAGAAGTAATAATTTCAACTTTTTCTATAACAGATGCTGGCATTTGATCTAGTAATTCTGTAACACTTAAAGCAGTTGGTTTTCCATCAATTAATAACCTTACATTTCCACTTCCTCTTAAAGAAATTGCTCCTGTACTTAAATCTGTTTGTATTTCTGAAATCTGGTCAAAAGCCTCTAAAGCTGTTGTACCAGATTGTTGTAAATCTGCACCTAGATTTACTACTTTTCTATCAATTTTTAACTGTGTAGTAGTTAGTTCTGAATTAATAACTATTTCTTCTAGTTGATTTTTTTCTGGGGTAAGATAAATTGCTATTTTATCTTGATTTTTAATTTCAGAAATTAGGAGTTTTTGTTTTTTGTAGCCTATAAAACTGATTTCAAAATGGGTGAAGTTTGCATCTATTTTTATTCGAAAATTCCCTTTATCATCAGAAGAAACACCATCTATAAGTGTAGCATTATTATAAACTGCTATTGTAGTAAAAGGAATGCTCTCAAAAGTAATTGTATCTTTTACTGTGCCTTTAAAAATACTTTTTTTTTGTGATAAGGTTTGGTTTATAATTCCTAAAAGAAAAAAATAACAAAGAAATAGTCGCATTTAGATTGATTTTATATCTTCAAAAATGCTCTAATCATTAAGAATTGTAAAATTTAATCTGTAAACAACTGATTTTTATCTGTAAAAAAGCCTATGATTAACCTCCTTTTTTCTTGGTAAACTTTTTTTTCTTTTTTAATTCTTCATCATCTGCAACTTCTCCATCCATAAAATATTCCCACTTTCCTATTCTTTTTCCGTTTTTATAAACACCTTTTTCTTTTAAATTTCCATTAAGTTCATAATATTTTGCTAATCCATTAAGTTTATCTTTTTCATAATTAAGTTCTTCAATCAATATTCCATCACTTGAATATTTTTTAGACAAACCATCTTTTAACCCATTTTTATAAAATACAATTTCTGTTGGCTTTCCATTAGGATAATAATTTACAATTTTACCGTGTAATTTTCCTTGATGATAAAACTCTTTAGACATTAATTTATTATTCTTAAAATAATATTGCCATTCACCTACTCTAGTTTTGTTTATAAAAAAACCTTTGCTCTGCAACCTGCCTTTTATGGTATAGAATTCAACTGCTATTGTATCTTTATAGTCTGAATATCTTTTGATTATAATTGGAAATTGAGAATTTGATTTTTCATAAAACTTAAAAACACCAATTTCTTTTCCATTTTTAAATTGACCTTCATAGCGAATGGTTTTATTTGGATAATATTTTCGCCAAACTCCTGTTCTTTTTTTATTAGCATCAAACTGATTTATTTTTTGAGCAAGAATTGAATCACTCAAAAAAAAGATTACTAAAACTAGAAAAACATTAACAAGTCTTTTTATATTTATCATAACAATAAATTTAAGGTAAATATATGATTTCTTAAAAAATGAGCATTAATTTTTTAACCAATGAATTAAATAATTTAGGCACTGCTAAAAGAGAAAACAGACAAAGAGTTGCAAATATTGTACTAGAAAACAAAGATTTAGTAAAAGATTTGATAGCGATTACTTTTGATGTTAACAACAAAACATCTATAAAAGCTTCTTGGGTTTTAGAATGGATTTGCACTCATCATCAAATCAATTGGATTTTACCCTATTTAGATGAGTTTACAAAAGGAATACCACTCTTAAAATTTGATAGTGCTATAAGGCCTTGTGCAAAAATTTGTGAACATTTGGCAAATGCCTATTATCATAAAGAGCTTAATAAAACAAAACGAAAACTGCAATCTACTCATATTGATGCTATTATAGAAACAGGTTTTGATTGGTTATTAACACCACAAAAAATAGCAGTAAGAGCTTATACTATGAACACTCTATTTCTTTTTGGACTAGAAAAAGATTGGGTTCATTCAGAATTAAAATATTTAATTGAAACTAAAATTATTCATGAAAGTAAAGGCACAAAAGCTAGAGGAAAATATATTTTAGCATTGATAGAAAAACATAAAAAATCTGGTTTATAAATCTCATTAAATCCCTATTTTTGCATTTTAGAATCTATAAAGATGAATTTAACACAATTAAACGCCATTTCTCCTATTGATGGTCGTTACAGAAATAAAATATCTAAATTAGCAAACTACTTTTCTGAAGAAGCTCTAATAAAATACAGAGTTCTTGTAGAAATCGAATATTTTATTGCACTTTGTGAAATTCCTTTGCCACAATTAGCAGATTTTAACACTAACTTATTTGACGATTTACGTAAAATTTATAAAGACTTTACTGCTTCTGATGCTCAAAAAATAAAAGATATTGAAAAGGTAACCAACCACGATGTAAAAGCAGTTGAGTATTTTATAAAAGAAAAATTTGACAACTTAAATCTTCGAGAATATAAAGAGTTTATCCATTTTGGATTAACTTCTCAAGACATTAACAATACTGCAATTCCTTTATCTATTAAGGAAGCTATGAATGCTATTTTTGTACCTCATTATTTAGACGTTTTACAAAAACTACAAGAATTAGTTGTTGAATGGCAAGATATTTCTATGTTAGCTAGAACTCATGGTCAGCCAGCATCACCAACAAGATTAGGTAAAGAAATAGATGTTTTTGTAATACGTTTAAAAGAACAGTTTAACTTGTTGAATGACATACCAAGTGCTGCAAAATTTGGAGGAGCAACAGGAAATTTTAATGCACATAAAGTAGCATACCCAAAAATAGACTGGAAAGCGTTTGGCTCTGAATTTGTGCAAGAAAAATTAGGATTACAACATTCATTCCCAACCACACAAATAGAGCATTATGATCACATGGCTGCTTTGTTTGATACTTTAAAACGCATCAATACAATCATAATAGATTTAGACAGAGATTTCTGGACTTATGTATCTATGGATTATTTTAAGCAAAAAATTAAAAAAGGTGAAGTTGGTTCATCAGCAATGCCACACAAAGTAAATCCTATTGATTTTGAAAATTCTGAAGGAAATTTAGGAATTGCCAATGCTATTTTTGAACATCTTTCAGCTAAATTACCAATTTCTCGTTTACAACGCGATTTGACTGATAGTACAGTTTTACGTAATGTTGGTGTTCCTTTTGGGCATACCATTATTGGTTTTACATCAACCTTAAAAGGATTAAATAAATTATTGTTGAACAAAGAGAAGTTTGAACAAGATTTAGAAAATAATTGGGCTGTTGTTGCAGAGGCAATTCAAACTATTTTAAGGCGTGAAGCATACCCAAACCCTTACGAAGCTTTAAAAGGGTTGACAAGGACGAATGAAAAAATTAACCAAAATTCAATTGCTAATTTTATAGATACTCTAGAGGTTTCTGATGAAATTAAAACTGAATTAAAGGCAATAACTCCTACAAATTATACTGGCATTTAGATCTTATCAAGATGAATTTTAAATCTATTTTATACAAGGTGACTAAACAAATTTTATTGTGTCTTACAATTGTAATTTTACTTAATTCTTGTAAACAAGAATTTAAAGACAATTCAGGTAGATTTAAAGAAGGCGTTTTTGAAATTCCTGCTGGAGATAATTTTGTAAAAGAAACAATTATTAGAAAAGACAGTATTCAAATTAGCAAATACGGAAATAATATTGATACACTTTCTATAAAATGGAAAAATAATTTCTTTTACACGCTAAAATACATTAACCCAAAAAATGCTTTACAAAAAGATCCAATGTATATTCAAATTAATGAAATAAAAGAAGATTCTTATGATTTTACTGTAAAAATTGGGTTTTCTAAATTCACTAAAAAAGGCACTATTTATAAAATAAAATAAATGGAGATTTTTTTACATGCAGAAACTTGGGTATCCTTATTAACACTAACTTTTTTAGAAATTATTTTAGGAATAGATAATGTTATTTTCATATCAATTTCTGCAAATAAATTACCAAAAAATCAGGTAAAAAAAGCAACCCTAGTTGGATTAGCGTTAGCTATGATTACTAGAATCTTACTTTTGTTCAGTGTATCTCATTTAATAGCATTAAAAAATCCTTTTTACAGTATAGATTTAGGCTGGTTTAAAACAGGTTTAACTGGGCAAAGTATTATTTTATTTCTTGGAGGATTATTCTTACTCTATAAAAGCACTAAAGAAATAAGGCAAAAAGTAGAAAAAACTAGTGAGGAAAAAGTTGTAAAATCACCAAAAATAATTTCGTTTAAAAGTGTTATCATACAAATTATTTTAATTGATATTGTTTTTTCTTTTGATAGTATTTTAACAGCTGTTGGTATGACAAATGGAATTGATGGTGCCTTAACAATAATGATAATTGCTGTCATTGTTTCCATCTTAATTATGATGATTTTCTCACAACCCATCAATAAATTTGTTAATAAGAACCCAACCATACAAATGCTTGCTTTATCATTTTTGATTTTGATAGGGTTTATGCTAATAACTGAAGGTGCTCACTTATCAAATAGTGAATTTTTTAACAAAAAAATAGGGATTATCCCAAAAGGATATTTATATTTTGCAATAGCTTTCTCATTAGGAGTAGAATTACTAAATTTACAGATTAATAAAAAGTCTTAAAGTATTTACAATTTTATGAAGCTTAAAAAAATAGCTTTTTCTTTATTTTTACTAACATGCCTTTTTGTTCAGTTGTGTTTATCTCTATATCATTCTCTTGGAGAAAATCATATTGAAGAACTTTGCACTTATAACGATATAGAACATTTTTGTAATCATGATTTAGAAAAGCATGAACATTATTTTGAGCTTACTTTAAATTATGATATATCTTTTAATTATAAATTTGTTAAGAAACAACAAATTAATTCAGTTGATATTCTTAAAAATGACTTTTTAGCAAATCATAATCAACTCCCATTTTCCTTACGAGGTCCACCTCATTTTAATTTTATTTAAGAAAGTAGATTTTTTAAAATCTAAAAATAGTAAATAAAATTATTTAAAAATATGCACAAGCTGTTTATTTTTTGTGCTCTTTTGATGTGTTCTTATACTTCAAATGCACAAAATTGCAAATTAACTTTTAAAGGCAAAATTATCGATTTTCATGACAAGAAACCTCTAGTTGGTGCATCTATTCATATTTTAAATTCAAATACATACTCAACATCAAATTTACAAGGACTATTTGAATTTAAAAATTTATGTAAAGGTAGTTATGAGCTAGAATTTAAGCATATATCATGTAAAACAAAAAGAGTAGTTATAAATGTAAACAAAAACAATTTTAAAGAATTTTATTTAGAACATCATCTAGAAGAATTAAGCGAAGTTGTTGTGAAAGCAAATACCAAAACAGAAAATACAAGTATAGAAAAAACACTAAAACAAAAAGTGATAGATAATTTTTCAGATAAATCTTTAGGAGACGCTTTAAACACAATAAGCGGAGTTTCATCTCTAAATACTGGTAATAGTATTGTAAAACCTATGATTCATGGTTTGCATAGCAGTAGGTTACTAATCATTAATAATAATGTTCGTCAGTTTGATCAAGAGTGGGGTGCAGAACATGCTCCAACTATTGATATTAATGCTTTCAGCAGAATTGATATCGTAAAAGGTGCAAATACATTAATATATGGTAGTGACGCAATTGGTGGTCTAATTTTGGTTCGTCCTGAAAATTATGCCATAAAAGATAGTTTATTTGGAAGCACTTCAACATCATTGAACACAAATGGTCTAGGAGGAAATATCAATACTCAATTAATAAAAACTTACAAATCTGGATATTACACAAAATTTCAAGCAAATTATAAAATGTTTGGAGATTTTGAAGCTGCTGATTATAATTTGTCTAACTCTGGCATAAAAAGTATAAATGCTTCTGCAAGATTTGGCTTCAAATCATTTGAAAAAGGTTTTGATGCTTATTATAGTTATGTAAACAATACGATTGGAATCATCAGAGCTGCACATGTTGGTAATGTAAACGATTTATTAAGAGCTATTAATAGTGGAGAGCCTTCTTTTATAGATGACTTTTCTTACACTATTGATAACCCTAGACAGACTATATCTCATCATTTAGGAAAAATTGAAGCTTACAAACGGTTTAAAGGTTTAGGAAAAATAACTTTACAGTATGATTTTCAACTAAATAGAAGAAAAGAATTTGATAGAAGAAGAGCTGCATTTGAAAATACTCCAGCTGCAGATTTTAGATTATTTACAACATCCTTACAGCCAAATCTTAAAATTGATGCATTTGAAAATTTGGTCATTAATTCAGGGGTTTTAATACGTTATCAACAAAATGATTCTGCAGACGAATCTATAACAAGAATAAGTATTCCTTTAATACCAGATTATGATAAATATGATACTGGTATTTATACTACTGTAGATTATAAAGTAAATTCGAGTACTGAATTAAGTGCTGGTTTTAGATATGATTTTTCACGGATTGAAGCCACAAAAAAATATAAAGTTTTTGACTGGGAAGAAGAAAATTATGATACTTTATTTCCTGAATTTAGTACAGGTGTTATCGATAATTTTGAAATATTTACAACACCTAATTTTAATTTTCATAATTTTTCTGGAAGCCTTGGATATAAAAAAGATTTCAAAAAGAACTATGCGTTTTTATTTAACTATGGTTTAGCATCTAGAATGCCAAATGTATCTGAATTGTTTAGTAATGGTTTGCATCATAGTGCAGCAAGATTTGAGACAGGAAGCCTAACTTTAAATAAAGAAGTTGCTAATAATTTTATCGTTTCTTTTGAACGAAATTCAGAAAATTTTGGATTTAGTATTAGTCCTTATTATAAATATATTAATGATTTTATTCAGCTAATCCCAAATGGAGCCGCTCAAACTACAATTAGAGGAGCTTTTATAGAATGGAAATATTTTCAAGTAAATGCAGAAATATTTGGTGTAGATATAGATGCAAATAAAAAATTATCAAATAGATTTTCTTACAGGGGAAATATAAGTTTATTACAAGGAGATAATCTAACTGATGACATTCCTTTAATTCATATGCCATCAACAACTTTTTCGAATACTATTGCTTACAAGAATAAGAGTTTGAACAACCTTACAATAAGTTTAACTCAATATTCACAATTAAGACAAAACAGATTTCCAGATTATAACTTTTTTACATTTAACCCAATACTTCAACAAGATGTTTTTGTTGATATAAGTTCGCCAACTGATGCATTTACACTTTTTCACTTTAACAGTTCAGCCGATTTTAAAATATCTAAAAACAGTAACTTAAATATAGCTTTTGCTATAGAAAACATGTTTAATGTAGCATACAGAAATTACTTAAACAGACTACGCTACTTTGCAGACGATGTAGGTAGAAATTTTACGATTAAACTTAAATTCAATTATTAAATAAATCAAAATTATGTTAAACTTTAAATTAAATACCATGAAAACAACTAAATTATTAGCCATATTATTTATATCGGCTTTAACCTTCACAGCATGTTCAGATGATCACGATCATGATGACCATGACCATGACCATGACCATGAAGAACCTATTACAAAATTAGAATATGTACTTACTAATAGTAGTAATGCAAATGATGTAGTAACATTTACTTTTGAAGATCCTGATGGTGAAGGAGGAGCGCCTGGAACAACGATGACATCTGGTCCACTAACTGCAGGAGCTTCCTACACTGGTGAGGTAAAATTAATTAACCTTGAGGAAAATGAGGATGTTGGTGCAGAAATTGCAGAAAATGATGCAGAAACTCATGAAATAATTTATATTACTAACATTGCTGGTTTAACTTTTACAACTACAGATGTAGATGCAAACTCTAATCCTCTAGGCTTTAATACAAATGTGGTAGCTAGTTCTGCTGGTGGTCCTGGTACTTTAACTATTTCTGTAATTCACGAAGGTAAAAAACCTAATGATGGTACAGTTGCTGATGCTTTATCAGGAGGTGGTACATCTGATCTCGAAGTTTCTTTTACTATAACTGTTCAATAATAGAATTAATTATTTTTTAATCCAAAAGCAGCTATTTTTAGCTGCTTTTTTATTTTAAAAATAAAAAATTATGATGAATAGTTTATATTAGTATTCATTTTCTTATTAAAATTATATGTCTAAAAAAGTCATTTTAAATGAAATCATCATTGGTTACAGAAATGTAATTGAGGAAAGATATCAATACAATACTTTAAAGGAAAAATATGATTTACCTAAAACAATAAATAAAGATATTGTTAATAATATTAAAACCTATTTCTTAACCTATGTTTATCCAGATGTAGCACAAAGAAATGAGCTTAATGAGGCATTTAAAACTTTAGATGATTTTATAAAACATCCAGAAAAATTATTAAATTTAGTTTTACCATCCTTAAAATTAATTTTTACACACGGAAAACATCTCCCAAAAATATTTAATGCAGGTTTAAAAGCGATGAAATCTTTTAGAGGTGCAACAAAGTTTGAAAATGCTTTAGTAAAAAAAGCTGAAAAGCAGAATATAAATCCACCTTACACAATTGAGAAAATAAATACTTTTATACAGCTACTTCCCTATCAAGAAATTGAAGAGTTCATGAAAAATACAGAAACATTCTTCAATATTATTCATGATAAAGAATTGGTGGAAAAGATTAAAGAAATTATTATTTTTTTGATTTCTAAAATGAAAAATAAACCTAAAGTATTTTCTAAAAAAGAAATAAAAGGTTTAGCATTAGCTTTAGAAACCATTTCTAAAGGGGAAGAAATGCTTAATAAACTGACCATAAAAGATCAAGAAATATTAATTGACTTTATATTACAAATTGAAAAAGATAATCTTGATGAAATTTTTTCAAAATAATTTATTGTACGTATTTGGTTCTTTTCAATGTACTTAAAATGATAAAGGAAGCCAAGAAAAATAATGCTAAACATAATACACTCCACTGCATAGAATCTGTAATTGCATACAAGAATCCATACACAAAAGTTCCTAAAACAATAGCTATTTTTTCAGTAACATCATAAAAACTAAAATAAGTTGCGTGATCTTCTGTTTCTGGCAATAATTTAGAATATGTAGAACGTGTTAAAGACTGAATTGCACCAAGAACCAAGCCTAAAACTGCTCCTAAAGAATAAAAATAAATAGATACATTTGGGAGTTCTTTATGCAACATAAATGCTCCAAAACAAACCAACATCCATATTACAATAGTTACTTTTAATGCAAAGAAGTTTCCTTTCTTTTCAGATAATCTAGAAAACAAAAATGCTCCCAAAATTGCTACTATTTGAATTAATAAAACAGTAATAATTAAATCTATCGTTTCTAGCCCCAATTCACTTGAACCAAAAATAGTTGCCAGTAAAATTATCGTTTGTACACCTACACTCAACAAAAAAAATGCAATTAAAAATTTTTTTAATGTTGGATAATTCACAACTTCTTTAGCAACCTTTTTTAATTCTCTAAAACCTTTCCAAATATAATCTTCATCAGGTTTTTTATTATATAAATCATTGGGTAATCTTTTAAAAGTGATTTGTGCAAAACCCAACCACCATAAACCAACCATTACAAATGAAATTCGTGAAGCTGATGAGGCAGAAATTCCAAATAAATCAGGTTTTTGAATCATAACAAGATTTATTACTAACAAAATAATTGAACCTATATAACCAAATATAAAACCTTTAGCACTTGCTCTATCTTGCTGTTCTGGATGAGCCACTTCTGGTAAGTATGCATTATAAAAAACCAAACTTGCCCAAAAACCTATACTTGCCAAAATGGTGAATACTATTCCTATCCAAACTGTATCAATTCCTTCAAAAAAATAGAGACTCATTACAGAGAAACTTCCTAAAAAACAGAAGAACTTCATAAATTTTTTCTTACTTCCTGTATAATCTGCAATACCTGATAGAATTGGAGAAATAAAAGCAACAACCAAAAATGAAAAAGACAAAGCATAACTATACAAACTATCTGGATGATCCCATTTTGTTCCCAAGAAAGTAACCACTTTACCATCTGTAACAGCACTATAATACAAAGGAAATACAGCTGTACTTATTACTAGAGAATACACAGAGTTTGCCCAATCATAAAAAGCCCAAGCATTTATTAATTTTTTATCTCCAATTTTTAACATAAAATAATATTTAAAAAAAAGCCATTCATAAATATGAATGGCTTACAATATAGTAAAAACTATTTGTTATTTTATTCTGAAATAGGTTGTGCATTAAATTTTGCTGCTAGTTTTCTTGCTTCAGGTAAATATGATTTTAGCGTTTGTATTCTACTATCATTAGAAGGGTGAGTGCTCAAAAATTCTGGCCCTTGCTTACCACTGGCTCTTTCGCTCATTCTTACCCAAACTTCGGCTGCTTCAGTACCATCATAACCAGCCATAATCATAAAAACCAATCCAAGTTTATCTGCTTCAGTTTCGTGGGTTCTACTAAATGCTAACATCCCTACAGAAGACCCAACACCATAAGCCATGTTCCATATTTGTGCAGTTCTTGGATTTTTATTTGATGTACCTAATGCAACTGCCAAACCTCCAATCTGTTGTAATTGACCAGAAGACATTCTTTCTTGACCATGTTTTGCAAATGCATGAGCAACTTCATGTCCCATAACAGCAGCAACTCCATCATCATTTGCACAAATTGGCATTATACCTGTGTAAAATACAACTTTACCCCCAGGTAAACACCAAGCATTTACAGTTTTATCTTCTACTAAATTAAACTCCCACTTATAAGAATCAGCTTCGTCTTGCATTCCATTTGCTCTCATAAAACGATCTACAGCAGCAGAAACATTTTTGCCAATTGTTTTTATTTGGTTGGTCATTTTTCTATTAGAAGATAATTTATTCTCTTTTAAAAAAGAATTGTATTGTGCAAAACTGGCAGGCAATACTTGAGCATCACTAACAAAGTTTACTCTTTTTCTACCTGTAATAGGTACAGTACTACAATCAGAAAATAAGAATATTGCAGTTACTAAAATTATTATTTTTTTCATTTTTTTACTTTTTGGTTTCTTCAATAAGACACTTAATGTGTAATTTAGTCACTTCCTAAAATAGAAATATCAATAAAATTACGCATTCTATTGCTATTTAAAAAATATATTTTTGATGCATTTTTTTAATAATTTAAAATCTCTACCTACAAGCTTAAGTATTCCTAGCACTTTAAAAATAGCTATTAAAATACTTTATTTTTTTTCAACAAAATTAACTTTAATTTTAGCTTCTAAACTATTTACCACTCCTATTTCTTTTAAAACTCCCAAAAGAGAAAAAGGAATGGAAGAAACTTCACAGAAAAAAGAATTGTTTATTCCATCAATTTATAGAAACATTCATATTTTATCTTATGGTTTTTCAGATAAAAAAGTCTTATTGGCTCATGGTTGGTCAGGTAGAAGAACACAACTCTTTATGATTGCTAATAAGTTGTTAGAAAATGGATATATGACCATTTCTTTTGATGCTCCTGCACATGGAAAATCCACAGGAAAAACCACAAACCTTTTAGAATATATTGAAGCCATAAAAGCTATACAAAAAGAGTATGGTCCTTTTGAGGCTGCTGTTGGGCATTCTTTTGGCTCTATGGCTATAATGAATACACAATCAGAAACTCAATGTTTTAATAAAATTGTTACTATTGGTTCTGGTGATACAACTTCTCAAATTTTGCGTAATTTCTCAATAAATTTAGGGCTTAATGAATCTTTTGGAAATAAATTAATTATTTATTTTGAAAAAAAATGGCATTTAAAAGTTGATGATTATGCAACAAGTAAGGTTGCTAAAAATATAAAAATTCCTGCTTTGATTGTTCATGATACAATTGATGGTGATGTACATGTAAGTTGTGCCATAAATATTCGTCAAAATTTAGAGAAAGGAACACTTTTTGTTACAAATGGATTAGGACACATTAAAATCCTTCGTAATAAAATAGTAACAAATAAAATAGTCGATTTTATAAAACAAGATATATGAGAAAAATAGCAAGTATTTTTATTTTAGCATTCATAATGAGTTGTACTGGCAATGCTCAAGAAAAATCCAAAGAGAAAAAGAAAAATTATAAAGTTGTAAAAACTGATGCTGAATGGAAAAAATTATTGTCACCAACAGCATATTATGTTTTACGTGAAGCTGGTACAGAAAGACCTTTTACAAGCCCATTAAATAACGAAAAAAAAGCTGGAACTTTTGTTTGTGCTGGTTGTAAAACCCCTCTATACAAATCTAAACATAAGTTTGATTCTGGAACTGGCTGGCCTTCTTTTGACAGAGCTGTAAAAGGAAATGTAGAAAAAGATGTAGACTACAAAATTGGTTATGCAAGAACAGAATTAAAATGTAATACTTGTGGTGGTCATTTAGGACATTCTTTTGATGATGGGCCAAGAGAAACTACTGGAAAACGCCATTGTATTAATGGAGCTGCTTTAGAGTTTGTTCCAAAGAAATAGTTCAATAAATAATTTGTAAATTAAAAGCTGATTCTAATCAGCTTTTTTATGCAAAACAGTTACTTAAATAGTGTTACCAAACAATTTGAGTATTATAAATCTTTAGGAGATAAAACTTTTGCGCAACTCTCTGAAGTAGAACTATTTTTAATTCAAAATGATGAAAGCAATTCTGTTGCAATAATTGTAAAGCATATTGTAGGTAATATGCTTTCTAGATGGACAAATTTCTTGACTGAAGATGGAGAGAAATCTTGGAGAAATAGAGATGAAGAATTCATTAATAATTACAAAACTAAAGATGATATTTTAGTTTCTTGGGAAAAAGGTTGGCAATGTTTATTTGACGTTATTAATTCTTTTGAAGAAAAGGATTTAGAAAAAATTATTTATATCAGAAATCAAGGACATACTGTTGTTGAAGCTATTAACAGGCAATTGTGTCATTATTCTTATCATATTGGCCAAATTGTATTTTTAGGCAAATTGATAAAAAATAACGAATGGAAATCACTTTCTATTCCAAAAAATACATCAAAAAACTACAATAAAGAAAAGTTTAATAAACAGAAAACTAAAAAGCATTTTACTGATGATTTATAACTTTAAGTAACAAATAGAGGTTTGTTTCGTCTTCAAGACAAGTAATCAAATTAAAAAAACAACCTAAATGAAACAAAAAACCTTACCACAATTATTTGTTATTTATTTGCGTTATTTAATAGGTTTTGCCTTCATTTTTGCAAGTTTGGTAAAAATTCAAGGTTTACGATTTACAGCAGAAAGTGGTGCTGCAAACCCAATAAATTCTTCTTGGCATTTTTTTGAAACACTTTATGAATCAGGGATTTATTGGCGATTTTTAGGAATTGCTCAATTTATAACAGGTTCTTTATTAGTAACCCAAAAATATGCTAAACTTGGTGCTACTCTATTTTTACCAATTATTGTAAATGTATTTGTAATTACAATTTCTTACGATTTTAGAGGAACTCCGATCATTACTGGTTTAATGTTGTTATCTACCTTATTTTTAATCTTTTGGGATTGGGATGCATTAAAAGTTCTTATCAACAAAACACCAACAAACTCAAACAGAAAGCGTTTAGAAAATGATTCTATTTGGATTTATACAGGTATTTTATTAATTCTTCTTACTGTTATTACAAAGCTATTTATCTTTAATAAATACATTGTTTTTGCATTTTTATTAATGGCAATTATTGGTTTAATAAGTTTAATAATTGGTTATAGAAAGAGGAAACTTTACTAAATGAAAAAATTACTTAAAGGAGAATATTTTGGAAATCACTACAACAAAAATCAGTTTAACGATTTATTGATCACTGATACAGAATATACTCACAAAAAAGTAGATTGGCATTATCATCAAAATCCTTATTTCACCTATTTATTACAAGGAAAATTATTTGAAGAAAACAAAAAAGAAAATTATTATTTAAACAGTGGAAGTTTGTTGTTTCATAATTGGCAAGATGTGCATCATAACATAAAACCTCCAGAATTTGCAAGAGGATTTCATATTGAAATGACTTCTGATTGGTTTGATTTATATGACATTAAATCTTTTGATTTTGAAGGAAGTATACATTTAGAAAACCCTTTGATTAAACAGAAAATGAATGCTATTTTTCTAGAAAGTAAAGTTATAGATGTTAATAGTCAAATAAGTATAGATATGTTGTTGGTTGATGTTTTTAACGCTATAAAATCAAATGAAAATTCAATTGAAAATCAAACTCCAATTTGGGTAGAACAACTAAAAGAAATATTGCACCATTCTCCTAAAACTTGTACTTCTTTGGGTAATTTAAGTACTCTTTTAAACATTCATCCTGTACATTTATCAAGAGAATTCCCTAAATATTTTAAGACTACAATCGGTAATTACATAAGAACTCAAAAATTGAATAAAGCCTTATTATTAGTTGCTAAAAACCAACTTTCTATGACAGAAATTTGCTATGAATGCGAATTTTACGATCAGAGTCATTTTATAAATTCTTTTAAAAAAATGTATCAGCAAACTCCGTTAAAAGTATCAAAAATAATTGCTAATGTTAATTTATTACAATTTTAAGAAAAGTAATCACTTTAATTTTGTTGTAAATCTAAAAACGTCTTTATGAATACTTATTTTAAAACACTTATACTACTTTTTGTATTTACATTTTCTTCTGTTCAATCTCAAACAAATATCAAAGATTACAAAATGCAATGGGAAGGAAAACTAAATGATAAAAATGCCTTTAATCTTTCTGTTTCTATTGATGTTATTAATGAAAATGAATATAATTTTTCATTATTCAACAAAAACTTTAATTTTTCTAAAAAAGTAAAATCATCATCTAATAATTACATCGAATTTAATATTGATAATAATACTTCTTTTAGCGGAATTTTAAACAAAAAGAAGACTGAAATATCAGGATTTATAAGTTCTGGAATGTATTTTTATCATACAAAACTTACGAAGGACAAATCTGGTTTATACAAAGGAAAATGGAATGTTTTTCTGTTGGAAGAATTCATTTCAAAATCTATCTTTTTAAGTATAGAAAATGTTACAGAAAATGGTTTTGATGCATTTCCTTTTTTTGGAGATCAACGTTTCGCAGGAACTCACGCAATGAACTCTAAATTAAATGGAAATGTCGTTACTTTTCAAGATTTCAGAACAGGAATTCATTTTAGAGCTACTCTTTTAAAAGAAACTATAGTATTAGAAGCTTTAGTTGCTGATAAAGCATTTACAAAAGTGTCTTTACAAAAAACAAAAACTCCTTGGAAATTTGGAGATTATGAAACCAATAATAGTAAAGTTTCTAAATTAAATGATGGTTGGAAAATAAAGCCTTTGAAAGAAAAAGCTTTGTTAATAAAAATGGAAAATGAAATTCATCAAAAGAAATTTATCAATACGCATTCAGTTTTAATCACCAAAAAAGGAAAAATAGTTTACGAAAAGTATTTTGATGGGCATACAAATAGAACCATTCACGATCAACGTTCTGCATCTAAAAGTATCGCTTCTGCAATTACAGGAATTGCCATTGAGGAAGGTTTACTAAAGAGCGATACTGATTTATTATATAATTACTTACCAAAAGAATATCAAAATCCTAAAGATGCTCTTAAATCAGAAATAAAGATAAAAGACTTATTAACAATGAGTTCTGGAATTGATGCTGTAGATTTTGGTGTCAAAAGAAAATCTAAAGCTTCTGAACAAGCTTATCAAAATTCTAGAAATTGGTTGAAAACAGTTTTAGATGCACCAATGATAAACAAACCTGGAACAGTAGCCAACTATGGTTCTGCCAATCCATATTTATTAAGCGTTGTTTTAAACGACCTAACTCCTGTTCCTTTGCAACTTTATATGGATCAAAAATTATTGAATCCTTTAGGTATCCATAATTATGCAATTCAAAAAGAAATGACAGGCAAACCATATTTTGGAGGAGGAATGTATTTATCATCAAGACAAATGCTAAAATTTGGACAATTGTATTTGTGTAAAGGTAAACTGAATGGAAAGAGAATTCTATCTAAAAAATGGGTAGAAAAATCATTAAAAAACTACTTAAATTTAGAAAATACAAAAGATAAAAATGGTTATGGATATTTATGGTGGCACAAAACCTATATTGTAAATGGCAAAGAAATAAAATCGATTGAAGCTCGTGGAAATGGAGGACAATATATTTTTGTTGTACCAGAATTAGATACAGTTTCTGTTATTACTGCTGGTAATTTTAGAAATGGCAAAACACAACAACCAGAAATTATTTTTGAAAAATATGTTTTACCAACGTTACTCAATTAAGCACCTTCTAACCAAGTTTTAAAAGCAGAAACTTTTTCTCTACTGACAATAATTTCCTTGTCAGTAGTTACTTTTGGGGTAATTTTAAGTCTACTATTAGAATATACAATTACATCTTTTATAGCATTTATATTGATAATAAATGAACGATTTACTCTGAAAAATAATTTTGAGTTCAATACACTATTTACATCCTCTAGTTTAAAATCGATGATAAACTTTTTATTCTCTTTTGTAACTAAATATACTGTTCTGCCTTCTGCGAAAAACAAAGCGGTTTCCTCTGTTTTTATGGAATGAATGTGATTTCCTAATCGTACTAAAAAACGGTCTTTTTCTTTCTTTTGATGTACAATTGCTGCAACTTTTTGAACAGCATCTGCATTGAATAAATTTTGCATTGATTTTAGTTTATTCATTGCTTTAGAAATGTCTGTAAAAGTGATAGGTTTCAACACATAATCAATACTATTTACTTTAAAAGCGTCTACTGCATATTCATCGAAAGCAGTAGCAAAAATAACTGGTTTATTTATTTTTATTTGATTAAATATTTCAAAACTCAAACCATCAGTAAGTTGAATATCTATAAAAACAACATCGTAATTAGTGTTATTCTGAAACCAAATTACACTTTCAGAAATGCTTGATAAAACTGTTACAACTTTTATATTAGCATCATATTTTAACAAATATCTTTCTAATTTTTCTGCTGCTAATTGTTCGTCTTCAATAATAACGATGTTCATAATTATACTATTATTTTTAGTTTAGGTAAAATTATTTTTCTTGTTGATTTTTCTTCTAAAACTTTTACTTTTTGTTTGCTATAAATATGATAACTTCTTATAATTTCTGCAATATTTTTCAAGTTGAATTGGGTTGTAATTTTATCATTTCTAAAATAAGAAATTTCTAAATCATTTTCTTTTTTATCAAAATTGATAATAAGTTTTGAACTCGATGAAATAATACTTGTTCTAACAATTTGCTCTACAATAAATAACAGGCTTCCAGGAACTACCAAAAAAGAATTTTTACAATTATTGTTGATAGCAATGTTACTGTAAGGCAAGTAGTTAAAAAGTTGTATCAACTCATTTACGATTAAAATCTCGTCATTAAAATCGACCAATTGTTTTTCTTTTCCTGATAAAATATATCTGTAAATTGTGGCTAAATGGTCTATAAAATCGTCTGATTTTTCTTTATCTGTTTTGATTAAAATTAATAAAGATTCAAAGCTTTCAAACAATAAATTTGGGTTAATTCCTTTTTTGAATTGCTTAAAGTCGTCTTCTATATTTTGTTTTATGATTTCTTCTTGTGCTAATTTTTCTGTGTTGATTTTATACAGATATTGATGACTGATATACAGCATAATATAAATAAAAGTAATTGTGCAGAAAATACTGTTGAACACATAAATTTCTTCTTTTGATGCAGTAAATCCCAATACATATTCAAAATAAAATGTGATTGCAATTGTGGAAATTGCTACACATAAAAGCATAGAAATAACGATTTGTAAAATGATATTTTTTGCTGATAATTTATCAGACAAAAACTTTTTAAACAATACTAAAAGTCCTCTTGAGAATTCTTGAATTAAATAGCTTAAAGCAATACAGAAATACAGTTCTTCATTAAAAAACTGTTCTTGTGCCTGTTGAACATTATTATTCAACAATAAAACCAGTAAATAAATGATAATTCCACTAATTATAGGACTTAACAGACGAAAAAGTGGTTGATGTATAAACAGTTTTTTCATTTTATTAAAGGAATTTTAACAGTAAAATTCTCTCCTCTAATCACAGAAATTGCTTTGTTTATCAGCAATAAATAACGAGTATTTATATTTTTTAATCCAATATTAAAAGAAGTAATATTTTTAGGTGTTTCTGTAATATTATTCTCAATAATAATTTCTTTTTCTGTAGATTTTATATTGATATTCAAAGGTTTATCAACTGATAATTGATTGTGTTTTACTGCATTTTCTACTAACATTTGTAAAGTTAATGGCGGAATTTTACTCGTCAACAAATCGTCATCAATAGAAATGGAACACGTAAATTTGTCTTGAAATCGAGTTTGTAATAAAAAAATATATGCATTTACAAAATCAACTTCTTCTTGTAATGTAATTAATTTTTGATGGTAACTTTTTAAAGTAAAATCATACATTTTTGCCAATCTTCTTACAAACGTTTCTGCCTTGTTTTCATCCTTATAAATTAAAGAAGAAATGGTATTTAAACTGTTGAATAAAAAATGTGAACTTAATTGCGATTTTAGTGCTTTTAACTGTAATTCAATTTGTTTACGCTCTTGTTTTACAGTTTCAATCTGAAATTTTGAATAGGAATAGTAAGAATATAATGCAAAATAAATGACTTCAAAAATGATGGTTAAAATCAGTAAAATAATACCTAATTTTAAAATTACTGCATCAAACTCACCATAGAAATTGGTAACATCAAAAAAGAATAATTGATAAAAATAAAAAACTATAAGAGTTAATGAAAAAGCAACCGTAAAATGAGTTATAAAACCAGCAAAAAGCCTGTTTCCTGTTTGATTTTGATAAGGCAAAAATCGATTTAAAATTAAAATAGTCTTGGATATTATTAAAGTGATTAACATTCCCAAACCAGAGGCTAATACTGCATCTTTTAATAAGTAGATTATATTTTCTTGTTGCTCACTGTAAATTAAAAAATAACTAATTGCAATGCCTAATAAAATGCCTAAAACAGGTATGTGAAAATACTTTTTCAAGAAAAATGAGTTGGTTGGTTTTTTGGTTGATTGCATAAAAGCAAGATAGTAAATCTACAGCTATAGATTTACCATCTTGCTTATATTATTAATAAATTGCTTTCATAGCTCTACCTAAATAGGTATCTGAATTAATTGATTTTGCAGCCTTTAAGTATGCGTCTTTTACTTTATCTGATCCCTTTTTTACTTTTGGTGCAAAAGCTAATAAAGTGCTAGACAAATAATGACTAGAGCCTATGTGTTTTGTAGAAGATATCACACTGATTAATTGATTTTCAGTAAGTTTCATTCTTGATGCTATTCTCTTATAGATTACTGTTGCATAATGATCTGAATTAATATTATCTTTTATTAGAGCTAAAACCTTATTTAATTGCTCTGTATTCAAACTATCACTCATTAATTCTTTGATAACTTCAGTAGCATAGTGATCAGAATTTACATCGTCTAGAGAATCGATAAAAGTATCATATGCATCTTTAGATAAATTATTCATTTTTAAAGCTTTCTTCAAAATAATGGTTTTATAATGATCTGAATTAATACTTTTAGAAAGTAACATTACTTGCTCCATATTTTGAGAATTCAATGTTCTATCATTCATAACATCTTTAAGAACTTCTGTTAAATAATGATCTGAATTGATGCTACTGGAAATTTTTAAAAGACTGCCTAGTTGAGTATCTGTAATGCTCTTATTTGAAACTACACTTTTTACAATTTGTGTTAAATAATGATCAGAATTTACTTTTTTTGCAGCAGCAATATAAGCATCAATTGTTTCAGGACTTTTTAAAAATAAACGCTGATTTTTTCTTAAGATACTACTTAAATAATGATCTGAATTGATGTTTTTCCCAATGGCTTGAAGAGTTGTAGTTACATCATTTTTAGATAAATCTTTTTTTAATAACAGTTTAAAATAAGCACTTTTCACATAATCACTCTCCATTTCTTGGATTTCTGCAATCACTTCTTTTGCACCACCTTTTGCATAAAAACGGTCTACTCTACTTTCTGCACCAATTGTGGTAGATCTTAAAATTTCTGGTAGAATATCTTTTAGCCACTCTTTTCCATCAGGGTAATAATCTTTTTCACTCCAACCTACATAATATTTTCTAACCAACTTACTTCCATCTCTTTCTATGATGATTTTTCTACGTTTTCCAAACGAAGATTTTTTTATTTCAATATAACCACCTCTAGAAATGTCTTTGATATCAGAATCATCTTCAGATAGCGTAATTTCTCCTTCATATTCAATTTTTAAATCATTCTTACCATTACTAATACTAATTTTACTTTTAGATTTATTACTATTAATAGTTATAGAATTCTGTGCTACAAAGTAAGATGAACTAAAAATAAATGCAATTAATAAAAGCACTAGAAATCTTGTTTTACTTGTGATTGATGTTGTTTTCATAATATCTTAATTTAAATTTTTACAATTTTGGTTAATTAATACCACAAAAGTATATACTAACTCTACTTTAAAAAAACAGATTGTAATGAACTGTAAAATGTATGTAGTGAGTTGTATTAATTTTTAATTTAGTAATTTTAGCCTGATAAAATTTATAAATGGATAAGCTTGATATAAGTGATTTACTAGAAGAAAAACACCAAGAATTATTTGATTGGCTAGAAGAACAACCTCTTGAAAATTGGGAAAAAGGTCCACAAAACAAATGGACTACTGGACAACATATTTTACATTTAGTAAATAGTTTACAACTTTTAAACAATGCATTAAGTTATCCTAAATTTCTTTTAAAATATAAATTTGGTGTTTGTAATAGACCTAATAGAGATTACAAAACTGTTGCAAAAAAATATCAAGAAAAGCTTGAGAAAAACCAAGATAGAGCCAAAAAATTTAATCAAAAATTAAAAGTACCGATTTTAAAAGAACGTGAACGTTTGCTAACAAGATTTCAAATTCAACAAAAAAAACTACAATACAAAACAAAAAAAATAAGTGATAAAAATTTAGACACATTATTAATTCCACACCCATTAATGGGAAAAATGACAATAAGAGAAATAATTATGTGGACAGCACATCATACTCAACACCATTCAGAAACTTTAAAACTATTGTACTAAATTGAATTCAATCATAAAAAAGCCTCACTTATTTTTCTTTTGGTTAATCCCTATCTTTATTCTTCTTGGTTTATTAAAAAGAGATATTCCAATTGATATTAATATTTCTTATATCCATTATCTTATTAATGTAGATTTTTGGTGTTATATTACAGCTGTATATTTTGGTTTAATGGGCATTAATTATTTGTCTTTACATTGGGCTAAAAAACACCCAAACAACTGGTTAACTTCAGCTCATATAATATTGCAGGTGGCTTGCTTAATCCCTTATCTAATTTCTGTTTTTAATTTAGATAAAAGCGGAAATTTAATTTATACCAACCTTCCATTTCAAGAAAATTTGAATATTATTTTATTAGTAGCCTTTTTTATTTTTTTGATATCAATTTTAATACATTTAATCAACTTCTTTACCAGTTTACTTTTAAAAAGAGATTAACCTTTTTAATCTTTTATAAGCGAACTCTAATAATTATATTTGTAATTCAAAAAAAAGATTACAAATTATGTTTAATAATTTAAGTGATAAACTAGATAAAGCTTTACATACGCTTAAAGGACATGGGCAGATAACTGAAATTAATGTCGCTGAAACTTTAAAAGAAGTTAGAAGAGCATTATTAGATGCCGATGTTAACTTTAAAATAGCCAAAGAATTTACAAAAAAAGTACAACAAGAAGCAATTGGTCAAAATGTACTAACTACATTAAATCCTGGGCAATTAATGGTAAAGTTAGTCAAAGATGAGCTAACTACATTAATGGGAGGTGATACTGTAGGTATAAATCTTGGAGGTTCTCCAACTGTAATCTTAATGTCTGGTTTACAAGGTTCTGGTAAAACAACTTTTTCAGGAAAATTAGCAAAATACCTAAAAACCAAGAAAACAAAACAAGTACTTTTAGTGGGTTGTGATGTATATAGACCTGCTGCCATAAATCAATTACAAGTTGTTGGAGAACAAATTGGTGTTGAAGTTTATGCAGAAGTTGGCAATCAAAACCCCGTTGAAATTTCTCAAAATGCAATTGCACATGCCAAAACAAATGGAAAAAATGTTGTAATTATTGATACTGCAGGGCGTTTGGCTGTTGATGAAGAAATGATGACAGAAATATCGAACATCCATAAAGCCATAAATCCACAAGAAACACTTTTTGTTGTAGACTCTATGACTGGGCAAGATGCTGTAAACACAGCAAAAGCTTTTAACAATATTTTAAATTTTGACGGTGTTGTACTAACAAAATTAGATGGTGATACAAGAGGTGGTGCTGCACTATCTATCAAATCTGTAGTCGATAAACCCATTAAGTTTATTGGTACAGGTGAGAAAATGGAAGCTATTGATGTTTTTCATCCAGATAGAATGGCAGACCGTATTTTAGGTATGGGTGATGTAATATCGCTTGTAGAAAGAGCCCAAGATCAATACGATGAAGAAGAAGCCAGAAAACTACAAAAGAAAATAGCTAAAAATCAATTTGGTTTTGATGACTTTTTAAGTCAGATTCAACAAATCAAAAAAATGGGAAGCATGAAAGATTTAATGGGCATGATTCCTGGTGCTGGCAAAGCTATGAAAGATGTAGATATAGATGATGATGCTTTTAAAGGAATAGAAGCTATTATTCACTCAATGACTCCATTAGAAAGAAGTACACCATCTACAATTAATGCAAGTAGAAAGAAGAGAATTGCCAAAGGTTCAGGAACTTCTATACAAGAAGTAAATCAATTAATGAAACAATTTAGTCAAATGAGTAAAATGATGAAGATGATGCAAGGTGGTGGAGGTAGAAAGATGATGCAAATGATGAAAGGAATGAAATAAAAATAAGCTGCATTTTGCAGCTTTTTTTAATTAAAGAAATGAAAACCATCTTCCATAATATTTACAAACCGGATAAAAGAAGAAAAATCTTTTTTATAATATTAGGTATTATAATTTTTTTCTTGTCAAAAGATTTTGGTTTTTTTGATGATGATATTCTTTTTGGCTCAAAAATGGGAAATCATTTATATGAAAACTCGATATTTAATTGGAAAATGCCGAATAGTTTTGACCCTGGGCATCCGCCCTTTTTAGCCACAATACTAGCAGTTTTTTGGAAAATTTTTGGGCATAATTTATGGGTTTCTCATCTTGCAATGTTGCCTTTTGTGATAGGTTTTTTTATTCAATTAGATAAATTTATAATTTATCTTTTAAAAGATAAAAAATTACATTTTTTTGCTTTTCTACTTGTAATTTCGGACCCTACATTAGCAACTTGTTTAATTTTAGTAAATATTGAAATAATAACACTTTTTTTCTTCTTTTTAATTATAAATTCCATTCTAAAAACCAATAGAAAATTACAATTTATCGGGTTAATATTTTTGAGCATTATTTCTTTTAGGAGTATGATGCTCTTTGCTGGAATATTTATTTTCGAAATTTTGTATCTAAAATTTTTTCATAAAAAAACTCTTAAAAAAATACTTACATCAAAACATATAGGCTTTTATTTTATAGCAAGTTTACCAGCATTTTTTTATGTTGGATGGAGGTTATTAACAAAAGGATGGTTGCAAACACATTCAAGTTCACCTTGGGAAAGTCTTTGGCATTTTGCAGATTTTGACTATTTTATAAGAAATTGTATCGTGCTAATTTGGAGATATTTAGATTTTGGTAGAGTGTTTATAATGATTTTTATCATTATAAGTTTTTTAATTTTCGGAAAAAAAATAATGCATTCTAAAAAGCACAAATTTCTCTTATTATTAGGTCTTTCATCTGTGATTTTTATAATAGTAACGATTTTAATTGTAACTAATACTGTAGGAATTCGCTATTTTATTACATCTTATATTTGTTTAAATTTATTAGCTTTTTTAATCCTAACTAATTTTTACAAACAAAAAAAAATAATATTCTTATTGCTTCTTATTGGTTTAATTTCCGGGAATTTATGGATTTATCCAAAACAAATATCTACGGCTTGGAGAGCTACTTTAGGTCACATACCTTATCATTCTTTAAGGTTAAAGGCAATTGATTATTTAAATAAAAATGCTATTGATATATCTAATGTTGGTAGCTTTTTTCCTAATTATACAAAATTAGATTACATAGATTTAGAGGGGGACAAAAGATCTTTTGCAAAATTTAATGGAAAAAATAAATTTGTATTCTATGCCAATGTTTACAATTTAACAGATGAAGAACTAAATATTTTAGATAAAAACTATACAGAATTAAAACAATTCAATAACTTTAACACAACTATTGTTATATATATTTTAAACAACAAATGATTTTATTAGATGGAAAAAAAACTTCCGCAGATATAAAGGAAGAAATCGCTCTAGAAGTAAGAGAACTTAAAAATAATGATTATAAAACACCTCATTTAGCAGCTATAATAGTTGGCAATGATGGTGCAAGTATAACTTATGTTAATGCAAAAGTAAAAGCTTGTGAACGCGTTGGTTTTGAGTCAACATTAATACGTTTACCCGAAGAAACCAATGAAAAAGAATTATTAAATGAAATTGAAATTCTAAATGTAGATAATGACATTGATGGTTTTATTGTACAACTACCATTACCTAAACATATTAATGAGCAAAAAGTGATTATGGCAGTTGACCCTAGCAAAGATGTGGATGGGTTTCACCCAACAAATGTAGGCAAAATGGCTTTGAATCTACCTACTTTCATTTCTGCTACTCCTTTTGGTATTTTAGAATTATTAGACAGATATAATGTACAAACTTCTGGAAAACATGTTGTTGTTTTAGGAAGAAGTCATATTGTGGGTAGCCCTATGAGTATTTTATTATCACAAAAAAGAACAGTTGGAAATGCTACTGTAACTATGTGTCATAGCCGAACTAAAAACTTAAAAGAAATTACAAAACAAGCAGATATCATTGTAGCAGCAATTGGTATTCCAGAATTTGTAAAAGCAGATATGATTAAAGATAATGTTACCATTATCGATGTTGGTATAACACGTTTAGCAGATTCAAGTAAAAAAAGTGGATATAGATTAGTGGGTGATGTTGCTTTTAAAGATGTTGCTGACAAATGCGAATTCATTACTCCTGTTCCTGGTGGTGTTGGCCCAATGACAATTGCAATGCTTCTCAAAAACACACTGTTAGCTTGTAAAAGAAAAACTTAAACTCAAATGAATTCAAAAAAAGCCAGCAATTATTTTTCCGAATACTTTCAAATTTTCGTTGGTATTGTCCTTACCAGTCTAGGATTAAAGGCATTTTTATTACCTAATGGCTTTTTAGATGGTGGTGTAACTGGTATTGCCCTTTTGGTAAGAACTCAAGTAGATATAAATATGTCTTACTTATTAGTTCTTTTCAGTATTCCATTTTTAATATTAGGATATTTTACAGTTTCAAAAAGAATTGTCATAAAGTCAGTAATTAGTATTCTTGGAGTTGCTTTATTTATTCACTTCGAAAATTTTCAGACCATAACAAATGATAAATTGTTAATCTCCATTTTTGGGGGGTTATTAGTAGGGTCTGGAATAGGAATTGCCATTAGAAATGGGTCAGTTTTAGATGGTTCAGAAATTTTAGGTATTTTCTTAAATGATAAATTTAGTATTAGTATTGGTAAAATTGTAATGCTTTTTAATATTATCTTATTTACAGTTACTGCTTTCGTAGAAAGTATAGAAATTGCCCTCTACTCGATTCTTACTTATATTATCGCTGCAAAAGTTACTGATACTGTTATAGAAGGTTTTGAAGATTTTATTGGAGTTACTATCATATCAAAAAAATACGACCTTATAAAAGTTGATATTTTAGAAAAAATAGGAACTGGTTTAACTGTATATAAAGGCAAATCTGGTTTTGGTAGTCAAGGAGTTTCTGAAGATTTTGATATTATCCATGCTATTATCAATAGAATTGATATAAAAAAGATGTACAGAATAGTAGACGAAATAGATAAAGAAGCTTTTATTGTTGAATTCGATGTAAATAATGTAAAAGGTGGAGTATTAAGGCATTATTTAGATAAGAAGAAAAATACCAAATTCTTAAAGTTAAAAGAATCTATCACAAAAAAATAAGGCTTTTCAAAAATATGAAAAACCTTATTTTTTTGTGATAATAATTTTATTTAATATTTGGATTTAAATAATCAGCTAAAGTAGGGTTATTAGGGTCGCTAAAATCATTCCTAGGGTCACCATCTCCATTTGCGTCTTCTAGTATTGAAGGTTTGCCATCATTGTCGTGATCAGTATCCTTTACAAAATCAAGAAGTTCTATTTCAAAAATAAGAACTCGATCATAAGGTCTAGCATTAGGATCTTGACCAATTTGGAAGTTTATTGATGGATACCCTAAACCACCAGGAATAAACAAGTATCCTTTTCCTGTATCTGCAAATGTAATTGGTCCGTTATTGGTTACATTATTTCCTCCTAAAAATTTAGTAAATCCATGAGCCCAACCTCTAATATTTTGGTCAGAACTAAACCATATATTAGTATTTGTTTCTATAGCTGCTCCTAAACTGTCTGCTCTAGGTAATAACATTAATTTGTAATTAATAAATAATGAATCTACTACTGTAGGAAAACTTTTATCTACAATAGGATTACCTTGTTCTTTCTTATAAACATATAATTTATAATTAATATCATTCTCTTCTAAATTTATAATATCTAAATTATTTGTTTCATCAAACATTGCAGTTTCACCATTAACAATGCTCTTTATGGTATCTAAAGTACTATCATAATAATGGCTTTTTAAAAATTTAACTAAAGAATCGTTATCAGATACAGCAAGTTCCTCATAGTTTACATCTGCAAAAGGATTACTTATAAAATTATCATCACCACAAGCATAAATAATAACAACTACTGCTAAAACTGAAAAAATATATTTTATTTTATTCATTTATCATTCAAATTAATGGGGTGCAATTTACCATTTTTATACCTTTGTAAAAAGGTAAATACCACTTTTTAACTTTTTTTATGAGGATAGATAAATATTTATGGTGTATAAGATTCTTTAAAACAAGAAGTATAGCTACTACTGCTTGTAAAAAAGGACAAGTTAAGATTGATAATAAAAGTGTAAAACCTTCAAAAGAAGTATATGGTAATGAATTAATTCTAATTCGAAAAAATCAAATAAATTATCAAATAAAAGTTTTAGATTTACCAAAAAGCAGAGTTGGTGCTAAACTTGTTGACTTATATAGAAAAGATACTACACCAAAAGAAGAGTTTGAAAAAACAGAACTTTTAAAATTTGCAAAAGATTATTATCGTAAAAAAGGAACAGGAAGACCAACAAAAAAGGACAGAAGAGATATAGAAGGATTTCAAAGTGATACTATAGATTGATTTATGACAACAGAAAATAACGTTATTTTAAACACAGTACAAATTCACCAAAAAATAAAAAGAATAGCTTATCAAATCTATGAAAGTAATTCTAATGAAAGTGAAGTGATAATTGCAGGTATTGTAGGTAATGGTTTTATCTTGGCTCAAAAAATAGCCAAAACTTTAAAAGAAATTTCTAATCTAAAAATTACACTTTGTGAGGTTATTATCAACAAGAAAAAGCCTCTAGAGCCTATAACTACATCAATAAATATTAATGATTATAAAAATAAATCTCTTGTTTTAGTTGATGACGTTTTAAATTCTGGTACCACTTTAATGTATGGAGTTAAGCATTTTTTAGATGTGCCATTAAATAAGTTTAAGACTGCTGTTTTAGTAAATAGAAACCACAAAAAATATCCTATAAAAGCAGATTTTAAAGGTGTTTCATTATCAACTTCTATCAAAGAACATGTACAGGTCGATTTTTTGGAAAATAAAGGTAGTGCTTATTTACTCTAAAAGATTTATAATTTCTTTGGTAACTTCTTTTTTTGATTTGTTATCTATATTTACTTTAAATTTCGCTTTTTCATAAAAAAACCTTCTCTCAAAAAGGTGTTTAGCTACAAATTCTGGAATTTTCTCATCAGCTAATGAAGCTACTAATGGTCTTTTACTCTTCTTTTTAATTAATCTATCAGAAAGTTTTGTAACACTACTCTGAAGGTAAATAGAGATTCTATTTTCTTTAATAATCTCATTCATATTATTTGCATAGCATGGAGTACCTCCTCCAAGAGAGAGAATAAAATCAGTATTTTTTTCTAGTATTTCTTTTAGATAAATGTGTTCTATTTTTCTAAAATAAATCTCACCTTTATTTTTAAAAATTTCATTAATACTCGCTTTCTCTTTATTAATTATATAATCGTCTAAATCAATAAATTGTAAATCTAAAGATTTTGATAATCGCTTACCAATACTAGATTTTCCTGAAGCCATATAACCCAATAATACTATTTTCAATCTTTATGTTTTTTTTGCAAATATCGATAAAAAATTATCAATAATATATGTCTATTTTAAATGATTGATACTATATTTGCCCAATAATACCTTTTTAAAAAGGATTACAAATAACGGGTTAAGCAAAAGCTTAACTTTTTTATTTGAGTAAAGCGCACGTGGCGAAATTGGTAGACGCGCAGCCTTGAGGGGGCTGTTTTCGCAAGAAAGTGGAAGTTCGAATCTTCTCGTGCGCACTTTATTTTTAACTTCTTCACAAAATATTAACCTTTCTAAACTGTATTATACTTAATTTTGTCTTATGCATAAAAAACTCTTATTTCTATTTTTATTGGTTTCAGTAAGTCTGTTTTCTCAAAATGATACAATCAGAAAATCAATTTTAAAAGGTCAAATTATACATGCAGTAAATAAAAAAGCATTAAGTGCTGCTCACGTATTAAACTTAAACACAGTACAAGGAACAATTACTGATGATAAAGGTATTTTTGAATTGCCTTCTAAAGTTAATGATACTATTTTGGTTTCTTATTTAGGTTTTTCATCTATAAAAGTTAAAGTTACCAACGATTTACTTAAAGGTAATGAGCTAGAAATTGCACTCTATGAAAAACCAGAACAGATAAAAGAAGTAATTATTAGATCTACAAAATTAATAGGGGTTCTAGAAATTGATGTAAAACAAGTGCCAAAAGATCGTTTTACAAGAATAAAAATTAATGGAGTACCACAGACTTACGAAATTGGAAAACCCCAAAAGAAAAATTTTGCATCACCTGTTGCTGCTCTATTTCAGCCTGTTGATTTTTTGTATAATCTCTTTGGAAAAAAACCAAAACAACTTAAAAAACTTCAAAAATTAAAAAAAGAAGATGATTTAAGAAAAATGTTGGCTGGTAAGTTTGATAGAGAAGTAATGATGGAATATCTTGACATGGATAGACAAGAATTATCTGAATTGCTAACTGATTGTAATTATTCTGATTATTTTATCAAAAAAGCCTCTGATTTACAAATGATTGAAGCTGTTTTAGATTGCTATGAAAACTATAAAGCACTCAAAAAAGGTAAAATTGAGCGAGATAAAATTCCAAAGAAAAATTAATTCATATAAATTGAAAAGAGCCAAAAACATTGCTGTTTTTGACTCTAATCAACTATTAAAAACTAACTAATTACTAACTAAAATACAGTTGTTACGTATTTATAGTTATACTTCCTTCTGGAGTTCCAAGTGTTTCTTTTTGCTTGAAATATTTCTCCTGAACTTTGATTTCTTTTTTCAGTATTATTGTTATCTTTTATTTTCATGATTGGTAATTTTAATATTGCTTATATGACGCAACACAACCATTTTAGTTACAGAAAATTTTTGGTTTAACAGAACTTTAAGAACTAACATAAAAATCATCTTTTAATTCTATCAAAAAAGCTGTTAACTAAAAAAGAGGTTACAAAATGTAACCCCTCATAATCTATAAAAAGTATTTTTTACCATCTCACCACAACAGAGCCCCAAGTAAATCCACTACCAAAAGCAGCTAAAACGACTAAATCATTTTCTTTTATTTTACCTTGTTCCCAAGCTTCTGTTAAAGCAATAATTACAGAAGCAGCAGTTGTATTTCCATATTTTTGAATGTTATTATGTACTTTATCATTAGACAAACCGAATTTCTTTTGAATGAATTGTGCAATACGCAAATTCGCTTGATGAGGAATTAACATATCTATATCTTCTTTCTGTAAGTTGTTGGCAGCTAAACCTTCTACAATTGCTTCAGAAAAACGAACAACAGCATGTTTAAATACAAACTGGCCATTCATATATGGAAAATAAGATTGATCTTCTGGATCGTTTTCTGCTAAAATTTCTGGCACCCATCTTCCTGTACTTGGCCCATCTAACATCAATTCTCTAGCATGTTTTCCTTCAGAATGCAAATGCGATGATAAAATTCCTTTTCCTTTTTCTTCACTTCTAGATAAAACAGCAGCTCCTGCTCCATCTCCAAAAATTACAGTAACACCTCTACCTCTGGTTGATTTTTCTAAACCACCTGAATGATTTTCTGCACCAATTACCAAGATATTTTTATACATTCCTGTTTTTATAAATTGATCTGCCACAGACATCGAATAAATAAAACCAGAACATTGGTTACGTACATCTAATGCACCAATAGTTGGCATATCTAGCATATCTTGCACACGAACTCCACCTCCAGGAAAATACATATCAGGACTTAATGTAGCAAACACAATAAAATCAATATCATCTTTGGTTAAACCAGCCCTTTCTATAGCAATTTTTGCAGCTTTTGCACCCATAGAAGATGTATTATCACCTGTCTTTGGATCAATCCATCTTCTTTCCTTGATTCCTGTTCTTTCTTGAATCCATTCATCAGAGGTATCCATAAAAGCTTTCAAATCATTATTGGTAACAATATTGTCTGGAACATAATATCCTAAACCAGTGATTTTTGAATTATACATAATTTATTGGGTAGTATTTTAGTTATTTGTTATTTGTCTTAAACAAAAATAGTGATAAATTAATACCTTTACAAAAACGAATTATCATCTAATAAACTTATTATACATTATGGATAGAAAAGATTTTTTATCACTCTCTTCAAAAGCTGCTTTATTTTTAGGATTATCTACAGCAGTTTCTTGCAAAGAAGAAACCATTAAAAAAACTAATAACTTACTAAATAAAACAGCAAAAGGGACAGCTTTTGGGTTAAAAGCTCCAAAAATTGATAATGTAAGAGTTGGTATTTTAGGTGCAGGTAATAGAGGACAAACTTTAATTCAAATGTTTGATTGGCTTGTAAAAAATAACAATGCTACAATTGTTGCTGTGTCTGATTTAAGAAAAGAAAAAACCGATAAATTAAACGCTCATTTAAAGAAAACGCACAACACCACTGCTGAAGCTTATTATGGAAATAATGATGAATGGAAAAAAGTTGCAGATAGAGATGATATCGATTTATTAATTATTGCAACTCCTTGGGAAATGCATACAGAAATGTGTTTATATGGAATGGAAAAAGAAAAACATGTAGCTTCAGAAGTACCAATTGGATATACTTTAGAAGATTGTTGGAAATTGGTAGATACTGCAGAACGCACTCAAAAACATTGCATGATGATGGAGAACTGCTGTTTTAACAACGAAGAATTGTGGGTGTTAAACATGGTAAATAAAGGAGTTTTTGGTGATTTAACACACGCTGAAGGCGCATATATTCACGATTTAAGAAAACACTTGTTAGACGAAACGTATTATGAAGACCAGTGGAGAATTAAACATCATCTTAAAAAAGATGGGAATTTCTACACAACTCATGGTTTAGGCCCTATTAGCCAATATATGGATATTGGACGTGGAGATACTTTTGATCATGTAGTGTCTATGAGTTCTCGTGAAAAAAGTTTGAGTGATGCTGCAAAACGTGCAGGAATTGACAAGTTCTCGAATGTAAAATGTGGAGATATGAATACAACTATGATTAAAACCAAACTAGGTAAAACCATAATGTTGCAATTTGACGTTCATTCAGGGAGACCTTATGACAGATTAAATACAGTTGTGGGTACAAAAGCAGTTCATGAAGGTTATCCCTCTAAATTATATATCAATGAAGAGGAATTGGCTTGGTGGGGTCATAAATGGTTGGAAAAAGAAAAATATAATGAATATAGAGAAAAGTATAATCACCCACTTTGGAGTAAACTAAAATCTCAAATTTCTGATAATTCTGTTGGTCATGGAGGTATGGATTTTGTAATGATTTACAGACTAATAAAATGTTTAAATCAAGGGTTACCTTTAGACATAAATGTATATGATAGCGTTTTATGGAGCGCAATTACGCCTCTTTCAGAATTATCTGTGGCTCAAAACAGTACTTCTATAAAAGTCCCCGATTTTACAGGTGGAACTTGGAAAAACAAAAATACAACTGAAATGTTGAGAGAAATATAAAGGTTCGAAGTGAGAAGTTTGGAGTTGGTTTGTGCATCTTACACTTCCTCTTCAGACTGTTACTTCTACTTATCACTTCCAACTTATCATTTTCTGTCATCTTGTCATAATTAAACATTTGGTATTTTTTTTGACTACTTGTAATTCATAATATTTAATATACGTTGATGTCATTTTGAGCGAAATGAAATGAAGTCGAAAAATCTCTTTTTAGATTTCTCCATAAAGTCGAAATGACAATAATTAACAAAAACTAAAATAAACATATAATTATGAGTAAAGGAAATATTAACGTATCAGTAGAAAATATTTTTCCGCTGATTAAAAAATTCTTGTATTCTGATCACGAAATCTTTTTACGTGAACTAATTTCTAACGGAACAGACGCAACTACAAAACTGAAACACTTAATTTCAATTGGTGAAGCCAAAACAGAATTGGGTGATGCAAAAATTGAAATCAGCATTGATAAAGACGCAAAAACTTTGACGATTAAAGACCAAGGTTTAGGTATGACTGCTGATGAAGTTGAGAAATACATCAACCAAATTGCATTTTCTGGAGCTGAAGAATTTTTAGACAAATACAAAGATGATAAGAACGAAACTGGAGTTATTGGTCATTTTGGTTTAGGTTTTTATTCTGCGTTCATGGTAGCAGATAAAGTAGAAATTATTACAAAGTCTTTTAAAGATGAACCAGCTGCACATTGGACTTGTGATGGTTCTCCTGAATATACTTTAGTAGAACATGACAAATCTGACAGAGGATCAGAAATTATTTTACACATTGCAGAAGATTCTACAGAATTTTTAGAAGAAAGCAAAATTCGTGGATTACTAACCAAATACAATCGTTTTAATCAAGTGCCAATTAAATTTGGAACTAAAAAAGTAAACGATCCTACTCACGAGCCAAAAACTACTAAAGATAAAGACGGTAAAGAAACTACTGAACCTCACAGACAGATTGAAGTAGATGATATCATCAATAACACAAATCCTGCTTGGACAAAAAAGCCAGCTGATTTAGAAAAAGAAGACTATACAAACTTCTATAGAGAATTGTATCCAATGCAATTTGAAGAGTCTTTATTCCACATTCATTTAAATGTAGATTATCCATTTAACTTAACAGGAATTTTATTCTTTCCAAAGTTGTCTCAAAATTTGGATATGCAAAAGGACAAAATTCAATTATACCAAAATCAAGTATTTGTAACAGACAATGTAGAAGGAATTGTACCAGACTTTTTACAGATGTTAAAAGGAGTTATTGATTCTCCAGATATTCCATTAAACGTTTCTCGTTCGTATTTACAAGCAGATGGAGCTGTTAAGAAAATTTCAGGTTACATTACTAAAAAAGTAGCGGATAAATTGTCATCATTATTCAAAAAAGATCGTGAAGATTTTGAGAAAAAATGGAATGACATCAAAGTAATTATTGAATATGGAATGTTGTCTGAAGATAAATTTTTTGACAAAGCCAAAAAATTTGCTTTATATCCAACAGTTGCAGACACGTTTTTCACTTTTGATGAATTAATCGAAAAAACAAAAGACGCACAAACTGATAAAAATGGAAATCACGTAATTTTATACGCAGCCAATAAAGATGCACAACACAGTTACATACAAGATGCAACTGCAAAAGGGTATGAGGTGTTAATTTTAGATTCGCCAATTATATCGCATTTAATGCAGAAATTAGAAACTTCTGGTGAAGGAAAAATTAAATTTTCTAGAGTTGATGCAGATCATATTGATAACTTAATCAAAAAAGACGATAACGTAATTTCTAAATTATCTGATGAAGAAAAAGAAAAATTAAAGCCAGTAATTGAAGGTGCTGTAAACAATTCTGCTTACACAATTCAGTTAGAAGCTATGGATTCTTCTTCTTCTCCATTTATCATTACTGTACCAGAATTTATGCGTAGAATGAAAGAAATGCAAGCTTCTGGTGGTGGTGGAATGATGGGAATGGGTAATATGCCAGATATGTACAATTTAGTTGTTAATACAAACAGCCCATTAGTTTCTGAAATTTTAGCTGCAGATGAAGACAAGCAAAAAGGATTGATTTCGCAAGCTTTTGACTTGGCTAAATTATCTCAAAACCTTTTACATGGTGAAGAATTAACCAATTTTATTAAACGCAGTTACGAGTTGATAAAATAGTTGATAAATAACTAATGAGATTAAAGCCTCTTTGTGAAAACAGAGAGGCTTTTTATTTAACTTTCTAAAATGAATCAGCTAACTTCTTTTAACTTCTGATATAAATATTAAAACGTTGAATATCGTTAAATAGCATTAAAGTAAAACTTCTCGCTAAAATTTATCATATGAACAATAAATTGAACATTTTTTGTAACATTAAATAGAAATCCTACACTAATTATTTAATGGTTAAAGACATATTATTTCAAATTAAATACACTTTTTCTCAAATAAAATTCAATAGAAAAAAAGAGTTAAATCAAAGATTAAAAGAATCATTTGGAAAACTGAAAGATGATTCCTTTGACTTTGATAATATTGAAAAATACTTTAGAAAGAGAAACAATTCAAAAGCATATCAAGTATTATCAGACAAAACCTGTAACGACTTGGATTTTGATGACTTATTTATGTTTCTTGACCGAACTAATTCAAAAGTTGGTCAACAATATTTTTACAATAATCTTCGGACAATAAAAGTAAATGAAAAGCAAACCAAGCTAAACGAAGAAATAATAACTGAATTATCGAAAAATCCAGAATTAAGAATTTCGATTCAAAAAAACTTGAAAAACTAAAACATAAAGATGCGTATTACATAACTACATTATTTCAAGAAGAGCATATTAATCCACCAAAATGGTTTTTTGTTATAAAATTATTGTCGTTTACAAGTTTAGTATCATTAATTTTAGCCTTTTTCAATCCTATATTTTTCATAGTTTTATTAGGTGTCTTCTGTGTGAATTTTGTATTACATTATTGGAATAAAAATAATTTAGTTCAATATGTAAATTCAATTCCACAACTTTTTAGACTTAATAATGTTGCTTCACATTTATTTACAAATCCAATTTTAAAAAAAATAAATTCTGACTTGCCAAAGTCCATCAAATTAATAAATGAAGTTAAAAATAGAATGTCATTTTTTTCACTTGAAGCCAAACTTCAAGGAGAATTTGAAATCATAGCTTGGTTTGTTTTTGAGATTTTTAAAACAATGTTTTTGCTTGAGCCTTTATTATTATTTGGAGTTTTAAAAAGATTAAATAACAAAAGAGGCGACATAGAAAACGTTTTTAAATTTGTTGGGCATATTGATATGCTAATTTCAATAGCGTCTTTAAGAAACGGAGTTAAAACATTTTGTTTACCAATTATTAATGATGGAAATAAAATCATTGTTAAAGATATCAGTCATCCTTTACTATTTAATTGTACAACTAACAGCATTGAAATAGCTGAAAAATCAATACTTCTTACAGGTTCAAATATGTCTGGAAAAACTTCTTTTATTCGTGCAATTGGACTGAATGTAATAACTGGATTAACAATAAATACTTGTTTTGCAAAATCAATGAGTTTTCCTTTGTTAAAAGTATTTTCGGCTATTAGAATAAGTGATGATTTAATGAACGACAAAAGCTACTATTTTGAAGAAGTATTAACCATAAAGGAAATGCTTAAAGAGAGCATAAATGGAAATAAAAACTTATTCCTTTTGGATGAAATATTTAAAGGCACGAATACAGTAGAGCGAATTTCTGCTGGAAAATCCGTTTTATCTGCTTTAGCAAAGAATAATAATAAAATATTGGTTTCAACTCACGATATAGAATTAACAGATATGCTTTCAAACGAATATGAATTGTACCATTTTAGCGAAACAGTAAATGAAAAAAATGTAGGATTTGACTACAAACTAAAAGAAGGTAAATTAAAAAAAAGAAACGCAATTAGAATACTTGAAATTAATGATTACCCAAAAGAAGTTGTGAAAGAAGCAATCGAAATAGCAAAAGAATTAGATAAAACATATTTAGCAAAAAATACTACAAACTAGACCATGTATAATTAATTTCTTGGTTTTAACCAATCTACGAAAGTATGCGAGGGCTTTATATCTATCTTTATTTGCTAACTTTAGAGCTTAAAACATCTAACGAAATCATACACAACCACGTTAAACGAATTACTCAAAAAAAGATTACTTTTCAACTACCTTTACAAAAAATTTAATCAATGCAATTCACAGAGTTACCATTAAATAAATCAATCTTAAAGGCTATTGCTGAAGAACGTTTTCACAGATCAACATTAGTGCAAGAAAAAGCAATTCCTTTAATTTTAGAAAAAAAAAATATAATTGTTGCTGCACAAACAGGTACAGGAAAAACGGCTGCTTTTGCTTTGCCCATAATTCATTTGTTGTTTGATAAACAGGATACTGAAAAAAGAGAGAAAACCATAAAAGCATTGGTAATTACTCCTACTCGTGAGTTGGCAATCCAGATTTTAGAGAATATTAAAAGCTATGCAAAGTATTCCAACTTAAGAGCGACTGCTGTTTTTGGGGGCGTTTCTCTAGAACCTCAAAAAGAAGTTTTAGCTAAAGGTGTAGATATTTTAGTAGCAACTCCTGGCAGATTAATTGATTTGCATTTGCAAGGAAACATCAACCTAAATGCTGTAGAAATTTTTGTATTAGATGAAGCTGATTTAATGCTAGACATGGGTTTTATCAACGATGTAAAAAAAATTGAGCAACTTACCCCAAAGAAAAAACAAACCTTATTATTTTCTGCAACCATTCCTGATAAGATTGATGAATTAGCAAAATCCGTAGTAAAAAATGCGGTGAGAGTTGAAATCAATCCTGAAGAAACTACTGCAAAAAATATTGGTCAGTTATTGTATTATCTACCAAAAAAGAACAAAACCGATTTGTGCTTGCATTTGTTACAAAATACAATTAATGGTAAAATCATTATTTTTAGGAGAACCAAGTTTGGTGTAGATAAATTAGAGCAAACATTGCTTAAAAATGGGTATAAAGTAACAAGTATTCATGGAGATAAAAATCAGAATATTCGTAACAAAGCTATTGAAGATTTCAAGAATAAAAAAGCGACTATTTTAATTGCCACAGATGTTGCTGCTAGAGGAATTGATATTACTAATATAGATGCTGTTATCAATTTTGATATTCCTAATATCCCAGAAACGTATGTACATAGAATTGGTAGAACAGGTAGAGCAGGAAAATCTGGTATAGCTTTTTCTTTCTGTTCTCCAGACGAAAATAATTACATCAAAGATATTGAAATTCTACTCCAAAAATCGATTAGAGTTATTGATGATCATCCTTACCCAATAAACAAACCAAAGCACAAGAAGAAACAACCTAATACTATTAGCAAACATAAAAAGAGTAGAAAATCGGCTGCTTCTAAAAAGAAGAAAAAACGTTGGTATTAATATTTGTAAGTCCATATTTTTAACTAATAAATAAATATTGCTCAACTTTTCTTAAATTCACAATTATGAAAATCTTTAGAAAAATCAGGTTTGAATTCATTAAAAAAAATAGCAATAAAAAATATTTAAAATATGCTATTGGCGAAATTGTTTTGGTAGTTATCGGAATTTTAATTGCATTACAAATCAACTTATGGAACGAAGAACGTAAAAATCAAGATATTTTAATTGCCAACTTAAAGGGTGTATTACAAGAATTAAAAGCAGATTTTACTACTGTTGATGAAGTTATAGATGTGTATAAGAAAGTAAATCAAAATAGAATTAAATTTATAAATACAAAAAACTTTGAAAATTTATCTGTTGGAGATATGGAGGAAAATCTTGAGAACTTTACTAAAGAACCTAAATTAGAATATACTTATTTTAAAAAAATAGGAAATTCTGGAATTACAAATTTTGGATTATATTCTAATGTTATCGAAGATTTAATAAAGTATTATGATATAACAATACCATATCTTAATAAAACAATTGCTACTTATGATGCCCAAGTGATACGTGAAGACGAATTTTGGAGATATGAACAAAATAGCTATGAATTTAATTTATTAGATGGATTAGAATCTTATCAAACAGAAAAAAAAGCTAGAGAAGAACTCATAAAATTATTGAAATCTCCAAGAGCTAGAACCATTTTAAAAATTGACTTGAGAAGAAATTTATTTATGATTGATCTTTTGTCAAAACTTAAACCAGATTTAAAGAAAATGATTTTAGATTTAGAAAAGGTACTTGAAGAAAACTAAATATTTTAAGTCTTTTTAAGTAACTTTAGTCCATCAATTTAAAAAAATGAAAAAAAAAATCTATCTTTTCTTTTTTAAGAGAAATTTTAATAATTATAATTGGTGTATTAATTGCTCTATTTATAAGTAATTGGAATGAGAATAATAGCAACAAAGCTTATGTAGAAAAGGCAAAAGCTTTTATAAAAAAAGAAGTTATAACAAATCAAAAAGATCTAAAAAGAGTTCTTATAAGGCACGAAAACACTATAGATTCTTTGTATAAACTAAAAAAAAGAAACAATTATAGTTTAAGAGATGTTTTAGAACATGTAGAAGGGTTCCAACTTTCTGAATTAAGAAATACTGGGTTACGTTTTTTTGTTGCTAACAAAGCAGAACTTATCGATTTTGAAACTATTTCTCAACTCTCTAGTATGGATCATTTAAGTGAGTTTGTAGTGTATAAAGGAAAAATTCTGGTTGACTTTATTTATCAAAAAATGGAGAGTAAAGATTTTAAAGATAAAAATACTTTAGTTATACAGTTAGAGGAACTCGTTGAAAGTGAAGAAGCTCTTTTAGATGCTATTAACGATTATTTAAAGTTGTAATTTTTAATTTAACTAAATAAAAAGTAACTTTAAAGTTTTAAAATGTACAGTTTACTCAATTATACTTTATAAGCCTTATGCTTTGTAATAGGTTTATAAAGAATTTTAAAATATACTATTATGAAAACAACAAAAACACTTACAATTAAAAACAACAAATTACTTTTATGTGGATTATTTTTTTCGCTCTTTTTGTTATCTAACACTGCAATAGCTCAAATACAAGTAAAAGGTATTGTAAAAGGAAAAACAGAAACTGAAATTGAAGTTTTAAATGGTGCTAGTATTTACTTAAAAGGAACAAATGTTGGAACTAGCTCAAACAAAAAAGGAGAATATAACTTCCCTCAACAATTAAAAGTTGGAGATGTTTTGGTATTTACTTATTTGGGGTATTTAAAAAAATCTATTAAAATTAAAGAAAATACTTCTACTTTAAATGTTACGTTAATTGAAGATGACAACCAAATGCTAGGTGCCTTAAATACTAATAAGCGTTTTAAATCTAAAAGATTAAAAACACAATAATTGATACATTACAAAAGAGTCTTTTTGCTTTTATTAATTGCAAAAATTGGTTTTGCTCAACAATCAGATTTTAAGAATATTGATTTTAGTAAAGCCGATAATATAGCAAAAACAGTAAAAGTAAAAAGACTTTATAAATTAAATGAGTTAACATTTAAGCTCACTAAAAATTTAAATACTGATGTAGAAAAAGTAAGAGCTATTTATGTCTGGATTTGTAATAATATTGCCAACAGTTTCAGCTTATATTCCTTAAATGAAAGAAAAAGAAATCGTTTTGAAAAAGATTCTATTAAACTTCAAAATTGGAATTCGAAATTTAAAAAGAAACTATTTAAAAAACTTTTAAAAAAGAAACGAACTATTTGTACTGGTTATGCATATTTATTCAAAGAGATGTGTAATATAGCAGGTATAGAAAGTAAAATGGTTAACGGTTTTGGTAGAACAAGTTCTGTAGATTTTAGTGAGTTAACAATGCCAAATCACACTTGGAATGTTGTGAAAATAAATAATAAATGGTATGTCTGCGACCCAACTTGGTCTACAGGAATTTCTTTTCCTGAAGAAGGCAGGTTTAAATTTAACTTTAATGATGGTTACTTTTTAACGACACCAAAATTATTTTTTAAAAACCATTTTCCTTTAGAAAAACAATTTTCTTTATTAGGTAAACAAACTCCGAGCTTTTTAGATTTTACAGAGATGCCTTTGTTGTATAATGATGCATTTAAGTTGATAGAAGAACATCAACTTCCTTTAAAAATGGATCATGAAATTAAAAAAGATTCTATGGTTACCTTTCAATACAAGCTTAAAACTAACATCAATCTAAATAAAGTAAAATTTGTTTTGTTTTCGGGAGATAATGAAAGACGAATTACACCTACTAGAAAATCAATTCAAAACAATATTCTTATATTGAATTATCAATTTAAAAGAAGAGGTTTTTATGACTTTCATTTGTATTTTGATGATGAAATTATTGCTACTTATGTTTTTAGAGTAAAAAAATAGATTCCTACTTTTAATTAAAAAAATTAGTACATTTAAAGGCTAACAAAAAATATTACATCCATGAAATGGAAAGGCAGACGCAGAAGCAGTAATGTAGATGACAGAAGAGGTATGTCTTCTGGACGAAGATCTGGAGGAGGAATCAATGGTGGATTACTAAAACTATTACTTCCTTTAATTTTAAAACTCATTACAACCAAAAAAGGACTTATCATTTTGGCTATTGGTATAGGTATCATGTATTTTACAGGTACAAATCCGTTGCAATTTTTAACTGGTGGTTCTTCTACAAATCAAGTACAAAATACATCAACATACAAAGGAACAGCAGAAGAAAATGAATTGGCAGAATTTAGTGCTGTAATTTTAAAAGAAACAGAAGATGTATGGAATAGATTGCTAAAAAACTATAGAGAACCTACTTTAGTTTTATTTACAAACTCTGTAAGTTCTGCCTGTGGTTCTGCATCTAGTGCAACAGGTCCATTTTATTGTCCAGGTGATGAAAAACTGTATATCGATTTGAGTTTCTTTAAAGAAATGGAAACTAGACTAAATGCTCCTGGAGATTTTGCACAAGCCTATGTAATTGCTCACGAAGTTGGGCATCACATTCAAAATTTAATGGGTAAAACTGATGAAATGCAACGATTAAGAGGTCAAATTTCTCAAAAAGAATACAATCAACTTTCTGTACGTTTAGAATTACAGGCTGACTTTTTAGCAGGAGTTTGGGCTCATCATTCTCAAAAAATGACTCAAATTATGGAAAAAGGCGATTTACAGGAAGCTTTAAATGCTGCTAATGCAATTGGTGACGATCGTTTGCAAAAAAAATCCACAGGTAGAGTTGTCCCAGATTCTTTTACTCATGGTACGTCTGCTCAAAGAATGCGTTGGTTTAAAAAAGGTTTTGAAACTGGGGATTTATCACAAGGTGATACTTTTAGTGCAACCTCATTGTAATTTTTTTAATTAATATAATAAGAAAAGCTACTCTAAATGACGCTTCTAACTTGTCAAAATTGAGTATTGACTCTTTTATGACAGCTCATGGGCATTCATCTCCCAAAAAGATATTGAGTTTTATATTTGTCAAAATTTTAGTGTTGAAAATTATAGAAGAGAATTAGCAGATAAAAATTATCAATATTATCTCTTCGAGAACGATAATAAAGTAGTTTGCTATTCAAAAATAGTTTTTAATATAAGTTACCAAACATTATAAATCGTTATATGAAAGAGGTTTACATAACAATCATAATTTCTGTTTTTTTAAGTTGTTCTTCGTCTCAAAAAATTATTAAAAAAACAAAATGCCCAAAAATTTATAAAAATAAGTTTACAAAAATTTTAAATGAAAAATATGTAGTTGTTAATAATAATGATACAACAGCAATTAATGAGATAAGATTTGAATGCGTTTATTCTGCATTTTACACACATAAAGTGATGTACGACAAATATGGTAAATGGAATAAGGAAATTTATCCAAGTAATAGAAAACACCCAATTTTAATGTGGGAAAATATTGACTTATTCTCTAATGGAAAACATTATACAATTCTAACAAACGGTCTAGAAGAATGGAAATATATTTACGCATCTGTGATGATTTTGGACGAAAATGAGCAAGATGTTTTATCGGAACAAACAGAAGAAAAAACTAATTTAACAAATTACTTTACTGAATTGATAAAAAACCATAATTCCGAAAAGAAAGATTTTTATGAAGTTTATTGGAAAATAGTCGACCCAAAAAGATGGAAAACTATAAAAGAATAGAAAAAAATTATTAGATTTTAACTCTCAACTTTGTAAACATAATAATCAAATTAGAATTTGGCTAAAAGTTAAGATTGAAAACAAAAAAAACATTAATTTTATAAAAAAGATGGGATTCATAATTATTGGTAGTAGCAATTTTGTAATTTTAGAAAAATACCAACCCTAACCATCACATGTACTTATCTTTTTAGATTTTCTTATATTTGATAAAATCCAAATTTAAATGAAGAATTTTCTCTTTTTACTCATACTATTTTCACCAACTTTAATAGCACAAACCAATACAGAAATTCATGTTTTTGATATTGAAAAAACCGAAAAAGGGTATCATCTAGTAAATGGAAGAAACATATCCAATAATAAAGGTTATGATAGTCAACCCTATTTCTTCGACAATTCAAGAGTAATTTTTGCATCAAGCAGAAATGGAAATACGGACATTGCTTTGTATGATTTAAAACAAGAAAATCCTGAAATTTACTATATTTCTAATACAAAAAATGGTGGAGAATACTCACCACAAAGAATACCAAAATCTAGTGATGTTTCTGCTGTACGTTTAGATGATGATGGGTTACAGCGTTTTTATAAATATAATTTTAAAACAAAAAAATCAAAAGAATTATTACCTGATGTAAAAGTTGCTTACCCAGCTTGGTTTAATGAGAATATACTTGTAGCTTCTGTGATTGTAAATGATAGTTTACATTTAATAGTATCAGACTTAAAAAAAGAAACCAATACAACTGTAGCCAAAATGGTTGGGCGTTCAGTACATAAAATACCGAATACAAATCTAATCAGTTTTGTAAGTAAAGAAAATAGTAAATATTGGGTTTTAAAATCTTTGAATCCAAAAACAAAAGAAATTAAAACGATTACTTCTCTGGGTAAAACAGAAGATGTTACTTGGTTACCAAATGGTACTTTATTAATTCCTAGTAGAGCTACTATTTATCAATTCAATCCAAAAAAAGATAAAAGACCAAGGTTATTTTTTAGTTTTGATGATGAAAACATCAATAATATTTCTAGAATAACAGTAAATTCTGATGGAACTAAAATAGCAATTGTTGCAGAAGTTTCGCCCAGATATTTAGCAGAAGAACAACTTAAAGCCTATAATAATAGAGATATTGATGCTTTTTTAAAACCCTTTTCTAAAAATGTAAAAGTTTATCGATTTCCTGATAAATTAAATTACGAAGGAATTGAAAAAATGAGAGAAAATTATGCATCTTTCTTTAAAAATACGCCAGATTTGCACTGTAAAATCTTGAAAAGAATTGTATATCAAGATAAAGTAATAGACCATGAATTGGTAACTGCAAATGGCAATACATTTAAAGCTGTTGCTATTTATACAATGAAAAATGGTAAAATTGCAACAGTAACTTTTATGTAATTAGTTATGAAATTTCTACATTCAAAAAGCAGATTAGAAGCACTTTCTGATGGTGTTTTCGCTTTTGCAGCAACCTTAATGGTTGTTAATATTGGTGCTGATACCAATATTACTTCGTTTAAAGACGAACTTCCAAACTTTATAAGTTTCGCAGTTAGTTTTTTTGTGATGATGGGCATCTGGAAAGTGCATTATAATTTTTTTAGAAGAACAAACTATATTGATAATTGGATAATTGCACTAAACATGATTCTCTTATTTACTGTTTTATTTTATATTTTTCCTGTTCGTTCTTTATTAAGTACAGGTTTTGGTGGGCAAAGAATAAACATTGATGAATTTTCGAATATCTTTCAATTGTATAGTATTGGTTTTTCTTTAATTTTTTTAAGCTTTTGTTTAATGTATTTTAGAGCTTTTAAAAATGATAAAAATCTAAAATTACTATTTTATTCAAGGCACTTTTTCATATTTATAATCGTTGGAATTATATCTTTTATATTAGCTAAATTTCAGATTGGTTTACGCTATGGAGTTCCAGGTTTTGTCTATATTTTATTAGGCCCTTTGTGTTATTTTCATTCAGTTAAATTTCATAAAAAGCATAATTTAGAATATTAATTAAAACGTTTATTAAAATGTTTTTTTAAGAAAATGATTTGCAAAAAAATCATAACTCCAAAAAACAAAAAAGCGTAAACAGTAGTATTAGATATTGATACATTAAAACCATTAAAAGCAAAAACTGATGTTAATTTATCTAAAAAAGAAAAGTCTACTTTATCTAAAATTGTAATTTCTTTATTTGATGTTTTAAAGGGAATAAAAAATAAAGCTACAATTACTATAAATAATATATACCAAACTTTTTTAGAAATTAGAGGTTCGACTTTTGTAGAAGCTGTAATTTTTATAGCTTCAATTTTGTCCATTAAAGAAACTGTAAAATCTACTGATGGTTTTTCTTGCTTTATTTCTTTTACATACTTTTTTGCAAAGGCATCTAATTCTTTAATATGTTTATTTTCTCCCATAATTTTCTATCATTTCTAGTTCAACATTTTTTTCGACTATAGTCAATAGTTTTTTTCTAGCTCTGTGCAATTTTACTTTTAAATTGGCTTGTGATAACCCTGTAACTTCAATAATTTCTTTTAAAGATAATTCGTCATAATAAAACATCCAAATTATAGAACGTTCTTCATCTGGTAATTTTTGCAAACAGTTCTCCATCACTTTTGCTCTTTCTTTTCTTTCAATACCTTCTAAAATATACTCTACAGATTTTATTTGATTAAAAGTTACCTCATTAATTTCGAAAGTATTTTGTTCTTTTTTATTTTTTTTTATAGCATCTAAACTTGTATGATAGGCTATTCTATACAACCAAGTAGAAAATTTAGAATCACCTTTAAATTTCTGCAGGTTTTTATATGCTTTTATAAATGTATCTTGGCTAATTTCTTCAGCTTCTTCTTTACTCTTTGTCATTTTAAATGCTAAACTAAATACCATATTTTTATAATTATCAACAAGAAATGTAAAAGCGTTTATATCGCCTTTCATAACTTTTTTAATGTAATATTGGTCGTTAGTTGTAGTCATTTTATGTTTTGACTGTTTATTATACTAATAGGTTACACGTATTTAGAAAAATAATTATATCAAAAATATTCTGTAACCTTTTTTTGAATGTTATCGTCAAAGCTACAAACACAATAAAATTAATCATTTTTAAAACTTTAAATCACAAATTATGGAAGAAATAGCTGTATTAATTGTAATCTTTGGAACCTTTTTTGGAATAGTTTACCTATTCTTTTCTACTAGAAATAAAGAAAGAATGGCACTTATAGAAAAAGGTGCTGATGCTAGTATATTTATGAAAGGGCAACCAAAAAATGCTGCTCCTTTTTGGAAAGTAATTATCCTAAATCTATCACTTTTATTAATGGGGATAGGATTAGGTGTATTTTTTGCCTTAATTTTAGATACATATTCAGGTTTAGATAGTGATGCTGTATATCCTGCAATGATATTCTTTATGGCTGGAGTTGGTTTATTTGTAGGCTTTAACTTAACTAAAAAGTTAGATAGATAGTTTTTTTAGCTTGATACATCAATAATGGTATAAAAAGGGCAGTAAATTTTATTTACTTCCCTTTTTTTATGATAAAGGTTTGTTAAAATTTTAACATTTTTACATTCATTAGTATTCTTATCATTAATTTTAATGCCATAAAATTCAAATCAAATCAGATGAAAAAAATCTCTTTATTAGTATTTTCTTTATTCTTTATTACTACAGCAACTATAGCTCAAGAAAAAAAAGAAAAAAAGAAAACACAACAAGGACACACAGATCAAAACAAATTCAGGCAAATGAAAGATGTTTTGGCAACTCCAAATGATCAACACACAGCTTCAGGTGCTCCTGGACATCAATACACACAACAAAAGGTGGATTATGTTATGGAATTACGTTTAGATGAAGCTAACAATAAATTATATGGTGATGAAAAAATCACCTATCATAACAACTCTAAAGATAAATTAGAATACTTATGGGTTCAATTAGACCAAAATATGAGAGCAGATGATTCTAAAACTCCATTAGCAAGAGCTGGTGCTGCTGCTGCTTGGGCTACACCTAATAATTTTAAGAGTACTTACATGAAAGAAAGTAAGGGCTTTGGTTTTAATATAGAAAAAGTTGAAACAGATGGCAAGCCTTTATCACATTTTATAAACAGAACTATGATGCGTATTAATTTACCAAAACCACTAGCATCTGGAGAAACGTTTAAGTTTAGAATTAAATGGAATTATAAAATCAATAATTCAGTAAAAGATGGTGGACGTTCTGGTTTTGAAGATTTTCCTGATGGAAACAACAACTATACTATTGCTCAATTTTTTCCAAGATTAGCTGTATACAATAATGTTGAAGGATGGCAAAACATGCAATTTTGGGGACGTAGCGAATTTGCTTTAGAATTCGGAGATTATGATGTAAAAATCACAGTTCCTGCTGATCATATTATGGAAGCTTCTGGTCAACTTCAAAATGAAAAAGAAGTATTGACTAAAAAACAACGTAAACGTTATGCAGAAGCTATGAAGTCTTTTAAAGACCCTGTTATGATTGTTACTCAAGAAGAAGCAGAGAAAAATGAAAAAGGTAGAAGCACCAAAATGAAAACTTGGCACTTTAAAGCAGATAGAGTTCGTGATTTTGCCTTTGCAACTTCAAGAAAATATATCTGGGATGCTATGGCTGTAAACATTAATGGAAATACAGTAATGGCTACATCTTTATACCCAAAAGAAGGAAACCCTTTATGGGAAGAACATTCTACAAGAGTTGTTGCAAATACTTTAGAAGAATACTCTAAATTAACGTTCGATTATCCTTATCCAAAAGCTGTTTCAGTACATGCAAAAAATCAAGGTATGGAGTATCCAATGATATGCTTCAATTACGGACGTCCTAAACCAGATGGAACATATTCTGATAGAGTAAAAAATGGAATGATTGGTGTAATTACTCACGAAGTTGGGCATAATTTTTTCCCAATGATTGTAAATTCTGATGAAAGACAATGGACTTGGATGGATGAAGGTTTAAACTCTTTTGTAGAAATCCTTGCTGAATTAGATTATGATCCAAACTTTAATACAGGTAATTTACCAAAAAATATCGTACGTTATATGGGTGGTGATCAATCTAACTTGTCTCCAATAATGTCTCAAGGTGATTATGTTAAACAATTTGGACCTAATGCTTATACTAAACCAGCTGCTGGTTTATATATGTTGCGTCAAACAATAATGGGACCAGAATTATTTGATCACGCTTTTAGAACATACTCAAAAAGATGGATGTTTAAGCACCCTACTCCAGCAGATTTCTTTAGATCTATGGAAGATGCATCTGGTATGGATTTAGATTGGTTCTGGAGAGGATGGTTCTACACTACTGATGTTACAGATATTGGCATTAAGCAAGTAAAGCCTCTATACTTAACAGACAAGCCAAGTGAAAGAGTTAAAAAATTACAAGAACAATACAAACAATATTTTGACAATCTTGGAGATTTAGTATATGTAACTGATAAAAAAGAAGATGCAAATGCTAAAGCAATGGATAAATATGCTGATGGTAAAGAAGTACCTTCATACATTTATTCTGTTGAATTTGAAAAACCAGGAGGTTTGGTAATGCCAATTATTGTAGAGTTAACCTATGCAGATGGTACTACAGAAAGACAAACTTTCCCTGCTCAAATTTGGATGAAAAATGACAAAACTGTTAAAAGAGTTTTCGCATCTACGCAAGAAATTAAGAGTATTAAAGTTGACCCAGATTTAGAAACTGCTGATGTAGATACATCTAACAATAGTTGGCCAAAACCAAAGGCAGATAAATTTGATGAATTTAAAAATAAAGTAAAAGGATAATATACCTATTTCATTATTTGAACATTAAACCTCGTATTAAATTACGAGGTTTTTTATTTTCCCCGAAAATAGAAAACACTACTTCCCTCCTTTTAGATGCTCTTCAATATCAGCTATATGATGTTGTAAAGCTTGAGTAGAAATTTGAATTTCTTTTATTAAAAGTGCTAAAGAAATCAATAATAAAACCAGACCAAGACCAAAGGCCCAAATTGCAATTGTGTGATAATCTATATAAATTAAAAACATCGTTAAAACACAAAACAACAAACTTGTAATTCCAAAAATTTGCATCCACTTGGTTAAATATAAACGTTGTTTCAAATTCTGAATTTGACGTAATAAAACATCATCTTTTTCTTTTAAAAATTTATCATGCAAACTTCTAATAACAGAAGCATATGCTAAAAATCTATTGGTGTAAGCCAGCATTATTAATGAAATTGCAGAAAATAATAAAGCAGGTGTAGTAAGCGTTAGTTGTTCCATAGAAATATCAAATTTATAAAGAATTCTTATATGCATCCATATTTATATGGATTGTATTAAAAGAAATTTAAGTTCCTAACTAATTTTGTAAATAAAACGATGTTAGAAACTATACGCAAAATAGGAATTATCACAAAAGGAATTATTTACACACTAGTTGGTCTTTTAACACTTTTAGCATCATTAAATTTAGGAGGAAAGATTTCAGGAAAAGATGGAGTAATCAACTTTTTAGAAGAACAAAATTTCGGACAAGTAATTGTATTAGCTCTAGGAGTTGGATTAATAATGTATGCTTTGTGGAAAATGTACGCTGCTTTTTGGGATGGGAAAAATGAAGGCTCAAGCAAAAAAGGAATTCTAATAAGAATCGGATATTTTATCAGCGGACTAATTTATGGAGCACTAGCAAGTTCAGTTTTATTTAGTTCTGTGAGTTCAACATCAGGAAACACAAGAACAGAAGCTGTAAAAACTTTATTACAGCAAGATTCGGGAGTACTTGCTCTTTATTTGATAGGTATTATTTTATTTTTTGTAGGAATTTATCAATTTTACAAAGGCTATAGTGGTAAATTTTTAGAGGATATTGAAAATGTTAGAAATATAGAATCCAAAGATATTTTAAAAAAATCTGGAAAATATGGACATATGGCAAGAGGAGTTTCTTTTACACTGTTTGCTTTTTTTGTTTTTGTAGCCGCAAGTCAAAAAAATGCTCAAGCTATTAAAGGTTTGAAAGATATGTTTAACTTTTTACAAAATTTCTCTTGGGGAAATATATTGATGGGGATTATGGCACTAGGTTTTGTATTCTATGGTCTTTATCAATATTTTTTAGCCAAATATAGTTCCTTATATTAAAATGAAATCCATTATTTTTGTGTTTATGAAATATAAATTTCTTTTTCTTTTATTATCATTTTTGGTTCAAGTTCAATCTCAAGAATTAGTAAAAGGTTTTGTGTATTTGGCTGATGTTGATAGCTCTATAAAATCAGAGCTTCGTTATTTTTCTAATCAAAATTTTATAGGCAAACCTATTGATGGTTATAAAAATAACTGTGTTATTGTGACTAAAGAAACTGCAAAAGTGCTAAAAATCATTCAAAAAAAGTTATTGAAAGAAGGCTTAAGTCTTAAAATTTTTGATGCTTATAGACCTCAACAAGCTGTTGACCACTTTGTAAAATGGGCAAAAGAGTTGAATGATACTTTAATGAAAAAAGAATTTTATCCGAAAGTGCCAAAATCAGAATTATTTAAAAGAGGCTACATTGCTTCAAAATCTGGGCATACAAGAGGTAGCACTGTTGACTTAACTATTGTTAATATTAAAACAGGAAAAGAATTAGACATGGGTAGCCCTTATGATTTTTTTGGTGCTAAATCTCATCCTTTTTACAGAAAAATTACAGAGAAACAAAAAGAAAACAGAATGCTATTAAGAAGAATAATGTTGAAAAACGGGTTTAACCCTTATGATAACGAATGGTGGCATTTTACGTTAAAAAATGAACCTTTCCCGAAAACATATTTCAATTTTCCTGTGCAATAGTAATTTTAACAAATTGTTTACGACTCCACTCAAAATCGGCATTATATTTGTTATATGTTGCTTTAATTATTATCTATGAAAAAATATACCATCTTCATTATTATGCTTTGTTTAGTTTCTAGTTCGCTATTTAGTCAACTTGATACTAATAAAGGTTCAAAAGAAAAAGGTAAAACAAAAGCAATTGTTTTAAAAAATTCTAAAGAAGTTAAAAAGCCTAAATCTATTGAGTTAAATGGTAATCAAGGTTTTCAAAAAGCATATGAAAAAGAAAAGCAAAAACTTAAGAAAAAACAGAACGATTTAAGTCAAAAAGGTATTCTATCTAAAGCTAAATTGAGTGAACAACGCTTTTTAAAAAATTTTAAAAAAATTAACGGGCGTTATGTTTATCCAAAAATAGATCAAGATTTAGGAAGTTTTAGAAGTAACTCTAAAAGTGTGAACATTATTTGTAGAGATTATCAATACCCTGATGGAGATAGAGTTACTATTTATGTAAACGATATTCCTGTTATTCACAATATTACTTTACGTCAAAATTATCAAAAATTTAATATTCCATTACAAGTAGGCATCAATAAAATTGCAATAAAAGCTTTAAATCAAGGTACTTCAGGGCCAAATACAGCTGCTTTTAAAGTTTTTAATGATGCAGGTATGTTAATTTCTTCAAATGAATGGAATTTAGCAACAGATGCTAAAGCCACTATTATCATATCAAAAGATAAATAAATTTCATTCGAAAACGTTTGCGATAAAATTTAAAAAATCTAGTTTTTTTATTCTTTATAAAACCGTTATTTTTGTATTTCGGTTATATAGCTAGTTATATAATTTACAAAACAAACAACAAGAATTAAGAATGAAAAAAATCACCAAACAAACCTATTTAGATTGGTACAAAAACATGCTTTTTTGGCGTAAGTTCGAAGACAAATTAGCCTCTGTTTACATTCAGCAAAAAGTTAGAGGTTTCTTACACTTATACAATGGTCAAGAAGCTATATTAGCTGGTGCTTTACACGCTATGGACTTATCTAAAGATAAAATGATAACTGCCTACAGAAACCACGTACAGCCAATTGGTATGGGAGAAGACCCCAAAAAAGTAATGGCAGAGCTATTTGGTAAAGTTACAGGTACCTCAAAAGGTATGGGTGGCTCTATGCATATTTTCTCTAAAGAATTTGGTTTTTATGGTGGTCATGGTATTGTTGGTGGCCAAATCCCTTTAGGAGCTGGCATTGCATTTGGTGATAAATATAAAGGCAGTGATGCTGTTACTTTAACTTGTTTTGGTGATGGTGCTGCTAGACAAGGTTCTTTACACGAAGCTTTTAATTTAGCAATGTTATGGAAACTACCTGTAATCTTTATTTGTGAAAATAATGGATATGCTATGGGTACTTCTGTAGAAAGAACTGCAAATCATACAGATATTTGGAAACTAGGTTTAGGTTACGAAATGCCATGTGGACCAGTTGATGCTATGAATCCTATTAAAGTTGCAGAAGCTGTAGATGAAGCAATACAAAGAGCAAGACGTGGAGATGGACCTACATTTTTAGAAATGAAAACCTACAGATACAGAGGTCATTCAATGTCTGATGCTCAACATTATAGAACGAAAGATGAAGTTGAAGATTATAAGAAAATAGATCCAATAACTCAAGTGAAAGATATTATTCTTGAAAAGAGTTATGCTACAGAAGATGAAATTTCTGCAATTGATAAAGAAGTGAAAGCAATGGTTAAAGAATGTGAAAAATTCGCTGAAGAATCTCCTTTCCCAGAAACACAGCAGTTGTATGATATGGTTTATGAACAAGAAGATTATCCTTTTATAAGTTAAAATATGGCTACAGTTGTAAATATGCCAAGATTAAGTGACACCATGGAAGAAGGTGTTGTGGCAAAATGGTTAGTAAATGTTGGAGATAAAATCGAGGAAGGCGATATTTTAGCTGAAATTGAAACAGATAAAGCTACCATGGAATTTGAATCTTTTCATGAAGGCACTTTATTACACATTGGTGTACAAGAAGGTGAGACTTCTCCTGTAGATCAATTATTGGCAATTATTGGTAATGAAGGTGAAGATATTTCTGCTCTTTTAAGTGGTAAAACCACTGAAACCACAGAAACAAAGGAAGAATCTAAAGAGGATGAAAAACCATCTAATCAAGAAAGTTCAAGTTCATCTGACACAGTTGCAGTTCCTGATGGAGTTCAAGTAATTACCATGCCTCGTTTAAGCGATACTATGACAGATGGTACAGTAGCTTCTTGGTTAAAATCTGTTGGTGATGCTGTAGAAGAAGGCGATATTTTAGCTGAAATTGAAACGGATAAAGCAACAATGGAGTTTGAATCTTTCTATGAAGGTACTTTGTTGCATATTGGTGTGAATGAAGGTGATACAGCTCCTGTTGATAGTTTATTAGCAATCATTGGTCCAGAAGGTACTAATGTTGATGCTATTGTTGCGAATGGAGCTGCTGTTGAAAATGTAGCATCAGAAAAAAAATCCGAACCAAAAGAAGAAAAAGAAGAAGTTTCTCATGAAAAAACTTCAACTTCTTCAGAAAATTCCACAAATAATTCAGGTGGGCGTATTTTTGCATCACCTTTAGCAAAGAAAATTGCAGCTGATAAAGGTTATAGTTTGGCTGACATCTCTGGCTCTGGAGAAAATGGTAGAATCATAAAAAAAGATGTTGAAAACTTTACCCCATCTGCAAAAACTGTTGAAACTCCAAAAGCAGATACTACATCTAGTCAACAAGTAGCTTTCGTAGCTTCAGGTGAGGAAAAATCTGAAGAGGTAAAGAATTCTCAAATGCGTAAAGCAATTGCAAAATCTTTAGGAAATTCTAAATTTTCTGCTCCAGATTTCAGTTTAAATATTGAAGTTGATATGGATAATGCAATAGCTTCTAGAAAAACAATCAACTCCATTCCAGATACAAAAGTATCTTTTAATGATATGGTTGTAAAAGCATGTGCTATGGCACTACAAAAACATCCGCAAGTAAATACTTCTTGGTCAGATAACAATACCATATATCATAGTCATATTCATGTAGGCGTTGCTGTTGCTGTGGATGATGGTTTATTAGTGCCTGTTATAAAGCATACAAATACGTTGAGCTTAACTCAAATTGGTGCAGGTGTTCGAGATTTAGCTGGTAAAGCAAGAAATAAGAAAATTTCTCCTGCAGAAATGCAAGGTAGTACATTTACTGTTTCTAATTTAGGAATGTTTGGTATCGATAATTTTACATCTATTATAAACCAACCTAATTCAGCAATTTTATCTGTTGGTGCTATTGTTGAAAAACCTGTTGTGAAAAATGGACAGATAGCTGTAGGGAATACTATGAAATTGACATTAACATGTGATCACAGAACTGTAGATGGTGCAGTTGGAGCTCAATTTTTGCAAACATTAAAAACATTTATTGAAAACCCTGTTACAATGTTAGCATAATTTTTCTATAATTAAATGATATTAAAATCCTAAACTATAGTGTTTAGGATTTTTGTATTTACAGGATATTTTTCTGAATTTGTATTACTCTCTAAAATTTGAATAAATTATCTTTAGTGTGTAACAATAATTAAATGTTTATATATCTTCCTTTATTTATAGATATGAACAATAAAAATTTATATAACAAGTTGTAAAACATTCACCAAAAACTCTAGGTACATTGAATTTCATTTCTGAACTAAATGAAAAAAAATTACTGAAAATAAAAACACATCTGAAATCTTTAGCTAATCTCTGAATTACCACCTGAAATCGGAATTGTAAAAGAAATTGAGCAGACAAATGGAAAAGAATTTGCGAAAAAGATTCGAGATTTAAAATTAGAGTCTTTTGCAAAGTTATCAGAGATAGATGCTGAATACTATTTTTCGAGAATTGAAAAAATTGACATAGGAAAACCAATAGGAACACATTTTATGGAAAAAAAGGAATTGGATGAACAAAATTTGATTTAAGAATACATAAAATAATATTCTATGTGCAATAAAACTATGGCTAATAACTTGTATATTCAATTGTTTGCTTTTTATCCACTTTTTTAAAATCCTAACGGATTTTTTTGCTATTTATTTACTATACATTACGAATACTCATAACTAATTTGTTAATCTTGAAAAAAGTAATTATAAAATTAACCTAATAACTTTTTAAAGTAAGACCAAAAGTTAAAAATTTATCTTGTTGCTTTTGATTTTCTACAACAATACTTTCAAAAGTGTGTAGATAGTTTATTTTAAAGTTTAGAAATTTCCATACTGGTACTTCTATTCCTATATCTGCTTGCCAGCGATAATTATCTGAATCCTGTAAAGAAGGTTGCAAAAAACTTTCGTGAGTTAAAATAATTTTATTCTTAAATAGTTTGTATTTTCCGTTTATCCAAAGTGTGCCTCTAACTGTATTAATGGAGTTTTCTCCATTATAAGTTGTTCTTACAAAACGAGATCTGTTAAAATTAGTTCGCTCATACTCACTTGTCAGCGATATTTTTAACCAATTTTTATCTGAATTTAAAATTTGATAGGTAAACCCAGCTCCAAAGAGATAACGTACATTTATCTCCCTTCTAAAATTAGTGCTAACAAAACCTAATAATAAAGGGTATATTTTTTTATCAGGATTAAAATATAGAAAATTTAAGCTTAAAATATCTTCGTCTGCTTTTTCCTTACCAAATTCTTGATAGACATAAGAATTTTGAGTTTTAAAAACCGAGTTTTTCCATGGAGTAAAGCTAAAATTAGATTTAGCTCTAAAGATTAAAGTTTGTACATTACCTCCTTGCCAAAAACCAGTTAAAGATAAATCTGCTTTAACTTTAAGTGTATCACTCTCGTTTATTTGTGCAGTTATAATAAAAGGTAAAAACAATAATAAAATGTAAATTATTTTTTTCATTTTATTCTTCTATTAGATGATTATCAAATTTTTGTAAAATTAACAAAGAATTTAATAGTTTAAAGAAAAATGTAATAGTATTTGGGTAACATCAACTATTTAAAATAGTTCTTTACTATCAATAACTAATGTATCTATAAACTTCGAGGCATTAATAATATCATTATGTAAAACTCTATCTTCATTTACAATAGTTACTTCTTTTCTAAAGCTATGAATAATACTTTCTAAAAAAGGCGAAGTTTTTAAACTACTAAAACTTAATGCTTGTGATGCCGTAAAAAGTTCTATTGCTAAAATAGTTTGTAAATTATCTGTAATTTTTTTACATTTTGTGGCTGCATTAGCTCCCATAGAAACATGGTCTTCTTGCCCATTACTAGACTCAATAGAATCTACACTTGATGGTGTTGCGTATTGCTTATTCTGACTCACAATGCTTGCTGCTGTATATTGTGGAATCATAAAACCCGAATTTAATCCTGGATTCGAAACCAAAAAAGGAGGCAAATGTCTATGACCTGAAACTAGTTGGTACGTTCTACGTTCTGAAATGTTGCCTAGTTCTGATAAAGCTATTGCTAAAAAATCTAAACCTAATGCTAAAGGTTGTCCGTGAAAATTTCCTCCTGAAATAATTTCGTCTTCATCAACAAAAATATTTGGATTATCTGTTACTGAATTAATTTCTGTTAAAAAAGTTTTGGTTACGAAACGAATGGCATCTTTTGTAGCACCATGAACTTGAGGCATGCACCTAAAAGAGTATGGATCTTGAACATGTTGTTTTTGTTGAGATATTAACTTACTACCTTTTAAAAACTCTTTAATTCTTGCTGCAGTTTTTATCTGTCCATTATGTGGTCTTGCCAAATGAATTAAAGCGCTAAAAGGTTCTATTCTGCCATCAAAACCCTCTAATGAAAGTGTACCAATTACATCTGCTAAATATGATAACTTATGAGCTACTAATAAACAATGAATGCCATAAGCTGCCATAAATTGTGTTCCGTTCAACAATGCTAAACCTTCTTTAGATTGAAGCTTAATTTTATTCCAAGAAAAAATTTTAAGTAACTCTTCTGTTGCTATTTTTTTATTCTTATAATACACCTCTCCTAACCCAATTAAAGGCAGAGATAAATGTGCTAAAGGTGATAAATCTCCTGATGCACCCAAAGATCCTTGAGTATAAACTACAGGGATAATGTCATTATTATAAAAATCTATTAGTCTTTTTACAGTTGCTAATTGTACTCCAGAATGTCCAAAACTCAAAGCTTTTACCTTAAATAATATCATCAATTTTACAATTTCTTTTGGCACTTCTTCTCCTGTACCACAAGCATGACTCATTACTAAATTCTCTTGTAATTTTTGAAGATTACTATCATTTATCTTTACATTATATAAAGCCCCAAACCCAGTATTAATTCCATAAATAGGTTTCGAAATCGATTTCGTTTTTGCGTCTAAATATGCTCTACACTTCTTTATTTTTTGAATAGCAATTTCTGATAAAGCTATTTTTTTATCAGAAAAAATTATTTCTTTAATATCTTGTAAGTCAAGAGGTCTTGTACCTATAAAATGTATAGAATTCATGTATAAATTGATTGAGATTCAAAAGTGCAAATTCAAGTTTGTATATGCAAATGATTTTAACAATTTTTATGATTGATAAAACTTTATATTTGCATCAAACTTATAAATAATAATGAAGAAAATAAGCTTTATCCTTTTGGGATTTTTAATGATACTTGCATGTTCTGATGTTAAAAAAAATTATGTTACATTTTCAGGAAAACTAAAAAACAATAAAGACTCTATACTATCTATTGCTAGCAGACAAGCTATTGTAAAAAAGATAACTATAAATAATGATGGTACTTTTAAAGATACTTTAAAGGTTGATAAGGGTGCTATTTATACAATTACAACAAACCCAAGTAAAGCTGCACCAGTGTATTTAAAAAATGGATATGATATTGTTTTAAATGGTGATGCTAATGAGTTTATGAAAAGTTTTACTTTCTCTGGTAAAGGTGCATCTAACAGCAATTTTATAGTAGCCCAAATTAAAAGAAGTCAGCAAATTAATCCTAAAATAATTCTAAATTTAGAAGAAAAAGATTTTAAAGTTGAAGTTGATAAACTAAAAGTTGAATATGATAGTATTTTAAACTCTTATAATGATTTAGATTCTGCTTTTTATAGCTCTATAAAGCAACAAAATGAACAAATGGTTGCGTATTTTAATAATGAGTTTGCTAAAAATAAAGTTATGGGAAAGGGTAAACCTTCTCCAAAATTTGAAAACTATGTTGACATTAAAGGTGGTAAAAAATCATTATCTGACTATAAAGGAAAATACGTTTATATAGATATTTGGGCAACTTGGTGTGGACCATGTATTCAACAAATACCATATTTACAAAGTTTAGAAAAGGAGTACCACAATAAAAATATTCAGTTTATTAGTATTTCTACTGATGAATCTAGGAGAAATGGTAATTCTTGGGAAGCTGCCGAAAAAAAACGGAGAAATTTTGTTAAACAAAAAAACATGAGTGGAGTACAATTGTGGTCTGGTCAAGATTTTTCTTTTCAGCAAGCATACCAAATTAATACTATTCCTAGGTTTTTACTAATAGATCCTGATGGTAAAATTGTTGATGCTAATGCTCCTAGACCTTCTGATCCTAGATTAAAAACACTATTAAATTCATTAGAAAATATTTAAATTTTCTCTTTTTATATTTTATAAAAAAAGCGAAATTCAAGATCAGAATTTCGCTTTTTTTTATAAATTTCTTGTAGTTTTACTCTTTGTAAACACCCATATCTGCATATTTATCCATTCTCTTCATTACCAAATCTGGATTAGATAAATCTTTCAACTCATTAAAAGCTGCTATAATTTGCTCTTGTACAGCTTTAAATGCTCCTGCTCTATCAGAATGCGCACCTCCTACTGGTTCTTTAATGATTCCATCAATTAACTTTAACTTCTTCATATCTGTACCTGTTAGTTTTAAGGCTTCTGCTGCTTGCTCTTTAAACTCCCAACTACGCCATAAAATAGAAGAACAAGATTCAGGAGAAATAACAGTGTACCATGTGTTTTCCATCATATATACTCTATCACCTACTCCAATACCTAATGCTCCTCCAGATGCTCCTTCACCTATTACAATAGTAATAATAGGTGTTTTTAAACGAGTCATTTCTAAAATATTTCTGGCGATAGCTTCTCCCTGCCCACGTTCTTCTGCCTCTAAACCTGGGTAAGCACCTGGTGTGTCTAATAAAGTTACTACTGGTATACCAAACTTCTCTGCCATTTTCATTAAACGTAGGGCTTTTCTATATCCTTCAGGATTTGCCATACCAAAATTTCTGTACTGACGTGTTTTTGTATTGTAGCCCTTTTGTTGCCCAATAAACATAAAAGATTGATCCCCTATTTTACCTAAACCACCAATCATAGCCTTGTCATCTTTTACACTTCTATCTCCATGAAGTTCCATAAAAGTATCTCCACATATAGCGTTAATATAATCTAATGTATAAGGTCTGTTAGGGTGTCTAGACAACTGGACTCTTTGCCAAGGTGTTAAATTTTTATAAATATCTTTTTTAGCAGTAGCTAATTTTTTTTCTATTTTTTTACAAGTTGCAGTAACATCAACATCGCTTTCTTCTCCAATAATTTGACATTTTTCAAGTTGATCTTGTAACTCTTTTATTGGCATTTCAAAGTCTAAATACTCCATATTTGCTTTATTTTGAATTTGTTGTTTGCTCTAACAAACATACTATAAAATTTACTTTTTTTTGTAAATATGATTTTATTTTTTTGATTTAGATTTGTGTAATAATTTATTTTTCAGTGTAGTTTTATTTTTAATAATTCCGTTTAATAATACTACACCAAGTACAATACAGGCTCCTAAATAAAATTCAGGATTCATTTTCTCTTTTTCTCCAAATATAAATAATGCTAGAATAATGGCATAGATAGGTTCTAAATTTATAGTTAACATTACTGTATAGGGAGATAAATATTTCATCACTTTTACAGAAGCTATAAAGGCATAAGCTGTGCAAATGCTGCTTAAAATTATTAGATAAATCCAATCCGTTTTAGGCAAATTAAAAAAATCAACAGAAAATTTACCATCAAAAAATAAAAAAACAGCTACAAAGAGAGTTCCAAAAAAGAGTTGGTACAAAGAAATAGTGTTTGCATCATATCTTTTAATAAATAATCCATTTAAAACTGCAAATAAAGATCCTAAAAATGAGGAAATTAATGCATAAAATATTCCTAGTTTGTATTGAGTTTCAAAGTTAAAAATGATGTATAAGCCTAAAATTACTAAAAGTCCAAGAAAGATTTCTAATGTTTTTATTCTTCTTCTAAAAAAAATTGGTTCTATTAAAGATGTAAAAAAAGCACCAGTACTCATAGTTACTAATGCTACAGATACATTAGAAACTTTAATCGCTTTAAAAAAGAATATCCAGTGTATTGCAATAATGATTCCAGAAAACAAAAACTTTAAAAGCCCTTTTCTATTTACATAAAATGTTTTTTTTGTAATTAGTAAATATAATATGATGAAAATAACAGCAATCCCCATTCTAAAAAATACCAATGGTGCTGCTTCTATTGTAATTAAGGCTCCAAGTATGGCTGTAAACCCCCAAATAAAAACAATAAAGTGAAGTAATAAATAATTTTTAAACTTATTTTCTTGCATTAAAATATAGATAAATAGCTATACAACCAAATAGAAAATTAGGTATCCAAACGTAAAGCAGTGAATCTACACCTGCAACTGCACCTAAAACTTCAGATATTTTAAGTAAAAAGACATAAATAAACATCATGCCAATGCCTATTGCCAAGTTAATACCTGTACCTCCTCTACGTTTTCTAAAAGCAAGTGCAACAGCAATAATTGTTAGAATATATGAAGCAATTGGTAAGCTTGTTCTTTTGTGTAATTCAACCAAATAAGCATTTAAGTTTTTTACTCCTCTTTTTTTAGAAATATCTATAAACTTAACCAATTCATCAGAAGGCATTTCTTGAGATAATGCAGATTGATATATTAAGTCTTTAGGTGTAAAATTAAAAACCGTGTCTATTTTATTTCCAGAAATGATACTATCTCTGTCTTTGTAAATAATTCTTTTTCGCCAATTTGTTAAATGAAATGTAGAATCTTTTTTGTTATACTTTATATAATCTGAAGCTAATTTTGATTTCAGCTTTAAACCATCATACACTTCTGAAGTAAAATCATAACCATTATTACCTGTAGTATTGAAGTTTCTTATAAATATATATGTACTGTCTGTAAGTTGTAAACTAAAATTACTGACAAACTTCAATTTGTTTTGTTGACTCCTATTTTTTATATATGTTTGCTCGAACTTCTTTCTAATTTTACTACTGCTAGGCACCACAAAATGATTCATCAATAGTGATAGCATTGTAATGATAGTTGCACCCACAAAATAAGGATACAAAAAACGAGTAAAAGAAATTTTAGCGTTGGTAATGGCTATAATTTCTGTATTATTAGATAGCTTTGATGTAAATAAAATTACTGCAATAAACAATGCCAAAGGCATAAACGTATTTGCATAATAAATAATAAAATTTGTATAATATTCATCTACAATCTGATAAAAAGTTAAATCTGCATGTTCTAGAAAATTATCTATTTTTTCTGCAATATCAATGGCTATTGCAATAGGTATCAAGATAAGTAAGGTAAAGAAAAAGGTTACCAAAAATCGTTTTAATATGTACCAATCTATTATTTTCAAAATTGTTGTTTTTGGTTTATGTTTTATAGATTATGGTTTAAGTTTTAAGGTTTGCTGTTGTCACTAAAAACTAACAACCATCAACCAAAAACTATAATCGTTTATCCATCTGAATCACCATCTTATCTTTCCATGCTCTAAAATCTCCAGCTAAAATATGTTTTCTAGCTTCTCTTGTCAACCAAACATAAAAACCTAAATTATGGATTGATGCAATTTGTTTTCCTAGCATTTCCTTTGCTGAAAATAAATGTTTCAGGTAGGCTTTAGAATACATTGTATCAACATAGGTAATTCCCATTTCATCTATTGGAGAAAAATCATTTTCCCATTTTTTATTTTTGATGTTAATCGTTCCATGAGCCGTAAATAACATTCCATTTCTGGCATTTCTTGTTGGCATAACACAATCAAACATGTCTATACCCAAAGCTATGTTTTCTAATATATTAATTGGTGTACCAACACCCATTAAATATCTTGGTTTGTCTTCTGGTAAAATTGCTGTAACTACCTCTGTCATAGCATACATCTCTTCAGCAGGCTCTCCCACTGAAAGACCTCCAATAGCATTCGCTTGCTGATTTGAATTTGCAATATATTCTGCAGATTGTTTTCTTAAATCTTTATAAGTACTACCTTGTACAATTGGCATAAATGTTTGCTCAAAACCATATTTAAATGGTAATTTTTTAAGATGATTTATACATCTATCCAACCATCTATGAGTCATGTGCATAGATCTTTTTGCATAATTATAATCACAAGGATAAGGTGTACACTCATCAAAAGCCATAATAATATCAGCTCCAATTGTGCGTTGTGTTTCCATCACGTTTTCTGGTGTAAAAAAATGTGTAGAACCATCAATATGACTTTTAAACTTTACGCCTTCTTCATTAATTTTTCTTCTTCCAGAAAGTGAATATACTTGGTAACCTCCAGAATCTGTTAAGATATTTCTATTCCAATTCATAAATTGATGCAAACCTCCTGCTTGCTCTAAAATATCAAGTTTTGGGCGTAAATATAAATGATAGGTATTTCCTAAAATAATATCAGGATTTATCTCATTTTTCAATTCTGTTTGATGCACACCTTTTACAGTCCCCACTGTTCCCACAGGCATAAAAATAGGTGTTTCTATAACACCATGATCTGTAGTAATTGTTCCTGCTCTTGCTTGACTTTTAGGGTCAGTAGTTTTTAAATCAAAATTCATTGTTGGCAAAGATACTACTATTTAAGAATTGAAAAATTAAAAGATTCTTAAAGATTTAGGCTAAAAACGTCTTTTCTTTTTTGACGAAAAACCTGAATTTTTTCTTTTATTTTTGGGTGATGATTTTCTAAATGAAGCACTTTTTTTATTAAAATCATTTTTTTTAGGAACACTTTTCCTTTTTGGTTTTTGAGCTTTTGTTTTCTCTTTTATTACAGAAGCTTCTTCTGTTTTAGAAGAAGATGAAATCATTGCATTGATAACTTTCATTTCATCATCAGTAAGCTCTCTCCAATCTCCAGATTTTAAATTACCAAGAGTTACATTCATAATTCTTGTTCTTTTTAACTTGGTAACTTCATAACCTAAATGCGAACACATTCTACGAATTTGTCTGTTTAAACCTTGTACCAAAATTATTTTAAAAACTTTTGTTGATATTTTTTCTACCTTACACTTTTTGGTAATAGTTCCTAAAATTGGAACTCCATTACTCATTTTGTTGATAAAATAATCGTCTATTGGTTTATCAATAGTTACAATGTATTCTTTTTCATGATTATTGCCAGCTCGTAAAATTTTATTTACAATATCTCCATCATTTGTAAGAAAAATTAGCCCTTCACTAGGCTTATCTAATCTACCAATAGGAAAAAGTCTTTGAGGATGATTAACGTGATTTACAATATTATCTCTTTCTCTAGAATCTGTTGTAGAAACGATTCCAACTGTTTTGTTTAAAGCAATATAAAGTGTTTTTGGTTTTTGTTGCAATAACCTTCCATCTACTTTTACAACGTCTTTTTTAAAAACTCGATTTCCTAATTGTGCAACGTTTTTGTTAATAGTAACTCTACCTTCAATAATTAATTTTTCAGCTTCTCTACGTGAACAAATTCCTGTTGAGCTGATAAATTTATTGATATTAATTGAATCTTGGTTATTACTCAAGTCTGAATATTTAGATTACAAAAGTACTTATAAGATTATTGTTCTGAAAGTTAAATTAATTCTTGGAGTTTGTACTTTTTTTGTTGGTGGCAGTCTATGTAACCAATTGGCTTGAGTACCTTCTTTCATTACTAGTAAACTTCCTCTTTCTAAAAAAATATCAACTCGTTGTTTGGTGTTTTTATGTTTAAATGAAAATTTACGTTCAGCTCCTAAAGATAAAGAAGCAATTGCTCCGTTTTTCTTCAACATTTTTTCTCCATCAGAATGATAAGCCATCCCTTCTTCTCCTGAATGATAGAGATTTAATAAACAAGAATTGTAAGTTTCGTTACTTTCTTTTTCAACAATTTGTTTCAATTCTAATAATTCTTTTGTCCAAATATTTGCTGTTTTTGTAACTTTAGAATAGGTATATGAATATGCTGAATCTCCATACCAAGCCACTTTTCTTTTTGTGATAATTTTTTTACCCAAAATAATAGCTTCATCATTTTTCCAATTTATGGTTTCTAACAACTTTTGATAATAAAAATCGCATTGTTTTTTATTTAAAACAATGCCATGATAATTCGTAATACCATCAAAAGGCAAAATATTTTTGATGGTTTTTGAAGAGAATAAATCCATCCTATAAAAATAAGAAAAATTTAAATTTTACTTCTTTTAAAAGATAGTAAGTATGCGTATTTTTACAAGATGCAATTTACACTTGAATCAGAATTTTCTCCAACAGGAGATCAACCAGAAGCAATTAAACAATTATCAGAAGGCATTAACTCTGGTGAAAAGTACCAAACACTTTTGGGTGTTACAGGTTCTGGTAAGACATTTACTGTTGCAAACGTGGTAAAAAATGTAGAAAGACCCACTTTGGTTTTAGCTCATAATAAAACATTAGCTGCTCAATTGTATTCAGAGTTCAAGCAATTTTTTCCGAAAAATGCAGTAGAGTATTTTGTTTCTTATTACGATTATTATCAACCAGAAGCCTACATTCCTGTTTCAGGAACGTATATAGAAAAAGATTTATCCATCAATGAAGATATTGAAAGATTACGTTTAAGCACCACTTCTTCTCTGCTTTCTGGGAGACGTGATGTTTTAGTTGTGGCATCTGTTTCGTGTTTATATGGTATTGGTAATCCTACAGAATTTAAAAAGAATGTGATTCCTATTCATGTTGGGCAACAAATTTCTAGAACAAAATTTTTACACCAGTTAGTTACAAGCTTGTATTCAAGAACAGAAATTGAGATTAAAAGCGGAAAATTTAAAGTAAAAGGAGATGTTGTAACTATTTATCCTTCTTATGGTGATAATGGTTATCGAGTACATTTTTTTGGTGATGAAATTGAAGAAATTGAAGCTTTTGATTTAGAGAAGAATACTATTATCGAAAAGTTTGAACACCTTACAATTTATCCTGCAAACTTGTTTGTAACCTCACCTGATGTATTACAAGATGCCATTCATAAAATTCAAGATGATATGGTAAAGCAAGTTGATTATTTTAAAGAAATTGGGAAACATCTCGAAGCAAAACGTTTGCAAGAACGCACAGAGTTTGATTTAGAAATGATTCGAGAATTGGGCTATTGTTCTGGTATTGAGAATTATTCGCGTTATTTAGATGGACGTGCACCAGGCACAAGACCTTTCTGTTTGTTAGACTATTTTCCAGATGATTATATTATGGTTATTGATGAAAGTCATGTAACTGTTCCTCAAACCCATGCCATGTATGGAGGAGATAGAAGTAGAAAGGAAAATTTAGTAGAATATGGTTTTAGATTGCCAGCAGCCATGGATAATCGTCCTTTAAAATTTGAAGAATTTGAAGGTATTCAAAATCAAGTTATTTATGTGTCTGCAACTCCTGCAGACTATGAATTAAAGCAATCTGAAGGAATTTTCGTAGAGCAAATTATAAGACCTACAGGATTGCTAGACCCACCAATAGAAGTGCGTCCAAGTCTAAATCAAATTGATGATTTAATTGAAGAAATTCAATTGAGAGTAGAAAAAGACGAACGAACTTTGGTAACAACTTTAACCAAAAGAATGGCAGAAGAGTTGACCAAATATTTAACTAGAGTTGATATTCGTTGTAGATATATTCATTCTGATGTTGATACTTTAGAACGTGTAGAAATTATGCAAGATTTACGTAAAGGTTTGTTTGATGTTTTAATTGGTGTAAATCTTTTACGTGAAGGTTTAGATTTACCTGAAGTTTCTTTAGTTGCTATTTTAGATGCTGATAAAGAAGGTTTTTTGCGTAATAACAAATCCTTGACACAAACTGTAGGTAGGGCTGCACGTAATGTAAATGGTTTGGCAATTATGTATGCTGATAAAATAACTGACAGTATGCAAAAAACAATTGATGAAACCGATCGAAGACGAGAAATTCAGATTGCTTACAATACCAAACACAATAAAGTACCTACTCAAATTAACAAGAAAATTGAAGATACTTTAACTAAATCTGCAGTTTCTAGCTATCATTATGACAATGCCAAGCAAGTAGCTGCAGAGCAAGATTTACAGTATTTACCAAAAGAAGAAATTGAAAAACGTATCAGAGAAAAGCGTAAAGCTATGGAAGTTGCTGCTAAAGCATTAGATTTTATTGTAGCCGCTAAATTACGAGATGAGATTAAGGTTTTGAAGGAACAGGTTTAAAATTAAGATATTATTGCTGTTGAAAATTATAAAACTTACATGAATTTATAAACCAAAAAAACCTCGTTTTCACGAGGTTTTTAAATATATCTAAACTAAAAATAATTAAGCACTTAAAACTTCAGCAACTTTATCTGCAGCTTCTTGGAATTCTGTTGCAGAAATAATTTCCATACCAGAATTGTCTATCAATTCTTTTGCTTCTTTAGCATTAGTCCCTTGCAATCTACAAATAATTGGCACCGTAATTTTATCGCCCATACTTTGGTAAGCATCAACAACACCTTGTGCTACTCTGTCACAACGTACAATACCTCCAAAAATATTTACTAAAATAGCTTTTACATTTGGGTCTTTTAAAATAATACCAAAAGCAGTTTCAACTCTTTGAGCGTCAGCAGTACCACCAACATCTAAAAAGTTAGCAGGCTCTCCTCCAGATTCTTTAATCAAATCCATAGTTCCCATTGCTAAACCAGCTCCATTAACCATACAACCTACGTTTCCATCTAAATCTACATAGTTTAAACCTGCAGCTTTTGCTTCTACTTCAATTGGGTTTTCTTCACGTAAATCACGCATTGCTGCATAATCCTTATGTCTAAATAATGCATTTTCATCTAAAGAAACTTTAGCATCTACTGCCATTATTTTAGAATCTGATGTTTTTAAAACAGGATTTATTTCAAACATTGAAGAATCAGATTTGATATAAGCAGTATATAAAGCAGTAACAAATTTTGTCATTTCTTTAAAAGCCACTCCAGACAAACCTAAATTAAAAGCTACTTTACGTGCTTGGAAAGGCATTAATCCTAATAATGGATCTATTTCTTCAGTAAAAATTAAATGTGGCGTTTCTTCTGCTACAGTTTCAATATCCATTCCACCTTCAGTAGAATACATAATCATATTTTTACCAGTAGCTCTGTTTAACAACACAGACATATAGTATTCATCTGGTTCTTCGTCTCCTGGATAATATACATCTTCTGCAACTAAAACTTGATTTACCAATTTACCTTCAGCAGAAGTTTGTGGTGTAACCAACATCATACCCAAAATATCATCAGCAATACTTTCTACTTGCTCTATATTTTTGGCTAGTTTTACTCCTCCTCCTTTTCCACGACCACCTGCGTGAACTTGTGCTTTAATAACATGCCAATCTGTACCAGTATCTTCTGTTAATTTTTTTGCAGCAGCAACTGCTTCTATTGGAGTACTTGCAACAATTCCTCTTTGAATTCTTACTCCAAAACTACTTAAAATCTCTTTACCTTGATATTCGTGTAAGTTCATCTGTATTCGTTTTAAACGGAAACAAAAATACAAATTCAATAAATATCTTATATCAATTATTTCATAAAATTTTGCAACGGTTCAATACTTGTTTTCTACACTTCAATACATTTACTTTTTTACATAATTATTGAGTACATAATTTTGGTGTACAAAATATTTTAAGATTTAATTAACAATTATTATCTGTAACGCTTTAAATTTTAAGATGTCTCTCTAATAATTAACATGATGTTATGATTTAGCACAAAAAATGATAAATACATTCGCATCGTGTTTAAACACAATCAACCAAAAATACATGTTTAAAAAAAATTTACTACTACTGATAGTTTGTTTTTCTATCTATCAGTTTACAGCACAGACTAAAAAAGAACGTAAAACAATAAAGGCTTTAAGAATAGAAAAAGCTCCAAAAATTGATGGCGTTTTAGATGATGAAGCTTGGAATAATGCAGAAATAGCTACAAACTTTGTTGTGTTTAGACCAGAAAATGGTGAAGCCGTTAAAGACGAATATCAAACTACTGTAAAAGTAGTTTATGATGATAATGCCATATATATTTCTGCTCAAATGAATGATCCAGATCCTGCAAATATCCCAAAAGAATTTGCTGTGAGAGATAATTTTACAATCGCTGATTTCTTTTTGGTAACAATTAATCCAAATGATGATGGGCAAAATCCTTTTGAATTTATTGTACAATCTACAGGTAACCAAGCTGATGCCAACATCTCAAATGGTAGAGAAGATTTTAATTGGAGTGCTGTTTGGGACAGTTCTGCTAAAATAGACGAAAAAGGATGGAATGTAGAAATGGAAATACCATACAGAGCTTTACGTTTTGCAAACAGAAAAGTACAAGAATGGGGTTTCAACTTTCATAGACGTTTAGAATTGTTAAATGAGCAACACACTTGGACTTTTGTAGATAATTCTGTTGGAAGGTGGACACAATATGATGGCTTGGTTACGGAATTAAGAAATATTAAACCACCTACAAGATTAAATTTATATCCTTATGCATCTGCTGTCACAAATACTTTTGAAGGCACTACAGATTTTGATTGGAATGTAGGTATGGATATTAAATATGGTTTAACAGAAAACTTTACTTTAGACGCTACGTTAGTTCCTGATTTTAGTCAGGTTGGTTTTGATGATGTCGTTTTAAATTTAGGCCCTTTTGAACAACAATTTACAGAACAAAGACAATTTTTTACAGAAGGTACAGAATTATTTAACATAGCAAACCTTTTTTACTCTAGAAGGATTGGTGGTCCTCCAATTGATCAGTTTGATGTATCTAGTACTTTAAACGCCAATGAAGAAATTATAGATTATCCTAATAAAACAACCATGATTAATGCCATTAAAGTTTCTGGTAGAACTAAAAATGGATTAGGTATAGGATTTTTTAATGCGATTACTCAAAAAGCAGAAGCAACTATTAAAGATAATCAAACAGGGCAAACAAGAAAAGAAGTTATAGACCCTTTTACAAACTACAACATATTAGTATTAGATCAGCAGTTTAATCAAAATTCTACAATTTCTTTGATTAATACAAATGTTACTAGAGATGGAAGATTTAGAGATGCAAATGTTACTGCAATGGATTGGCATATAGAAACCAAAGATAGTAGATATAATGCTGATGGTTCTGTAAGAATGAGTACTATTTCTGATGATCCAAACAACCCAAATACAGGTTGGACTTTTGATAATAGTTTTGGTTACAATTCAGGAAATTGGTTTTGGGAAGTAGGTTATAATTTTGAAAATAAAGACTTTAACCCAAATGATTTAGGGATTCTCTTCACAAACGATCAACAAACTATATATGGAAATTTAGGTTGGAGAACTGTAAAAGCCACTAAAAATTTTAATAGAATTTGGTTCAACTCATATCATAATATAAACTTTCAACATTTCTCTGGAACATATACAGGTTATTTTACAGGAATTGGTGGAAATGCACAAACCAAAGAAAGGTTTTCATTTGGAGGCTTTTTAAATTATGGTAGTGAAGAAAAAGATTTTTTTGAACCAAGGCAAGGTACAACAAGTGGTCAATTCTTTTTACAACCAGAACGTTTAAATGTAAACGGATTTATCTCTACAAACTCGCAAAAGAAATTAGCATTAAATGTAAATGGATATTATACAGGCTATACCAACAACCCAAAAGTTGGATATGGGTACAGTTTTTCTCCTCGTTATCGATTTAATAATCAATTTTCTTTACGATACAGATTGCGTTTTAATAAGACCAATGATGACCAAGGTTATGTAGATGAAACAGCAAATAATATTATCTTCGGATTTAGAGACCGTAAAAACTATACAAATACAATTGCTGGCAAATATAGTTTTAATACAAACTCCTCATTATCATTAAGTTTTAGGCATTTTTGGGAAGCTGTAAGTTATATTAGCTTTAACAATTTAAATGCAGAAGGTGGTTTGGATCCAAATACAACTTATCAAGGAGATAATGTAAACTTTAATAGTTGGAATTTAGATTTGAATTACATTTGGCAATTTGCACCTGGAAGTCAATTAATCGCATTTTACAGAAACTCAATATTTAATTCTAATACAAATTCAAATTTAAACTTTTTTGAAAATATAGAAAATCTTTTTGACCAATCTCAAAGACATACCATTTCTGTAAGATTTGTATATTTTATTGATTATAATAGGCTTAAAAATATTTTTTAATATATCCCCAACTTAATATTGAATTAAAACGAATATATCTTCATTAGTGTATTCGTTTTTTTATACTTTAGAGGTTTATATATTTATTATGATTGTTGCAAAGAATATCCATAAATATTATGGTAATGTTGAGGTTTTAAAAGGATTAAATGTAGAGATTAAAAAAGGCGAAGTAGTAAGTGTCGTTGGTCCTTCAGGTGCAGGAAAAACAACATTACTTCAAATTTTAGGCACTTTAGATAAACCTAAAAAAGAACAAGATTTTGAATTAAAAATTAATGATATCTCTTTAAAAAACCTTTCTGATAAAGAAATCTCTAATTTTAGAAACAATCATATTGGTTTTATTTTTCAATTTCACCAATTATTACCAGAATTTACTGCATTAGAAAATGTATGTATTCCCGCTTTTATTGGCAAAAAATCTAAAAAAGAAGCAGAAATAAAAGCTAGAGAATTATTAGATTTTTTAGGGTTATCACAAAGAATAGATCATAAACCTAATGAACTTTCAGGTGGAGAACAGCAAAGAGTTGCTGTTGCTAGGGCATTGATTAACAATCCTTCAGTTATTTTAGCTGATGAACCAAGTGGTAATTTAGATAGTGAATCTGCAAAAAACTTGCACGAATTATTTTTTAAACTTCGTGATGAATTTGGGCAAACTTTTGTTTTAGTAACTCATAACCAAGAATTAGCAAATATGGCTGATAGAAAATTGGTAATGAAAGATGGTGTAATTATCTAATTTTGTAACAATTTAAAACATCAAGCTACAAATTGTAAAACAAAACAATGAAAAAAACTTTTTTAGAGTTTATAAACTATATTAAAAATCCTGTTTTAGAAAGTGATAAAAATAAATCTTTAAATTATCGTTTTCGAGTATTTTTTAAAATTTTCATCTTTTGTATTATTGTAGGTATATTAACTACTCCAATATTCATTTTTATTGAAGAAATGAATTGGGTAAACATGGATAATCATAAAGTTGAAGCCATGTTTAAAGATATGGCTTTATATAAAATTATACTCTTAGGAGGTTTTTTTGTACCGCTAATTGAAGAACTGTTATTCAGAGCACCAATTACCTTATTTAAAAAACCAAAAGTATTTAAAATTGCATTTTATGTTTTTACAATAATCTTTGGTTTAATTCATATCACAAATTTTGACATTACAACCAATGTTTTATTACTAACTCCATTATTAGTAATTCCACAGCTATTTGTTGGCTTATCACTAGGTTTTTTAAGAGTGCGTTTTGGTTTTTGGTGGGCAGTGCTTTTACATTGCATCTATAATTCTTTCTTTTTGACAATTAGCACATTATCTTAATAAATGAATAAAACTCAATTAAAAGAATTTTTAGAGGAAAAAGTAATTCAATACAATAACCCAAAATTTATAGAATCTGATCCAATACAAGTTCCACATTTGTTTTCCAAAAAAGAAGATATTGAAATTGCTGCATTTTTAACAGCAACTATTTCTTGGGGTAATCGAAAAATGATTATCAAAAATGCTCATAAAATGATGCACTTTTTAGATAATGCACCTCATGATTTTATCATCAATCATCAAGAAAAAGATTTAGAGCGATTACAAAATTTTGTTCATAGAACTTTTAATCATATTGATTTTCAGTTTTTTATGAAATCACTAAAGAATATTTATCAAAATCGCAAGGGTTTAGAAAAAGTATTACAAATAAAAGATGCTACAACCAATTACCAAACTGCAATTCATCAATTTAAAAAGATTTTTTTTGAGATTGAGCATCAACAAAGAACTCAAAAACATGTTTCTGATCCTTTAAAAAATTCTGCTGCTAAACGCATCAATATGTTTTTAAGATGGATGGTTAGAAACAATAAAACTGGTGTTGATTTTGGTATTTGGAAAACCCATAGTTCTGCAAATTTGTCTTGTCCTTTAGATGTTCATTCAGGTAATGTAGCTCGAAAATTAAAACTTCTCAATAGAAAACAAAACGATTGGAAAGCTTTAGTAGAACTTGATAGAAGTTTGAGAAAATTTGACAAAAAAGATCCTGTAAAATACGATTTTGCTCTTTTTGGCTTGGGTGTCTTCGAAAAGTTTTGAAAAAAAGCCTCCTCTAACTCTTCCTAATGAGAAGAAATATTTACATAAAATATAGGTTACTAACTAAATCTTAAATCAATATTAACAAAACAAATTCTATTATTTTGGCTATTTTTGGAATCGACTTGGATTCAAATAAACAAATCTATTCTTATGAAAAAAATCATTTTTCTTTTTAGCATATTGTTCTCTTTACATACTTCTTCACAAGATCATAGAATTCCTTTAGATACAGTAGTAGTTACTACAAATTCTGTGGTAATAAAAGGTAAAACCATACCTTATAAAGCAACTACAGGGATGCAACCTGTTTTTGATGCAAACGGAAAAACTATAGCATCTTTATATTATACGTATTACAAAAGAAGTGATGTTAAAAATGATGAAAACAGACCAATTATTATGTCTTTTAATGGTGGGCCAGGTTCAGCCTCTGTTTGGATGCATATTGCTTATACAGGTCCAAAAGTGCTAAAAATTGATGATGAAGGTTTTCCTATACAACCTTATGGAGTTAAAGACAATCCAAATTCTATTTTAGATGTTGCTGATATTGTATATGTAAATCCTGTAAATACAGGGTACTCTAGACCTGTTGTTGCAAAAGGAGAAAAACTAGACAAATCTAAATTCTTTGGTATCAATGCTGATGTTAAATATTTGGCAAGTTGGTTAAATACATTCATCACAAGAAATAATAGATGGAAATCACCTAAATATATTATTGGTGAAAGTTATGGAGGTACAAGAGTTATGGGGTTAGCTGCTGAATTACAAAACAGACAATGGATGTATTTAAATGGTGTAATTATGGTTTCTCCTGCAGATTATAAAGTTTTAAGAACAGAAAGTTCTGTTGATTACGCAATTAATTTACCTTACTTTACTGCTGCAGCTTGGTATCATAAAATGCTACCTACAGCATTACAGAGCAAAGATTTATTAGAAATTTTACCAGAAGCAGAAAATTATGCCATCAATAATTTATTACCAGCAATAGCTAAAGGCGGTTTTATCTCTGAAAATGAAAAAAATCAAGTCGCAGAAAAGTTTGCCTATTATTCTGGTTTAAGCAAAAAGGTAATCTTGCAAAATAATCTAGAAGTATCGCCTTCATTTTTTTGGAAAGAATTATTGAGAGATAAAACAGGACAAACCATTGGGAGATTAGATTCGAGATATTTAGGTTTAGATAAACGTGTAATTGGCACAAGACCAGATTTTAATTCAGAATTAACCTCTTGGTTACATTCTTTTACTCCTGCAATTAACTACTACATTAGAGAACACTTAAATTTTAAAACTGATGTGACTTATAATGTTTTTGGACCTGTAAGACCTTGGGATAATAGAAATAATAATGTTAGAGAAGGTTTACGACAAGCCATGGCTCAAAACCCATACTTGAAAGTTTTAATACAATCTGGTTATTATGATGGAGCTACAACATATTTTGGAGCAAAATATACCATGTGGAAAACTGATCCAAGTGGAAAAATGAAAGATAGGTTCTTTTTTAAAGGTTATAGAAGTGGACACATGATGTATTTACGAAATGAAGATTTACAAAAAGCCAACGATGATTTAAGAACTTTTATTACGAATAGTTTATCTAAAGGAAAACCTGCAAAATACTAATTAATGCAATTTAAAAATCCTGAAGTTTTATACTTTTTATGGCTATTAATTATACCAATTTTAGTACACTTATTTCAGTTACAAAAATTTGTAAAAGTTCCGTTTACTAATGTTGCATTTTTAAAAAAATTAATACAAGAAACTCGTAAAAGTTCTCGATTAAAAAAGCTTCTTATTTTAGCAACAAGAATGCTTTTGTTTTCTGCGATATTTTTTGCTTTTTCTCAACCTTATTTCAGCAATAAAAACACCAATACAAATCAGCATACTTTTATTTATTTAGATAATTCTTTGAGTACAAATACGAAAGGAGAGAAAGGAAATCTACTGCAAGTAGCCTCACAGGAAATAATAGACAATGCAAATACAAAAGACTTTTATAGTTTGCAAACAAACGCTAATTTTTATCAAAATATTTCTTATGATGATCTTAAAAAAGAGTTGCTAAATCTTAAAACTACTTCAAAAAAATTAGATTTCAGTACCATTTTATTAAAAATAGCCAACAACAATAAATACAAAACAAACACTTTAGTTAAAAACATATTAATATCTGATTTTCAATATAATTACAAATATAAGTTTACAAATGTAACACCTGCTTTTTCAGCAATTCAGCTAACACCAAGTATAAAAAGTAATCTTTCTGTTGATAGTTTATTTGTAACTAATACTACAACATCAAACTTTTTAATTAATGTGAAAATAAAAAATGTAGGAAGTGCCAAAAACAATATCCCTATTGCAATTTTTAATCATGAAAAACTAATCAGTAAGCAAACATTTTCTATTGATAAAAATTCAGATAAAATAATTTCATTTACTGTACAAAATCAATCAAAATTTTTAGGCAAAATACAAATAACTTTTAGCGACACTTTTAATTTTGATAATACATTTTATTTTAGTTTAAATACTACAAAAAAAATTAATGTTTTAAGTATTGGAAAAGAAACAAATTACCTATCGAAAATTTACACAAATAATGAGTTTAACTTCACTCAAACATCACTTAAAAACATAAATTATAATTCGTTTAGCAAACAACAAATTATCATCTTAAATGAGCTGGATGACATGCCAACTATTTTAGGGAATAGTATTGTTGATTTTTCTAAAAAAGGAGGCACAGTTGTCATCATTCCAAGTGTAAATTTAACACTAAATACCTACAATAGTTTTTTATCTAAACTTGGAAAATTTACTTTACAAGTAAAAAGAAATGACAGTTTAAAAATTACTAACATCAATTACAATCAGCCTTTTTTTAAAAATGTGTTTTCTAAAAACGTACAGAATTTTCAGTATCCTGTTGTAAAAAGCTACTACCCTACTCAATTTAGAAATGGAAACACAATAGTTTCTTTTGAGAATAATTTGCCTTTCATAAGCCAAGTTAAGAACTCAAATAGCGATATTTATTTTATTTCAAGTGCCATCTCAAAAGAGAATAGCAACTTTTTAAACTCACCGTTAATTGTACCTGTGTTTTATAACTTTGCGAAATTAAGTTTTCAGCATTCAAAATTGTACAATTATTTAGATGATGAAAATACAATAGATGTTGACGTTTCTTTAAACAAAGATGAAATTTTAACTATCAAGAATGATATAGAATCTTTTATTCCACCTCAACAGACATTTCAAAATAAAGTAAAAATCACCACCAAAGACAAACCTTTGGAGTCTGGTTTCTATTATATTACTAACAAAATTGACACGTTAAACACTATCGCATATAATACACCAAAAGAAGAAAGTTCTTTGAATTATTTTGATTTGAAAACTTTACAAAAAGAGTATAAAAACATGTCAATGTCATCTTCAATACCAGAGGTTTTTACTGATTTGAATGAAAAAAATGAAGTTCAATGGCTTTGGAAATGGTTTTTAGCGTTGGCAATTGTATCTTTGTTGCTAGAAATTTTGATTTTAAAATTCTATAAACCATGAGTACACTTCTCAAAAATGCATTAATTATTGATGCAGAAAGTCCTTACCATAATCAAAAAAAAGATATTTTAATTATTGACGGAGTTATTGAAAAAATTGCTGATAGTATTGAAACTAAAGAAAACTATAATATTATAGAATTAGAAAACTTACATGTTTCTTGTGGTTGGTTTGATAGTAGTGTTTCTTTTGGTGAGCCAGGTTTTGAAGAAAGAGAAACTATAGAAAATGGTTTGCAAGTAGCTGCAAAAAGCGGTTTTACTGGGGTTGCTGTTAATGGAAATACAAACCCTGTAGTCGATTCTAAATCTGATATTGAATATTTAAAAAACAAAGCAAATTTTTCTGCTACAAAGCTCTACCCAATTGGTGCTTTAACTCAAAAAAGCGAAGGTAAAGAATTGGCAGAACTGTATGATATGCAACAATCTGGAGCAGTTGCTTTTGGTGATTATAATTTACCTGTAGAAAATGATAATCTCTTGAAAATAGCATTATTATATGCTCAAAATTTTGATGGTTTAGTGTTAAGTTTTCCAAAGAACAACTCCATTGCTGGTGAAGGAATAGCTAATGAAGGGATTAATAGTACAAAATTAGGTTTAAAAGGAATTCCTGCTTTGGCAGAACATATTCAAATTGCAAGAGATTTATTTCTGTTAGAATATACTGGAGGTAAATTACATATCCCAACTATTTCTACTGCAAAATCTGTAGAACTTATTAAAGAAGCCAAGAAAAAAGGGTTACAAGTTACTTGTAGTGTTACAGCTCATCATTTAGCATTAACAGATGATGAATTACATGGTTTTGATAGTAATTTTAAAACAAATCCACCTTTAAGAACTACAGAAGATACTAAAGCACTTATAAAGGCTGTAAAAAATAGAGTGATTGATATTATTACTTCAGACCACAATCCTATAGATATTGAAAATAAAAAAGTAGAATTCAGTGAGGCAAAAGATGGCGTAATTGGTTTAGAAAGTTTATTTGGAGCTGTAAATTCAGTTCTAAATCTAGATGATTATATTACTTGCATCACAACAAAACCAAAGCAGATTTTTGGTATTGAAAATTACTCGATAAAAGAAGGAAAAAAAGCAGATATTACATTATTCAATCCTGACACAACATACACTTTTACTTCAAAAAACATATTATCAACTTCAAAAAACAGTCCTTTTATCAATAAAAATCTAAAAGGTATTGTTTATGGAGTTATTGCTAATAATCAAATCATTTTAAAATAGACATTATGGAAAATCAAACTGTAAACGAAGGAAAAACCGCTGCAATTATTGCATATTTTACCATAATAGGTACTCTAGTTGCTTTCATTATGAACAACAGTAAGAAGAACTCTTTTACAAGTTTTCACATACGACAATTCTTTGGAATTTTTATTATGGGCATGATAAATAAGTATTTAGTTTTTGATATGCTAGGTAAATTTATAGGTGGTATTGTTTTTCTTTTTTTAGTAATATTATGGTTTATTGGTTTTATAGGCGCTATTAAAGGTGAAGAAAAACAAGTACCAGTTGTTGGGGAATATTTTCAACGATGGTTTAATGGTATTTAGTTTTAAAACTAATAATTTTATATGAGTTTACATTATATAGTAAGAAAGCCTAAAACAATCACAGAAAAACCACCATTATTAATCTTACTACATGGTTATGGAAGTAATGAGCAAGATTTATTTTCTTTTGCTGATGAGTTGCCAGATGAATTATTAATTGTAAGTGCACAAGCACCAAATAGCATGGGCTTTGGTGGTTACGCTTGGTATGCCATTAATTTTGATGATGTAAATGGTAAATTCTCTGATTTAAAACAAGCTAAAGAATCTATTATCAAAATTGCTGATTTTATTGATGAAATTAAAGAAAAATACAACACCAACCCTGATAAAACCTTCTTATTGGGCTTTAGCCAAGGCGCTATTTTAAGTTATTCTTTAAGTTTTATGTATCCAAATAAAGTAAACTACATACTCGCTTTAAGTGGTTATATTAACAAGGATATGATTCCTAAAAATATTTCTAAAAATATAAAAACTGAATATTATTGTTCTCATGGCAGTGTAGATCAAGTATTACCTGTGGATTGGGCTAGAAACAGTAAACCTTTTTTAGATAATTTAGGTTTACAAAATGTATATTCTGAATATCCAGTAGGTCATGGAGTTGCACCTCAAAATTTTTATAGTTTTAAATCTTGGATTGAAATGCGTTTGCAGTAAACATTCTTTAGCTATTGAAAATTCAAAATAGATTTATCTTTTCTAAATTTTTATTATATTTAAAATAAAAAATGGATAGTTGGGGTGCATTAACAATGCTTATTAAAAGACAAGAAGCTGCAAAAAATAGAAAAAAGAAACTTAAGTTTGATTTAGATAAACGAAAAAAGAATTTACAAAGCAATAGTGTCAATGGCTTGGAATTCAAAAAAGTTAGCGAATCTGAATTAAAGGAAATAAAGTCTCAAATCAAAAGCAAATCCAAAAGAGATAATATTAAAAATTTAACTATAAATTTATTGATATTTTTAATTTGTTCTCTGGTATTATATTATTTGGTTACTCAAATTAAAACCAATAATTTAACCTAAAACTTACAACAATTTAGCCATAGCATCTTTAATAATAGCAATATTTCTTATTTTATTACTATGGTTTATTTTCTTTTGACTGTCTATCATTCTTCGCATTAAATTGATTACCACTTTATCAAAATTAAATCCTTTAAATTGCTTTCCCTTCACAACCATATCTTCAACAACATTCTGAATAGCTTCAGTATTGTTACTTTTAGAAATTTGCTGAAATGCTTTTTGATATAATGCTTTTGTTGCATCATCACCAGTTAAAAACATACCAGAAACCACACTTTTTGCTATAAAAGGTAATTCTGTTTTATCATTTTCTTCAATAAAAATTCTTGTAAGTGGTGTTGCCAAAATTTTACGAACTTCATCTGGCAATACTTTAGATTTATCTATAGCTTGTTGTTTATCTACATAGTACATGGCAACTAAAGCTTTACCTAATACAGAATATGATTTGCTCTCTAGAGCTTCAGCAAAAATTGGTTTCAATTCTGGATCTGTAAGTTTACCTAATGTATTGATAGCTTCTGCCTGAACCAATGTTTTCTTATCATTATTTGCCATATTCATGATTTTCTGAATAGCTCCTCTTTTTGAGAACTTGTTAATCAAATCAATTTTATTTAATGCCAGAATTCTTATTTGATAAGCTTCATCATCTAAAGCATCAACAACAGCATTAAATGCATTTTTTTCTACTTGTTTTTTTGCCACTTCTAATAAAGCTTCTCTTCTGTGAGCAAAATTATCTGCATTTTTCAGTTGAAAAATATAATCACTCAACACCTTATTCTCATTAATATCAGCCAGAAGAACATTATCTGCATTCACTTGAATAAAAGTAGGTTGTTTATTGTAAGAGAAGGTAAAAGATGCATCTTTGCCTTCAACAAAAACTTGATGTCTTGTTTTTTTTGTGCCTTCAAAAATATCAATCGTAAAAGGAAATTGAAAAGTATTCTGTTGCAATTGAATGATATTTACAGTTACTGTTTTTCTTAATAAATTATAATCGTAAGAAATTTCAATATTAGGATGCCCAGCACTGTAATACCACTGATTAAAAAACCAGTTTAAATCTTTACCTGTTAGCTCTTCAAAAACCAGTCTTAATTGATGCACTTCAGCATCTTTAAATTGATATTTAGTTAAATACTCTTTTAGCCCTGTAAAAAAGGCTTCATCACCTAGATAATTTCGCAGCATGTGTAAAATAGCTCCACCTTTGTTATAGCTCACTAAATCAAACATATCTTCTTTATCATCATAATTAAAACGAACAAGATTTTTAGTTTCATTCTGTCCGTTTTTATAGGCCTCTACTTGCTCAAAATGATGCATTTCAGCAGCTACTTTTCCATATTTATGTTCTATCCAAAGATATTCTCCATAATTAGCAAAAGATTCGTTTAATGTTAAGTTCGACCAGCTTTCTGATGTAACTAAATTGCCAAACCAATGATGAAAAATTTCGTGAGCAATGGTTTTTTCATGTTTGTTTTCATCAATTAATTGCCCAGGTTTTTGATACGCTTCTTCCCCATGTACAACTGTTGTTGTATTTTCCATAGCTCCAGAAACATAATCTCTTACTACAATCTGGCTGTATTTGTTCCAAGGATAAGCTACACCCAATTTATTTTCAAAAAAACCAATCATTTCTGGAGTTAAACCAAAAATAGCTTTAGCATATGGTGCATACGCTTTCTCTACATAATAATTTACAGGAATGTTTTTGTAATAATCTTTTACAATTTCATACTCACCTACTCCAACAAATGCTAAATAAGGAGCGTGTTTTTTATCTAATTTCCAGTAATCTGTTCTGTTTTTTCCTTTTTTGGTTTGATTGACTAATTTTCCGTTTGAAAGTGTTTTGAATTTATTTGGAACAGTAATATAAATTTCTTGTGTCATTTTCTGATTTGGAGCATCAATTGTTGGAAACCAAGCACTATTTGCTTCAGTTTCGCCTTGTGTCCAAATTTGAGTAGGTTTGTTTTTATCAATTCCTTTTGGGTTGATAAAATACAATCCTTTTGCATCTGTAATTACTTTACTGCCTTTGTCTTTAACTTTTTCTGGTTGTGCAGTGTATTTAATGTAAATAGTAAACGTTTCGTTTCTAGAATAAGTTTTGGGTAGTGTAATTTCTAAATCATAATCATCATAAGTATAATTGAGTTTTCTATTATTCATAGAAACCTCCTTTATAATCATTGTTTTGGCATCTAATATGATTTTATTTGTAGCATAAAAATAAGGTTTAGCTGTTACCCAAGCTTCTCCATTCATAGTTTTATCATCAAAATTAAAATCAACTTTTAATTTGGTATGTACTAAACTATGTACTTTTTCTCTCTCTGCTTTATAGTTTGATGTAATTTGTGCAAAATTTGAAATACAAATCGATACAAATACAAAAAACAGGCATTCTCTAAATCTCATATAATCATTTCTAATGGTGTCAAAAATACTAAAAACAAGTAACTAGCTTGTTAATGCCTAGTTAAATTCAAAAAGTGTACCATAATAAAAAAGTTGTGGCCTCTAATTAGAAGCTACAACTTGTTTTGTAGATAAATTTATTAAAAATAGTTTTAAAATAAGGAACTATTCAGAATTTAAGTTTAGTTGATGTTATTAAACATTTTTGCAAATTGCTCAAACGATTTTGAATCTCCATCTATTTTTACATTTTCTAACATTTCAATTACTTTTGCAGGGTTCATGTTATCTCCTAATAACCTTGCTACTCCTACTCCATTTTTTTTGCTGTATCCAAATGCTATTACTTCGTCAATAGCATCTGTATCTCCTGTATAATACACTTTTACATTCATGCCTTTCATTTTCATAGACATTAAGTTTTTGTAATCATCACTTGTAAAAATATTTTTCAATTTTGCTTTTTCAGTTTCATAAGCAGCTGTATTATCTTCTGTTTTTGGCAGATAAGCAATATTTATTTTTTTTATGCTTTTTATGGTTTCTTTTACATCATCAGAAACATCTGCTTTTGGAGAAAGAACAGAACTTACTGGTAAATCTCCAGTGTAAAAACCTTCTTTTCCACTAGTATCTACTAGGTAAGCTTGCAAAGATTTTTCATTTTTACAAGAACTGGCAAATAGTACTAAAAAGGCTAAAGCACATAATGTGGTTAATTTTTTCATTGTATTAATTTTATTTTTAAATAAGAGGTAAATTAAAAACTCACCTCTTATTTAAATTGTTTTACTTGTTGTTCTTTTTTACAATCTTATCTGTGTATTCGGACATTTTGTTGATGTCTATATTACCCGTTAAAGACATTACCATAGCTTCAGACATTCCGTTTGTTTTTTTGTCTATACCTTTTACAAACATTAAAACTTCACTAACATAATCTTTATTCTTGGTAGCTTTCACATAGATTTTAACTCTAGAATCATCTTCTTTAATACGCATTAATTCTGTTAATTTTTTAGATTTAATTGCTGTATTTACTAATTTTTCCATTTTAGAAGCGATATCTAAATTATCTGTTGAAAACATTTTGAATTCATTTAAATCATTAATCATTTCAAAGGCTTCCATCACTTCATTACCATCTGTTTTTACATCTTTTGGTTTGAATTTATTTAACAATTCAAAAGCATCTTTGGTAACAACTACCATATCTACGCCATCCATATCTTCAAAAGTATCAAAGATAGATTGTGCATTTGTTAACATTGGTGCTACTACAAATGCTATTAATAGGATTACTTTTTTCATAATTTACTTGTTTACTTGGTTTTACTAATTTTTACTTGGTTTTTATTTTAATACGTTATTTACTTTGTTTTCGTAAGTATATAAGGTTGCTACAGCTTGTTCTCCTTTTTTTAAGTTTGTGGATAACAACTCTAAACCTTTACTTACTTGAGCATAAATACGCTCTGCTTCTTTTCTTTGATTATTGTCATGTATTTGTTTACCAATAAAAACACTAAACAATAATGCTATTGATGCTGCTACAGATAACCATTTTAAGTTGCTCTTTTTAGATTTCTTTGGTTCTAACTTTATGGTTTTTGTAAACGTTTCATCTTTTGTGGTAGTAAAGTAGTTAAACATGTATGCATACTCTTGCAAATGTGGTGCAACATTACCTTCTGTAAAATAGTTTCTTAAAGTTGTTTCTTCTTGCAATGTAGTAGTTGCATTTTCATACTTTTCTACTAATTTTTCTATGTTAGCTAACTCCATAGTTGTGTTTTTTAATTAGTGCTTCTCTTATTGTTTTTCTTGCTCTAGACAATGCTACTCTTACTGCTGTTGGTTTCATATCGACCATTTTACAGATTTCATCAAAATCATATTGCTCAACATCTCTTAATTGAATAATTATCTTTTGATTTTCTGGCAAATCTTCTATCAATTGGTGTACTTGGTTTACACTGTCTTGATATTCTACTTTCTTGTCTAAAGACGTTTCTTTTTCTTTATAATTACTATGAACTAATGTTAAATTACTTGCTTGTTTGCTTTTTAAACGATCATAACAATAATTTTTAGTCATTGTCATAGCAAATGCTTCTACATTTTTATAATCAGCAATTTTTTCTTTACTCCTCCACAATTTAAAGTACAGTTCTTGTGTAGCATCTTCAGCTTCTTCAGTAGAAACCAAAAGTCTTTTGGCTAATCTAAAAACCTTATCTTTAAATGGTAAAACAACTTTTAAAAAGTCTGATTGGTTCATTAGTTTTTGTTTGTTATCTGATACTTTTATTCTTTTTTTATCAGGTTTACATAATTACGACGACGAAGTATATATTTTGTTACATCAAGTTTCAAAAAAATACGAATTATCATTAAATTGCGTTTAATTTACAAAGAGTTTCATTATGAAAGTAAAGTTTAAATATACATTAATATTAGTAGTATTCTTATTAATAACAGTTGGGTGTTCTAAATCTGATGAAGGTATTCCTGAAGATATAGAAGTACATGATTTTGTTTGGAAAGGTTTAAATGCATATTATCTATGGCAAAGTGACATTCCTAATTTACGAGACACTCGTTTTAGCAATCAAGGGCAATTAAATAGTTTTTTAATGGGTTTTCCTACTCCAGAAAACCTGTTTGAGAGTCTATTAAATAGACCAACAGATCGTTTTTCTATTATTGTTGATGATTATATTGCTTTAGAAAATTCTTTTCAAGGCATTACTTTAAGTACAGGAATGGAGTTTGGTTTGGTAAGGCAAGCAAACAATCCTTCTGATCTATTTGGCTATGTACGTTATGTAATCCCTAATTCGCCTGCTGATAATGAAGGTATTACTAGAGGTATGATTTTTGACACAGTTGATGGAATTCCTCTAAATGAAAACAATGCTAGAAGCCTTTTATTTGGTAGTAATACAACTATTACTATTGGTTTAGCTAACTATAATAATGGTAACCCAACAGGAAATGGAAATTCTATAACGCTTAATAAAACACAGTTACAAGAAAATCCTATTGCAGTTTCTAAAGTAATTACTGATGGTACTCAAAAAATTGGATATTTAATGTACAATCAATTTGCTAGTAGTTTTGATGCTCAATTAAATGCAGCTTTTGCCAATTTTAAATCAGAAGGCATTAATGATCTTGTTATTGATTTACGTTATAATGGAGGAGGCTCTGTAAGAACTGCTACTTATTTAGGAGGAATGGTTACTGGACAATTTGCTGGACAATTATACTCTCAAGAAGTTTGGAATGAAAAGGTTATGGAGGCAAATCCTCCTGAACGTTTTCTAAATAATTTTACCAATGAAATTAGAAATGTAGATACAAATGGTAATATAGTTCTCCAAGAAAATATTAATAGTTTAGAACTTACTAGAGTTTATTTTATAGTTACTGGTAGCACAGCATCAGCATCTGAATTAGTAATTAATTCTTTGAGTTCTTATATTGATGTATTTTTAGTAGGTATTAAAACAGTTGGTAAACAAGTAGGCTCTGTAACTTTGTATGATTCTGAAGGGTACACAAGAACAGGAGCAAATTTAAATCCAAATCACACCTATGCTATGCAACCAATTGTGCTTGAAATTTCTAATAAAGACAATACTAACGAACCTTTAGGCTTTACCCCAGCAACAAGTTTACCTGGAGTATTTTTAGCAGAAGACTATGGTAATTTAGGGGTTCTGGGTGAACGTTCTGACCCATTATTAGATAGAACTTTAGTCTATATAGCTACTGGTGCTAAAGGTGTTTCTCGAAAAAATAGTATTCAGTCAGAAGAAATTTACAATTCTAAATTGGCAACACCATCTAGTAATAATATGTATGTTGATTTTATAAAATAAAGATGAAAAACAAGATTTTTTTATTTCTTTTAGTTAGTGCTTATACAATAAACTCTCAAGAAAAATCTATTAATGATTATTTCACAAAAAAGGAAGTTAAAAACCTAAACCAACTAAATTTATCGTTGAATAACTATACTTTTAATGATGTTGATTTTAATAAAGATTTAAAAGAATTAGCCTATTATAATAAAAAAAGAAAACAAAATAAGGTTTGGTCTTATGTATTGTCTGGTACAGGTGCTTTTTTATTAGCAACTGGACTTGTAATTGACGCAGGAAAAGATTCACAACATGGTTACAAAAGTTTGATGTACTTAAATTCAGCAGTGTATTTTGGAGCTTCTATTCCATTTTTTGTTGGTAACATAAAAAATAAAAGAAGAATGCGAAAGAAATTATTATTTGTTGAAGAAAAATTAAATACTTTACAATAAACTCATTTGTCCATTAGTTTCTAAATCATCTTTTTGATTTGGTATTTTTAAATCTAAACCAAATTCAGCATTTACATTCTTAATAAAGTGTGTTGCTAATAAAGGTGATTCTTTTTCTAAATTCTGATGAATAAAAAAGTGAATGTTTTGCAACCCAGCATCAATCCATTCTTTAAGTTTTACAACCCAATCATCTAATCTATTATAATCTGATGCATGATTTGCACCCACATAGCGTATAAAGGCTTCATTATTCGTTAAACGATTATGCACCATATCTCTCCTACCAGCTGTATCTACTAAAACATTAGCTATATTATGTTCTTCTAACAATTGCGTAAAATCATTAAATATTGATGTATCTGCAAACCAATCTTTATGACGTACTTCTACAGCAAGAGGTAAACCTTTTGGCCAACTTTCAATAAAATTTTTTAGTACTTCAAAATTTTTAGGTCCAAAATTAGCATGGAGTTGTAAAAAAATGGTTCCTAATTTTTCTTCTAAATTGCTAAAATTATCAATGTACGAATTTACTACAGCTTCTACTCCATTTAAACGTTTCCAATGGCTAATTTCTTGACCTAATTTCGGAAAGAACTTAAAATTATCAGGTGTTTTACCTCTCCATTTTTCAAATTGTTGTGCAGGGAAATTTCTGTAAAATGTAGCATTCAATTCTATTGAATTAAACTGTTTTGAATAATATTCTAACTCGTCTTTTGTACCTCTTGGATAAAATCCTTTTAAGTCTGCTCTGTTCCACTTTGCACAACCCACAAAGAAGTTAGGTTTTTCTTTTTTCTTATATTTTGATAACACCTCTAATGTCTTTGAGTGTGTTTCTGGTAATGTAAAATCTATTTCTTCTGGATTATCTACTTTTCCGAATTTCATTTTTAGATATTTAAAAAGTTTTTTAGTTTTTAGTTAAGTTGGCAAACTAGTTTAGCCCTGATTGAAGCATTTGTTTGAGCTCTTTTTTGCTTTTTGAGGCAAAAAAAGCGAGTGCTGAAAGCAGGAAACAGCTTCAAGAAAAATTAAATATTCAAATTTTCAACATCATCTAAACCTTCTTCTACTTCTTGATCTGTTAAAATATCTGGTCTAAATTCACTCATTAATTCCTCGCGTTTCGATTTTGCATATTTGTAGCCAGATTTCCACCATTTACGCATTGTTTTTTCGTCGAAAACCAACGAATTTGTTGTTAAAACTGTTGGAGTATAATATAAATTTAGTTTTACATCTTTGTTGTTAGCAGCTAATTTGCCTATGGTAATATTATGTCTTTCTACATGTGTGAGCATAAAATCGAACACGTCAAACAATAAAGAAAAAGGGTTTTTAGCTGGCAATCTATTAATCTGACTCACTTCTGTTTCTAGAATAATAGCATCAATTTCTGTAGCTCCTCTTAAAATAGCTTCTCTAATTGGCACCAATGAACCAAAACCACCATCTGCATATTGTTGTCTGTCTTTTTCGAGTAAACTCATAAAAGGTACGTAGTTGCAAGAACCCCAAATCCAATCGCAAAAATCTTCGTAGGTACAGTCTTTATTCGATTTGTATTCAATTTGATTTTGGGTTAAATTAGACACTGTTACTACAATTTCTTTGTTGCTTTCTTTAATTTCTTCATACATCTTTTTGGTGATGTTATTTTTAATTAAATTATGCAAGTTTTTACTTTCTCCAAAGGTTTTTCTACCTTTAAAAAAATTTCTTACCATACCAAAATGATTAATACTCACTACTTTTTCTCCTGCAACTTTTTTAATTTTAAATGGATTGCTACTAAAAATAGTATCTTGGTTTACATTCGTGTAAAGTTTTTTTAATTCGTCTAACATTCCTAAAGCTAAATGAGAAACCATTAAACTACCTGTAGAAGTGCCTAAAAATAAATCATATTCTCTATGTTCTTTAGTCATTAAATACTGTGCAACTCCACCTGCAAATGCACCTTTGCTTCCTCCTCCAGAAATAACTAACGCTTTTTTCATTAACTCAAAATGATTTGTTTACTTTAGATTTATAAAAATAACTAAAAATGAAAAGAATACCACTACTCTTATGTAGTTTATTACTAGTTATAAACTGCAAAAAAGAAATTGAAGTTAGAACTATAGAAAATATTACTATTCAAGAATTTAAAGTTGATAAAACTAGTATTAGAGCCATAAAGGCAGTTGATAAAAATAGTGTTTTTTATGCGGGTTCTAAAGGTGATGTTGGTTTTAAAACAGATAAAGGTGTTTCTTTAAACGCTTTAAAAATAAAATATAAAGATTCTATTGTTCCTCATTTTAGAAGTTTAGCTTTTAATGGTAAAGATTATTTTGTTTTGTCTATTGCTAACCCAGCATTATTATATAAAATTTCTGAAGGGGAAAGTACGTTAGTTTACAAAGAAGAACACGAAAAAGTTTTTTATGATTCAGTAAAATTCTTTGAAGATAATGTGCATGGAATTGCTGTTGGTGATCCTACAGAAAATTGTGCATCAATCATTTTAACTGCTGATGGTGGAAATACTTGGACAAAACTGCCTTGTGATAAACTACCTGTTTTTGAGGAAGGAGAAGCTTTTTTCGCAGCAAGTAATACCAATATTAAAACTATTGGAAGTACAGTTTGGATAGCTTCTGGAGGAACAAAAGCACGTATTTTAAAGTCTAACGACTATGGACAAACTTGGCAGATTTTTAATACACCAATAATTCAAGGAAATGGACCACAGGGAATTTACTCTATTGATTTTGCTGATAAAACTAACGGTATTATTATTGGTGGAGATTATTCGAAACCAGAAGAAAACAAGGCCAACAAAGCCATTACTAAAGATGGTGGAAAAACGTGGACACTAGTTGCTGATGGGCAAAACCCAAATTACAAAAGTTGTATACAATACGTACCAAATACCAATGGAAAAGAAGTTTTTGCAGTTGGCAAAACTGGAATTGATTTTTCTAATGATGGTGGAATTACATGGAAACAAGTATCAAAAGAAGGTTATTATGCTATCGATTTTGTTGATAAAAACACAGCTTGGTTAAGTGGTAATGAGAAAATTGGGAAGTTGGTTTTAAATTGAAGTTATATAGATGTGCAAAGTCTCAAAGAAACAAAGTTGATTAAATTAGAAGTTAAAAAATCTGTATAAATCTGTAAGATCCGTGTCAAAAAATAGTTTTCTTTTTCTAATAACAGCACTTATTTTCTCATGTAATACTCCATCAGAAATCAATAAAGATTTTAATTGCAAAATAGCATCTTTAAATAATCTAGAAATTGTAGAGGATGTAACAAATCAATTCTCTATTCAAATACCAAAAAGTTGGAAAACAAACTTGTATAAAGACGCAATACAATCTTCAATATTTACAGCAGACACTACAAAACAATTAACAGAATCTACATTACTAGATGTTACTTTTGTAAATAATAACATCAATTTTAATGAAGCTTTTTTGTTAAAACAAGAGCAAGAACAGCTTACAAAAAAATTGATTAGAATAAAGCATAAGGAAGTTAAAGTACTAGATAAACCATCAATTTATATGATTTACAAGGGCAAAAAAGGGAAATACCTTTTTACCACTTGTCATATCTTTGTAAAAGTAGATGCACAAAATTTTATCCAAACAAAAACATCTGTTTATGGAGATTCGCTAGTAAATCAACGTCTTTGTGAATCTTTATCACGAATAGAAACCATCAAAATTCATTAATAAAAATACAGTTAGTATGTCATTTCAACCTTGAGGAGAAATATCTACGCTTTAATTAAAGAGATTTCTCAATTTCGTTTCACTTCATTCGAAATGACAGCACAAATACAAAATCAAAAAACAATGATAAATAAACAACATATCACAGAACGATTTATAAAATACGTAATGATTGATACTGAATCAGATCCTAATAATCCTGCTTTTCCAAGTACAGAAAAACAATGGGATTTAGCTAGACTTCTTGAGAAAGAACTCAAAGCAATTGGTATGCAAGAAGTAGATTTAGATGAAAACTGTTATTTGATGGCTACTTTGCCTAGCAATTTAGATTATGAAGTGCCAACTATTGGTTTTGTATCACATATAGATACAAGCCCAGATTTTACTGGAGCCAATGTAAAACCTAGAATTGTAGAAGACTATCAAGGTAATGACATCATTTTAAATGAAGAAAAGAGAATTATTTTATCTCCTGATGATTTTGATGATCTACTGCAATATAAAGGACAAACTTTAATCACTACAGATGGTACAACTTTATTAGGTGCTGATGACAAAGCTGGCATTACAGAAATTGTTTCTGCTATGGAGTTTTTAATCAATAATCCTTCTATAAAACATGGTAGAATAAGGATTTGTTTTACTCCTGATGAAGAAGTTGGCAAAGGTGCACATTTATTTGACGTTGATAAATTCGGAGCTGAATGGGCCTACACTATGGATGGCAGCCAAATTGGGGAATTAGAATATGAGAATTTTAATGCAGCTAGTGCAAAAGTAACTATAAATGGAAAAATTGTACACCCAGGTTATGCAAAAGGGAAAATGATAAATTCTATGTTAATAGCTAGTGAGTTTATCAATGCTTTACCACAAGATGAAGTACCTGAAAAAACGAGTGATTATGAAGGCTTTTTTCATTTACATGATATTAAAGGTGATGTTGAGCAAACAGTTTTAGAGTATATTATAAGAGATCATAATTTTGATTTGTTTGAAAAAAGAAAATACTTGATGCAAAAAGTTGCATTTGATTTTAATGAAAGGTTAGGTAAAGATTTAATTCATGTTGAGATAAAAAATCAATATTTTAACATGAAAGAAAAGATTGAACCTGTATTACATATTGTAGATATTGCAGAAGAAGTAATGAAAGATAAAGGTATAAAACCATTAATTAAACCCATTAGAGGTGGTACAGATGGCTCTCAATTATCTTTTAAAGGTTTGCCTTGCCCAAATATTTTTGCAGGTGGTCATAATTTTCATGGACGTTTTGAATATGTGCCTGTAGAATCTATGGTAAAAGCTACTGAAGTAATTGTAGGTATAGCTCAAAAAGTGGCAGAAAAATATGCGTAAAAAAATCTCTAAAAAGTAATTTTTTGGAAAAATAGTTATATATGTAAAACTTATAATTTCTTTGTCAATCTTAATCCCTACAATATATCAAATAAGAAATTGTAGTACAATTTTAAGAATTTTGATATTAAGACAATTCTGGATTTTTCCCTTTTACGTTTAAGAAAAATCTCCTTAAAAAAGCAAAATCTTTTTCTTTATCTTCTGTTAAATAATAAGGTTCGGAAATTTTAATACGTTTATTTTCAAAATCTAAAGTAGCCATAACAATAGGTACATTTGCACCTTTTGCAATATAGTAAAAACCAGTTTTCCATCGTTTTACTTTTTTTCGAGTTCCTTCAGGAGACATACCTAATCGAAACTCTTCTCTTGAATTAAAAATGTCAACGATAGCATCAACTAATTTGTTGTTTTTACTTCTATCTACAGGTGTACCTCCTAAAGCTCTAAAGAAAAAACCAAAAGGACTTTTAAATAAAGAATCTTTGCCAATATAATTTATCATAATTCCAGAAGCCATTCTTGCTAAAATTGCAATGGGAAAATCTACCCAACTTGTATGAGGAGCAGCAATAACCACATATTTTTTTAGGTTTTTGGGGAAGTTTCCTTCAAACCTCCAACCCAAAATGGTAAATAAGATAAACCTTGCGAATGTTTTCAATATTTATGTATTAATATTTGTTCACAAAATTCTTGATGAAGAGTTCTGCTTTAGATTTTAAAATGATAAATTTAAGGACTTAATTTAATATGATGAACGAAATTATAATATACTTCTTAATTGCATTGATTTTTAGTGTGATAGGTTTTTTTATTGGTAAATTATTATCAAAACTAAACTTTGAAAAAGAAAAAACCAGTGTAGAAAAAGAAAAATCTACTTTAGAAGAGCGTGTTGCTTTGTTACAACAAAATAAAGAAGTATTAGAACAAGATAAAATTGAAATACAAAAAGAAAGAAAATATCTACAACAAGAAAAAGAAAATTTACAAACCGTAAATACACGCCAAGAATCTGAAATTGAGAATTTACGTATAAAATTAGATGAAAATAAAAATGAAGTTGAAAAACTTCAAGAAAAATTTACCAAAGATTTTGAAATTTTAGCAAACAAAATTTTGGAAGATAAATCCACAAAATTTACACAGCAGAATAAAGAGAATTTAAAAATAATTTTAAATCCGCTACAAGAAAAAATTAAACTTTTTGAGGACAAAGTAGATAAAACTCACAAAGAAAGTATTGATTATCATGCTGCTTTACGTCAACAAATACTAGGTTTAAAAGAGCTGAATCAACAAATGAGTAAAGAAACTTTAAACCTTACAAAAGCTCTAAAAGGAGATAATAAAACCCAAGGGAATTGGGGTGAATTGGTTTTGGAGCGTGTTTTAGAAAAGTCTGGTTTAGAAAAAGACAGAGAGTATTATGTGCAACAAAGTTTTACAAATGATGAGGGTAAACGAGTATTACCAGATGTAGTAATTCATTTACCAGATAATAAAAAAATGATTGTTGACTCAAAAGTTTCTTTAGTTGCTTATGAAAAATATGTAAATGAAGAAGATGAGATTTTAAAAGAACAATACTTAAAAGAGCATATAAACTCTTTAAAACGTCATGTAGAACAATTGTCAGAAAAAAAGTATGAAGATATTTATAAGATAGAATCTCCTGATTTTGTACTGCTATTCATTCCTATAGAACCCGCTTTTGCGATTGCCTTAAATTCTGACAATCACCTGTATAACAAGGCTTTTGAAAAGAATATTGTGATTGTTACACCTTCAACTTTACTGGCTACCTTACGCACAATTGATACGATGTGGAATAACGAAAAACAGCAACGAAATGCTTTAGAAATTGCAAGACAAGCTGGTGCTTTATATGATAAATTTAGTGGATTATTACAAGATTTAATTGGTATTGGCAAAAAAATAGATGCCTCAAAAGCTGATTACAATGCAGCCATGAACAAGTTAGTTGATGGTAGAGGGAATTTAATTACAAGTATAGAAAAGCTCAAGAAAATGGGTGCAAAAGCTAAAAAATCGCTTCCAGAAAAGATTATTGAAAGAGCAAACAGTGATGATTAATTTGCTAATGAGTTAAGATTAACTTTGATTGGGGTAAGCTAAACTTTATTAATCCTCTAAATTTGTATTATAATCATTTAAAAGTCAACAATTATGAATACAAATAAAGAGAATAAAGAAAAATTATATAAAAACATTGAAACAGATGGAATTACTGAAAATGTAGCTGGTGAACAAACTATCCAAACTGAAAATACCAAAATACTAAAAGGAGAAAAAGGTAAAAAGGATAAAGAAATCTTAATTGGAAAAAAAATTGAAGATGTAGAAAAAGTTGAAGAAGACTTTAATTCTGTTCAAAGAAAAATGTTAAACAAATTTATGTAATAATAAAATTATGGCAGAAAATACTAAAAGAACTAGTGCAGAAAATATTACCAAGAATAACTCTGGTGATAAACCTGAACCAAATCTTCACCCTTTAAAAGGCACAGTAAAAGAAGGCTATAAAGATAAAGATAGCAATAAAAACAGATTACAAGGTATAGATAAAGAAAAATTAGAAAAGCAAGTACATAGTGCTACAGATAATTCTATTAAGAGAATAGCTGATAAAATTCAGAACTCTTAATATGTTATTTAGAAATTAATCTTTTTACTCGTAAAATACTAACACTTAAAATAATAATTATGAACAAAGACACACAAGAAGGAACTTGGAAACAAATTAAAGGAGAATTTAAAGATAAGTTTGGTGAAATAACCAATAATAAATCTTTAGAAGCAGAAGGTGAAAAAGAAAAAATGATTGGTGAAATTCAAAAAAAATATGGAAAAACCAAGGATGAAATTGCAGAAGCAATAAAGAACTGGTAATTTCTTAAAATTTTCAAAAAATAACTTAAAAAGTATCAATATAAAATTTGATGCTTTTTTTATGCTTTAATTTTAAATCTGTCAACTAATTTACCAACAGTTAATCCTTGAGCAATTATAGAAAACACAACCACTACATAAGTTATTACTAAAAATAAATCACGGTTCATATCTTGGGTAAGCCCTAAAGCTAGTGCAATAGAAATTCCCCCACGTAAACCACCCCAAGTCATAATTAAATTTGTTTTGGGTACAAAATCTAACTTTTTAGCAAAAAGATTAATAGGTAAGAAAAGTGAGATATATCTACAAAGTAAAACAACAGGAATAGCAATAAGACCTGCAACAACATATTTACCTTCAAAAACTAAAACTAGCATTTCCATCCCTATTAAAACAAATAGAATTGCGTTTAAGAGAATGTCTATTAATTCCCAAAATTTATCTACATATCTTTCTGTAATTTCTGACATCGAAGATGCTCTAACAGTATCATTTCCAACAATTAGACCAGCAGTAACCATTGCTAAAGGTGCAGATAAATGTAATTTATGAGCAATTACTGTACCTCCCATAACTGCTGCTAAAGTGATGATAACTTCAATATGATAATCATCAATAGTTTTCATTAATTTATAACAAATATATCCTAATATAGCACCTAAAGCTACGCCTCCAAAAACTTCTTGACCAAATAATTTAAATACATTAAAAGTAGTTTCTTCATCTATTCCAGATTTTGCAATTTGATAAATGGTTAAAAATACCACCACTCCTACTCCATCATTAAACAAAGATTCACCCACTATTTTGGTTTCCAGTTTTTTAGGCACACCAGCTTGCTTTAAAATTCCTAAAACAGCAATAGGATCTGTTGGGGAAATTAAAGCCCCAAATAACAAACAGTAAATAAAATCTACTGGTAAATTAAGGATTTGTAAAATCCCAAAAATAGCACCACCTACTAAAAAAGTAGATGTTAAAACTCCTAAAGTAGAAAACAATAAAATTGGCCAACGTTGAATTTTTAATTGCTCAAAATTAGTATGTAGAGCTCCAGCAAAAAGAAGAAAACTCAACATTTCGTCTAACAGAACAGATTTAAAATCAATATTAGAAATAATTGCTTTTTCAGCATTTAGAAGTGTTGGGTCAAAATAACTCAACAATAAAACTCCTAAAGTAAATACTATAGTAATAATCATTAAACCAATAGTATTTGGCATTTTTAGAAATCGAGTATTTATAAACCCAAATGCAGCTGATAAAAAGATTAATACTGTTGCAATAGAATAAGCATCCATATATTGTTATTTTCTGATTTGAAAGATATAAAAAAGCATCAAGATAAGATACTTGATGCTTTAATTTTATAGTTTAAAATGATTTTTACATCACAAAAAGTCTTCTAGCACTCATCATACCTGCAACACGTTCTCCAATTGCATGCAAAGCTTCGTCATTATCTGCATTTTGTATTGCTTCGTCAATAAAATTAACAACAGCAACCATATCTTCTTCAACTAATCCACGAGTAGTAATTGCTGGTGTTCCAACACGAATTCCTGAAGTTACGAAAGGAGATTTATCATCAAAAGGAACCATGTTTTTATTTACTGTAATATCAGCTTTACCTAATGCAATTTCTGCGTCTTTACCAGAAATATCTTTATTACGTAAATCAATTAACATACAATGATTATCTGTACCTCCAGAGATTATATCATATCCTTTGGCTACGAACTCTTCAGCCATTTTAGCTGCATTCTGCTTTACTTGTATTTGATATTCTAAAAATTCATCCGTTAATGCTTCACCAAAAGCGATAGCTTTACCAGCAATAACATGCTCTAAAGGGCCACCTTGATTCCCAGGAAAAACAGCAGAGTTTAACAACATAGACATTTTCTTTGGCTTACCAGATTTTAAAGTTTCTCCAAACGGATTTTCAAAATCTTGACCCATCATTATGATACCACCTCTTGGACCTCTTAACGTTTTATGAGTTGTAGAAGTTACAATGTGGCAATGAGGCAAAGGGTCATTTAAAATACCTTTTGCAATTAAACCAGCAGGATGAGAGATATCTGCCATTAAAATAGCATTAACACTATCAGCAATTTTTCTAAAACGCTCAAAATCAATATCTCTAGAGTATGCAGAAGCACCAGCAATGATGAGTTGTGGTTTTTCTTTTGATGCAATTTCTTGAATCTTATCATAATTTAAAACTCCTGTTTCTTTTTCAACACCATAAAAAACGGGGTTATACAATTTACCAGAAAAATTTACAGGAGAACCGTGAGTTAAATGCCCTCCATGAGACAAATCGAAACCTAAAATTTTATCTCCAGGTTTTAAACAAGCCGCAAAAACAGCTGTATTTGCTTGCGAACCTGAATGTGGCTGTACATTTACATAAGCTGCACCAAATAATTCTTTAGCTCTATCAATAGCAATTTGCTCAACAACATCTACAATTTCGCAACCACCATAATAACGTTTACCAGGGTAACCTTCTGCATATTTATTCGTTAAAATAGAACCTTGGGCTTTCATAACTTGCTCACTAGTGTAGTTTTCTGAAGCAATTAACTCTAAACCATTGAGTTGTCTTTCTTTTTCTTCTTCAATTAAATCGAAAATTTGATGATCTATTTGCATTGTTGTTTATAATTTTAAACGTCAAAAATAGGCAAAATAGACTTGTTTGAAAACAACTTTTGATGATGTTTTCAACATTTTATTAAGATTTAATATACTTAAAAGAAACTTTTTAAAAAATGTACTTTTTACCGCATTTTAATTTTAAAATGATAAAAAAAGAATGTAGATTTGAGTAAAAATAAATAATTCGTAAAATGATTATAACAGCTAACAATCCTAATAGAAAGTCTTGGTTAAAAGTAAATGAAAATTCAGATTTTCCAATACAAAATATTCCATTTGGTGTTTTTATTACTAGAGATGATATAATTACGATAGGTAGTAGAATTGGAGATTATGCAATTGATTTAGGTGCTTTTCATCAATTGGGTTATTTTGAAGATGTACCTCTAACAGATGATATGTTTTTACAAGATAATTTGAATGATTTTATAGCTGATGGTCGTAAAACATGGAGATTAGTTCGTAATAAAATTGCTGAAGTATTTGATGTTAAAAACGGAAAATTAAGAGATAATGCAGCTCATAAAGATAAAATTATTTTTAGAATGGATGAAGTAGAAATGTTATTGCCTGTTGCTGTGGGTGATTATACAGATTTCTATGCTAGCAAAGAACACGCTACTAATGTAGGTTCTTTATTTAGAGATCCAGAAAATGCATTATTACCAAATTGGTTGCACATTCCAATAGGTTATCATGGACGTAGTTCTTCAATCATTCCTTCTGGAACACCTATTAGAAGACCTTATGGACAAACTAGACCAGCTGAAGGAAGTAAAACACCTGGTTTTGGTCCTAGTAAATTATTAGATTTTGAGCTAGAAATGGCATTCATTACAACAGATGCTAATGTTTTAGGAGAAAGAATCCCAATTGAAGAAGCTGAAGAATATATTTTTGGGTTGGTACAATTTAATGATTGGTCAGCTAGAGATATTCAAGCTTGGGAATATGTTCCTTTAGGTCCTTTTTTAGGGAAGAATTTTGCTTCAACAATTTCTCCTTGGATTGTAACCCTAGATGCTTTAGAGCCTTTTAGAACTGATAATCCCAAACAAGTACATGAGCCTTTACCGTATTTAAAACAAGAAGGGAAAGGAAGTTATGACATTCATTTGCAAGTTGGCATAAAACCAGAAAATGGTGAAGAAACCACTGTTGCTAACTCTAACTTTAAGTATATGTATTGGACTATGGCTCAACAATTGGCACACCATACTGTAAATGGTTGCCCAGTTGAAGCTGGAGATATGATGGGTTCTGGTACAATTTCTGGTCCAACAAAAGATAGTTATGGCTCTATGTTAGAATTGACTTGGAGAGGACAAAATCCTATAAAATTAAAAGACGGTACAACTCGTAAGTTCATAAATGATAATGATACTGTAATTATGCGTGCACATTGTAAAAATGATAAAGTTCGCATTGGTTTTGGAGAATGTATTGGTAAAGTTTTGCCTGCGAAGTAAGAATAAAAATTCTCATTAAATAAAAAAAGCATCCAATTTGGATGCTTTTTTATTTAAATATCAGTAAAATTACTTACTTAAATACATCTTTCTACGAGAATATAAAACAAAAAACTTAATTAAGAGTATAGTCATCTTACCACAAAAACCATACTCACTTATATTTCATCTATCATAAAAATTTTAAATTACTGACTTACAGTTATTTAAAAAAATCATTTAAATTATATTGGTTTATTTTGTAACCAAAAGTCATTTAAAAGTATCATATTTTAAAACAGTAATTATGAATTTATCTTTAGAACCAGGAATCGTGCTTACAATAATTGCAGTTATAGCTGGTATTACCATCTATTCTTTTTTAAAAAGCAGACATTTAGAAAGAATGTTACGCATAGAAAAAGGAATCTATATAACATCAAAACATAAAGATTTTTTAGAAATAAAATTTGGCTTTTTGTCTCTAGGTATTGGTATTGGAATCTTAACAGCATACATAATTAGAGTAATTAACTCAAATATAGATAATATCTTATATCCAGCATTAATTTTTTGCTTTGGTGGTATTGGATTGATTTTCTCTTTTTTCTTTATCAAAAAATATCAAGAAAACAATTAGTACTCTCTTATGGATGAAATCTATATTAAAAGAGTATTAAATGGAGATATTGATGCCTATGGGTTTTTGGTTAAAAAATATCAAAAAATTGTATTCCATTGTGCCTTATCTATTTTAAAAAATGAAGCTGATGCTAAAGATGCAGTTCAAGATAGTTTTGTAAAAGCGTTTGAAGTTTTAGACTCTTTTAAAGGAGATAGTAAGTTTTCTACTTGGGTTTGTAAGATAGCTATAAACAACTCATTAAAACTAGCTAAAAAAAAAGTAAAAGCAATACATCTTTTATCTGATTTTTCAAAAAACGAAGATATTGAACTCAACACTGGCATTGAGAAAATAGACAAAAATGAACTAAATATACTATTAGAAAAAGGATTAAATCTTCTGTCTCAAAAAGAAGCTATATGCATTCGTTTATATTATTTAGAAGAGTCTTCTATTTCAGAAATTGAAGAAGTAACATCATTTTCTAGTAGTAATATAAAAGTGCTTTTACATAGAGGTAGAAAAAACTTGTACCACTATTTACATTCATCCTATGAAAAAAATTTTAAAATATGAATACTGAAAAACATTTAAAGAATCTTTTTAACAAAGCCAATATAGATTATAAACATCTTAATTTTGATACAACTGTAGTAATGCAGTTAAAAAAACAGGCTTATTATAAAAAGAAAAAAAGAAAATATTTAAGAACTGCAATCACTTTTCTTTTGTTATTTGTCGTGTTTTCAATTTTTATTTTCACAGATTTTATTTCTGTAAAACAGCGTGAAACTTACAACAATTTATTTATAAACATAATTTTAGCGATAATTAGTCTCTTACTCATATTCTTTCAGTTCCAACATAACTTAAACATAAAAAATACGCACCATGAAAAAGTTTAACTTAATAATACTTTTTATAAGTATCTCAATTAGCTCAAATTTATATACTCAAAATCAAAAACTAGATGATATAAAAAAAATATTTACAGAGTGGCAGAATAAAAAAGAGGTGAGTCCTGGATTTTCTGTGGCTATTGCACAAAATAATGAAGTAGTCTATTCCAATTCATTTGGCTATGAAAACATGGAATATGATAGAAAATTGAATAAAAATTCAGTTTTTGATATGGCTTCATTGGCCAAACAATTTACTGGTTTTGCAATAGCTAAACTTATTCTTGAAAACAAATTGTATTTAGACGGTAATGTTTTAAAATATTTGCCTGAATTAAAAAATATAAAGAGTACAATACGTCTTAAAAACTTGGTATATCATACAAGTGGATTAAGAGATGTTGGAGAATTATTTGGTTTATCAAATTTTAGAGGCAATTTCACTGTTGAAGAGGCATTATATCTTATAAAAAATCAAACAGAATTAAACTTTAAAGTAGGCTCTGAATACGATTATTCAAACACAAACTATGTTTTACTAGCAGTTATTGTTGAAAGAGTTACAAATTTGTCTTTCAAAAAATGGTGTCATGAAAATATATTTATCCCTTTAAAAATGAAGAATACTTTTGTTAATGATAATCCTAGCCAACTTATTAAAAATAGAGCTATTGCTTATTACAAAAATGAGAGTTCATTTAGTTATCAGCAAAATAATGGGATGTCACTAATTGGATCTAGTGCTGTTTATAGTACTATTGAGGATATGTCTAAATGGATGCTTTATTTAGAGAATGACATAAAATTTCCAAAAGTATTTAAATTGATGAAAACAAAAGGAAAGTTGAATACAAATACTCCAGTAAATTATGGATTTGGTTTAGGTATTGGTTCTTATAAAAAGAGTTTAAAGATAGAACATTCTGGAGCAACACCAGCTGGTTTTAGAAGTCAAATTGCAATATTTCCAGAAGATAATTTCTCTTTTGTGATATTGAGTAACTTTGGTAATTTAAATCCACTAGAAGACTTTGGTTTTAAAATACTTGAAATCCTTTTAGATAAAAAAACAGTAAAAAATAGTGAGAAAAAAGAAATCAAAAGGTTAACTGTGTCCACAAAAATTCTCGAAAAATATACTGGCAAATATTTATTCAACAATGAAATGGAAGTGATTGTTTCTTTAGAAGAAAAGAAGCTATTTCTTCAACTACAAGGCAGAGAAAAAGATGAAGTCTTTGCTTTATCAAACACAAAATTTCAACTTCCTAATAATGGTTTAGTTGAGTTTAAAATGAATAAGAAAACAAAGCTGATGGAGGCTAATGTATTCCAAAATGGTAACCAAATTGGAGCTTTAAAAAAATTACAACCAAAAAATGATGATATTAAAAAAAATCTATTAAATTTTGATGATTATGTTGGTACTTATTATAGTTCAGAGTTAGAAGTGTTTGTAAAAATTAAAGAAATAGAAAACCAACTTGAATTATCAGGCACAAAATATGGAAGCGTACTTTTAAAAGATAAAACAGCAGAAATTTTTATTCCAAACAAAGAATTGGCAAGTTCAATTATCTTTAAAACTAGTGGAAATACTGTAAATGAATTTTACCTCAACAGGGGTAGTAGAGCAAGAAACTTAAAGTTTAAAAAACTGTATTCAAACTAAAAAAAACAACCTCCAATTCTGAATTTAGAATTGAAGGTTTTATAATATTAAAATACAACTGAAACTATTTACTCAAATACATTTTTCTACGAGAATATAAATCGTAAAAATCATCGTCTTTTAAGCTATCAATAAATAAAATACTCTCTCCTGTAGATTTCATTTCTGGTCCTAACTTCTTATCTACATTTGGGAATTTATTAAAAGAGAAAACAGGTTGTTTAATAGCATAACCATCTAACTCTGGTCTAAAATCAAAATCAGTAACCTTTTTCTCTCCTAGCATTACTTTCGTAGCATAATTTACATAAGGCTCTTTATACGCTTTTGCAATGAAAGGAACTGTTCTAGATGCTCTAGGATTGGCTTCAATAATATACACAGTATCATGTTTAATTGCAAACTGAATATTTATCAAACCAACAGTTTTTAAAGCTCTTGCAATAGTATGTGTATGATCTTTAATTTGTTGCATTACAAATTCTCCTAAATTAAAAGCAGGTAAAGTAGCATTAGAATCTCCTGAATGAATTCCACACGGTTCTATATGCTCCATAATTCCAATGATATATACATTTCCATCAGCATCACAAATAGCATCAGCTTCTGCTTCAATAGCACCATCTAAATAATGATCTAACAATAATTTGTTTCCTGGCATGCCACGTAATAAATCTACAACATGCTCAATAAGTTCTTCTTTATTGATAACAATTTTCATCCCTTGTCCTCCTAAAACGTAAGAAGGTCTTACCAAAATCGGAAAGTTTAATTCATCAGCCAAAGCTAAAGCTTCATCTGCAGTTTCTGCAATACCAAACTCTGGATAAGGAATGTTATTTTCTTTCAACATTGATGAAAAACGACCTCTATCTTCAGCAATATCTAAAGCCTCAAAAGAAGTTCCTATAATTTTAATTCCGTATTTAGTTAACTTTTCAGCTAATTTTAAAGCAGTTTGCCCTCCTAATTGTACAATAACTCCCTCTGGCTTTTCATGTCTGATGATGTCGTAAATATGTTCCCAAAAAACGGGTTCAAAATATAATTTATCTGCTGTGTCAAAATCTGTGGAAACTGTTTCTGGATTACAGTTAATCATAATGGTTTCATAACCACATTCTGCAGCTGCTAAAACTCCATGCACACAACAATAATCAAATTCAATTCCTTGACCAATTCTGTTTGGTCCTGAACCTAAAACAACAATTTTCTTTTTATCAGAAACAATACTTTCATTGGCAACAACAATCTCTCCATCTGCAGTTTTTACTTCATTTTCGAAAGTTGAATAATAATAAGGTGTTTTCGCTTCAAACTCGGCAGCACAAGTATCTACTAACTTATAAACACGTTGAATTTTAAGTTCTTCTCTTTTAGTATAGACTTCACTTTCGTAACAATCTAGCATATGAGCGATTTGTCTATCTCCATACCCTTTTTGTTTAGCTTCTAATAATAAATCTCTTTGAATTGTATCAATTGTATAAGATGAAATCTCTTTCTGAAGTTGAAACAATTCTTCATATTGTTTTAAATACCACATATCAATTTTAGTGATATCATAAATTTGAGTTAGTGGAATTCCTAATGCTATAGCATCATAAATTGCAAAAACACGATCCCAACTTGCGTTGGTTAATTTTTCAATAATTTGATTATAATCTTTGTATCCTTTTCCATCTGCACCTAATCCATTTCTTTTAATTTCTAAAGATTGAGTTGCTTTATGCAATGCTTCTTGGAAAGAACGTCCAATACCCATCACTTCACCAACAGCTTTCATTTGTAATCCTAGAGTTCTGTCTGAACCTTCGAATTTATCGAAATTCCAACGTGGAATTTTTACAATAACATAATCTAAAGTTGGCTCAAATAAAGCTGATGTAGATTTTGTAATTTGATTTTCTAATTCATCTAATGTATAACCAATAGCTAATTTTGTAGCCACTTTTGCAATTGGATATCCAGTTGCTTTACTAGCCAATGCTGATGAACGAGAAACACGTGGATTAATTTCAATGGCAATAATATCTTCTTTTTCATCAGGAGAAACTGCAAATTGCACATTACAACCACCCTCAAAATCTCCAATAGAACGCATCATATGTATAGCCATATCACGCATTTTCTGATATGTTTTGTCAGACAATGTCATTGCAGGAGCAACAGTAATAGAATCTCCTGTATGAATACCCATTGGATCCATATTTTCGATTGAACAAATAATAACAACGTTATCATTTTTATCTCTCAACAATTCTAGTTCGTATTCTTTCCAACCCATCATAGCTTTATCAATCATCACTTCATGAATTGGGGATGCTTCTAAACCTCTACGTAATAATTCATCAAAATCTTTTGGGTCATAAACTATTGATGCTCCTGCACCTCCTAAAGTATAAGAAGAACGAATTACTAATGGGAAACCAAAATCTTGTGCAATTTCTTTACCTTTTAAGAAAGATGTTGCAGTTTCTTGAGGAGCCATTGCTACACCAATTTTACCCATTAGCTTACGAAACTGTTCTCTATCTTCAGTAACATTGATTGCATTAATGTCAACACCAATCATTTTTACATCAAAATCACTCCAAATTCCTTTATCATCTGCTTCAATACAAAGATTTAATGCAGTTTGACCTCCCATTGTTGGTAAAACTGCATCAATTTGAGGATGCTCTTTTAAAATTTGAATAATAGATTTTGTAGTTAAAGGCAACAAATACACATGATCTGCCATTGAAGGATCTGTCATAATTGTTGCAGGATTAGAGTTGATTAAGATTGTTTCTATTCCATCTTCTCTTAAAGAACGTAAAGATTGTGAACCAGAATAATCAAATTCACAAGCTTGACCAATTACAATAGGTCCTGAACCAATAATTAAAATGGATTTAAGGTCTTCTCTTTTTGGCATTGTTAAGTTGTTGTATTTTTAAGTTTTACAAAAATAGTTAGTGATTAGATATAAAAAAAGGTGTTACTTAAAAAAGTAACACCTTATATATTAACAATTGTTAATCATTTATCTTTTTGGTCTAGCTTCAGATGAAACAGATATTTTTTTCCTTCCTTTAGCTCTTCTACGCGCTAATACCTTTCTACCATTAGCAGAAGCCATTCTCTCTCTGAAACCGTGCTTGTTTCTTCTCTTTCTTTTTGATGGTTGATACGTTCTTTTTGGCATTATCTGTATTTTTAAATATCTTCTTAATTTCTTTTATCTACTTTATAATAATTACCTATTATAAAGCGTGGGCAAATATACAACTGTTTTTATTTTTGACAAATAGTATTTCTAAAAAAATTAAAATATTTTTTTAGTTTTGATTTTTTAAGTTTATTTTAAAATTACAGCTTTTAAAAAACTATATACTAGCGTTATAACTAACTTGAAGAACTTCTCTTTTAACTTTTTTAAAATCTAGATTCGAATGTATTGGATCAAAAATGATTTCATGGAAAGGTTTCTCTTGAAAATTTTTTACTATAAATAAACAATATTTTGATTTCAATTTTTCTGCTATTAAATATTCTTTTTCCGTTAACAAAATATTTCCTTTGTTAGAATTTAAGCCTTTAACTTCAACACAGTAATAATTATTGTCAATTGACAACTTATAATCAAAACCACAAGCCATATTTGTTGTATCTTTAAGAGAATAAGAATTAAATAAATTAATTTTTGAAAACTCCATTTTAAAATATTCTTCAGCAGCTTTACCCGTTAATAATCTTTTAGAAATTATTTCAGAATAATCACTTCTAATTTCTTTATTAATAAATTTTTTAATTTGATAATTATCAATCAAAAATGATTTAATTAACTCTGAAAATTCTGCTATAGATAAATCCTTAAAAGCATCATAAACATTTTTGCAATAAACTCTAATTTTTCTTTTATGCCATCCTTTTCTAGAGTTTGGAAAATAAGGATCAAATTCATCTCTATAATTTTTTATAGATGATGGCTTACTACCTAAAGAATAACCGATAGTATTAAAATACTCTTGGTAAGTTTTAAATTCAAGTTCCTTTAAAGCCAATTCATTGAATTTCGACACATATAAACCTGCTAATATTGACTTTTCTCTCTTATTCATTAATAATAAAATAAACCCTATTCTAAACAAATATAATCTTAATAATTATTTACGCTTTTTTATTTGTGGTAAATTTTAGAGTTAGTACTTTTGCTCAAACCTGAAATAACCATGCAGAATACTAAATACGTTTTTGTAACAGGAGGCGTAACTTCATCACTAGGAAAAGGAATTATTGCTGCTTCATTAGCTAAATTATTGCAACAAAGAGGCTTTTCTGTTACCATACAAAAATTAGATCCTTACATTAATATTGATCCAGGTACATTAAATCCTTATGAGCATGGAGAATGTTATGTAACTGATGATGGTGCTGAAACAGATCTAGATTTAGGGCATTATGAGCGTTTTTTAAACATTCCAACTTCGCAAGCTAATAATGTAACTACAGGTAGAATTTATCAATCTGTAATTGATAAAGAACGTAAAGGAGAGTTTTTAGGAAAAACCGTTCAAGTTATTCCTCATATAACTGATGAGATTAAACACCGTATTCAGATTTTAGGTGAAACTGGTGATTATGATATTGTAATTACCGAAATTGGAGGAACTGTTGGTGATATTGAATCATTACCTTATGTAGAATCTGTAAGGCAAATGCTTTGGGAAAAAGGAGAAGAAAACGCTATTGTAATTCACTTAACATTAGTCCCTTTTTTGGCTGCAGCTGGCGAGTTAAAAACAAAACCTACACAGCATTCTGTAAAAATGTTAATGCAAAGTGGAGTAAGTCCAGATATTTTGGTTTGTAGAACTGAACACCAAATTTCTGATGACATAAAACGTAAATTAGCCTTATTCTGCAATGTAAAAAAGGAAGATGTTATACAATCTATTGATGCAGAAACTATTTATGATGTTCCTAATTTAATGTTGGAAGAAGGTTTAGATGAAGTTGTATTAAAAAAACTACAACTTTCGTCACCTATAAAACCCTCTTTAGAAATTTGGAATGACTTTTTACGAAAACATAAAAACCCAAAACACGAAGTAGAAATTGCTTTAATTGGTAAATATATCGAGTTGCAAGATTCTTATAAATCAATCACAGAAGCATTTATTCATGCTGGTTCATCACATGAAACCAAAGTGAAAGTAAGATGGGTACATTCAGAAAGCTTGACTCCAAAAAACTATGAAAAAAAGTTAAAAGGAGTTAATGGAATTTTAGTAGCACCTGGTTTTGGAGATAGAGGAATTGATGGTAAAATAAAAGCAGTGCAGTATGCAAGAGAAAATAATATTCCTTTTTTAGGAATTTGTTTGGGGATGCAAATGGCAGTGATAGAATTTTCTAAAAATGTTTTAGGTTTAAAAGATGCGTTTTCAACAGAAATGAAAAAAGATGCATTAAACCCTGTAATAAACCTTATGGAAAGTCAAGAAAATGTTACAAATAAGGGTGGCACTATGCGTTTGGGTGCTTGGGATTGTAAACTTTCTAAAGGAACTAAAGTCTATAACGCTTACAAATCTGAATTGATAAGTGAGAGACACAGACACAGATACGAATTCAATAACGAATATAAGGATCAAATTGAAGCTGCTGGGTTAAAAGCAACTGGAATTAATCCTAAAGCAAACTTGGTAGAAGTTGTTGAGTTAGAAAATCATCCTTGGTTTGTTGGAGTTCAATATCACCCAGAATATAAAAGTACCGTTTTAAAACCTCATCCTTTATTCGTAGATTTTATTAAAGCTGCTTTAAAATATTCAAAAAAATAAGATGCTTAAATAAGTTCAATATAAAAAACGGAACACTAATTGAACTACATCATATATCAATAATAATAGTATAGAAATCCACTAAAATAGATTGGGTTTTGCTACATTTGTCGCGTTTTTCTCAAGAGAATTTCTTGAACTAATGACAAATTGACATTTTAATTTACACATGGAACAAAAAAAATTCGATTATAATTCATTTATAGGAATGATTCTGCTTGCAGGGATTATGTTATGGTACTTTAATACAAATAAACCTGAAGTTACTCCAGAAAATGCAACTACAGAGCAAATAGTAGATAGTACTAAAAATACGACTATTAAAAATGATGTAGTAAATACTACTGCTACACCAACTTTTGCTAATGATTCTTTAAAGAATGTTGCACTACAAAATAAATTAGGTGCTTTTGCATACAGTGCTCTTAAAGGAACTGAAGGTACTACTACTATTGGAAATGAATTAGTACAACTTAAAATTGACAATAAAGGTGGACAAATTATTGAAGCCTTAATTAAAAATTATAAGACTTACGATTCACTACCTTTATACATGGTTAAAGACAATAATGCGTCTTTTAACATCAATTTTGGGACTACAGATAACCGAATTTTAAATACTAAAGATTTATTTTTTGAGCCTGTATACACTAAAAATGGAGAAAACCAAGTACTGTCAATGAAATTAAAAGTTTCTGACACACAATTTTTAGAGTATAGATATGAAATGAAACCTAAAGAATACATGGTTGATTTTTCTATTCGTTCTCAAGGTTTAAGCAATGTCATCAACTCTTCTACACCTATTAATTTAGATTGGACTTTAAATGGGTACAGACACGAAAAAAGTATGTATACAGAAAATACAATGTATTCTTACTACTATTATAAAACTGAAGACGAAGTAGATTACCTAAATGCTGGTAACACAGAAGTTGTGAACGATGTTGATTGGGTAGCTTATAAACAACACTTTTTTACATCAAACTTATTAACTGATACTCCTTTTAACAACGCAACTATTACTTCTACAGATTTAGTAAAAGACGAAAAAATTGATACAGTTTTTACAAAAAGATTTGAGTTAAAAACACCTTTAACTTTAGCTGGTGGTGAGTTAAATTATAATATGAAATGGTTTTATGGACCAAGTGATTATAATTTATTAAGTAGTGATAAATATGCTGGTACAGATTTAGATGAAATAGCAGATTTAGGTTGGGGGATTTTTGGTTTCTTAAACAGAACTATATTTTATCCAGTATTTAATACCTTAAAAGGTTTTATGTCTAACTATGGATTAATCATCATATTAATGACAATAGTCGTACGTATTTTGATGTCTCCTTTAGTCTATAAATCGTATGTTTCTAGTGCAAAAATGAAAGTAATTCGCCCAGAATTACAAGCTTTAAATGAAAAATATCCAGGGAAAGAAAACGCAATGAAGCGTCAACAAGAAACCATGGCTATTCAACGAAAAGCTGGAGTTAGTATGATGTCTGGTTGTATACCTGCATTATTACAAATGCCTATTTTCTTTGCCCTTTTTAAGTTTTTTCCAACAAATATTTCTTTACGTCAACAAGGCTTTTTATGGGCACCAGATTTATCTTCTTATGATGTAATTTTTAATTTACCATTTGATATTCCTTTTTATGGAGATCATGTAAGTTTATTTCCAATTTTAGCATCTGTGGCAATTTTCTTTTATATGAAGATGAACCAAAGTCAGCAAATGAACATGCAAGCTCCTACTCAAGAAGGGATGCCAGATATGAGTAAAATGATGAAGTATATGATTTACTTATCACCTATTATGATGTTAGTTTTCTTCAATAGATATGCAAGTGGATTGAGTTTATATTACTTTATATCTAATTTACTAACCATATCTATTATGCTAGTAATTAAAAACTATGTAATTGATGAAGATAAAATTCATGCACAAATAGAGGAAAACAAAAAACGCCCTGAAAAAGCGAAAAGTAAATTTCGTCAAAGAATTGATGCTGCTATGAAACAAGCTCAAGAGCAACAGGCAAGACAACAGAAGAAAAAATAAAAGGCAATACCTTTAGATAGTTTATAAACCCAAAACTTGATTGTTTTGGGTTTTATTATTTAACATATTTTAAATCAATATTTATTAATTTAGTAAAAAGATATAAATGAGTAAACAAAATATTAATTATTCAGTATAATGCAAAAAAACTACAGCAATAGCATTTTATTTAAAAGTCCTAATAATACTATTATTGTAATCGTAATTATAGTCGTATTTAATATTACTGCAAAAGCTCAAATAGCAAAAGGTGCAGATGTAGGTTGGTTAAGCTATTTTGAAAATAATCTTGGAATTACTTATTTGAATGATGATGGAGAACAACAAGATGCACTAAAAATTCTACAAAATCATGACATGAATGCGATTCGATTGCGTGCATTTGTAAATCCAACAGAAGATAATATTGGTGAAGTAAATACTGCAGGAGTAGTAAAAAATGCTGTAAGAGCTAAAAATCTAGGTTTAGATGTAATGATTACCATTCATTATAGTGATACTTGGGCAGACCCTGGTAGCCAACACAAACCTGCTTCTTGGGAAAACCTAAATTTTGAGCAACTCTCACAAGCAGTTTATGATTACACATATCAATTAATGGACGCTCTACTTAATGCAGGAGTTACTCCCAAATGGGTACAAGTGGGTAATGAAACTGATCCTGGTTTTCTTTGGGAAGAAGGTAGATTAACTAGCAGTAATAGCTTTGCTAACATGAATAATTTTGTTACACTTTCTAATAAAGGTTATGATGCCATTAAAGATAGATCTCCTACCACAAAAGTAATTACCCATATTGCTGATGGTAACAATACCACATTTCTAACTGGTTTTTTTGATGAGTTCTATGCAAAAGGAGGTAAAAATGATATTATTGGTGTATCATATTATCCACGTTGGCATAAAGGAACAATTCAAAGTGTAGTTAACAATTTAAATCTTCTTGTAAATCAATTTACTAAAGATGTAATGATTTGTGAAATAGGAGATTTAGAAAACTCACAATCATCAACATATAATATGTTAGTTGATGCTATAGATTTAGTAGAAGCTATACCAAATAATCGTGGTTTAGGTGTTTTCTATTGGGAACCAATTTCACATTCATCCATAAATGGATATGAACAAGGGCTTGCCATACCAATTGCTGATAAGCAATATAAATTTTCATGGGTGTTAGATGCTTTTCTAGATAATGCCGAAAAATGTGTAGCAACTAAAATTACACCTTACATAAAAATTAATGATGAAAACTGGCAACAAACTTCTAACATTATTGCTAGAGTTGGTAATACCATACAGTTTAATCCTGAACCTGTAGCTGGTTCAAATTGGGCTTGGAGAGGTCCAAATGGTTTTTCAGCCAATTCCAGAAAAATAACATTATCTAAAATTCAAAAAAATACTGCTGGAGATTATACAGTTACTTATACACCTGATAATAATGGATGTCAAGTTTCACAGACTTTTTCATTACAAATCTATGAAGTAGGTGAAATTATTATTGAAAATCCTGGATTTGAAACTGGGCAAATTTCTCCTTGGCTTGGAGAAGGAAATTATGGAATTGATACTGACCTTATAAATTCAGGTGTTTATTCTGGCTGGTTTGGTGGTGGTAATTCAGAGCTTTATCAAACCATAACTGGGCTGTTACCAAATACTACATATCAATTTTTAAGCTACATTCGTAGTACAAGTGGTGATAATGGTGTGGTTACTACAGGTGTTAGAGATTTTGGAAATATAACAACATCTATTGATGTTGGAATAACAGGTAATTTTGGTAATGATTTTGAATTAGCAGAAATAAAATTTACTACAGGCAGTACAAATACTTCTGCTACTATTTTTGCATCTACTACTAAATCAAATACTTGGGGAAAGATAGATGATGTTAAAGTTATTGAACTCAATGCACTTTCAAATGATAAAAATAATCATCAAAAAGAGCTGTTTAAAATTTATCCTAATCCTACATCAAATAATTTAACTATAAAACCCTTAAATTTTAGTAATAACTTGTACATAACTATTTATGATTTAAATGGTAAGAAAGTATTCAATAAACAACAAAATATCACCAAGAATAATACATTTAGTGTGTCAGTTTCTAATTTAGCAAAAGGGATTTACTTTATTCAGCTTAAAGATACTTTAGCAATTAGTACTAAAAGACTGATTATCAAATAAAACATCATTCTAAACTCAAACTTTCACTTTAAATCTCCCAAAAAACAAAATATATCCATAACAAAGAATTGTTAGAATAAATGCTGTTTTAAAGCCAAAACCATCTATTAAACTTCCAAATATAAAAGGGATAACTGCACCACCAACAATTGCCATACATAATAAACCAGAAGCTTGTGCTTTTAAATCTCCTAAACCTTCTAAAGACAAAGTAAATATGGTTGGAAACATAATGGAGTTGAATAAACCTACAGCTAAAATAGACCACATAGACAATAAACCTATGGTATTTATAGAAATCACAATCATAGCAATGGCTAAAAAAGCAAAAATACTTAACACTTTTCCTGGAGCCATAATTTTGGTTAAATACGCTCCTACAAAACGTCCAATCATTGCTCCTCCCCAATAAAAGATAACAAAAATGGCTAATAAGGATTTAGGATCAGAATCTGTAAAATTTTTATTAAATGTACTTGCTATGGTATTGGCAATACTCATCATAGTTTCATTGGTAGCAACCATTGGTGCTAAATTCATATCTGCAAAATAGTTCACTAAAAAACTTCCAATAGCTACTTCTGCACCTACATAGACAAATATCCCTAAAGCCCCCATTAACATCACCTTGTTTTTTAATAAAGCTAAATAACCTCCTTTTGGAGATTCTTGCATTACTTTTGGTAATTTTATAAAAGCAAAAATTAAGGCTAAAATTACAATTGATGTAGAAATCCATAAAAAAGGAGTTTGCACTGTTGTAGCCTCTGAAGCATAATAATTGGTTTTGTCTACAGCACTTAATAATTCTATTTCTGATGATGTTTTTACAGAATCACTTAATAAAAATAAAGCCCCAACTACTGGTGCAATTGTAGTTCCTAAAGAGTTAAATGCTTGTGATAAGTTTAAACGACTACTTGCGCCTTCTTCACTACCCAACAAAGCTACATAAGGATTAGCTGCAACCTGTAAAACAGTAATACCACCTGCTAAAGTAAAATAGCCCACTAAAAAAATAGAAAAATTTCTGTATTCTGCAGCAGGATAAAATAAAATACAACCCAAAGCCATTGTTAGTAATCCAAATACTATCCCTTTTTTATACCCTATTTTGGATAAAATAAATCCTGCAGGTAAAGAGAATACAAAAAAAGCTGTAAAAAAAGCGAATTGTACCAAAACTGTTTTTGCATAAGACATTTCAAAAACGTCTTTTAATCTAGGCACTAAACTATCTACTAATACAGTAATGAATCCCCATAAAAAAAAGAGCGTTGTTAAAAATATAAAAGCGCTTTTATAAGACTTATTGGTTGTTGATGACATAGTTATGCTTTGTTAAAAAAATCTGATTTTATGTTTTTGTTCTCTTTGTTCTTATAAACATTGTAGCTAAACCATTCATGAATAGAATATGCACCAGTTTCTCCTTGTTTATTTACTGCAATGTAACCTACTTGAAAATCTTTATAATTTTTTCCTGGTTTATTTACTATTCTGCCAATAGCTTCTTCACAAGCTTCTTGTGGCGTTTTTCCTTGTCTCATTAACTCTACAATTAAAAAACTACCCACAGTTTTTAAAACTTCTTCTCCTAAACCAGTTGCAGAGGCTCCACCAACTTCATTATCTACAAACAATCCTCCTCCAATAATTGGAGAATCTCCTACTCTACCAGCCATTTTGTAAGCCAAACCACTTGTAGTACAAGCTCCAGAAATATCGCCATTTTTATCAATAGCTAACATACCAATTGTATCGTGATTTTCTATATTGATAATCGGTTTGTATTCCGATTTTTCTTTCCATTTTTCCCAGGCTTTTTTAGAAGCTTCTGTCAATAAGTTTTCTCTTTCAAAACCTTTAGAAACTGCAAATTGTTCTGCTCCATCACCAACTAACATTACATGTGGTGTATCTTCCATTACTTTTCTTGCCACAGAAATTACATGTTTTATGTTTTTAACGCCTAAAACTGCTCCATAATTTCCTTTTTCGTCCATTATACAAGCATCTAAAGTCACGTTTCCATCTCTGTCAGGCAAACCTCCTTTACCTACAGATTGTCCTTTTTCGTTGGCTTCTTCAATTCTACAACCTTCTTCTACAGCATCTAAAGCATTGCCTCCTTTTTCTAAAACTTTAGCTGCAGTTTCTACTGCTAAATCTGTTTTCCAGGTTGCAATTACCAAAGGTTTTACTGCATTTTTAGTTGAAGTAACTGCTTTTTTATCATCTTTAGTTGTATCATCACAACTCATTAATGTAGATGATACTGCAACCAATCCTAATCCTGTTGCTGATGCTTTTTTTATAAAATTTCTACGTTTCATTATTTGTTGTTTTAAGACCTTTCGACTGCGCTCAAGGTGTCAAAAAAAGTTTATTTTTTTGGCTGGTTAGACATGGTAAATACAAACTCACCTCCATTCATCAATTCTTCATGTAAAATATAATTTCTGTCAATTGTTTTTCCGCTTATGGTTAATTTAGAAACATACACATTTTCTTTAGATTGATTTTCTGTTGAAATAATTAATGTATTCCCATTTTCTAAATTCAATGTTGCTTTTTTAACTAACGGACTTCCTAATGCATATTGATTAGCACCTGGAGTTACAGGGTAAAAACCTAACGCAGAAAAAATATACCAAGAACTCATTTGTCCAGCATCGTCATTTCCACACAAACCATCTACTCCAATTCCATACATGGTATCCATAATCATACGCACTCTTGCTTGTGTTTTGTATTCATCACCTGTCCAATTATACAAATACGGAATGTGATGCCCAGGTTCATTTCCATGTACATAATTCCCTATAGTTCCATCTCTGGTAATATCTTCGTGTTTCTCTATGTATTTATCTTCTAATTCTTGGGTAAATAAATTATCTAAAAACTTGCTAAATGTTTGTTTACCTCCCATCATTGTAACCATTTTATCTAACTGATGTGGCACATATAATCCGTAATTCCAAGCATTCCCCTCTATAAAACCTTGACCATGAGTATCTAGTGGATTAAAATTCTTACGAAAAGTTCCATCTGATAGCTTAGGACTCATGTATTTGTTTTCTGGATTAAATACGTTATTAAAGTATTCTGATCTTTCTAAAAATGTTTTTTCTGTTTTTTCATCTCCAACACTTTTTGCAATTTGTGCAATTGTCCAATCATCATAAGCTAACTCTAATGTTTTAGAAACCGAAGAATGGCTTTTATCATCTGGAACATATTTGTATTTGATATAATCACCCAAACCATCAAAATAAGAAACGTTTGCAGTTGCTACAGATGCTTTTAAAGCCTGATTTTTATCAAAATCGCCAACATTTTTAACAACAGCATCTGCAATTACAGAAGTTGCATGATATCCAATCATACACCAATTTTCATTGGCATAATGAGACCAAATTGGCAACATGTTGTGTACACTTTCTTCTTGATGAGCCAACATCGACTTTATCATATCATTATTACGCTCTTGTTGAATTACATTAAAAAGTGGATGTAAAGCTCTATAAGTGTCCCATAATGAGAATATTGTATAATTTGTAAATCCTTCTGAAGTGTGAATATTTTGATCTAAACCTCTGTATTGACCATCTACATCCTCGTATAAAATAGGACTTAACATGGTATGATACAAAGCTGTATAGAATGTTTCTTTTTGTGATTTTTCAATCGTTTCTACTTCAATTTTAGACAATTCATTATTCCACTTTTGTTGAGTTGCTTCTTTTGTTTTGTTGAAGTTCCAATGTGGAATTTCTGCTTCCAAGTTTTTCATGGCACCAGCAGAACTTACTGGAGATAGCGCAAATTTTATTTTTATTTGTTCACCCTTATCAGTATCAAAATTAAAATAAGCACGAATATCTTTTCCTGCCATTTCTGGGAAGTTTTTGGTTTCATCAAATCTTCCATAGAAACCATTATAAGTTAACTTATCATATTTTTTATGACCATAACTTTTAAATGGTTTTGAAAATTTTATAGCAAAAAATACCTTTTTATCTCTTGCCCAACCTTTGGTTTGTCTGTAACCTGTTAATGTTGAATCATTTTCAACACGTAAAAACGTCCATACATTTTTATTTTCATGATGATATACATTGTACACCAAGTCTAACAAAATATGAGATTCCGTAGATTTTGGAAATGTATATTGATGAAACCCAACACGTTCTGAAGCTGTTAATTCTGCTTTAATATTGTAACTTTCTAAATCAACTTTATAATAACCCGCTTTTGCAGTTTCGTTTTCATGGGAAAATTTAGAGTAAAATCCTTTTTTACCATCTTTGGTTTCAATTGGATCTAAAACTAAATCGCCAACTGTTGGCATTACTAATAAATCACCTAAATCTGAATGTCCAGTTCCACTAAAATTCGTGTGTGCAAAACCTACAATTGTAGAATCTCTATATTGATAACCTGAACAATATTCATAGGTTTTAGAGTTGTATTTACCTTCTTTAAACATGACTTCAAAGTTGGTTTGCGGACTTAATTGCACCATCCCAAAAGGTGCAGTTGCCCCAGGAAAAACGTGTCCCATTTTACTGGTTCCAATCATTGGGTTTACAAACTGCACAAAATCTTTTGAAGAGTTACTTTCTTTTATTTTAGAATTTGAGGTTGATTTTGAGTTACAACTTGCTAACAAAATTGTAAGAAATAATAGAATTAGTTTTTTAATCATGATTGTATTTTATTATTGATTTCTGCTTTCGCAGGAATGACAGACATTTTATTTTTGTATTTGCGAGTTTACGAAGCGATATGTTATTTAATAATGAAATTGCCACAGAAAGTAGAAAAAACTTTCTTCGCAATGACGTTATTTTATCTGAATTTCATCAACAAACAACCAACTTCTTCCATCATGTTTGTATCCTAAATGCCATTTAGGAAGTTTTCCTAATTTAAAAGCATGCACTTTTATATATCTATATTTAGGTTTCGAATTATTACCATATTTATTAGAATTAAATATTGCATTTTCAATTTTTACATCTTCAGAAGGTTGAGAGTTATCAAATTTTTTATTTTCTAATTTTTGATAATATCTACCTCCTTTAGAACCAAGAATTATTACTTCTTTTGGAAGAAAAATCCAACTACGTTGGTCTTGTAAGAAACCAACTGAAATTTCATTAATTTCTTTTTCACTTCCTAAATCTACAACAGCAATGACATCAACATCAAAATACCCTTGCCAAGTACCTGTTCTAAAATCTTCTGTACCTGTTATTCCATCAATTAAAGCATTATCTCCACCTGCATTGTATTGATTGGCATATTTAGTTTCTAATTTAATTTTAACATTAGAATCTATCTTATAAAAATCTGTAGTAATTGTAGCACTTTTTAACCCATTTTTTTCAGCATAAACTTTTAATGCAGCTTTCTCTGAAATTGTAATAGGACTACTATATTTCTGGTATTTATCACCCAAAGAAAAATAAATGTTAGCTGCTGCATCTACAGATTTCAGTTCAACTTCAGTTGATTCTTTAAAAGCAATATCTCCTTTTGCAATAAAAGGTGCAGGAACTATTTTGTGCTCTTTTATAGAAGTTGATGGAATAAACTCATCTTTAGTTCCCCAATTAGAAGGTTTGTTTGTCATCTCAAAAACTAGAGTTCCTCCATTTACAATATCATTATGATTGATGTAGGAATACTCATAATTTTTACCATTTAATTTAGCTGATTTTATATAAATATTTTCTTCTGATTTGTAAACCATTTCTACAGTAAACGTTTTTCCGTTTTCTAATTTAATAGTTGCTTTATTAAATAAAGGGCTACCAATAATGTATTGATTACTAGCAGGAGTTACAGGATAAAACCCTAAAGAAGAAAAAATATACCAAGCACTCATTTGTCCACAATCTTCATTTCCAGAAATTCCATCTGGAGTGTTTGTATATAATTCAGTAAGTATTTGATGCACTTTTTCTTGGGTTTTATGGGGTTTATTTACAAAGTTGTACAAATAAGCCATGTGATGACTGGGTTCATTTCCATGTGCATATTGCCCAATTAAACCTGTAATATCTGCTTGATTTCTTCCTGAAGTTTCATTTTTTGCAGTAAATAATTTATCAAGTTGATTTTCTAACGCTTTTTTACCTCCTAATAAATCAATAAAACCAGAAATATCTTGTGGTACATAAAAACTGTATTGCCAAGAATTGGCTTCTGTGTAATTAAAATTCACTTCATAAGGATCAAAAGGTGCAAACCAAGTATTTCTAAAACGACCTCTCATAAATTGTGATGATGGATCAAAAACATTCTTGTAATATTGAGCTCTTTCTGAATAGGTTTTGTAAACTTCTTCCTTATTCATGGCTTTTGCCATTTGTGCAATAGTCCAATCATCATAAGCATATTCTAAAGTTTTAGACACAGATTCAGATTCCTTTTCAACAGGAATAAATCCATAATTTTTATAACTTTCTAAACCTAATTTATCTCTTGTTGCAGAATGTATCATCGCTTGCAAAGCTTTTTCTGTATCGTAATTTTTAATTCCTTTTAAATAGGCATCAGCAATTACTGGCACTGCATGATACCCAATCATACAACCTGTATAACAAGCAGATAAATCCCAAATAGGCATGATACCACCTTCATCATATTTGGCTAAAAAAGTATTGATAAAATCATTAGTTCTATCTTGTTCTATAATAGTATACAAAGGATGTGCTGCTCTATAGGTATCCCAAAGTGAAAATACAGTATAATAGTCAAAATCATTCGTTTTATGAATTTCTAAATCCATTCCTCTATATCTTCCATCTACATCTTGGTATAAGTTTGGAGCAATCATAGTATGATACATAGCAGTATAAAAATTGACTTTATTGTCTTCATTTTTATCTTCTATTACAATTTTCTCTAATTGATTTTCCCAAGTTTCTTGTGCTGCTTTTTTTACTTCATCAAAAGTTTTATCACCAATTTCTTCTTGTAGGTTTTTCTTTGCTCCTTCAATATCAACTGCAGAGATTCCTATTTTTACATAAACAGGCTCATTCTTTGGATTATGAATAGACATAGCTGTTTTAGTAGGATTTTTTGAGGCTGGATATTTTAGCAATGCCTCATGAGAAAGCTCTATATAAAAAAATAGCTTTTGGTTAGTTGCCCAAGCTTTAGAGTGTCTAAAACCATGTATAACTCTTGGTGAAACTTGCTCTATTTGATGAGCTAATAATTGATCTCTATGTTCTAAATCTAAAATGATGTAATCTTGCTGTGTTTCATTAAAAGTATATTTATGAATACCACTTCGTTTAGAAATTGTCAACTCTACATCAATATTTGTATCTTCTAAATGAACTTTATAATAACCAGGTTCAGCTATTTCTTTATCATGAGAAAATTTAGATTTATACCCTACTTTTCCATCAGCTCCATTATTAAAAATGGCTTTGTTAGTTGGCATCAGTAAAATATCTCCATAATCAGAAACACCTGTTCCACTTAAATGTGTGTGGGAAAACCCATAGATTTCATCATCTGAATAATGATATCCAGAACATCCATCCCAACCATCTAAACGTGTATCTGGACTTAATTGCATCATTCCAAAAGGCATAGTTGCTCCTGGATATGTATGTCCATGACCACCAGTTCCTATAAAAGGATTTACATAAGTTATTAGGGATTTATCTTTTTTTGCGGATGTAATTTCTATGTTAGTAGTACAAGAAATAAATAAAGATATAGCAATAAAATATAGTATATTTTTAAATTTCATTAAAATAGATGATTAAAATCATATCAAATATAGCAGAATTTGAAACTTTTTAATCTCAATTTCGTTTTTAATTAAAAATATAGAAATATAAAAAATTAAACTAAAATTTTAGTTTAATTCTAGTAAAAGAAATATATTAGCATACATTTTATTAACTAAATCCTCATATCTATGAAAAAAATCCTATATATTGTATTATTAACCTCTATAATGGCTTCTTGCGATTCTCAAAAAAAAGCAGTTGAGAAGAAAATAAAAGAAGTTGAAAAGGTGGTAAAAGAAGAAGTTAAATCACCTGAAATTCCTATCGATCCAAGTGTTAAAATTGGAAAATTATCAAACGGAATAACCTATTATATTAAAAATAATGGAAAACCTGCTGATAAAGTTGAGTTACGTTTGGCTATAAATGCAGGTTCTATTTTAGAAGATAATGATCAATTAGGTGTTGCCCATTTTATGGAACACATGAATTTTAATGGAACCAAAAACTTTAAAAAGAACGAATTAATCAATTACTTACAATCTATAGGTGTAAAATTTGGTGCAGATTTAAATGCTTACACAGGTTTTGATCAAACTGTATACATTTTACCTATTCCTAGTGATGATGAAGCAAAATTAGATAAAGGTTTCCAAATAATTCGAGATTGGGCTGGTAATGCTTTATTAGAAGAAAAAGATATTGATGAAGAACGTGGAGTTGTACTAGAAGAGTACAGATCTAGGAGAGGTGCTGATAGCAGAATGATGGAAAAATACCTTCCTAAAATGATGTTTGGCTCTAAATACGCTGACAGATTACCAATTGGAACTGAAGAAAGTATCAAAAATTTCTCTTATGAAAGTATTAGACGTTTTCAAAAAGATTGGTATAGACCAGATTTAATGGCTGTAATTGCTGTAGGTGATGTAGATGTAGCACAACTAGAAAACAAAATCAAAAAATATTTTAGCGATGTTCCCGTTTCAAAAAATCCGAGAGAAAGAAAATCATTCTCGATAAAAAATCATAAAGAAACTTTTGTAGCCATAGAAGCAGATAAAGAAACTCCTTTTGCTAGAGTTCAGTTAATGTATAAAGATCGTGAAGATGCTACACCTACAAAAACAGTTTTAGATTACAGAAATTCTATTGTACAATCTCTTTTTACGCAAATGATTAATAATCGTTTAGATGAATTAAGAAATGCAGAAAACCCACCATTCGTATTCGGTTTTAGTTATCATGGTGGAACTTATGCAAGAAATAGAGAAGCATATCAATCACAAGCAACTACAAGTGCAGATGGGCAATTAAAAGGTTTAAATGCTTTGTTAGAAGAGAGTGAAAGGGTAAAACGTTTTGGATTTAAAAAGGGTGAATTAGATAGAGCTAAAAAAAATGTAATGGCTCGTTTAGAAAAATCTTATAAAAATCGTGATAAAAATGAATCTGGAAGAATAGTAGGTGCTTATGTAAGTAATTTTTTAGATGAAAGACCAATACCAGGAGTAGCTTGGAGGTTTGATATGAATAAGAAAATACTTCCTTCAATTACATTAGAAGAAGTTAATAATGTTATTCAAGATTATATATATGATGATAATCGTGTAATTATTATTACAGGTCCAAAAAAAGTAGTGACAGAAGCACAAGTTTTAAATGCTTTAGAAGCTGTTAAAACAAAAGAATTAAAACCTTATGAAGATAAAGAAGTCGCAGCTTCTTTAATTACAAATGAACCTTCTATGGGTAAAATTACTGGTTTTTCTGAAAATAAAGAATTAAGCACAAAAACCTTTACTTTAGAAAATGGTGCAAAAGTAACTTATAAGAAAACCGATTTTAAAAATGATGAAATTTTATTTACGGCTTATAGTTATGGAGGAACTTCTTTGTATACTGATGAAGAATTAAAAGCGACTTCTTTTGCAAATGGAGCATTAACAGATGCAGGAATTAATGGATATACAATTTCTGATATGTCTAAAATGATGTCTGGTAAAATAGCAAATGCTAGACCTTACATAGGAGGCATAAGTGAAGGTTTTAATGGCTCTGCATCTCCTAAAGATTTAGAAATTTTATTTCAACAAGTACATTTATATTTTACAGCATTAAATAAAGATGAAAAAGCATTTAAGTCATCAATAAATAAAAATAAAAGTTTTTTAGGTAATTTATTAGCTAGCCCTAATTTCTTTTTTCAAAAAGAAATGTCAGATTTTATGAATGCTGACAATCCACGTTACACAGGTTTTCCTTCCGTAGAAAAGTATGATGCTGCTGATTATGATTTAGCGTATAAAAAATATAAAGAACGTTTTGCTGATGCAGGAGATTTTAATTTCTACTTTGTAGGGAATATTGATGAGAGAAAACTTGCGAGATTAGCCATGAAATACATTGCCAGTTTACCTGGTAAAAATTCAAATGAAAACTACAAGGTAAGTGATTTTAGACCTATAAAAGGATCGCATACTAAAGTGGTAAATAAAGGTAAAGATCCGAAAAGTAATGTTAGAATAATTTATCAAGGAGAAACTGAATATGATAAAAAAGAAGCACTAGCTTTTAAAAGTTTGGGCGAAATTATCGGTATTAAATTAACAGAAAAATTACGTGAGCAAGAAGGTGGTGTATATTCTTCTAGAACCAGAGGTAATATCTCTAAAATGCCTTATGGACGTTATAACTTTTCAATTTCTTTTCCTTGTGCACCAGAAAATGTAGAGAAATTAAAAAACATTGCTGTTAAAGAAATTGAGAATGTTGTAAAAAATGGACCTACAGATGAAGATTTAAGTAAAACAAAAAAAGCTCAAATTTTAGATCATAAAGAAAGTGTAAAAAGAAACAGATATTGGTTAAATCTAATTAAGAATATCGATTACATGAAAAATGATGCATCTGATACTATGAATTTTGAAGAAAGAGTAAATGCTCTTACAAAAGCTGATATTCAAAAAGTAGCTAAAAAGTATTTAACTGATGGTTATATTTTAGGGATTTTAAACCCTGAAAAATAAAAATTAAATAAGAATAAGTAAATATTTAATAAAGCTCTCAATTTCTTGAGGGCTTTATTTTTTTCTAAAAAATTGTGATTTTAAAAAACCTAATCCATATCCTAAAAATTGAGTAAATGAAGTGATTACGCTTAAGAAAGCAACTTTTATTTTTTGAGTTCTAAATAAAGAATCTAATAAAAGAATAATAAAATAAAAGAAATACACATCTAGCAATTCTGAAATTCTAAAAAATAGTAACAAAATACTTAAATCGAAACCCAAAATAAAAACACTTGGAAACCAAAATGTGAGTTTAGCACTTTCAGGATATTTTTTATTCAAAATTGGTCTGGCTGTACCAAAAGCATAGGTTTGTTTAAAAAATTGTTTTATTGTACTTCTTCGTTTGTGATATACAAATGCTTCTGTTATTAATTGTGTTTCAAAACCATTTTCCCATAATCGAAAGGTTAAATCGATATCTTCTCCTGTTTTCATTTTAGAAAAACCTTGAGTTATTTCAAAAGCTTTTTTAGAAATCCCTAAATTAAAACTTCGTAATTGGAACTTCCCTACTCCTTTTTTCTTTCCACGAATTCCGCCAGTTGTTAAAAAACTCGTCATAGAATAATTAATGGCTTTTTGTAATGCTGTAAAGCTATGATGTGCTGCATCTGGACCACCAAAAGCATCTGTATAATTGCTTTCTAGCGTATTTTTTACTGTGGTTAAATATTGGGGAGGAACAATAACATCTGAATCTAAAATGATAAAATAATTACCAGAAGCTTTTTGCATTCCAAAATTTCGGCTAGCTCCTGCTCCACTGTTTTCTTTAAAAAAATAGTTGATGTTTAATTGAGATTGATAGTTCTCAATCACTTTTTCTGAAGTTTCTGTTGAACCATCTTCAACAATTACAACCTCAAAATCATTATTAAAATCTTGTTTTGTTAGACTTTCTAACAATTCGTTAATTTCTTTTGGGCGATTGTAAACTGGGATTATTATGGAGAAATTGAGTTTCAAAGTTGTATTGTTATAATGCTATAAAGTCCCAAAAATAAGAAATAAAAAAATTGAAAGCTTTTAAATAAGAACTTTCAATTTTAGATATCTTTTTGTTAGCAAACAAGTTTAGCCCTGATTGAACGGTTTGTTTGAGCTCTTTTATTTTGGAAAAATAAAAAGCGAGTAGTGAAAGCAGGTTTCTGGCTTCAAAAAAATAAACAGATTGCTTCACTATGTTCGCAATGACAAGGCTAATCTTCTTCTCCTACAAATTTATCCATAATTGGGTCACTTACACCCATGTTAGAGAATCCTCCATCATGAAATAAGTTTTGTAATGTAACTTTTTTAGTTAAATCTGAAAATAAAGAAATGGTATAATCTGCACATTCTAAAGCTGTAGCGTTTCCTAAAGGAGACATTTTTTCTGCATACTCAATAAAACCATCAAAACCTTTAACTCCACTACCTGCAGTAGTTGGTGTTGGGGATTGTGAAATTGTGTTGACACGTACTTTATAATCTCTACCAAAGAAATACCCAAAACTACGTGCAATGCTTTCTAAATAGGCTTTATTATCTGCCATATCATTATAATCTGGAAAAACACGTTGAGCAGCCATGTATGTTAATGCTACAATTGATCCCCACTCGCTCATGGCATTCTTGTTGTATAAAACATTCATTACTTTATGAAAAGATACTGCTGAAATATCCCAACCTTTTGTAGTGAAGTCGTATTTAGGATCTGTATAATGTTTACCTTTTCTAACATTTACAGACATACCAATTGAATGTAAAACAAAGTCAATTTTACCTCCTAAAATTTCCATAGATTTTTCAACCAAGTTGGTTAAATCGTCAATAGAAGTGGCATCTGCTCCAATAACTTGAGAACCTGTTTTTTCTGCTAGTGCATTTAACTGTCCCATTCTTAAAGCAATTGGTGCGTTTGTTAATACAAAAGTAGCACCTTCTTCATGTGCTCTTTCTGCTACTTTCCAAGCAATTGAGTGTTCGTTTAATGCTCCAAAAATAATTCCTTTTTTTCCTTTTAATAAATTGTACATAACTACAGTTTTTAGTTGTTAGTGTTTAGTTATTAGTTTATTGAGATTTCTCAATCGCTACAAAGCTCATTTCGAAATGACACTCATTTCTTGATTCTTGATTCTAAAATTAATTTAGTAATTCTTTGGCATGCGTAATTGCAGTTTCAGAAAATTCTTTTCCGCTCAACATTTCAGCTATTTCAACAATTCTTTCATCTAAAGTTAATTGCTTTAAGTTAGTAGTGGTTGTATTATCAACGTCTTGCTTAAAAACTTTGTAATGATTATTTCCTTTAGCTGCAATTTGTGGTAAATGAGTAATAGCTATTACTTGCATATTTCTACTCATTTGTTGCATAATCGAGGCTATTTTATTAGAAACCTCACCAGAAACTCCTGTGTCTATTTCATCAAAAATAATTGTGGGTAAATTTGTATTTTCTGATAATATTTTTTTGATGGATAGCATTATTCTTGATAACTCTCCACCAGAAGCTACTTTTTTTAACGCTCCAAAACTACCTCCTTTATTTGCTGAAAACAAAAATTGAAGCTCATCTTTACCACTATTAAAATAACTTTCTTTATGCTTAATAGTAATTGAAAAACGAGCATTCTCCATACCTAAATCTGATAGTAAATTCTGCAATTGATTTATTAAATCTGGTATTACTTTATTTCTAGCTCTTGATATTTTTAATGCTAAATCATCTAGTTTTTTTGCTATTCCTTGTATTTCGTTTTTCTTTTTATTGATGGCTTCTTCAGCATTTTCTACATGACTAACTTTTTCTGATAATTGCTCTAAAATAAGTAATAACTCTTCGTTAGAATTTACATAATGTTTTTTTTGTAAATTATAAAGTAATTGCAATCTGTCATTAATTTCTTCAGCTTCATTAGGATTAAAATCTACATTCTCATTCGCGTTTTCTAATTCAGTAACAATATCATCTAACTCAATTTTTATAGAAGTAATTCTATTAGATAATTCTTGATATTCTTTAGAAAAAGGTGCTATTTTAGACAATCTACTTTCTAAAGTATTCAATAAATTTTGAACACCAATTTCTTCATTTATTGAGATCTCTAATGCTTCAGATAAATTGAGTTTGATGTCTTCTATATTGTTGAGTTTTTCTAACTTTTCCTCTAATTCTGATTGTTCATCAGTTTGAAGATTTGCATCATTTAACTCATTAAACAAATGCAAATTATAATCATATTGTTGATTTGCTTCTCTTTGAGTTTGCTCTAAATTTTCTAATTCTCCCTGTAATGACTTTAATTGCTGTAATCCTTTTTTATAGGATACAGTTTTAGCTTCATTTTTAGCCAAAGCATCTAAAACTGAAAACTGAAAATTAACATCAGACAATTGCATAGTTTGATGTTGAGAATGCACGTCTATTAACTTTACTCTTAATTGATTTAAAACTGATAAAGTTACTGGTGTATCATTTACAAACGCTCTAGATTTACCTGATGGTAAAATTTCTCTTCTAATGATGGTATTATCATCATAATCTAAATCTACCTCATCAAAAAAATCTCTTAAATTATAAGTTGCAACAGCTACTTTGGCTTCTACAATGCATTTTTTTGAGGTATCTTTTAAAGTTGATGAATCTGCTCTGTTACCTAAAACCAAACCTAAAGCTCCCAACAAAATAGATTTTCCTGCACCAGTCTCACCAGTAATAATTGATAAACCAGAAGAAAAGTCAATACTTAACTGGTTGATTAAAGCGTAGTTATTTATGGATAATGATGTTAACAAATTCGCTAATTTTTAAAGTTTAAAATTAGTGAAATAATTTTAGAAAGCTATGAGAAAAATCTATTCAATACTCCTCCATTTGGAACTGTTATTTGGAGAGATTTTACGTAATGTACTCGTTAAACGAGAAGTATTTCTAGTTTTTGGGCCATCTGAATAAATATTTACAATTTCATCAGCTTTAGCATCAAAGAACACTCTAATTAAGTAATTACCAACGGTTTTATTAAATAAACTTTCAATTGTCATGACAGTGTCTTCTATTTTTTGCTTAGCGAAGTCTTTGTTTGATGAAAAATTATCAAGTCCTTTAATGTGATAATCATACATAGCACTTCTATAATTTTTTAGTTTAGATGATAATAAGTTATCAATCAATAAAAAACGATTTTGTTTACCAACCACATTTTGCCAAGAACCAATGCCACTCTGTTGTGCTTGCAACATTACATTTTCTGCTTCTTTTAATTCAGTTTCACCACCGAATTTTGAGAAAGTATCTGCATCAACTCCTAAAATAGTATATACATAAAAAACAATGGTAGATATTAAATTGCTATCAAATGAGTTTCTGTTGTAAATTAAAGGATCAAATTCATTGTATTTAAAAGAAAAATCATTGTCTTTTAAATTTAAAAGCGGGCTAGAATATGTTGAATTGTAAACTGGTCTTGTAGATTGAACTTGAAGTGTAGCTTCGAATGTATTATCGTTTCTAGAAATAATGATAATATTCATAGCACAATCAACTCTTTCTTCTGGTTTTACAACTCTATTTGTCCATTTTGTTTGATTGATAAACTCTGTTAAAGCAGTTTGTAAAGTCGTAAAAACTTGTCTATTAGAACCAGCAACTTGTTCATAGTTAATATTAACCAAACAGTTCATTTCTTGGGCTTTAAAACTGCATATTGTTAAAAAGAAAACAAAAAGAAAATATAGTTTACGCATGTTTACTTTAGTAAGTTTATAATTCTAATTTAGCTACGATTTCATTCATAATATCTTTTGCTACCTTATCTTTCGACTTTAATTCAAAAGGTTTTTCGACCAAATTTTTATCAATAATAGTAATTTTATTCGTATTTGTTGCAAAACCTGCTCCTTTATCTTGTAATGAATTTAGTACAATTGCATCTAAATTTTTACGTTTTAGCTTGCTTTTTGCATTTTCAATTTCATTATTAGTTTCTAATGCAAAACCTACTAAAAACTGATGTTCTTTAATCTCTCCTAAAGAAGCTAAAATATCTTTTGTAGGCAACAACTCTATGTTTAACGATGCTGTTGCCTTTTTTATTTTTTGATTGGCACTATTTTTTGGTTTATAATCTGCTACAGCTGCTGATAAAATAGCAATGTCCATATTTTTAAAATATTGATGTGTAGCTTTATACATATCATCTGCAGAAATAACATCAATTCGTTTTACAAAAGAATGCTTTATTTTTTGATGGCTTGGTCCAGAAATCAAAAATACTTCTGCTCCTAAATTAGCGGCTTGCTTTGCTATTGCAAAACCCATTTTACCTGAAGAATGATTACCAATAAAACGTACAGGGTCAATAGCTTCATAAGTTGGACCAGCAGTAATTAATACTTTTTTGCCTTTTAATGGTAGTTTAGATAGAATATCATTCTCTATAAAAGCAACACTTTCTTCTGGTTCAGCCATTCTTCCTTCGCCAACTAAACCACTAGCTAATTCACCAGAAGTTGCAGGAATCATAACATTACCAAAACTTTGTAGTTTTTGTAAACTTTCTTTGGTTGAAGGATGTTTGTACATATCTAAATCCATAGCTGGTGCAAAATATACTGGACATTTAGCTGATAAATATGTAGCTAATAATAAGTTATCGCAAACCCCATTAGTCATTTTAGAAAGTGTGTTTGCTGTTGCTGGCGCTACTAAAAAGTAGTCTGCCCATAAACCAAGTTCTACATGGTTATTCCATAATTCATTTTCATCTTCTTTATCATAAAAAGTTGAGTGAACAGGGTTTTTAGAAAGTGTAGAAAGTGTGAGAGGAGTTATAAAATCTTTAGAAGCAGGTGTCATAATTACTTTGACCTCTGCTCCTTTTTTTATAAAAAGACGAACTAAATTGGCTGTTTTGTAAGCGGCGATTCCAGCAGTTATGCCTAAAAGAATTTTTTTACCACTTAAAACAGACATTTATTCTTCTTCTGGAGTTCTGTAATAAATCTTTTCATTTAACCATTCTTCAACAGCTATTGCAGTTGGTTTTGGCAAACGTTCGTAGAATTTAGAAACTTCAATTTGTTCCTTATTTTCGAATACTTCTTCTAAACTATCGTTGTAAGTAGCAAATTCATCTAATTTATCTACCAATTCTTTCTTTAAATCAGCATTAATTTGATTTGCTCTTTTAGCTATAATAGAAATAGCCTCATAAATATTTTCTGTAGGCGCTTCTATTTCATTTTTATCATAAGTAACAGTACTTATTGCTGCATTGGTATCTTTATAATCCATAATATTTATTTCTCTTTAGTGTTGTTTTCTTTCTCTAGCTCTTTAAACTTTTCTATGAGTTTGTTTACTCTTTCTTCTTCTTTCTTTAAAGTTGCAAACATTTCATTAGATTCTTCTAAATATTGAGTTTCTGGGAAATTTCTTTTTAGTTTTTCGTAAGCTTCAATCGCATCTTTAATACGTTCTGGCTTTCTTCTGTCAGTACTTTTTAATACAAAATCATGAGCAGCTTTTAATCTGTAAAATAATGCTTCTTCTTTAAATTCTGATCCTAAATAATCTGACAATAAATTATCAAACGCTTGTATTGCTGCTTTATAATTTCTTAAATCGTAATCTGCAGTTGTGTAATATACTTTTGCAATTTCAAAGTATTTTTTCTGCATTTTATATCTTAATTCTTTATAATGCTTATTTGCTTCTTCAATTTTATCTGAATTAGGATATGTATTTATAAATGTTTGAAAAGCTTCTAACGCTTTTTTTGTATCTGTTGGGTCTTTACTAAAAACTGGTGACGCTAATTTGTAACTATATGCGGATAAAAATGAGGCTTCTTCTTTTTTAGAACTCTTTGGATAGCTCTTTGTAAAACGATCAAAATAATAACCTGACATAGGATAATTTTTTTCGTTAAAATTAGATTGAGCAATCATAAACTGAATACGTTCCATTTGAGGTTTACCTCTGTATGCTGGCATTATTTTTTCAAATAAACGCAAAGCTTTAGCATACTTTTTAGTTTCGTACATTTTTGTAGCCATTTTATACTGCTCTTCTGCAGTACCTTTATTCAGTACTTTTTGATATTCTCCACAAGAAAATATCATCAAACTAAAAAGTACTAAAAACGCTAAATTTTTAATTTTTTGCATCGTGCAAAATTAGGAATTAAATATGGATTATTAAAACGATTTTTTGCACCATAAATTGTGCATTGCAATAATCAGTAAAAAACCTCACAAATTGCTGAAAATTGCTACTAAAACTTTGTTAAGAATTTCTTTAAAGTAGGCAGTTCGAAGCACATAATTTAAAGTTGAGAATTGAGAATTAGAAGTTTTTTACAAAATCAGCAATTTTAGAATGTAAACCTTCACTGGCTTTAACCAATGGTAACCTTACATTATTTGCACATATTCCTAATTCTTGTAAAACCGTTTTGATTCCTGCTGGGTTGTTCTCTTCAAAAATATAATCGATAACATCCATCAACTTAAAATGTATAGCATAAGCTTCTTTATTTTTACCTTCTAATCCTAATTGAATCATTTTAGAAAATTCAACAGGAAAAGCTTGCCCAATTACAGAAATTACTCCTGAACCACCAGCTAAAGCTACCCCTAAAGCCAAATCATCATCTCCAGAAATCACTAAAAAATCTGCTGGTTTATCTTTTAGTAAACTATTGTATTGCTGTTGATTGTTACCTGCTTCTTTAACAGCTACAATATTATTAAAATCTTTTGCTAACCTTAACGTGGTTGCTGGTTCCATATTTTTGGCTGTTCTACCTGGAACATTGTACAAAATAATTGGTTTTTCTGTTGCTTCTGCTATAGCTTTATAATGTTGGTAAAAACCTTCTTGTGTTGGTTTGCTGTAATATGGTGCTACAGATAAAATTCCGTCTATTTTTGATAGGTCTCTTGTTTGCAACTCTTTTACAACTTCTAATGTATTGTTACCTCCAATACCTAAAACTAAAGGTAATCGATTGTTGTTTGTTGCAACAATAGTATCAATAATTTGCTGTTTTTCTTCTTTAGTAATAGTAGCACTCTCACCAGTTGTACCATTAATAACTAAATAATCAGTACCATTATCAATATTATAAGTTACTAATTTCTTTAATGCTTCGAAATCAACAGAAGAATCATTATTAAAAGGTGTAACCAAAGCAACACCCATACCAACAAATTTTTGCATTTTATCTAAATTTATAAAGTGTAAAATTACAATATTCAAATGTAATTTAAGTTGCTATTTTACTTTTGAATAAAGAATTTACAACTTTTTAATTGAAGTTTAATTTTTTAGTTTTTTTAAAACAATTAAATATTTTTTTAATTCTGATAAAAAACGTTCTGTTTTAGTAGGATATTCTGCAATTTCCATATCATATAAACTCTGATTTACTTTTGCAAAACCAACTTTAAATTTTGCATTAGAGCGTAAAACTGCATTCTCGAGATAAAGATTATTCTTATTAAAATAACCTATTAATAAATCGAAAGGTTCTTCTATAAAAGATGTAAACATTTTGTTTTTAGGTTCTCCTTTCCAAGTAAAATCTTTTTCGGTAAAAAACTTGTATGAGAGCACATCATTTTTACTGTAAGATCTGTAATTATAAACTCTAACATTACCTAAACCTAAAATTCTTTCAACTTCGTCAGCAAGGTTAATCCATTTAGATATATCTGCTGAAGTAACAATACCAACAGTATAAACCTCATCATGAGATACAACCCTGTTTTCTTCTTTTTCTACGAGAAGTTTTCGGAATTTTTTTTTGATGAAGCTTTTTTTCAAGTCTTAATAGTATTAATCTAAAAATTTAATGTTGTTGTAAAAGTAAAAATATTATTGATTTTATAGTTTTATTTATTACAAATTCTTTGAACAAATTTACACAACAGTTGTCCTTATGTTTATTTTTATCCATGCAGTAAAAATTTATCTTTTTGTTTGTTGTGTAAGTAGCAATAAATAATTGCGTCTAAATTGTCAAAATCAACCAAAATGAATAAAAATCTAATTACTATTTTAAAAGCTATAGCAGCTATTATAATGCTACAAACCTTATTTTATAAATTCTCTGCTGCTCAAGAAAGTGTTGAATTATTCACAAAACTTGCAGGTGAAAACGAAGCTTACATGAGAATAGGAACAGGAGTTCTTGAATTGATTGCTTCTATTTTATTATTTGTACCAAAATCTGTTTGGTTTGGAGCTTTAATGACAATAGGATTAATGAGTGGTGCTGTTTTAGGGCACCTCACTAAAATAGGAATCAGCCATAATAATGATGGTGGTTTATTATTTGGCTCTGCTATATTTATTTTAATTGTTGGGCTTATAGTATTGTTTAAAGAGCGAAAAAATATTCCTTTTATTGGGTCTAAATTTTCTTAAAATAAATTGAGCTTGTTTAAACTAATATTTATACAAGCCCAATTTAGAATATCTATCTAAAGGAAAGAATTTACAACTTCCTTCTATTATCTTCAGAATTTGTATCAATCAACTTATTGTAAGGATCTACACCAACTTCAGTTGGTTTTTTATCAACAATAATTGATACTTTATTATAGATTGATGTAATTTTATGCTTCTTTAAATACAATGGAATTTCTTTCTTTTTACCATCAACTTCTTCTTCTGTAAAAATACCAATATCTATGTAGTCTTGTAGTTTTACAGATAAAATTGGTTTGTTCATTTTATCGTTTTTATAGGTTAACGTATCTCCTACTTTATCACCATAAAACTTCTTCCCTTTTTCATCATTCTTATATTTAGAAACTTCAAACTCAATATCTACTTGATATTTTCCGTTTTCTAATTCAGTTGAAGTCACTTCTTTTACTCTATTTTTGTATAAAGTAATGGTTTCAAACATATCTTTAATTACATATTGTAGAGAATCTGGAGTAACTTCTCTAATAAAATCTACCATTTCAATAGAAGTAGTGTAAGGTGGTTCTTGAAAAGCTACTTTTTCAACATACCTTTTTAATGCTCCATTGAGTTTCTCTTCTCCAATATAATCACTCAAAGCATACAAAACTAAAGATCCTTTTTCATAACGAATATAACCCTGCCCATCATTATACATCAATGGTTTTTCGCGTTTGGTTTCAAAAGTTCTTTGTTGTAAATAACCATCTAAAGCTTCTTTTAAAAATGTTCTCATTTTTTCTTTTCCATGTTGATGCTCTAAAACTTTTAAAGCTACATATTCAGATAAGCTTTCAGATAGCATTGTAGCTCCTAAAACATCTGCACCAATTACTTGGTGTGCCCACCATTGATGCGCAACTTCGTGAGCTGTAACTGCAAATGGATAATCTACACCATCATCATTGGTATCATCTACATCTGCAATAAAACCAAAGCCTTCAGAAAATGGAATTGTATTTGCAAATGATTGCGCAAATGTTCCATCCGTTCGTGGAAATTCTAAAATTCTTGCTTGCCTATGTTGATAAGGGCTAAAGTTTTCTGCATTATATGCCAAAGATGCTTTTAAACCTTTCATCATTCTGTCTAAATTGTACGTATGTGGTTTATGATAATAAATTTCTAAACTAATGCCATTCCACATTTCTTTTTTTACTTCGTATCTAGCAGAATTAAACGCATAAAAGTTTAAGATTTTACTATCCATTTTATAATGGAAATATCTTCTATCACCTTCTGTCCATTCTTTTTGCAAATAACCAGGTGCAATTGCTATTTGATCTTTTGAAGTAGATACTGTTGCTTCAAAATCTATCCAATCGGAATCTTTAGAAATATAAGTATTACCTAAAGCAGTAGAATCTGATGGATGAGGTTGTAAATCATTAGGAGGTAAATCGTATTTTTTACGTGTTTTATTGTCTCTTAATTCTCCTTGAGAAGAATATCCTAAAGAAGGAAACATACCAGAATTAATAAACGTACCATTTTCTTTAATTGGCGAGTTTTGCCTAAACATAGTATTTTTATCACTTTCTAGAGTTACAGATAACTCTAAAGTATCACCAGGCATAATTTTGTTTTCAAATTGATAAATATCAAAATTATGTATGGTATCTTCTAAAATTAATTTGTTTGGTTTACTAAACTCAAATGTACTTTCTAAAGAATTATGGTTTAAGAAAATACTATCAATAGGCGTATTTGTTTTATTGACCATTACAAAATTACCAGAAGCTGTATAGGTTCTTTCTTTTGGATAAATGGCAACATCAGTTTTTACTGAAACTATTCTTGGTTGTAAATATTTTTCGTATTTTTTGTATTTCTTTTCCCATTCAACGCGTAGTTTTTCACGTTCTTTAGAAGATAAACGTTCTCCTTTAGGATTATTTTTAGTGTAAATAGTATAACCTAGTGCTAAAAATGAAAGAAAGAAAACTGTTAAACCTATTACTGATAATCCTTTACATCTAGATGAAGCAATTGATAGCCTCTCTTTAAAAGAAAAAGGAATTCCACGTACCCAAAGTAAACCTGCTTTTATTAATAGAACAATTCCTAATAAAATCCAATAGACTTTATACCATAAATATGGACCAATAGAAAAACCATATCCATTCATATCTGAATATCTATAACCTGGTCCTTCATTATATTTAAAAATAGATTGTTCTATACCAACAAAAGAAAGTAAAGGCATGCCAATAGCAATGATTAATAACGCAAATAAGCCTAAATATGGATTGCCAATTAAAGTTTGAATATATATTGCTAATAATGCCCAAACTAGGTAGTTTAGAAAGTCTAATACATACAATTCATAAAGGTAATGCCCTATTTCGAAATCATAATAGCCTTTGTAAGTTTGGAAAATAATTCCTGAAATCATTATTACTGCTAATAACACCAATTGCATTTTTAGTAACGCAATTAATTTAGAAACTAATAACACCCAATTAGGAACTGGAGTAGCATCAACCAAATGGTTTGCTCTAGCAATCTTGGCTCTTTGTACGAGCATCCCAGCATATAAAAATGTACAGATATTTATTGAAATTACAAAAACACCTCCACCATTCAACATCTTATACGTAACAGGCAATGTTTCAGTACCAAATATATTACCCACAGTAAATAACCCAACAATAATTAAAATAACACCAACTAATACTATAGAAATAAAAGGCCAACTTTTAAAAATATATTTAAAATCAACATTCGAAATTCGCCAAGTTGTTTTTAAATTTTGAAGAAAAGAATAATCATAAGTAACCTTTGGTAAGTTAATTTTTGTTATACCACTTAAGTTAGATTTTGTAAGCCTTTCTCCTGATTTTTTTCTAAAAGAAAAAGAAATCGCATTTTGACTAAAAGTAAAGAATTTAAACACCAAGCCAAAAATCAGTACTGCAATTCCTGTCCATAATAAACGATTGTAAATAATCATTTCTTTTATCGGAATTTGCATTTCATTTTGCTCGGACATTGTCCAATATTTGGTGTAATATTGTACAGCTCCACCACCAAAAGGATCTAAAATTGCTAATAAACCTCTTTGGTCTGGTTCAGATAAAACACTGGCTACAACTCCCTGTACAAATAACAAAACTATAACCGTAATAAAACCAGCTGCAATATTTCTTGAAAAAGTAACAACAGCAAAAACAATAGCACCAAATAGTAACACATTTGGTAAAATGAATACTAAATATGCTTTTAGATAACTAATTATGATAAATGCACCAACAATATCTGAATTTGTACCTGGGAAACGGAAACCTATAAACATTCCAAAACTAATAGCTAAAACAATAATGGTAACAATAGTTAAACTACTTAAAAATTTAGCGAAAAGATAATTGGCTTTAGTAAACGGATACGAGTATAAAATAGTGTGCATTTCGCTTTTATAATCTCTATAAATAGAAACTCCTATTATAGAAGGAAATAAGAAAAAAATAAATGTAGTAAGCCCACTAAAAAGATTGTTAACTCCTATTGGAGAATTTACGATTCTAGATGAGCCTGTTGTTACAGTAATAGAATCCCAAATACCTGCTGATGTTGCTGAAAAAAAGAAGGCTAAAAAGATAAAAATACCTAGGTAAATGTAAAATGCAGGTCTTTTAAACCAGTACTTTAATTCTTGTTTGAATATTGTTGAAAACATATTATTTGATTGTTAGATGATTAGAAAGTTAGATTTTTAGAACTTTTGTTGGATATATGAAATTTCCAACCTTTAACTTTCAATTTTAGATTAAAACTGGTTCATCTTGTTTTAAAGCGATAAAATATACATCATCTAATTGTGGAGTTACAGATACAAAATCATCTGAAGGTTTTACATCTGAATGCACTCTAATATTTAATGTATTATCTTGATTGTAGTTTGATGATAAAATATTGAATTGAGCTTCATTTTCCTCTAAATCATCTCTATTGATTACTTTTTTCCAAATTTTACCTTCTAGCTCTTTTGTAGCCTCTTGTGGAGTTGTATGTTTTAATATTTTGCCTCCATTTAAAATTGCCATTTCATTACACAATTCTTTTACATCTTCTACAATGTGTGTAGAAAATATCACTGTACAATTTGTACCAACTTCACGCAAAACATTTAAAAAACGATGTCTTTCTGCTGGATCTAAACCAGCAGTTGGCTCATCTACAATTATTAATTTAGGATTATTTAACAATAATTGAGCAATACCAAAACGTTGTTTCATTCCTCCTGAATAACCAGCTACATGTTTGCGTCTTACATCATACAAATTTGTAATTTCTAATACTTCTTTTACAATAGCTTGTCTTTCAGATTTATTAGAAATACCTTTTAATGTTGCAAAATAATCTAACAAATCTTCAGCTGACATTTTCGGATATACTCCAAAAGATTGAGGCAAATATCCCAACACTTTTCGCAAAGACATATTATCTTCTAAAACATTAATATCGCCAAAAGTAATTAATCCAGAATCAGGACTTTGTAAAGTAGCAATAGTTCGCATTAAAGAGGATTTTCCAGCTCCATTTGGTCCTAAAAGACCAAACATTCCTGTTCCTATTTCTATACTTAAATTGTCTATTGCTTTAACTCCGTTTTTATACGTTTTTGTTAAATTTTGAATTACTAATTTCATGAATTTGGTTTTAATTTACTTGTAGTATAAGTGCTAAAATACGGACTTTTGTTACATTTTTTTATGTTTTATAGTTTTCAATTCCTAAAAAACGTTTTATTTTTACAAAAACAGAAAAGATATTATGTCAGAAAAATCAATTTTAAACGAAAAATCATTAGAATTTTTAGAGAAATATTTAAATAATGCTGCCCCAACTGGTTATGAATGGGAAGGTCAAAAAATTTGGATGGAATACCTAAAACCCTATGTAGACAGTTTTATTACAGATACTTATGGAACTGCTGTTGGTGTTATAAATCCTGATGCAAAATATAAAGTAGTTATTGAAGGGCATGCAGATGAAATTTCTTGGTATGTAAATTATATTAGCGATAATGGTTTGATTTATGTAATTAGAAATGGAGGATCAGATCATCAAATTGCGCCTAGTAAAATAATAAATATTCATACTAAAAATGGAATTGTAAAAGGTGTTTTTGGCTGGCCAGCTATACATACTAGAGATAAATCTAATGAGCAAGCTCCAAAACCAGATAATATAACCATAGATACTGGTTGTGCAACTAAAGATGAAGTTTTAGCATTGGGAATTCACGTAGGCTGTGTAATTACTTATCCAGACGAATTTCATGTTTTAAATGGAGATAAGTTTGTTTGTAGAGCTTTAGACAACAGAATGGGTGGTTTTATGATTGCAGAAGTAGCTCGTTTATTAAAAGAAAATAAAAAAGAATTGCCTTTTGGATTATACATTACAAATTCTGTACAAGAAGAAATTGGTTTACGAGGTGCAGAAATGATTACGCAAACTATAAAACCAAATGTAGCTATTGTAACTGATGTAACTCACGACACAACAACACCAATGATTGAGAAGAAAAAAGAAGGTCATTTAGAAATTGGAAAAGGTCCAGTTATTGCTTATGCACCAGCCGTTCAGCAAAAATTGAGAGATTTAATTATTGATGCTGCAGAAGCTAATAAAATTCCTTTTCAACGTTCAGCTTTATCTAGAGCAACAGGTACAGATACAGATGCATTTGCTTATAGCAATGGAGGTGTTGCTTCAGCTTTAATTTCTTTACCTTTAAGATACATGCATACTACTGTAGAAATGGTACATAGAAGTGATGTAGAAAACGTAATTAAAATGATTTACGAATCACTTTTAAAAATTAAAGATGGAGATACTTTCTCTTATTTTGAATAAGACAAACACAAACTGTCATTTCGAGTTAATTTATGAAGCATGAATAAATTTGTATCGAGAAATCTTTTTTAAAATAGAGTTCTCGATATATTTTTTATTTTCATTTCATTGCAATAAAAACCACTCGAACTGACAACACATTTTTACTTTATGCAACTAAAAAATCAAAAACATTTATTCAGTATTCCAGAAGAGATTACTTATCTAAATATTGCAGCACAATCCCCAAGTTTTAAAGCAGTTGAAAAAGCAGGAATTGAGGGTGTTTTAGAAAAAAGTCATCCCTATAAAATTGTTGGAGCTAGTTATTTTGAGCCAGTAAAAGAAGTAAAAAAGCTTTTTGCAAAACTGATTGATGTTGATGATTATGACAGAATTACAAATATTCCTTCTGCTTCTTACGGTTTAGCTACTGTTGCTAATAATATCACTTTAAAAAAAGATGATGAAATTCTTTTGGTTGAAAGTCAGTTTCCTAGCAATTATTATGTTTGGGAAAAACTCGCCAATCAATTTAATGCAAAGTTGAAAATTGTTTCAATGCCAAAAACTACAGAAAATCGAGGCAAAAAATGGAATGAAGCTATTCTAAATTCCATTTCTGATAAAACTGCTTTGGTTACTTTAGGAAATATTCATTGGGCAAATGGTACTTTATTTGATTTAAAAGCAATTAGAAAAAATACAAAGAAACACAATGCTCTTTTAATTATTGATGGTAGCCAATCTATTGGAGCTTTGCCTTTTTCTGTAAAAGAAATACAACCAGATGCTTTAATTTGTGGAGGCTACAAATGGCTTTTCGGTCCTTATGGTTCTGGTTATGCTTATTTTGGTTCTTATTTTGATAATGGGAATCCTTTAGAAGAAAACTGGAGTAACCGTTTAAATAGCGAAAATATGAGTGAACTTACCTCCTATCAACCTCAATACAAACCTTTAGCCAATAGATATTCTGTGGGTGAACATGCAAGTTTTATACATACAAAAATGCAAATTGCAGCTTTACAACAGGTTCTAAAATGGACTCCAAATGCAATTCAAGAATACTGTAAAGAAATTACTTCAGATTTGGTTGTAGAACTCAAAAAATTAGATTGTTTTATTGAAAATGAAAATTTTAGAACTTACCATTTATTTGGAGTGGAACTATCACAAAAAATAAATATTGATTTATTGAAAACAAAACTAAAAGAAGATAAAATTTTTATTTCTTTTCGTGGAAATTACATTCGTATTTCTTGTCATGTTTACAATACAAAAGAAGATTTTATAAAATTGGTTAATTGTATAAAATCTTGTTTGTAAATGGACGAACTTATAGATATTTTAACTCCTGAAGGAAAACCAACAGGAAAAACAGCTCTAAAATCTGAAGCACATAAAAACGGATGGTTTCATGCAACTGTTCATATTTGGTTATTTACTTCGGATAAAAAAATACTACTGCAAAAAAGAGCTTTAACAAAAAAAGTATTTCCTGGTTTGTGGGACATTTCTGTTGCTGGGCATATTGGAGCTGGAGAATCGATTGTATCATCAGCAAAAAGAGAAATTTTTGAGGAAATTGGTTTAGAACTTGAAGAAGAAGATCTCATCAAAGTTGGAACAAGAATCCATGAAGTTTCTCATAAAAACGGAATTCAGGATAATGAATATCACCACGTTTTTATTGCCGAATTAAAAGTGTCTATAGATAAATTAATCATTCAAAAAGAAGAAGTTGCAGACATAAAATTGTTTGATTTATCAATTTTAAAATCAACAAAAAACCTTGAAAACGTTTTGCTTTCAAGGTTTCATGAATATTATTGTATGGTTTATGATAAAATTGTAGAGTATATTTAATAATTTTAAAAAACAGCCTATTTATCTGTGGTCATTACATGAATTAAGAAAGTAGAGCCAATACCAATAATACAAAATCCTAAACTTTCGAGAACATCTCCTGTAGCTATAAATACCGATACAGAAAGTAAAGCCCAAATTGAAACTACAGTACTACCAAATTTTTTGTAATTAAAAGAATCTTTTTTAGCTTGTTTATTTCTTTGTATAACAATATTTTTTGCCACTTCTTTAGAAATATTACCTGAAAAACCTTGCTTTTGTAATTTAACACCAATTATTTCTTTGCTATAATTAGAGTTTAAGAATTTAGAACCAAAACTATAAGCTTGCTGTTTAATATTATTGTATTTAGTTTCCATAATTTAGCAAATATTTAATTATAAATAATTCATTTTTAAATTTAGATAAAAAAAATAAAATCTATTATTATTACTTTATAAGTTTTTGTTAAAAGATGATTTTACATTTATTTAAGTGGTTTTTCAAAAAAGGAGTCTGCCAATTTCCCTTGACTTACTAATGGTAATGTAAATTCAGTTGGTGTCCCTGCTGGTTTATTAGGATTCCCATTTGCATCTTTTTTGTACCATAATACTTCTTTAGGTAAAATCAATCCGTTTACGTTTTCCCACTTATTATATTTTAAGATATTATATCTGTCACTTGGTTTTTTAGTTTTAAATGTAACAGTGTATGCTAACCACTCCATTTGATAGGTTTCTGGGTTATAGTAAATGATATAATTATCATCAGGTGATATCCCAACATTCGCTTCATAAGAAATTTTTATTCCTGGATAGGTAACTTCTTCGAAAGTAATTCCGTTTACTTTTTCATAAATAATTCCATCATCTGCTAATACAAAAGGCATTGCATAGAAATAAAAATACAAATTGTAATAAAAAGTTGGGTTTCCTTTGTAATTCCCTTTATCTTCCTCATCTAACCAAACTTCCTTTCCATCAAAACCTAATGAATACTTTGGATGATTAATTACTGTTTTTCTTGAATGTAAATCTATTGTGTGGACTTCTTTACCCTTATTAAATGACAATACTTTTGCTTTTCTCCATGTGTCAATTCCTCCATGTTTGGTAAATACTTTATCTAATTCATTTGGGAAATTTTCTTTTTTCTCTACAACAGTTTTCTTTACTTGAGTTTCTTTTTTTACTTCTTTTTTACAAGAGATGATTGCTAAACTAAAAACAAGAAATACAATTATTTTATTCATTTGGTCTAATTTTATTTTATGGTAAAGTCGATTTCTAATTGATTACTTACAAAAATAGGAAAACTGTTTTGAAAAACTTGATAATCAATTTTAAAGATTTTTCAAGTTCTATAAAATTAAGTTTTACTAAATTTTAGCTTGATAGGTATATAAATCATAATACCTACCTTCCAAAGATATTAACTCATTATGAGTTCCTCTTTCTACAATTTCACCAGCTTCTATTACTAAAATCTGATCTGCTTTTTTAATTGTACTTAATCTGTGTGCAATTACAATTGTAGTTCTATCTTTTATTAATTCTGATAAACTTTTCTGAATTAAGGCTTCACTTTCTGTATCTAAACTTGAAGTGGCTTCATCTAAGATAAGAATTCTAGGATCTGCTAAAATAGCTCTTGCAATGGCTAATCGTTGTCTTTGACCTCCAGATAATTTTACGCCTCTTTCTCCAATTAACGTATCTAAACCATCTTCAAATCTATCTGTGAATTCATTAACATAAGCGGCTTTTACAGCGTTTTGTAATTCTTCTTCTGATGCATTTGGTCTAGGAAATAGTATATTTTCTCTAATAGAACCTTCAAACAGAAACTCATCTTGTAAAACCACTCCTAAATTTTTACGATAGCTAGATAGTTTAACTTTAGACATATCTTGATTGTCAATCGTAATTTTACCAGATTTCGGGTTTAAAAAGGTTGCAGATAATCCTGCAATTGTAGATTTTCCAGAACCAGAACTCCCAACCAAAGCTGTTACAGAACCAGAAGGTACTTTAAAATTGATGTTATTCAACACTTCTTTACCTTCTTCATAAGCGAAAGAAACATCATCAAAAATGATTTCTCCTTTGGTGTTTTCTAAAACTATGGTTCTTTCTTCATCATCTTCTTCTGCAGCCATATTCATCAACTCTTCTGTTCTGTCTAAACCTGCTAAAGCCTCTGTAAGTTGACTACCAATATTACTCATTTGCACAATTGGAGCTACCATAAATGCGAGTAAAAATGTAAATTGAATAAAATCTCCAAAAGTCATTGTACCTTGAATCATATAATAACCTCCTATTCCCATAACTCCTGTTGTAGCTAAACCTATTAAAAAAGTAGATGAACTTGTCATAATAGCAGTTGCTGTCATACTTTTTTTAACATTAGTAAAAATATCTGCTACTCCTTTTTCGAATATTTTACTTTCTTGTTCTTCTGCATTAAAAGCTTTAATTACTCGAATTCCCCCTAAAGTTTCTGTTAATCTTCCTTTTACTTCTGCATTTATTTTTCCTCTTGCTCTAAAAATTGGACGAATATATTTGAACGATTTTAAAGCAATCAATCCAAAAATTGATAATGGCACAAAAGTAAAAAGCGTCATCCAAACATTCATTTTTATCAAAATAACTAAAGTGATAATTGCTGTAATTGAACCTCCAATTAATTGTACTAAACCTGTTCCTATTAAATTTCTAACACCTTCAACATCACTCATAATTCTAGATACTAAAGCTCCAGATTTTGTATTGTCAAAAAAACTAATAGGTAAAGTCAGTACTTTCTTTTGCACTTCTGCCCTTAATTCGGATATTAAATATTGTGCTTGTATACTCAGCACTTTTGTCAATAAAAAAGAAGTAACTGCCTGTACTAAAATTGCGGCAATTACAATTAAGATTAACATATATAGTTGATCGTAATTTTTATTAGGAACTACTTCATCTATCAATACTTTACTTTGTAATGGCAAAACAAAACCAGATAAGCTTCTTATAATAATCAAAATTAAACCTAAAAAAACAAGATTTCTTCTTGGCCAAATAATTGTTTTAAAAGCTTGTTTTAAAGTTACTTTTGGTTTCTTTTTATTTTTGGTTGATTCTTTGAGATGTTGCATAAATTATATTCAGAATGTAGATATTTATTGATTGTCAATATATGTGCCATTGAGAATAATCTGACATATTAGCAAAATTGTTATTTGCTTAAAAACTCCACAACTAAAAAATATAAGTTTTAAGAAATATCATAAAAGCTTCAAACAGGTTTAACCCTGATTGTAGTGGAAATCCTTTTTTTAGTTTTAAATAAGCGTCATTACGAGTGAGGTAAGAATGAAGTAATCTCTTTTAAATAAAGAGATTTCTTCGTAAACTCGCAATGACTTTTTAAAGAGCAAAAGAAAAAAGATTGGGACGAAAATTGGGATACTGAAACAAGTTCAGCACAGGTAGCTTCTTAAAAAAATTACAATCGCTCATCAATAATTTGTTGCACAACTTCTGGATTTAACAAGGTAGAAACATCTCCTAAATTTTCCATTTCGTTAGCGGCTATTTTACGTAAAATACGTCTCATAATTTTTCCTGAACGTGTTTTTGGCAATCCTTCTGTAAATTGAATTTTATCCAACTTTGCAATAGGACCAATATGTTCTGTAATTACTTGATTGATTTCTTTGCTTAAATTATCGTGATTTCTGCTTTCTCCTGTGTCTTTTAAAATTACGTAACCATATAATGCACTTCCTTTAATATCGTGAGGAAAACCAACAATAGCTGACTCTACAACTGCTGGATGTTCATTAATTGCGTCTTCAATAGGGGCTGTTCCTAAATTGTGTCCAGAAACAATGATTACATCATCTACTCTACCTGTAATTCTGTAATACCCAACCTCATCTCTTAAAGCGCCATCTCCTGTAAAATATTTATTTTCAAATGCAGAAAAATAGGTTTCTTTATAACGTTGATGGTTTCCCCAAATGGTTCTTGCCATAGATGGCCAAGGGTGTTTGATGCACAATCTTCCTTCTACTTGATTTCCTTTAATTTCTTCTCCATTTTCATCCATCAAACAAGGTTGAATTCCTATAAATGGTAAAGTTGCATAGGTTGGTTTTGTGGCTGTTACATATGGAATTGGAGTAATCATCATTCCTCCTGTTTCTGTTTGCCACCAAGTATCAATAATCGGACTTTTCTTTTTACCAATATTGTCATTATACCAATGCCAAGCTTCTTCATTTATAGGCTCTCCTACAGAACCCAACACTTTTAAAGATGATAAATCGTATTTATCTACGAGTTCTGTTCCGTGTTTTGCCAAAGCTCTAATGGCTGTAGGTGCTGTGTAAAACTGATTGACTTTGTGTTTTTCTACAATCTCCCAAAAACGTCCAAAATCTGGATAACTTGGCACTCCTTCAAATAGTACAGTGGTTGCTCCATTTGCTAAAGGACCATACACAATGTACGAATGCCCTGTAATCCAACCAATATCTGCTGTACACCAATACACATCGTTTTCTCTATATTGAAACGCATTTTTAAACGTATACGCTGTATACACCATATAGCCAGCAGTGGTATGCACCATTCCTTTTGGTTTTCCTGTTGATCCAGAAGTGTACAAAATAAATAGTGGATCTTCTGCATCCATTATTTCTGCTTCACATTCTGTTGATGCTTTATCTAACAAAGGTTGCAACCATTTGTCACGACCTCCTTTCATAGTAATATCAGAATTGATTCTTTTTGCGACCAAAACTGTTTCTATTGATGGGCAAGATTCTAAAGCTTCATCTACAATTCCTTTTAAGTCGATGGTTTTTGTGCCTCTGTAAGAACCATCAGCAGTGATAACCATTTTACAATCTGCATCATTAATTCTGGTTGATAATGCTGTTGATGAAAAGCCTGCAAAAACCACTGAATGAATGGCTCCAATTCTTGCACAAGCTAAAGTTGCTATTGCCAATTCTGGAATCATTGGTACATAAATACAAACTCTATCTCCTTTCTGAATTCCATTTTCTTTCAACACATTTGCAAATTGATTGACTCTTTCTGACAACTGTTTGTAAGTAATGTGTTCAGCTGCTTCATTTGGATTGTTAGGCTCAAAAAGAATGGCAGTTTTGTCTGCTCTTGTTGCCAAATGCCTATCAATACAGTTTTCTGTGATGTTTAATTGTGCACCTTGAAACCATTTTACTTCTGGTTTTGTAAAATCCCATTCTAAAACTTTATCCCAAGTTTTTCTCCACAAAAAATGTTCAGAGGCTATTTCATCCCAAAAATTTTCGGGTTCTCTTAACGATTTTCTATAAACTTGATAATATTCTTCTATGTGTTTTATGTGATAATTACTCATTATTAGTAGTTATTTTTAGTCTTAAGGCATTAGTTATACTGAAACTCTCAAATATATTTGAATTGTTTAATTTTAAAAAATATTTCTTCTCAAATACTTTCTAAAAAAGAAATTTCATTAGTTTTTAGTGATTATGAGCTTCTCCTGCTCCACTTGGTATTCTTATATTTTCTACTATTTCTTGTACTTCTTTTGGCGGATTTGGTGTAAGTTTAGAAATTACAATTGCCACTATAAAATTGGCTATCATTGCAACTGTTCCAAATCCTTCAGGAGAAATACCAAACCACCAATCTTGTTTTGTACCTCCTCCAAACCAATCGAATTTGAATTTTAACATATAAAAAAGCATTGAAAGAATACCAACAAGCATTCCTGCAATTGCACCTTCTTTGTTCATTTTCTTACTAAAAATCCCTAAAATAATTGCTGGAAAAAAGGAGGCTGCTGCCAAACCAAATGCCAAAGCTACAGTAGCTGCTACAAAATCTGGTGGATTGATACCAAAATAACCAGCTACACAAACTGCTACAACTGCAGATAACCTTGCTGCTATTAACTCTCCTTTTTCAGTGATATTAGGATTCACCATTTTCTTGATTAGATCGTGAGAAACTGATGCAGAAATGACTAATAATAAACCTGCTGCTGTAGATAATGCTGCTGCTAATGCACCTGCACCCACTAAAGCGATTATCCAATTTGGTAATTGTGCAATTTCTGGATTTGCTAAAACCATAATGTCTTTATCTACAATTAATTCGTTTTTAGAAGGGTCTGAAACGTATTGAACTTTGCCATCTCCATTTTTATCATCAAAAGAAATTAAACCTGTTTTTTCCCAATTGGAAAACCATTCTGGTAATGTAGCATACTCTTTATTACTCACAGTTTCTATCAAATTAGTTCTTGAAAAAACAGCTATTGCAGGTGCAGTTGTATATAGAATAGCAATTAATAATAAAGCCCAACCTGCAGATTTACGAGCATCAGCTACTTTTTTAACCGTAAAAAAACGAACAATTACGTGAGGTAATCCTGCTGTACCCACCATTAGTGCTGCTGTTATAAAGAATATATCTAAAGTTGATTTGCTTCCTGAAGTATATTCAGCAAAACCTAAATCTCTATGCAAGCCATCTAATTTATCTAATAAATAAACTCCATTTTCATCAGCTCCTCCAAAACCTAATTGTGGAATTGGGTTTCCTGTCATTTGAATTGATATAAAAATTGCTGGAACCATAAAGGCGAAAATCAATACACAATATTGAGCAACTTGTGTGTACGTGATTCCTTTCATTCCACCTAAAACCGCATAAAACAGTACGATTATCATCCCAATAATTACACCAGTATTGATGTCAACTTCTAAAAAACGTGAGAAAACTAAACCTACTCCACGCATTTGACCAGCTACATAAGTAAATGAAACCAACAAAGCACAAAAAACGGCTACACTTCTTGCAACATTAGAATAATATCGATCTCCAATAAAATCTGGCACTGTAAATTTTCCGAATTTTCTTAAATAAGGAGCTAATAATAAAGCCAATAAAACATAACCTCCTGTCCAACCCATTAAATACACTGAACCATCATAACCATTAAAGGAAATTAAACCTGCCATTGATATAAAAGATGCTGCAGACATCCAATCTGCTGCTGTTGCTAAACCATTTGCTAATGGAGAAACTCCACCACCAGCAACATAAAATTCTTTGGTAGAACCTGCTCTAGACCAAATTGCAATACCAATATATAATGTAAATGTGATGCCTACTAAAATCCACGTCCAAATTTGAATACTCATAATTTTACTTTTTATTGTTCGTTAAACCCAAATTCTTTATCCAGCTTGTTCATCAATTTGATATATACAAAAATGAGAATGACAAATACATAAATGGAGCCTTGTTGTGCAAACCAAAACCCTAGTTTGAAACCACCTAATCTTATAGTGTTGAGTTCATCTACTAGAAGAATTCCGAAGACAAAAGAGACCAAAAACCAAATGCTTAATAATATGGCTAAATACTTTAAATTCTTTTTCCAATATTTTTTCTTTAGATTTTGATTTTTATCCATAATAATTAGTTTTTAGGTCGGCAATTTAATTTAAAATTTATATTTTTATGTGTGAGAATGTTCCTTTTTAGATGCAAAATTTAACCATATAATTTAAAAACTACTAAATTAGTATGGAAAATCTTTACATATGTTTTTTTTTCTTTATAGTATCCATTTTATATTCTTCAGTTGGTTTTGGAGGTGGTTCAAGCTATTTGGCTATTTTAGCATTAACAGGAATTGTTTTTACGCAGATTAGAGCAACAGCTTTACTTTGTAATATAGTTGTTGTCTCTGGAAATGTGTTGCTATATCAGCAACAGAAAAAATTAGATTGGAAAAAAATAATTCCGTTAGTTTTATTGAGTGTTCCTTTTGCATTTTTAGGAGGCTATTTAAAAATTAGTCAACAGTTCTTTTTTGTCTTATTAGGAGTTACACTTCTTTTTGCAGCCATTACAATGTGGCTATCTAAAAAAATTATAAATACTAATAAAAAAATGAATGCGAAAAGTACATTTAAAAACTCAAGTTTAGGGGGTGCAATTGGTTTTATTTCAGGGGTAGTTGGCATTGGAGGTGGTATTTTTCTTGCACCTCTTTTACATTTAACAAATTGGGATACTCCAAAAAAAATAGCAGCTACTGCCAGCGTTTTTATATTTGTAAATTCTATTGCTGGCTTGTTTGGGCAATATTCAAATCCTGATTTTATGATTGACTGGAATTTAACATCAATCGTATTAATTACTGTATTTATAGGTGGACAAATTGGAAGCAGAATAAGTACCAAACGTTTTACACCTATTCAACTTAAAAAAGCTACTGCTATTTTAATCGCTTTTGTGAGCATCCGAATTTTAATCAAATATTTATTTTAAATAAGCAAAATTACTTTAATATATTTGGCTTTTTTAAACCATAATTTTATCAACCAAAAAATATGTTAGCGATTATTTTTACTTTAATAATGTTAATCCTTTTACAAGCTGTACTGGGTTTTGACAATTTATTATACATTTCTTTAGAATCTAAAAAAGCACCTATTGAAGACCAAAAAAGAGTTCGAAAAGTTGGAATTTTAATTGCAATTGCTTTAAGAATTGTGTTATTATTTCTTTTAGTTTCTATTATTGATTACTTTCAAGAACCCTTTTCTTTTTTATCAGGTGGAATTGAAGACGTTGTAAAATTCGCCTTTAATGGACACAGTATTATTGTATTATTAGGTGGTGGATTTATCATTTATACAGCCATTAAAGAAATTTGGCATATGATTGGAAGTCCTGATTTGGAAAATGATGTTGAGGGAGGTTCAAAACGAACAAAATCTTCTAACGCAGTTATTGCTAGCATTGTTTTAATGAATTTAGTATTTTCATTCGATTCCATATTAGCTGCAATTGGTTTAACTAGTGAAATTGAAAATGCTACAACTGCATTTATTGTAATGGCTATTGCTATTGTAATCAGTGGTTTATTAATGTTGTTCTTAGCAGACAGAATATCATCATTTTTGGCAAAAAATAGAATGTATGAAGTATTAGGATTATTCATACTTTTTATAGTTGGTATTATGTTAGTAACTGAAGGAGGGCATTTGGCTCACATAAAACTGTTTGGTGAAGAGATTGTACCAATGAGCAAAACAACTTTCTATTTTGTAATTGGTATTTTAGTTATTATTGATGTTGTGCAAGGAAAATATCAGAAAAAATTATTGACAGAAAAGTAGAATTAAACTTACATACATAAAATAGAAGACGCCATAAAAAAGCGTCTTTTTTTAGTTAAAGTAAGTTTTAATATTTTGTTTAATTATTTTAACATTTAATTAAACAAAATAAAATCATTTCTATATTAACTTTGTTGAAAACTTAAAACATATATTATGAATTTCAAAAAATTATTATCAACAGCAGCTTTAGCTATCGTAATTTCTTTACCAACTTTTGCTAATACTGACCCTGTTGATAAGAAAAAAAACAAGGAAGAAACTATTGTTAGTGTTGCTGCTTCTAATGATAATTTTACAACTTTAGTAGCTGCTGTAAAAGCTGCTGATTTAGTAAAAACTCTAAACAGTGATGGACCATTTACTGTATTTGCTCCTGTAAATAATGCATTTGATAAATTACCTAAAGGCACAGTAGCTAACTTATTAAAGCCAGAAAACAAGAAATTATTAACATCAATTTTAACGTATCATGTTGTTGCAGGTGAGTTTAAAGCAAAAGATGTAGTAAAAGCAATTACTGATAATGGAGGTAAATTTGTAATAAAAACCGTACAAGGAGGAAAACTAACTGCTTCTTTAAAAGACGGAAAAGTAATCTTAACAGATGTAAAAGGCAATACAGCAACTGTTGTAATAACTGATGTAGATGCTTCTAATGGAGTTGTACATGCTATTGACTCTGTTGTTATGCCTCAATAATAAAAAATTATTATAACAAACATTAAAATATTTTATTTATGTTTATTCATTTTAACATTTAATTAAACAAATAAAGCTTATATTTGTAATGTTAAAAATAATAAGTAAGATATATAAATATACTTCTCAAAGTTATTTCACATCTGTGAAATTTTAAATAAAAGAAGTTTTTTGGTTGATTGATTGAAACCGCTACTTAAAGTAGCGGTTTTTTATTGTAGAGAAATTATATACTGTCTTGCAATCTTTTAATGATGATTTGCTTTATTCGCCTATTAAATTCAGATGAATTTTGAGTATAATTTTGATATTCATCCATAGAAAAATGACCTAAAACACTACCAATAATCTTATTTTTAAAAGAAATATCCTTCTCCATAGAAGATTTTATGATATTCTTTTTCTTTTCTTCAGATAAAGAAGTAAAAACAATTTTTCTCTTTTTTAAATAACTTTCAAAAAATGCAATTATAAGATCATGTTGCATCTTAATTATTGGTCTTAATACCGAATTTTGAAAAATTTCAACTTCAGTCGTATTAGCATTTATTAGGTTTTCTAATGTTGGTCTATTTTTAGTCATTTAATAAATTATCTAATTCTAATTGATAATCGTATTGTAAATCTTCATGCAATTTTAGAACCGCATTTTTAGCCATTCGCATTTGTGTTTGAAAAATATTTTGCAAACGTGTACTTCTCTTAAAAAATGGATTGTAGTTTTTCAATTTCTTACAAAAATGAAGTAAAACCTCTGCTTCTGTTTCTTTTTTCTTTGAAAAACGAATCAACTTTTTACTTGACGACAATATTTTACGTATTTTTTTACGAACATAATACGCATTCTGGGTATCTATTTCATCAAATAAGGTATCTATAAAAGATTTACAATTTTCAATATACTGTTCTTCGTTATGTGCTTCAAATAATAAATAGGTAAGTAATTCTTTATTTTCAACTTTAAATCTAGCCAGTTGTAGACACAACCTTTTTAACTCATCTGAAGATTTATGAGATAATTCATCTTTCAAAGACTTTATTGTGGCTGCTTTCAAAATTTAATTTAAATGTTAAAATTTAGATTCTTACTCTCATAAAAATGATATTTCTAATTATTGTTCACTAGGAATCTTTACTACTTCATTTACGTCAGCATCATAATCTACTCCAGCTACTTTAAATCCAAAAAGTTTAAAGAACTCATTACTGTAGCCTTCTAAATCTCCTATTTCTGATAAATTTTCTGTGGTAGCACTTTTCCAAAGTTCTGCAATTTCTGCTTGCACATCTTCACGCATTTCCCAATCATCAACTCTTATTCTTCCTTTTGCATCCAAATCTAAATCGCCACCAAATAAACGTTGGCTATATAAACGTTGAATTTGCTCTATACAACCTTCGTGAATATTCTTTTCTTTCATCACTTTAAATAATAAAGAAATGTATAAAGGTATTACAGGAATTGCAGAACTAGCTTGCGTTACTAAAGCTTTATTTACAGAAACGTATGCCTTACCTCCTATTGATTTTAGATCATCAGTAATTGTAACAGCTGTTTTTTCTAAATCGTCTTTTGCAGCACCAATTGTTCCATTTCTATAGACTGGTTTTGTAACATCTGGCCCAATGTAAGAATAGGCAACAGTTGTAGCTCCTTCAGAAAGTAGGTTTTCAGCTTGTAAAGCATCCATCCACATTTTCCAATCTTCACCACCCATTACTGTTACAGTATTTGCAATATCGTCTCCTTCTGCAGGATTTATAGATATTTCTGATACATTTCCTGTATGAAAATCAACAGTTTTATTGCTAAAAACTTCTCCAATCGGTTTTAAAACGGATTTGTAACGTTTTCCAGTTTCTGGATGTTTTCTTACTGGTGATGCCAAACTGTAGATTACTAAATCAATTTGCCCTAAATCTTCTTTGATCAAATTGACAACTTGTTCTTTAATTTCATTTGAAAATGCATCTCCATTAATACTTTTTGCATACAAACCTGCTTGATGAGCGTGTTTTTCAAAAGCGGCTGTGTTGTAATAACCTGGAGAACCTGGTCTGCCTTCAGTTGCTGGCTTGTCGAAGAAAACTCCAATGGTTGCAGCATCAGAACCAAAAGCGCTTGTAATTCTTGATGCCAAGCCAAAACCTGTTGATGCACCAATTACTAATACTTTTTTTGCACCGTCAATTTTTCCTTTCAATTTTACATATTCTATTTGATCTATTACATTTTGCTCACAACCTGTTGGATGTGATGTTAAGCAAATAAAGCCTCTTGTTCTTGGTTCTATAATCATTTTTAGTTGTTTGTTAATTGATTGTTTTGATTAAAAATAAAAACTTCAAAAAAATTCGTCATTACTAGGAAGAATGTCGAAGTAATCTGTTAGATGATTGCTATTTATTATTGAGATTGTCACGTCGTTCCTCCTTGCAATGACAAAATCGTGTTTTAGTTTATTAAAAAAGAATTCACATTTTCTTCAATTCTTTCTAGTACATTTTCTGTAGATGCTTTTACAAAATTTTCTCCAGTAATTTGTTCGTATAACTCTATATATCTATTCGAAATCTCGATGATTTTTTCATCTGACATTTCTGGTATTTGTTGCCCTTCTTTTCCTTGAAAACCGTTTTCTATCAACCATTGTCTTACAAATTCTTTAGACAATTGTTTTTGTGCTTCGTTATTATCTTGTCTTTCTTCATAACCATCAGCATAAAAATAACGAGAAGAATCTGGAGTGTGAATCTCATCAATCAAAACAATTTTGCCATCTTTAGTTTTTCCAAATTCGTATTTGGTATCTACTAAAATTAAACCTCTTTTAACAGCTATTTCTGTTCCTCTGTTAAATAAAGCTCTTGTATATTTTTCTAAAATGATATAATCTTCTTCGGAAACAATTCCTTTTGCTAAAATGTCTTCTCGAGAAATATCTTCATCATGTTCGCCATTATCAGCTTTTGTTGATGGTGTTATTATTGGAGTAGGAAATTTATCATTTTCTTTTAAACCTTCTGCCATTTCAACTCCACACAACATTCTTTTACCTAATTTATATTCACGAGCTGCATGACCAGAAAGATAACCTCTTATGACCATTTCTACTTTAAAAGGCTCACATAGATGACCAATAGCAACATTTTCATCAGGATTTGCTAGTAACCAATTAGGAACAACATCTGCTGTATCATTCATCATTTTTGTAGCAATCTGATTTAAAATTTGACCTTTAAATGGAATTTGACGTGGTAAAATCACATCAAAAGCAGATAATCTATCTGTGGCAATCATTACTAAAAGTTCATCATTAATATTGTAAACTTCTCTTACCTTACCTTTATAAACAGATTTTTGATTTGGAAACTGGAAATTCGTTTCATTAATTGTATTCATTATTATAATTATGTTGTGGCTGCAAAAATAAACTATCCAGTTTATTTCTTTTTCTTTTCTAAAACTTTTATTTGCTTTAAATTATCTGTAATTGGTGTGGCAGTAATTACTTTTTCACCAGGGATAAAATAAAAGAAATAAGCAGAATTTTGTCCTATTTTACGTACATCAAGTTGGGTATTATCTTTAAAAACTAAAGTGTAATTGGGTATAATTTCTTTTTTAGCATATTTCTGTTTCATACCAATTCCCATTCCTGTTCTCATAGAAATAAATAGTAAGAAGAAAATAGACATCATTCCAGGAATAATATTCTTCTTTTTGCCTAACTCTTCATATTTCTTATCCCACTTTTCAATATTATATATTTTTCGATACCATTTTTTCTCTCTCAAATACGCATATAATTTGAACATCCATTTTGTAAAATACAAATACATCAACCAAAACATTAACGCTAAAAAAAGAGAAATTTTCCAATTATTGGTTAACAAACTTATTGGGGAAATTAGAGCATCTAAAATTGTAGTGTAATTGAGGTAAGAAACTCCGAAAATTCCATAGAAAATGGCATCACTCACAATTCCTAAAATAATTAAGTACAAATACCCAATGTAAAAATAATCTTGCAAGCCTAATTTACTATCCTCAATATTTATCATTCTGATTCTATACTTTTATATGCTGTAATAATTTTCTTAACTAATCTGTGTCTTACTACATCTTTATCATCCAGATGCACTTGTGCTATGCCATCGATATCTTTTAATGCTAATAAAGATTCTTTTAAACCTGAAACTTGTTTTCTTGGCAAATCTATTTGACCTGGATCACCTGTAATAATAAATTTAGCATTTTTACCCATTCTCGTTAAAAACATTTTCATCTGGTTATGTGTCGTGTTTTGGGCTTCATCTAAAATTACAAATGCATTATCTAAAGTTCTACCACGCATAAATGCCAAAGGTGCAATTTGTATCACTCCTTTTTCGATATTAGATTCTAATCTTTCGTGTGGAATCATATCTCGTAAAGCATCATATAGAGGTTGCATGTAAGGATCTAATTTTTCTTTTAAATCGCCAGGTAAAAACCCTAAATTTTCTCCTGATTCTACAGCAGGCCTTGTTAAAATAATTCTACGAACTTCTTTTTCTTTTAAGGCTTTAACTGCCAAAGCTACAGCTGTGTAGGTTTTTCCTGTTCCTGCTGGTCCTACAGCAAACAACATATCGTTCTTTGCCATTAAAGTAACCATTTTACGTTGATTTTCTGTTTGGGCTTTGATTAACTTTCCACTTACTCCATGTACTAAAACATCTTTTGTATTTCTTGCGGAAGTTGTTTTTTCCTCCTTTCCTGTAGATGTTAAAATACGCTCAATGCTATTTTCATCCAATTTATTATATCGATTAAAATACTTTATTAAGCGTTCTAAACGAATTTCAAATTCATCCAGAAGATCTGATTCTCCGTAAATTTTTAATTTAGATCCTCGAGCGACAATTTTTATTTTCGGGAAATATCTTTTTAACTGCTCAATAGTACTGTTGTGAGCTCCAAAAAAATCTTTAGGACTGATTTCTGTAAGCTCTATAATGCGTTCGTTCAAATGATAATATTTTGTATAAAATTAGCGTTAATTAATCAACTAAAAATAGTAATTTAAAAACCTAAAATGTTTAGATTTGCGTAAAATAGTTAACAACTTTTACACAACTAATCAACAATAAAACTACATGTCTTTTATAACACTAACTACAGATTTTGGAACAAAAGACCATTTTGTTGGGGCTGTAAAAGGTGCTATTTTTTCTGAATTGGCTGATGCTAAAATTGTTGATATTACTCACGAAATTTCTCCATTTAGCATTACAGAAACTGCATATATTCTTAAAAACTCTTATAAAAGTTTCCCAAAAGGCACAACACATATAGTAGGTGTTGATTCAGAATTAAGTATTGACAATAAGCATATTGCTCTAGAGCTAGATGGTCATTTTTTTGTGTGTCCAGACAATGGAATTATTTCTATGATAGCTTCTGAAATTGTACCTACAAAAATTGTAGAAATTAATATTCATGATAGAATTGAAAGTAGTTTCCCTGTATTAGATGTGTTTGTAAAAGTAGCTTGTTTTATTGCTAGAGGAGGAAACTTAACTGTAATTGGTAGAGAAATTAAAGAGTTTAAAAAACTTGTTGAAATTCAGCCAAAAGTAAATCAGAGTCAAAATCAAATTATTGGTGGCGTTTTATATATTGACAATTATGGAAATATTATTACTAACATAAGTAAAAAGATGTTTAATGATGTTGGAAAAGGACGTGCTTTTAAAGTAACTGCTTCTCGTTATTCTTTTACCAAAATATTTAATAAATACAATGAAATTAAAGGCACATCTTCTAGCGATTACAATCAATTTGATGGTAATAAACTAGCATTATTCAATTCTGCTGGTTATTTAGAAATTGCCATTTACAGAAGTAATTTAAAAACTGTTGGTGGTGCATCAACTTTATTAGGTTTAGAATATAGAGACCCAATTATTATTGATTTTTTTACAGAATCAAAACCAGAATACACACCTTTAACTTAATGTTTTATGTTTGTTAGAATTGTAAAAATGAGTTTTCATTCAAATCATATTCAAGAATTTGAGCAAATGTTTGATGAGAAAAAGGAGCAAATTAGAAATACTGAAGGTTGCCAATTATTAGAACTATATCAAGATAAAATTAATCCTGAAATCTTTTTCACGTATTCTTTTTGGAATACTGAACAAGATTTAGAAAACTATCGAAATTCTGATTTCTTTAAAACAACTTGGCAACAAACAAAAGGTTATTTTAATAATAAACCTGAAGCTTGGAGTGTGGATAAAAAAGAATCTTTAACTTAAACAAATATAAATTATGAAATTAAAAAAAATTGCCTTATTTCTTGTTACACTTTTTGCAATAAACACTTATAGCCAAACTGAAAAAGGGAAAATATACCTTGGTGCAAGTAGTAATTTAAATGCTAATTTTATTAATAATAGTATTAAAGATGACAATAATGGTAGCCAAAATACAGGAAAAAATAGTGGATTTTCAATATCTCCAGAAATTGGTTTTCTAGTTATTGATAATTTAGTTTTGGGCGCAAACATAACACTTGCTTTTAATAAATCTGAAAATAATGGTGGTAGCGAATTTAAATCAAGTAGTATATCTGCTGCACCATTTATCAAATACTATTTTTCTGAAAATAAATTTAAACCCTTTGTTTCAGGAAGATTTGCTTTTGGAAGTTTTAAAAGTGAATCTACATTTAATAACAATTCAAATGAAAGTAAAGGCTCTTTTACCAATTTACAAGTTGGTGGTGGAATTGCATACTTTATCAATGATATGATTAGTTTAGAGTTGGGCATTAATTATGTAAGAAGTTCAAATAAACAAAGCGATAATAATCCAAATAATTTAAAATCAATTTCTTCAGGTGTTAGTTCATCAGTTGGTTTCGCTATATTTTTATAAATTAATGAACTTCAATTTTACAAATTTTCCAATTCTAAAAACAGAAAGATTACTTTTAAGAGAAGCTACTTTAAAAGATACAAATGCTGTTTTTGATTTACGCTCAAGCAAAGAAATAAATAAATTTGTAGGTACAAAATTGATTGAAAGTTTTGAAGAGGCAAAAGATTTTATTACAGTTTGTAAATCATTGTATAATGATAAAAAATGTGTTTTTTGGTTAATTGAATTTCAACAAGAAATTATTGGAAGCATCATTTTACATAAAGTTAACATTCATAAAAAATACGCAGAAATCGGCTATAAACTAAAACCTGAATTTCAAAATAAAGGTTTTATGTCTGAAGCTTTACAAACCGTATTAGAATTCGGAAAAAAAGAACTCAATCTAAAAACAATTGAAGCATTTACTCATAAAAATAATATGTCTTCAATTGCGTTGTTAGAGAAACATAATTTTATTTTTCAACCTCAAAGAAAGTGTAAAGTGTATGATTTTAATAGAATCTGGAAGTTAGAAGTTAGAAGTTAGAAGTTAGAAGTTAGAAGTTAGAAGTTAGAAGTTAGAAGTTAGAAGAAAATTAAATGTTATCCATTTTAAAAAAAGAATTTAACTCGTTTTTTGCAAGCCCAATTGCATATCTGGTCATTGGAGTTTTCTTGTTGATTACTAGTTTATTCTTATTTGTTTTTAATGACGATTTTAACATCTTAAATGCTGGTTTTGCAGATGTTACTCCATTCTTCTATTTAGTTCCCTGGGTTTTTCTCTTTTTGATTCCTGCAATTACTATGAAAAGTTTTGCTGATGAATTTAACACGGGAACCATTGAACTTTTAAAAACAAAACCTATTTCTGATTGGCAAATTGTCTTAGGCAAATTTTGGGCTGCACTCCTATTGGTTTGTATTGCTATCATTCCTACTTTTATTTATGTTTATACAATTTATCAATTGGGAAATCCAGTTGGGAATATCGATTTTGGAAGTACTATTGGTTCTTATTTAGGTTTACTGTTTTTAGCATCAACCTATACTGCTATTGGTTTATTTACTTCAACACTATCTAAAAATCAAATTATTGCGTTTATTTTAGGAGTATTTATTACCTTCTTTTTATTCTATGGTTTTGATGCAATTGCATCTTCTTTTGGCAGTAATAGTTTTACGATCAAACAATTAGGCATTAACGAACACTTTAAAAGTATTTCTAGAGGTGTTATTGACACAAGAGATATAATCTATTTTTTAAGTGTTACTTTTTTCTTTTTATTCATCACTAAAACTCGTTTAGAAAATGAATAAAAGCTTAAAAAACATATCGATTTTAGTCGTAATCTTGATTGCATTAAATTTTATAAATCAATCATTTTATAAACGTTTCGATTTAACTGCGGATAAAAGGTACACACTTTCAGAAACTACAAATACGATTCTTTCTAAAGTTGATAAACCACTTTTTATTACGGTTTATTTAGAAGGTGATTTTCCATCAGAATTTAAACGTTTACAGGTTGAAACTCTTCAATATTTAGAGGAATTAGTTGCAGAAAATAGCAACATTAAAATTCATTTTGAAAACCCAGATGATCAACGTGAAGAACTGATTACAAAAGGAATGATGCCTAGTCAATTGACAGTTGAAGAAGATGGAAAACTATCTGAAGCGATAATTTTTCCTTGGGCAGAAATTAATTTTGAAGAAAAAACTGAAGTTGTTTCTTTACTTCCTACAGCGATTGTATCAAGCCAAGAAGAGCAACTACAAAAAGCGGTTGAAAATATAGAATATAGTTTTAGCAATGCCATTAATTCTATCACTCAAAAAAATAAAAAAAGAGTTGCTGTTTTATACGGAAATGGAGAATTAGCTGACATATATCAGTATAGTTTTTTAAATGAAGTCGCAAAAAAATACAAACTAGCAAAATTTACGTTAGATTCAGTAGCTAAAAAGTCACAACAAACGTTGCAAGATTTAACAAGTTTAGATTTAGCAATCATCACAAAACCTACCCAACAATTTACTGAAAAAGAAAAATTTACGCTCGATCAATTCATTACAAATGGAGGTAAAACGCTTTGGATACTTGATAATGTACAAGCAGACCAAGATAGTTTATTGGCTTCTGGAAAAATGTTAGCTTATCCTAGAGATTTAAAATTGACAGATTTGTTATTTTCTTATGGAATAAGAATCAATACAACTTTAGTAAAAGATTTATACGCTGCTAAAATTGCTTTGGCAACTGGAAAAATTGGTAATCAAACGCAGTTTCAAAATTTAGATTGGTTTTATCATCCTTTGGTTGGTGGTAACCCAAATCATCCTATTACTAAAAATGTGGCTCCAATTCGTTTGCAGTTTGTAAATCAGATTGATACGTTACAAAATAATATAAAAAAAACACCGCTATTAATGAGTTCTCCATTAACTCAAAAAGTGGGGACTCCTACCATTATTGAATTACAATCTATTGCTGAAGAACCTCAAGAAAATCAATATAAAAGTGGCAACCAATTGTTTGGTATTTTATTAGAAGGTGATTTTAAATCTGCCTATAAAAATCGAGTAAAACCATTTGAAACATCATTATTTAAAGAAAATGCAACCAATAATAAAATGATTGTTATCGCTGATGGTGATGTTGGGAAAAATCAAATTTTAAAAGGAAAACCTACAGATTTAAATCGCGACAAATGGACAAATCAAACCTTTGGAAATAAAGATTTTTTAATAAATGCTGTAGATTATTTGTTGGATGATTCTGGCTTAATCAATTTAAGAAACAAGACTTTAGAAATTAATATTTTAGATAAACAAAAAGCCTACAAAGAACGTACTTTTTGGCAGTTCGTAAATGTGGTTTTACCACTTGTTTTACTGTTTGGGTTTGGGTTTATTTTTAATTATTTAAGGAAAAAGAAGTACTCCAAATAAAATGGACACAAATTTCATAGATTTCCACTAATAACTTGTTAGAGCCTATGATTTTATGATCAAAAGAAATTAAAGAGCTTTTAACAAATCATTATAAATAAATTTATAATTCAGTTTTTTTTGAATTTTTTCAGAAGAAATTATTTTCCAAACTAACTCTTCTTCTTTTTTAAAAACAGGTAACTCAAAACCTTTACTTTGCCTAGCTTTAATATAGAAATCTTTTCTCTTTGGATGATGATTTGCAGATGCATTAAACGTTTCTCCAAAATAATCTTGTTGTAGAATAGCTTCTATAATCGCAATACAATCCTCTCTGTGAATCATATTTACAAAACCATTGGGTTGTGGAATTTCTTTTCCGTTTTTAAACCAGTTTGCTGGGTGCCTTTTTCCACCAAATAAACCAGCAAAACGAATGACTGTTGTTTTAAAATTAATGTTATTTCGAAATAATTCTTCAATTTTAAAATGAGGAGTTTCTTTCGTTTCACTATCTTCTGTCATCACTTTATTTAAAGAAGGATACACAGAAGTTGTACTAATAAAAATAACTTTTTTTACAGGCGATTTTTCAATTTTAGCAATCAATTGTTTAAAATCATCTGTGCTTTTATTTGTAATAGCTATAATTAAAACATCCGTTTTCAAAAATTCTACGATATTAATATCCATTGAAATATCAACCAAAAAAGGTGAAATTCCAAGCTCTTTTAAATCATTGAGTTTATCTGTAGAAGTAGTAGAACCTTTTACCTGAAATCCTTTTTTAAATAAAGTAGTTGCTAACGGTTTTCCTAACCAACCACAACCTAAAATACTAACAACTTTCATCACAACAATTATCCTCTTTAATTAATTTACATGAAATAACTGCAAGTAAAGCACCTAAAACTGGTGCTACCATATACAACCAAAGTCCGTTTAAATTTCCAGAAATTATATTTGGAGCTAGAGAACGTGCTGGGTTCATACTTGCATTTGTTATTGGCCCTGCAAATAACGCTTCTAACAATACTACAGAACCCACTGCAATCCCTGCAATAATGCCCATTTCTTTGCTACCAGTTGAAACATTAATAATAACTACCATTAAGAAAAAAGTTAGTAAGATCTCTAATACAAAAGCTCGCCAAACATCTATTTTAGGAATTGTGGAACCTAAAAACTCACTATCAGGAAATAGAAATAATAAAATAAAACTAGCTACAAAAGCTCCTATTATTTGAGCTGTAATATATTTTGGTACTTCTTTCCAAGCAAATTTTTTGGCATAAGCAAAAGCAATAGTCACTGCTGGGTTAAAATGTGCTCCAGAAGTTTCACCAAATGCATAAATCATAGCCATAACGATTAAACCCCAAGTAATACCAATTCCTACATGAGTTACTTCACCTCCTGTCACTTCATTAATAGTCATAGCTCCTGTACCACAAAAAACCATCGAAAATGTGCCAATAAGTTCTGATATATATCTTTTCATTATTTAAATAAGCACAAAGATACAAACCCTTATTTTAAGGTTTTGTTAACATTTGTCGTTTTTTGAAATTGTAATTTTGAAAGAATTCAAAACAATATTTAATAATGAAAAAAATTATATTAAGTTTATTTGTAGTAGCTATCGCTTACACTACAAATGCTCAAATCGAGACTCCTAAACCTAGTCCATTTCAAAAAATACAACAAACTGTAGGTCTAACAAATGTAACTTTAGAATATTCTAGACCTAGTATGAAAGGAAGAAAAATCTTTGGTGGTTTAGAAGATTATGGTAAAGTATGGAGAACAGGAGCAAATGAAAATACGAAAATCACTTTCTCTACTGATTTTATGATTGATGGAAAAAAATTAAAAAAAGGTACGTATGCATTATATACCATTCCTGGAGAAAAAACTTGGGATATTATGTTATATTCTGATGCAACCAATTGGGGTAATCCAAGAAAATGGGATGATGCAAAAGTGGCTGCAAAAGTTACTGTACCTGTTTATCAACTACCAATGGCTATAGAAACGTTTACTATTTCTTTTGATGATCTTACAAATAATTCTGCAGTTATTGGATTAATGTGGGAAAAAATATACGTTGGTTTAAAGTTTGAAACTCCAACAGATGCAATGGTTTCAAAAAATATTGCAAAAGTAATGAATGGACCAACTGCTAATGATATGTATGGAGCTGCTGTATATTATTTACAAGCTGGCAAAGACATTAAAAAAGCACAAACTTGGATTGATAAGGCTGTTGAAATGACTTCAGATAAACCACGTTTTTGGTACTTACGTCAGCAATCTTTAATTCATGCAAAAGCAGGAAATAAAAAAGGTGCAATAGCAGCTGCAAAAAAATCATTAAAATATGCTACAGAAGCTAAAAATACTGGTTATATAAAGATGAATAAAGCTTCTTTAAAAGAATGGGGAGCAATGTAACAAAATTTAATTTATAATAAAAAAGCCACCTTTTTGGTGGCTTTTTTATTAAGCTAACTTTTTAGCATTTTTTACTTTTTGTTTTGTTAATGCAATGTCTACAACCTGCTTCATGTCAGATACGTAATGAAAAGTAAGCCCTTTTAGATAGCTTTCTTTTATTTCTAAAATATCTTTTCTATTCTGTTCACACAAAATAATTTCTTTGATATTCGCTCTTTTAGCAGCTAATATTTTCTCTTTAATTCCGCCAACAGGTAGCACTTTTCCACGCAGAGTTATTTCGCCTGTCATCGCTAATTTATTTTTTACTTTACGTTGTGTAAATGATGAAATCAAAGAAGTCAACATCGTAATCCCTGCACTTGGCCCATCTTTTGGAGTAGCACCTTCTGGCACGTGAATGTGAACATTGTATTTTTCTAAAACTTCAGGTTTTATATCAAATTCCTCTGCATTTGCCTTTATATATTCTAGTGCAATTGTAGCAGATTCTTTCATGACTTTACCTAAATTACCAGTAATAGAAAGTACTCCTTTTCCTTTAGATAAAATAGATTCAATAAATAAAATATCACCTCCAACACTTGTCCACGCTAAACCTGTTACAACACCTGCAACATCATTTGTTTCGTATTTATCTCTATTTCTAGGAGTTCCTAAAATTTCTTCTATTTTTTCTGAAGATAAAGTAATCTCATACTCTTCTTCTAAAGCAATAGATTTAGCTGCAAAACGCACTACTTTTGCCACTTGTTTTTCTAAACCACGCACACCAGATTCTCGAGTATAACCTTCTACAATCTGCTCTATTTGCTTTTTACCTAGCTTTAAGTTTTTGTTTGTTAAACCATGTTCTTCTAGTTGTTTAGGTAATAAATGTCTTTTAGCAATTTCTACTTTTTCTTCTATGGTATAACCTGTAACATTTATTATTTCCATTCTATCACGTAAAGCCCAAGGAATCTGCCCTAAATTATTTGCGGTAGCAATAAATAACACTTTAGATAAATCATAACCTACTTCTAAATAATTATCATAAAAAGCTGTATTCTGTTCTGGATCTAGTACTTCTAACATTGCAGATGATGGATCTCCTTGATGACTTTGACCAAGTTTATCTATTTCATCCAAAACAAAAACTGGGTTTGAAGTACCAGCTTTTTTAAGATTTTGAATTAATCTACCTGGCATTGCACCAATATAGGTTTTTCTGTGCCCTCTAATTTCTGCTTCATCACGTAAACCTCCTAAAGACATTCTCACATATTTACGTCCAAGAGATTCTGCAACTGATTTTCCTAAAGAAGTTTTACCTACTCCTGGAGGGCCATATAGACAGATGATTGGCGATTTCATATCATTTCTCAACTTTAAAACAGCCAAATGTTCTATAATTCTTTCTTTTACTTTTTCTAGCCCAAAATGATCTCTATCTAAAATTTTTGTAGCCCTTTTTAAATCAAATTTATCTTCAGAAAATTCTCCCCAAGGTAATTCTAGTAAGAGCTCTAAATAACTTCTTTGCACTCCATATTCAGCCATTTGTGGATTCATTCTACGTAAACGCCCCAACTCCTTATCAAAAGTTTCACTAACTTCTTTTGTCCATTTTTTAGTTTTGGCTTTTTTACGCATTTCTTCTAACTCTTGGTCATTAGAAACACCACCTAATTCTTCTTGAATGGTTTTAAGTTGTTGATTTAAATAATATTCTCGCTGTTGCTGATCTAAATCTTCGCGAGTTTTAGATTGTATATCATTACGTAATTGTAATTTTTGTAGCTCCTTGTTAAGGTTTTTAAGCGTTAATAATGCACGTTCTTTTAGACTATCTTTTTCTAAAATTACTTGTTTTTGCATCACACTTAAATCCATATTTGAGGCAATAAAATTGACTAAAAATGAATTCGATTGAATATTTTTGATAGCAAATGAAGCTTCTGATGGCAAAACAGGGTTTTCTTTAATAATCTCTAAAGCCAATTCTTTTATAGAATCGATTATGGCTTCAAATTCTTTTTTATCATCTATATTTCTATCTTCTTCTGCCTCTTTTACAGTTGCTTTTAAATAAGGTTTTTCTTGAATAATGGTATCAATTTCAAACCTTTTTTTTCCTTGAATGATGACAGTGGTATTACCATCTGGCATTTTTAATACTCGTAAAATTTGAGCAACAACACCAGTTGTATGAATATCCTTTAAATTTGGCTCTTCTACCTCTTCATTTCGTTGTGCAACAACTCCAATTATTTTATCACCTTTATTGGCGTCTTTAATTAACTGAATAGATTTATCTCTACCTGCTGTAATCGGAATTACAACGCCTGGAAATAATACTGTATTTCTTAAAGGTAAAATTGGTAAGGTTTCTGGAACGCTTTCTTTATTGATGATCTCTTCATCTTCGGGCGTCATTAAAGGGATTAATTCAGAATCTTCATTCATCATATTTTGAAAAGACAAACTGTCTAATTTTATTATTTTTGATTTGCTCATTTGCTATATATCTGTCATTCTGACATTGATTTTTGTTTGACGTATAAACCAATATCGTTCTTATCATTATAAAATACTGATAATCAAAAAAATAAAAAACACTTTTAATTATCTTATGTATTTAAGACAATTGTTGTGCCAAAGGAAAATTTAGTTTAATCATTCATAAATTATGTATAAAAATAAACTTCTATATATTTAGTACTATATTAATATATTTGAGAAAATCAATATTATACTATGAAAAAAATTGAATATATTCTTAAAATGATACCTTTATTCTCATTTTTCCTAATAATAGCTAGCTCTATTAAATTAGCTGTGTATTATAAGGTCTTTAAAATTAATATTGTTGATTATTTAAGTATAAGTGAATATGTACCTCTTTTTTTAGATGACCTTCACAACTTATTATATTTCTCTATTATTTCTTTAAGTGGATTCTTTTTTGGTAGAAGTCACAAAAAAAAGAAAAATGAAAAAGAATATGAAAAGAAAACTATAAAAGTCTTATCCATTATTGGTATAGTTTCTTCTGTTGTAATTTATCCAACAATAGTATACTACACCAATGATTCAATTTACAATAGATTAGAACATTTTGGTTCAATTTTTCTTATTTTTATGTGTTCAACTGCTATGCTATATTTATCGATAAATAAAAAAATATCTTTAAACCATTTTTTAGGTTGGTTATTATTCCTTTTACTTTTACCTGTTATTATTAGTGGATACAGAGACGCTCATCAAATTATTGAAAATAAAAGAGAAGTCAAATATGAAGTTTCAATAAAAGAAAAAAAATTAGATAAAGGCAACTTGTTTTTAGGAAAATCTGATAAATATGTATTTTTCTTCAATACTGATAAAAAAAAATCAATAATATATCCTATGAGTGATGTAGATAAAATTGACATTATAATATTAAATAAAACTGAAAATTGATTTTTTTCCCAAAACTGTCACAACTCAAAAACAATATTGTCTTTAGTATAGAAACGTTTCATTGGAAGCTAATCAACCACATATAACCAACCTTTTAGAACGCTGTAAAAAGTCAGATAAAAATGCACAGCTTCAACTATACAAAGCTTATTACAAAGCAATGTATAATGCTGCTGTCCGTATTTTAAAAGACTCTTTTGAAGCAGAAGATATTATGCAAGAAGCGTTTTTAACAGCATTTACAAAAATGCATACGTATAAAGGTGAAGTTACTTTTGGAGCATGGTTAAAGCGGATTGTAATTAATAAAAGTTTAACACAGTTAAAAAAGAACAATCGTTATGAAACAATAAAACTAGAATTAGTTACCAATAATGAAGTTGAAGATGACACTATTAGTTATTCAGATTTACAACCAAATAAAGTGTTACAAACCTTACAAGTTTTAAAAGATAATTACAGAATTGTACTCACTTTAAACTTGATAGAAGGTTATGATTATGAAGAAATTGCACAAATATTAAATTATACAAATGAGAATGTGAGAACCACAGTTTCTAGAGCAAAGAAAAAATTAAAACAAGTTTTACTTGCAAATACTATAAAAAAACAAGCGTATGGAAGATAAATTACATCAATTTTTTTCTGAAAATGATTTCGATTTTCAAGAACCCAATCTTAAACACGAAAAACGATTTGAACAAAAACTTAATAAAACCAAAACAAGACAGCGTAAAGATTCATGGAAATTACTTTCAGTTGCAGCTTCTATCTTATTAATTTTTGGTTTTTATTTGGGTAAAAACAGCCAAAATCAGCAATTAGATTTAGCAGATGTTTCACCTAAAATGGAAGAAGTACAAAACTACTTTGTTACAGCCATTAGTCAAGAAATAAAATCTTTAGAAACAAATAGAAGTTTAGATACAGAAACTGTTATTGAAGAAGCGCTTCATCAAATAGAAGAGTTAGAAGATAATTATAGACTTTTTGTATTAGAACTCAATAATACTGGTAGTAAAACAAAAATCATAAACTCAATGATAAAAAACTATCAACAGCGTTTAGAAATTTTAGAAAACGTACTCGAGCAAATAGAACAAATTAAAAATCCTAATTTATTAAATAATGAAATCTATATATAAAATTACATTCCTATTTCTTTGTATTCCTTTTTTAACAAATGCAAATATTGATAAAAAAAAGCATGAAAAGAGCAAAAAAATCAATAAAGAATTTACTGTAAATAGTGATGCCAAAGTTGCCATTAACAACAGGTATGGTGATCTTAAAATTACTACTTGGGATAAAAATAAAGTAGAAATTGAAGTAATCATAACTGTAAAAAGTGATGATTTAGATAGAGTAGAAAATATGCTAGAAAATATTGATGTAGAATTTGAATCGTCTAGTAACTATGTTTCTGCAAAAACAATTTTAGAAAAAGAACAACGTGGATGGTCTTTTTGGAAAAGAAACAAAAATGTTAGTTATAAAATCAACTATACTATAAAAATGCCAAAAAGTAATAGTGTGGATTTAGATAATGATTATGGTAGCATCTTTTTAGATAATATAAACGGCCAAGCCTCTATAAATTGTGATTATGGAAAAATTTCTGTTGGGCAATTAAACGCTAAAAATAATGACATCAATTTAGATTATTGTTCATCTTCTAATATAGGTTTTATGAAATCTGGGAATCTAAATGCAGATTATTCTAAAATAACTATTGAAGAAGCTGAATACATAAAATCTAATACAGATTACTCAACTGCTAAATTTGAAAAAATAGGCTCATTAGATTTTAATGCTGATTATGGTTCTATTTCTGTGGATGAAGCTACAAATGTTACTGGAAATTCAGATTATGCAAGTATGCGTTTTGGCACCATCTTCAAAAACTTAAAAATAGATACAGATTATGGAGGTATTTCTGTAAAAAGATTAGTAGCAGGTTTTGAATCTGTAGATATTGATGGTCAATATGCAGGTATAAAAATTGGGGTAGATGAAGATGCGGTTTTTGAATTCGAAATGGACTTACAATATGCAGGTTTACGAAGTTCTAGCGACAAAATGGAATTCTTTAAGAAAATTTCTAAAACTACTAAAAAACATTATGAAGGTAAATTTGGTAATGGTAACTCAAACTCAAAACTAAAGATTAGGTCTCAATATGGAGGCGTATCTATCAAGGAAATTAACTAATAAAATCAACTTAAAAAATAAAAATCATGTTTAAAAAAATTACATTTACGCTACTTATTTTAACAATAAGTATATCAGCAAATGCCCAAAATTGGTGGGGAAATGGTAAAAAAATTAAAGGAAATGGTAATGTTGTTACTGTTAATAGAACAACATCAGATTATGATGGAATAGGAATTGGTGGTTCTTTTGACGTAATTCTTGTAAAAGGAAAAGAGGGTAAAATTACTATTGAGGGTGAAGAAAACATTATCCCTTACATAGAAACCGAAGTAAAAGGTGGTACTTTAAAAATTAAATATGAAAAAAATGTTAATATAAGAACCACAAAAAGGTTAACTGTTACAGTAACTTATAACGATATTGATAAAGTTTCTTTAGGAGGTTCTGGTAATGTAAAAAACGAGGGCACCATTAAAAGTGAAAATTTTTCAGTTTCTTTAGGGGGTTCAGGTAATATTACATTAAATGTAGATGCAGATGAAATCAATTCTAATATTGGTGGTTCTGGAAACATAAAATTATCTGGAAACTCAACTGAATTTACTTGTTCTATTGCTGGTTCTGGAAGTATTAAAGCCTACGATTTAACTACTGATAGTTTAAAAGCTACTATTGCTGGTTCTGGAAATATAAAAACAACAGTAAATAAAAAGATAAAAGCAAAAGTTGTAGGCTCTGGTAGCATTTATTATAAAGGAGATCCAAAGCATGTTGATACTAAATCAGTTGGTTCTGGTGATGTGATTAATAGAAGTTAAAAGAGTATTATCTAAATTTTCTCAAAAAAACTTGAGTTAGTAACTTACAACAAACAAATACTAAAAAGCCTGAAAGTGAAGATTCATTTTCAGGCTTTTTTGTGTTATTTTATTGGCTTTTTAATCTCTTGAGCCTGTAAAACATAAAAGATTAATAGTTACGATACTGTTTTGTTTCTTCGTAAACACTTTCTAAAATACGTTGCTCAACTTCATCAAAAATAATATTTCTACGTTTCATTACTATTTCTGCAACCTCAAAAACTTTATTTGTTTTATACTCTGTAAAACCAGATGCACCTCCCCAACTAAAAGAAGGTACAAAATTTCTTGGAAATCCGCTACCAAAAATATTGGCTGAAACCCCAATTACAGTTCCTGTATTAAACATTGTATTTATTCCACATTTTGAGTGATCTCCCATCATTAAACCACAAAACTGCAAACCTGTTTTGGCAAAACGACCTGTGTTATAATTCCATAATTTTACTTCTGCATAATTATTTTTAAGGTTAGAATTATTTGTGTCTGCTCCTAAATTACACCATTCACCTAAAACTGAATTCCCTAAATACCCATCATGACCTTTACTTGAATATCCCATTAAAACTGAATTACTCACTTCTCCCCCAACTTTACAATAAGGCCCTAAAGTTGTACCATCAGATATTCTTGCAGCCATTTTTACCTCTGCATTGTTACACATTCCAAAGGGTCCTTTTATCACACTACTTTCCATTACTTTAGCATCTTTACCAATGTAAATTGGCCCAGTTTTTGCGTTCAAAATAGAAAAAGTAATTGTTGCTCCTTCTTCAATAAAAATATTTTCTTTGTTGATGTACCTTGTTCCTTCTGGAATAGGTTGCGATTTTCTACCTTCTGTTAATAAATTAAAATCTTGTTGAATTGCTTTACTATTTAAAGAAAAAATATCCCACGTATTTTTAATTTGAATGATATCTTCATCAAACTCAATTTGAGTATAGTTATCAAAATTTACCTCTTCTTGAGTATTAGTTGTAAAAAAAGCGATTACATCTTCTCCTTTAAAAATAGCTTCATTTTCAGATAAGTTTTTCACTTTATCAACCAAGTTTTTTGTTGGGCAAAAAGATGCATTTATTAGAATATTTTTATCAAGCTCAACCATTGGATATTTTTCTTCTAAATATTCTTCTGTAATGGTTGTTGTGGTTAAGCTCAAGTATTTTTCCCATTTTTCTCTAATGGTTAAAATACCAACTCGTATATCTGCAACAGGTTTTGTATAGGTAAATGGTAATAAAGATTTTCTTACATCACCATCAAATAAAATATAGTTCATTTTCAGATTTTTTGATACACAAATTTACTTTAAATACTGCATATAAAAAACCGATTGTAAATATACAATCGGTTTTAAACATCAAAAACTAAAATTAACTATCTTTTTATAAACTTTTGAGTTCCTATTTTGTTGTCAGAAATTACTTTCAAAATATAAATTCCTGAAGATAAGTTATTTACATCAACTTTATTATTGGTAGATGTAATTTTTTGTGCAAGTGCTAATTTGCCTAAATTATCGTAAAACTCAACCCTAGTCTCATCACTTTCAGATGATAACTGTATGGTAATTCTATCACGTGCAGGATTTGGAAATGATTTAAAATCTAAACGATTTGCTTCTGCAATGCTTAAAGATGGTGTTGATGTAGATTTACCTAAATATACTTGATCGCCAGAACTACCAGAACCGTTACCAGAAACTGAAGCTCCATAAAATGTAATTTTACCAACATCAGACGAAGGAGATGTCCATTTAAAACTCCAAGAACTTTGCCCATTTCCATTGCTAGTATGAGTTATTCTTTGACTGCTATTTACTGCTTGTGTTTCATTAGTTGTAGCTATAAATGTACCAACCCTACTATTATCACTATCTTTTTCTGCAGTTACTTGAAAACCGTTTCTAACTCTACCATCAGAATTGGTAATGGTAACGTCATATTGTTTATTAAAGGCATACCCAGTAACTGGTATATTGGTTGTTATTGTCATATTACTATTACTAGCTGTTCCTGTATGACAAGCTGTACAGTTATTTCCTCCATCTCCTGGTGATCCTGAAAAACCATTATTTCTTCCTGATGAAAAAGATAATAATATAAATGCTGATGCTGGAATTAAAAATAAGGCAAATTTAAAAATGTAGTTTTTTTTCATTATGATGTATGTATTAAGTATTAAATTAGATTTATCTGTTTTGTATTAGTTTAATTATAGTCGTTAATTCTTTTTTATAATTTCTATACAAATGACATAAAAACTATAAGTTTTAGCAATAAAATACTAGTAAAAGGGAAAAATAAAACTTAAAAAGGAAAAAAAATCGTTGAAAAATTTAGTTTTTTGATGAAACCAATCATTGAGAAAAAAAGATTTGTACTTTTGAGTTATGAAAAATCATCAAAAAAAATTCAAACTTGTTAAAGATTCTCAATTAACAATAACAGAGTTAATGTTACCTTCTCACTCTAATTTTAGCGGCAAAATTCATGGTGGACATATTTTAAATTTGATGGATCAAATTGCATTTGCTTGTGCTTCTAAACATTCTGAAAATTACTGTGTAACTGCTTCTGTGAATAAAGTTGATTTTTTAAACCCAATTGAGGTTGGTGAATTAGTTACACTTAAAGCATCTATTAATTATACTGGTAGAACTTCTATGGTTGTAGGTTTACGAGTAGTTTCTGAAAACATAAGAACTGGAGAAACTAAACATTGTAACTCCTCTTACTTTACTATGGTAGCTAAAGATGAAAATGGAGAAAGTACACCTATACCTGGTATCATTTTAACAACAGAAGAAGAAATAAGACGTTTTACAAGGAGTATTGTAAGACAAAAAGAAGGTAGAAATAGGTCTTCTAGATTTAATTCTGAAACCTTTAAAGTTGATGATTATGTAGATTTACTTAAAAATAGTAATTCAAAAATTGAGTTAAAATAATCACCAAACTTACTTAAATCGTATTGAATATGAAACTCCTAAAGAGGTATATAAAAAATAATCTCCTTTAGAAAATGGTTTTTCTTCTCTAAACATACTTGCTGTAAAACCCCATAGATTTTTCTTATTTTTAGTAGAAAAGAAATAGCCTAAAACTAGTGCTTGAGAATCTAATTGAAAGATTTCATTACCAGTAAAACCTGGGGCAAAACGATCCAAAGCTGGTGAGGCTCCAAAACCTACTTCAATATTAAAATAATTATCAGCATCCTCTCTAAATTTTCTATAAATTACCCTTCCTGAACCACTTGTTCCTGGATCACCAGGAGTCATATAACCCCTTAAACCCAAATAACTATTTCCTGTATACCATCCTAAAGAGCCTGTATAAATAGTAGTTTCAGTTGAAAATTTCAACCATCTAAATCCTAAAGAAACTTCTAAACTTTTGGGTAAAGATTTATACAGCTCAAATCCATAACGTTGAGTAGGATTTAATGGACTGTTGGAATACCCAGCATTAAGGTATGCATACAAACCATTTATTATTCTTGGATACATATCTATTTCAAACTGGTAATTATCTGTTTCAAAACGATTTGTATAGTTAAATCTCGAAATAATACTTCCATATTTTGTTTGCCTAGAATATGTTACTGAAGTGTAATACATATTTGCTCTTCCATTGTCTTTATCTAAATCATAATAATCAGTAGAAACACTAACACCTATTGTATTAAATCTTAATTCTGCTTCTAACGAGTTTTTATAGTTAAGTAATTCTTGATTTTTAGGGTGAATTTTAACTGCTTTTTGAACAATTCCATAAGCTTCTTCTCTATTTCTTCTATTAAATTCTGATTTTGCTTTAAGTAATAATAAGTCAGCATCGTTAGGAAAAAGCTTTAGTGCCTTTTCAACTAATAGTAAAGATTTATAATACTTTTCTGCATATTGTTCATTTTTAATATATGCAATCCAGTCTGTTTTTCGTTTATCATCTTTATTTAATACGTATTTAAATTCATTTCTAGCTTTGTTATAATTACCATCCCAAGAATAGGTACTAGCTAAAAAAGCACGGATATCTAAATAATCTGGATATTTAGTTAATATGAATTTTAATGAATCTTGAGCTTGTTTACGTTTACCATTAAAAGCCAAGTCTCTTGCTATTTTAAATGCTGTATCTGGATTGCCATTAAATACTTTTTTTTGTGCAGATGCTATATTTACTGAAATAACCATTAATATAAATAGCAAAAACGGAATTAATTCTTTTTTTATCATTGTAATGATTTTTTAAATTTTATATATACCTTATTTTTTGGTTGTTTCTTTAAAATGCTATCAATAATTTTTTCTGCTTTTTCAGTGTTATTCATAGTAGCAAAAGCCCTTGCCATTTTAAAAGCAACATCATCATTTTTAATTTGATTTTTTATTGCTTTTTCTACAATTATTTTTGATTTTTCATTTTGTGAAGACCACCAATACATATCTAGTAATGCTAGGTAAACATCATCATAATAAGGAGATCTTTTTAATGCATTTAATAACTCTTCTTCTGCTGCTTTATATTTACCATCCCAAGCCAGTGTTCTCCCTTTTAAAATTCTTACATCTACATAATTGGGTACTTTTTTAAGAATGTAATTACAGATTAATCTTGCTGTTTCTCTTTGATTATTAAAGGCTTTTTGTCTAGCAGCCATAAACATATCATCTATAGTTAAATCTTTGGTTATTTCTTCAACTTTTGCTAATTCTTCTGGCGTAAACTGATAAATTTCAGCAACTACTGCATCTGCGTTTTTAGGATAAATTTTATCATTCTGTGTAGCGTAAGCATTTAAACTTTTAAAGGTTTTAAAATGGTTTGTAATTTCGTTTAATACTTTTTTATCAGAAATTTTATAGGTATTAAAGTCTTCTTTTATTTTGAATAAATTACCATCAGAATACATATAGTCTTTATAAATAAAATCATTAATACTACCTTTATAACGCATTAGTGGAATTTTATGAATATTTCTAAATATTTTGGAAGTATCAATTCCCTCACCTACCCAAGCAGTTTCTTTTGGTAAGGTAACATCATAATTTTTAGATAAAAATGATAAAATTGTGGGTACAAAATCATAATGAGAGTTTATAGCTTTCATTTTAGCAGCTTTTTTTAACATTGGGCTGTAAATAAAGAAAGGTACATTAAATCTACATAATTTATCTTTTTGTGCTATTGGAATAAGCCTGTGATCACCAGAAATAATAAAAATAGTATTCTTAAATTCTGATCTTTTTTTATAAGCTTCAAAAAACATTTTTATACTTGCATCTGCATACAAAATACTAGCAAAAATATCTTTATTGCTACTAATTTGCTTTTTGGTAGCTTTTAACTTTGTACCTGAATTCAATATACTATCAATCTTAACAAGGTATTTTTCTTTTACTGGAAATGTAAAAGGTTCATGTATGGTTTGCGTGGTAATTAAATCTAATCTTGGAGTTTGTATATCATCTAAAACACTTAATGTTTTTTTAAAAATCTCATAATCTGAATACCCCCAAGTAAAACCATTTGAACCATTAACAGATTTAGGGTAAGAGTCGTCGTATTTATTTTCATCAATAATATTTTCTACTCCATTGTATTCTAAAAAATTAATTTTTTTATCAAAACTAGATTGATCTCCAGAAAAGAAAGAAGTTGTGTATCCGTTTTTCTTTAAAATACTAAATAATGATATATGAGTTGGTGTATTTTCAATCTCTAAAAAGCCTTTTTCACCAAAAGGTAATGAAGCCATTAAAGATGGTAAAGCTCCAAAAGTTCTACCTGTATTACTTAAAAAATTATCCCAAAATAGTGATTTTGGAATTAAGGAATTCAAATAAGGTGTAAATCCACTAAACTGTCTGTCTCCTACAAATTCAGATCCCAAACCTTCTACCAATAATATTACAATATTCGGTTTTTCTACTCCTATATTAAAAAATGGAGATAATACATCTTTTGTAGCTTCAGATGGCTTTAAGAATGGGTATTCATTATTACCTTCTAACTGAATGGCATTTACTTCTCTTTTTTCAAGTTGATATTTTATTACATCAGCAATAAAAAAATAGGTTTTATTTTCATAATTGGATTCAGAAAAACTTGGTAATGCAAATTTTAAAATTAAAACTACGAGTGTAATTGTAATAAAAATTCTACCAGAATATTTAAAAAATTCTGCTTTTTTAAGAAAGAAACAACTTGCTAAAAATAATATTGGAAATATTAAAAAAGAGATAAAATAAAATATTGATGTACTTTCTGATGACGTTACTGTCAAGTAAATATCATCCAAGGAATATCCTAATAAATCTGCTCCTAAATTTAATAATGTAGTAAGACTGTATTTTGTAAGTGAAAACTCAACGATTATGAGAATTATAAAAATTATTTTAATAAATAAAAGCCCTTTTTTAGACTTTTTCTTTGCCAACAAATAATAAAAAGGCAAAAAAATGATAAAAACAAAAAGTATGGTTAAAAAATGATTTAAAAATTTGAAGCAGATATACTTTAAAAAATTATCTGTTTCCTTACCACTTAAAAAAGTTGCACTGTATTCGTACAAACTCATTAACCAAAAGGTTAACAATAATGAAAAGCATAGTAAAATGTATTTTCTTATCTTTTTATTTATTTTTTTAATTGCCATTATTGGGGGAATTAATTGTTAGTTATGTTTTAGAAAGCCCTTTTCTTATCATTACTCCCCATTTCTTCTTCTTATTAAAATAATAATCATAATTACCTCTCATTGCTGCGTACAAAACTATTGGATGCAATAAAAATGGTTCTAAAATAATGGTAAGTACTAATTTTAAACCAATACCTTTCTTTTTATATTGGTGGTATGTAAACTCTTCTGTAAAAATAGCTACAAAAGAAAATAATAGCGAAAACAAATAAGCTAATAGAAATAAACCTAGAACAAAACTCCAATTCAATGGCTGATAAAAAACTAAAAACAAGAAGTATAACATACCAACCACTTCTACTATTGGTGCCATTCTTTCAAAAATAAACCAGTAAGGAAAACTCAATAACCCCAATACTCTATATTTATAATTAAAATTGATTTTCTTATGAATTTTTAAAGTTTCTATAGTTCCTCTAGTCCATCTATTTCTTTGAGATATTAAAATTTTTCTATCATCAGGTGCTTCTGTCCAACATAAAGGGTCAGGAATGTAAGCCACTTTGTATTTTATGTTTTGCTCTTCCATATAAGCTCTCATTCGCACAATAATCTCCATATCTTCACCAACGGTTTTAGTATCATAGCCTCCTACTTTTATGGCTATTTCTTTGTCAAAAATCCCAAAAGCACCAGAAATTACCAATAACCCATTTAATCTTGCCCAAGCCATTCTTCCTAATAAGAAAGCTCTTAAATATTCTAATATTTGTACTCTTTCTATCCATTTATCAGGGAAGTTAATATCTATCAATTTTCCATCTTCAATTTTACAAGAATTTGCAATTCTAATCACTCCTCCAGAAGCAATAACCTTTCTATCTGTATGTTCTAAAAATGGCTTAATCATTCTTTGTAAAGAATCCTCTAACAATAAACAATCAACATCTATACAAGCTAAATATTTACTTTCGCTAATATTTATCCCACAATTTAAAGCATCAGCTTTTCCTCCATTTTGCTTATCAACTACAATTAATTTATCGAAAGCTGGGTTTTTAGATTTAAAAACTCCATCTCGTAAAGGCTTTGTTGGCACTTTATAATTAATGAGATATTCTACTTTCTCTAAATCGTAAGCTTTAATTAACTTTTCTAAACTATCATCTTTGCTACCATCATTTACAATAATTACATCATAATTTACATAATGTGTAGATAAAAGTGAACGTACATTCTCCACAATATTTAAGCTTTCATTATAAGCAGGTGCAATAATTGATATTGATGGTGCTAATGGTGATTTTATTAAATCTTTAAAATTTATAAAACTATTTTTCTTTAAATAATCAACAGTTTCTTTAGATGAGAAAACTGCCAAAATTATATAACCACCCACAATTGCAATCGTAAAGAATAAAAAGAAATAGTGAAACGTTAGAATTATAGAACGTATTATTTCGTTAAATTCCATAACTATAATCTAAAAAGTTAATAATTCTATTGTAATCTTCATCTTCAGATTTTTTTTCTAAAGCATCATACATATTTTTATCAATTCTTTTTAAAATTGATAGAGCTTTGTGTTTTATTTCAAAATTTTCATGATTAGTGTAGTTTATTATAAAAATATTATCTTCATCTGATGCAACTTTTTCTAATAATAAAAAAGAAGCAATTTTTTCTTTTAAGCTCATATTAGTAAACTTACTTTTAAGAATATATTTTGCTTCTAAAACTTCAAAATGAGTTACAGTTTCTATTGCTTTTAGTCTAACATCTTTAGATTTATGATGTAGTAATGTTAATAGAATTTCTTTAGTTTCCATTCTATTGAACATTTTTACAATATTCAAAATAAAAATGATAACATAATCATTATCAGACACTAACCATTTTGAAACATCTAAAATCAAATGATTTTCAATTTTTTCAATTTCACCTAATAATTGAATTTGATCCCATTCTGAAAGTGGCACTTTCAAATCATCTAAAAACTCCATTCCTTCATAACCAAATAGTTCTAAAAAATATAGATGTGCTTCTCTCCTAACCTCTTCCCTTGGATGATTAATAAAATTACTAATTAAGTTTTTTACCTTATCAATCTCAAAACGTCTAGCATCTCTAATACCAATAGCTATTATGTTCCATTTTTTACTACGTAATTTTTTTATTGTGTACCTCAACAAGCCAATTTCTTCATATAATTTGTGCATAGTAACAATCATACTTCCAGATATTTCTTGGCTCAAATTAAAAAAAGTATCACTAATAATTTTTCTTTTTCTTCTGCTAGAAACTCCTTTTTTAAATTTTTTAATAATTTTCTTTTGGGTATCTGTAAGTAAAATACTTTCTTTCTCTGAATATAAAAATTTAATTAAATTTTCTTCAACAAGTGTTGTGTATTTTTTATTTTTCTTGTCTGTAAGCCTAATGTTATTCCTCAATATTTTAAGATAAATAACTAAGATTATTATTATAACGACGAGTATTATAACTATAGTCCAAATTATGCTTTCTACAAGAGGGAATCTCATTTAAATTAGTATTGTATTAACTGTAAAAATTAAATTTACATTAACATTCTTTTTACTCTGATTGACAATTCATTTGGACTTAATGGTTTACTCATAAAATCGTTTGCACCAAGATTAAATGCTTTTAATACCATTTCTTCTTGACCTGAAGATGAAAACACCAAAATAGGAGTTTTACTTTCAAGTTGATTTCTAACATGACTTATTACCTCTAAACCACTAACGTAGTCCATCATAACATCAGTTAAAATAAGATCTGGATCTTCAGTTTCAATAAAATCTATTGCTTCTTTACCATTAACAGCTATAAACAATTGGTAACCGTCTTTTTCTAAACGGAATTTTAATAGGAGAGATAAAACAGAATTGTCTTCTGCAAGAACAATTTTTTTCTTGTTGCTCATTTGTGGGGGATTAAGATTTAAAAATCAAAACAAAGCTAATGTAAATCTAAACAAAATACTTAATTGTTTTTATTTATCTTTACTGCAACTTATTAATATTCCCCTAAAATAAACAAAATTATGGAAATTGAAAAGATTTTAGTCAGCGATGTTGTTGACTTGTCCTCTATTAAATCGTTTTTTGCTTCAGATAAAGATTCTTTAATACAACTTATCGAAGTGTATTTGTCTGATACAACTCCAAGAATAAATACTTTAGAAGAAAGCCTAGATAAAGTAGATTATAAGTCTGTAAAAAGTATTACACACTTCTTAAAATCTTCTTTTGGTTTAATGGGTATTTCTTGTCTTGATGAAATAGCATCATTAGAAAAAGATGCAGATAACAATGAAAATGAAGAAGTTATAAAGCAAAAATTAAACATTGCTATACCAATTTGTAAAGATAGTATTACTGAATATTCTATTATTCTAGAAAAACTAAAAGCTCTTTAAAACTTACACCTATAAACCAAAGCTGATATTGACTAGTTTTCTGATTAAAAATTATTGATGAGACTATTACTCTATTAAATCTTGATGAATTACAACATCATATCAATGCTGTGTATTCAAATAAAACTATGGATTCTATTTTGGTGAGAAATATTCGCTTAAACATATATCTTTAAAGTAATATCGCTTTAAGAGCAGTTGAAAATTTAGACAAACATCCTATTAGTAAGTTATTTGACCTAGGGATAATAAAGGTTTGTGTAAATACAGATGATTTAATTTGTTATTTTCAGGATACTAAATGTAATAATATACTCTTCTACATAAAAATTAATAATAAATTAAAATTGTGAAATTAAAATCAAAAACTTTAATTTTACAATATGAGAATTGATATCATTTCTGTTGCTCCTAATTTATTAGACAGCCCCTTTAATCATTCTATTATAAAACGTGCTCAAAATAAAAATTTGGTTCAAATTTTTTTGCACGATTTAAGAGACTATGGTTTAGGTAATTACAAACAAATAGATGACACTCAATTTGGTGGAGGAGCAGGAATGGTTTTAATGATAGCACCTATTGCCAATTGTATAGATAAATTAAAATCAGAAAGAAAGTATGATGAAATTATTTATATGACTCCAGATGCTAAAACACTGAATCAATCTACTGCAAATAATTTATCTTTAAAAGAAAATATCTTAATCTTAACTGGGCATTACAAAGGTATAGACCAAAGAATTAGAGATAAATATATTACTAAAGAAATCTCAATTGGCGATTATGTTTTAACAGGTGGTGAGTTAGCTGCAGCTGTTTTAGTTGATGCTGTTATACGTTTAATACCAGGTGTTATTGGTGATGAACAATCTGCTTTAACAGACTCTTATCAAGACAATTTATTATCACCTCCTGTTTACACAAGACCTGCAGAATTTGAAGGCATGAAAGTACCCGAAATTTTGCTAACAGGTAATTTTCCAAAAATTGAAGATTGGAGACAAGAGCAAGCCTACAAAAGAACAAAAGAGATAAGACCAGATTTACTTGAAAATGAGTAGTTTAGATTAGTACTATCATTTAACAATTACAATTATAAAAAATAATGTTTATTAATTTTTATAAACAAATTTTATTACTAAATTTGCACTCGCTAAATTAACCGCTGACGAAAATCGTGAATGTTGATTAAGAAAAACCATAAAAATTAAAAAATGGAATCTTTAGTAAAATTTGTTCAAGACGAATTTGTAACAAAAAAAGAATTTGCAGAATTTGCTGCAGGTGATACAATAACAGTGTATTACGAAATTAAAGAAGGTAATAAAACACGTACCCAGTTTTTTAGAGGCGTTGTAATACAAAGAAGAGGAACTGGCACATCTGAAACATTTACTATCAGAAAAATGTCAGGTACAGTTGGTGTAGAAAGAATTTTTCCTGTAAACTTACCATCAATCCAAAAAATTGAAGTTAACAAAAGAGGTAAAGTACGTAGAGCTCGTATCTTTTATTTTAGAGGTCTTACTGGTAAAAAAGCAAGAATTACTGAAAAAAGAAGGTAATCTTTCAAAAAAATATAAATCAGAAAAGCGTTGTAAATTTTTTACAACGCTTTTTTAATTAACAAATGTTAATAAGTATAGTTAGTAACGTGTTCATTTTTAAATAGATAAAAAGTTTGTTTATTCTAAAATCACTTATATATTTGAGTAATTATTTACTTAAAAATTTTCTAATTTTAATTAGTTAAGTATAAAAAAGTAAATAAGCTAAAGTAACGTTCTTTATATTTTGTTTATAAACTTACACATTAAACCAATATAAAAATTGATTTAAAATTTTAAATTTATTCATTGTAATAATTCTAAAAGTAATTAAGTTTATCAAACAAAGTTGAAACATCAGTATCAACTTTAAAAGTAGAATGCTTTTTCAGTTAAAGATGTTTCAAAAAAAGAAATAGTAAATTATAACTTTAAAAAAGTAATAAGATTAAAAACTTATTTGTTTAGTAGTTATACAAACAATGTAAAGTACTATTTCTAAAGAAGCCATATCATTATAAGCAATTATAAGATATGGCTTTTATTTTTTTTATGTAATAAACCTCCACATCTTTTGTTGAATTCTCATAAAAAACATACAATTAATAAATAAAAGACAACAAAAATTTCATCTTATATACTTAAATTTGCTCCGCTCTTTTTTTGAGTAATTTTCAATCGATTTTAAACAAAAATATTCTTGTTCTTTAAAATTATAAATTAATGGCTAAAATTATATATACTAAAACTGATGAAGCTCCTGCTTTAGCAACTCGTTCTTTCTTACCAATTGTAAAAGCATTTACAAAATCTTCAGGAATTGAAATAGAAACAAAAGATATCTCATTAGCTGCTAGAATTTTAGCTAATTTTTCAGAATATTTAACCGAAGATCAAAAAGTTGAAGATGCTTTAGCAGTTCTAGGGGATTTAGCGAAAAAACCAGAAGCTAATATTATAAAATTACCAAATATTAGTGCATCTGTTCCACAATTGAGAGCAGCAATAAAAGAATTACAGACACTAGGTTACGCTTTACCTAACTACCCTGAAGAAGTAGAAACTGCAGAAGATAAAAAAGTTTTAGCCTTGTATAATAAAGTAAAAGGTTCTGCTGTAAATCCTGTTTTACGTGAAGGTAATTCTGACAGAAGAGCACCAAAAGCCATTAAAAATTACGCACGTAAAAACCCACATTCTATGGGTTCTTGGAGTTCAGACTCTAAAACACATGTAGCAACAATGACAGAAGGTGATTTTGCACACAATGAAAAATCTGTAACAATAGAAAATGCTACAAATGTTAGCATTCAACATGTAACAAATAATGGTACAAAAACCACTTTAAAAGAAACTGTTTCTTTGTTAGATGGAGAAATTATTGATGCTACTGTAATGAGTAAAAAAGCTTTACTCGCTTTTTTAGATAAAGAATTTAAAGATGCCAAAGAAAGTGGTGTGTTACTTTCTTTACACATGAAAGCAACAATGATGAAAGTTTCAGACCCAATCATTTTTGGTCATGCTGTAAAAACTTATTTTAAAGAACTATTTAATAAACATGCCACAACCTTTAAAGAAATTGGAGTTGATGTAAATAACGGATTTGGAAATTTGTTAAGTAATTTAGATGAAGTTTCTGCTGAAAAAAAAGCAGAGATTTTAGCTGATATCGATGCTATATTTACAAAAAATGCTGATATAGCAATGGTAAATTCTGATAAAGGAATTACCAATTTACATGTTCCTTCTGATGTTATTATTGATGCATCTATGCCAGCAATGATTAGAACTTCTGGGCAAATGTGGAATAAGGAAGGTAAATTACAAGACACAAAAGCTGTAATTCCTGATAGCTCTTATGCAGGTATTTATACTGCAACTATAGATTTTTGTAAAAAAAATGGTGCTTTTGATCCTACAACAATGGGTACTGTACCAAATGTGGGTTTAATGGCTCAAAAAGCTGAAGAATATGGTTCTCATGACAAAACTTTTGAAATTGCAACAGATGGTAAAGTACAAGTTGTAGATGCAAATGGAACTTTATTAATTGAGCATAATGTAGAAGAAGGTGATATTTGGAGAATGTGCCAAACTAAAGATTTACCAGTTCAAGACTGGGTAAAATTAGCAGTTACAAGAGCCAGAGCTTCAGAAACTCCTACAGTTTTTTGGTTAGATGAAAATAGAGCTCACGATGCAGAAATTATTAAAAAAGTAAATACATACTTACTTAATCATGATACTGCTGGATTAGATATTAGAATATTATCACCAATAAAAGCAACAGAATTCACTTTAGAAAGAATTGTAAAAGGAAAAGATACAATCTCTGTTTCTGGGAATGTATTGCGTGATTATCTTACAGATTTGTTCCCAATTTTAGAAGTTGGTACTTCTGCTAAAATGCTATCAATTGTACCTTTAATGAATGGTGGTGGTTTATTTGAGACAGGTGCAGGTGGTTCTGCTCCAAAACACGTTCAACAATTTTTAGAAGAAAACCATTTACGTTGGGATTCTTTAGGAGAATTTTTAGCATTAGCTGTCTCTTTAGAACATTTAGGTACTACCAACAATAATTCTAAAGCATTAATTTTATCAGAAACATTAGATGATGCTACTGATAAATTTTTAGATAATAAAAAATCACCATCAAGAAAAGTTGGAGAATTAGATAATAGAGGTAGTCATTTTTATTTGGCTTTGTATTGGGCAGAAGCTCTTACAAATCAAAACAAAGACAGCGATTTAAAAAATGAGTTTTCAAAAATTTATACTAATTTAAAAGAAAATGAAAATTCAATTATTTCTGAATTAAATAAAATTCAAGGAATTCCTCAAGATATTGGTGGCTATTATAATCCAAATTCGATAAAAGCTAACAATGCTATGAGACCAAATACTACATTAAATTCACTGTTAAATTAACATAATTGGTAATTAATTTTGATAAAACATTAACAAAAAGAGTGCTTTAAAGCACTCTTTTTTTATTTAGATTTGGGAAGCTTAACTCAACTATATAAAAGATGAATAAAAAAAGAATTGCTATTATATCTGTAATAGCTTTAATAGCTATCTATTTCATTTACAATTACTTTTCAGCGTCTTCAGATGATGAAATATACTTAACTTCTAAAGTAAAAAAAGGAGATTTTATAAGTGAAGTAATTACTTCTGGTGAAGCACAATCTACCAGTTTAAAGAAGATAAACGGACCTAGAAACTTAAGAAAATTTAAGTTAAGAGATATTAAAATTCAAGATCTAGTTTCTGAAGGTACCATTGTAAAAGTTGGTGATTATGTGGGTAGATTAGACCCTACAGGTGTTAATGAACAGATTATAGATGCCCGTTTAAATTTAGAAACTGCAGAATCTAAATATACACAACAACAATTAGACACTACTCTTTCTTTAAAACAAGAAAGAAATACGATAAAAGATTTAACTTTTAGTATGGAAGAAACCAAATTAGAGTTAAAACAATCTACTTACGAACCACCTGCTACCGTTAAAAAACTAGAAATTAATCTTGAAAAATTAGAGAGAGATTTAAGAGAAAAGAAAGAAAACTACAAGATAAAAAAGAGACAGGCGAATGCTAAAATGGTAGAAGTTGGCACTGAAGTTTCTAAAATAAGAAAGAAACTAAATGATTTATTAGAACTTTTAAAATCATTTACAATTTATTCTGATGGAAGTGGAATGATTACTTATGATAAAAATTGGGATGGTTCTAAAAAGAAAGTAGGTTCATCTATTAGTCCATGGAACCCAACAATTGCTCGTTTACCAGATTTAACAAAAATGGAATCTAAAACGTATGCAAACGAAGTTGATATTAGAAAAATTAAAAAAGATTTACCTGTTAAAGTTGGTTTTGATGCTTTTCCTGATGTAGTTCTTGAAGGTATAGTAACTAATGTTGCAAATGTTGGAGAGAAAAAAAGAGGTTCAGATATTAAGGTTTTTCAAGTGATGATAAAATTGAACGAATCTAATGATAATATTAGACCAGGGATGACAACATCAAACAAAATATTAACTTTTGAGAAAAAAGATGTTTTAAGTATTCCTTTAGAAGCTATTTTCTCTAAAGATTCTATTACTTATGTGTATAAGAAATCTGGTTTTTCAATAACAAAAAAACAAGTAAAAATTGGTGATTCTAATAATGATGCTGTAATAATTACCCAAGGTTTAAACGAAAATGATGTAGTTTATTTAAATAAACCAGAAGGCTATGAATCTTCACAAATAGCAAAGCTTAATTAGCCTTTTTATGTTTGATAAAATATATATTGAAAAGCTAAAGTCTAATTTTAGCGAAGCTGTACGTGTTATACTTACCAATAAAGTAAGAACCTTGCTTACTTCTTTAGGTATTATTTTTGGTGTTGCAGCAGTAATAACGATGCTAGCCATTGGTAATGGTGCTGAAAAAGAAATATTAGCACAACTTGAATTAGTTGGAGTTAATAATATAGTTGTTACTCCTATTCCTGATGAAAAAGATGATCCAAATCAAGAAGAAGATGAAGATGGGGCAAGCGAATCTAAACGATTTTCTAAAGGTTTAGACATGTTAGATGTAAATAGCATTGCTAAAAATCTACCCTCTGTAAAAACGGTTAGCCCAGAAATAATTCTAGAAACTTATGTAATAAAAAAAGGAAGACAGAACCCAGTTAAACTAATTGGTATATCTCCTGATTATTTTGCAACATCAAATATATTTATAGAAAGTGGCAAAAATTTCTCTAAAGCACAAGTTAACAATGCTTTACCTGTATGTATTATTGGTGAAAAAATAGAAAAAAAACTATTTACTGGTGAAAGTGCAATTGGTAAGCAGATAAAAGTTAAAGATGTTTGGCTACAGGTAATTGGTGTAATTGAAGAAAAATTTATCTCTGATAATGCTCAAGAAAATCTAGGAATAAGAGATATGAATTTAGACATCTATATCCCTATTAAAACTTTTTTAGTACGTTATAAGGATCGAAAAATTATAAGTGACAAACCAATAGATACAAGTGGAGGAGTTATATTTTTTGGTGGAAATCAACAAGGACCAAAAAAGAGAATTCCTAGAGGTAATTATCATCAAATTGATAAGTTAGTTGTTCAAGTAGAAAATTCATCCGAATTAAATGCTACAGCAGATGTTTTAAGCAGAATGCTAAAAAGAAGACATAATGATGTATTAGATTTCGAAATTTCAATCCCCATTCAATTATTAAAACAGCAACAAAAAACAAAGCAAATCTTTAATATTGTATTAAGCATAATTGCAGGTATTTCTCTTTTAATTGGTGGAATTGGTATTATGAATATTATGTTAGCATCAGTTTTAGAAAGAACTAAAGAAATTGGTATTATTAGAGCAATTGGTGCTACTCAAGAAGATGTAATTCTTCAGTTTCTAACAGAATCTGTTTTAGTAAGTATTGGTGGTGGTATTATTGGTATTTTACTCGGAGTTTTTGCCTCCTACATTCTTGAAATTACCACTGGTATAGAAACCATTTTATCTTTAAGTTCTATTCTTCTCTCTTTCTTTGTAGCCACACTAATAGGTTTAATTTTTGGAATTGCACCTGCAAGATCGGCTGCAAATAAAAGTCCTATTGAAGCCATAAGACACGAATAAACTATGAAAAAAATTATTACAATTATTTGTTCTGTACTTTGCTTAAGTGCATTTAGTCAAAAACAAATTACATTAGAAGAAGCAATATCTATTGCTCAAAAAAACTCTCCTGATTATAAAGCTCTATTAAATCAAAATCAAGCAAGTTATTGGCGGTTTAGAAACTTTAAAGCTGGATTGCTTCCCCAGTTAAGATTAGACGCAACTATACCTCAATATAGAAATTCTGTGAATAGAATTACACTTGATGATGGTTCTGATGGCTTTAGAAGAACAAATCAGACTAGATTTGACGGAACATTATCATTAAATCAAAACGTACCCTTAACTGGAGGAACAATATCTGTAAGTTCTCAATTTGAAAGAGTAGATTTATCTGAACCTTTTGTAGCGACAAATTTTGCTGTAATACCTTTTTCTATAAATTATTTTCAAAATTCACTTTTTTATAACCCTTTTAAATGGCAAAAGAAGATTGAACCACTAATTTATGAAGAAGCAAAAAGAGAGTTTATAGAACGTATGGAGCAAATTTCTTTAAATACTGCAAGGAGATATTTTGCGTTATTAAAATCTCAAGTGCAAACAAGAATTGCTAAATCTAATTTTTCGAATCAAGATACATTATTTCAAATTTCAAAAGGAAGATTTAAAATGGGTAAAATTGCAGAAAATGATTTACTGCAAATTGAACTTTCTGTATTAAATTCTGAAAATGACGTAATAACAAATCAAATAAACTTTAAAAGATCTTCTCAAAACTTATCAAGATATTTAGTTCTTGATACCGAAAACATACTATTATCGGTGCCTAAAGAACTTACTTCTTTTACAGTAAGTGTTGATAAAGCTCTTAAAGAGGCAAAATCTAACAGAAAAGCTGTTATTGAGTTTAGAAGAAGAAGACTACAAGCTGAACAAGATGTAGCTGAAGTTAAGGGGAATAATAGATTACAAATGAGTTTAAGAGCTAATTTTGGAATCTCACAACAAGGCACTGTATTCAATGATTTATTTCAAGATTTTAATCAACAACAAAGTGTAACTCTTTCTATTGGAATACCTATTTTAGATTGGGGAGTTTCTAAATCTAGAAGAAAACTAGTTGAAGCAAATAAAGATTTAGTAAACACCAATATAGAAATTGAAGAACAAGAATTTGAACAAGAAATATATTTGCATGTACTAAACTGGCAAAATCAGAGAAATTTTTTAAAAACTGCTAAAAAAGCTCAAGAAATTGCTTTAAAAAGATATATAATTGCTAAAAAGAGATTTGTACTTGGTAAGATTAATATTACTGATTTAAATATAGCACTTCAAGAACAAGACAGGTCTGTTCTACAATATTTAAATTCTCTAGAAAAATTCTGGACTGATTATTATACTTTAAGAAGACTCACCTTATATGATTTTATAGAAAATAAAAAGATAGAAGTTAAAGATATCATCTACGATTAATAACTTTTTAACGTTTTCTTATCACTTTATAATTGTACTTTTGTTCATGTAATTTTTAAAATAATTAAACAAAAAAATGCTTCAATCAAAAAAATTACTATTTATACTCTTATTCATAACATCAATTGCATTCGGACAAGAAAAAGTTACTTTAAGTGGCTCTGTTTACGATGATGCAAGTAATGAAACTTTAATTGGAGTCTCTATTTATTTTCCTGAATTAAATTCTGGTACAACCACTAACGAATATGGTTTTTACTCTATAACAATACCAAAAGGTAACTATAAAATTCAAGTTAGTTATTTAGGTTTTACTAGTATTGTAGAAACAGTGAATCTTACTAAAAAAACAACTAAAAACTTTAAGCTTAAAGAAGAAGCAGAAAGTTTAGATGAAATAATTATTGAAACTGATATTGAAAAGTTGAATGTTAGAACTCCGCAAATGAGTGTGAATAAACTATCTGCTGCAACCATAAAACAGATTCCTGTTGTTTTGGGTGAAGCAGATATTATTAAATCTCTGATACTTTTACCTGGTGTTACAAGTGCAGGTGAAGGAGCATCTGGTTTTAATGTTAGAGGAGGTGCAGCTGATCAAAATTTAATATTGTTAGATGAATCTATTGTTTTTAATTCATCACATGTTTTTGGTTTTTTCTCGGTGTTTAATCCTGATGTAATAAAAGATGTAAAACTATATAAAGGTGGTATTCCTGCACGTTTTGGAGGTCGCCTTTCTTCAGTATTAGATATCTATCAAAAAGAAGGAAATAGTAAAGAATTTAAAGTAATTGGTGGTATTGGTTTAGTATCCTCGAGATTATTAGTTGAAGGTCCAATAGAAAAAGAAAAAAGTTCTTTTGTTGTTGCTGGGCGTTCTTCTTATGCTCATTTATTTTTACCCTTGTTTGATAATGAAAATACTGCATATTTTTATGATTTAAACAGTAAAGTCAATTACAGATTCAATGAAAAAAATAACCTATTCTTATCTACCTATTTTGGAAAAGATATATTTGGTATTAGTGATAGTTTTGTAAATACCTATGGAAATACAGTTGTTAATTTACGCTGGAATCACCTTTTCTCTGATAAACTTTTCTCTAATTTATCATTAATTTATTCAGATTATTTCTATGGATTAACATTAGACTTTGTAGGTTTTGAATGGGATTCTGGAATTACAAACTTTAACTTAAAATACGACTTTAAACATTATCTCAACGAAAAATTGAAATTGAGTTATGGAATCAACAATATTTATATAAAATTTAATCCTGGTGAGATCATTCCAAATAGAGATGATTCAGGAATTCAACCCGAAAAATTAATTGACAAATATGCAAATGAATTTGCTGCTTATATTGAAGCAGAACATAAATTGAGTGATAAGTTGACCTTACAATATGGTGTACGTTTTAGTAATTTTACAAGGCTAGGTCAAGATGAGTTAAATATCTATGCTAACAATCAACCTGTAATTTACAACCAACAATTTAAAAAGTACGAAGAAGCAGAACCTGTAGGAACTGAAAATTTTAGTAGAAGCGATGTACTTGCAAGTTTTAATAATTTTGAACCTAGAGTTTCTATGTCTTACTTATTAAGCGATGATGCTTCAATTAAATTGAGCTATAATAGAATGGCTCAATATTTACACTTACTTTCTAATACTGCCTCTCCTACTCCACTAGATGTTTGGACACCAAGTGGTAGGTATATTAAACCACAACTTTTAGATCAATTTGCTGCTGGGTATTTTAAATCTATTAAAGGTGGAGATTATTCTCTAGAAACAGAAGTTTTTTATAAAGATATTCAAAATAGAATCGATTATATAAATGGTGCAAACCTTATAGCTAATAACGAAATTGAAACTGTAATTTTAAATGGGCAAGCAAGAGCTTATGGTTTAGAAGTTTTATTCAAAAAAAATGAAGGAGATTTTAAAGGATGGATTGCTTACACACTATCAAGATCAGAACAACAAACATTAGGCAGAACACCCAATGAACCTGGCATAAATCAAGGAAGATGGTATAATACTCCTTTTGATAAAACACATGATTTATCTATAAATACTAGCTATGAATTATCTAAAAAATGGAAATTTAACGCCAACTTTTTATTTCAAACTGGGCAACCTACAAATTATCCTGTAGGTCAATATGAAATTCAAGGGCTTAACGTACCGATTTTTGATGATAATAGAAGAAATGCTGATAGATTACCTGCATATCACAGACTTGATATTTCTGCAACATTAACTCCAGAGAAAAATAAAAACAGAAAATGGCAGGGAGAATGGGTATTTGGTATTTATAATTTATATGGCAGGCAAAATGCAGCATCCATTAATTTTAGTCAGAATAGAGAAACGTTGAGAAACGAAGCGATACAAACTTCAATCTTTGGAATTGTACCTTCAGTAACCTATAATTTTAAGTTTTAAGAAAATGAAAAAGATACTATTTTTACCAGTTTTATTATTTTTCTTTTTCTCAAGTTGTGAAAAAGTCGTAGAGATTGATGTACCTTCAATTCCACCAAAATTAATCATAGATGCCTCTTTTGAAGTTCATTTTGATGAAAATCCTATTACAGCAAATACAGTTGTAAAATTAAGATTATCAGCAGATTATTTTGAAGAAACGATACCAACAGTTATTAATGCAACAGTATTTTTAACAGATAAAACAAATAACAATGTTATTAATTTTACTGATAACAATGCAGATGGAGATTACGAACCTGTAAACGCTTTTATTCCTGCTGATAATACTGATTATGAATTAACTGTAATTTATGATAATGAAACCTATAAAGGCACAGCTACTAAAATAAAATCAACGCCTTTTACGTCTGTTACCCAAGGAGACAAAACATTATTTTCGGGTAACGAAACTGAATTAGAAATTGCCTTTAAAGATGATATTTCAGTAGATAACTATTACCTTTTTGATTTGACAAACAATATATTTCTAGCAATTGAAGATCGATTTTTTAATGGTGCAGACTACAATTTCTCATATTTTTATGACGAAGAAGATCTTAAAGTACCAACTGCTGTAAAAATTAAAATGTCTGGTATTACCAAAGAATACTTCACCTATTTTAGAGTTTTAATAGACCAAAGTGGTCAAAATGCTGGTGGTCCTTTTGAAACTGTACCATCATCTCTTTTAGGTAATATGATTAACACTACAAATGAAGCTAATTTCCCTTTAGGATACTTTCACATATCAGAAACCGATACATTTACTATTTTTTTAGAGGATAAAAATTAGATAAGTTTTTATCAATTTTATTTAAAAATATCATAAATACTGTATTTTTGAATAATGACCTTTACAAAAACTACAGAACAAGATTCAAAGTACAACCATCTAGAAAATATGTCTATTTCTGAATTATTAATTAATATTAATAATGAAGATAAAACTGTTCCTTTTGCTGTTGAAAAAGCATTACCACAAATTGAAAAATTAACCCAAAAAATTGTTGAAAAACTAAAAAAAGGTGGAAGACTTTTTTACATTGGTGCAGGTACTTCTGGTAGATTAGGTATTGTAGATGCCTCTGAATGCCCACCAACTTTTGGTGTTCCTCATGAATTAGTTGTGGGTTTAATTGCTGGTGGAGACACAGCCATAAGAAAAGCAGTAGAATTTGCTGAAGATTCAAAAGAACAAGGTTGGTTAGATTTACAAGAAAACAATATTTCTGATAAAGACATAGTTATTGGTATTGCAGCTTCTGGCACAACACCTTATGTAATTGCTGCTTTAGAAAAATGTAATGAAAAAAATATTATTACTGGTTGTATTTCTTGTAATAAAAACAGTCCACTTTCTAATACTGCACAATTACCAATTGAAGTAATTGTTGGGCCTGAATTTATAACTGGAAGTTCTCGAATGAAAGCTGGGACTGCTCAAAAGTTAGTCTTAAATATGTTATCTACAGCTACTATGATTCAATTAGGAAAAATTAAAGGTAATAAAATGGTTGATATGCAGCTTTCTAACAACAAATTAGTAGAAAGAGGAGAAAAAATGTTAGCACAAGAACTTAATATCGACTTAAAAAAAGCAAGCAAAATGCTAGAAGAATTTGGTAGTGTGAGAAATGCAATACAAAACTATAAATAATGAGTACAGATACAGATTTATTAAGAAAAGGATTATTTCGTTTAGGAATTTTAATTCTCTTGTTTATAGCATCTCCTATTATAATAACAATGAGTTTTAAAGCACTAGATAAATTTACTGAAGCTCCAAAAATATACTTTGCATATGCTTTTATAGGTATAGGTTGTTTACTTTTAATCTTTACAGTGTATTTTGCTTTTAAAACCTTTGGAGTTATTCAAAAAGCAATTTTTAATAAAGATTAATAATCCTTGAGTAGCAAACAAAATAAAAAAAATGACGGTATCATTGTCATTTTATCTTATCCTGATACAGTAGTAAGACCTGCTTACAGAGAATTTTCTAGTAAAATTTGGCCAAAAATTGGTATTGGTAGCAAACACGCAGTGCAAGCAGGACATGCAGCATTATTATTGATTAAAAAAAATGCTCCAAAAATTAATTATTTTGATTTTGGAAGATATATTACCACACATGGAAATGGTAGAGTTAGATCTGCTGAAACTGATCCAGAATTGTTAATTCCTTTAACAGCAAAGTTTGAAAATAATAAACTTACAAATCTTAAAGAAATTTTACTTTGGATAGAAAATCATCCAGAAAAAACTCATGGATCAGGAAGACTAATTGCTGGCATTAATGAGCAAATTGATTATAATAAAGCTCTAAAATTCATCAATAATTTAATTGACAAAAAAGAATTGCCTTATGGTGCATTTATAAAAAAAGGGACTAATTGTGCACGTTTTGTAACAGATACAATTATAGCATCAACATCAAATAATAAAATAAAATTACATCTTAAAAACTCCAATCTTTTTACACCAAGCCCTATTGGTAATGTCATTAAAGCTACGACTTCGAAAGTGATTTATAAAATTGATAGTCAAGAAATTACATCTTATAAAAATAGATCAATTTTAAAAGAATACAAAGCTTCTTTTTTCAATAAATTTGATACGGAACCAAATTTAATTGGTACTGAACTTGCTGATACTGATAAATTTGAATTAGAAAATGGAACTTGGCTGGGAGGAATTGGAAGTGGTGCTTGGTTTAGTGTTGAAAAGCAAATCAGCAATCAAAAATTCCTTATTGCAAGGTATGATGTTCTTGGTAATAAGGAATATGAGCGTGAATTTATTGTTGATAATACTTCATTCAATATCAACGAAAATTTTGAATTTATGCATCCCTCTAACTTTACAGAGATGCATATTATTCAAAATAAGGAAAAATATATTTTTAAACGATTTCAAGGTTAAATTAACTTCTCAAAATACAGGTTTTTAACTCCATCAGTATTGATATTGAATCCTTCAACTAAATTGTCTTTTCTTGTAAACTGAACTCCAGAATATATATAAGTGTTACTCCTAAAAGCATCTTTTACAATTGGAAAAAACTTAATTGGATTCGTCTTAAAATTAGAAAGTGATAGTAAGTTTTCTTTTACTCCAAAATGTAAAATCACATCAAATTCTTTATTATAATAAGTTCCAACATACTCTGATTTTTTTACTTCTGATTCATCAATCAAATTAATTTTATCATAATTGCTAACATCACTATTTAAAGATGAAAACTCTAAACTGTTGTCTTTAAACGTTAAAATTATTTCTGTATCTCCTCTTAAGTAAAACTGAAATTTGTTTTCACCTAAAGCCAATAAAGATGTTTCTCTATTATTTGACAATAGTTTGCAGCGTAATGTATCGTTTTTCAAATAAATTTCTCTTACCAAACTATTGGTTTTATCCCAATATATTCCTTCATGTTTTTTAAGTTGTTTAGCAGAAAGTTGTTTAAAAGCTATTTTAGAGTAATCAATTTCTATTGGCTCTGTATATTCTTTTTCCATTAATACATTGCCTAAATTACCAGCTGGCATTCCATTGTATCTATTGTTATTTCCAAAAACAAAAGTGACCAAATTATGAGATTGATACCTGAAAAAATTAGCTCCATAACCCCCAATTAAACCATACTGCCAAGACATTTTTGGCAAACCTCTTTCTGGATGATCAAAATACCTACCCAATGCTAATTTTCCCCAAGTAGAATTATATTCTTTACCTGAATCAAGTGTAACATAAGCATCTAACTTTTTAACTAAACTTGATAGTGTTTTATCAGCATAAAACATTTGAAACCATTTTGCAAAATCTTCTGCTGTAGTGTATAAATTACTAACTCCCAATGTTAAATCATTTACTGGATTAAAAGTAGTTTTTTCTCTAATTGTATATGATTTAGCTAAATTATTTAGCATCTTTCTTGAAGAATTAAAACTAGTATTATTCATTTCTAAAGGCTCAAAAACACGCTTTTTAGTAAATTCTTCAAAAGAGGTATTTGATATGGATTTTACTATTTCTACCATCAAAATAACTTCTGTATCTGAAGTATGATAAGAAAATTCTGTGCCAGGTTTAAAGTTTAATTTTTGTTGAGCACTTATAATTTTAACAGCATCTTGTTGCGTAAACACATCATTTTGTCTAATATTTAAAAGCTCTTTAAGTGGAATTAAACAATGTAACCCACTTGTATGGTTTAACAGATGTTTTACTTTTATAATATGCTGATATTTAGGTAAATTGGGTAAGTATTTTCTAATATCATCCTCAAAGGATAATTTACCTTCTTCTTCTAACAATAATATAGACAAAACTGTAAATTGTTTTGCAAGATGATCTACTTGAAATTTTGTTTGTGGTGTAATTAATTGTTTTGTTTCAATATTTTCAACTCCAAAACCTTTTAAATACAATAGTTTTCCATTCTCAATTACTCCAGCAACAATCCCTGGTTTATCATCACTTTTATAGTCAGACAAAACACTATCAAACTTTTTTTCTAGAAGTTTGTTTTGAGAGAATGCTGATATAGAAATCGATAAAAATAAAATTAACAATTGTCTCATTCTGGATAGTTTTTAAATGTAAATGACTTGTGAATAATTTTCCATTGATCTTTTATTTTTAGCAACATCAAATAATCTGTATAAATTCTTTTTCTAGCTGGCATTAGAATTTCAATTTTGGCAACTGCTGCATTACCTTCAAAATCTATAGAAAGTACCTTACCAATTCTGTTACTTTTTCTACCTTTTTTTACACCAGATACATATTGTTTTCCAGACCAAGTTCTTAACGTGTCATTTGCAACAAAATAGAGATTGAAGTTTTCATCAAATGCATTCTTAAGTCTTTCTGGTTCTCCGTTTGCTGTGCCTTCTATATAATCATATAGTACTCTATTAATTGCTGTAAATTCTGATTGTGCATTTACAGATACACTCATTAAAACGATTGCTAAAATTATTATTTTTCTCATACTTTATTTATTGAATTTGTTTTACAATTTCTTTTGCTACAGCAGCTGCAGCTGTTGGGTCTTGACCTGTAATGATTCTTCCATCTACTTTAAAATAATTATCCCATCCATTTTCTGAATAACTGAACTTCCCTCCTCTTTCTTTGATAATCTCTTCAATAGAAAAAGGAAATGTTTCATAATATTTTGCTTTTTTATTTTCGAATTTATCAGGAAAACCATTTACGTTTTTTCCTTGATAAATAAATTTTCCGTTTGCATTTTTGATATTGACAATTCCTGCAGTTCCATGACAAACTGCTGATAAAATTCCATTGTTCTTATAAATATCTGATGCAATTTTTTGAATTGCTATATTTTCTGGAACTCCAAACATGGCAGCTCCTCCACCAACATAATAAATCGCTTTGTAGTTTTTAGGTTGAATCTGATTTGGAGCTTTTGTGGTTTTTAATTTATCCATCAATTGCGCATCATAAATGTATTTTTTTTGAATACTATCTGAAGTACTTAAATAACCTATAGGAATTGCTCCTCCATTTGGACTTACAAAATCTACTTCAAATTTATTTTTGATAAAAACATCATAAGCAAACACGATTTCTCCAAAATGATTTGCTGCATTGATATTGGTATTTCCATAAGTATGTTGATTTGAAACTACAAAAAGTACTTTACCTTCTTTAATTATATCAACTTTTTCACTTTGCTGATTACAACTAGTTAGTACAAAAAAACAAAAACATAAAAATAAAAATCTCATCGTTAAAAATTGTTTTAACAAATATGATTTTTAAAATCTAAAAAGAAGTTTTGAATTGTAAAATCGAAGTTTTAATTTATAAATTAGAACTTCTATACTGTGCAGGTGTTTTTCCTTCAATCTTTTTAAAATAGTTATAAAATGTTGATTTTGAATTGAATCCACATTCATAAGCTACAGCTTCTAAAGTAAAGTTGTCATTTTTAAGTAACAGTTCTTTTGCTGCTTCAATTCTGTATTCATTAATAAAAAGAGCAAAATTCTTCTTTAAATTATCATTCAACAATTGAGAAAATTGATGTGTAGTTATACTTATTTTTTTGGCTACTTGTGATGATTTTAAATTTGCATTAGCATATATTTTTTCTTCAAGCATTAATATTTTAAGCTTATCAATTAATTGTAAAGCAATTTTATCATCAATCTTTTTATCACCATATTTAGTATTCTTATTAAATATAACTGAACGTTTTTGCTTGTTGAAGAAAAGAAATAATATCACTAAATAAAAAAGAAATGTAAAGGTTAATGCACCAACTATGTAACTTGTAAATCTAGAATAGTTATAAGCAAACCATACAGTCAAATTGCCAAAATAAATGCTTATTAACCAAATCTCTATACTTGATAGTTTAGAAGTATTTTTAAAACCTTTTCTTAAAATTGGCATTAATTGAAAACCAGCCAACAAAGAATAGACTAACCAAGTATAATAAATGGTTCTTATAAAATAAGGTCGCCATAAATCTACATTTGTTTTAAAAGGGTAAATAAAACCCGTAATTAATGCTATAAGTACTAAACTTATGAAATGATATTTCCATTCTTTAGTGATGCTACTTTGAGGTTGGGTCATGGATTTTATGTAGAAATATAAAAAAGGACCAATAAAAAAACAGGCAGTTAAACCAAACTGTAAAAAATGAAGAGATAAATCAGGGTTAAAATAAAAAAACACAGATTTACCAGTTCTAATGCTCATCATCAATAAAAATGCTCCTAAAAATTTACTAGAAATATGTTTTGGTTTTGCAAAAAAGAGAAAATACAGACTTAAAACAATTCCGTTAAAAGCACCTAATGCACTAAAAAAAAATAAAAGTTCTCTGCTGATTTCCACCTAAAATAAAGTTTGAAACAAATATAGAAGAACAAAACTTAAAATATTCATAATTTTTAAGGATGCTTCATTTTTGCTCATTTTATAACTGAAGGCACAGCTGTACTAATAACCCCTTTTTCGATTATTTTTCTCTAAATTTTATCAAAAAGCAAAAAAGTTTTAACCCAATCCAAATTTATGTGAACTCCATAGCTTTTTAGAGTTTCAAAATAGAAATTAATCTCATAGTTTTGTAAGAACCAACATTTAAAATATGCAAAAATCTATATTTATATTAATTCTTTTCTCTATAATTTTCATTTCAGAAATCAATAGTCAAAAAAAATCTCCAGCAGAAGTAAAACAACTTGTAAATCTTTATAAAGACGATATTAGAGGTCCCTATTACAGAATAAAATGGTTTTGTAAAGATGGAAGTATTAGAGATTCTAAAGATCCTTGTCCAGATGATATTGGTGGAGGCATTCAACATGCAAGTTTCAAAACATCTGCATTAGAATTGCGTAAAACGAATCACTTGTTTTTCGGAGAAATTTTAGCCAACACAAAAACAAATGAGTTTTTAGACGAATTGAACAATTATAGTCGCTTAAAACAATATCAAATTAATAATTATTTAAAAAGTATTGATGATGGTTGGGTATTAAGAAAAGGACAATATTATAGAGGTGCTGTACAATCTGAAGATGAAGAAGCTTGGGGAAAAGATTTTTTTGAAACCATATTAAAAAATGAAACTTTTTTAAAGCAAAACTATTACTTATTGAGACAAGCATTAAAGGATATTCCTCATAATGGAGATACAAATTTGGGGCAATTGATGCGAAGTGAATCTAAAACTTTGGCAGAAGAAATTCCGAGTTTTATGGACATTAGAATTAAAATCCATGGAAATCCACAAGAAACTGATATTTTTTTAGTAAAAAACTTTATCAATAAAAAGGATGCAGAACTTACGCTTAAAGAAAAGAAAAACCTGCAAAATCTAATTGTTACTATGGAGCAGTTTTATGCGCCTTTAGATTTCAAAAAAATAGACAAAGAAGTTGCTAGTTTACAAGGCAACAATATGGTTATAGAACAATTAAAGAATTTTTCTAAATATTTTAATCAAAATAAATCGCCAAAAAAAATTGTTGAAAATGCTGCTAGTATTCTAGCCAACATCAGAACAAATATTTTAGATTTTAAATCTACAAAAGACAGACTAAAACTTCTTGATATTAGCAATCAACTTGAAAATGTTTTGCTGATTGAAACTCAAAATTGGGAAACACAAACCCTACAAGAAACTGCTAGTAAAATTGAAACACTCTCTTGTGCAGCTTTAGGTAGTGGCTTATTAGAATTTTGGGAATATGACCAAATTGAAAATAAATTTACCAAGTTTGTAAAAAATGACAATAGCACTGTAAAAGAAGTAAACGAATTGCTCAATACCTCTAGAAGTGTTGTGGAATGGAGTGCTTCATTCATTAAAGCCAATTATAATGAAGACGTACTTAAATATACCGAATTTGAGCCATTGGCTTATGGTTTTATAGATGATAGAGTACGTAATAGTATTGCTTTAAGTTTAGGAGAAACCATCAGCAAATTAGGTGCTTTTGTTTCTAAAATTTCTAACATTAAAAACGATGTAATGTCTATAGATAACCAAAGTACAATAAGAGGTTTAAACCCTGGTTATGCTTATGGAAACTTGGTTGTAGTAGATGGAAATCCTGATGACATTGATGTGAATACTGCCAATATTTATATTTTTCAAAATCCGCCTTCAGATTTAAAACCTGTTGCAGGAATTATGACAGTTTCTGAAGGAAATTTGGTTTCTCACGTTCAACTATTGGCAAGGAATTTAGGAATACCAAATGCAGCTTTATCGAGTAAAAATTTATCTGATTTAAAAAAATACGATGGTAAAAAAGTGTTTTTTGCAGTTTCTCACAAAGGTAATGTAATCTTAAAAGACGAGGATGATATGACTGATGAAGAGGAAAAGCTTTTTGAGAAGCAGGAGCGTAGCAAAAATATGATTGAAGTACCTATTAAAGATATACGTTTAGATGTTACAAAAGTGATAAATATGCGTGAGGTAAATGCAACAGATTCTGGAAAATTATGTGGCCCAAAAGCTGCAAATTTAGGAGAATTAAAAAATCTTTTTCCAGACCAAGTTGTAGAAGGTTTAATTATTCCTTTTGGGGTTTTTAGAAAACACATGAACTTACCAATGCCAAATGAAAACAAAACTTATTGGCAATATTTAAACGATACTTTTATTGAAGCCAAAAACAAGAAAAAATATGGTATTTCTGATGAAATGATAGAGCGTTATTTAGTACAATCTCTAAAAAAGTTACACACAGCTATTTTAGATATTCAACTAAATAAAGATTTTATTGTTGATTTGAAAGACAATTTCAAATCTATTTTTAAGGATGATATTGGAAGAGTACCTGTTTTTTTAAGAAGTGACACAAATATGGAAGATTTGAAAGAATTTACTGGAGCTGGATTAAATTTGACACTTTTTAACATTAAAAAAGAAAACGAAATTTTGGAAGGAGTAAAACGTGTTTGGGCTTCTGCATATACAGAACGTAGTTTTAAATGGAGACAAAAATACTTATTGAATCCAGAAAACGTATATCCATCAATTTTAATTATACCAAGTGTAGATGTAGATTACTCTGGAGTGATGATTACCAAAGGAATTAATGCTGGTACAGATGAAGATTTAACTGTTGCTTTTTCTAGAGGAGCAGGTGGTGCTGTTGATGGGCAATCTGCAGAAACTAGACTCATAACAAAAAATAACGATTACTTATTAGCACCAGCAAGACAAGCTGATTATATAAGATTACCAGATTATGGAGGTACAAAAAAATATTATACTTCTTTTGATAAAGAAATTTTAAACAAAAATAATATCAAAGATATTAGAGAATTGGCATCAACTGTTAGAAAAAAAATAGGTGCAAAAGCAGATGATAAAAATCAGGCATTTGATGTAGAATTTGGTTTTAAAGATGATAAACTTTGGCTATTTCAAATAAGACCTTTTGTAGAAAACAAACAAGCCAAAAGTTCTGATTATTTGAATGCCATTACTCCAAAAGTAGAAAGTAACAAACAAATAAATATTACCGAAAAAATTTAAACATGAAAAAAACATACATTGTATTAATTGCCTGTATTACAATTTCATTAGGCTTTATGAGATATCCTATTGATGGTTATGAATATTCTGGCATCAAAAGATTGTATCAAATACGACAGTTTCAAAAAGATAGTGTAAAATACAACAGAATTCCTGCTGGTGCTTATAAAAAATGGAGCGATATCAAACTAAATTTGTTAAGTAAAAAAACAGACAGTGTAAACGATTTGTTAATTACTGATGCAAATTTTGATCGAAAAATAAAGCGAATTACTCCTGGAGGAAATTATTCTTTAGCAGTAATGGATATGAGTAATCCTGATAATTTACGTTATGCAGAACACAGAGAAAATGTAGGCTATCAACCAGGAAGTGTTGGTAAAATAGCAGTTCTTCTAGCCGTTTTTGATCAGCTTGCAAAGCTTTGTCCAGATTCTTATGAAGAACGAGTGAGGTATTTAAAAAATATAAAAGTAAGCAGTAGGTATTGGGGTTTAGGAGATCATCATACTATACCTATTTACGATATTGAAAAAGACAATCTTATCAAAAGACAGGTAATTGCTAGTGATGAATTTTCACTTTTTGAATGGTTAGATCACATGGTTTCTGTGAGTAACAATGGTGCTGCAAGTATTATGTACAGAGAAGCAATGCTTATGGCTGCTTTTGGTCAAGAATATTTCTTTTTAGATGAAGAAAAAGCAGAAACCTACTTTAAAGAAACTCCAAAAGATTCTTTAACAAATTTAGCACACACAGTTGTAAATCAACCTTTAAGAGATTTAGGTATTAAAGAAAATGAATGGAAATTGGGTGGCTTATTTACAAGACCTCCAGGAAAATATGTAGGTAGAAAAGGTGGTAGTATTGGAACTCCAAAAGGATTAATGAAATTTTTGGTAAAACTAGAACAAGGTAAAGTTGTTGATGAAAAATCGAGTTTAGAAATGAAGCGTTTGCTATACATCACAGACAGGCGAATTCGTTATGCAAAATCGCCAAGATTAGATGATGCTGCTGTGTATTTTAAATCTGGTAGTTACTATAAATGTGATAGAAATAAAGATCCAAATTGTGCAAGTTATGCAGGTAATGTATTCAATTATATGAATTCTGTTATTATAGTTGAACACGATGATGGTATAAAATATATTGCATGTTTAATGAGTAATGTGTTAAATAAAAACTCTGCAGGTGCACATATGTATTTGGCTAGTAAAATTGATGATGTAGTAAACGAAACAGCAAATTTAAACAAGCCAGAAATTAAAGAAGAAAAATATATAAATGACAAAGACGAATCAGACAATTAGTCTCTAATTTTTAAAAGTTGAATATAAGTATCGTATGCAAGTTGTTTTACATTTTTGTTACGATACTTTTTTAATGGTAATAATGCTGGTATAAAAGCTCTATCTTTTACAATACTTATGTAAGTTACTGCCAGAAATCTTAAATTACTTCCACTTATAGACATCAATCTAACTAAATATTCTATCTCTGATAAGAGTGTTAATTTTATAACTGAAGAACTAAAATGATTTTCATCTACAATTACATGTTCCAAAATTGGTAATACACTTCCTTTTACAGAAGTATCTATTAGATTTTCTAAAAGCTCTAAAGCATTTATTTTTGCTTCTTTAATATCACTTTTTATAGCTTTATAAGCAATTTGAATATCTTCTTCATTATACAACAAGCCCAACAAATTGAATAAAATTATAAAAGATTTATTGAGTTCTTTTTCTAAAGCATCACTTAAATCTTTTCTAGCTTTGTATTTTAATTGATTTGGAGCATCTTTTTGATCTAACAAATCTTTGTTGATACTGTGCTGTAATGAACCTAAAATCTCTAAAATAGCCTTGTAATAAACACATTCTGCCAAAATTCGTTTTTTACTTACCCTATTAGAAATTGTTAAATCTAAATTTTTAAGCTTTAGTTTTCTTAAAGATTTAGAAGCCTCTAACCTACTTGTTGTGTTTTTACTTTTTAAAATTCTTGATAAAATTTTTAGTGCATTTTCATTTTGAAATTCAGCAACAATTTTTGGAATCTGTTTTTTAATGGTTGAGTTTAATTTGTCTTGCTGCTCTAATTCCAACAAAATATCAATAATTATTGGACCATAATTTCTTAATGCTTTAACAGCTCTTCTTATATGTTTTTTTATGGTTAAAAGACCTAACAAATCATCTATAAAAAGTTTATTGGAAGTAATCCCTGCAGCAATAGTTGCAAATTTGACAACATACGATTTTTGATGATGCAAGTGTTCTGAAATAAAACCATAGTGCGCTGTCATTCTGGAATAGGCAATACTTAATAATAAACCTGCAATGATTTCTTTTCTAATAGTGTAATTACTAGAGGTATAACGTTCTATTTTAGTTTCTAAACGATTCTTTAAATTATAATACCCAGCTAGCTTTTGATTGTTTTGACTATATTTTGCCAAAGCCAAAAGCGCACCATTTGCAATATAATTATCTGTATGATCTAAATATTGATTAAAAAATGATTTTTCATTTCTTGAAGAATGTTCTAAAATATATTCCAAAGCTACATAAACCAATATATCATCTTTTACGTACACCAATTTTTCTACTTTTTCAATAATAAAGTTATCATCAAAAGCATCTAAATAATCTAGAGCAGCCACTTTTATTTTATTGGAAGGATGATCTAAAAGTTGAATAATAGGCTGTTGAAGTATTTTTAAAGTATAACCTTTTAAACGATCAAATAAATTTAAAATAGCTTCCTCATCTCCATTTTCTAATATGTTTTTAAGGTCTAATAGATTATCCTCTTTTTTCTTTTCTTTTTTATCTTCTGATGCAAAAATGAGTGTTTTTTGAATATTTTTTTTAAAAGATTCAAAATATGCCTCTCTTAATTTGTAGATGAGAACAATCCAAATAAATACGAAAAAGATAACAATTACAGTTATATAGGCAGTATCTAAATTTAATTTTTTAATCAAAAATATCAACATAAAACCAGCCAAACCTGTTGCTATACTATCTACAGCAACATCAATATAAGATTTTGCCTGGTTTTTAATAAGTGCAGGAATTGGCATTATAGAAAGTTCTATTGCAGATTTGTTTAAACTCTGTTTAAAACTACCATCAATCCCTTTAATAATTATCAATACCCATAATTCTGGGAAGGTCAAAAATAGTAAACTGCCCAAACCAATAGTTAAGGGTAAAATTAATAATGTGGAAGAAACACCTAATCTACCAACAATTTTGTTGGTTAAAAAAAGTTGAATTACTAAAGCAATTACATTAAAGGTAGAAAACCAAAAACCAAAAAAAGCAACCAAGTCATCTGAATCTGGTATAGATTTATTAGCAAAATCACTAAACTGAAAATCAACCAATTTTGCAACAATAACACTAATACCAATGATTAAAGCTAAATAACTTAAATGTTTGGATTTAAAAATCATTTTTAAAGAAGAACTTTCTAATTTATCTTGATTGGCTATAACTTGTTTTCTTTTAAATCGATTTAAAAAACGGATTCTTAATTTATAAACTTTTCTTAAAATTGGGATACACAATAGTAGTAAAAATGATGCTATAAAGATGACGTATTCCTTACCAAAACTACCTGCAATAATACTGGTTAAATATCCTCCAAAAATACCACCTGCAATAGCTCCTGCACCTATAAAGCCAAATATTCTTTTGGCTTCTCTTGCATTGAAAACCATGTTTGCAAAAATCCAAAATTGTGATGTGGCTACTACTGCAAATAGCGAAACAAATACGTAATAAAAATATAAAATGTATTTATTTGAAATATGGTAATTTAATAATATTGCTAATACAAAAAACACAGCACTAAATACTATTAATGAAAGTACAGTGACTTTTACTAAAGAGAATTTACGTATAGCTTTACTGTAATAATAGGAAGTTATAACAGCTATTAAGGCAACCAATAAATAACCATAAGGTAATTTATCTGCTCCTAGTTTAGAAACAAATAAAGCATTTACAGACGGCTTTACAATTAATAAAACTGTAATTATAATAAAGATATATAACTGCATAAAAAAAGAGATGAAGATTTCTCCATCTCTTAATCCTAAAGTTTTATGTATTAACTTTCTCAATTTTTATAAGCCTTTTTAGACTACAAAGAACGTGATTTTTTCAATACCTTTTCAAGTGGTCTTACCAAATCTCTAATGGTTTGTTCTCCATAATCATAGTCTATTAAGGCTACAATAATATATTTCCTATCAGGTCCCCAAACCAAGGCAGAATCTGAATGATAGTTTCTCCAAGAACCAGATTTTCTATAAACATCTGCTTTTGGCGCAACTTTATCTAAAGTATTTACAAATTTGTGATGCAAGTCTGGCTTTTTCATAATGTCCAACATTTCTTTAGAACGTTCTGTACTAATAAGGTTACCTAAAGCTAGTTGATAGTAAAAACTACAAACCTGTCTTGTAGTAGCTGCGTGACTTAATCCTTTAATCGGATCTGGATACTTTTTACCTGCAGCTGCATAACGTTTTCCTACCCAAAGTCCACCACCAACTTCTTCATCATACAGTTTATGTTTAGGAGCTCTTAAAACTTCTTCAATTTTCTTGTAACCCACTCTATCTATCATTCTTGTTGATGCTCTGTTATTGGATTTACTAATCATTAAACGTAAATCTTTTTTAACCTTTTCTGTATATTCCAGTTGTCCTTTATCAATAGCATCCATTGCTGCCAATAAAATGGCTATTTTAGGTAAACTTGCAGCATACATCATAAAATTGTCATTCATCCCTGCATATCTAAATTTAGTGGTATCACTTAAATCTACAATCCCAATAGACATTTGTCTTCCTTTAATTAATCTTCTCCAAGTTTTGTTAGAGTTTATTTCTTTTTCTAATATACTTTGCAAATAAGGGTCTTCAATTTCTTTAATGGGCTGTATTTGCCTTTCTAAAGTTAATGGAAGTTTATCTTTTTGATATTGAATACTTGTTTGTCCTATTACAAATAACGCAACAAACGAGAGTATAAAGGTTAATAATATTTTCTTGTTTTTTATAAAATTCATAATTTTTTGTCTTAATTCGTAATTCTATATAAGATACAAAATAAATGCCAAAAAACAAAATTTGTTTGTTAAGAATATTTAAAAAAAACCTAGTAATTACTTACTTTTTTGGGTGTTGTTGGGTTAAAACCAAAATCAGCATTAGGAAGCTCAATATCTAGTTGCTGAATAATATATCCAATACTAGCATAGTGATGAATTGTGTGAGAATTTGTCTGCATTAAAATTGCTCCTAATGTAGTGGTTGCTGTTTCTTTTCCTAAACCCAAATCGTCCGTAATTAAAATTTGAGACGTTAAATCATCTGAAGATAATTCTCTCAATTTATCTAGAATGGATTCAAAATAAGCAATTCCTTCTTTACATTTTAATTCTACACATTCGTTTCTTTCTCTATTTGTAAAATCGATATTTCCATTTTCTAACCCCTTAAAAACACAAGAAAACATATCTAAAATATGTCTTGTATGGCAACCTATACTTGAAAAATAAGGAGGAATAGTTACGTCTGAATACTCTTTGTCTGCGATTGTATTTAATAACTTGATTCCTCTATGCAAATTTTTCTCAATGGCGTTAATCATCTATTCTATTTTATTTGAAAGTCGCATAAATATAAATAAAATTACTTGCTGGATTTACAAAATAAAAAAAAATTTATTCTTGATTTTAATCATTTAAAAATCAACAAAATAGAACATTTTTAAAAGGATTAAAAAGTAATAAAAATTTTTTGGCACGCTGTTTGAAATTATCCTAAACAAATGCGGAAGTCGAAAAGCAATTAGAGTAGACAAAAACCCTTAAAACCATATATTATGAAAAAAGGTGTACTTATTTTATTAGGAATGTTCATGATGGTTTCTACTGTTGAAGCCAAAAAAGGCGAAAAACGATTAAACAGATTTGGGGTTAATTATTACTCTTATAATAATGCTGTAAATTTCTTTGAACGCGGAATTGAATTCTTTGTTTTTACCAATGGTGATTTTGATTTTGATACAAGTTTTACCAATAGAGGAGTAAGAATAAATAGAGATTTTAGGGGAAGAATTAGAAGTGTAGGTAATGTTTTTATTAACTATGATAGAAGAGGAAATGTTACTAGAATTGGGAATATTTTTATAAGATATCGTAGAGGAGTACTTACTAATGTTGGAGATTTAAGAGTACGATATGACAGATGGGATAATCCTATTTTTTATGGTAATGTAAGAGATTTCTATTATCATAATGGTGTGCGTTTCAATATTAATTTCGGGGATGTTTGCGATTACAATGATGCTTACTTTTTCAGAAATGATTTTAGAAGAAATTATACTCAATTTAGAGAGGATAGAAACTTTTATTATTACAGAGCCAACCCAAATGCAAGAATTGGTAAACGTAGCACAATTATAAAAAGGAGAAAGGCTAATGTAGTAAGAAATAATGATAGAAATGTTAGAAATACAACTAGAAATACTTATAGAAAATCGAACAGTAATGGTGTAAACTCTAGAAGAAATGTTGATACAAATTCTAGAAGAAAAGTTGTGAGTAAAAAGTCAGATACTAAAACAAAAGAAAGAGTGTCTACAAAAAGAAATACAAGAAGTTCTTATAGAAAATCTGATGTAAATAAATCTAAAGATAAAAATGTAAAAAGAGGCTCTAGAACTAGAAGAAATTAAGTTATTCGTGTATATAACTTATGTTTAGGGGTAAACAAAACCTCACCTTTGGGTGAGGTTTTTCCTATTTAGAATTGAGTGTTAGCTATATATCTAATTATTTTATTTTAAGGCATCCCAACCAAATTTTTATTTAATTTTTCATTTTTTTATACTCTCTTCTTTTTCTAATTTACATTTGGTTCTACCTACATTTTCTGCTTTCTTTTTTGTAATCTTTTTGATTTTAGATTTGCATTTTTTTAAGCCTCTACATTCTTTTTTTAAGTGATAGGTTTTACTAGATTTGGTCATACAGATAAAGACTTCTTTTTCTTTTTTTTGAAATGCTGTTAGTAGAAAAATGATAAGTAATGTTGGTAGTAGTTTTTTCATAGTTTATAAATTTCAATAAATTTATTCTTTACTTTTTAATTCTTCAATTTTATTTTTAGCTTCATTAAAATTAGATTCAATTTTATTAAAATCTTTTATATACAATGTTTTATCAGAACCGTATTTTTCAAGCTTTAAATAACAAGTAGCTTTTCCTTTATTCACAAAATAACCTAACTGAAAACCATCTTCTGTAATAAATTTATTTTCTAAATAATCAGGATTTTTTTTAATATCAGTATCTACTTGACCTTTTAATATTTTAAAAGCTTTGATTACTTCTAGCAAATCTGAATATTCTATAGAAGCAGTTGAGCTTCCATATTTTCCAGGCTTTTCAATTTGATAAAAATAAGCTATTAATTCCCCACTACTTAATTTTCTTATTCTAGTTTTCGCATTAGAATAAGATGTTTTTAAATTATTCAATTTAGTATCAGTAAATTTAGTAATAACTCCTGTTTTTGAAGCAAAAGTTTCCATTTTAGTTTTAAATATCTGTAATTCACTTTTCTTATTTTGGGAAAAATTGGAAAATACTGATAGCATTAAAAATAGTTGTAGTACTTTTTTCGTACTTCTAAATATTTGGTTCATAATAATTTATTGTTTGTAAAAGTTGTTCTTCATATTTATAAATATCATCAATTGTATCAATGGCTATTTTGGTTTCATTCTTATTTTCATCAAAAACCGCTAAATATTTGTTGCTTGTATTTAAATACAATCTGCAAAGTGGTTTTCTATTATTATCATCTAGAAGAATTCCAAAATAAGACTGCGTATCTCTTTGTGATATTCTTTCAACTGATAAATTCCTTCTTAAAATAGCTACTACTATTCTAAAGCCATCTTTCTCTTCATCTGTAGTAATAATTTTATTTTCTTCGGGTTTTTCTTCAACAATTTCTTCTTGTTGTTTTTCTGACTCTTTATTTAATGCAGCATTTAATCTATCATTTACTTTTTCGCTAATAATTTGGTTTAATGCTTTATGAACAAGAACTATAAATTCGTCCATAACTTTTTCTGTTAATCTACCTGAATACACTTTGCTGGCAAATAATCTTGAAAATTCAAAAGAAGGTTTTGTAAGTTCTTCTGACAAACATTTTTTTATTTCCTTGGTATATTTTAGTGAACTTGCATTATCTACAATTTTATCTACATCAAAATTTGATTTATGAAATTTTAATATTTCGTGAATTGTATTATCCTTTACTTTAGTGATATCAAACTCTAAAAATGGTTTTTCGTCCATTTTATTTGGTTGTTCTAAATCTGTGTAAAATCGATATTGAATTCCGTTTGTTAGCAAAGAAAATCGAGTTTTAGTTACGTGAAAATATCTAAACAATTGCGAATTGTGTAGATTTAAATCTTGCTGCCAATGTTTACATTCTATGATTAAAATTGGCAAATCGTTTTGAAAAATTGCATAATCTACTTTCTCTCCTTTTTTTAAGCCCAAATCAGCAGTAAATTCAGGTACAACTTCTGTAGGATTAAAAGAATCATAGCCTAAAGCATTTATAAATGGAAGTACAAAAGCATGTTTTGTAGATTCTTCTGTGGTTATTTTATCTTTAAGTAAGTCAATTTTTTCTGCAATTGCTTTTAATTTATTTTGAAATTCCATTGATTTTAACTTTTTAAAACTTTTTATACATTTTTACATTTTATTTATTTCGCCAAAATAAAATCTTTAATAATTTTATCCATGTTGGAAGGCAAACCAGCACTTTTAATATTATATTTAATCACTTTCATAGACTTAAACCAATTACTCCAGTACTTAACTATTACATCTTGTTCATAAGAATTTTTCTTATCTGGATTAATTCCTAAAACCAGTATTTCTAAACTTTCTAAATGATCAGTAGCAGGAATAAAACCATATTTTTCTTTCTCAATTTTTTCTTCCCAGTTGCTACTATTCAATCTAAATTTTCTGATAATTTGAGGCGTTAAATAGCTTGTATAATTATCCTCTTTTATTTGGGTGTTTTTATGAAATATATAACCATCTGTTAAAATCACTAAAATATTTCTATGATCATCTTCAATACAAAAATCTTTAATTTTATTTTTGAAAAAACGCCAAGTATCTGAACCTACATATGAATTATCTTTAATAGCTAAATCATAAATTTCAATAGGTTTTTTTGTATAAGTTTCTTTAATGTTATCTAATAATTCTAGATTTATATTATCTTTATATACGTTGTATTTTAACTGATTAGAAATTTTATTAATATTTTCATTTAGAGGAGCAGGATCAAAAAATAATTGAATTTTGTCGTTCATTTGTCTTACTCTTTTATTTCTTAAGTGCGTATCAAAAGCTTCTGAAACAGATTTAATATATGCGATATCTCTTTGGTAAAACTCCATAGATTCATTTGGGTATTTTTGCGGGTTAATTCTATCAGAAAGGTCTAATAGAAAACTTATATTTAAATTTTGTGTGCTAGTATTTTTTGAAGTAATTACGCTATTCTTATTATCTACATCTTTTTTATTAATTGAATCTTTTGCACATGAGAAGAATAGAATCAAAATAAAAAGAGGAAATATTGTTTTTGTTTTTTTCATCATTTTAACTTTTTGAGAATACAAGTTGTTGAAAATCAATATCTACTAATTTCAATTCACTTAAATGTTTTTGAGCTACTTCTTCACATTTATCTCTTACTTCGTCTAATTGCTTTTGTGGAAATTTTAACTCTGAATTTATGGCTTGATACCATCCTTCTTTGTATTGATAATGATAATGCAGGTATTCTTTTACAGGAAAGATAAAACCATCTATTTTTGATTGTAATTCAGTAATATCTCCTTTAATAGAAGTGATTTCGTGTTTGATAGTTTCTAAATTAGTTATTAATTTTTCCTTGTTTAGAAGTGTGTTTTTAATTTCTTCTTTTCTGGCATTGATAAAAGCTTTTATTTTGTCCACATTTTCGTGCTCTTTCATTACAAAATCAAATACCAAACCCCAAATAATATAAACGATGAATCCAGCAAAAATAATTCCCCAAAAATTCACACTTTGTAATGCAGTTGAAGGGGAAAAACTTTCTCCTAAAACTCTTTCAAAATCAAAAATTTTCTTTTCGATTAAATAGGCTAAAATGACATCGAATAAAAAAGTTAGAATAAATAAACCTGCTAATTTTAGGTAAGATGAAACACCTTTCGTTTTTTGAAACATATGAACCAAATAGCCTAAACCCATAAATACAAAAGGAATTGTACCTACAAAAACAGCTTCTAACCAACCATCTGAAATAGCATTACTTAAAGCATTTGGAGCAAATATCGCAGCTGTTAAACTACTGGTTTCAAAATCTTTAAAAAATGCTGAATAAGATGCAGACACATAAAAAACAAAAAGATAGATTGTTATTGGCAATAATAAAATTAACCCAATATAAAACTGTGCTTTTGGTCTTCTGTCAGCGTCAATTCCATACGTTTCAGGGTTTTGTTTGATGTCTATCATTTGAAATCTCAAATCATCTATTTTTTTTTGACTCGTTTCTTTTTGGTCTTCATAAATAGATAATGCAGTTTCTCTTTTCTTTAATTCAGTTCTCTTTTTTTCTTGTTGCTCTAAATAAGGTTGTTTTAAAATTTGTTGTTCATTTAACTGTTTTCTACAAAGATTTTCAAAACTATTGTACAAATTTTGAAGTCCAACACCAAAAGTTACAGGATTTCCAGAAGCTTTTATAGAAGCTCCATAACCTGTTTGATAATACGTGATTCTTATTTGCTCTCTTGCTTCTTCTGTATCCTCAACAATTTCTTTTTGCGGGTTTATATCAGGATTATTTTTTAGTTTAAATAAATTCTTAATAGCTTCCATATTTATGAGTTTATGCTTTTAATAATTTCTTCTTTACTGATACTTTTTTTAGCGGCATCTAATAAATAATCTGCTAATTGCGTGATATTTTCATCTAAAAACTCAAATTTCTTACAGTATTTTTTAAGAGTTGTGTATTCATCTTCAGTTACTTCTTTATCAGCCCAAATCATAACTGCTAAATCATACAAGTATTCAATTCTTAATTCCAAAGAGGCTGGGATTGAAGAATCGTGAGAAGGATTTAATAGAATTTCGTTGAGTTGTTCTTTCGATATTTCTCTTTCTTCTGCAAATTTGTAAAGCATTTGCATTTCTAAAACATCAAAATTATCGTCAGCAAATGCCATTTGATATAATCTTAAAAAATGACTTTTTAGTTCGGTTGAAATCATAGTTGTTTGATTAGTATGAATATTGAAATACTGGAAGTAATTAGTAATAAGACGATTCCTAAACATCCACCTCTAGAAGATTTAGAAAATGTTTTTCTGTAGGTTAATCCTGGAATTCCTGTTCTTACAGAAAAACCTTTTGAACCAATAGTTCCTCTTTTGGTTTTTAAGCTAGATGAAATACCAGATTTACTGATATTTAACCCAAAACCTTTTCCTAATTTTATTCTTTTTTGATATCTGAACCCCATAATTAATATAGGTATTTACCATAAACATAGCCAATTAAGCCAGTTTTTTTGACCTTAACTTTTATCCAATTTTTAGTTTTATCTAAATAAATAAGTGCTGCATCTTTTTTTAAACGCTCTAAAATTTTAGACTTACTATTTGGTTCTTTTCTCAAGTTTAAAGTTTCTATAGAAACATATAAAGTATTTCCCTTTTTTAATTTGTAAGCTATTTTGCTAAAACTCGTAGATTTCTTTTTTGAATAATTATTTCTGTAAACTTTATTACTTACTGAACTACATACTCCACAAGAACCTCCATTTTTTGAACAATGCTTGCACCCAGAACAATTTTTACAAGCTGTACAATAACTTGAACCTGTGCATCTACCCAGTTCTGTGCAACAAGAAGCTATTAACTCTTTCTTTTTTGTTTCTTGTGAAAGTAAATCAATACTAAAAAAAAATATTAATACACATAACAATTTTAATGATAAATCTTTCATAATCAATTATTTTGGTGGTGTTCTCCTATGCTTTCTTACAGGAACTGTTTTTGGTCCTGGCTTTGGAGTATTTGGATTTTTTCTAGGAGTAGGAGAAGGCTTTGATCTTCTGTGAGGTTCAACTGGAACTGTTTTTGTTGCCATAATTTCGCTTTTTAATTAATTTCATTTCAAATGTAAAACCTCTAAAAAACAAAAGCTTACGGAAATCCGTAAGCTGAAAATATTAAACCTAAAATGCGAGAATTTATTTATGCTGATAACAATGTCCACCACCTTTTACTTTTCGTCTACAAAATTTACCCGATTTTGTTTTTGCACCACAAAGTGTAGTTGTCTTTTTTGAAGAAGAACTTTTTCTACTATTTTCTTTTTTATCTTGACTTGTATGCTGATAACAATAGCCATTTGCAATTTTCGTAAAGTGTTTGCATCTTGATCCTTTTTTGGTAGTTCCTTTACATCTTACTGATTTGGATTTGCCAACAGCTTTGTTAGTAAAATTAAAAGTATTTACTAAATCTTCTACTCTTGGTGGTTTACAAATTTTACAGGGACTTAAATGGTGTTTAGAAATATCAGTCTTTCCTAATAATTTCTTGGAAACATTTTCTACCATTCTACAAGAAGCTAAATGATACTTTTTACCAGAAGGTGTTTTGTAAACGTTTTGAGAGCTAATTTGAAAACTAAAAAGAATAAAAAAAATTAAAATGTATTTTTTCATAGACGATTATAAATTACTAAATTATTTATAAAACAAAACCTTACGAAAATTCGTAAGGTTTGTCGATTATTTTAATAATCTTTCTGCAATTTCTTTTTCATCAATTACATCTTTATTTGGTAAAATCATATATTTTCTTTTATCTACTGGATTTGTGAACAATTCAAATCCATGCTTGCAATTATTAATTCTAAATTTTAATGCCTTTAAACCTGAATAAAAACCCTCATTATATGTTTTCTCATATACATAATGAGAACAAGACTTTCTAAAAATACAACTCGCTGATTTATTTTTAGACTTTAAAAACCAATAAAGCTTTATAAACTTTATTAAAACTATTTTCAATTTTGTTTGCTAAAAACAATCATTTGCCTAGAAGCCATATAACCAGGTTTTGCGCCCAAACCAAAACATCCTGCATCTGGCTGAATAAAAGTTTCTACACTTTCTAATCTCACATACAACCAACCTTGATTAGAGTGATGTTTAATCATATCTTCTAATTGTTGCGCAACTTCTGTAGAATTTTCTTTATTCCTGTTTATTGATGGCACAAATGGTATTACTTTATATTCCATAATTTTTATATACTAACAAATTCAGTTGCTTTGACAACTATTCCTTTTTCTAATGTAACATTACAATTTCTACATACAGACTTTAAATCACTCATAGCTTGATTTGATGATTTTTTTGAATGCCAAAGTGTTGTATTTGGTAAATAATAAATTTTAGTTTCTCCTTTGAAATTAAAATGATCTAGATAACCAAGTTCTTGTAACCCTTCTTTAACATCATTGTGTTTATTCTTTATATCATATGATAATAATATATTTCCAACAGTTGTTCCCATAATTTTTAATTTTAAATTATACTTCAAAACTAAAACCATAAAACAAAAAAAGATTACGTATTTCCGTAATCTAAATAATTAATATTAAAAATTAGGTTTTATATCAAACCTAAATCTTTAGCAATAGCAACCAAATGAGTAGGGTTATTGGCATTAAAATGTTCTTTTAAAAACTTTAATCTTTTTTCTATTGAACTTTTTCCTGAAGGTTTTATTCCCTTTTCTATAAATAATTTTGGTAAATCATCTTGCAAAATACCATTAGAAAGATGCTTGATGATATTAACATCATATTCTGTAATTTCAATTGCTTTTTTTGGATGAATAGCACTTTTTAAATCTTGAGTAATATAAAAATCGTCTGTTTTATAAATTGTATGAATTGCTTTTTTTAGTTCTATTTGAGCATTTCTGTTTTTCCAAACATACGCATTTACCCTTAAGTTTTTATACAAATTTTGAATTCTAAAAGGTTTATCTTCTATAGAAAAAATAATGATTTTTAGATTTGGGAACGCTCCTCTTACTTGCTTTACTAATCCTTCTCCAGATTTTATTTTTTGTGGAATATGATCTTCAATAAAAGACAAATCAGAAATTAGTAAATCAAAAGGTTTATGCTCTAAAACACCTTTTTTTAAATGTAAAAGTACTTCATCACAATAAGAAACGTGTTTTATTTCAGAGAAATTTAATTCATCTAAAGTAGCTTTTAGCCCACTATTTATAATATCTACATCTTCTGCAATGAGTACTCTTTTAAACATTTTTATTTTTTAAAACGAATCTTTATTTTCAATCCTTTGTTAGTTACTGATTCAAAATTAAGCGTTCCTCCAAAAGGTTTTATACGGGTTTCCATATTTGTAAGTCCGTTTTTTAAAACAACTTCATTATTTTTAAACCCAACACCATTATCAGCATAATTAATCTCTAAAAATTTGCCTTCTTTTTTACAAGAAATAACAACCAAATTAGCTTTACTATGTTTTTTTAAATTTACTAGTAATTCATTAAATACTCTGTACAACATTCTTTGTTGCTCTTTTTTTAAGAAATTCAATTCTAAAGCTGATATATCTTTCAAAATAATTTTACAATCTTCAGAATGGTAACTTTCTATTAACTGATTTAAAGTTTTTTCAAAATCTTTACCTGTTACTATTTCATCATTTTCGTGAGAAATAGCTCTTGTTTGTAAGTATATTTTATCCAAGTCATTTACAATTTCTGTGTTACTGTAAGTGGTGTTTTGGACTTTGGTAATTACATTAAAAATATCATTACCTAATTCGTCGTGTAATTTTTTTGCTATTCTAGTTTCGGTAAGATACTTCTCTTCTAAAACTTTTTTCTTCTGTATTTGTTTTCTTCTATAAAGTGAGAACGACAAAATTGAAATAGATATAATTGCAATAATCAAAATGTTTTTCTTTTGATTATTTTCTTGTTCAGCAATCAATTTATTTTCGGTTGCTAATGTTTTAAACTTTAATTTCTTTTTTTCTTCCTCTTCGTAATCATATTTAATCTTCGCAAACTTATATTGTCTTTTGGTATTTTCTTGCTGTAAAGAATCTCTTAAACAAATACTTTCTTTATAATATTTGATTGATTTTTCTGGAGTTTGAAGTTTTACAATTTTATCAATAGATTCTAATAAACTATTTACAGCTTTTTCATTTTTAGCAGCTTGATACATTTTTTTAATATAAAGCAAAGATTTATTTTTATTTCTTTTCTCAAAAAATTCAGCTAAATGAGAGTAACTTGCTATTAAACCATAATTATCATTATTCTTTAATTTAAGAGAATTTGCAAAAAATAAATCTTTTAAAACTTTTTTGTTTCGGTTTTGTAACCATTTAGTATAGGCTAAATTATCTAAAACTCTAGCTCTTGTTTTTTTATTGATTTTTGAGTTTTTTAATAACTCTTCAAAAAGTAAAATTGATTTTTGATATTGTTGCTTATCTTTATATAAAATTGCTAAATTATTTTTATACTTAATTTTTGAATTTTCATTATCAGAAATAATAAAAGCTTTCTTATAATAGGTTATAGCATCATCAAATAAAAAACGCTTTTTAGAATTTATAGCTAAACAATTGTAAGCAGATGAAGTTGTCCTATTTCTTTTTCCATTAATGAATTTTATAGCTTCTACAGCAGTAGAATCACTAATAGAATAACTCCCAAAATTAGATTCAATAATAGCTATATTTAATAAACTTCTCCCAACTTGTATGCTATCACTATCTTTTAAAAAAGAAATTTTTGACTGATTAAAATAATAGAATGCACTATCTGATTGACTTTTCTTATTGAAATAACCACCTAACTTGTAATAAACCTTACCTTTATAACCGTAATTCTTTTTTACTATATTTTGATTTAGCATTTTTTTAGCAAAAATAATTGAGCTATCAATTTTATTTAGTTTCCCATACAAATAACTGATATTGTTTAGCACTAAATACCTAATTGTATCATTTACATTTTTTTGTCCTAGAATTTCTTTAGAAAAGTTAAGTCTATTAGAAAAATCAGTTTTTTTACTGACTGATTTTTGATATAGTTCTTTTAATTTTTCATCTTTAACGGATGCATTATTATTTGATGACTTATCTTTACAAGACACAAAAAAAATAACAATCAAAAAAAAGAGGAATGTAACTTTAATTTGTTTCATTCCTCTAAATTACTATAAATATTTAAAAACTCTATCCTCCATTTGCTGGATCTTCTTCCTCATCTGGATCTTGCTCTTCTTCTCCATCTGTTGCTTGAATTTCGATACTTTCAGATTTATTATCAAAATCTTCATCTAAATCTGTACAAGATGTAAACACTCCGTTTGCAAGTAAAATTGCGAATACTAAAAATATTTTTTTCATTATATTCTCTTTTAAAAATTAAACAATAGTGTTGCTATCCGAATTTGTAATTCAGCTTATCTGTTGTTCACAACACATTAAAATTTAAAAGAGTCGCGCGCCTCTTTTGTGGGAAGTTGTAGCATAAAATAGCTTTGTAGAGTTGTTTTCCCAATTCAAAAAAACGCCACTATTTTATACTGTTTTTTAGAAGTTATTCTCTCTTTGTTTTTTTTGAGAATTAATTCTGATGCAAATATCAAATAGAATCTTTTATTTCTTGTGGACAGATATTGAACAACTTTTGGAAAGTTTTGTCTATGAATAGATTAGACAACTTTGTCTAATATTTGTCTAAATAATTTTACCTTTGTTTAGCTTAAAGGAAAGTATATGATTGAGAAGTTATTTGTAGATTTATTTGAAAAAATTAAACGTGAAGAAGGTGCTAATAATAAAAATGCGATAGCAGTATTTTTTGTGAACACAATTCTAGAAAATTATGGAAAATCGAGATATATAAGCGAAAAGAAAACGAGTAGATATTACGAAAAATATATAGAAAACAAACCTAATGTTAGTGTTGGGAATCCTGATGAAACTCTAAAAGAAATTATATCAAAATATTTAGGTTATCAAGATTATAGACATTTTATTATCAACTTTAATAATGAAGTATTAGAAAATAGAAACAATGCATCATCAATAACATCTTCTGAAGTTAAAGAAAATTTTAAAGAGCAAAAAAAGGGATTAAATGTTAATAATAAATCTACTCTAGTTTTAAAAATAGCTTCAATACTTTTAATTTCTATAATTGGGCTTTTTGGTCTCAATTATTATTTTACAGATGATAATTGTATCATTTGGAAAGAAAATCATTACGAAACTACTTCTTGTAAAACTAAAAATTCATTAGATAATAAAATCAATACTATAAATATTGAGCAATTCAAAAAAATAGAGGTTGATGATAAAACTGCTTTTTTCAAAAATGGAAACCCTATTATTTGGTATGGGAAATCTCCAAAAGGAAAAATTGAGTTTTTCACACAAAGAGGTAAACATCCAGAAACTTTGAATGAATTAAAACCAATCACAGAAGGCATTATTAATAAATATGTTTACACTAACAATGAGGATAAAACTATTTTAGAATAAGTTTTCTATAAAAAAACTATGGATATAAACGTAATTCAGTTTGTTACCTTGTAAGCCTCCTAAAAACGTTAAAAAGACTCTTTCAGAGTGACAAACTGAATGGAAAATAAAAGTAAAATAAATAATTATTTTGTCATTCAGAACGAGGCACGAAGTGAAGAATCTCAAAGTAAAAAAACGAAATTCTTCAGACATATTTATCAGAAAAATTTCAACATTAACAAATATATAAAAGAAAAAAAAGCAACTAAAAATTTAGCTGCTTTTGTCTTTTTTAAATTGATAAAATTATCGAATCAACTTTTTATATTTAATACGTTTTGGCATTAAATCTCCACCCAAACGTTTTTTCTTATTTTCTTCATAATCAGAAAAAGAACCTTCAAAGAAATATACTTGGCTATCGCCTTCAAAAGCTAAAATGTGCGTACAGACTCTGTCTAAAAACCATCTATCGTGACTAATTACCACTGCACAACCTGCAAAATTTTCTAAACCTTCTTCTAAAGCCCTTAAGGTGTTTACATCCAAATCGTTTGTTGGTTCATCTAATAAAAGAACATTTCCTTCTTCCTTAAGCGTCATTGCCAAATGCAAACGGTTTCTCTCTCCACCTGATAAAGTTGAAACTTTCTTATTTTGCTCACTTCCTGAAAAATTAAATCGACTTAAATAGGCTCTAGAATTTACTTGCTTTCCTCCCATTAGTACCAAATCTTGTCCATCAGAAAAATTTTCCCAAATCGATTTATCAGGACTAATATCTGAATGTGCTTGATCTACATAAGCCAATTTTGCTGTATCTCCTACTTTAAAACTTCCTTTATCAGCAGTTTCTTCGCCCATAATCATTTTAAAAATGGTCGTTTTTCCTGCTCCATTTGGCCCAATAATTCCAACAATTCCTGCTTGAGGCAAATTGAATTCTAAATTTTCATACAATAATTTATTTCCATAAGCTTTAGAAACACCAGTTGCTTCAATTACATTGGTTCCTAATCTTGGTCCATTAGGAATATAAATTTCTAATTTTTCATCAACTTGTTTTTGATCTTGACTCATCAATTTGTCATAATTCTTCAAACGTGCTTTCTGCTTGGTTTGACGACCTTTTGCTCCTTGACGAACCCACTCTAACTCACGTTCTAAAGTTTTCTGACGTTTACTAGCTGTTTTGCTTTCTTGCGCCATTCTTTGCGATTTTTGATCTAACCAAGAAGAGTAATTTCCTTTCCAAGGTATACCTTCTCCTCTATCTAATTCTAAAATCCAACCTGCAACATTATCCAAGAAATATCTATCGTGAGTAACAGCTATTACTGTTCCTTTATATTGTGCTAAATGATGCTCTAACCAATGTACAGATTCTGCATCTAAATGGTTTGTTGGCTCATCTAATAATAAAATTTCTGGTTCTTGTAATAGCAATCTACACAAAGCCACACGTCTTTTTTCTCCTCCAGAAAGTACACCTATTTTTTTATCAGAATCTGGTGTACGTAAAGCATCCATCGCAATTTCTAACTTTGTGTCTAACTCCCAAGCATTTGCTGCATCAATTTTGTCTTGCAGTTCTGCTTGTTGATTCATTAACTTTTCCATTTTATCTGCATCAGAATAGACTTCTTCCAAACCAAACATATCGTTGATTTTGTTGTATTCATCTAAAATGGCAACTGTTTCTGCAACACCTTCTTTTACAACCTCCATTACGGTTTTTTCTGGATCTAATTGTGGCTCTTGTTCTAAATAACCAACGTTGTAACCTGATGAAAAAGTAACATCTCCTTGAAAATTCTTTTCAACTCCTGCAATAATTTTTAATAATGTTGATTTTCCTGATCCATTTAAACCAAGAATTCCAATTTTTGCTCCATAAAAAAAGCTTAAATAAATATCTTTTAAAACCTGTTTTCCTGTAGATTGATAGGTTTTAGAAACCTTATTCATTGAAAAAATGACTTTCTTATCGTCTGACATTTTATATAATTTATTTTTTGTTTAAATTTAATTTGTTTTCTATTCTCTTATACAAAAGTTAAAGATGAAACTAAACCCTACCTTTTAATGCATTAAATACCCATGCAATACAGAAGAAACCAATGCCTACAGTTGCGAAACCCCAACCAGCAACATCATCATATCTATATGCACCCATTAAAATTAAAATTACACCCATTGTTATCATTAAAAAAGTAGCCCATCCTAAAACGGTATTTTTGTTCATTGCCATATTTTGTAAATTTGTGAAAAGCAAATATCGATAAATTATTTTGTTTATCTTAACATTTTATAACCTTGAGTGTAACAATGTATTAGTTTTCAACGTCTATATATTATGACCAAAATACTTTCTTTATTTTTCTGTCTATTGTTTAGCCAGATAATATTAGCCGATAATACAGAAATTCGATTATTTTCCGAAATTCCTATTTATTTTTCTCATGCTGAAAAAATCAATGAATTTACAACTAGAATTCCTTTTAAGTTAGTTGATAGATTAATTGTAATTGAAGGGGAATTGAACGATAAAAAAGGGAATTTTATCATTGATACAGGTTCTGAAACTTTAATTTTAAATAAGACTTACTTTAGAATATATAGTTTTAATTATCAAAAAAGTGGGGAAACATCTGGAATTCTAAAAGATGTAAACCCCATTGAAAAAACAATAAGTAAACTAACTTTTGACAATTTAAACCTAAAAAATAAAAAATCTGATATTATAAATCTTTCTCATATAGAGAAAAGCAAAAAAATAAAATTACTAGGTATTATTGGTTATGATATTTTAAAAGATTACGAAGTTTTTGTTGATTTGTATCTGAATCAAATCACGCTAACAAAAACAGATCATAAAGGTAATAAACTTGGTGAAAAAAATTATTTAGAAAGAATTGTTGATACAGTAGATTTTAAATTAAAAAAACACACAATAGTACTTAAAGCTTTTGTAAATAAAGAAAAAGTTACTTTTGGTTTAGATACTGGTGCAGAGTTTAATCAAATAAATTCTAGAATTAATAAAAAGGTTTTAAAATATTTTTATCCAAAGAAAAGAGTAAAGTTAACAGGGGCAAGTTCTAAACAAATTGAAGTTTTATATGGAACTTTGCATAGAGTTAAGCTTAATAATAAGAATTATTTTGGACCAATGAAAACTATTTTAACCAACTTAAATAATATGAACAAAGCCTTTGGCACAAAGTTAGATGGTATTTTAGGGCATGACTTTTTTGCACAAAAAAGAGTTATTATTAATTATAAGAAAGAACAATTGTATTTTATCAAATACCCAATAATCAGAGATTGAGAAAAAAGATTTCACATATCATAATTTTTGCACTATTATTTATTTCTCTCACAGGGTTTTCACAAGAAAACGTAATTAAGGGATATAAAATTGAAGGTGATTATATTGTTTTTACTTTTGATAAAAGAGATTATAATAAAGCTACACATCATAAAACTGAAGAACGTTTAGATTTTAATGATTTTGACATTGATAAGGTAGTAGTTGCTGGTAATTTTAATAACTGGTCTCGTAAACGTTGGAAAATGAAAAAAGTTGATGAAAATATTTACCAACTTAAAAAAAAGGTTTCAGATTTTAATGAGGATTTTAATTGGGAATTTAAATTTGTTGTAAACAATAATTTTTGGGCTGAACCTACAGAAAATCCTATTAATACAACTCCTGCAAAAAATTGGTTTGGAGCCTATCTAAATACATATAATTTAAGAATTTTACCAGCTTATATTTCTGAAAACGGGAATGCTAAATTCTTTTTAAAAGGCTTTGATAATGCAAAAGAAGTAATTTTAAGTGGCTCTTTTAATAGATGGAATGAGCATCTATATAAGATGCAAAAAACTAAAAATGGTTGGAAATTAAATCTGCAATTAAGTCCAAATTATTATGAATACAAGTTCATTGTAGATGGCAAATGGATTGAAGATCCTGATAACCCTAATAAAACTGAAAATGAGTTTTATGAATATAATTCTGTAATTAACATCAAAAAAAAAGTTACTTTTTTATTGGAGCATTTTAAAAATGCTGAAGAAGTAATTTTAGCTGGTTCTTTTAACAATTGGAATGAAGAAGAGTATAAAATGACAAAAACAGAACATGGTTGGAAATTTACCACGAAACTTTCTGGAGGCAAACATCACTACAAATTCATAGTTGATGGCAATTGGGAGTTAGACCCACACAACCCGATAAAAGAATTTGATGATAATGGTCACATCAATTCTGTTAAAATGGTAAAGTAAATCTTATCTTTCTAACCAAACTCGAAATTCTGGTGTTCTACTATTTGTAGTAAACAAAGTTTCTTCAGTATTATTTAAATGAACTTCTACTCTATTTTTAATGTAAGAACTGTATTTTTTGATATAATTAAAGTTTACAATTTCACTTCTACTAATTTGAAAAAAAACTTTTTTATCTAATTCTGAATATATTTTACTCAATCTTTCGTTTATGATATGTTTTCTATTTGTATTATCAACTGCAACTACAAAATCCCCATTTGCCTGAAAATATTGAATATCTTCAATTCGTAACAAGAAAAATCCATCTCTCTTTTTAATAGAAAACGTAGTTCTTTTTTCTGGTTGATGTTCTACAAATTCATTAACAGAAATATTTGCTAAACTCAACTGTAAGTTAGCATTTTCAAACTTTAATTGATTAATAACTGACTGGTTTTTTATACAATCTTTAGCAAACCTATATAAAAATGAATATAGAATTGTAGAGTAAATAAGCATACTCAAAACTCCAAAAATGATACTATTTTCTCCGAAAAATTCTTGCTGAAAAATCGCAAATGAAAAGTCAGATTCTGATAGATAGATGCTAAAAATAAATGACCTCATAACTTCGAAACCAACAAATAATGAAAAGGAAATCGCTAAATACAAGTGCCATTTTTTCTTGTTTAAAAATTTAGGAATTAACCAAAATACATTACTAAAAAATAGTATCGGAACTGCTAATGCAATATGTGGTGCTACTGATAAAGGTAAAAATTCGTTCGATATCCAAGATTGAGTCCATTCTACATTAATACTTGCAAAAAACAAAGTCCAAAATAAAAGATGAATCCAAAATTCTAATTTTAAAATCATCGATTTAAAAAAAGTTGACATAGATATTGGTTTTAATAACTTACTACAAAGTAAACGATTGAAAACTATTTATGTAACAATTTCAACTAGTTTTTATACCCAATTCAACTTTTAATTAACCTTTTTGAATTGAAAGAAACACTTCTTAAGTTACAGTATATAAAGCTTTTCGTCTTATTTATATATGAAAAAAATCATTGCACAAGTTTTTGTTTGTTGTACAGTTGTAGTGTCTCATTCTATGATGGATGCATTTCCAACTTTTCAAAAATTATCTAAAAAGAAAATTTGCGAGATAGAAACTGACAGCATTCTAGCCTCTGAAAAATTTAAAAAGTTCACTAATCATTTAAGTAAAGAGGAAAAAGAAGAGCTGTTGCAGCTAAAAGAATTACAAGTAGAATTTTGTGATTGATAACCTACAAATCTATCTGCAATAAAAATGATTTTTTTAGAATTAAGCTTGTCATTTCAAACGCAATGAAATGGAATTAAGAAATCTAAAGAATTTTAGTTTTTAGATTTCTAAAAAAGGTCGAAATGACAGATATATCAAATATTAAATACATTAAATTATGAGTTTACAAATTAATAAATTAACAAAAACATATTCAAATGGTGTAAAAGCCATTAACAATTTAGACATCGAAATTAAAAAAGGAATGTTTGGGTTATTAGGACCAAATGGAGCAGGAAAATCTTCTTTAATGAGAACCATTGCCACTTTACAAAATCCAACTTCTGGAAGTGTAATTTTTAATGATATTGATGTTCTAAAAAGCCCATTAGAATTAAGAAAAGTTCTAGGTTATTTACCTCAATACTTTGGAGTGTACCCAAAAGTTTCTGCTGAAAAATTATTAGATTATTTTGGAGTTTTAAAAGGAATATCTTCTAAAAAGGAACGTAATAAAATGACACAAAGCGTATTAGAACTCACCAACTTGTGTGATGTAAGAAAAAAAAGTGTTAGTGGTTATTCTGGAGGAATGAAACAACGTTTTGGAATTGCACAATTACTACTCAATAATCCTAAATTAATTATTGTTGATGAACCTACAGCAGGTTTAGATCCTGCAGAAAGAAATCGTTTCTTAAATGTTTTACGTGAAGTTGGTACAGAAAATACTGTCATTTTCTCAACACATATTGTAGATGATGTTAAAGAACTATGTACAGATATGGCAATAATGAACGGTGGTGAAATTCTACAAAAAACAACTCCTCTTGAAGCTACAAATAATATTAAAGATAAGATTTGGGAAACTATAATTGACAAAAATAAATTGCCTTTTTTTGAAGAGAAATTCAATATTTTATCTTCAAGTTTTACAGAAAATAATGCTTTAGCAGTGCGTGTTTTTGCAAAAGAAAAACCGAATGATTCTTTTACAATTGCCAAAGCCAATCTTGAAGACGTGTATTTTATTGCTTTAAAAAATGCTAACCTTTAATCTAAAATTATGTTTACTTCAATTTTTACTTACGAACTTAAATATTGGTTAAAAAAACCATCTACATACTTTTATTTTATCACTTTTTTTGGAATTGCACTCTTACTTTTTATTGGAACAGCAGGTTTTTTTGATAGTGCAGAAAGTAGCAACCCACAAAATGTCAGAATTTTAAATTCTCCTTTTGAAATTAATTATATGTTAAAGTTTTTCAATAAACTATTCTTATTTTTATTACCAACAGTAATTGGAGTATCAATTTATAAAGATTATAAAGACAATGTGCACAGTATTTTATACAGTTTCCCCATTAAAAAAAGAAGTTATCTATTTAGTAAGTTTATAAGTTCTTTCTTAATAGTTAGCTTCATCACTTTTTCAGTCGGATTCGCTTTTTTAATAGGCGAATACTTCCCCAATTTGCATTCATCAAAAATTGGTGATTTTAATATTCTTGGATACCTACAAGCCTACTTGCTGTTTACTATTCCAAATATATTTATTTATGGTTTACTTATTTTTTCTTTAATTACCTATTTTAGAAATATTTACACTGGTTTTGGTGTAATTATAATCTTATTTTTTATTCAAAGTATTACTCAAAATATTTTTGGTGATTACCCTTTCTTAATTGCATTGTTAGATCCTTTTGCTGAAAATGCTGTCCTGTACGAAACTCAATATTGGTCTTTAGCTGATAAAAATTCTGCATTAATTCCAGCATTTGGAGTTATCTTATACAATAGAATTTTTTGGACAATGTTGAGCTTTCTTATTTTTTACTTTGTATATCAAAAATTTCAGTTCCACGAACATATCTCATCAATTTTAAACAAAACAAAAAAAGGAAAAAGCATTGTAAAAAAGAATTTTAATAAGGTTTTAAGTGTTACTTTACCTAAAGTGAATTATCGTTTTTCTACATATCAACAGCTTAAAAGTAGTTGGTATTTATCTAACTTTCATTTTAAAACAATTGTAAAAAGTTGGTTATTTTATTGCATCGCTTTTTTAGGAATTCTTGCTGTATTATTTGCCATTGGTAAAATTACCAATGATAGTGATTTAGCTGTTTTACCAAGTACTAACATCATTCTTACAATTCCTGCTTTCTTTTTTACCACCATAATTATGCTACTTACATTTGTGTATAGTGGAATGTTGATACATAAAAGTAGAAAAGCAAATATGCATCAAATAAATGATGTTACTGCAACCAGTAACTGGGTGTTTTTGGTATCAAAAATAATTGCGATTTTAAAAATGCAAGTTGTACTACTGTTTTTGTTGCTATTAACAGGAATCAGTATTCAAATTTTTAATGAATATTACAATTTTGAAATTGATTTATATCTATTTCATTTATTCATAATTCAATTTTCAGGATTAATTATTTGGGCATCTACATCTATATTTATTCACAATTTATTTAAAAACACATACGTTGGTATATTTATTTTGATTTTGATTTGGCTGGGAGTTTCTGGTATTCAACAATTTGGAATTGATACTAAATTACTATTGTTCAACTTTGAAGAACCTCTGCAATATTCAGATATTAATGGTTATGGAAGTCAATTAATACCATTTTTAATTGTTAAAGGATATTGGATTTTCTTTACTTTATTATTATTAATATTTTCCTATCTACTTTGGTTTAGAGGGTTTTACGAATCTTTTAAAGAACGGTTTCAGCAAATAAAAGTAAATCTAAACAAACCTGTAAAATATACTACTATTACTGGATTCATAGGATTTATCTGTTTTGGATTTGTTATTTATCAAGGAGAAAGTAAGTTATATAAAAATCAGGATATAAAACCTGAAACTGCATTAATAAATTTTAAAAATGAGTTTAAATTGTTTTCAAAAATTACAAATCAACCTAAAATAGTCGCTGTCGATTTAAAGTTGGATATTTTTCCTAAAAAACAAAATTTTAAAGCGAATGGAAGTTATTTATTAGTAAACAAATCTAATCAGAAAATAGACACTTTATTAATTAAAACAGGTTTTGATGAAGTTAGCAATTATACTTTAAACATTGATTTTAAGCTAATTAAAAAAAGCGATTATTTTAATTTTAAAGTACTAAAATTATCAAAACCATTATTACCAAAAGATTCTATTAAACTAAATTTTTCGGTTAAAAACAAAGAAAACACCTTGTTTGAAAGAAATTCTAATGTGCTTAAAAATGGAGCATTTTTAAAACAAGATATTTTACCAAGATTTGGCTATTTTTTAAATAATACTATTAAAAAACCTACTGATTCTCTAGCCAAAATTAACCAGTTAGGAAGTTTAGATGCAGATTTTATAGACTTTTCAGCAACAATTAGTACTTCTAAAAATCAAATGATAATTTCACCTGGTAATTTGATAAAAGAATGGAAATCAGAAAATAGAAAGTTCTATCAATACAAAACTCATAAAAAAATAAAGTTCAGTCTAGCGTTTATTTCTGGGGATTTTGACATTAAAAAAGAACATTATAAAAATGTTGATTTTGAAGTATATCATCACAAAAATCATCATCAAAATATTGATAAAATGCTAAATGGTCTCAAAGCAAGTTTTGACTACAATACCAAATATTTTAATAATTATCAGCATAAGAGTGTAAAAGTGGTAGAATTTCCCATTTCAGAAGGTGTTTTTGCTACAATTATGGGAAATATGATTCCAACTTCTGAAAGAAGGTTTTTAGCAAATCCGAATGTAAAAAATCAATTTGATACTTCTTTTAAGGTACAAGCTCACGAATTAACACATCATTGGTGGGGAAATCAATTGATACATGCAAATGCTTTGGGTGCTGGACTTTTATCAGAATCTATTACAGATTACATCACCTTAAAAATATTTAATCATCAATTTGGACAAGAAAAAAAACAACAATTTTTAAAATACCAAAGAAGGCGTTATTTAAGAGGAAGTGTAAATGATTCTAATGAAAAATCTTTACAATTAGCACAACCTAAAGATGTGTATTTATCTTATGGAAAAGGAAGCATGGCTTTAAACACTTTAGCTACATATTTAGGGGAAGATAAATTAAACAATACTTTAAAAACGTTTTTTGATGAATTTACTAGCAGAAAAAATCAGTATCCAACTTCATTAGATTTGATTAAAAAACTGAAACAAAATATACCAGATTCATTACAATATTTAGTAGGAGATTATTTTGAAAATGTAATTTTTTACGATGCTAAATTAAATAAAGTAAAAGTGAATAAAGATGGAAATAAATATAAAATTATAGTAGATTTTGAATACTCTAAATACCTGAAAAACAACAAAAAGAATGTATCATCTTTAAATGATTTTATCCAAATTGGTTTTTATGATATTGATGAAAAAGTTATCACTCAAAAAACTATTAAAGTGACTAAAAAAGAGAATTCTATTTCTTTTTTATTGGATAAAAAACCAGCTAAAGTCATATTAGATCCTAATTTATTATTGATAGAAAAAAATATAGATAATAACATAAAAACCATATATAATGATTAAAAATAGTTTTCTAACCTTATTACTAATAATTTCTAATCCGATTCTAACTCAAGAAAATTTAGAAATTCAGAAGCCTGAATCTGTTGGCATATCAAGTGCAAAGCTAAAGGAATTAAATACTAAACTACATAGTTTTGTAAACAACAAGCAATTGGCAGGAATTCAAACTGCAATCATCAGAAAAAATAAATTAGTTCATTTTAATACTTATGGATTTTCTAATGTTGAAGAGAATAAGCCTTTAAAAAATAACAGTATTTTCAGAATTTTCTCAATGACAAAACCCATTACTTCAGTTGGATTGATGATGTTATATGAGCAAGAAAAATTTAAATTAGATGACCCATTGTACAAATATATTCCTGAATTTAAAAATATATCTATTTATGACGAAAATTCTGGAATTATAAAAGCCAAAAGGCATATTAGAATTATTGATTTATTAAGACATACTTCTGGAATTAGTTATGGCAGAACTCAAAATAAGAGTCTTAATGATTTGTACAGAAATGCTCATTTAAGAAACTCAAAAAACTTAAGAGAAATGATTTTAAAGCTTGCAAAATTGCCTTTAAGTTTTGAGCCTGGTACAAATTGGGAGTATGGATATTCGACAGATGTTTGTGGATATTTAATAGAAGTTTTATCTGGTAAAAAGTTAGATGATTTTTTATACTCTAATATTTTAAAACCATTAAGAATGGACGATACACATTTTCAGCTCCCAAAACATAAAATAGATAGATTTACTGTAGGTTATAGAACCATAAACGGAAAATTATTGGTATCAGAAACACCAGAAGAAAGCAGATTTGTAAATGATGTACATATTATAAATGGAGGTGGAGGATTGGTTTCTACAACAAAAGATTATTTACAATTTTGTAAAATGCTCATAAATAGAGGAAAACTAAACGATACTCAAATTTTAAAAACTGAAACCATAGCTCTAATGACTAAAGATCATTTAAAAGAAGTTAGAAAATTTACACCAAGATTACGATTAATGCCCAGAGAAACTGGTTTTGGTCTAGGATTTTCTATTGCATCAAAATCGCCAAATAAAGAAAGAGGTGTTTATGGTTGGGGAGGTGCTGTTGGCACATACTTTAGAATCGATCCAGAAAGAGAACTCATCTATATAATGATGATTCAACTTTCTCCATACAGACAACTAGGCTTAAGACAAAAATTTCAACAATTAGTAAACAATTCCATTTTATGAAAACAAAAAATAACTTTACGCTAACTATCATTTTTGCAATGATATTACAATTGGTTTCTTATAGCCAAAACTCAAAAAAAGACAATGAAATTAAACCATTTAAAATTGATTCTAAATATCTTTCAGGATTAGAAATTCCGCAGATTAAACTAAAAGCTCATCCAAATAGAAAGTACTTTCAAAAAACCATTTATTCTGGAAAAGAATTAAGTGTTTTTGTACTATCCAGTGAAACCGCTTTAAATAAAATTAAGAGTTTCCCAATTGATGAATTTGTATATTATATTAATGGTAAAGCAGAAGTGAAAAATGACAAACAAAATACAAATTTTTATGCAGGTGATTATTTAGCTGTTCTTAAAGGGTTTTCAGGAAATTGGACAAATATTGGAGGAAATACGTATCATTTGGAGCTGTCTGTGATTTCAAATAGAAAATCAAAAAAAATAGCTACCTCTAAAGATATTTTTCCCTTTCTTCTAAACAAAGATTTACTTTCTGGAATAAATCTTAAAAAGCAAGATTCAGTTTCTTTCAGTAATATTTTATATAGTGGAACTGAACTGGAAATAAAAACAGTTTCAGAAAAGCCAAATTCTAGGAAAATATCAAATAACAAAAAAGAGGAGTTTATTCATATTCTTTCTGGGGGAGTTTCAATAACTCCATTAAATGGAAAACTACAAACTTTTTACAAAGGAGACTTTTTTATTCTACCAAAAGGATTCAATGGTTTGTGGGAAAGCAAAGGGAATAATTTATTAAGAACAATTATTGTTTCAGAATCTGATATTCTATAAACCTATTTTTTAATCGTATTTAAAATAGTTTCTTTATAACTTGCTCCAATAAGTATTTTTTTATTATTAATTAGTAAAGGAGCTAAATAAAAATAAAATAGGAAATTCTAAAAAAGTTTAGAATTTCCTATTTTGCTATCTGTAAGTAAAACTACTAAAAACCTCCTCTTTGTCTATTTCCTCTTTGACCTGGTTGTTGATTATTATTTCTTTGTGCCCTTTTGGGTTTTAATTTATCCTTTAGCTTTTTTTGGTATTTAAGCCATTTTTTATTTTGTTTTTTTGATAAAACAGCTTCTAAATTTTCATTTAACTTTTCTTCTTTTTCTCTAACTTCTTTACGAATTGGACGAAGAACCTCTTGTATTTTTTCTCTTAATTCGCCTTTTGTATTATTTTTTGTTCGTTGATTACCAGATTCTCTTCTAGCTTGCATTTCAGCATTTACTAACTTATCAAAATCTTTGAATTTATCAGCATTAAGAAGCGTAATTTCTTTAATTTCGAAATTATAATCTTTTAATAGTTTAGCTACAGAAGTCTCAAGAGTTTCATCTTTAATTTTAAGCTTTTTTATAATTTTTTCAACATCGTAAGAAAACAATCCTGCAACTTCTGCAGATTTAAAAACTCTTGGTTTTTCTCTATCTTGTTGCCCTTGTTGATTTTGTCTTTCTCCTCTTTGACCTCCACCACCTCCAGGAGGTTGTGCATAAACGCTAAAATTTAATAAGAAAATGGCGAGGTATAATATATTTTTCATCTTTTGTTTTTTACATAGTTACATAATTTTAGATGTAAATACCCTAAAAAACTTGCGTTGTTAAAGTAGTATTGTTTAAAAATCAGTAGTAATTATCCTTTTAAAAATTCTATAAATGCCTGATAAGAGCACTTGCTGGAGATAAATAAATCAAATATTCAAAAATATTCAGTTACTTCTTCTAATAAAATGACATTTATCAATCTTAAAAAAGTAATATCTAAATTTAATAAGGTAGAAATACTGAATTAATCTTTTAATTCTTCTAAATAATTTAAATATTTCTGCTTGTTAACTTTGGTTTCTTTCCAAATATCAGTTAGCATTATAGTTAACTTTTTATCAATTTTTTGCTGAATTTCATTCCTATAATCTTGGTAATCATAATAATGAGTTTTTGTAGCCTTATTTAATCTATTTTGAAAATATGTTACAGGATTAAACAAATATGTGTTTTCTACGATAGTATTTCTAAAGCCGTTTTCCCTTTCTATAATTTCGCTATTATCTTTTAATAGACTGTTTAAAATCGCTGCTGATGAATACCGTTTTTTATACAAACTCATTGAATTTTGCAGACTATCTGGTATTTTATTTAATTCTGAATATAATCGGAAAATTTTCTTTTTAATAATACTATCTTCCTCTTTTAAAATATCTGCATAACCATCTCTTTGCAAATCCAAATAAGCAACCATTAAATTATTAGGTTTCTTTATCGATACATATTGATGTACAGCAGCAGGAACTATAAATGCAAATACTACCCAAAAACCCAACATCTGTAAAGTTGTTGCAATAGTACTTTTACTCAATTTAAGAATGAAGAAATAAATAATAAACCAAATAAACAAATACTCTAAAAACCAAGTAAAGATTGACCAAAATTCTGATGAAGCTGTTTGAAAAACATTGGTAAGTATTGCTCCATAGAGCATTAATCCTAAAATTAAAACTATAGATAATAAAGCATAAAATGAAACTCTAGTAAAAAGCCACCAATTTTTTGAACCTGTCTGCACATAAATTAATGATAAAAATCCTTGTTCATTTTCTAAACCTTTAATATTGTAAAGTAGTATTAATAACAATAATGGCAACAAGTATAAAACAACAAATGAAAAGTCTAAAGTACCAATTTGTAAACGTTCTGGGTTTGCAATTTCTTCAGCCATATCTGCATCATAAACGCTACTCCAAACTGTAACATTTTTATAAAAACCATATTGTTCAGCTTGACCAACAGAATATACTAATGTTGGTTCTGGGGTTTTAAATTTTGGAGTTGGTGTGTGCCAAATTGCCCAAAAAGGCATAGAAACATTTACCCATGGTTTTGCTTTTGGTCCCTTTTTTCCTTCGTTAAAATAAGCTAGAGTGGTTTCTTTTTCTTTTAAGGCTTTTTGCTTTACTTTTTCAATTTCTTTTGTTTGTTCTTTATACAAATGAAACCCATTATGTAAGCCGTAAACACCAGCTACAACAAATAATAAAACTGCAATTATCTTAAACGGACTTCTTTTAAAATGACTCCATTCGTACAAAAAGATAGTAATTATTTTCATACAATTTTATTTTTTTTAGATGCATATAACAGCAAGAAGATTATTAAAATTGACCAGATAATTAATACCAAAATATCTATTAAATAATTAGATATTGCCTGATTAATTTTTGTGGGTTTGTATTCAAAATCTGGTACAGATTTAAAAAAAGCATTGTCAGCTTTCCAGCTCCAATCTCCGGTTTTAGAACCTCCAAACGTGTGTTTGTCATTTAACATTTTTATAAAAACTCTTCGATAATTTTCAACTTGTAATAAGAATTCTTGATGATGTAGGTTGTCTGAAGCTGCAAATCCCATACTTGAGTTTTGTAGAGAAATAAAAGGATTTAAAATGCCTGCAAACTGGAAACTTTTCTTTTGTTGTTGCATTACCATTTTGTTGTTTCCAAAATGTTTGTCCCAAACAATGTTTCCATATTCTTCATCTGCTTGCATTCTAATGCCATCAAAATTGATTGGCAATTTGTGTAAACTATCTACTTTATATTCTCTCAAAACACTTTGCTCTAACTCTTTTCCTCTTTCGTCAGAAGGATTATGACCATCTAAACCTTTTGCTCTGTCTTCTTTCATTGCAGTTTTAAACTCATTTCTTGTAGGTAATGAATACCAATTTTCTACAGAACTCATCAAAATATTTGGCAAAAAAATTGTCCATAAAATCCAAATTCCTAACATTGTGGTTAAACCTAATGTTGGCGTTTTAAATTGTATTGAAAAGAAAATTGTAAGACCAGTAACTACAAAATAATACAATAAGTAAGTACTAAAAAACAACAATGTTCTGCTTAAAATTTCAGTATTGATATTATCAACATTCAAAAAAGCATACGTAACTACTACTATTAATAATAATACTAATCCATATAACCAAACTGATAGTGTTTTAGCTAAAATTAATTTTGTTGGTTTTGCTCCTTGTAAAATAAGTAATTTTAAACGACCACTTTGCTTTTCGCTACTTATAGAATTAAAAGCCAAAAAGATTAATAAAAGAGGTACAATATATTGCAATAATAAAGAACTCTTGAGTTTTCCAAATCTTGAAATTACTTGCGATTGGGAAGCTGCAGAATGCACAATTTCATTTTGTACATGACCTTCTACTTTAATAACATTACCTGTAACACTAGTTACACCATCATCTAAACTACTCAATAAATTAGTAGGTTTAAATATATATGTTCCATAGTGTGCAGCACTATGTGGGTTCATTTCTTCAATGCTTACCCATTTTTCTCTTAAATGTTTTTTTGCGTCATTACCTTTACTTTGTAACTTTTCATTTTCTAAATTCCCAAAGTAAACAGATACTATAAGTATACTAAAAAATCCAATTGCGATTCCCAGAAAAATTTTGCTTCGTGTTAAAAACTGCCACTCATTTTTTATAATTTGTAACATAACTTTTTAGTTTTGCATAAATTTTAAATACAAATCTTGTAACTTATTTGCAGAAACATCTTTGGTTAATAATTCTTTAACTAGAACTCCATTTTTTAATATTCCTATTTTATGACAAACCTCTTTCACTCTAAAAATATCGTGAGAAGCCATTAAAATTGTAGCTCCTTCTAATGCTAACTTTTTTAATAATTCAGAAAGTTCGTTACTTGCAACTGGGTCTAAACCACTTGCAGGTTCATCTAGCAAATACACTTTTGCGTTTTTAGCATAAGCAATTGCAATACCTACTTTTTGACGCATTCCTTTTGAATACGTATCTACTTTTTTCTGATGCGCGTCTTCTTGTAACCCACATCTAGTTAAATAATTTTCTAAAACTGCTTTAGAATATTTTAAGCCTGCCAATTTGCAGAAATAATCTAAATTTTCTAAACCTGATAGATAAGGATATAAATTTACATTTTCAGGAATGTATCCTATCATTTTTCTAGCTTCATTTTCATTTTCAGCAACATTTACATCAGCTATTTTTGCATTACCACTATCTGGTTTTAAAAAGCCTAAAAGCATATTTATTGTGGTAGATTTACCTGCACCATTTGCGCCTAATAAACCTAAAATCTCTCCTTTTTCAACTTTTAAATTTAAATTTTTAACAGCAACAATGCCTTTAAAAGATTTGTTAACGTCCTGTAAATGTATCATAAACAAATATTAATGCGATTAAGTCGCAAATATAAAACATAAATTTGTTATTGCAACTAAACTGCATTAGATTTGTAATTATGGGAATCGTTAGAAAAACAAAATCAGTTAAGGAAATTTTAGCATTTTTCTCAACAAAAAATGAAGCTAAATCTGCTGTGCAACTCATTGAGTTTTTTAAAGATAAAATGAATCGAACTACTGTTTATCGCATTTTAGACAGACTCGTAGAAGAAGGAATATTGCATTCTTTTAATGGCAAAGAAGGCTTGAAATGGTATGCGAAATGTCAAGGATGTTCTTCTGAACATCATAGTGATGTACATCCTCATTTTCAATGCACAGATTGTGATAAAGTTGAGTGTTTGCCTACAAATATTGCTTTACCAAATTTGAATAATAGAAGTATAGATTCTGTTGATTTTTTTCTAACAGGCAAATGTGCTACTTGTAATTCTTAAAGTTTGGCAGCCAATCTAGAACCTTGGTCTATAGCTCTTTTTGCATCCAATTCTGATGCAAAATCTGCACCACCAATTACGTTTACACTTTTTCCTGCATCTAATAAAGGTTGGTATAATTCCTTAAATGGAGTTTGACCTGCACAGATAATCACATTATCAACATCTAATATTTTTTGTTCCTCATTCTGTGTGTAATGTAATCCTTGATCGTCAATTTTATTATAAGAAACTTCACCAATAAATTGCACTTTTTTCTTTTTTAAGTTAGATCTATGAATCCAACCTGTGGTTTTCCCCAGATTCCCTCCAAATTTACCCTTACTTCTTTTAAACATAAAAATTTCTCTTACTGATGGATGAAAATCTGGTTGCATACCTTCTATTCCACTTCTGGCTTCTAAAGATTTGTCAATTCCCCATTCTTTTAACCAAGCATCTATGTTTTGTGAAGTAGATTCACCTTCGTGAGATAAATATTCTGAAACGTCAAAACCAATTCCTCCAGCTCCAATAACTGCTACTTTTTTGCCCACTGGTTTTTTATGTTTTAACACATCAATATAACTTAATACTTTTGGGTGATTGATGCCTTCAATTTTTAATTCTCTTGGCTTAATTCCTGTAGCTACAACAATTTCATCAAAATCTGATGTTGATAAATCATCAACTGAAACTTTGGTATTTAACTTTACGGCTACATTATGTAAATCAATCTGTTTTTGAAAATATCGAATCGTTTCGTAAAACTCCTCTTTACCAGGAATTTGTTTTGCCATATTAAATTGACCACCAATTTCTGAATCTGCATCATACAAAGTAACTGAATGTCCTCTTTGAGCAGCCACTGTTGCAGCTGCTAATCCTGCAGGACCTGCACCAATTACAGCCACTTTCTTTTTATTAGTTGTTGGATTATAGTTCAATTCTGTTTCATGACAAGCTCTTGGATTTACCAAACAACTCGCTACTTTTTTCTGAAAAGCATGATCTAAACACGCCTGATTACAAGCAATACAGGTATTAATTTCATCGTCTCTTTCTGCTCTGGCTTTATTTACCCATTCTGGATCTGCCAAAAAAGGGCGAGCCATAGAAATCATATCTGCATCACCAGAAGCTAATACTTTTTCAGCAGTTTCTGGCATATTTATTCTATTAGAAGTTATTAAAGGAATCTTAACTTCTTCTTTCATTTTTTTGGTAACCCATGTAAATGCAGCTCTTGGAACTGAAGTAGCAATAGTAGGAATTCGAGATTCGTGCCAACCAATTCCTGTATTTATGATGGTTGCTCCTGCTTTTTCTATGGATTTTCCTAATTGTACAATTTCTTCCCAAGAACTTCCTTTTTCTACCAAATCTAGCATAGAAAGTCTATATATGATAATAAATTCCTTGCCTACTGCTTCTCTAATTTTAGTAACCAACTCAATAGGAAGTCGCATTCTGTTTTCATAATCTCCTCCATAATTATCAGTTCTATTGTTGGTTCGTTTTGCAATAAACTGATTGATTAAATAGCCTTCAGAACCCATAACTTCAATTCCATCATAGTTAGAATCTTTGGCCAATTTTGCACAATTCACAAAATCTTTTATGGTTCTTTTAATACCAGATTGTTTTAGTTTAAAAGGCTTAAAAGGATTTATTGGTGCCTTTATTTCTGATGCTCCTACATTAAAAGGATGATATCCATACCTACCAGAATGTAAAATTTGCATACAAATTTTACCACCAGCTTCGTGTACAGCTTTAGTTACTTTTTTATGATTCTTTACATGTTTTTTTGAGCTTAATCTTGCAGAAAATGGGGCTGTCCAACCTTGAATATTAGGTGCTATACCTCCTGTAACAATCAAGCCTACTCCTCCTTTTGCACGTTCTGCAAAATACACTGCCATTTTTTCATAGCCATTTTTTTCTTCTTCTAAACCTGTGTGCATAGAACCCATTAAAATTCTATTTTTTAAGGTAGTAAATCCTAAATCTAATGGCTCAAAAATGTGTTTGTACTTCATATCTATTGGAGTTAGATTCCCTTATTAGGAATGACAATTTTAATTGAAATCTTATGTTAACATCACAAGAAAGTTTTTTTAATTTATTATGCATGCATAATACTTTGCAAGATATACTTATTTTTTGAAAAGAAAAAGCCAAAGAAATGTATTCTTTGACTTTTAGAAAATTCGAATTAAAATTTTAATTCATAGGAACATCAATAACCAATAATTTACTCTTTTTTGATGCTTTTATAGTTACCTTTTCCGTATCTGAAATACCAGCTGCATCTCTATTCTCTAGAGTTTCATCAGCGACTTCAACTTTTCCATCAATTAAGAAAAAATAGGCACCATTTTTCAATTCATATTCAGTTTCGAAACCTTCGTCTAAATCAATCATAGAAATATAACTTTGTTGATTTATTGGTAAAGAACCTTCTACTTGCTTATCTTTTGGAGAAACCAACGTTTGAAATTTATTTTTTCGTCCTATTTCCTCAAAAAATTTCTGATTGTAATAAGGTTCAACTTCATTTTTCTCTGGAACTACCCAAAGTTGTAAAAAGTTGGTTTCTTCTGTTTTAGAATCGTTAAATTCTGAATGTGTTAAACCAGTTCCTGCACTCATTACTTGGACCTCTCCTACTTCTATAGAACGTTTGTTATCTATAGAATCTTTGTGAGATAATGCTCCTGAAATTGGAATTGAAATGATTTCCATATTTCTATGGGGATGTGTGCCAAACCCCATTTTGGGTTGTACAACATCATCATTTAAGACTCTTAACATACCAAAATTCATTCTTTCAGGATTTTGATAACTTGCAAAACTAAATGTATGGTGCGATTTTAACCAACCATGGTTTGCATATCCTCTTGTACTTGCTTTGTGAATTGTTTTTTTCATTTTTTTTTAAGATTATTGGATTGTTAAACTACTAGATTATTAGATTTTAATCGTGTTCTAATCATCTAAAATCTAGAAGTCTAAAAATCTGATTAATATAAATATCCCATTTTACCTTGTTGATAATCACGCATTGCTTCTAAAATTTCAGTTTGCGTGTTCATTACATAAGGTCCATATTGAGTCACCTTTTCTTTAATTGGAGCTCCAGACAAAATCAGTAATGTACTGTTTTCTTTTACTTCAAATTGAATGGTATTTCCATCTTGATTGAAAATTATCATTTGATTTTCTCCTTTTTTTAGAACATCAGAATTGTTTACCAAAACCTCACCATCCAAAAGGTAAACTAACGATTGATGATTTTCAGGAATTTCAATTTCCATCATTCCATTTTCTTTGGCATTAACTGTAAAAACATTTACTTCTGTTTGTGTTTTTATCAATCCGTTTTCTTCGTGTTGATTTCCTGCAATAATATTTAACTGCACTTTTTTGTCATCAGAAAAAACTTTTGGAATTTGTTCATCTTCCAAATGTTGATAATTAGGTGGTATCATTTTATCTTTTGCAGGAAGGTTCAACCACAATTGAATCCCCTCTAAATCTCCTCCTTTTTTAACAAATTCTTTGGTTGGTGCTTCTGCGTGAATAATTCCACGTCCAGCAGTTGTCCACTGAACTCCACCTGCTTTTACCACCATTTCATTTCCTAAAGAATCTCTGTGCAATTGTTCTCCTATAAATAACAAAGTAATTGGCTCAAAACCTCTGTGTGGATGTGGGCCTAAATCAAAAGGATTGTTGAATTCTGATATTGCATAAGGTCCATAATGATGTAATAATAAAAAAGGATCAACATTTTCTATACCTTGAGTTGGTAATGGTTGTCGTAATCTAATTGGTCCCATATTTACTAATGGACTTGTTACTTTATGTTGTATTGTTTTATATGTTTTCATTGTAAACTTGTTTATAACCTTTAACTTGACTCAAGATCTTATATTTATTTAGATTCTATTAATTCGACTTTATTTTATGATTTGAATGAATAAAATTTGTATCGAGAATAAGAATATCAACTTTAAAATATTCTCGATACAATTTCGATGAAAAATCGAAATCACTCGAACTGACATTAGCATTCATTTTATAATCAATTGATTATAATGCTAGGTACTTTTTGTCTTTTATATCTAAAATTCATAATTATTTGCTTTTAATTTATTTTCCTTGGAAAATATTTTGATAAAAAAACACCTTTATTTGAGATGCTGAAACAAGTTCAGGATTACAATTTTTAACGAATTTTATCTAATAAATCACTTAATTGTGCTGCCTCTTTTTCTGTTAATTTCTCTAAAAATGATAAATTTTTATTTTCATCAATTGTAGATAATAATTCTAAACCTTGATTAGTAATTTTTACATACACCACTCTTCTATCGTGTTCACAACGTTCTCTTTTAATTAATTTTTTATCACACAACTTATCCATTAAACGCGTTGCATTTGGTGCCCTTTCTATCATTCTATCTTTTACAATTTGCACCTTTGTTCTTTCTTTTGCTCCTCTTAAAATTCGTAAAATATTAAACTGTTGAGGCGAAATTCCATAAGGTTTAAAAAACTCGTTTTCTTTACTACTTAACCAATTTGAAGTATACTTTATATTGATTAATGCCTTAACTTTATTACTCTTAAACTTCGATTTTATATCTTTAGAAATATCTCCCATGTTTTTATGTTTGGTGTGTGATGTTTGGTACTAGATGCTTATTGTTAGTTGTGTACTTAAAACGTCCTGCTTCCAGCTTCACACTATTTTCATGCTCTCAACTTTAAATCTTGCATTATCTTATTAAATTCTTCTGTAGTTGGGGTTAGAAACACTTTATCATCTACAAATAACGTTGGGTATTTTGCAACTCCTCCATACAATTCTTTGCTGTGTTCTCTTGCATCAACATCCTTTGAAATATCCTTATAAATATATGGAACATCAGTTGAGTTTAAAAAATTCTTAAAGGCTACTGTATAAGCATGACCTTGTTTACCATATAAAGTTATTTTCATATTTTATTGATTTACTGTGTTTTCAAATTCGATTACTTTTTCTTGTAATGTTGATGCAAACTCATCATTTACAATTTTACCTTCTTTAAAATTATCATAAAAATTGGGTAAAGAAAAAGTTGTAATTGTTTTTGCACCCATATGTGGAAAAGAGGTTGCTGCTGCATTTAAAACAGTTGCTCCTCCTCTGCCTCCTGGAGAAGTTGCCATTAATAATAATGGTTTGTCTCTAAAAAAGTTTTTTTCTACTCTTGTACTCCAATCAAAAATATTTTTAAAGGCTGCTGCATAAGAACCATTATGTTCTGCTAAAGACAAGATAAATCCATCATAGTTGTCTAAAAGTGCACTAAACTTTTTTGCGTCTTCTGGTAAACCTTTTTGTTCTTCATCTATGCTATAGATTGGCAGAGTAAAATCTCTTAAATCTATAACATCAAAAGCTGTGTTTTCTAAACTTTCTGCTGCAAAAGTTGCCAATTTTTTGTTTATTGATGTTGAGCTTGTGCTCCCTGCAAATGCTACTATTTTTTTCATGTTTTTTGTATGTTATTTGTGTATTTGTTTAATTGTTCTCGATACAATTTTTCAAAAAAGAAAAATCACTTGAACCGACAAGGTTGAAAACTGTGAACTGATAATTTCCCTTCCAACTTCAAACTTCAAACTAGTTTTACTCAATACTACTTACTATTTCTGTTTCTCCTTTTACCATCTTGGCAACAGGACATTTCCCAGCAATTTCTAATAATTTGGCTCTTTGTTCATCTGTTATTTCTTTTTCGAAAGAGATTTCTTCAACTAACGATTTTTTAATTCCCTGTGATGTTAATTCTTCTTTTTGAGAAACAATTACTTTTATTTTACCAACATCCCAACTTTTTCTTTCTGCATACATTCTTAAAGTGATAGATACACAACTACCAATTGCTGTTAACAAATATTCTACTGGTGTTGGGCCTGTATCTCCACCTCCAGAAGCAACAGGTTCGTCTATTACTACAAAGTGATTTCTGATTTTTGCCTCCGCAAAATATTTTTTTTCTGATAAAACTACTTCAGATGATTTTCTCATTAGGCTTGTATCTTTTTCCAAGTAAAATAAGACGTTAATAATAAAACTGTAGCTACTAAAGCCCCCATTTGCTCTCCATCACCTATCATATAATGAGCAAAAAATGCCAATATAAACGCAAAAAAGAAACCTGAATATGCCCATTCTTTTAATGAAGTATTGGGTATAAACCATAAAGCCACTAAACCTAATAACTTAATAGTACCATAAGGATAAATTAAATACGTTGGATACCCAAAACTTTGAAATGCACTTTCTATAACTTCATAATTGAAAAAATACTGACTTACTGAAAAAAGCATTAATAAGGTTAATAAACCAGTTGAGATATAATAAATAATTTTTGTTGTTTTCATAATGGTTAATTTATAATTTCATAACAAAGTTACAACAAATAATTTTATTTACCAAGGAAAATATATCCTTGGAAGTATTTTATACTAATTTTAAATATTTATAGGAATTTTTACTGTTGATTTTCTAAATAAAAAAACTAACTTTGAAACAGTAGATAAAAAGAATTATAAGACAAGGATTATTCATGAAAATTTATATTTATTACTAAACCTGAACTATTAAAGAATGATTGTACCTGTAGAAAACATTGTTGAGACGGTTGATTTAACAGCTGATGACGTTTTATTACCCTTAATGGAGTGTATAGTCAATTCAGTGATAAGCTTACAGCAATCAGATACCCAAGCTGAAGATAAATATATACAAGTTAAAATCATTCGAGGTAAAGCACCAAGACAAATTAACCTTGAAAAGGTTAATACGATTGAAAGTATAATAATAACAGATAATGGGATTGGTTTTAATCAAAAAAACTATAAATCTTTTGAAACACCTTTCTCAAAGATAAATAGAGAATTTGGATGCAAAGGAATTGGAAGATTTACTGTACTTGCCGCTTTTGAAAATCTAAAAACTAGAAGTAATTACTTTGAAAATAATGATTTCAGAAAAGGTAATGGAACATTGTCTAATTTATTACCTCAATGATACTTTACCAAATATTGTTATTTATGATGAAGAGAATAATGAAGTTGAATACATAAATGATTTATTCCAAAAAGTTTCTAAAGAGAAAGAAAGAACTTTTGATTTAAAAGAAAAATCATTTAAGATTTATATAACCAAAACTCCTAAAGAAGGCAATAGGAAAAACAACTATGCTTATTATTGTGCAAATTCAAGAGTAGTTGGGACACCAAAAAACATTAAAAATTTTAATAGTTTATTCAATTATCCAATTACAAAAAATGGAAAATTATATTTTCTAGATGTTTATGTTGTATCAGAGTATTTAAATCAAAAAGCTTTTAGCACAAGAAACGGATTTAATATTCCTAAAGAAAACGAAAATTTACTTTTCAACGATGCAAAACTAATAACATTTCAAGATATTGAAGAAAAACTAACATTAATTTTAGAAAACGAATACGATGAATTTGAAAAGAGTCCAAAATTAAAAGTCAAAAACAAATAGAAAATTATATAATACAAAATGCACCTAGGTATAGAAGTTTTTTAAAAAACACTTCAATTTTAGATTCAATTCCTCCCAATTTATCAGAGGACAAACTTGAAGAACATTTATATAAAATTTCATATTCTGCAAGAAAAAAAGTTGAGAATCATATAGATAAATTTATATCTGACAAACAGATTAATGAAGAATCAATTGAACAAATTAAAGATGACATAAGAGAAAAAACTGCTTATGATGTTGATAGTTTAGCGGATTATATGACAAGAAGAAGAGCTATAATTCAATTATTTGAAAAGTTTTTAGACGCTGATGAAGAAGGAAAATATAAATTAGAAGAAGATGTACATAACATAATTTTTCCAATGGGTTTAACTAGCAATGAAACTTCATACGAAAATCATAATCTTTGGTTATTAGATGAAAGATTTATTAACTATAAATTTATTGCTTCTGACAAGTCAATTACTTCATTTTCGCAAAAGAAAAGTAGTAAAGAACCTGACTTACTCTTAACAGATAGTCCAGATATGTTTAATAATCCAATTAGTTTTGGAAACAGGAGTGCTGGAGAAGTTAACTCAATGGTAATTTTTGAATTCAAAAGACCTGGTGATATTGCTCATCAAAAAAATAAAAAAAATTATAGATGGCAGTTTTCTGATTTAGTAGAACTGTATTTTGATGAATTTCTTTATAAACAAGATAAAAAAAATTATAAAGGAAATCATATCATTATAACAGATAATACACCAAAGTTTGGATTTATAATTATGGATATTATACCACCTCTTTTAGCAAAATTCAATGAAGGTAAAGGTTGGAAGAAAACACCATTTGGAACTTATTATAAAATTCAACCTGAATTAAATATGCATATTGAAGTTATGAGTTTTAGAAAGTTATTGGATATAGCTCAAAATAGACATAGTGCATTTTTTGATAAACTTTTCAGTTAAAATTCAATTTAAAATCCATATGCTAGCAAACAAGTCTAGCCCATATTGCAATGGCATCCTTTTTATAAACTGATTAAATAGACGTCATTACGAATGAGAAACGAATGAAGTAATCTCTCTTTCGATTAAGAGATTGCTTCGTAAACTCGCAATGACATTATCTAAAAATAAAAATGTTTGCTAACAAGTCTAGCCCTGATTAACTCTACTTTTACATTTTATTGAATGGTTGAATGTGCTACATTAAAAATGACATCCTTTTTCTAAACTGATTAAATAGAAGTCATTACGAGTCAGGAACGAATGAAGTAATCTGTTTTTAATTAGAAGATTGCTTCGTAAACTCGCAATGACATTATCTAAAATTAAAAATGTTAGCTAACAAGTCTAGCTTTAGGTTAACTCTACTTTTACATTTTATTGAATCGTTGAATTCCACTTGCATTTGAAATGGCATCCTTTTTTCTAAACTGATTAAATAGACGTCATTACGAATGAGGAACGAATGAAGTAATCTCTCTTTCGATTAAGAGATTGCTTTGTAAACTCGCAATGACAAACTTAAAACTGAAACAACCAGTTATCAGATAAATCATTCCAATTAGGATTTTCTAAATTTACCAAGTCGTTTTTACGTTTTCTATTTCCAGCTTTTAATTGTTTTTCTCTTACGATAGCAGAGTTAATATCATCAAATTCTTCAAAATATATTAACTTATTGCAATTATATTTCGCAGTAAAACCCTTAAATTCTTTTGTTTTATGTTGGTAAATCCTTTTAAGTAGATTACTAGTTACACCAATATATAAAACAGTATTATTTTTGTTCGTTAAGAAATAAACGTGGTACTTTTTCATCTTTTTCTTTTAAAGATAAAAAACTTTGACTTAACCAAGTCTACGACTGAAATAATTTGTTTCTCTATTAAGAGATTGCTTCGTAAACTCGCAATGACGCTAGTTCATCTTAATAGAATCAATACGTTTTTGCAAACGTTCTATTTCTTTTTGCTTTGCTTGTTGGTTAGATAACAACTGAATGGAATCTAATATTTGTCGGTTTTGTTCTAAAATAGTTTTCTCTTTTTCAAAATAAATATTCTGGTTTTCGCTACTTCTCCATGCTTCATTCAGTTGCAAATATACTTCTTCATTCCATTTGCTTGGGTGTTTGGCATCAATCCAAATTACATCTCTGTATTCAGCATCAATTAATGCCAAATCTGGAGTTGCAGAACCATCAAACTGTGCATTTTCTTTTTTAATGGCAGAAATGGTACTTAAAAAAAACATCCGTTTTCTTCCTGCAATTTCCTTAATATAAGGTCTAAACTCTACAGGTTTGTTTACAGACCAATCGTATTCTTTTCGAGATTCTATCACCTTTAAAGGCATTGCAGAAACGCCTGCATAACCTTCTTTTTTAGAAGCGTGATCGTAAAAATACAATGCGTCTGTACCATCTGCAGGAATAAAAACACTAAACGTTAAACTGGTTCTTTCTGCACCCACAGGCTCTAAACCAAACCAATGATATAAGCCACTATAAGCACCAGTTTTGGTGTCCGAAAAATCGAAATCGGTTACAAAAGGTTGCTGATTTTGATCGTCTTCTAAATCTGGAATTTTAACTGCGGTTTTCATATTCCAAGGTAAAGGGTCTGAAAAACCTGCCAAAAACTTTAAACTTTCTGCTTGTAAACGCGACACTTTTTCTGCAACCGTATTTTGGCGTGTTAAAAAGACATAGTTTTTCATTGCTGAAGGAGCAACATAGGTTCCTTTTCCTATGGTGATTCTCTCTAGATAATCTTTCCAAGAATGCTCGCCATTTTCTACAATCATCACTCCACCAAAAGTTGGATAAGGAAAAAAGAAACCTTTCCACTTTATTAAACTCACTACCTGTACCCAAGCTCCTTTATCGTTTTTCATATAATAGGTATCACTTGGCTCGTAATTGAACAGCATCCAAGGATTTAAACGTTGTACAACTGCATTGTAGGTGTTTCTACTAAACTTTAAAGATTCGCCAATTGAAAAGGTTACAGGTATTCTATTTTCGCTAGAAAACCTTGGAAATGGTGTGGTACTAGATACTGAAAAGACTTCTTCTGTATTGTCTTTAATACCTTGCCAATAGTATTTTTCTGTGGGCTGTATAGCCATTGTCCATTGATTACTATCATCTACTCTTACCAAATGTGGCAAGGAAACATCTTTGGTTTCGCCTACAGATTCATTAGCCATTGAAAAGATATTTCTTAATGGTTGAATTCTTTCATTCTGTGTTAATGGGAGTTCTACAATTTCAATGCGATTTAAGTCGTTAAAAACATTGTAGGTTTGCATATAATTGTACATTTTAGAATGGAAACCTACGTAATATAGCAACCCAAAAAATATTACTAGCATTCCTAAAATACCTAAACGTTTTCCTGTACTTGCAGATTTTCTAAATTTTCGTAATCCGAAAAACAGAACCATAAAGCACAATAAAATGATGAAAATGAATTTTCTAAAAAACAATAATGCTGGTTGATAATCGTCTCTTAAAAAGAATAACAATCCTATTAGCAATAATGTTAATAGAATGATGTTTCTTTTTTGTTTTGCTCCTTTATTCCAATATGATTTTATCATTTCTTAAATATTTTACTACGAATACACTTACTGTTCTTTTTAATGAAATTCCTGCCTACGCAGGAATGACACAGATTTACAAAAGTCCTTTATCCTTTAAACGTTCTCTAGCACTTTTTTCGTTTTCTTTAGGTGTTTTTTTAATTTCCTCTTGTGCTTTTTCTATAGCAACAGGTTCTTCGTTTTTTAAATCTTCGATAAAATCTTTTCCTTTTTCAATGACATCTTGAAATTTATCTTCTAAAGATTCTGATTGTTCTTCAATAACTGCTGATGATCTAAAGATAAATCCTGCTAGATACATTCCTATTAAAGTCCCGAAAATCATAGAAGCAAATAAAGATATGGTTGCCAAATCTATTGGAATTAAAATACGTGTTATTATAATTCCGATTAAAAAAAGTGAAACAATAAACACCAATCTTAAGAAGAAGGATTGTTGATATACAAAGCCTTTTTTGTCTGTTGTTTTCATTTGCAATTCTTTGGAATTCATCATTTTATTAAAAAAACGATATACTCCATTTCCTTGAGATTCTCTCCAGAAAATAACGGCTCCAAATAAAATGGATGCTATGAAGGTGATGAGTTCTATTGTCATATTTTTTTTATTTTTTTTCCTGTAAGGTTTCAAAAACCTTGTAGGTATTATTTTATTTAATTTGATACCTACAAGGTTTTTGAAACCTTGCAGGATGCAAAACTTGTTGTTTTCTTACTCTAAATATACAAAATTCTTAATTTGAACCCCTTCCTAAAACCCACCGACAATAGTTTCAATTACCCAATCTTTTTTGGTTTCCTGCCAAGTTTTAAAGTTTTTGTAAAAGTCTTCTTTATCATACCAATACCAAAATAACACGTCTTTTGATGAAATATTAATCAACAATTTCCAGATTAAATCTTGATGATGTGGTCTTAAAGAGGAATGAGGTTTATGTAGGGCAAAATAGAATTCTTGATTTACAATATCCTTTATTTTCAAATCACTATTGCTCTTTTTTTTCTCTAAATAACGCTCAACACTCATCACTTTTTTACGTGATTTGATGTCGATTTTATTCAGATAACTTTTGAACAACATTTTATCTTCTAAAATATCGCTTACTGGATGTTGGGTATCTGTTAAAACTTCTCCGAAAATAAATTTTTTAATACGATCATACCTATCTGTTTTCACTTCTTTTGATAAATTACACTCAATAATAAAATGATCTTTCAACTGTGCTATCAATTCTGATTGCGAAATATGAAACATCAAAACATCATAAGTAGTATCGTTTATAGCTTCTCTATACGCTTCATCTTCTTCGAAAACAAGAATCGGTTTTATAAAATTTCTTAAGAGATAAATTCCGCCAAAAGCTTTAGTATAAAAAGAATCTGATGTGTAAACTATTGGATCTAAAGTGATGTTTCTATTTCTTAAATCGCCATATTTTTTTGCTGATGCTAATAACTGTTGATGAATATTTTCGTCAATAAAATTAGTATCTTTTTTAAAGGTTTCAATCAGTTTTAATTGTTCTTTTTTGGCTTTCTGTAAATTATCAATCAAATGAAACTTGATAATAATTTCTTCGTATTTTAAAACATCTAAAGGTTCGTAAAACACATCTATATATTGATCAAAATCGATACAAATAGCTGAGTCTCTTGTAATATTTTGAATCTTTTTTTCGTGAGTTCTAAAAACCAATTTCATCAATTCTACATCAAAAGAATGATATGGATTGTATATGGGTAATCCCTTTTGTAATGGTGTTATTAAAATTGCGTGCGGATTTGCTTCTCCATTATTCAGGTAGAAAATCTTATTTTTTTCTTCAGCAATTTCTGGACTCCAACCAATTCCGTCAATGGAAAACGAAGTTAATTTTGTAGGCTTAAAACCCAGTTTTACCAAGCATTTATTATAACGTTCTACCAATTTTCCACTTATGGGAATTAGTTCGCTTCTGTACAGATTTGCTTTTTTTAGTTTGTTCATTTTCCTATCCTAAATCCTTTCCAAAGGAAAGGACTTTTGCGCTTTTGATTTATTTACTGATTTTAAAAAAACGACTAATTGCATTTGTCTTTCAAGAATTACGCTAATTTTTGAAAGTTGATATTTGTTTATAGTGATTTAAACTTTCACCTATTGAGTGATTCCAATTTTGATAATCGATGGATTCTATATTATTATTTTTTAAATCAGTAATTGCTTTGTCTAAAATAGCAATAATTTTATCATACTTTGGAAGCTTAAATCCATATACTTTTTTAATTACAAGACTATTTGAATTCCAAGTATACTCTTTTCTTTTGAGTTTATGTAATTTCTGAAACACATATACTGGAATAAATTGACCTTGTTGTTTGGGATTAAAAATAATTTCAATTTCCAACCATTTGTTTGGTTGAAATTCATCTTTTTCAGGTGAAATAACTAGGAAATAATCTTTAAAGTATCCAGAAACTGAAACTTCATTATTCGAAAAACCATTTGAAATAAACCTTTGAAATAAGTCCTTTTTTATTTGTTTTTTCTTCCTTTTGGTGTTGATTCTATCTCCAAATTTATATTGAAAAGTACCCAAAACTAATGTTAGAACAATTGACATTATAGATAACCATAATATCATTTCACCTAACTCTGGAGTATTATAATTTATCACTAAAGGGGGAACTATAGGAATAAGTGTCATTCCAAATACTGGCAAATAATATTTTAATATAATTTCTTTCATTTTATAGTGAAATTATTACTTGAATTTGAATCTCACTTTTAATCATTATACTTGCTTTTTACAACGAAAGTACCAGCAGCCAAATCTCCAATTCTTTGGTTTTCCTTATTTGCAGCTGCTACAATAATTCCAACAACAAGTATACAATCTACAAAACCAACAAAAAATCTAATAAAAGCTTTACCAATATCAATAGGTTCATATGTTTTGGTAACTACTTTAATATCCAAAAAACGTTTTCCTAAAGTTTGTCCCCAAATGCCTTCACTAATTGGCCACAAAAAAAAGAAAATTCCTAGGCTAACCAAAGCTGGAAATCCTTCTAAATTGTAACTAAAAACACCATCATCTTGTGTATCAAAAAAAAATCCTAAAATAACACCAGTCAAATAATAAATAAAAAAATCTATTAAAAAAGCACCTATTCTTCTTAATATACTTGCTTTTTCAAACTTTGTTTGATAATTTTCAAATTCTTCTAATCCACTCATTTTAGCAATTTATTTATCTGTAAATATTGCAATAATAAAATCGTTCTTGCATCAATAATTTCTTCGGTTTCAATCATTTTTAGAGCATCAGAAAAGTTGGTTTCTATAACTTCAATTTCTTCATTTTCATCTTCTAAACCTCCACCATTTTCAGTTTTATCAGAATCTTTGTATTTACCAACAAAAAGATGTACTCTCTCTTTTACGATTCCTGGAGATAAAAAAACTGTACTTACTTTTTTTACTTCTGATATTCTATAGCCTACTTCTTCTTCTGTTTCCCTAATTACACAAGTTTTTGCAGTTTCATTTTCATCTAAAGCTCCACCAACAACTTCAATAGAAAATCCGTTATCAACTCCTGCAACAAAAACTGGCATTCTAAATTGTTTGGATAAAATTACTTTTTTTGTTTTAGGATTATATAATAAGATAGCAACTCCATCACTTTTACCATAAACTTCGTGTGTTAAGTTTACAGATTTTCCATTTTTGAACGTAAAATCAAAGTTTACGTGTTCTAATTTTCCCCAAAAATTGGATGCTACTTTTGATGTTATATTGCTAATTTTCTTTTTAGTTTCCATTTTCAAAATTTCTTCTTGCCTCCAAATCAATATTCAACTGATTCACTCTTGCATCAACTTTACGCTTAAAATCTGTATCAGCTATAGTTGCTACATTATCTAAATAACGCACTACTTCTTGTCTTCTGATTTCAGAAAAATCCAAGCCTTTCATATTCGCTTTCATCAATTCTTGCAACATATTCAATTTAGTAGCATAATCTTTTTTGAAATAAGTTTCAGGATTATCAAACCAATCTTGCTCCAAATCAAAATCTGTTAATCGCAATGAAATTGCAGATTGAATGTTTCTAACATCTCTTGATGAAAAGAATGGAAATATTTTTTGAATTTCTTTATATAAAGTCGCAAAAAATAAATGCTCATTGGTTTTGTGTTTTTGACTTGCTTTGTCATAAGCTTCTAAAACGCTGCGTTCTGATGGTTTTTCTACGGAATTTAAAATATCTCCCATATTTTTTGCCAAACCTTGATCTTTCAAAAAATCATAATTCTGTGGATTTTGCATATTCACAAAATTTGGAATCGTTTTTTCAAACTTTTTCCACCAAATATAATCTTGATCTAAAAAATCGTGCTCTGTTCTTGCTCCATCAATTTTAAACCTTCCTTGTACTCTAGAAATCACTGCTTTGTCTAGCATTTCAGGTAGGTTTGTAAATAAGCCCACAGACGAATTTCCATAATTTACAGCATACGCACCTTCTGTATATCGTAAGAAAACACCAATAACTTCTTTAACTCCAGCAGAAACACCTTGTGCTGTTCTTTCTTGTAAATTGTTTTCTGCATCATCAATTGGTGCAAAAATAATTTTAGTTGGATCTTGCATTGGTTTCATCCATTCTACCATTTTTTCTGCAGAACCTCCTTGAAAAGTAGAGATTAGAGTATCTGGCATTGGATGAAATAAAAACGGAATATCTAAATGATCACAATGTTCTTTTAAACGAGTTGCAATTGCTGCAATTAACATACTTTTTCCTGTTCCTGGAATTCCATATCCCATAAAAACAGGCATAAAACCACCTAATTCTTGAAACGGATTTTTCTGTGCTTCAAAATCGTAGCTCAACATTCTTTCTGTTAATCTACGAGCAAAATGTTTTGCATCTTTATTTCCTACAATTTGCTCAAATTGAATTTTATTGAACTCTACACTTTTAGCTGTTCCTTGAAAAACGTTTTCCCAACCTGAAACTGCGAAATCTGAATTTTCTAATTTATAGGTTCTGTCTACAATAGTTTCTGTATATTCTAAACTGCTTTTACGCAACTGAATTTCATCAATTAAAGCTTCAAAATAAACAACAGTAAAATCGACAACATCTTTGTCTGATTTTATGATTTCTGGATGACCTAAATATTTATCAAAGTAAAATAAAGCACACGCAATTCCTTTTAAGGGCGATAAAAAAGATACTTCTGGAATGCCTGCAAACTTTTGTTTCATTACAGATAAATCATCAGAAGCAAAAGATTTTAAATCGTGTAAAATTTTATAGGATGTTGCAAATAATTGAAAAGCAGTTGCTGTTTGTAATTTGCTTTCAAACTCTCTTTTTCCTGATGAATCTAAAGCCGTTTTTCGTTCATTTAAAGCTGATAAACCTGATGCATCATAATAAGCATCTTTAATCCAAATTCCTAAAGTTAAGCCTTCTTGAACTGCAAATAATGTTTGATTTAAATGAACAGGAATTGCAATTGAATCTGGCAATAATCGTTTTTTTAACGCCAAAATAGTTTTAGAAACGGAAGTAACTTCAACATTACTTCCATTATTTGCTCTTGATAAATACAGCAAAATGGAATCGTCTTTGGCATTTTTTTCTCTACTTTTTGCTTTATTACCTTGTTCCCACTGAACGGATTTTATATAGTCTGTAGCTTCATCACGAAGTACATCTAATTCGTTTTGTTTTATAGGAAATGTTGAGTTGTGTTCCATTTTTTTCTGTTTTCAATTTACAGACTTCACAGGTTTTCAAAACCTGTAAGGTCTTTGATAGCTTTAAATTTTATTTACTACTTAACCTTAAGATCAGACATTAAAATTGGTTCTTTCTCGAGTTTATCTAAAGCTCTTGGCACTTGATTGTAAAGTAATTGAATTACTCTATGTGATGCAAAAAGATATTGTTGTTTTACAACTTCGCTCCATTTTTGCATGGTTTGTTTTGTAAAAAAACCTCCTTCTGTAAAAGTATCTCCAGAAAAAACTTCATCAATTTTTAATGATAAAGCATATGAATCTAATGTTATTGTTTTATCAGCTATGGCTTTTAGAATAGTATGCGTTATTTCGTTTTCATCTTTTGCAAAAACATTGTGCAAAGGCCCTAAATCGATTCTTTTAATGTGTTTTGGACGAATATCTTCTAGTTTTCTATCAATATTATAAGCCATTGCATCTAAAGGCATTTCTCTATCTGCACTTTCTTTTAAAACTTGATAAATTTTTTCTTTGTCTCTTATAGCATCTCTTTTATCATAATCAAAATACATAAAACAAATAAAAGGTCTGTTGTGACTTACATCGTAAAAACTCCAACTTGTTACATATTGATAGTTTGCATTTTCAGGACCTTCCAAAATTTTACCTTGTACAAATCGATTGAAAATGAGTTTTTTATTAACAGAAGTATAATATATTATTGATGACGCTTTAAATAAATCTCTCTTTTTAATTGGTTGTTTTTTACGTAAAAGCGTATCTAAAAATTGTGATTTTAGACTATCTATATCAACTAACTTATCAATATAATTTTCACGTAATTCTAAATCATTATACAAAAAACGAAACTCTAAATAATTAGGAAATCCTGAATCTGTTAAATCGACTTTCATATTATCTTCCTCATCGTACATATATTTAATTCGCATTGCTTCAATAGAATACAATAACAAATCTGAATATTGTTTGAAGAAAATTAATTCTTGTTGAGAACATAAAGCTTCTTGCTGAATGCTTACAATCAATTCTTTTAGAACAAAATCTACCATTTTATGATAGAAAACATATTGTTCTTTGGAATTTAAAGCAGCAGAATCTAAAGGAGTTGGAATCATTTTTTAGTATTCAGTTTGCAGTTTTCAGTAAACAGTCAACATTGGAATGAGAACTATTGACTGAATACTACTTACTCATTTAAGATAACATATCATCATTTGAATTATCAACTTTCGGTTTTTCTGTAGGAATATCTTCTAAAGTTGGTGTTTCTTTATCAGCTTTATAATAATCCTCGAAAATCTCTTTCATGTCTATTCCATATCTGTCTGCAAAATTCTTTTGAATGTCGATGTCTTTTTCTCTGATTTCGTGAAGTGCTTCTGCATAAGTGCTATACACGCCTTTCATTACTTTTTCATGAACAGGAATATTATCCATCATTTCTTGACGAGCTCTAGCACTTGCAGAATGCATAGAAGCTAAAGTTTCACCTATATGTTCATCTGTTTTTACACCTAAATGCTCTAAAATTCCAGCAAATTCTTGATCTGTTCTCGCTTTTAAAGCCACTACATAACCATCATAATACTTTAATCTTTCTTCAGTATCTGACTTTAATTTTGCTCTGTGAGTTTGTAAATTAGAACGCAGAGAAGTCAATACTTTAATCGTTAAATTATGTTTATGTACAAAACTATCTTTACTTGCTGCTAATGTTGTATAGGCATTTTTAAGCCCTTCTAACTCTTCAACTTTTTGCTCAATTGTTGTTACTTTTCCAATAGCTTCAGAATATGCTGTTGATTGCTTGTCTGCAATTTCATCTAATTCTTGACGTGCTTGTTTTAACAAAGCATATTGTTCTTCTAGCTTACCTTCAATCTCTTTTTTCTTTTCTAAAGATTTTGTGTGATTTTTGGAAGCTTCAACAATAGCCGTTTTTAACTTTTCTTCTACTTCTTTAATTTCAACTTCCCTATTTTTTAAACGGGTAACAGCAGCTTGAGATTTGTAAGAAAGTTCACTTAATAAAGTTTCTACATCTGCACTTTCAATACGTTCTTGAAACATTGCTTTTGCCTTATTATCAGCACCAGCTCTTACTTTCTCTGCTTCAGCAAATTCTTCTATTTCTTTTTTTATTTTCGATTTTCTTCCCCAAAGATTATTCCACCAAGTATCTGGTTTATTTTGAGCATCTTCTAATTCAATTCTGGCTCTTTCTAATTCTTTTTGAGCATCATCAATAACTTTTTGCTCTTTAGGATTTAAAGAAGAGAATTTCTCAAACATAATCCCTACTTCATCTTGATAATCTGTCAAATCTTTAATAGCGTCTAAAAGTGTGGTTCTGTCTTTTTCAGCCATATGTACAACATCATCTAAAGTTGCATTCAGTATTTTTTGACGAGATTGTGGGTCGTCTTCTTGAGCTAATTTAGATTTCATTGTATCTATGGCTTTACCCCAATTTACATCTACTTTTTCAGTTTTCTCATTAGAATTTGTTTCTAATAAATCAAAATCATCAGACATATTATTTTAGTTTTTTATAAGGTTGAACAATTTTTGAAAAAGCAATTTCGTTATTTTTTTTAAGTATAAGAAATATAACTTTAAATATATGTAGCTTTTATTTAAAAAATGTTACAAATGTTTAATCCTTACGTCTAAAAATAATCACTTTTATCAATGTTAAAAATTGAGTAATTGTGCTAGTTTTTAAATATATTTGAATATTCTATTATAAACTCTATTAAATGAAGAATTTTTCGTTAATAATATTCTTACTTTTTACATTAAATATATTTTCTCAAAAGGAAGCTAATATCTGGTATTTTGGTGAAAATGCTGGTATTGACTTTAATGAAAGCCCACCTAGATTTTTGTTGAACGGACAGATTAATACACTAGAGGGATGCTCATCTTTTTCAGATTCTAATGGTAATTTACTTTTTTATTCAGATGGAATTAAAGTTTTTGATAGAAATCATAACTTAATGACGTATACCAATGGTAATAGAGCAGATGATTTAAAAGGTGACCCTTCAAGCACACAATCTGGAATGATAATACCTAAACCAGGCTCCTCAACAATATATTATCTTTTTACTGTTGATGATGGGCCAAGTTTTAATAATAATGGAGGTATTACTGAAGATGGTAAAGGATTAAATTATTATACCATAGATATGTCTTTGAATAATGGTAATGGGCAGCTAATTGATGAAAATAATGACGGTGTTTTTTTTACAGATTTATCTAATGGACTTCATAATGATTGGACAGAAAAAGTAGCTGCTGTTAGAGGTAAAGAATGTAACACTTTTTGGGTTGTATCTGCAGACAATACAAATTTTTATTCTTTTAAAATTGATGATTCTGGAGTAAATTTAACTCCAGTGCCTAGTCCAGTAAATAATTTTGTCAGTGGAAGAGGGTATTTAAAATTATCTCCTGATGGTTCTAAATTAGCGATTGCTAATCAAAGTTCTAATGCTGTATTGTATGATTTTGACAATAGTAATGGAAAAGTTAGTCCTAATAATGGAACTATTCTATTAAATGGAATAAATGGAAGCTTTAATGGAGGTCAACCCTATGGAATCGAGTTTTCAGCAGATTCAAAAAAACTATACGTTTCAACTGTTTCTGGTTTTAGACAAACTCTTTCCAATGCCCCTGTTAATTATAAATTATTCCAATTTGATCTGACTGATGCTGATATACCTGGATCTGGAACTATAATTCACGAACAATTAGCAGGAAGTACAGATTTTCCACAAGGAGGTTTTAGAGGAGCTTTGCAACTAGGCCCAGATGGAAAAATATATGCAACAATACCTTTAGCCTATCAAGATCCTAATAATGCAGCAAACCCCAATGGAGATGCTCCATATTTAGATGTAATTGAAAACCCTTATGAAGTAGCTTCTAAAGTTATTTTTACAAAAAATGCAATTTATTTAGGTACAAAATTTGCTACCCAAGGTCTACCTCCTTTTATTTCATCTCTTTTATTACCCATAAATCTAACAGATTCAGATACAAACCTTCCTATAGTAAGCAATCAAGCTTTACAGTTATGTGTTAATCAAAATAAAACTATTAAACCTGATGATCTTGATGTTGGCACATCAAATGAAAACTATATTTGGACATACACTGATGGAGTAAATATCACTGAAATATCTAATTCGGCTACTATAAAAAATTTAGAACTTACAAATATTACCGCTAGTGAAGCTGGAACTTATAGTCTAAAAATTACTGCTATTGATGGTTGTAATAACCCTGTTGAGTTTAATGCAACCTTTAAAATAGAAGTTTATGAACAAGCCAGTGCCAAAAAACCAGATGATATCGTTTTTTGTGATACTGATAGAGATGGTTTTAATTCATTTGATTTAAATACTTTAAAAGACACTGAAATTTTAGACGGATTGGATTCAAATACTTTTGAAGTGAAATATTTTGATACAATGGATAAAGCTAACGCTAATACAGTAGGTACCGAAATTTTGAATCCTTATACAAATCCAACTGCTTTTAGCTCTCAAAATATTTATGCTCGCGTACAAAATAAGTTAGCACCAAATGCTTGTTTTGCAGTTACCGATTTTGTTTTATCAGTTACAGATTTGCCTGTACCCAAACAACCAACACCTTACAGAATTTGCGATAATGATGATGATGGAAATGATATAAATGGTGAAGTACAAACGTTTTTATTAAATACAAAAGATACTGAAACTTTAGATGGTTTAGATCCAACTCAATATAATATCACTTATCATACTACTCAAATTGGTGCTGAAAATAATGACCCAACAACTGTAATTCCTAAAAATGCAAATCATTCAGTAACAATTTCTCAAATAGTTTTTATTAGAGTAGAAAATAAAGACAATGTAAACTGTTATGATGCATCAACTAATTTAGAGTTAATAGTAGATCCTTTACCAGTACTAAAATCTAATCCAGAGTTAGATCAATGTATAGCTGCAAATAATAACAATCCTACTGTAAACTTAAAAAATGCTGAATTTAATATTTCTGAAACACCAAATGCAACATTTACTTACTTTGTAGATGCATCTGGCACAAATTTAATAACTGACCCAACATCTTATCCTGTTCAAGTAAATACTACACAGTCTGTTTTTGTAAGAGTTACTACGAATCAAAATTGTTCTAGAGATTTAATTGAGTTAAAAATAAATGTCGGTCAAACACCAGATAACCCATATAATGCTCTACAGCCTCCTGTATGTGACGATTTTTTAGATGCTAATGGAAATGATACTACTGGTATGAATAACGATACTGATAATATTACTAATTTTTCATTAGATAAAGCTAATATAGAAGCAAATATTAACCCACCAGCAAATACAAGAGTTTTATATTTTGAAAATATACAAGATAGAGCAAACACGTTAAACGAAATTGATATCACTAACTATAGAAATGATATCAATAAAATTAATATCACCCAAATCAATGGTGGTGTTCAATTTCCAATTTACTATAAAATTTTAAGTACAGTAAATAATAACTGCCAAGGGTTGGGAGAATTTATACTGCAAATTAATAGTGTACCTAAAGTGAGTAGTGAAACGCTTTCTCCAATTTCCGAATGTGATACTGGTGCAATTGATGGAAATTTTTCGAATGGTAGCAATAGAAATATAGATTTAACACAAAGAATTGATGAATTACTTGCAGGTACAAATCAAAATAGAAATGATTTTAATTTCTACTTTTTTAAATCAGAGGCAACTGCAATTTCTGGTGATACTTCAAATGCAGACTACATAGATACACCTACACAGTTTACAAATGATGTACCTCCAACATTTACTCAAGGAGATACAGTTACTCAAGAAATTTTTGTAAGAGTAGAAAATAAAACCACAAGTTGTGTAAATCCTCACACAAGTTTTAATGTAATTATCAATCCTTTACCAATAATTACAACTGCAATACCCTCTTTAGAAGTATGTGATGTAGGAACTAAAGATGGTGATGTTAGAAACGGACTTGCCCAAAATATTGATGTGAGCCAAAGAGATGCAGATATTTTAGGTGCAAGAAATGCTGCTGATTTTACAATTACATATCATAAAACACAGGCAGATTTAATGGATTTAAATTCTACAGGTATTGATAAAATTAGTTATGATTCTGATGATACTAGAGTTACGATTGATGCTACAACAAATATTAGTGAAGAAGTTTTATTTATTCGAATTCTTGACAAGAATACTGGTTGTGTATTTGACCAATCTACGCTTACTATTGTTGTAAATCCAGAACCTACATTTATACCTCCTACAAATTTACCTTATTGTGATAATAATGATGATGGAGATGATACTAATCAAGTAATTCAAGATATAGATTTTGACAGTAAAATAACTGAAATTTTAGGTTCTACTCAAAACTCTAATGATTTTAATGTTACATTTCACAAAACTAAAGCTGATGCATCTTCTGGAGATTCTCCTATTTTATCACCTTACGAAAACACTAACCCAACAGAAAGGATATATGTACGTATTCAGAATAAGAAGACACTTTGTGTAAATGATGATGCAGAATTTGATCTTATTATCCATCCTTTACCAAGTTTTACAGTAACAACACCACAAATATTATGTTTAAATGATTTACCATTAAATATTTCTGTAGAAAATCCAAACGATGTATATTCTTATGTTTGGACAGATGAAAATGGAACACCTTTAAACACTACTTCAACCGATAATATTGACATATCTACTCCTGGTAATTATAAAGTTACTGCTACAACAAGAGATGGTTCTATGTGTTCTAGAGAAGAAACCATAGAGGTAAGACCATCTAATATTGCAACGTTAAATTCAAGCTTTATCACTATTGTAGATGAATCTAACATCATTAATAATGAACGAAATTTATCAATTTCTATAGATACTATTAATAACGATTTAGGCCCTGGAGATTATCAATTTGCAATATTAAATACTGATGACAATACAAGAACACCTTTTGCAGGTTTTCAAGATGAACCGCTTTTTGAAAATTTAGAAGGTGGTATATATCAAATTATAGTGAATGATAAAAATGGATGTTTACCAGACACAACCTTATTAGTTTCTGTAATCCAATTTCCAAAATTCTTTACACCAAATGGTGATAACGAAAATGAAACTTGGGTAATTAAAGGTGCTAATAAAACCTTTTATCCAGATAGCAGTATTAATATATTCAACAGGTTTGGAAAGCTTGTAGGACAAGTCCCCATTGATGGACAAGGTTGGAATGGAACATTTAAAGGTAAAGTTTTACCTTCAGATGATTACTGGTATAATATTACTTTAGTACCTGCTGATAATACAAAACCAGTCATAAATAAAAAAGGACATTTCTCTCTATTAAGAAGATAATATTATTTTTTATATAAGTATAAACATAGTAGATTTTATGAATCAAAAAAACCGAGCTTTGCTCGGTTTTTTTATTAATTTATAAGGGTTAAAAAAAATCAAACTATTGAAGCTGCTATCTTTTTGTAGGTACCATTTTCTAACTTTTCTCTTATCGCAGAAAAAGCTGTTATAGTATCATCTATATCTTCTTGAGTATGTGTAGCTGTAGGGATTAACCTTAAAATAATTAATCCTTTTGGTATTACTGGATATACAACTATAGAACAGAAAATTCCATGATTTTCTCTTAAGTCATTAACCATTGCCATTGCTTCTGGTATATCTCCTTTTAAAAATACTGGTGTTATACAAGTTTGTGTAGTTCCTAAATCAAAACCAGCATTTCGTAAACCAGATTGTAAAGCATTGGTATTTCTCCATAGCTTCTCTTTTAATTCTGGCATTGTACGTATCATATCTAAACGTTTTAATGCTCCTTTAACCATTGCCATTGGCAAAGATTTTGCAAACATTTGAGAACGCAAATTATATTGTAAAAACTGAATTACATCTGCATCACCTGCCAAAAATGCTCCTATACCTGCCATAGATTTTGCAAAAGTTGCAAAATAAACATCAATTTCATCTTGTACACCTTGCTCAAAACCTGTACCTCTACCTCCTTCTCCAAGTGTTCCAAAACCATGAGCATCATCTACTAATAATCTAAAACCATATTCTTCTTTAAAAGAAACAATTTCTTTTAAACGACCTTGTTCACCTCGCATTCCAAAAACTCCTTCAGAAATCACAAGAATTCCTCCACCAGTTTTATCTGCCATTTTTTTTGCACGTTTGATATTTTTTTCGAAACTTTCCATATCATTATGCTTGTAAACAAAACGTTTACCTGCATGTAAACGCACACCATCTATAATACAAGCATGAGTATCCATATCATACACAATAATGTCATTTTTTGTTACTAATGCATCTATTGCAGACATGATTCCTTGGTAACCAAAATTTAATAAATATGACTTTTCTTTATCAACAAATTCAGCACATTCACGTTCTAATTGTTCGTGCAAAGGTGTATGACCAGACATCATTCTAGCACCCATTGGATAAGCCATTCCATGCTCGTTAGCAGCTTCACCATCAACCTTTAAAATTTCTGGATGATTTGCTAATCCTAAATAATCATTAATACTCCAAGTCACTACTTTTTTGCCATTAAATGACATTCTATTAGAAATTGGTCCTTCTAATTTTGGAAAAACATAGTATCCTTCTGCTTTATCAGCCCACTTTCCTAAAGGGCCTTTATCTGCTTTTATTCTTTCAAATAAATCTGACGCCATCTTATAATTTTTGATTTTTTTCGATTTGCAAAGAAACCGCTTTTTTCGCAGTTAATCAAATTGTTAAGGTAGTAATCTTTCTACAAGAAGCCTTGTGCTTTCATCCAAGAATCGTTGTAGATTTTATTCATGTAACGTGATCCGTGATCTGGAAAGATTAAAACCACAAAACTATTTTTTGTAAAATATCCTTGATTATTGTATTGTTTAGTAGCTTGTAAAACAGCTCCTGAAGTATAGCCACAAAAGATTCCTTCTTTTTTTACAATTTCTCTAGAAGCAAAGGCTGACTCTTTATCTGTTACTTTTTCGTAAATATCTATCACATCAAAATCTGTGGCAGTAGGAATTAAATTTTTCCCTAAACCTTCAATTTTATATGGTGAAACCTCATTCATGTCTAACTTACCAGTTTCATGATATTTTTTTAATACAGAACCAAAAGCGTCTACAGCTAGTATTTTAATGTTCGGATTTTGTTCTTTCAGGTATTTTCCAGTTCCAGAAATTGTGCCTCCAGTTCCACTTGCAACAACCAAATGTGTAATTTTGCCTTCTGTTTGTTTCCAAATTTCTGGGCCTGTAGTTCTGTAATGTGCATCAATATTTAACTCATTAAAATATTGATTAATGTATACTGATTTTTTTGTTTCTTTATGAATTCTTTTGGCAACTTCATAATAAGATCTTGGGTCATCTGCTGCTACGTTTGCAGGACAAATATGCACTTCTGCTCCCATAGATTTTAGCATATCAATTTTATCTTGCGAAGATTTATCACTAACTGCTAAAATGCACTTGTATCCTTTTACAATGCTAATCATAGCCAAACTAAAACCAGTATTACCTGATGTAGTTTCTACAATAGTTGACCCCTTTTTAATTATGCCTTTCTTTTCTGCATTTTCTATAATATGTAATGCGATTCTATCTTTTGCAGAATGACCTGGATTAAAAGCTTCGAGTTTTGCAAAATATTTACCTTTAAAATCTTTAGTAATACTGTGTAATCTTACAAGTGGAGTTTCTCCTACTAATTGTAAAATATTATCAGTTATTCCTTGATTTCTTGTCATTATAAAACTTTAAGCGATTGCAAAAGTAATCATCATTATTGAATAATAAAATTCATTTACAATTATCTACTTTTCAATGGATATTTTATCCTCTAAAGCCAATAAGAAAGTATAATCTTTTGCAGTTTCTTTTAAGGCTTCAAAACGCCCAGAAGCTCCTCCATGACCTGAATCCATATTAGTATGCAACAAAAGAATATTGTTATCAGTTTTTAACTCACGGAGTTTTGCTACCCATTTTGCAGGTTCCCAATATTGAACTTGACTATCATGAAAACCTGTTGTAACTAACATATTTGGATATTCTTTAGCGATAACATTATCATAAGGTGAGTAAGATTTTATATAATCATAGTATTCTTTATTATTAGGGTTTCCCCATTCATTATATTCGCCAGTTGTTAACGGAATTGAGTCATCTAACATTGTAGAAATTACATCTACAAAAGGTACAGCTGCAATAATGCCATTGTATAATTCAGGGTTCATGTTTATGATAGCTCCCATTAATAATCCGCCAGCAGAACCACCCATTGCATATAAATGCTTTGCTGATGTATACTTCTTTTCGATTAAGAATTTAGAACAATCTATAAAGTCTGTAAATGTATTTTTCTTGTTGAGCATTTTACCATCATCATACCAATTTCTACCTAAATATTCGCTTCCTCTTATGTGAGCAATTGCATAAACAAAACCTCTATCTAACAGACTTAAACGTGTTGTTGAAAAACTATCTGGAAGGGTATAGCCATATGAACCATAAGCATATTGCAACAAAGGTGTATCTTTATTTAGTGCTGTATTTTTATGATATACTAAAGAAATGGCTACTCTTTTTCCATCTCTGGCTGATGCCCAAATACGTTCACTCTTATAATTTTCCTTTTTAAATTTACCTCCTAAAACCTCTTGTTCTTTTTTAATTTCCTTTGATTTATTATTCATATTAAAATCAATAACAGAACTTGGTGTTGTAAATGAGTTGTACGAGTATCTTATGATTTCTGTGTCAAATTCTGGATTTCCATATACATTTGCTGTATAGGTTTCTTCATCAAAAGGTAAGTAATAATCCTCTTGATTGTCCCATCTTTTAATTCGAATTTTATTCAATCCATTATTACGTTCTTCTAAAACCAAATAGTCTTTAAATATTGAAAAGTCTTCTAACAAGGTATCTTCTCTATGTGAGATTACATCAACCCAATTTTCTTTTGATGTTTTATTAACAGATGTTTTCATCAATTTAAAATTGGTAGCTTTGTCTTTATTTGTTAAAAAATAAAAATGATCTTTATAATGGGAAACGTTATATTCTAAATCTGTAATCCTTTCTTGTAATATTTTAAATTCACCATTTGGAGTATCAGCATCTAAAAAACGAGATTCTGTAGTTTGTGTTGCAAACGAGCTAATAATAATATATTTCTTTGATTTTGATTTAGTTACATAACATCCAAAGGTTTCATCTTTTTCATGATACACTTCTACATCTTCAGAAATTGGTGTACCTAAAACATGTTTAAATATCTTTTCGCTTCTTAATGTTACAGGGTTTTTCTTGGTGTAAAAAATGGTTTTGTTATCATTTGCCCAAACTGAACCTCCAGTTGTATTATCAATAATATCCTTGTAAATTTTTCCTGTTTCTAGATTTTTTACTCTCAAAAAATACTGCCTTCTACTTACTGTATCAGTCGCAAAAACAGCTAGTTTATTATTGGGTGATACATTTAAACCTCCTAATTGATAATATTCAAAACCTTTTGCCATTTTATTAACATCAAAGAGGATTTGCTCATCTGTCTTTAACGTCTCTTTTTTGCGACTATAAATTGGGTATTGTTTTCCTTTTTCATAGCGAGTTATATAAAAATAACCATTGCTTTTGTAAGGTACAGAAGCATCATCTTCTTTAATTCTACCCTTCATTTCTAAAAATAATGCTTCTTGAAAATCTTTGGTATCTGCAGTAACCCTATCAAAATAAGTGTTTTCAGAATTTAAATAATCAATTACCTCTTGTGTTTGTTCATCTTTAACAGGTGCTAATTTTTGGTCATCAGATAAACGCATCCAAAAATAATTATCAACCCTAACATCTCCATGTTTTTCTAGATGAGTAAGTTTCTTTTTTGCTATTGGAATTTCAATATTAGAAATTTTCATATACTAGTTATCATTTTACAAGCGGTTGCAAAAATAAGATATAATACGAATGTGTAACGAAAAAGTTTTCTCATTTATTAGTCCTGCAAAATTCATGTTAAATTAGTAATTTTGTTAAAAATTTAATACAAAAATTATGTTTGGAGATTTATCTGGAATGATGGGAAAGCTGAAAGAGGCTCAAGAAAAAGTTGAAGAAACTAAAAAAAGATTAGATACAGTTTTGATTGATGAGGCTTCTTCTGATAATAAAGTAAAAGTAACTTTAACTGCTAATAGAAAAATTAAAGCCATTACTATAGATGAGACTTTATTAAATGATGCTGAAGAGTTAGAAGATTATTTAATTATCACTTTAAATAAAGCTATTGAAAAAGCTACTGCCATTAATGAAAATGAGTTGGCTGTTGCTGCAAAAAGTGGAATGCCTAATATTCCAGGAATGAATATGTTTAAATAAACTGATGTTTTTATCTATAGAAGACTATATGCTACCTTGTTTTAGCAAAACTTTTTTCGGTTTTGACTGTTTGGGTTGTGGTTTGCAGCGTTCTTTTGTTTTTTTAATTCATGGTGAGTTTTGGAGTGCCTTTAAAATGTATCCTGCGATTTTTACAATGCTGATTTTAGCTGTATTTATTCTAATCAATTTTTTTAAAAAGTTTAAGCAATCCAACAAAATAATTACTAGATTAGCTTACTTTAATTTATCAATAATAATTATCAACTATCTAATTAAAATTAATCTTTAGAAAAAATCAAAAATGAAAAAATTAAACACTACACTTATCTATGTGCTATCTTCTTTAAGTATTTTATGCTGCTGTTTTGCTGGTTTAGGAATTATTTTGGCACTTCCATCATTTTTAATTGCAAATAAAAAAATGAAAGAAGTAGAAGCAAACCCAGAAGATTATGATCCAGAAGAAATTACTGCTATGGGTAATGCTAAAACCTTTGCTTTAGTTACTTTAGTAATTAATGGTTTATACTTTGCTTATAATGCTTATTATTTTGCAACAACAGATTGGAGTGAAATTGAACAACAAATTCAAGAGGCTATGGATAAGTATCAACAATAATAGTCTTATTTTTAAAGTTATAATATCCAACTAGCAAAAACTAGTTGGATATTTTTTTTGCTTTTCTTTTGCGTTATTATTAACACTATTTAAGCAAAAATAAAATAAGGAATGCTTTAATTTTGTCTAGTAAATAATATAGTATTTTATGAATAAGAAGAAAAAGTCAAAAGGAAAGAAAATTTTAAAATGGGTAATTGGTATTTTTTTAATATTGATTATTGGTTTGGTTTCTATTCCCTTTTTATTTAAAGATAAAATTGTGCAAATGGTTGTAAATACAGCTAACAATGACGTTAATGCAACCATCACTTTTAAAGATTCTGATTTAAGTTTGTTTACCAATTTTCCATTGGCAAGTGTTTCTATTGAAGACATTGCAGTTGTTAATAAAGAGCCTTTTTTAGGTGATACACTTTTTACAGCAAAAAAACTAAACTTAAGTATGAAGATTACAGAGCTTTTTAAAAATACTGGCGAAACATTAGAACTGTCTAGTATTTCTACTTCTGATGGTTTTATAAACATCAAAATAAATAAAGATAATATTGGTAATTATGATATTGCAAAAAAAGAGGATACATCAACAGAAAAAAATAGTCAAGAAAGTAATTTATCACTCAACATAAAAGAATATACTTTAGAAAATATAGATTTTTTATATACTGATGAATCCACTAAAACACATTTAAATATTAGCCAAATTAATCATACAGGAAAAGGAAACTTTGCCAAAGAAATTCTTGATTTGGATACCAAAACCACTGCCAAATTGCATTTAGATATGGAAGGTGTAAATTATATCAGTAATGTAGATGTGAGTTTAGATGCCTTATTGGCTATCAACCTAAAAGAATTAAAATATACGTTTAAAGAAAATGAAGGTTTTATAAATCAATTGCCATTAAAATTTGATGGTTTTATTCAGTTAGTCGATGATAAACAGCTCTATGACATTACGTTTAAAACACCAACATCGTCCTTTAAAAATGCTTTAGCTTTATTACCAAAACAATATTCAGGTAATTTAAAAGACATAAAAACTGAAGGTAATTTTGATTTAAGTGGAACAATAAATGGGTATTATTCAGAAAATTCAATCCCTAAATTAGACATTTCTCTTCAATCAAAAAATGCAATGTTTAAATATAATACACTGCAAAAAGCTGTGACTAATATTAATTTGGATACTAAAATTATCAACAAAACCGGGAATACTAAAGATACCTATCTCTCTTTTAAAACTGTTTCTTTTAAGATTGATAAAGATATTTTTAATGCTAGTGGTAGTTTGAGCAATATCACTCAAAACCCTAAAATTAATTTATCTGCTAAAGGAACAATCAATTTAAATAACATTGATAAAGTATATCCTATTTCGTTAGAAAAAAAATTAGCTGGAGTTTTGAATGCTGATATCTCCACTAGTTTTGATATGAATTCGATTGAAAAACGTAGCTATCAAAATATTAAAAACAGTGGTAATATTACTGTGAGTAATTTTAAATATGATGATAAAGATGTTGCAAATCCTTTTTATATTTCTAAAACGGCTATTGATTTTGATACCTCAAAAATTCAGCTAAAAGAATTTGATGCAAAAACTGGAAATTCAGATTTAAACATTACTGGGAATTTAGACAATTTCTATGGATTTTTATTTGATAATCAAAAACTTAAAGGAAATTTTAATTTAAACTCTAACAACCTAACCGTTGCTGATTTTTTAACTAAAGACACTACTTCTACTAAAAAAAAAGAGGCAAAATCATCTTTAAAAGTGCCCGCTTTTTTAGACATTATTCTTAATGCGAAAGCTAATAATGTAGTTTATGATAACATCAATTTAAAAGAGGTAAAAGGTACTGTAACTTTAAAAGATGAAACTGTAAATCTTAAAAATTTACAAACTAATGTTTTTGGGGGTAATATAGGTTTTGATGGTACTGTTTCAACAAAAGGTAAAAAAGCAACTTTTTCTATGGATTTAAACCTGAATGAGTTGAATATTACAGAATCTTTTTCGTCATTAGAAATGCTGAAAGCCATTGCACCTATTGCAAAAACTATTGAAGGTCAACTAAATTC
>NZ_MSCN01000001.1:270484-334230 GCF_002954685.1 Polaribacter porphyrae | reverse complement strand
AAAATCATCTTTAAAAGTGCCCGCTTTTTTAGACATTATTCTTAATGCGAAAGCTAATAATGTAGTTTATGATAACATCAATTTAAAAGAGGTAAAAGGTACTGTAACTTTAAAAGATGAAACTGTAAATCTTAAAAATTTACAAACTAATGTTTTTGGGGGTAATATAGGTTTTGATGGTACTGTTTCAACAAAAGGTAAAAAAGCAACTTTTTCTATGGATTTAAACCTGAATGAGTTGAATATTACAGAATCTTTTTCGTCATTAGAAATGCTGAAAGCCATTGCACCTATTGCAAAAACTATTGAAGGTCAACTAAATTCGACTATTACTATTTCTGGTGATTTAAAAAATGATATGACTCCAGATTTAAATACATTAACAGGAAAATTATTTGGACAATTACTAAATACAAAATTAAAAGCTAGCAATTCTAAAACTTTAAGTCTATTGAATAATAAAGTCTCTTTTTTAGATACTGATAAATTGAATTTAGATAAACTCACAGGTTACTTTTCTTTTAAAGACGGAGAAGTTACAGTTAAGCCTATCCCTTTAAAATACAAAGATATTGCTATTGAAATTGGTGGTAAGCATGGTTTTGACAAGAGCATGAATTACGAAGTTAATTTTGATGTACCTGTAAAATATTTAGGAAGCTCTGTTACTGAAGCAATACAAAAACTCACTCCAAAAGATGCTTCAGACATTAAAACTATTCCTGTTACAGCTAATATTGATGGGAGCTTTTCTAGCCCAAATATTTCTACAAATATTAAAAGTGCTACTGCAAATTTAATGAACACCATTATTGAAAAGCAGAAACAAAATCTAAAAAATCAAGGAAAAGATAAGCTAAAAGACTTATTAGGATTAACCAAAAAGAAAGATTCCGCAAAAACTGATTCTGTAAAAAAAACAAAAGATTTGGTAAAAGACAAAGCTAAAGATGTTTTAAAAAATCTGTTTGGTAGAAAAAAAGATACTTCTAAAAAAAATTAATTGCTTAAATAATTTTAAGATAGAAAACCCATTGCAGAAAACACTATCAAAACCAAATAAATAGATAGTGTAATTATAGAAAAAACTCCAATAAATTTATAGTGAGACTTCAACATTTCAAAAGCTTTTGCTAAAGTTTCATCGTTTTTTGTAGATAGAGCCTTCTTCAGTTTAATAGAGAATTTTATCAAATAATATACAGGAAAAAAATAGAGAATTGCTAAAACAAAATAAGTAAACGCAATTGCACTACCCATATTTGGAGGAAGGCTTGGTTGCATTTGTACCATCATTTCAAAAATAGAAGGAGTAAAGAATGCCATAACCAACATCAAAAAAACACCTATAAAACCTAGTATAGATAGAAAAAATGTCCATTTAGCAGTTTCTTTTAAAAAACGTTTAGAGGCAGTTGTTAACGTTAATTCTTCTAATTGAGTAATTGGATTATGCATTTTATTTGATTTTGGTTTTGTTATTGTAAAAATAACTAAAAACACTAAAGCCACAAATTCTATAAATTAAATTTGTGGCTCATATAATACTAATAACTAAAACTAGTTCTTAAATTCTGAAATTGTCTTTTTAATAATAGCAATACAATCTCTTAATTGCACTTCATTCATTACCAAAGGTGGTGCAAACCTGATGATATTTCCATGAGTTGGTTTTGCTAATAAACCATTGTCTCTTAATTTTATACAAATATCCCAAGCAGTAGAACTATCTTCTGTATCATTTATTAAAATAGCATTTAATAAACCTTTACCTCTAACAGATTTTACTAAATCTGTTGTTTTACAAAATTCAGCAATTTCCTCTCTAAATATTTTACCTAATCTATCCGCATTTATAGCCAATTTTTCATCAGCAACAACTTCTAATGCAGCAATTGCAACAGCTGCTGCTATTGGATTACCTCCAAAAGTAGAACCATGATTTCCAGGACGAATTACATTCATAATTTCATCGTTTGCTAAAACAGCAGAAACAGGATAAGCGCCTCCACTTAAAGCTTTACCCAAAATTAGAACATCTGGTTTTACATCTGGTGTACCTTCACAGTTTTTGTTTTCACAAGAACAATTACCACAAGTGGCTAATAAACGCCCAGTTCTAGCAATTCCTGTTTGTACTTCATCTGCAATAAATAATACATTGTAATCTTCGCACAACTTTTTTGCTGCTTTTAAATAACCTTCAGAAGGAACATATACACCAGCTTCACCCTGTATTGGTTCTACCAAAAAAGCAGCAATATTTGCATTATTTTCTAAAGCGTTTTGTAATTCTTGCAAATTATCATATTCAATTTTAATGAATCCATTGGTGTAAGGACCAAAGTTTTTTCTGGCTACAGGATCGTTAGAAAAAGAAATAATGGTAGTAGTTCTTCCATGAAAGTTGTTTTCACAAACAATAATTTCTGCTTTATTTTCGTCAATTCTTTTTACTTCATAAGCCCATTTTCTTGCAATTTTTAAAGCAGTTTCTACAGCTTCTGCTCCAGTATTCATAGGTAATAACTTATCAAATCCAAAATATTCAGATGCAAATTTCTCGTACTTTCCTAGCATATCATTATAGAAAGCTCTAGAAGTTAAGGTTAATGTTTTTGCTTGATTTGTCATAGCATCCACAATTTTTGGATGACAATGCCCTTGATTTACAGCAGAATATGCTGATAAAAAATCATAATACTTTTTCCCTTCTACATCCCAAACATACACACCTTCTCCCCTGTTTAAAACCACAGGAAGTGGATGATAGTTGTGTGCACCATACTTGTTCTCTAATTCAATCGCTTGTTGCGAAGTCAGTTGTTCTAAAACAGCCATTTTTAATAATTTTTAATTAATAATAACCATTCCTGTTCTACCTTTATCCTTCTGAAGCCATAAGATATTTTGGCCAGAAATTCAGCGTGGGAAAGAAATCATCCCTGAAGAATTTCAAAAATAAGAAAATAATCGATAAAGTATTCTATTTTTGCAACTAATAATAAGAAACAATGCCAAGAAGAGAACGCAATAAATTTGTAAAAAGAAATCAAATTTTAGAACTTAAAATAGAGGATTATGCTTTTGGAGGTAAAGGAATTGCAAGAATCCATTCTGATGAAGGCAGTTTTGTTGTTTTTGTACCCAATACTTTACCTGGGCAATTGGTAAAAGCTCAAATAAAAAAGACTAGCAAAAAATATGCTGAAGCCAAATTGATTGATGTTTTACAACCTTCTGATGATGAAATTGAAGTTCCATTTCAGGATATTCCTGGTGCACCATACATTCAATTACCTATAAATTTACAACATCAATATAAAAAAGAAAGTACATTATCACTTTTTAAACGAATTGGTAAAGTAGGAAATATCGAAGATTTATTTGATGAATTTATCACATCTCCAAACGTATTTCATTACAGAAATAAAATGGAATATGGTTTTTCTGCAATTGGTTATGATAGAGTAAAAAAAACAGATGTAGATGAGTTTACGTTAGGTTTTAAAAGACGAGGCGTTTGGTGGATGGGAGATAACCTGAATAAAGATTCTGGACTTTTTGACAAACAATTTGAAGACAATTTAATACGTATTAGGAAGTATTGTAAAGAAACAGGTTTACAACCTTGGCATGGCCCCAAAAAAGAAGGATTTTTCAGGTATTTTGTAGTTAGAAAATCTTACAAAACTGATGAATTACTATTCAATTTAGTAACGACTTCTTATGATTTATCGAAGTTCAATCTCCAAAAATTTGCAAAATTTTTAATCAAGCTCTTTGGGAAAAGAGTTGCAGGTTTATTGCACACCATAAATGATGAAATTGGAGATAGAACCATTGCAACTTCAGGAAGTATCAATTTAGTTTATGGAAAAGATAAAATAGTTGAAGAGCTGTTAGGTTTGAACTTTGAAATAAGTATGAAAAGTTTTTTTCAAACCAATCCTAAATCTGCAGAAAAACTATATAGTAAAGTGATTGACTATGTATTAGAAGATAAATCTAAAGTTGATAACACAGTTGTTATGGACTTATTTTGTGGCACAGGTACCATTGGACAAATTGTAGCTTCTAAAAGTGAAAATGCTAAAATTATTGGGGTTGATATTGTAGCTTCCGCTATTGAAGATGCAAAAAAAAATGCAAAAAGAAATAATATCGATGGTTTACAGTTTTATGCTGCTGATGTTGGTAAGTTTTTAAATCAACATCCAGAATACCAAAATAAGATAAAGACAATTATTTTAGATCCTGCAAGAGCTGGCATTGTTCCTAAAACGTTGCAGAAAATCATCAACTTAAATGCAGACAGAATGGTTTATGTTTCTTGTAATCCTGCAACTCAAGCCAGAGATACTGAATTATTAAATAAAGCTGGTTATCAACTAAAAAAAATAAGTTTGGTAGATCAGTTTCCACACACAAGTCATATTGAAACTGTGGTTTTGTTTGAGAGATAGTTCAATTATTTTTTATCATAATCTGGCATTTTTTTTATAGATTTTAATTCAGACTTTAATTGTTCAACTTCTTTTTCTATCTTTTCAGACAATTGAATTTCTTTAACTGTTGCTAGAATTTCCTTGAATAATAAATATCTTATATCAGTAGAATCTATTTTTTCTCCACTTATATGAAGCTCTTCTAATCTATATAAAGCGTCTCTTAAAATATTTACAGAAGCTGTTCTTTTCCCTAATTGAGTTAAACTTTCTGTTATTTTTGTTACTTGTTCTGCTTCAAATTTGTCTTTTACATTCAGTTTAGATGTCAAATTTATCACGGAAGTAACTGCTGCATCTGGAGCAACTTCAGATAACACTCTTAATTTACCTGATTTGTCAACGGTAACTAAACTACCTCTTCTTGTAGCATCAAAAGTTATAAAATATCTTCCAGAACCATCTTCAAACCTAGGAAGATTATGTACTCTTGCTTTTCTTGACACACAAGAAGACACCAATATTAAAACTCCAATAATTAATTTTTTCATAGTTTCTAATTTCCAGGATTCTCACTTTCAGCATTAAATATCCATCCATTATTGTTAATCTTTACGGGTGAGTTATTTAAGATAGAAAAAATAGCGTTAAATTCACTAGCACTGTTAACCTCTATTTTTATTAAATCACTACTATTTGATATTTTTAGTATTACCTCCCCTTTATTTTGAATATGATTCCAAGCTAAACGATATTTAAGTATTAATGCCATGATTATAAGTTTTTTCAAATATCTAAAACATAGCTTTTCATCTATATACCTATAATTAGGTATTTTGAGATTTTACTTTTTTAGTTATCAATTTTTAAATTTTAATTTTAATGTTTTAAATAAACATTTTACATTAGCCAAAATAAATTTCTAATGAAAAAACTATCAAATAGAGAAATAGAACAAAGAATAGAAAACCTTACAGATTGGGATTTTTACGATAATGCACTACATACAGATTTTGAATTCGATAATTTTAAAGATTGTATGTCTGCAATGAATAGAATTGCATTTGAATGTGAAGCTCTGAATCATCATCCAGAATGGACTAATATATATAATACTTTAGATATTTCTTTAACCACTCACGATGCTGATGGAGTTACTGAATTAGACTTTAAATTAGCAGAAGCTATTAACAGAATAGTAGAAGTAGAAGAATAAAATATGAAAAAAATAATAGCAACTATTGTTTTGTTAATTGGTATTTTGAGTTGTACTAAAGATGATTTTTGTTTAGAAAATCCTGTAACACCACAATTAATTTTAAAATTTTATGATGATGCTAATAGGATAAATGTTAAAAAAGTTGAAAGGTTTTCAATTATAGCTGATGGTATAATTGACAGTCTATATACTAATCAAACTATAGACAGTATTGTTTCTATACCATTAAACACGTCAGTTTCAGAGACCATTTATACTATTAAAATGAATAATATCGATGGTAAAACTAGTAACAATGAAATTGTAAAACTAACAATAAACTATACTCCTGAAAATATTTATGTATCACGTTCATGTGGTTTTAAAATTATTTTTAATAATGTAACATTTAATCCAGACACAAACTCTTGGATAAAAGGTTTTACTCCAAATACATCAACAATAGAAAATCAAGATGAAGCACATGTCCAAATTTTTCATTAGTCTATTTTTTCTTTTTTGTCTTGTTGATGGTTTTTCGCAAGAGAAATCTAAAGATAGTATTAGCTCTAACAAAGATTCTATTGTATATAAATCTCCTTACGGAATTCGTATAGGAATAGACATCAGCAAGCCAATAAAAGCTTCAATTGATGGAGAATACAATAGTGGTATTGAACTTGTAGGTGATTATAGAATTACCAAAAGATTATTTATTGCAGCAGAACTGGGTTATGAAAGCGAAACTACTCAAGAAGATTTTACAAACTCTACATCTAAAGGAAGTTACATGAGACTAGGTATCAACTTTAATGCTTATGAAAATTGGTTAGATATGAACAACGAGGTTTTTGTGGGTTTTAGATATGGTTTAAGTATTTTTGAGCAGACTTTAAATAGCTTTACACCAAATGTAGTTACTGGGCAGTTAAACACCCCTCCTTATTTTACAGGAAATGTAAACAATGTACCAGTATCAAGCGATTTGAATGCACATTGGTCTGAAATTATGGTAGGCATAAAAGTGGAAACATTTAAAAACTTTTTTATAAGTGCTAGCGTATCTTATAAAGTAATGATAAGTAATACAGAACCCAATAACTTCAAAACCTTGTATTCACCTGGATTCAACAGAATTTTCGAAAGCGGAACTGGTTTTGGTTTTAACTATACACTTTCTTATTTAATACCATTCAAAAAGAAGTAGTTTTTCATAAAAATTCATTCTAACCTCTTAAAAAAATAGATTACCTAATTTTCATGGCTTTTTTTTATGATTTTTGGTAACCTTTTTTTTGTAACTTTAAACCCGTTTTATTTTAAATCAATCAACAATGAATAAAATACCTAGTGTAAATCTTGCAGATTTTTTATCTAATGATAAAAACAGAAAACAAAAATTTATTGATGAAATTGGACATGCTTATGAAAATATAGGTTTTGTTGCTTTAAAAGGTCATTTTTTAGATGATAAATTAGTAAGTGATTTATATACAGAAATCAAAAACTTTTTTGATTTACCAACAGAAGTAAAAGAAAAGTATGAAATACCTGGAATAGGAGGTCAAAGAGGTTATGTTTCTTTTGGTAAAGAATCTGCAAAAGGCAAAAAAGAAGGGGATTTAAAAGAATTTTGGCATTTTGGACAATATGTAGATGCTGATTCTAAATACGCAAACGAATATCCAGATAATGTAACAGTTGAAGAATTACCTAAATTTAATGAAGTTGGTAAAGAAACCTACCAAATGTTAGAAAAAACAGCAAAATATGTGTTGCGTTCTTTGGCTTTGCATTTAGGTTTAGAAGAAACCTATTTTGATGATTATATTAAAAACGGAAATAGTATTTTACGTCCTATTCATTATCCACCAATAAAAACTGAACCAAAAGGAGCAGAAAGAGCAGCAGCTCATGGAGATATTAATTTGATTACCTTATTAATGGGTGCTCAAGGAAAAGGTCTACAAGTTCAAAACCATAAAGGAGAATGGATTGATGCTGTTGCAGAACCAGACGAACTAATGATTAATGTAGGAGATATGTTGTCTAGACATAGTAACAATAAATTAAAATCTACGATACATAGAGTTACAAATCCACCAAAAGAAATGTGGGGCACTTCACGTTATTCTATTCCGTTTTTTATGCACCCTGTTTCAGATATGAAACTTGATGTTCTTGAAAATTGTATAGATGGAGATAATCCAAAGCAATTTGATGATATTACAGCAGGTGAGTTTTTAGATGAGCGTTTAAAAGAGTTAGGATTGAAAAAATAATGGATTTAAAAGATCAATTAAAAAACTTGTTTCCAGATCATAAAGAGACTCTAGAACCTAAAGTTGAAAAATCTAATGTTTGGCTACAAAATGAACCAATTCTTTGTAAGTATGAAAAAAGAAAAGGGAAACCTATTACTATTTTAGATGGTTATAATGGAGCAACACAAGATTTTAAGATTCTTGCTAAAGAAATAAAAAAAACACTTTCTGTGGGTGGTAGTTTTAAAGATGATAAAATTATTATTCAAGGAGATTATAGAGATAAAATAATGGCTATGCTAAAAGAAAAAGGATTTAAAGTAAAACGTGTTGGTGGTTAATCTTCATCAACATCACACAATTAAATAAAACCAAAAAACGTTAGTAATTTTTATGGGGGCTTCAATTTTACACATAACAAATGGAGATAGCACAACAGATTATCTTAAAAAACTAAATTTTTCAGGTGATTTTATTACTTGGAGAGAAATGCTTTGTGAAGGCAAAACTACTATAGATGTTGGTAGTGAATCTTTCTGGAAAAACAGATTTGATTTTTTTAAAACATCCTATAAAATAACAAAGAAAAAATTTATAGATTATACTCTAAAAGAATATAGAAATCTTTGTAACAAGAAGAATACAAAAGAAATAGTTCTCTGGTTTGAACACGATTTATTTTGTCAAATTAATATGATTGCTGTAATTAGTTGGTTAAAACGTTACAGAAAAGGCTATCATATTTCTTTAGTTTGTAGTGGTAAGGTTAAAGGATCAAAAAAATTAAAAGCTTTAGGAGAACTTACAGAAAATCAACTAAAAAATCATTATAAGAACAGGGTAGAATTATCTCAAGATGATATAGAATACGCAGATTATATCTGGCAATTATACTGTTCAGATTCGCCTTTACGTTTAGAAACTGTTAATAGCTTTAATACTAGCAATACATTTCAATATTTAGTAAGTGCAATAGAAGCTCATATGTTACGTTTTCCATCAATTGAAAATGGTCTAAATACTATAGAAAACACTATTATTAAAACTGCAAATTCTCGCAACTTTTCTAACCAGAGAGAATTAGTTGATCAATTATTAAAAGATGAAAAAAATTATGGTTTTGGAGATTCACAATACGAAAACAAAATAAATAACCTTAAAAAATTATTTACTTCATTCAATCCTATAAAACTCAATAAAAAAGGAAAAGCTGTTTTAGAAAATCAAATTAATTTTTATGGAGAATTAAGAAATGATTTATCTTATCTTGGTGGAGCTAAAAAATACAGTTTTCTACGTCACAATGAAACTGATAAACTGTTACAAATAACATCATAAATGTCATTGAAACAATCTGAATTAATTTTAAATGATGATGGTAGTATATATCATTTGAATTTAAAACCAGAAAATATTGCTCAAAATTTTATTTTTGTAGGGGATCAAGAAAGAGTAGATAAAGTAACCAAACATTTTGATTCTATTGAATTTACAACACAAAAACGTGAGTTTAAAACAACAACTGGTACTTATAAGAACAAGAGAATAAGTGTTATTTCCACAGGTATTGGACCAGATAATATAGATATCGTTCTAAACGAATTAGATGCTCTAGTAAATATTAATTTAAAAACTAGAGCAATTAAAAAAGAACACACAGCGTTAAATATTGTTAGAATTGGTACTTCTGGTTCTTTACAAAAAGATATTCCTGTAGATTCTTTTTTATTAAGTTCTCATGCAATAGATTTGAATGGAATGTTACAAGCTTATCAAGTTGATGAAATTTCGCATCCAGAAATTGAAGATGCTTTTGTAAAACATACCAATTGGAGTCTTAAAAAAAGTCATCCTTTAGTAATTTCTAATGCAAATAAACTAGCCACAAAAATCACTTCAGAAAAAACATATATAGGAATTACTGCAACTGCTGGAGGTTTTTACGGCCCACAAGGAAGAGTTTTAAGATTAAATTTACAAGACGCAAATTTAAACTCAAAGATTGATAGTTTCAATTTTATAGATAACAGAATTACAAATTTAGAGATGGAAACCTCTGCCATTTATGGTTTATCAAAATTATTAGGGCATAATGCTGTTTCTATGAATGCGATTATTGCTAACAGAGCTAATGGTACTTTTAGCGAAAACCCAAACAAAGTTATTGCAGATTTAATTATATACACACTTGATAAATTAGTGGAATAAATGACAAATCTTAAAGTTGGTGGAGTTCCAGAACATTTTAACTATCCTTGGTACATCACTCTAAAAAATAAAGAATACAGCAAACATAACATCAATTTACGCTGGCAAGATTATCCTGGAGGTACAGGTCAAATGTGTAAAGCCTTAAGAGAAGGCACAGTTGATATTGCTATTGTGTTAACAGAAGGAATTATCAAAGATATTGCTGCTGGTAATCCTTCTAAAATTCTACAAACTTTTGTAAAAACACCTTTAATCTGGGGAATTCATGTAAGTGCAAAATCAAAATTTAAAACTATTGCTGATTTAGAACACGCAACAATTGCGATTAGTAGATTTGGTTCTGGTTCTCATTTAATGGCAATTGTAAATGCATATAATCAAGGTTGGGATGTTTCTAAACTAAAATTTAAAGTGATTAAAAACCTACAAGGAGGTATTGATGCACTCACAGCTGGAGAAGCAGATTATTTTATGTGGGAACATTTTACAACAAAACCATTAGTAGATAATGGTACTTTTAGAAGAATTGACAACTGCCCAACTCCCTGGCCTTGTTTCGTAATTGCAGTTAGAAACGAAGTTTTATCAACTAATTTTGATGAAGTAAAACAAGTTTTAAATATTATTAATAACGAAACAAAAGATTTTAAAAAAATAAATAATATTGATAAAATTCTTGCAAAAAGGTATGAACAGCAATTAGAAGATATTCAAGATTGGCTAAAAATCACAAAATGGAATGCTGGAAAACCAATGACGAAAAATTTAATTACACGTATCCAAAATAAAATGGTGCAATTCAACGTTATTGAAGAGAAGAAAAATTCGGAAGATTTCATAAAAAATATGTATTTTTAAACCATGAAAAAAATCACAGTTAAAAAAGTAGCATTTATTGCGATTTGTATTTTAAGTCTTATCAGTTTTTCTTCTTGCAGAAGTACTTCTAGTTCTTGCGGTTTAGCAGAAAATATAACTATTCAACCAGTTAATCAACAAGCTGATTTCATGTAAATCTAGTTTGTTTCTTAATTTCAAATTCAATAAATCCGCTTTTAGCGGATTTTTTCCTTTATTATACTAAACTTGTTTCAGTATCTCTTAAATTACTTCTCAACATCTAAAGCTATATAAAATTACCAATCAATTTCTTTTTCATTGATGGATTTTAAAATAGTATTTGTTTTCGAAAAATGTTTATTTCCAAACCAATACCCTCTATTCGCACTTAAGGGTGAGGGATGACCAGATGTTAATATATGGTGTTTTTTACTATTAATTAATTTAGATTTCTTTTTAGCAAAACCACCCCAAAGCAAAAACACAATATTTTCTTTTTCATTAGAAATTTGTCTAATTACCTCATCTGTAAATATTTCCCAACCTTTTTTTTGATGGCTCCCAGCCTCATGAGCTCTTACAGTTAAAGTTGCATTTAATAATAAAACACCTTGTTTTGCCCATTTTTCTAAATTGCCACTTTTTGGATAATCTACATTTAAATCTGTTGTAATTTCTTTAAAAATGTTTATTAATGAAGGTGGATGTGTAATACCATCTTTTACAGAAAAGCACAAACCATTAGCTTGGTTTGGCCCATGATAAGGATCTTGACCGATAATCACTATTTTTAGATCATCTAAAGAACAAAAATCAAAGGCAGCAAAAATATCCTTTCCTTTAGGATAACAAGTATTATTTTTATATTCCGACTTTACAAAATTTGCCAATTCTTTAAAATAAGTTTTCTCAAATTCAGTTTGTAAAATATTTTTCCAACTATCCGCAATTTTTACATTCATTGTTTCTTATTTTTGTGATAAAATTAGTTATGAAAACAAAATTACTATTAATAATTATCTCTTTCTTAATTTATAAATCTTCTTTTTCTCAACAAATATCTATACCAGATAGCAATTTTGAAATAGCCTTGATAAATTTAGGTATAGACAATACTGGGCAACTAGATGGTTTTGTTGATAAAAATAATATGCTAGGTGTAGAAAGCTTAAATATAGTTTTTAGGAATATTATAGATTTAACAGGTATTGAACACTTTGAAAATCTAAAAGAATTAACTGCTTTTGCTAATAACATAGTTAACCTAGATTTATCAAAAAATCTTGAGCTAAAAAAAATAGATTTAAGACAAAATAAACTTGAGACAATAAACTTACCAAACAATAACAGTTTAGAAGAAATAAAACTTTTTAATAATAATTTAACTGAATTAGATTTAAAAAATAATTATTATTTGAAAAATTTGAGTTGCGGTAATAACAAACTCACAAATCTGAATTTGGAGAACCAAAATAGTTTGGTTGATTTATCTTTTTACAAGAACCAAATAAGTTCTTTTGATTTCAACTCCTTAAGTTACATTTCAACACTAAAGAGAATAAATTGTTCAGAAAATAATTTTACAGAAATCTATATATCTAAATTAACTAGATTAGAATCATTTAGTTGTTATGATAATCCTTTAACCAAACCTTTAGATATAAAAAATAACCTACAAATAAATAATTTAAGTCTAGGTAACTTTAATCAAAAAAGTTTAGATCTTTCTGAACATAAAAATTTAGCTTTTTTAACTTGTATTAATAGTAATTTAGATTCGTTAGATTTGTCTAATAACACAAAATTAATAAGACTCGACTGTAGCAGTAATAATTTTAAAAAATTAAACATCAAATACTTATCTGACCTAGAATTTTTAAATTGTTCAAATAATAAAATTGATACTTTAAATGTTTCAAAAAATATAAATCTAACTGAATTATATGCCTTTAATAATGAAATATCATCTGTTGATTTATCTTTAAATTTAGAACTTAGTGGATTATCTTTAAGTAATAATAAATTAAAAAATATAGATATTAACTCAAATGAAAAATTAAGAACTTTCTACTGTTCTAGAAATGAAATCAAAACTTTCGATATTACAAACAATATTTTAATAGAACGTCTTTCACTTCATAATAACCCAATTTCTAGCTTAAATTTAAGTAATAATGAGCAATTAAATGAGTTGACTCTACACAATACCCAATTAGAAACATTGAACTTATCAAATAATAAAAACCTTGAATACATCAGGTTAAATTATGAAAATAATTTAAAATTAATAGATTTGAAAAATGGAAATAATACAAAAATTAAATTAATTGAACTTGAAGGTATTGATAATACAACTTGTATAATTGTAGATGATATTGCATACAGTGAATTAAATTGGAACGATGGTGTAAATAGAAATTATGTTAATAATGAAGCTGATTGTAAGTCTTTATCATCAGATAATTTTAATAAAATTAATTTTCTAATATATCCTAATCCTGCAATACAAGAAATTACTATTAATAGTAATCAAAAATCTAATCTAATTATTTACTCTTTGGATGGTACTCTTATCAAAAAAGAAATAATATTTATTGGAGAAAATATTATTCCTCTTAAAGACATATCGAAAGGTATTTACTTTTTTAAAATATTTAATGAAAGTAACTCATTGATTAAAAAAATAATTATTAATTAACAAGACAAATTATACTTGAACATTTCAGGTAAAACATTACAAGATTTAGAATTTACAACGGTTTTACAACAAGTTGCAGAATTTTGCATTACAAGTTTAGGCAAACAAAATGTTTTTGAGATAAAACCAATTGTTAATAGAAAAGAATTATTCAGAGAATTACATCTAGTAGATGAATATTTAGCTTCATTTGAAAATGAAAATCGAATTCCAAATCATGGTTTTGATAATATTACAGAAAGTGTAAAACGTTTGGCTATTGAAAACAGTTTTATTGAAACAGACGCTTTCTTAAAAATTGCAACAACTTCTGTAACTGTTAATGAACAAATAAAGTTTTTTAAAAAATTTAAAGAGCTTTTTCCTACTTTTTTTGAACTTTCTCAACAAGTTGAGTTCACGACTTATATTGATGATGAAATAAAAAAAATCATTGATATTTCAGGAGAAGTAAAAAGTAATGCTTCATCTAATTTAAAACAGATTAGAAGAGGTATTAACAATATACGTGGAAAAATAGGAGCTAGTTTTAACAGTGCATTAAGCAAAGCTATTGCTGCTGGATATTTAGATGACATTAAGGAAACCATTGTTGATAACCAGCGTGTTTTGGCGGTTTCTGCTATGCATAGAAGAAAAGTAAACGGAAGTTTATTAGGTTCTTCAAAATCTGGAAATATCGTATATATAGCACCTCAAGCAACTTTAGCATATTCAAGAGAATATCAAAATTTGGTATATGAAGAAAAGCAAGAAATTATTCGAATTTTAAGAACGTTATCTGCTACAATTCGACCAATGATAGATCTTTTAGAAGATTATATCACTTTCCTAACACATTTAGATACTATTGGAGCTAAAGCAAAATATGCAAAAGAAATCAATGGATTATTGCCTGCAATTACGAAAGAAAAACAATTGTATTTTAAAGATGCCTATCATCCTATTTTATGGAAAAAGAATAAAGATCAACATCTAAATACAGTTGCACAAACCATTCAACTGCATCAAAAACAACAAATTATTGTTATTTCTGGTCCTAATGCTGGTGGAAAAAGTATTACGTTAAAAACAATAGGTTTATTACAAGTTATGTTACAAAGTGGTTTATTAATACCAGTTGCAGAACGAAGTAAAACATATATTTTCGACACCATTCTTACTGATATTGGAGACAACCAATCAATTGAAAATCAATTAAGCACATATAGTTATCGTTTAAAGAATATGCGTTATTTTTTACGCAAGTGCAATGAAAGTACCTTGTTTTTAATTGATGAATTTGGTACAGGGTCAGATCCTGAATTGGGTGGAGCTTTAGCAGAGATTTTTCTGGAAGAATTTTATAATAAAAAGGCTTTCGGAATTATTACAACCCATTACTCCAATTTAAAAGTTTTGGCTAACGAATTAGATAATGTAACCAATGCGAATATGCAATTTGATGAGCGTTCTTTAGAGCCTTTGTATAAATTATTTATTGGACAAGCAGGAAGTTCTTTTACTTTTGAAGTAGCTCAAAAAAATGGCATTCCTTTTAGTTTAATTAATAAAGCAAAAAAACGCGTTGAAACTGAAAAAGTACGTTTGGATAGAACCATTTCTAAATTGCAAAAAGAACGAAATCGTCTTCAAAAAAATTCTGAAAGTCTAGAAAAGCAAAAATCAAAAGGGCAAGAACATTTAGAAAATCTACAAGAAAAAGAACAACGAATTCAAGATAAATTGGCTGGTTTTCAAGAACTGTATGATAATAATCAACGTATGCTTTCTTTGGGTAGAAAAGTAAATGAATTGTTGAACAAGTATTTTCAAACAAATAATAAAAAAGAATTGAATAGTAACTTTAATAAATGGGTTGCAGATGAAAAAGTGAAACATGCTAAAAAAAATCCTATAAAACCTAAAACTAAATCGCAAAAACAAAAAGCAAAAATTGTTGCCAAACAAATGCAAGAAACTATTAAAAAAGTTGAAAAAGATGTTTTAGAAAAAGTGGTTGAAGTACGTAAAGAAAAGAAAAAAGAAGAAGCTAAAATTGCAAAAGAAAAAGCAAACTATAACTTTAAAGTAAATGATAAAGTAAGAATTATCGATTCTAATTCAGTAGGTACTATTGACAAGATTGATAAGAAAAGCGTAACAATTAACTATGGAATATTTACCACTAAAACAAGTGTTAATAAATTAGAGTTAGTAGAAAAGGCTAAATAGTACTTCTTTTTATTACATATAATTCAGCTATATTTGATGGTAAAACCAAACTATATAGCTATGATAGATGCTTCTAACTTAAAAAAAGAAACCAGATACGGTTTACCAGCTGCAGATCAAATTTTATTCAACAGACATTATGTTTTAGGATATTCCTACTATTTTAGGCAAGCAAAATGGGCATTAGAAATTGTTGATAAAGACAAAACTCAAATTCAACGAATTGAAAATTTTAGACCAGATTATAGAATTCCTGAACGGTTTAGAGCAGATTTAGCCAATTACTTAAATTCTGGCTATGATAGAGGCCATTTAGTATCTAGTGCCAATCAGATAGAAACTCAACTACAAAATAGTGAAACATTTTTATTATCTAATATGTCTCCACAAAACCCAAGTTTTAATAAAGGTGTATGGAAACGATTAGAAAATGCAGTAAGGGTATTAAATGAGACTAAAAATATTTTAGAAACCTATGTAATTTCTGGCCCATTATTTTTATTCGATCAAGAAGTAAAAGTAATTGAATCTAAAAAAGAAGAGGGAGTTACTCTACCTATACCACATGCTTATTTTAAATCTGTACTAACAGAAAACCATAGAGGTACTTTAAGAATATGGTCTTTTATAATACCAAATGAACCAATAGATTTAGATGATCCTAAATTTGAAGATGGCGTTTTAGAACATTTTCAAGTAGCTACCACAAAAATTGAAAAAATATCAGGTTTGTTTTTATGGGAAAGTTTAGTAGGTACAAAAATAACTCGAGATAAGAAAAAAATTCGTAAAATGTGGAAGTATAATTAGTTTTACACCTAATAAAACTTGTTATTTTTTAAAAAATCCTCATTTTTTTAACAATTAACGTTAAAAACTGTTAACCAAATGTCATTTGTGTTAATTAAGTATTAAAGTCACTTTTCAACTGAAACGTTTTTGAAATATCCTCGTCTTTTTGATATACACGTTTAACTTAATACTTATAAAATGAAAAATTTAAAATCAATCATCGCAATCTTAGCAATTAGCTTATCAACAGTATTTTCAGTGAATGCAACTGAAAAAGAATCAGAAAAAGAATATGCTACGAAAGTAACCAAACAATTAAGAACTGAAATAGTATCTATGCTAGGTACAAAAATTCAACTAGAACTTAAAAGTGACACAAAAGCTGAAGTATCTTTTATGATTAATAGTAAAAATGAAGTGGTTGTAATATCTGTAGACTGTAAATTAACAGAGTTTAATTCTTTTGTAAAAAGTAAATTAAACTACAAAAAAATAGATGTAAAAGGAGTAAAAAAAGGAGAAATTTATAAAATACCTGTAAAAATTAATGCAGCGTAAATAAACAACTGGTTGGTTAGTTGGAGCCCAATATTAGCTTTATAGTTAAGTTGGGCTTTTTTTTATTCATATTTCTCCATTTCAGTATCATAGAAATCTTCAGCTAGTTTTATCAAATGCTCTAATTCATTAGCTATTTCATCTTCTTTTTCTCCAGACAAATCATCTAACCACTCTACCTCATCATCTTTTAGGTTAATAACAAAACGTGGAAACTCTGTATGCAGAATAAAAATATCTTCTGGATATTCGCTATTATCTGCCAATAAAAACTTGGGTAAATTCATCATTAAATTTTAGTAGTACAAAGTTACAAATATCTTTCTTTAATTATGTTTAAATGATGAATTTGATGCCCAGCAAATAAATACCCTAAAGCCCTAACAGACATTTTATTACCAGATGCTATTCCAATTCTTAACAAAGCCTCTTCAGAAAAACTTTGATATAATTGAACTGTAGAGTTACGTAAAACAGTCATCTCGTCAAGTAAATCTTTAAACTCTCTATCATTTGCAGTATCGTTAGCTACAAAAACATCTTGGTCAAAACCAGGTAATTCAGTAGTATCATTTCTTGCAAAACATAAAGCTCTGTAACAAAAAATACGTTCTGTATCAATAATATGTTGTATCAATTCTTTTAAAGTCCACTTACCTTTTGCATAAGCGAAATTATTTTTTTCTTTAGGTAGATTTCTCAAAATAGTATCAAATTCTTTTTGAGAATCTATCAAATTTTCTAAAATAGATTTTTCTTCACTTACTATTAAAGAAATATATTGCTCAAAATAAGGTGCATATTCATTTTTTGGAATCATTAATAAACTTTTATTATGTTTGTTTAGCGAAAATAATCATTTTTAAATGACTAAATTATTCATTAATATCAAAGAATTAATTCAAGTAAGAGAAACTAACATAAAAAAAGTTTCTGGTAAACTAATGGCTATTTTACCAACTCTAAAAAATGCTTTTTTGCTAATTGAGAATGATATAATTATTGATTTTGGAAAAATGGAAAATACACCAAAATCCGCAGACAAAACAATAGATTGCACAGGCAAAATGATATTTCCTACTTGGGTAGATTCTCATACACATATTGTTTTTGCTGGTAATAGAGAACAAGAATTTGTAGATAGAATTAATGGCTTTTCTTATGAAGAAATAGCTAATAAAGGAGGTGGGATTTTAAACTCTGCCAAAAAATTACAAGCAACTTCTTTCGATGATTTGTACCAACAATCTGCAAAACGGTTAGAAGAAGTTATTGCTCTAGGAACTGGAGCTATTGAGATAAAGTCAGGTTATGGACTAACTGTTGAAGCTGAGTTAAAAATGTTGAGAGTTATCAAAAAACTCAAAGAAAATTACAATATTCCTATAAAAACAACTTTTTTAGGTGCACATGCAATTCCATCAGAATTTAAAAATAATAAAGAGGGTTACATCAATTTAATTATTGATGAAATGTTACCAAAAATCGCTGATGAGAATTTAGCAGATTTTATAGATGTATTTTGTGAAGTTGGTTATTTTTCTGTGGATGATACTCACCGAATTTTATCAGCTGCAAAAAAATATAATTTAATACCTAAAATACATGTAAATCAATTTAATGTAATTGGCGGAATTGAAATTGCGACAAAACATAATGCTTTATCAGTTGACCATTTAGAGGTTTTAAATGATGAAGATATAATCCACTTAAAAAATGCTGAAACAATGCCTGTTGCACTTCCCTCCTGTTCTTTTTTCTTGGGAATTCCCTATACACCAGCAAGAAAAATAATTGATGCAGGTTTACCTTTGGCTTTGGCTACAGATTATAATCCAGGTTCTACACCTTCAGGAAATATGAATTTTGTTGTATCAACTGCTTGTATAAAATTAAAAATGACTCCAGAAGAAGCTATAAATGCAGCTACAATTAACGGAGCTTTTGCCATGAATCTCGAAGATAAAGTGGGTAGTATAACCAAAGGGAAACTAGCCAACTTTTTTATTACAAAAGAAATCTCTTCATATAGTTTTTTGCCTTACAGTTTTGGTTCTAATTTGATAGAATCCTTATATTTAAAAGGAAAAAAACAATAATGTTTAGATTTATTTCTTATTTAAAATTCCTCTTAGAATCAAAAAATCAACATGGAGTGCATTCTCCTTTTGTGTTTGATTTTGTTACAAAAGGATTGTATCAAAAACTTCCAAAAAATATGGGTTTATCACAATATGAGCGACTAGAACTTCTTTCTAAAAAAGAACAGAAAATCTTATCAAAAACTATCAACTATTTTAAGATTGATGCCATTCATACTGAAATAAAAACCGACTTAAAAACTCAAGAAAAAAAACACAGATTACTATATATCAGCAATATTAATAACATAAATTCTATTTTAAATGATGAATTAGTTTCAAACTATTTTATAGTAATTCATAATATTCATAAAAACAAACAAACACAGCAAAAGTGGTTAAAAATCATTCAAAAAAATAATGCAACAGTAACCATAGATTTGTTTTATTTTGGATTAATTTTCTTCAGGGTATCACAAGCTAAAGAACATTTTATAATACGAGTTTAACATTTTCTCATACAGAAACTTTGTAACTTTGAAACTTTCAACTTTGATACAAATTTTAAAATGAAAATATATACAAAAACTGGAGATAAAGGTACTACAGCACTTTTTGGAGGCACCAGAGTAAAAAAATACAATTTACGTATAGAAAGTTATGGTACTGTAGACGAATTAAACTCTTATATTGGGCTTATAAAAGATCAAGAAATTAGTGAAGAAATTAAAGAATCGCTTCTAAAAATTCAGAATGAGTTATTTACTTTAGGAGCAATGTTAGCTACTCCTCCAGAAAAAGAAACATTAAAATCTGGTAAAGAACGCTTAAACATTCCTAAAATTAACGAAGAATCTATTATTTTTTTAGAAAATGATATTGATAAAATGGATGCTGAACTTCCGCAAATGACACATTTTATTTTACCTGGTGGTCATCAAGCTGTGTCATTCTGTCACATTGCAAGATGTGTTTGTAGACGTGCAGAACGTTTATCAGTTGAATTAAATGATGAAGAATCTATCAATAACAATGTTATAAAGTACTTAAACCGACTTTCTGACTTCCTATTTACGTTGGCACGAAAATTGTCCAAAGACTTATCAGTAGAGGAAATTAAGTGGATTCCTCAAAAATATTAACAAGTTCTTTTTTTATCGATTTTATATTTCTTAAAAAATACTTGCATAATTCAGTAAAAAAATTATTTTTGCACAAAATTAAATAATAAGAAATGTATTGGACATTAGAATTAGCATCTTATTTAGCAGATGCACCTTGGCCAGCAACCAAAGACGAATTAATAGATTACGCTATTAGAACAGGAGCTCCTTTAGAAGTTGTAGAAAACCTACAAGATATTGAAGACGAAGGTGAAGCGTATGACTCTATTATTGAAATTTGGCCAGATTATCCAACAGAGGATGATTATCTTTGGAATGAAGACGAATATTAAACTCAATAAAATACACTAAAAAGTCTCTAAAGAGGCTTTTTTTTTGTTTGCTTTTCATCAAAAAAAGAAAAGCAATTTTGGTATTTTAATTGATAAAAAATACAACTAACAGTTTTTTATAAACTGATAAAAACATAACTATGGGCATATTAGATTCTGTAATAAAACTTTTTGTTGGAGATAAACAGCAAAAAGATTTAAAAATTTTACAACCAATTGTAGATGATGTTAAAAAGTTTGAAGCTGCTTTAGCTCAACTTTCTCATGATGAATTAAGAGCTAAAACAATTGAGTTCAAAACTAAAATTGCAACAGCTACAAAAGAATTTGATGATAAAATTGCTGTTTTAGAAGAAGAAGCAAAATCTGCTGATATAGATAGACAAGAAGACATCTATTCAGAAATTGACAACTTAAAAGATGAAGCATATACCATTTCAGAAAATACCTTGGCAGAAATTATGCCAGAAGCTTTTGCTGTAATTAAAGAAACCGCAAAACGTTTTGTAGAAAATGAAGAAATAGAAGTTACTGCTACTCCTTTTGATAGAGAATTGTCTGCTACAAATGAACACATCTCTTTAGAAGATGACAAAGCCTATTGGGCAAATTCTTGGGATGCTGCAGGGAAACCTGTTACTTGGGATATGATTCATTATGATGTACAGCTTATTGGTGGTTCTGTATTACATCAAGGTAAAATTGCAGAAATGATGACTGGTGAGGGTAAAACATTAGTTTCAACATTACCAGTTTACCTAAATGCATTAACAGGAAATGGTGTTCATGTTGTAACTGTAAACGATTATTTAGCAAAGCGTGATAGAGCTTGGATGGCTCCTATTTTTGAATTTCATGGCTTATCAACAGATTGTATCGATTTTCATCAACCCAATTCAGATGAAAGAAGAAAAGCCTATAATGCAGACATCACTTATGGTACAAATAACGAATTTGGTTTCGATTATTTACGTGATAATATGGCTAGCTCTAAAGACGATTTAGTACAGAGACCACCAAATTATGCTATTATAGATGAGGTAGATTCTGTATTAATTGATGATGCAAGAACACCTTTAATTATTTCAGGGTCAATACCTAAAGGAGATGTTCATGAATTTAATGAACTAAAGCCTTTGGTTTCTGATTTAGTTGGTTTACAAAAAAAGCACTTGGTTGGTGTATTGGCAGAAGCCAAAAAACTAATTGCTGATGGTGATGATAAAGAAGGTGGTAAATTATTATTGAGAGTTTATAGAGGTTTACCTAAAAATAAAGCACTAATTAAATTTTTATCACAAGAAGGGATTAAACAAATCTTGCAGAAAACAGAGAACTTATACATGCAAGATAATAACAAATTAATGCCAGAAGTTGATGAGGATTTATGGTTTGTTGTTGAAGAAAAAAATAATCAAATTGATTTAACAGATAAGGGTATTGCTCATTTATCTGATAAAACTAATAATGATACTTTCTTTGTGCTTCCAGATATTGGAGTTAAAATTGGTGAAATTGATGCATCAGAAACAACACCTGAAGAAAAAGCTTCACAAAAAGAAGAACTATACAAAGACTTTAGCATTAAAAGTGAACGTATTCACACAATGAATCAGTTGTTGAAAGCATATACTGTTTTTGAGAAAGATGTAGAATATGTTGTAATGGAGAATAAAGTAATGATTGTTGATGAGCAAACAGGACGTATTATGGATGGGCGTCGTTATTCTGATGGTTTGCACCAAGCAATTGAGGCTAAAGAAAATGTAAAAATTGAAGATGCAACACAAACGTTTGCAACTGTAACTTTACAGAATTACTTTAGAATGTATCGTAAGCTTTCTGGTATGACAGGAACTGCAGTAACTGAAGCTGGTGAATTTTGGGAAATCTATAAATTAGATGTAGTTGAAATACCCACTAATAAGCCAATTGCAAGAGATGACAAAGAAGATTTAGTCTATAAAACTGCGCGTGAAAAATACAATGCTGTAATAGATGATATTGTAAAACTCGTTGCACAAAATAGACCAGTATTAGTAGGTACAACATCAGTAGAAATATCAGAATTATTGGGTAGAATGTTGCAAATGCGTAAAATTCCTCATAATATTTTAAATGCAAAATTACACAAACGTGAGGCTGATGTAGTCGCAGAAGCTGGTAAACCTGGGCAAGTAACTATTGCTACAAATATGGCTGGTCGTGGAACAGATATTAAGCTTTCTGATGAAGTTAAAGACGCTGGTGGTTTGGCCATTATTGGTACTGAACGTCATGATTCTAGACGTGTTGACAGACAGTTAAGAGGTCGTGCAGGAAGACAAGGTGATGTGGGTTCTTCTCAATTCTATGTAGCATTAGATGATAACTTAATGCGTTTGTTTGGTTCTGATAGAATTGCAAAAATGATGGATAGAATGGGCTTAAAAGAAGGTGAAGTAATTCAGCATTCTATGATTACCAAGTCTATTGAAAGAGCACAAAAGAAAGTAGAAGAAAATAACTTTGGTATCAGAAAACGTTTGTTAGAGTATGATGATATTATGAACTCTCAACGTGAGTTTGTTTATAAAAGAAGGCGAAATGCGTTAGATGGTAAGCGTTTACAGGTTGATATTGCAAATATGATTTATGATACTTGCGAATCTATAATCAATAATAATAAAGCTGTAAAAGATTTTCAAAATTTTGAGTTTGAATTGATTCGTTTCTCTTCTATGACTTCCCCTTTTTCTGAAGAGGATTTTGAAAAATTATCTGAAAAAGAATTAGCTGATAAGTTATACGATATTGTAACTGAACATTACAAAAGTAAAATAGAAAGAAATGCAGTTTTAGCGTATCCTGTTATTAAAGATGTTTATGAAAATGAAGGCGATAGATATGAGCGTATTGTAGTGCCTTTTACAGACGGAATTAAATCTTTACAAGTTGTTACCAACTTAAAAGAAGCTTACGAGAGTGAAGGAAAATCGTTAATAACTGATTTTGAAAAAAATATAACATTAGCGATTATTGATGAAAACTGGAAAGATCATCTGCGTAAAATGGACGATTTAAAACAATCTGTACAAAATGCATCTTATGAACAAAAAGATCCTTTATTAATTTACAAGTTTGAAGCTTTTGAATTGTTCAAAAAAACTGTAGATGAAATTAACAAAGAAGTATTATCGTTTTTATTTAAAGGAGAATTACCAACTCAAGATACCTCACAAATTTCTGAAGCTCGTCAACAAAAAAGAGAGCGTTTAAATACCAGCAAAGCTGATGTTCAAAATACCACTGAACAGGCGATCTCTAATTCTCGTCAACAAGAACAAGCACCTGTTGAAACAATTGTAAGAGAGCAACCAAAAATTGGTAGAAACGAGAGAGTTACCATCAAAAATGTAATGAGTGGTGAAGAAAAAGTTGTTAAATACAAACAAGCTATCCCTTTAATTGAAAAAGGTGAATTTGTTTTGGTGGGGAAATAAATAAACTTTTTCATTCTTAACTTTGTTTCACAACAAGAAAAGATTTTATAATTAAAGTAAATTCAAAGTTGATAAAAATCCGTTTAGAAAATTTTCTAAACGGATTTTTTATTTTGTGTTGATTTATTAAATCATTTTTTTAATATCTTTTTCAATATCTTTTGAAAAACCATGATATTCTTTTTGAATTATCCCATTTTTATCAATCAAAAAATATCTTGGAAAACTATTTACACTAAACGTGTTTAGTAACTCTTTAGTTCCTAAAAGATTGGTAAATGTAACGTCTTTTTTTTCTACTAATCTAACAGCTTGTTCTTCATTTTCTGTTACAATGCCAATTACTTTTAAATCTTTATATTTTTTAGCAAGTTCATCTACTTTTGGAAAAGACTGGATACAGTAGCCACACCAAACTTCCCAAAAGTCTATTAAAATTACTTTTTCTGTTTGTAAGCTTTCTACTTTTTTAGAAATCAAGTTTTGCAAATTAATTTTTGGCAAATGAGTTCCTAATAATTTATTCGGTATTATTTCTTCTGGAAGAATTTGTTTATAATCTGCCAAAACAGCAAGTTGTTCTTCAACTGTTTTTTGAATAGTTTCATTGGTTTTAACATCAGAAAAAATATAGGTAGAAGTTTGTTTATGATTAGCTATTTCAGAAAAATGGTATGTATGAACTCTCCTTAAAAGATTAGTTTCCTTATCTATTTCAATTACTTTTTTCCTACTTACGATATTATATTGTTTATTATCAGCTAAATGGTATGTAATTTTATAAGTATCTTCAGTAACTTCTAAATCTTTACTAATAGCTTCTTCATCAAAATTAAAAATATCTTTATAAACCATTTGACCTCCAGGGCTTCCTAGAACATATAAACCAGCTTGTTCTTGTTCAAACTCTTTTGTGTCATTCTCTATACCAAAATGATTATATTTATTATAAATAGATGCACTATTATGTTTTAAATTTATAGCGTAATAAGAGAACCCAAAGATAGTATCGTTCTTGTTTTTTTCTAGTAAAGCTTTCCCTTTTTTATTCCATATTGTACCACTAGAAAAGGTATCAATTTTTTGCATGTTGTATGATATTTTTTCTATAGAATTCAATTTGTTTTTATAATCGGTTAAAACATCATCAACAGTTAAATTTTTCTTTTTTTTACAAGCACTTAATAGAGTTACAAGCAATAAAAACAATGCGGTCTTGTTCATAGTTTTATGATTTTAGTTAAGCTTTATTATAAAAAATAAAACTACTATTTTTTTCTCAAATAAACATTTCCAAAACCACCATTTAATTTCATTTTTATTTTACCTGTACCATATTTTAGTTTCATTTTTGTAGTTTTTTGCCATACATCATCAACTTCTTCTTCTTCAAGAACTTTAAAATCAACATCACTATATACAGATTTGCCAATTACATCTACTAATAAATTAGATTTTTCTGGAATTTGAATATCTATAAATCCATTATTAGTATAAATAGAATACAAAGCTTTCGGATATTTTTTCTCGAACTCAACAGTTACATTACCACCAATTGTGTTAATTACTACTGGTCCAGTAACATCTTTCAATTTTGTATTGTTTAGGTTAGATGCAATCTCAACCTCTCCGTCAAAGTTGGATAGTGTTGAAGATTTTGAACTAAAAAAGCGATATTGATTAGAGCTATTCTTACTATCACACTTACTGGTTCTCCAAACTAATTTTAAAGTATTCGGAATTTTAAGCAAATAATTCTCATTACTACTCATAATAAATCCTGCTCTAGATTGGTCTTTAAAGAGTAATTCTCCATCTTTTTGTTCAATGGTAAAATAGATGCCTAAATCTGCATTTTGGTTTTTAGCACCTAGTTTTTTTAACCCCTTTTTTCTACTTATATCGTTACCTGGATAAACCAATGTTCTAAATCTTGAAGAGTCATTTTTTCTGGTTGATTGACTAACTCTCCCTACTCTAGCTAAACCATTATTAGAAGCTATACTATAAGCATTTTGATTAGATGTACCACTTACAACAAAAGTTGAGTTTTCTCCTCTTTTTTCATGTAAGCTTTTAATAATTACTTCATTACCATCATAACCTTCTATTTGAAAGTTTTTGGAAGAGCAAATTTTTAGAGTTCCTTTACTAAATTTTATTTTCTTTTCTTGCCCGTTAACATTTAAAAAGGTAATTGTTAAAGCAAATACTACTATGTGTTTTAAAGTTTTCATTATTCTTATTTATTAATTTCGTTCATAGCTAAAGTTGCATTGTTTTTAACTATGGGATAGGTTTGTTCATCTTCTATAATCTTTTCAAGAGGTTTTTGTGCACGGTTTTCTCTTAAAAAAGTTAATGCTTTTATTAATTTTATTTGTACTAATGGTGCCTCTTCTTTTTCTAAAGCACTAATTAAATTTTTTCTGATAATTTCATTTTTAGGAAATTTTAGTAATGCATCAATTGTGGCAATTTTTACATTATCATTTTCATCTTTATGAATAATTTCTATTAGTCTAGTAATTATTCTTTCGTCTTCTTTTAAATAATCATCATTAAATTGATACACACCTTCTAATCGCTTTCCTGCAGAGTCATCATCTAAATTGGCTAGTAACTCTTTTTGTACTGGCGATAATTTATTTTGATTGATTACCCAATTTCCAGCAAAGAAAACTAGGGCCAAACATGCAGCAATAGAAATATATTTTAAATACACCATTTTTCGTTTTTTAGGTTGATGCAATTCTTGCTTCAATAATTCCTCAAAAGAAACATCTGCCAGTTTAGATATTTTTTCTTGAGTAAATTCTTCTTTATGTTGCTGTATAAATTCTTTTAACTTCATTCTATATATTTTTCAATTCTTTGTCATTTCAACCTTTTAGAGAAATCTATAACTTTTCTTTATTAAGATTTCTCAATTTCGTTTCACTTCATTCGAAATAATAAACTAACTCTCAAAAGTATTTTTTAAACTCAAAAATGTTAATTTTACTTAATCAACTTTACTTTTTATCAATTGCAATAATTGTTCTTTACCTCTTCTGTATTGGTTTCTTACTGTACTTTCTTTTATGTTTAGCATTTCACCAATTTCTCTGTGATTGTAATCTTCTATCATATATAAAACCAAAACTATTCTATATTTTTCTTTTAATTGGTTGATACACTTTTTTACAAAATCAACAGAAATTGATGGTTCAATATCATCTTTTTCTTCTGGTTTTTCCTCTAAAATATACGTATCATCTGTATAAGTGATTTTATTTTGATTTCTAACAGTATCTAATGCCTTATTCACAACTATTCTTTTTAACCAAGCTCCCAAATTTGCATCCTCTTTTAATTGATGTATTTTTTGAAATCCTTTAATAAAACAATCTTGCACTATATCTTCTGCATCTATATTACTTTTTACTATTCTTAAAGCAGCACCAAACATCATGTTTTTGTAAGAATGGTAGACTCTTAATTGAGCTGAATAGTCGTTTTGTTTACATTTTTGTATGAGTTGTTTCGTATCCAAAGGTTGGTTAAAGTTTGTTTACACTATAAGAACGGAAAAAAATTAAAAGTGTCGCAAAAAAAATAAAAAAACCGTTTAGAAAATTTCTAAACGGCTTTATATTTTTATAATTCCAGATAATTAAAATCCTGTTCCTGGACTTTCTGGACTTTGAGCTTGAGCCTTTTGTGGGTTTAAAATTATGTAAGTACCCAATGCAGTTAATGCAGCATATTTACCATAATTTCCTATTTTTTTTATCGCTTCTTTGCGAGTAATTTCTTGCTTATTATTAATAGATTTTTGAAGTAAACTAATCTGGTTAACCAAAGTGGTTTACTAGTTTGGTTGACCAATTTATAATAAAATTTAATATTTCCAAAATTTTTTTAAATAAATATAGATTTGATACTTAAATCCTATTTTTTTGAAAAACTTATAATAATAACCTGATTACTAGAAAAAAACTATATGATCTATTAAGAAAAAAACCGTTTAGAAATTTTCTAAACGGTTATTGAATGTTTTATTAAAAGATGTTGAATCAAGTTTGCAGTTAATCGAAATCAGTATCCATCTTTAAGTAATCTAAAAATTCTCTTTTGGTTTCTGTTTCTTTAAATTTACCCCCAAATTCTGCAGTAACTGTTGAGCTTTCAATATCTTTTATTCCTCTAGAATTTACACACAAATGTTTTGCATCTATAACACAAGCAACATTTTGAGTACCTAAAGCTTCTTGCATCGCTTGTACCACTTGCATTGTTAAGCGTTCTTGTACTTGTGGTCTTTTTGCAAAATACTCCACAATTCTATTCATTTTTGATAAGCCAATAACTTTTCCATCAGAAATGTAGGCTACATGAGCTCTACCTATAATTGGTAATAAATGATGTTCGCAAGTAGAATACACCACAATATTTTTTTCCACCAACATTTCACCATAATTGTAATTATTATCGAATGTGGATGCTTTTGGTTTATTTTTAGGATTTAAACCCATAAAAATCTCATTTACAAAAGCTTTAGCAACTCTTTTTGGTGTGCCTTGTAAACTATCGTCTGTTAAATCCATACCTAAAGTCTGTAAAATATCTTTTACGCTTTCTTGGATTCTACTTATTTTTTCTTCATCAGAAATAGCAAAAGCATCTGCTCTTAAAGGTGTTTTGGCTGATGTACCAACGTGATCTTCTCCTAGTTCTTCTATTCTTTCGTCGTTCATTATATTGATAAATTCAAATAGTTGAATCGTATTTTTTGGAATGCAAATTTAATATATTGTTATTTAATATTGAAGTTTCTAAAATGAGATTTCTCAACTTCATTTCATTTCGTTCGAAATGACAAGTAAAACTTACAATAAAGTTTGTATCAATTCTAATAAACTACATTTTGATTGCTCACCAGAAACCATATTCTTTAATGTAAACTCATCGTTTTCAATTTCTTGAGAACCCACAATAACCACAAATTCAATTTCGCGTTTGTTAGCGTAATTCATTTGCTTTTTCATTTTTGCAGCATCAGGAAATAATTCAGACTTAATACCTTTAACTCTTAATTGAGAAATTGCTTTCATACAGTACAAAGCTTCATTTTCTCCAAAATTGACAAACATTACTTTTGGCTTTGGTAAAGCCACAGTTTTAAACAAACCTAATTCTTCTAACACTAAATAAATTCTGTCTAAACCAAAAGATATTCCAACCCCAGAAACGTCTTTCATTCCGAAAATTCCTGTTAAATCATCATATCTTCCACCACCACCAATTGACCCCATTTTTACACCTTTTGGTGCTGAAACTTCAAAAATTGCTCCTGTATAATAATTTAAACCTCTTGCTAAAGTTACATCAACCTCTAAACTGGCTGATTGTAAACCTAATTCTGATATTGAATTGATTACAAAACGTAATTCTTCAACTCCTTTTGTGCCTTCTTCTGAAGTGGTTAGCATTTTTGCTAAAGCATCTAAATTCTCTTGATTATTCCCATCAAAACTAAATAAAGGTTGTACTTTTTGAATGGCTGCTGACGTAATTCCTTTGGATAACATTTCTGTTTCAACTTTTTCTTGACCAATTTTATCCAATTTGTCTAAAGCTACTGTAAAATCGATCAATTTATCTTGAGCACCAATGACTTCTGCAATTCCAGAAAGTATTTTTCTATTGTTGATTTTAATCGTTGTTTCTGCTAAACCTAATTGTGTAAAAACAGTATCATATAATTGGATAAACTCGACTTCTTGCCACAAAGATTTGCTACCAACTACATCTGCATCACATTGATAAAATTCTCTAAAACGTCCTTTTTGAGGTCTATCTGCTCTCCAAACTGGTTGTACTTGATAACGTTTAAAAGGAAACGTAATTTCATTTTGATGTTGTACTACATATCTTGCGAATGGTACTGTAAGGTCATAACGAAGTGCTTTTCCTGAAATTCTATTTGTAAACCTATTCAATTCAATTTTTTCTTTAGATTCCAAATCATCTAAAGAATTGAATTTTAACTTTTCATAACTTTCAGGTAAATCAATTGAATCTTTTTCATAAAAGAAATTACCAGAATTCAAAATCTTAAAAATCAAACGATCTCCTTCTTCTCCGTATTTTCCCATTAAAGTTGATGATTTTTCAAAACTTGGGGTTTCAATAGGTTGAAATCCAAAAGTTTCAAACGCAGTTTTAATCGTATTAATTATATAAGTACGATTAGCTACTTCTGTTGGCGAAAAATCTCTTGTTCCTTTTGGGATACTTGGTTTCATTATTTTATCCTAATTTATCCTGCAAGGTTTTTTTAACCTTGTAGGTATCTATACTTATAAATATCTTATTCAAATTGCTTAATACCTGCAAGGTTTAAAACCTTGCAGGTATTACAAACTTTTCTAATTACTTAACCTACAAGGTTTTTGAAACCTTGCAGAAACGACAACTTTACGAAAAATCTGACGGGTCGCTAAAAGAAAAATCATAATTCCATAAAAATGGAAAAATAATAAATCGCTCTGTGAGCACAAATATCGTGAAAAGTTATAATTTTTTAGGTGTTGTAAAGGTTTTATTTCGTCTTCGTAAAGAGTAAATAGACGCATTTAACTCAAAACCTAATAATAGAATTATAGCATTCAGCCAAATAAAAAGCATTAGTATTAATAAAGTTCCTATTGAGCCATACAACTCGTTGTATTTTGCAAATTCAGTAACATAATAGCTAAATAAATAGAATGTTAAGATAGATAAAACTGTGGTAAAAACTGCTCCTGGAGAAAAAAAACGAGAGTATTTTGCTTCTTTTACTCCATAATGATACAACATGGAAACTGTAATGAATATCATACTTAAAAAGATAAAACCTCTGCCTAATTGTAGCCAAATTAAATTGTCTTCCAGCCAACCTAATGTAACAATTTCTTTTAAAATCAATTCAAAAAATATAACTAACATTACTGTAATTAATAAAAAAACAACGATAACAATGGTAACTAACATGGCTATGAAATAAGAACGAAATACATTTCTGATTTCTTTTACATGATATGAATATTCAAAACCACCAAATATGGCATTTACGCCATTAGTCATTAAAAAAATGGATGCTAAAAAACCAAAAGATAGTAAACCTCCATATTGATTTTTGATAATATCGATAATTACAGAGTCTACTGCATCAAAGGTTTTTGGAGGTAAAACATCAGAAATTAAGGATAATAATACTTCTTGAGCACCTTCTATAGGTACAAATGGAATTAATGTTAATACGAAAAGTAAAAAAGGAAAAATTGCCATGAAAAAGCTATAGGCAATCCCTCCAGCTCTTGTGGTTAGAGCACCTTCAATAATTCCTATAAAATACATTTCAATCACATCATACAAAGACATTCCTTCTAAACCTGGAATTTTTATTCTTTTTCCAAAACGCACCAAAGCACATACAATTGGTATTTTATCAAGTTTGTCTTCTATTTCTTTTGTCATATGCCTCTTTGTCTTTCAGACATTTCTCCAAAGGAGAAAAAATTACTCTAAATATATTTTATTTTTTTCAAGCATTATTTCTTTAAAAATTGCTTCATTTTTAAATGATGATAAAGAATCTTTTAAGAATAAAAAATCTGCACCCCAAACTGAACTTGATAAAAGTCCATAATTTTTGTGAAAAACCAAAGTTATAGTATGACTTTTTATGGTTTTGGGTTGATACATTTTATATTCGTAATCTTTGGTTTTATAACTTTTTTTAATAAAATAAAAAGTATCTTTTTCTGAAACTAAAAAATCTTTTTCAAGATTGTAAACGATATTTAAATCTTTAATTGAATCTTTTTTATTTGAGTAAAAGTAAAGTTTATTATGATTTTCTTTTTTAATCTCTAAAAGAAATCTTTCTGCTTTTGATTTCTGAAAAGAATATAGATAGATGTTTGAAGAACTTTTTTCATCACAAGAAAGCAAACAAAAAGCTATAAAAACAGAGCTTATTTTATAAAATTTCATTCCACAATAATTTTATATTTTGATAACAATCCAATTACATTATCCTTACTAAACTTTGCTCCTTTAAGTTGATTTTCTTCAGGATCGATTTCAAAGTTTTGAGCAGTTATAAAATCTGTTTTCTCTAGATTGGTTCTATCAAAAATGGTGTTTTTTAGATTACAATCATCAAAAAATGAACTATTTATATTCGCTTCTGTAAAATCTGCTTCTTCTAAATTACAGTTAATAAATTTTGTGTTCGGAATTTTCAGTTGATAAAAAGAGCTGTAATTCAGTTGACAATCTTTAAATGAAAACTGTAATAAAAAAGTATCTACTTCATTAAATTTTACGCCAATCAATTTACAATTGATAAAATTTACATCTTTAAAAGCGGAATCTTTTATAATAGTATTGCTAAAATTACAATCAATAAATTCGCATTCTACAAACTGAATATTTGATGCGTGAATATTCTCAAAATTACAATTGGTAAAAGTACAATTGTCATATTCTCCTTTTTTGATTTTCGTTTTTGTAAAATCAATTTTAGAAAAATCTTGTTCGTCAAAATAATGATCTATCATACTTTTCGTCATTCTGAACTTGTTTCAGAATCGCATAATTTGTGAGAAGCAGAAATAAATTCAGCTTTACATTTAGTTACTATATCGCTTTTAGACTCAAATCCATATTATAAACTGAATGTGTTAATGCACCAGAAGAAATAAAATCCACACCACATTCAGCATATTTTCTAATGGTATCTTCGTTAATTCCTCCAGAAGATTCTGTTAAGCATTTATCACCTATTAAAGCCACAGCTTTTCTAGTATCTTCATAATTAAAATTATCAATTAGAATTCTATAAACACCTTCGTTTGCTAAAATTTCTTCAATTTCTATCAAACTTCTAGCTTCTACAATAATCTTGATATCCAAACCTTTATCAGCTAAATACTTTTTAGTTTTTGTAATTGCTGCTGTAATTCCACCAGCAAAATCTATATGATTGTCTTTAATCATCACCATATCATACAAAGCAAATCTGTGGTTTTCTCCTCCTCCAATTTTTACAGCCCATTTTTCTAAAGCTCTAATACCTGGAGTAGTTTTTCTGGTATCTAAAACTTTGGTTTTTGTTCCCTCCAACAAATTTGCAAAAAAAGTAGTTTTTGTAGCAATTGCAGACATTCTTTGCATTGCATTCAACACCAAACGTTCTGCCATTAAAATGGATTGCGATTTTCCTGAAACGTGAAAAACAATGTCTCCATAATTTACTTTTTCGCCATCATCGATAAATGTTTCTACTTCTAAATCTGCATCTACATATTTAAAAACTTGCTTTGCAAATTCAACTCCAGCAATAATTCCATTATCTTTTACCAATAATTTTGCTTTTCCTGTTGCATCAGCAGGAATACAGGAAAGCGAAGTGTGATCTCCATCACCAATATCTTCTCTAATGGCATTTTTTATAATTAAATCTAATTCGTTTTGGAATTTTTCTTCTGTTATCATAATTGTTTATTCTGATGTAAAAATAAGAATGATTTTCATTTTTTTGTGAGTTCTTTAGAGTTTATCTGTTAAATCTGATAAATTTGTAATGTACAATTAAAAGATTTCTCGATACAATTTTCTCATAAAATCGAAAATCACTCGAAATTACAGTTCGTATATGAAAATTAAACTTTTAGCGATTGGTAAAACAGATAATAAGCAATTAATTTTGTTGATTAATGAATATCAAAAACGCTTAAAACACTACATAAAATTTGAATTAGAGATTATTCCTGATATCAAAAATGTGAAGAACCTTTCTGAACAGCAACAAAAAGAAAAAGAGGGAGAACTCATTTTATCGAAATTGCAAAATACAGATCAATTGGTCTTGTTAGATGATAAAGGAAAGCATTTTACATCGATAGAATTTAGTAAATATTTGCAAAAAAAAATGAATTCAGGTTTAAAACAATTGGTTTTAGTTATTGGTGGTCCTTATGGGTTTTCTAATGCTGTTTACAAAAAAGCTAATGCGAAAATCTCATTATCTAAAATGACATTTTCCCATCAAATGATTCGTTTGTTTATTGTTGAACAATTGTATAGAGGTTTTACTATTTTGAGAAATGAGCCTTATCATCATGAGTAGAAAACCTCAAAGTCTTATCTAAATTCTTTAAAAAGGCAAGAATTCTTTTCTTTTTAAAGTTTTACTTATTCTTAATTTTAGACATAATTTTATATATCAAAATAATTTCAAAAATCTCAACAACGGCTTGTGTAAATGCACCTATTGGTGCTAAAAGGATTACTAAAAAACAACTTCCAGTAATAATTTCGAAAATACCTGTCCATTTAGTTAGGTTTCCAAAGTCTTTTAGACGCATTATAGCTACTCCAACCAAAATACTTAAAATTCCATAAGTAATGAGTTTAGTAAAGCCTACTAAACCTGAAAATTCTTCCCATAAATAGAGACAAAGTACATCTAAAGTAGAAATAAATAATGAAAAAACTATCACTAAAAAAGCACTAATTTGAAGCAAATAGTTTTTGTAAAACCCAGCTGTAATTACAAAACCTCTAAAAAAGAATACTAAAGAAATAAAAGAAAGAGACTTTACAAAAATATAAATTACCTTAAATAACCAATTTTCTTTAAATGCTAAAAAATCTACTGCTATTTCAAGAAAACCTGCTATAAAATAAATGATTCCAAAAATGAAAGCTGTAAAAAGTTGCTTTTGAAGTTTATCCTTATTAATTCCTAAAATATTATCTAATTTCCCAGACTTATATTTTTCTTCTAAAACTTCAGAATAATCAAAACCTAACACATCAAGAATAGCTTTTATGGTATAACTTCTTGGTGAAACATCTCCAGCTTCAATTCTTTGAATTGTCCTTACATTAATGTTGCACTGTTCTACTAACTCTTCTTGCGTAAATCCTTTTTGTTTTCTTAGGGCTAAAATTTTCTTACCTAATTCTGGTTGTTTCATAATATGTACTTTTTTAAATTCCATACAATTTTAGTTCAGTAAATTAAGGTGGCAAATTTTTAGAACACTTTTTAACCCGACATTTTCACGACAAATCAATGATAACAATACTTACAGCGTTTTTAAGTTTTTGCAATTTAGTTGATTTATTTTACTATTTCTATAGATTTACCAACGAATATTCCTCTATAAATTGATTACATTTGTAAAAATCAATATCATTTTTAATGAAACTCGTTTTTGCCACTAACAATTTGAACAAACTAAAAGAAGTGCAAGAAATGTTGTCTAGCTCTATTGAAATCTTGAGTTTAAAAGATATAAATTGTTTTGATGAAGTTGAGGAAACTGAAACTACTTTAGAGGGTAATGCCAAACTAAAAGCAGATTATATTACACAAAATTTTGGCTACAATTGTTTTGCTGATGATACAGGTTTAGAAGTTGATGCTTTAGATGGAAAACCAGGAGTTTATTCTGCTCGTTTTGCAGGAGAACCAAGAAATTCTGAACATAATATGCAAAAATTACTATCAGAATTAGAGGATAAACCTAATAGAAAAGCTCAATTTAGAACTGCAATTTGTTTAAATATTAATAAAAAACAATTTCTTTTTGAAGGGATTTGTAAGGGAGAGATTATAACCAAAAAACAAGGAGAAAAAGGTTTTGGTTATGATCCTATTTTTAAACCATTAGGATTTAATCAATCTTTTGCAGAAATGTCATCTTCAGCAAAAAATACAATTTCTCATAGAGGAATTGCAATTCAGAAATTAGTCAATTTTTTGAAGAATTATTCAGAATAAGACTTTTATTTTGTATTCAAGGTAACAAAAAATGGAACAAAAAAACTACACAAAACACTTTATAATTTTATCGGTTTTACTGGCGGTTTTGTTTTTTGTAAATATTAGTTTAGGTTCTGTTTCAATCCCTTTTAAAGATATTTTAAATTCTTTATTTGGGGGTGTTGTCTCAAAAGAAAGTTGGGAAACTATCATTCTTAATTTTAGATTACCAAAAGCCATAACTGCTATTTTAGTTGGTTCTGGGTTATCTGTTGCAGGCCTGTTAATGCAGACTTTATTTAGAAATCCGCTTGCTGGTCCATTTGTTTTAGGAATTTCTTCTGGGTCAAGTTTAGGAGTTGCGGTTTTAATTTTAGGTTCTTCTGTTTTTGGTGGATTTTTACTATCATCATCAATATCAAATTGGTCTCTACCAATTGCAGCTAGTTTAGGAGCTTTATTAGTATTATCTGCTGTAATTATTGCTGCAAACAAAGTAAGAAACACCATGTCAATTTTAATTATTGGTTTGATGTTTGGCAGTTTAACATCAGCAATAATTAGTGTATTAGCTTACTTTAGTGAAGCAGAACAGATTCAACAATATTTATTTTGGAGTTTTGGAAGTTTAGGAAACTTAAGCTGGAAAGAATTGTCTATTTTCTTTGGTTTTTATATAGTTGGATTATTAGGTACATTCTTTATTATAAAACCATTAAATAGTTATTTATTAGGGGAGAATTATGCCAAAAGTTTAGGAATAAATATTAAAAAAAGCAGGAATATAATTTTAGTAATTACCAGTATTTTGACAGGAGTAATCACTGCTTTTTCTGGACCAATTGCCTTTATTGGTTTAGCTATACCTCATATTGCTAGATTGTTATTTACAAGTTCTAATCATAAAATATTATTACCTGCTTCAGCTATTTTAGGAGCTATTATTTTATTAATTTGTGATTGTATTGCTCAATTACCTACAAGTGAATTTACGTTACCTATAAATGCAATAACTTCTCTGTTTGGAGCACCTGTTGTAATTTGGTTATTAGTAAAGAAAAAGAAAATTTTTATATAAATATATTGATTAAATCAAAAGAAAATATAATTTTAAAAACAGAAAACCTTTCCATAGGTTATCAATCTAAAAAAGCAAAAACTATTGTTGCTGCTGGTATTAATTTATCTCTAAAAAAAGGACAATTGATTACTGTTTTGGGTAAAAACGGTATAGGAAAATCCACTTTATTAAGAACTATTGCCAAAGTGCAACACCCAATTTCTGGAAATGTTTTTTTGAATGATAAAAACTTGCATGATTATACTAATAGAGAATTAGCTACAAAATTGAGTTTAGTGCTGACAGATAGATTACCAGAAAGTCAATTAACCGTTTTTGAATTGATTGCTTTAGGAAGACAACCCTACACAAATTGGATTGATAAACTCACTAAAGAAGATATTGAAAAAGTGAATATTGCAATTCATCAGACTGAAATTCAACACTTAAAAAATAAGCGTTTTTATGAGTTAAGTGATGGGCAATCACAACGTGTTCTCATAGCTAGAGCATTAGCACAAGATACTGAAATAATGATACTAGATGAACCTACTGCACATTTAGATTTGCATCATACTATTCAGATTTTTAAGCTTTTAAAGAAGTTGGTTAGCAAGACTTCAAAAACCATTATACTTTCTTCACATCAAGTAAATCTATCCATCAATTTTAGTAATTATATTCTATTATTTACTGATAATAATTTGCATTCAGGCATTCCAAATGAACTCATTACAAAAGGACATTTCGACAATTTATTTCCAAAAGAAACTGTTAATTTCAACAGGGAATTACAGCAGTTTATTATAAATAACCAATAATTTTGAGGTTACTACCACTTTTTATTATTTTTGGTAGTAATTCAAAAAGTTTAATTCAATTTTAATAGATGAAAAAAATACTTTATACAGCTAGTGCATTGATTTTTATGGCTTGTAGCTCTAGTAAAAATGCATCAAAAGATGATGCTAACGTAGATCAAGCTACAAAATACGCAGCTACAATTACAGCAAAAGATTTAGGTTCACATTTATTTACTTACGCTTCAGATGAATATGAAGGTAGAAATACTGGTGAACCAGGGCAAAAAAAGGCTGTTCAATATCTTAAGAATTTCTATATCAATACTGGAATTCCTTCTCCTTTAGGAGGTGATGATTATTTTCAAGAAATATCTACAGAATGGTTAAGTAGTAAATCTAGAAGAGGAAAGCTAAAAGATTCAGAAAACGTAGTTGCATTTATTAAAGGCACTGAAAAACCTGACGAAATTATTGTTTTATCTGCTCATTTAGATCATGTTGGTGTTAATAATGGAGAAATTTATAACGGTGCAGATGATGATGGTTCTGGAACTGTAGCTTTACTAGAAATTGCGGAAGCCTTTAAAATAGCTGCTGATAATGGAAAAGGCCCTAAACGTTCTATTTTATTCCTACACGTAACTGGTGAAGAGAAAGGTTTATTAGGTTCTAAATATTACACTGATGAAGACCCAATCTTTCCTTTAGAAAATACAGTTTGCAACTTAAATATAGATATGATTGGTAGAATAGATGCTAGGCACAAAGATAATCCTAACTATGTCTATTTAATTGGTTCTAATAAGTTGAGTACTGAATTACACAATCTATCTGAAGAAGTCAATAAAAAATATACAAATATTAGTTTAGATTATAAATATAATGATGATAATGATCCTAATCGTTTTTACTACAGATCTGATCATTACAACTTTGCCAAAAATAATGTACCTATTATATTTTATTTTAATGGTACTCATGTAGATTACCACAAACCTGGTGATACACCAGATAAGATTTATTATGAATTATTAGAAAATAGAACGCGTCTGGTATTTCATACTGCTTGGGAAGTAGCCAATAAAGAAACTAGAATTATTGCTGATAAAGCAAAACCTACTAAAAAGAAAGAAGTGAAAAAATAGTAAATGGTAATACTACAGTTACAAAAAAACCGAGCAAATTGCTCGGTTTTTTATGCTTTAAAAAGGAATATATTATTTTAGTTTTTTCTTAACTGCTACTTCTTCATAAGCTTCAATAACATCACCTTCGCTTATATCATTATAATTTTTGATTTGTAATCCACAATCATAGCCTTTAGCTACTTCTTTTACGTCGTCTTTAAAACGTTTTAAAGATGATAAAAGTCCATCATGTACAACAATACCATCTCTAATAACTCTAATTTTAGAATTTCTGTAGATTTTACCAGACATTACCATACAACCTGCAATATTACCAACTTTAGAAATTTTATAAACTTCTCTAATTTCTACATTACCAGTAACTTCTTCTTTCATTTCAGGAGATAACATTCCTTCCATGGCATCTTTTAAATCATTGATCGCATCATAAATAATTGAATACGTTCTAATATCTACCTCTTCTCTATCTGCAACAGTTCTTGCATTACCTTGAGGCCTTACATTAAATCCAACAATAATTGCATCAGATGCAGTTGCTAACAATACATCACTTTCAGTAATTGCACCAACCCCTTTATGTAAAATATTTACTTGAATTTCTTCTGTAGATAATTTTTGGAACGAGTTTGTTAAGGCTTCTACAGAACCATCTACATCTCCTTTTAAGATGATGTTTAATTCTTTAAAGTCTCCTAATGCAATTCTACGTCCAATTTCATCTAGTGTTAATGTTTTTTGAGTTCTAACAGATTGCTCACGTTGTAATTGAGAACGTTTTGTAGCAATTTGTTTTGCCTCTCTTTCATCATCAAAAACAACAAATTTATCACCTGCTTGTGGTGCACCATCTAAACCTAATATAGATACTGGTGTTGAAGGTTTAGCAGCTTTTACTTTTTTACCTTTATCATCAAACATCGCTTTTACCTTACCACTGTTTTTACCAGCTAAAATATAATCTCCAATTTTTAAAGTACCAGCTTGAACCAAAATTGTGGTTACATAACCTCTACCCTTATCTAATTGTGCTTCTACGACTGTACCAGTTGCATTCTTATTAGGATTTGCTTGTAGTTCTAAAACTTCTGCTTCTAATAAAACTTTTTCTAACAACTCATCAATTCCTTGACCTGTTTTCGCTGAAATATCTTGAGACTGAATATTACCTCCCCATTCTTCAATTAATAAATTCATTGAAGAAAGTTGTGTTTTTACATTATCTGGATTGGCATTTGGTTTATCAATCTTGTTAATTGCAAAAATAATTGGAACCCCAGCTGCTTGTGCGTGAGAAATTGCTTCTTTAGTTTGAGGCATTACATCATCATCTGCTGCTACTACAATTATTACTAAATCTGTTACTTGTGCACCTCTTGCACGCATTGCTGTAAATGCTTCGTGACCAGGGGTATCTAAAAATGCAATTTTTTCATCTTTTACATTTACTGAATAAGCACCAATATGTTGTGTAATTCCTCCACTCTCTCCTTCTACAATGTTTGCATTTCTAATATAATCTAACAAAGAAGTTTTACCATGATCTACATGCCCCATTACTGTAATAATTGGTGCTCTTTTTTCTAAATCTTCTGGTTTATCCTCTACTTCTTCTATAGCTTCTTCTACTTCTGCACCAACAAATTCAACTTTATGGTTAAATTCTTCTGCAACAATTACTAATGTTTCAGCGTCTAAACGTTGATTCATCGTTACCATCATTCCTAAAGACATACATGCTGAAATAATATTGGTAACAGGCTCTCCCATCATTGTTGCTACTTCACTAACTGTTACAAATTCTGTAACCTTTAATATTTTGCTATCTAAAACTTGTGCTTCTAGCTCTGCTTCTGATTGCTCTCTTCTAGCATCTCTTTTATTTCTACGATATTTTGCTCCTTTACCTTTGCTAGATTTACCTTGAAGCTTTTCTAGAGTTTCTCTAACTTGTTTTTGGATTTCTGCTTCTGTTGGTTCTTCTTTTTTAACAGTTGGTCTTTGGTTAGCTCTACCTCTTCCTTTATTATTGTTTCCTCTATTATTACCTCTATTATTTGGGCTATTTCTTGAATTTGGATTTGAAGAACCTGTAGATTTAATTCTTTTACGTTTTTTCTTGGTATCTGAATTTGAATCTTTTTTTGCTTCTGGTTTTTTCTTTTTTGGTTTTTCAAATTGCTTTAAATCAATTTTTTTACCTGTAAAGTTTGGTCCATCAAGCTTTTTATACTGTGTTTTTATAGTTTCTGCTGTTTCTGGAGTAACTTCTTCTTTAGTTTCCTCTTTTGCAGTTTCTCCTTTAGATTGAATTTTGGCTTCAACTTTAGAAACTGCCTTTTCTATAGGTGTAGCAGGTTTTGGTTTTTCTGAAACTTGCTCTTTTTTCTCAACAACAGGTTCTGCAACTGGTGCTTCTTCTTGTTCCTTTTCAGGTTCCTGCTCTTTTTTAGCTTCTTCCTTTTCCTTTTTAGGCTCTTCTTCTTCTTTCTTACCTAAATTATCAATATCTATTTTACCAACAGTTTTAAGTTCAAGTTTTTCTGCTTTGGCTTTTAAAACTTCTTCTTTTTTAGCTTCTTCAGCTCTTTTTCTTTCTTGCTTTGCCTCTAGCTCTAAACGAATAGCTTCTTTTTCTTTTCGTTTTTCTTCACCTACCTCTTTAGAAGCAGCTCTTTTGTTAGCATCAGTTTCAAAACCATCTAACAGAACTTCATACTCTTCAGAAGTAATTTTTGTAGTTGGTCTAGCATCGATTTGATAACCTTTGCTTGCTAAATGCTCTACAGCTCTATCTAAAGAAATATTTAATTCTCTTAAAACCTTATTAAGCCTCGTTGTTTTGCCTACAGACATATAATTTTTTTAACTTTATAATTGTAAAAATATACTTTTTACTTTACTTAAACGTTATGTTATTCTTCGAATTCTTCTTTTAAAATTCTTTGAACATCTATAATTGTTTCTTCTTCTAAATCGGTTCTCTTTACTAGTTCACCAACAGAAGTTTCTAATACACTTTTTGCTGTATCTAAACCTATGTTTTTGAATTCTGCAATAACCCAATCTTCAATTTCATCTACAAATTCTGTTAACTCTACATCTTCTTCTTCTAAACCTTCTCTTTGAACATCTATTTCATAACCTGTTAACTCACTTGCCAAACGAATATTAACTCCTCCTCTACCAATAGCTTTAGAAACCTCTTCTGGTTTTAAAAGTACATTTACACGTCCTTTTTTGCCATTCTTTTCTTCTTCATACATAGTTATTTCCATTGAAGTTACCTTTGCAGGGCTTAATGCTCTTGAAATGAATAATTGTTCGTTCTTGGTAAAGTTGATAACATCAATATTTTCATTACCTAACTCACGTACAATTCCATGAATTCTTGATCCTTTTACACCAACACAAGCTCCTACAGGATCTATTCTATCATCATAAGAATCTACAGCTACTTTTGCTTTTTCCCCTGGAATTCTTGCAACACCTTCAACCGTAATTAAACCGTCGAAAACTTCAGGAATTTCTTGCTCAAATAATTTATTTAAAAAAGCTGGTGCAGTTCTAGATAATATGATTGCTGGTTTGTTTCCTCTTAATTCTACTGTTTTTATAACTCCTCTTACAGAATCTCCTTTTCTGAAAAAATCGGAACGTATTTGCTCACTTTTTGGTAATACAATTTCATTACCATCATCATCTAATAATATAATTGCATTATGACGTATATGGTGAACTTCTGCACTGAATAACTCGCCTTCTAAATCTTTAAATTGTTTAAAGATGTTTGTACTATCATGCTCATAAATTTTAGAGATTAGATTTTGGCGTAAAGCTAAAATAGCTCTTCTACCTAAATCTATTAATTTTACTTCTTCAGAAACATCTTCTCCAATTTCAAAATCTGGCTCAATTTTACGAGCTTCAGACAATTCTATCTCTTCATTATCATCTTCAGAAAAACCATCTGCAACTACAACTCTATTTCTCCAAATTTCTAAATCTCCTTTATCTGGGTTGATAATAATATCAAAATTATCATCAGAGCCAAACTTACGTTTTAAAGCAGCTCTGAATACTTCTTCTAAAATAGACATTAATGTTACTCTGTCTATGCTTTTATTATCTTTAAATTCTGAAAACGAATCGATTAATGCTAAATTCTCCATTATTTATTTTTCTTAAAATACAATCTTCACTTTTGCTTCTTTAATATCCTTATAGTTTATTGTTACTGTTTTTTGTACAGTAACTTTACCTTTTCCTATTGGTTTTGGTTCTCTAGCTTTCCAGTTTAATACAATTTTGTCTTCATCTGCTTCTACTAAAGTACCTTCAAAATCTTCTTCTAAAGTCTTTACTTTTAGAATTCTATTAATATTTTTTAGATATTGTCTCTTCATTTGTAATGGATGAGAAATATCTGGGGTGGTAACTTCGAGAGAAAAATCTTCTTCTTCTCTATCTAAATTGTGCTCAACCTTTCTACTTATTCGAATACATTCGCTTAAAGAAACACCATTATCACCATCAACAGTAATTTGAATTTTGTTGTTTGATGATATCGAAATATCTATCAAAAACAAACTCTCATTCAACGCTAAAGCCTCATCTACTAAATCTTTTATTTGGTTTTGATTCATTATTTACCTATTAAAAAATATTGATTATGAGTATAAAAAGAGGGGACATTTGTCCCCTTCATTTAATCATCTAATGTTAAAATCGATGCAAATATACAAATTGTTTATTACTTATCAAACTGAAAAATATTCAATTATTTTCGTAACTTTAAGTACATCAATCAACTCAAAAAACTTCTAATTATGAAAAAAATTTTAGTCCCAATAGATTTTTCAAAAAAATCTGAATATGCCTCTAAAATGGCATCAAAAATTGCTAAAAAATCGAATTGTGAAGTTTATCTTTTACATATGATAGAATTACCTACTGGCATTGTAGATATGGGTGCAGGTAGTAATTTTAGTATTCCAGAAAGCATGCTGTACTTAAGAAAGGTAAAAGAAAGAATCATTGAATTTAAAGAACGTTTTTTCAGTAAAAATAAAATAGTTCATCATTCTATACGTTTTCAAAACCCTCATGAAGGGATTTTAAAATATGCTGATAAAGTTGAAGTCGATTTAATTGTAATGGGTTCTAAAGGGCACTCTAAATTCGAAGAAATTTTAATTGGATCTAACACAGAAAAAGTGGTAAGAACTTCTAAAATACCCGTAATTGTTGTTAAAAAGGATGAAGATAAATTTAGAATTAAAGATATTGTTTTTGCATCAAATTTTAAAAATGAAAATAAAAAGGAGGTATTTAGAAAGTTTTTAGATTTTGCCAATCATTTTAAAAGTGAAATACATCTACTTAAGGTAAATACGCCGTCAAAATTTGAGAATACTCATAATGCAAAAGAACAAGTAAAAGAATTTATTGCTGAATTTAAATTACCTAAATACTCGATAAATATATACAATGATGCATCTATAGAAAAAGGAATTTTAAACTTTTCTAGAGATATAGATGCTGATTTAATTGCTTTAAGTACGCATGGCAGAAGTGGTTTATCTCATTTATTCTCTGCAAGTGTTACAAAAAGCTTATCTAAAAAAGCAATGAAACCAATTTTAACAATTAAGGTATAAAGTAAGTATTATATTTGTGAAAATTTTACAACACAGATTATGAAAAGGTTTTTACAAATATTAGCTTTAGTTATTTTAATTAATTCATGTGGGTCAAATGATAGTGTAGTTTTTATTGATGATATAATTGTTGATGATTGGACTTTACTTTCTCAAAAAATAGATGGTTCTGAAACTATTACTGATTGTACAAAAAGTACAACCTTTTCATTTAGATCTAATGGTGTTTTAAGACAAGTTTTTTATGGTCTTTTAAACGGAGAATGTATTGTTGTATCTCAACCCACAAGCAATTGGTTAGTAGAAGATAATTCTGAATACAGAATTGAAGAAGCCAATGGTAACATTAGAATAATAAAGATTTTCTTTTCTGACAATGACAATAAATTTAGTCTTGAAGAAACAGATGAAAATGGGAAAAATATTGTTTCTATCTTTCAAAGAAGTTAATTTTTTATAAACTCTATTTAATTTTTAATTCTAATTAAATTAAAGATTTTGAAAAGATTTTTCGTTATTTTCTTTTTTTCTATTTTACTCATTTCCTGCAATAATGAAGAGACCGAATTTGACCCAATTATTGGTACTTGGAAAGTTACTTCGATGCTTATGAATGGTAGTGAAATTTATTTTCTTGATGGTTGTGGTAATAGAAGTGAAACCTCATTTTTTATGATGAAACATTTTTAGATAAATTTTACAGCAAAGATAATTCTGGTGAATGCATAGGTTATGAAAATATATCAAATTGGACTAATCTAGGAAATTCTAAATACTTAATTGGTGATAACGAAATAGAGCTTCACTTTTCAGAAAACAATACTATTTACAAGATTTTTCTAGAGATTAAATATTTAAATGATAGAGATGTTATTTTAGAAGTAACACACAAAAAAATCTAGCTTCTAATACTCTGCTCAAAAGGAATACGATTCACAATACTTCTACCCAAAGTTACTTCATCTGCGTATTCTAATTCATCACCAACTGCAATTCCTCTAGCTATTGTTGATGTTTTAATCTCGAATTTTTCTATTTGTTTAAAAATATAGAAATTAGTTGTGTCACCTTCCATTGTAGAGCTTAATGCAAAAATTAATTCTCTAATTTCTCCATTTTCGACTTTTTTAACTAAAGATTCTATTTCTAAATTTTGTGGGCCAATACCTTCAATTGGTGATATTTTTCCTCCTAAAACGTGATACAAACCATTAAATTGAGAAGTACTCTCAATAGCCATAACATCTCTTATATCTTCTACCACACAAACAATCTCTGGATTTCTTTTCGGGTTCTGACAAATGTTACACAAAATTGTATCAGAAATATTATGACATTTTTCGCAACTTTTTACATCATTTCTTAAATGTAACAAAGCTTCAGATAAGTATTTTGTATTTTCTGAAGGCTGTTTTAATAAATGTAACACCAAACGCAATGCAGTTCGCTTTCCAATTCCTGGCAAACGCGAAACCTCATTTACTGCGTTTTCTAAAATTTTTGATGAAAAATCCATAAGTGTAAAATTACAACTTCTAAAGAAAAAAGAATAGAGAAAAAAGACAAAAGAGTATATTCGTAAATTGTAATTGAATATTTGTAAAGCACTATGCAACCACTTCATATTATCCTTTTAATTGTTGGCTATTTTTCTGTTTTGATTTTCATTTCTTACCTCACAGGAAAATCAGCAAACAACAAAACATTTTTTAAGGCAGATAATTCGTCTCCATGGTATTTGGTAGCTTTTGGTATGATTGGGGCTTCACTTTCTGGAGTTACTTTTATTTCTGTTCCTGGTTGGGTAGAAGCCCAAAGTATGAGTTACATGCAAATGGTGCTAGGTTATGTTGTTGGGTATGCTGTAATTGGTTTGGTATTGCTTCCTCTTTATTATCGACTTAACTTAACATCAATTTACACTTATTTACAGGACAGATTTGGTAATTATTCATACAAAACAGGAGCTTCATTTTTCTTATTATCAAGAACTATTGGCGCTGCTTTTCGTCTTTTTTTAGTCGCAAATGTGTTACAATTATTATTGTTTGATGCCTATGGAATCCCTTTTTGGGTAACAGTTACTATAACTATTTTATTAATTTGGCTCTACACATTCAAGGGAGGCATAAAAACCATTGTTTGGACAGATACTTTGCAAACTTTATTTATGCTAATTGCAGTTGGTGTTTGTATTTATACCATTTCTGATGAAATGCAAATCAGTAATATTTTTTCTTATGTTGCTGATAGCGAACTTTCTAAAACGTTCTTTTTTGAGGATGTTAAAACAGGAGATTATTTCTGGAAACGTTTTCTTGCTGGTGCTTTTGTAGCCATTGTTATGACAGGTTTAGACCAAGATATGATGCAAAAAAACCTAACGTGTAGAAATTTGAAAGATGCTCAAAAAAATATGTTTTGGTTTACCATAGTTTTAGTAATTGTAAACTTTTTCTTTTTAGCATTGGGTGTTTTATTAACTGATTATGCTCAAAAAAACGGAATTGACGCACATAAAGATCAACTTTTTCCAATAATTGCAATCAAAGGAACTTTAGGTTTAGCAACTGCTATTTTCTTTTTATTAGGTTTAATTGCTGCTGCTTACTCTAGTGCAGATTCAGCATTAACATCACTAACAACTTCTTTTAGTATCGATATTTTAGAAATCGACAAAAAGAAAAGTGAAGTTGAGCAAGAAAAAACAAGAAAAAAAATTCATATTCTTTTCTCATTTATATTAATCGCAACTATTTTAATATTTAAATATTTTATTGCTGATGAGAGTGTCATCGCTAAAATATTCACCTTTGCAAATTATACTTATGGTCCATTATTAGGCCTATATGCTTTTGGTTTATTTACAAAAATAAAAGTCAAGGATAAATTTGTACCTACTATCTGCATTGCATCACCATTTATAACATATTTAATCAACTTTTTATGTTTGACTTATTTTAGCTTTGATTTTGGTTTTGCTCTATTAATTTTAAATGGATTCATCACTTTTATTGGTTTATCTTTGTTAAGAAAAAAAGTAAATTAAAAATTACTTCTATCATGAAAAAACTTCTTTTTACATTTTTTATTATTAGTTCAATATCTTGTTTTAGTCAGCTAAAAGTTACTGGTTATTTTGGTAAAGAAATTGGATTGTCTTATGTTTTTAATGATAAATTTCAAACAGAATTCAGAGTTAGCGATGATATAAATTCAGAGTTTAATTCTGAATTTAGTTTATTGTATAAAGTAATTTCTAAAAAGGATTACAATTTAAATTTTGGAATTGGAGTTTCTACTTTTCCTTTTAATTCTAAAAATATCGATTTTTTTGAAAGTGTATATCTACCACTACAATTAGAGGTTGTTCCTTTAAAAGAAGTGAAGAGTTTAGCATTTGTTTTAGAAAGTGCCTATCATTTTTCTAATATCATTAATGGTTCTGGAATAAGAAATTCAGTTGGTATAAGATATATTTTTAATTAAAAGTGATTCAAAAAATAAAATATATAGGGCTAGCTGTTTTTATTATTACTGCATTTTTTAGTGTTGGTCATATTCAATCTGATGAGTATTTTCAAATTATGGAATTTGCACAATATAAATTGGGTCAAATAAATGCGTCAGAATTACCTTGGGAGTTTAACGAAAGAATGCGACCTTCTTTACAGCCTTGGTTAGCGTATCTTTTTATAAAAATTTTTCATTTTATAGGTCTAGAAAATCCATTTTATATTGCTACTATTTTTAGGCTTTTGAGTGCAATTTTAATGTGGTCTATTTTTACAAGATTAAATGATTACATCGTTAATAAATATTTTAAAGAAAGTAAATGGCAAAATATATTTTATGCTTCTATTTTGCTATTGTGGTTTGTACCTTTTATAAGTGTTCGTTTTTCTTCAGAAAATTATGCTGCATTATTTTTACTATTATCCTTGTTAACGTTAACAAAGACTAGAAGTTATGGCAATTTAATTTTTATTGGGTTTACTTTAGGAATATCTTTTTTATTCAGGTATCAAATGGGAATAGCCATATTAGCCATTTATGCACACCTACTTTTTATTGATAAAACAAAGTTTTTAAAAGTATTGACTTCTGGCAGTATCATCATATTAATTATTGCGCTTGCTATATACCTAGACAGTCTTTTTTACAATCAGCTTACTTTTGCACCTCTAAATTATTTAAAATTGAATTTAATTGATGGTAAAGCTGCAAACTTTGGTACATCTCCATTTTTTGCTTATTTGTATTTGTTTTTAGCTTTTGCAGCTCCACCAATTAGTTTTATATTATTAGCATCTTACACAAAAGGAGTAATTATTTTAAAAAAACATCTTTTTGTATGGGTAAGTATCTTTTTTATTTTGATTCATTCTTTAATTGGTCATAAAGAAGTTCGTTTTTTATTCCCAATTATGTATCTATTTATTTTTATAGCCATTTATGGTTTGATGACTTACTTCAAAAACAAAGAAATAAAAAAGTGGCATAGAAGATTATTTAGAGTTTCTTTTGTTATTAACTTCTTATTATTGGTTTTTATGATGTTTAAACCTTTAAACGGAACTGTTAAACTATATGGTTTCTTATACAAAAATGTATCAGAAAAAAATAACCTTATTATTTCAACTTCTAAAGAAACATATCATTTTTTGGTGGATTTAAAATCTACTTTTTACAGACCAAAAAATATAACTTCACTGGCTATATATTCATCAGAAAATATTAAGAACTATTTGATTAAGAATAATATAAAAACTGCTTTTTTAGTTCATAATCAATTGTATTTTGATGAAAAATTTGATAATTATGAGATAAAAAGAGTTTATTCTGCATATCCTAGCTGGATTAAATCCATAAAATTTATAGATTGGCAAAAAGCGATTAGAACTAAAAGTGTGTATTTATTAACGCAAAAAAAGAAATAATCAGATTTATCATAAAAAACGCATAATCTATTCATTTTCATCAACTTAAATCTTCACAGCATTACCTGTTTTTGCATTATTTTGTCTATAAGAAACAGTTACTTAGATTAATTTTTTTATTTATAAAATAGATTTAAAATTTGTTTTAACATTACTTTAACCGCAAAAAAACCTATAAAATTGTTGAAACTACGATTCTTTTTATAGCTTTGTAATATCATTTAATCCCCCCATTAATGAGTACAACTACCAACTTTTGTCTTAAAAAAGACATCAAACAAAAATTAGCTTTTTTTCTAAAGCCCGTAAAACTAAAAAGTTTTAAAAAAGGATTCTGCCCAATTACAGATGCTAAATTGCATTTCTTTCGACATTAATTTCTATATGTCAAAAACAGTACATCATTTTATTATTTTATAAAAATCAACTTAGTCCCCCAAGTTATGAAATCAAAAAACAAATTATCATTTGTAATAGCTATTGTTTTACTTTCTATTACTTCAGTTTACTCACTTAATTTAACTGAAAAAGAAAACCTTCCTCCTACAAAACTAGAAAAAATACCACTTAAAAAAGAAAAATTTAATTGGTTGAGTTATGAAAATATTTTTGAAAAATATTCTTCAAATTATAGTTTTGACATTAATAATGATAGAACTGTAACAATTTCAAACAAAAAAATTAATAGTTCTAGAGATGATTCTTTTGAAGATAATAAAGGAAATAATTACCCAACTGAAATAGAATCAGGAAATATTAGATGGAAAGGTTTTAGATTTATTAATCTAAATATCCCAGCAAACGCCATTATTAACAATGTAGAACTTACTTTGTATGGCTACAAACAAGGCAATACAACTGTTAATGTAAAAGCAGAAAATTTATGGGAACCAACTTCTTATTCAGATGGTGATAATTATTTATCAACTAGAAACACAACATCCAAATCTGTTGATTGGTACATACCAAAACTCTCTAATGGTTTAGAATTAAAATCACCCAACTTAAAAGATATTGTACAAGAAGTAGTTGATAATCATAATGGTCTTAAAGATATTAGTATTATAATACAATCCTCAAAAAAATGGGAAGGATGGAATTTTGACGACAGAAGCTCTTCTTATTATCCAAAAATTGATATTAGTTATACTATTGCTAACCCAATAGCAAATGATGATGTAGCTACTATTGATGAAAATACTAAAGCAACTATCAAAATTTTTGATAACGATAAAAATATACCATCAAATGCAAATTTTTGGGTACATAAAACCCCAAAAAACGGATTTATTCAAACAAGTGATATAAACAATACACCTCAAGACAAAAGTGATGACGTAATTATATACACACCAAATCAAAACTTTGATGGTGTTGATAGTTTTGAATACACAGTCTGTGATAATAAAAATAATTGCGATAAAGCCATTGTAAATGTAACTGTAAACTCGGTTGTAGATCCTTGTGATCCTGTTGCTTCAGGAAATATTGATACTGATAAAGATGGTGTTTCTGACATTTGTGATTTAGATGATGATAATGATGGTATTTTAGATGAAGATGAATGCCCAGAGGTAAATCCTTTTACCTTTAAACTAAATGCTAATAATAAAACTTTTACAAATAGTAATACAAAAGGCGATGTTGGTGATGTAATGGTTTATAAAAATGTAGGTACTTATAATGGCACTAAAATTGACTTAAAAGTTACAGTCACTGCCAATTCTGATCCAGAAAATATGACTGTAGATATTAGCGGTTTTAAATTTGGTGAAGATTTATATCCAGTTTTATTAGGTGGTGAGAACAAACAAGAAGTTCCTTATGCTTCTGTAAAATTCGAATTTTTAAAAAATGGTTCTAATCAATTAGTAAATGTTGCTCCTTCTTTTATGTTTAAAGACGTGGACTTTTTAAATGATGGAACAGGAGAATCTGTAGAAATCAATAAAAATTTAGTAAGTAGTTATTCTCTATCTAAAAACCCAGCAACAAACCTATACATAGCTGAAAATATTACTAAAAATTATTCTGGTACTACTGGTGATTTTTTAAGAATAAACTCTAAAAAGGAAAGTTCAGGTCTTAATAATGAAGACCTATGGATTAATTTACAATTACTTGAAGTAAATTCATTCAATATCAATTTCTTAAAAAGAACTGGTAACACAGGTTATGTTTTCGAATCTGATAATTTCTCTAAATCTGCAAACACTATTCAATTAGATGCAAACTGTTCTCTAGATACAGATAACGATTCTATTCCAGATTATTTAGACACAGATTCAGATAACGATGGATGCCCAGATGCAACAGAAGCAGAGAAAAACTTAACCACAACAGAAACTTTAGCTGGTGGAAGTAATGGAGGAAGTTCAGGCAATTTAGGCACCAAATCTAATAAAAACGGAATTCCAATTCCTTTTGGTTCAACAAACGGAAATGAAACTAGAGGTCAAAAAATTACAGCAGCTACCAAAACAGCTGAAAGAATTTCACTAACTACATCAGAATTTACAATAATTGGTAATAATGGTAGCAATGTAACATTAGCTATAGATGCAACTGCAACTAAAACAAATACTTTTGCAAATGGAGTACCAAATTATGACGCTCCAAATGGAACTGATACGTCTAGTTCTTTGAGTTATAAATGGTACAAATCAACAAATGTTAATAATATTCTTTCTACAAAAAAAGCTTTTGACATTAATAACGTAAGAATAGATCAAGCAGGAGAATATAGTGTACTTATTACAGGCGCAAACTTAAACTGCCCTAAAGAAATAACTTTTACTTTAAAAATTAATGATACTCCATCTACTCAAACAGATTATGAAAATGCAGATGAAGATGCAAAAGATTTTAGTGTAGATGTTTTAAAAAACGATGATTTTGGTAATGATGGTCCAAATGAAGGAGCTATAAAATTAGTTTCAGATAAATCAGAAAATAATGGTACAATCACTGTAAATGATAATGGCACTCCTTTAAATCCAAGTGATGACAAATTACTATATACACCTTTCCCTAACTTTAATGGTCGAGATACTTTTGATTATACAATTACAGATGCAAATGGAGATACTGCAACTGGTACAGTTTCAATTTTTGTAAGATCTGTTAATGATTTACCAACTGCAAAAGCAGATGCCATTACTATAGATGAAGATAGTCCACAAGTAAAAATTAATGTAACTGATAATGATGATTTTGGTGGTGATGGTCCCAATAAAGGCAAAATAGTAATCTACAATAAATTCACAACCAAAAGAGGTCAGGTTGCTGTTGATGACAATGGCACTCCTAAAGACCCAACAGACGATGCTATTTTATACACACCACCTGCAAGTTTTAATGGTGTAGATGATTTTAGCTATAATATCATTGATGCGAATGGAAATCGTTCTCAAGCAAAAGTTACTATAACATTAAATGCTATTAACGATGTTCCTACTACAGCAAATGATACTGCTACTGTAGATGAAGATTCTGAAAATAACTATATAAATGTTTTAGATAATGATGATTTTGGTGGTGATGGCACTAATTCTGGTACAATTACATTACCCAATGCAACATCTAGTAAAGGTGGTTTGATTACTGTCAATGACAATAATACCCCTAACAACCCATCTGATGATGCAGTTTTATATTCTCCTGTTGCCAACTTTAATGGACAAGATACCTTCAGTTATTCAATAACAGATAGTAATGGAGATGTTGCAACAGCAACTGTTACTGTAACCGTGAATTCTGTAAATGATAAACCTACTGCAGCAGAAGACACGTTTACAGTTAACGAAGATACCAGCAACAATACTTTAGCTGTTTTAGCTAATGATTCTTTTGGTGGAGATGGTGCTAATTCAGGTAAAATATCACTTTCATTAGCAACATCTAATAAAGGAGGAACTATTTCAGTAGATGATAATGGTACACCTACCAATCCTACAGACGATAAAATTCTTTATACTCCAACAGCAAATTTTAATGGGAGTGATTTTTTCGAATATACAATTACAGATGCAGATGGAGATATTTCAACAACAAAAGCAAATATTACTGTTACAGCAGTTAATGATTTACCAACAGCAGCAGATGATGCTATTACTATAGATGAAGATTCGTCAAACAACACTATAAGCGTTTTAACTAACGATTCTTTTGGTGGTGATGGTTTTGCTGATAATGCCTCTATAATTATAGATTTAGAAAATAGTACAGGTACAGCAGAAGCAAGCAGTAATGGTACAAGTTCAGATCCAACAGATGATGTAATTTTATATACTCCAGCAGAAAACTTTAATGGTACAGATACTTTTACATACACTATTATTGATGCTAATGGAGATGAAGCAACTGCAACAGTTACAGTAACCGTGAATGCTGTAAATGATACTCCAACTGCAAAAAACGATACTATTGCTGTGGAAGAAGACTCTACAAACAACTCAATAAAAGTTACAGATAATGATGATTTTGGTGGTGATGGTGCTAATGCTGGAACAATTTCACTACCATCAACTACATCAACAGAAAACGGAACGCTCTCTGTAGATAATAATGCTACTACTACAGACCCTACTGATGATAAAATAGTTTATACTCCTTTTGCAAATTATCAAGGTCAAGATTCTTTTACATACGTAATTACAGATGCAGATGGAGACACTTCTACTGCAACTGTAACTATTACTGTAAGTTCAGTTAATGATGTGCCAGTAACTGCTAATGATGATGTTACTGTAGATGAAGACTCTATAGAGAATCTATTTAACGTTTTAGCTAATGATTCTTTTGGTGGTGATGGTCATAATTCTGGTAAAATTGTATTATCAGATTTAGTGTCAAGTAAAAAAGGAACACTTGCTGTTGATGATAATGGAACTGCTACTGATCCTACAGATGATAAAATTAAATATACACCATTAGCAGATTTTAATGGTTCTGATACTTTTACCTATTCAATTATTGATGCCAATGGAGATTCTGCTTCTGCTACAGTTTCTGTAACTGTTAATTCAGTAAACGATTTACCAACTGCAGTAAACGATTCTTTTTCAGTTGATGAAGATTCTTCAAGAAATATCATACGTATCTTTAATAACGATTCTTATGGTGGTGATGGAAAACCTACAAGTAATTATTTCGAATATACAAACCCTAATCAAGGTGGTAATCTCTTAATTAGACCAAGCAGAGGAAACAGAGTAAGTGCTGGTGTTGAGTATGACATTGTGTATTATACCCCTGCTGCAAACTTTAATGGTTCAGAAACATTTACTTATACTATTACAGATACAAATGGAGATACATCTACAGCAACAGTTACTATTACTGTTAATGGAGTTAATGATACCCCAAGCACATCTAATGATAGCTACACAGTAGAAGAAGATAGTGCAAATAATAGTTTTACAGTTTTAGCTAATGACGACTTTGGTGGTGATGGTACTAATTCTGGTACAATTACATTACCAAATGCAACATCAAACAAAGGTGGTTTGATTACTGTCAATTACAATAATACCCCTAACAACCCATCTGATGATGTTATTTTATATTCTCCTGATGCCAATTTTAATGGGCAAGACACTTTCGATTACACCATTACTGATTCGAATGGAGATACTTCAACAGCCACAGTAACAATTACTGTAAATGATGTAAATGATGTACCTATTGCTTCTAATGATGTAGTAACAGTTACTGAAGACTCATCAGATAATTCATTAACTGTTTTAGCAAATGATGATTTTGGTGGTGATGGAGCAAATACTGGTAAAATTATACTTACTAATGAAGTATCTGCTGAAAACGGAACGCTTTCTGTAGATGATAATGGCACTCCAAATAATCCTACAGATGATAAAATTAACTATACACCTGTAGCAAATTTTAATGGAACAGATACATTTAGCTATTCTATTATTGATGCAAATGGAGATACTTCTATAGCAGAAGTTACAATTACAATTACTTCTGTAAACGATACTCCAACAGCTGTTGAAGATACTGCAACTGTAGACGAAGATTCTACAAACAACAATTTAAACGTAGTATTAAATGATGATTTTGGTGGTGATGGAGCAAATGCTGGCACAATTACTTTAGTAAATACAACCTCACAAAATGGTGGTACACTTTCAGTTGATAATAATAGTACTGCAACAGACCCAACAGATGATAAAATTATATACACCCCAACTAGCAACTTTAATGGAACAGATACTTTTGATTATACAATAACAGATGCAAATGGAGATACTTCTAATACAACAGTTACAGTAACTGTAAATGCTGTTAATGATGTACCAACTGCAAATGATGATACAATAATTGTTGATGAAGACTCAACCACAAATACAATAAATGTATTAACTAATGATGATTTTGGTGGCGATGGAAAAAGCGATAGTGCAATTCAAGTTGCTACATCAAAATCAGAAAAAGGAGGTACAATTGCTGTAAACGATAATGGTACACCAACCAATCCTTCAGATGATACAATTACTTATACACCCGAAGCAAATTTTAATGGTTCTGATAAATTTACATATTTAATTGTAGATACAAATGGAGACACTTCTTCTGCAAGTGTTTCAATTACAGTAAATGCTGTTAATGATTTACCTTTAGCAGAAGATGATAGTTTTACAGTTGAAGAAGATTCATCAAACAATATCATTACAATTTTTACAAATGATTCTTATGGTGGAGATGGAAAACCATCGAGAAATTATCTCGAAGTTGGCACACCAAATCAAGGAGGAAGACTTTTAGTAAGAGCTAGTAGAGGAAACAGAGTTGGTGGTAGTACAGAAAATGATATTATCTACTATACTCCTGCCCCAGATTTCAACGGAATTGAAACATTTACATACTCAATTATAGATGCTGATGGAGATAAATCTGAAGCAACTGTTACAATTACTGTAACAGGGGTTAATGATAGTCCTGTAACTATAAATGATAATATTACTGTTGATGAAAATTCTACAAATACATCAATAAACGTGTTAGAAAATGATTCTTTTGGAGGCGATGGAGCAAGTTCTGGTACAATTACAATTACTAGTGATAAATCTTTAAAAGGTGGTACTATAATTATTGACGACAATGCAACCCCTACAAATCCAACAGATGATAAAATTACCTATACACCTTTAGCAAACTTTACAGGTATAGATTCTTTTGAGTATACCATTACAGATGCAGATGGTGAGACTTCTAATGGAACTGTTACTGTAACCGTAAACCCTGTAGGCACTAAATACAACCCTTTAGCAATCACAGAGTGTTTTAATATTTTTGTTCAAAACAACTTGACTCTTGGCAGTGGAAAAACTCATGGAAATATTGCTACTGGTGGTAATTTAGAGTTTAAAGAAAATTATTCTATTTCATCAGAAGATTGTGGTTGTTTTGCTGTAAATGATGTGAAAATCGGGCTATTAGTTGGTAAAAAAGTTATTTATCCTCAAAATGGAATTTTATCAATCTCAAATGAAAATCAATATGTAAAAATTGGAGAAGATGGTAATGGTACTGTTTGGTATCAAGATCCTGAAAACAGTTTTGAAAATATGAGAATTACACCACAAGCAGATTATAATGCTAGCTCATATATTCAACTTGCAAGAAGTGCAAGAGGTCTAGGTGTTTCTAATAGCGAAAACCCTGTTATTGAAAAAGATATTATCGATTTTGACAATGCTTTTCAGCAATTACAAACTGCATCTTTAAGCATGTCTTCAGAAGACAGTAATACATCAATATTAAATACAAGTTTTGAAGAAATACCGAGTAATAACTTACCATCAGAAATTGTAATCAATTTAGAAAATAATGTTAATTATCTTAATCTTACTGGCGAAAATTTAAACAAAATTACCAGCATCGATTTTTATGAAAAACCAAGTGAAGATAGAATTTTAATTATCAATATTGATGCAAGTGAAACTCTAGATTGGACAGTTGCTAATCAAAAAAATATTGATTCAGAAAACGCTGCTTATGTAATTTATAATTTTCACAATACTACTTCATTAAATATTGTTGGAGAAAACTCTTTATTTGGTAGTGTACTTGCCCCTAATGCTGATATTACAAAAACCGTAAATAAAGCAACTCTTTCAGGGCAAATTATCGGAAAATCACTAAATATTGATGGTAGTGAGGTTGAATGTGCCGTCTTTGAATCATCTGTATATAGTCCAGAAGATGCTAAAGTAGCCCCAACAGCAGACTATACAATTAATGATAATGACCAGTGTTTAGTTGGTAACTCTTTCGAGTTTTCAAATACAAGCAATACAGGCGCAAACACACAACCAACAGCAATAATAACTTATGCTTGGGATTTTGGTGATGGTACAACTAGCAGTTTAATGAACCCTATTAAAACTTACGATGAAGCTGGTGCATATACTGTAAAATTAACAGCTACAAATGCTTATGGTTCATCAGAAAAAATAAGTCAGATAAATGTTGAAGGTGTAATTATAGCAGACGTTGTTGAGTCTAATAGTACTAAAGATGAAGATGCTGGCTCTGTAACAAAAGAGTTTACATTAAATAATGATAGTGAATTTACAAATTACTCTTGGGCATTAGATGAAGTTGGCACTAACTTGTTTCCAAATGAAAAAACAGTTTCTTTTGAATTTACACAAGAAGGTCAGTACGTTTTATCGATTACAACTTTTAATGGCGATTGTAATAACTCTATAAAAATACCTGTAACTATTACATCAGATGAAGTTAGTACTGGAAATGATGGTGGTTTAGAAAGCGAAAGTTTGGGAGGTGCATTATCTAAAAGATATTTAAGACGAAAAATGAATAGTGTACCAACTATTTTTAAGAAAACAAATGATATCATTTACAACAAAAAGAAAATGGTAAAATCGTTAGCTAAAAAATCTAGTGATTTAACGTTGTTAGAAATGTTTCCAGAAAGATTAGTAGATGGTGATGTAGCTCATGTTACTTCTCCAACAGATATTCTAGATTTTACTGTTGCAGATGAAGTGTTGAGTGTAGATTTTTCTGTAGATGATAAAACTATTGGAGTAGTATTAGGTGTAAAAACGTTAGATCAAATCTATAATCACACCAAAGCTACTTGCGATAGATTAAGAGGAGCAGAAATACTAGATGTTAAAACTGTTGAAATTGACGGCTACAGCTTTTTACAACAAGCAATACAACAAAGAGATGGTATTATAGAACATGCAATTTCTTTTGCTGTTAGCAAAAACAATACCGAAGAATTCTATAAAATACAAACAAACTGGTATGTGTTCGATTATATTGCTGCAAACAATGTATTTAACTTTCAAGTTTGGGCATCAGACCCAGCAAATACTCAAAAAATGGTGTTAGAAATTCTTACAAATCTTAAGAATTCAAAACCAGTTGAGCAATCAGAAAAACAAAAAATACCAAGAACTTATGTTACTAAAGTTGCAAGAGTATCTAATATATTAAAAATGGATTTAAAGAGTTTTGAAGAAGTAGAGGATTTAGAAATATCAATGACAGAGAAACTTACTGAAACCACCACAAACTTAAACTCAAAATACAGTACATTAAACTCCAAAACAGAGCAAACATTAGAACTTGTAATTAACGATGGTTACGAATATGATGGTGATGTTATTTTTGATGGTGAAGTTCAAGATGCTTTTTATCATGCAGATGGTAACTGGGGATTAGATTATGATAGAAGATATACTACTGTTAATGAATATGAAGTGACAAACAATTTAAATAGAGAGTATAAAGATGATGAAATGCTAATCAACAGAAATGTGCACGTTAAAGCTTACAGTGAATTTGACTATTTAGCTGTATTTAAAGCCCTATTACCTGGTAATTTAGCCGCTGATTATTCTGAATATAAATACTTATCTTTTACTGCAAGTGGACAAGGACCTACACAATTAGTATTGGTTAAATCTGGGATAGAAAACTGGAGTGAACAATATAGAGCTACTGTAAACCTAACAGATGAAGAGCAAACTTTCTTTATACCATTTGAGTCATTTACATCAACAGCATCAACTAATAAAATTGCTGCAGACGACTTAACAACTGTTTCATTTACTTATGTAGCTACAACAGCTGGTACTAATAACCTAGATATGAAGATTAGTGATGTAAAGTTCACAAAAACAAACACTGCTTTAAATGTTGATGAGTTTGTTGCTCCTAAAGAAAATGAGTTCTTTGTATACCCAAACCCTTCTAAAGGATCAGTAAACTGTACTGTATTTAGTAATACAACAACGAAAGCTAAAGCAACATTATTTGATATTACAGGTAAAACTATTTATAAAGGAGAAATTAATTTATCTCAAGGTAAAAATAAACTTAATTTTAATTTTAATGCAAAAGCAGGAGTAATGTTTTTAAGAATAAATAGTACCGAAACTAATTATGGTACTTCTAAAATTATTTTTAAATAGTTAATTTTACAAAAATAACCTCTTAAAGAAAAGTTTAAGAGGTTATTTCATTGAATTTTAAGCTAATAAAGTATTAAAATCAACATGAGCTCGACTTTAAAGCACTGTTAATTAGTTAGTTGAGATTTTTGTTATTGAGATTCATGTTATCCTATGTTTGCAAAAAGAAGTTCTTTAAAAATTTTTTAAATTTATTTCAACAGAAGAAAGAGAAAAATAAAAGCTTAATTCTGTCATTAGTCAATTAAAACTGTTCGAAATTACAAAAATCTAATTATCAACCAAATAACCTCAAAATAATCAGAAAAAATATACCTAATTCACGTTAAAATCAAGTTAATTATTCAAAAAAACTTTTTTATATCAATAAAATAATTACCTTTGTATTGTAATAGCAATTAATTTAGGTTTTACATCTAAATATATCTTCCCCAGCAGTAAGCTTATAGTTAGCATTCATTAGTCATTAGGTTAATGTCAATTAACGGTAAATTTCGTTTATTTATCCAAAATTATTAACCCTTAAGAAAAAATATATTATATTTGTTCTTGAATTTAAAGTTATTAACCCTAATTAAAAACTTTTTCAAAGATGAAAAATTTATCCCTAAAACCTCAAAAACTACTGATACCTTCAGTATTACATCAATCAAATCCATTTATTAATAAATCTCAATTAGATTTTAAACTGATTACATCCTGATATAGGATTATAGTCTATTGTTAAAATTAATACTACTCTGTTTAGAGTGGTTGTATTATAACGTTATAATCTAACAAAGATATTCCACACCCTTAAGAACTAAACCCCTAGTATCTTCTCTAGTGCGAATAAAATTGTGAACCCTAATTGAACAATTTTAAAAACATGACAACAAAAATTACGCCCAGCCGAATTGTAAAATCTAATGCTTCTTTAGTTTTAAAGAACTTAAAGTACATATTACTTAATTCTAATAGTAAAATATTATTATTAGTTTTAGTTATTTTATTAAGTTCACAACAAATATTCTCTCAAACTAATCAAACTCATAATGGTAAAGAGAGTATTCGTCAAGCAAATGGAATAACTGCAAAATCTAAAAATAAAACTAGTTTCGAAGATTTTTCAGCATTAGATGCTTTTTATCTGAACAACAGAAGCAATATATGTTCTCCAGAAACTTCTTTAATTATTACAGAGGGCACATCTTATGGAATATCTAGATCTACTATCAACAACAATGGAGTTCCTTCTTTTTGTTTAAGTTTAGGTGATGATGCTCCTCAAAAAGATGATATTTATAATACAACTTTAACACCTGCAAGTGATATAAGTTTTAATAATCCGAACTTATCTAAAGCAACTATTCTAGAAAGAGTACAACGTACAATGTCTATTTTAGAGCATCCAAACTTTGCTCCAAGTTCACTACCTAATTCTCTTGAAGATGATTTTTATAAAGCAATTTCAGTTGTTGTTTGGAGTTGGACAAATAATTTAACTATTTCAAATAGTATAAACTATAGTTGGACAGGGAGTAATGGTAATACATATAATGCAAATAACTTAAAAAACTGGGTTATAAATAGCACTTTACAAAAATCAGATGTATTCTGGTTATTACCAGTAAATAATGATTTACAACCAGAAGTATTGATAAATCAGAATTCGTCTTCTAACTGTTGTCCTACGCCTCCAGTAATTACAACTAGTACAGTTGCACCAACTTCTGGAAATAACGGAAAAATTAAAATATCTTCTGCTACAGGAGCTCAATTTTATGGTATTAGTTCTTTAAACGCAGGTAGCTATAATGGCGCTACAACTATTGCTACTGCTACAAAAATACCCAATTCTTTACCAACAACAATTTTAAACAATGCACCATCTAATGGAGGTACTTATATTGTAAGAGTTTTCACTAATATAGATGGATGCTTTACAGATTACACAATTACAACTCCATCAAACTCAGGTCAAGGTTGTACAAATATTTATGCAGAATTTCAAAGTGATACTAATAACGTTGTAAATAAATTTAATGCAGAAGGTGCTCCTGATGGTAATTTTGCAAAAATTTACAATAGTAATCAACAATTAATTTTAGACTTTAACCAGACTTTTCCTGCAGGCACAGAATATAAAATTACTTGGCGTAAGAGAAATGGTCAGAGTGGAATTGCTTATATAGATTTATCAGAATCAACTTCATCAAATTCAGGTTTTATAAATCATCCTAATAAACCACAGACATCTACTTCAAATAATTTTATAACAACAACAGTAACTGCAAACTCTAATTTTAGATATCTTGCATTTGACAAAGGAAATATAAATAATACCGATTATGATTTAGATGCTGTAGAAGTAATTTGCGTTAACTGCGATGTTGCAGATAATAAAACTTCAAACGCTTCAATTACAGAATCGCAAACAAAAATATTAACAGGTTCACCTGCTAGTGGAACTTGGTCAGTAGTTTCTGGTGGTGGTTCTATTAATGGAAACATATATACTCCTGCAGATATCAATACAAACACAACTGTAAAAATTAGATATACAATTGCTGCTGACGGATCTTGTGCAGCTACAACTGATGATGTTACTTTTACTGTAACTCCTGTTTGTGTTACTGCTGATAATACTACAAGCTCTGCTTCTATCTCTGAAGGACAAACTAAAACTTTAACAGGTTCACCTGCTGGTGGAACTTGGTCTATTGTTTCTGGTGGTGGAACTATTAATGGAAACATTTATACACCAGATAATATTGCAGATAATGTAAATGTAAAAATAAAATATACAATAGCTGCTGATGGTGATTGTACTGCAACTTCTGATGAAGTAACTTTCAAAGTTGAAGCTTTTCCAGTAGCAACAGTTTCAAAAACTGATGTTACTTGTTATGGTTTAGATGATGGAACAATTACATTCACTTTTCCAGATATTTCATCAAGAACTCATATTGCATTTAGTTTAAATGGTGGTTCAACTTATCAAACAAATGTAGCTGATAATTCTGGAAGTGTAACATATTCTAACATAACACCGGGAACTTATGATGTTTGGGTGAGATGGGGTGATCAAGATTATCCTATGGATTTAGGAGCAGACGTTATAATTTCTGAACCTGCTGAAATTATAGCTGATAACACAACTTCGACTGCTACAATAAACGAAGGAGAAACAAAAACGTTAACTGGTAATCCTTCTGGAGGAACTTGGTCTATCGTTTCTGGAGGTGGAACTATTAATGGTAATATATACACACCAAGCAACATTAATACAAATACAACTGTAAAAATAAGATATACTTTACCTGCAAACGGAACTTGTGCAGCATCAACTGATGATGTTATTTTCACAGTAACTCCAGTTTGTCTAAATGCTTCAAACTCAACTTCAACAGCTTCAATTAATGAAGGTCAAACTAAAACTTTAGTAGGAAGTCCTGCTGGAGGAACATGGTCTATTGTAAATGGTAATGGAGTTATTTCTAATAATAACACATACACACCAAATAACATAAACAGTAATGATTCTGTTGAATTAAAATATACAATTCCTGCAGATGGTTCTTGTGCAGCTTCAAGCTCGTTTGTCTCATTTACAGTTACACCAATATGTGTAAC
>NZ_MSCN01000001.1:0-269067 GCF_002954685.1 Polaribacter porphyrae | reverse complement strand
TTATTAATGAAGGAGAAACAAAAACTTTAACTGGAAATCCTTCTGGTGGAATATTCACTGTGGTTTCTGGTGGTGGAACTATAAACAATAACATATATACACCTGCAGATATCAATACTGATACAACTGTCGTAATTCGTTATACAATTGCTGCTGATGGTGATTGTGCTGCAACTTCTGATGATGTTACTTTTACTGTAACTCCTGTGTGTGATGTCGTTGCTGATAATACAACATCTTCGGCTTCAATTACTGAAGGACAAACTAAAACATTAACAGGTTCACCTAATGGTGGTACATTCAGCATCGTTTCTGGTGGTGGAGCTATCAACAATAATGTGTATACGCCTGCTGATATCAATACTGATACAACTGTCGTAATTCGTTATACAATCCCTGCTGATGGTGATTGTGTTGCTACTTCAGATGATGTTACTTTTACTGTAACTCCTGTGTGTGATGTCGTTGCTGATAATACAACGTCAACTGCTTCTATTAATGAAGGAGAAACGAAAACTTTAACTGGAAATCCTTCTGGTGGAACATTCACTGTGGTTTCTGGTGGTGGAACTATCAATAATAATGTATACACTCCTGCTGATATCAACACTGATACAACTGTTATAATTCGTTATACAATTGCTGCTGATGGTGATTGTGTTGCTACTTCAGATGATGTTACTTTTACTGTGACTCCTGTGTGTAGTACACCAGTAAATACCATTTCTGGTGATATAATGATAAAAGAGAATAGCTCAAGAACATCTATTTCTCCAATTTCTGTAGACGCTCCAACTGACGATTTAAAATCAGTAAGAATAACTGTTTCAAATGGTACGTTAGATGTAATAATTAGAGTTAGTAACAATAATCCTTTAACAAGAAATGGGGCTGGAGATATAACCTTATCTGGATCTGAAAGAGTTGTTAATGGTTATTTAAGAACTTTAATATATACACCAAATCAAAACTTTACAGGAGTTGATACATTAACGATGACATCTACAAATGGTTGTAATCAAACTGATGTAGACTCTATGAACATAACTGTAATACCTTGTCCTGTTGCAGACAATACAACAGATTCAGCATCAATTATAGAGAATGAAACTAAAACCTTAATAGGTACTCCTACAGGTGGTACATTTAGTATCGTTTCTGGTGGTGGAACAATTAACGGAAATGTTTATACACCTGATAATATCAATACAAATACTGATGTTATAATCAAATATACAATTGCTGCTGACGGTTCTTGTCTTGCAACTTCAGATGATGTAACCTTTACAGTTACTCCAGTTTGTATTGTAGCAAATAATAATACTTCAACTGCAACAATCACAGAAAATGATACAAAAACATTAACAGGTTCTCCTGCTGGAGGTACATTTACAATCGTTTCAGGTGGTGGAACTATCAATAACAATATATATACGCCTGCTGATATAAATACTGACACTACTGTTGTAATTCGATACACAATTGCTGCTGATGGGTCTTGTAGTGCTTCTTCTGATGATGTAACTTTTACTGTAACATCAGTTGGACCAAAAGTAACTCAAGACTTCGAGTCTGGAGATCGTAATATAGATATTGCCAATTGCTGGGGGTTTGGGGGTTTTACAGTCCATAGCAATAGTAAAATTAACGGTAATTTTTCAGCACGTTCTGGAGCAATAAATTCAACAAAAGGGTCTTTCTATTTAAAATCTCCTTGGATTGAATTAGCAAGTGGAAATGTTAGTTTTGATATCAAGTTAAATAACAATGACAATCAAGATTATTATGTAGAGATTTCATTTATTCCTTTTGATCCTACCAATTATAAAGGAGAAGGTACAAAAGTAGGTACATATACACATACTTTACAAACGCCTCTTTCTAGCGTTGAAACAGTTAATTATGCTGTTCCATCAAACATAGCTAATGATGGTAATCCCTATCGAGTTTATCTAACAGTATATAACCAAAATGGAAATCGTAATAGAAGAGCAATTATAGATGATTGGTCTATTTCAGGAGTAAACGTATCAGATAAAAATAGTAATTGTTTTCCTTCTCAACTTGTAGGCTCTATAGGAGATACTGTTTGGTTTGATGCTAATAGCAATGGCGTAAAAGACAATGGAGAAAATGGATTAGAAGGAGCAACAGTAACTTTAGATCCTAATACACCTAATGATACATCAGATGATAAAACTACAACTACAGATGCAAATGGTAATTATATATTTAATAATTTATTTGCTGGGTCTTACACAGTTAGTGTAGATACCTCAACTGTTACAGCTGGTTTACCAAATGGAGTAACAGTGGGTCAATTATCGCAAACATTCGATGCAGATGGTACTGGAACAGCAAATAGTAGTTCTACTAATTTGAATGCAGGTCAAGACAGAACAAATCAAGATTTTGGATATAAGGCTTGTAATGTTGCTGATAACACAACTTCTACTACTTCAATAAACGAAAGCGAAACAAAAACATTAACAGGCTCACCTAATGGCGGTACATTCTCTATCGTTTCTGGTGGTGGAGCTATCAATAACAATATATATACGCCTGCTGATATCAATACTGACACTACTGTTGTAATTCGTTACACAATAGCTGCTGATGGATCTTGTGCTGCAACTTCAGATAATGTAACTTTTACGGTTACTCCAATTATTGATCCCTGTACAGTTGGTGCAACAGTTGGTGTAGTTACAGCAAATGACCCAGATGCAGACGGAATTAACAATGTGTGTGATTTAGATGATGATAATGATGGTATACTTGATACTGAAGAATGTGAAGTAGTAATTGCAGAAACACCTTTTGCAGTTTCAAACGGAAATTCTATGAACTTTACTTTAGATCCAGTTGGTAACGGATTTGTTTTAGACGTTACAAGAATGGATAACAGTTTTAACTTAACTATTAATGGAACCCCTCTTACTACTCAAGAAATTCAATTTCAACAAAATGGAACTTCTACAGGGCAAAATATTCGTTTTAAAGATGGTAGTATTTGGGGACAAGGAGGAATACCTCAAATTTATCAATTTGGAAATTCGGTTAATGAAGAAACTCCTATTGTTAGATTTATTATTGATGAAAATCTTAATGTAAAAATGTATGCAAGTAAAGTAGCCAATGGCCCTTTATTCGAATTAGAACTATTCAATGGAAATAGCTTTAATAACTTTACTTGGAATACCAACTCACCTAACAACTTTATTCTTTCTCAAGAAGTAGCAGGACCAACATATATCAATGGTAGAGTTTATGGAACTGTAATTAACTGTGATATAGATGAAGATGGAATACGTAACAGTGAAGATTTAGATTCTGATGGAGATGGCTGTTTAGATGTTACAGAATCTGGAGGAATTGACACTAATAACGATGGTATTTTAGATGGAACAGGCATTGATACTGATGGCAAAGTTACTGGCGGAAATGGTGGCTATAATGGATTAGATGGAAATGAATGGACCGCTCATAAAATGGCAATAACTACAGCTCCTACAAATCAAACTGTAGATAATGGTCAGCCTGCAACATTTAGCGTAATTGGCTCATCAGAAACTGCAACAAGTTATAATAATGGAAATCCTATATATGATACAGCAGGTAATGCAAATGCAGATATTGTTTATCAATGGTATTTAGGAGATCCTAATAACGGAGGAACTTTATTAACAGATACAGGTATTTATTCTGGTACTTCTAGTGCTAATTTAACCATAAGCGATGCAACAAGTTTAAATGGTAATAAATATTATGTGGTGCTAACACACACCAATAATGTGTGTTTAACAGAATCTGCATCTGCTACACTTACAGTAGAACATGCTTCAATAGGTGATACAGTTTGGTACGATACAAATGGTAATGGAATCATTGATGGTAGTGAGTCAGGATTAGAAGGAGCAACAATAACATTAGACCCAGGTACTCCAGGCAATACAGCAGACGATATAACAACAATTACTGATGCTAATGGAAACTACTTGTTTAACAACTTACCTGATGGTAACTATACTGTTACTGTTAATGTAAGTACAATTACAAGCGGTTTACCAGTTGGAGTAACAGTAGCAGATTTAGCACAGACTTTCGATAATGATGGGCTAGGTACACCAAATACAAGTAATGTTGTTTTAGCTGTAGGAGAAAACAATGTAGCTCAAGATTTTGGTTACAATAGTGGGTTAGGCTCTATTGGAGATACTGTTTGGTACGATACAGATGGAGATGGTATTAAAGACACAGGAGAAAGTGGTTTAGGTGGAGCAACAGTTGTTTTAGATCCAGGTACTCCAAATAATACAGCAGACGATGTAACAACGACTACAGATGTTAATGGTAATTATTTATTTGAAAATTTACCTGCAGGAGATTATACTGTAACTGTACTTTTATCTACTGTAACTTCAGGAATACCAAATGGTAATACTGTAGCAGATTTAGTACAAACTTTTGATGTAGATGGATTAGGAACACCAAGTAAAAGTTACTTAACTTTAGGACAAGGAGAAGCTAATTTAAATCAAGACTTTGCTTATGCAGTTCCTTCTGGTGGAACAACTGGAGGAAACAGTGGTGGAGTTGAGTCAGAAAGTTTAGGAGACGCTATTTCTAAAATTTATGTAGGTAGAAAAAAGAATAGTGTACCAACAGTATTTGTTAAGGATAAATCAAACTTATATAACAAATCTAAATTACAAGCTAAACAACCTTATCAAGGAAAAGGACAAACTATGCTAGATATGTTCCCTACTGAATTAATGGCAGGTAATATCGCAAATGTAACTTCTCCTACAGATATTTTAGACTATACAATAGCAGATGAAGTACTATCTGTAGATTTTTCTCTAAATAATGAAACAAAAGGTGTTGTGCTAGGTATTAAAACATCAGATAAGGTATATAACCATACAAAAGCATCATGTGATCGATTAAGAGGTGCTGAAATATTAAATGTAATGCCTTTAAAAGTAGAAGGGTATAACTTCTTAATGCAAGCTATTAAACAACGTAATGGAGTTATAGAATATGCAGTGTCTTTTGCTGCAGCTAAAAATAACAATGATGTAAACTATAATATCCAAACAAGATGGTATGTTAACAACTATATCAAATATAATGATATGTACAACTTTCAAGTTTGGACAACAAGGCCAGCAGATACCAAAAAATTAGTAGCTGATGTTTTAAAGAATTTACAATCATTTATTCCTGTGCAACAAGCAGATGTACCAGAAGTACCAGAAACGTATGCTTCTAAAATTTATAGAGAAAAAGGTGAGTTAATTGTAAAATTAAGAAGTACAGAAGTTGGTGAAACTGCTGAAATTTCTATGGTAGAGTTGTATTCTGAAACTGCAAATAACATTAAGCACAGACACAATACAATTGCTACAGAAATACAACAAAGCTTTAATTTAAATATAGCAGATGCTTATGAATATGATGCAACAATAGAAGTTAATGGAGAAATAGAAGATGCTTTCTATCATGCAGATGGTAACTGGGGTCTAGATTATGATAAGAGATATACAGAGATAAAAAATTACTTTGTTTGGAATAATTTTGATAGAGAATACAATGATGATGAGTACGAAATCAATAGAGATGTTAAATTAAAAGCAACAAGTGATTACGATTACTTAACGCTATATAAATCATTATTACCAGGAACATTATCAGCAGATTATTCAGAATATAAATACTTATCATTTACAGCCAAAGGTTCTGGATTAATGGAGCTAGGTCTAATAAAATCATCGATAGAAGATTGGAAAGAACAATACAGGGTAATGGTAGATATTAAAGACGAAGAACGTACTTATTACATTCCTTTTGAGATCTTTTCATCAACAGGAAACAAAGGAACAATCACTGCTGATGATTTAACAACGTTGACATTTACATTTTTACCTGTAGAAGCTCAAACTAAAGAGTTAGACTTTGAAATCTCTGATTTGAAGTTTACCAAAACTGCTATAGATGAATATGTAGTAGGTAAAGTAGAGCAGTTTGAGAATGAGTTTATCGCTTATCCAAACCCATCTCAAGGAAATGTAAAGTTACAATTATTTAGTAAAGAAGCTAGTAAAGCAACAATTACCTTAACAGATATTACAGGCAAAGTAATTTACAGAGTACCAGCTGAATTAAGCGTAGGTAAGAATGAATTAGATTTGAACTTTAATGTAAAACCAGGAGTAATGCTATTACAAATAACAAGTGAAAAACATGATTATGGAACAACTAAAATGATATTTAGATAGTAGTTTATAATAAAAGGTAAATAAATTGGGGGATTTATTTAAAAAAACTACATGCCTTGAGGTATTAACTTAAGGCTGTAGTTTTAAAAAATCTTTTGATTAAAAAATATTCAATAACAGGATGAAAATATAGGGGTATATTATCCAAAAATTGAATAGAAGAGCTGACTTTGTCAGCTCTTTATTTTTATAATATTACTTGTGACCTCTATTTATTAATTGTGTCTAACAATTAAGAAACAGGTATAATATCTTCAAATTAAGTCTAAAAAACATCAATTTAACCTATAAATATAGGAGGTTCATCGATTTTTTTTACTCATAAGAGAAATAAAATATTATATTTGTATCTCTTTAGTTATTAAAGAAATAAGTAGATTTTGATATACCCCTATTTCAATTTATTTGTTCTAACATTTATAAATGAATTATCATTATGAATTACACTAGAAATAAAACACCCTTAAAATTTCCTCTAAAGAAATTTCTAATTGTCTTATTATTTACATTTTTTTACGCTGCATATCTAAACGCACAATGCGTAAATCCTACAGATTGTGATGGAGATGGTATTGTAAATAGTATAGATTTAGATGATGACAATGATGGTATTTTAGATACAGATGAATTTACTTGTCCTCCTTTAGCAAGCGGAACAATTACATCATTCATTATTGATAATAAAGTACAAATTCCTTCATCAGCAACAGTTAGTTCTTTTGGTAGTTCAAGTTCTCCTTTTTCTAATAACACATCTTACACTTTATCTTATGGTACTGCTTTTGGTAAAAGACTTGAAGGTTTTGTTTTAAGTTCTGGAAACACAATTAGAGTAGATAAAGATGCTTCTGTAGGTAATATTACGTTTAGAAGAAATGCATCAGCAGGAAGACCTACCAATGAAATTATTTGGATAGAGAATGATGGACATACTAACACAGCCAATGCTACACAATTACATACAAGTGAAGTAAATAGTATGGCAGATACTTTTTCTCACGGATTTTATAATGTTGGGGGTGACAATATTTTCGATAACAATCTATCAGCTCAAAATAAAAATAACATAGAAAGAATAGATGTTACTTTTGATGATGGTTACATCGTAAATTCTGCTGATAATCAATATGTAACTGTTGGTGAAAGAGGAAAAAACAACTTTATAGATATTGCAATCATTACTAGTATTGACGGGAGTGGAACCCCAACATCTTACAGCACTGTTTATAGAGTAACAACAGCTTCTATGACTACTATAGAGAAGCTACCTTCTACTGTTTTAAGAAAAGAAATAACAGATACAGATTTTAGACCAAGTACTGCATTAAACCAAGACGTGGCAATTAGAGCTGTAAAAATGTCTGATTTTGGCATAGCAAACGGAACAACAATATATGGTTATTCAATCTTACCTCCAGATTATAATACTGGTAATATTTTAGATTGGACTACTTACCCTACAAATACAAGCTCTTCTTTAGGAGGGTTAGATTTAGTACTATTTAATTATTTTTCGTCAGATTGTATCTACAGAGATACTGATGGAGATGGTTTACCAGATAGTAAAGATACAGATTCAGATAATGATGGTTGCCCAGATGCAATTGAAGCTTCAGGATTATACACAACTTCACAAGTAACCAATACACTTGTTGGTGGTAGTGTTGGAGGAAGCTTATTAAACTTCCCTACTCCAGTAAACAATAATGGAATACCAACTGCAGTAGGCACAACAGTTGGAGGAAATGAAACCACTGGTCAAGTCACTTCTTCTAAAGTAACAACAGCTGAACAAATTACAATTAGTATAGCCCCTGCAAGTACAACAGTTAATGAAAATGATAACGCCAACTTTTCAGTTACAGCATCTGCATTAACAACATCAACTTTTAATACAGGCACACCAGATTATACAATACCCCCTGCAACAAATTCAACTGGAACATTATCATACAAATGGTACAAGAATTCTGCACCAGCAACAATCTTATCTACAACAAGCAACTTACTATTAAATACAGTTTCTTTTGCTGATGCTGGAGATTATACTGTAGAGATTACTGGTACAGACAATAATTGTCCAGAAGTGAGAACAGTAACTTTAACTGTAAATGATGTACCAACTGCTGTCGATGATACTGCAAACGTTAACGAAAACACCCCAGCAAACACAATTGACGTTTTAAATAATGATACTTTTGGAAATGATGGTCCCAATGTTGGAACAATTTCATTACCAAGTGGTACATCTGCAAATGGTGGAACTGTAACAGTTGATGATGGTGGAACTCCAAATGACCCTACAGACGATAAAATATTATACACACCAAATCCAGGATTTACTGGAGTTGATACATTTGATTATACAATTACAGATGCAGATGGAAATACATCTACAGCAACTGTAACAGTCACTGTAAATACAGTTTACAATTGTGCAGATAGCCCAACTGCACCTGCAGAGGGTTTTAATGTATTTGTTGAAGAAAATTTTGAAGTTATATCTACAGAAACCAAAGGTGCTGTAGCTGTTGGACAAGATTTAACTATTAAAGGAGATTATAATGTAGCCACAGATGATTGTGGAGATTTTGACACAAGTGGTTTAAAAACAGGTTTATTAGTTGGTGGTAAAGTAAATTATCCTCTAAATACAGTCATCAATACTGATGATGACGAATGTAATTGTGGTGACCCTACAATTGTAAATAACGGAAGTTTCGAAACTGGTGCTAATCCATCTACTTGGACATTAAAAAACGAAAGTGATATTCCTGGATGGTATACAACTGCGACTGATAACAAAATTGAAATTTGGAAATCCGGATTTTTAGGATCTCCTTCTCAAGATGGTGGATTTCATGCAGAAATCAATGCAAATCAAAGGGCTGCTTTATACCAAGTTATTTGTGCTGAGCCAGGTTCAGTTTTAGACTGGTCTATTTGGCATAGAGGAAGACGTGGTGTAGATGTTGCAAATGTAAAAATTGGAGTTTCATTAAACTCTGCTACTACAGTAGAAACAATGAGTACAAATAGAAATGCTTGGCAAAACTATACAGGCTCATATACAGTTCCTGCTGGAGAACATACTGTATATTTTGTTTTTGAGTCTGTTTCAAGTCAACCATATAACAATCTTTCTTTTGGTAATTTAATTGATAATTTTGAAGTTACTAAAAGCACACAAGGTACTTGTCCTGCTGGTCCAGGCACAAACAATGGATTATTAACAGTAGTTAACCCAAACTATTATACAAAAATTGGAGATAATAATGGTTCTGTAGCTTGGTATTTTGATCCTTTGAATGCTCCTGCACCAATGAGAGTTACACCTAATGGAACATATAACTCATCATCAAGAATTCAAATGAATAACAGTTCTCCTGGATATGGAGTTAGTGCAGGAGTCAACCCTGTTTATGAAGCTAATTTAATAGATTTTTCTAGTGCTTTTCAAAGTTTAAGAACAAATTCTACCAATTTAGCTTTAAATAGTAACAATGCAGTTCTAGAAGATAATTTAGGTAATTCTATTACCAATACAACTTTAACAAATCACACAGAAATATTTTTAAACAATGGTGTAAATTATTTAAATATTACTGGAGCTGATTTAAACAGCACATCAATTTTTGAAGCGCAAAGAAATGCAAATTCTGATAGAATCTTAATCATAAATGTAGATGCTCCAGGCACTTTCAATTGGAATGTTTGGGAACAAATAGGTTTTGCTCCAGCAGATAGTCCTTATGTTTTATATAATTTTCCTAATACCACAGAATTAAATATTGTTGGCTCTGAAGAAATTTATGGAACTGTTTTTGCTCCTTTTGCTGATGTTGAAAAATCTGTAAATAAAGAAGATATTTATGGTCAAGTTATTGCAAAATCTTTTATTCATGATGGTGGAACAATCCATTGTCAGAAATTTGCAGCATCAACTACTTGTCCTCCAATTGTAGGCGTAGCTCCTACTCCAGATTTTAATATAAATGTAAACCCACAATGTTCAGTTCAAAATATTTTTACTTTTGATAATACAACACATACAGGAGGTACTGTACAACCTGAAGCACCAATAACTTATTTATGGGATTTTGGTGATGGGACTACAAGTACAGATATGAATCCAACCAAAACGTATGCAACTGATGGTACTTATACTGTAACCTTAACAGCAACCAATATATACGGTTCTAGCACTACTACTCAACAAGTTATTGTGTTACCTGTTTTAGAACCTATTGTATCTGTAATTACATTACCTTCAAATCCAGGAAAAATAAAAAAACAGTTTACATTAGATAATGCAGCTTCTTTTACAGAGTTTTCATGGACTTTACCAGGTTCAGGACCAGGAAGTGGGCCAGGATTATTACAAAACACGAATCCAATAGTTCAAGAATTTACTGAAGCTGGATCATTTACTGTTTCTGTTACAGCAACAAGTAATGATTGTACAACTACAGTAAATATACCAGTTGTTGTAACTTCAGGCGAAGTAACTGGTGGAAATGGTGGAGGAGTAGAGTCTGAATCATTAGGTGATGTAATCAGTAAGATTTATGTAGGTAGAAAGAAAAATTCTATACCAACCAACTTTGTAAAATCAAGTGAGAACTTGTACAACAAAGCAAAAATGAAGCGTGAGCAACCTTATCTAGGTAAAGGGCAGACTTTATTAGATATGTTCCCAAGTGAATTGGTAGCTGGTAATATAGCCAACGTTACTTCACCAACAGATATATTAGATTATACAATTGCAGATGAAGTACTCTCTGTTGACTTCTCTGTTGATGGAAAAACCAAGGGTGTAGTATTAGGTATCAAAACGTCAGATAAAGTTTACAACCACACTAAAGCTTCTTGTGATAGATTACGTGGTGCAGAAATACTTAATGTTGTACCTGTACAATTAGGTGAATACAACTTTTTAATGCAAGCCATTAAACAAAGAAATGGTGTTGTAGAGCATGCCATCTCTTTTGCAGCTGCAAAGAATAATAACGATGTAAGTTATAGCATTCAGTCTAATTGGTATGTAAATCATTATATCAAACATAATGATATGTACAACTTTCAAGTATGGACAACAAACCCAGAAGACACAAAGAAATTAGTACAAGATGTGTTAAACAATTTAACCTCTTTTATACCTGTAAAACAAGAAGAAATTCAGAAAGTACCACAAACTTATGCTGCAAAAATTTCTAGAGATAAAGATGAGTTAGTTATCTTATTAAGAAGTACAGAAGAAGGGATGAGTACAGAGATTTCTATGGAAGAGATTTATTCTGAAACTGCTAATAATGTTAAACATAGATACAATCCGTTAAATACTCAATTAGAACAAGAATTAAGAATTAACATTGCTGATGGTTATGAGTATGATGCCCTTGTAAAAGTAACAGGAGAAGTAGAAGATGCCTTCTATCATGCAGATGGTAATTGGGGATTAGACTTTGATAGTAATTATACTCAAGTAAAAGAATACTTTGTATCGAATAACTTTAACAGAGAATATCAAGATGATGAGTATGCAATAAACAGAAATGTTAAAATTAAAGCTACTAGTGATTATGATTACTTAACACTATACAAATCATTATTACCAGGAACATTATCTGCTGATTATTCAGAATACAAATACTTATCATTTACAGCAAAAGGTTCTGGATTAATGGAGCTAGGTTTAATCAAATCATCTATTGAGGATTGGAAAGCCCAATATAGAGTAATGGTAGATATTAAAGAAGAGGAACAAACGTATTATATTCCGTTTGAAATATTCTCTTCAACAGGTAATCAGAATACAATCACAGCAGATGACTTAACTACATTAACTTTTACATTTTTACCTGTTGAAGCTCAAACTAAAGAGTTAGACTTTGAAATCTCTGATGTGAAGTTTACCAAAACAGCTATTGAAGCATCTGTTGTTAGTAAAATAGAAAAGTTTGAGAATGAATTTATCGCATATCCAAACCCATCAGAAGGTAATGTAAAACTACAGTTATTTAGTAAAGAAACTAGCAAAGCAACAATTACCTTAACAGACATCACTGGTAAAGTAATTTACAGAGTACCAGCTGAATTAATTAGAGGTAAAAATGAACTAGACCTAAACTTTAGCGTAAAACCTGGAGTAATGTTGTTAAAAGTAACAAGTCAAGAACATGATTATGGAACGACTAAAATGATTTTTAGATAATTAATTCAATAAAAAATAAAAATAGGTTAGTTTAAACTAACCTATTTTTTTTGATTAAATTTATTTTTTTTCATCAAACAAAACATTCGTATTTTTACAATCTCAACAAAAAGAGATGGCAAAAGATTTAAGTAATTACAGAAAATCTTACGAAAAAAAAGAACTTTTAGAAGAAAATTGTCCAGAAAATCCAATGGAATTGTTTCAATCTTGGTTTATAAATGCAGATAATTCTGACACAGTAGATGAAACCAATGCAATGACAATTTCTTCAATTGGTTTAGATGGTTTCCCAAAAAGTAGAGTTGTATTATTAAAAAAATACACTTGGGAAGGTTTTATTTTTTACACCAACTATAATTCTGAAAAAGGAAAAGCTATTAAAGAGAATAACAATATTTGTTTATCTTTTTTTTGGTCAGCTTTAGAACAACAAATTATAGTAAAAGGTAAAGCAGAAAAGTTAGCAGAAAATTTATCTGATGGTTATTTTGAGTCTAGACCTGATGGAAGTAAATTAGGAGCTTGGGCATCAAACCAAAGTACTGTTGTAAGTTCGAGAGAAGAGTTAGATAAGAATTTATCATCCTTTGAAAAAAAATTTAAAAATAAAGAAATTACAAGACCAAAACATTGGGGTGGTTATATTGTAAAACCTATATCAATAGAATTTTGGCAAGGCAGACCAAATAGAATGCACGATAGAATTCGATATTCTCTTGAAAAAGATTTCTCTTGGAAATTAGAACGTTTATCTCCTTAATTTCTATATTTACACTTCTATTAAGAAACCAAATGAAAACATTATATATAGTTCGTCACGCAAAATCCTCTTGGGAATATTCTGGTATTGATGATATTGATAGACCTTTAAAAAAAAGAGGAATTAATGATGCACATTTAATGTCTAAATTTTTAGCAAAAAACACTAAAAGACCAGACGTTTTTTTATCAAGCAGTGCCAATAGAGCATTGCATACTGCTGTTATTTTCTGTGAAAATCTTGGGTATCCTTTAGCCAATCTTCAAATTAACAGACAACTCTATAGTTTTAGTGATGGTTATTTAGTAAAAACGGTTTGTGCTTTAGACGATGGTTTTAATTCAGCAATTGTTTTTAGTCACGACCATGGTATTAATACCTTTGTAAATAAGTTTGGTAATAAGCCTATTGCTCATGTAACAACATGTGGAATAATAGGTATAAAATTTCAAGAAAAACATTGGAAAAACATAAAAAAAGGAAAAACTTTTATGATAGAATTTCCAAAAAACCATAAATAACAGCTTGTTAGAAATAAGAAAATATGCAGCAATTGATATTGGTTCTAATGCAATTAGGCTATTAATATCAAATGTGATTATTAAGAGTGATAAAGATCCTCAATTTAAAAAATCTTCTTTAGTACGTGTTCCAATTCGTTTAGGAGCAGATTCTTTTGTTAAAGGTGTTATTTCTGACAATAATGTTAATAGGATGATAAATGCCATAGAAGCATTTAAATTATTGATGGAAGTGCATAATGTAGAAAAATACAAAGCTTGTGCAACTTCTGCGATGAGAGAAGCAAAAAATGGAAATGATGTTGTAGAAAAAATCTTTGTAGAAACAGGTGTAAAAATTGATATTATTAATGGTAAAGAAGAAGCTGCAATAATATCTTCTACAGATTTAAATCAACTTATACAAGGTGATAACTCTTATTTATATGTAGATGTTGGTGGTGGTAGCACAGAATTTACACTTTTTTCAAAAGGAAGAATACTTACTTCGAAGTCTTTTAAAATGGGAACCGTAAGACTTTTAAATAATAAAAAATCTGTAAACAAAGAAATTTTTGCCAATGTTGAAAAATGGATTAAAAAAAACACTAAAGGTTTAAAAAATGTTGCTCTTATTGGTTCTGGAGGTAACATCAATAAACTGTTTAAAATGTCTGGTAGAACCGAAGGTAAACCTATTTCTTTAATATACTTAAATGCTCAATATCAATTCTTAAAACAGATGTCTTATCAAGAAAGAATATCAGAATTAAGTTTAAACCCAGACAGAGCAGATGTAATTATACCAGCTACGAAAATTTACCTTTCTGCAATGAAATGGAGTGGAGCTAGAAAAATATATGTTCCAAAAATTGGACTTTCTGATGGTATTATTAAGAGTTTATTCTACAACAAATTATAATTTCTCTTTTATTTACTTATATTTTATAAATGTTTTTACTACATTTGAATTTATTAAATTTTATAATTCAAAACATTAGTCAATGTTTATCAATATGAAAAAAATTGTATTTAGTTTAGCCTTTGTAATGATTGCTACTCTAACTTATGGGCAAGATTTACCTGAAAATCCTGAACCAGGTAAATGTTATGTAAGATGTAAAACACCAGATGTCTACAAAAATGAAACTGTAAATGTAGCTGTAGCACCAGAGTATAAAAAAATAGTAACGTACCCAGCAGAATATAGAACTATTCAAGAAAAAGTTTTGGTAAGAGAAGCTGGTGAAAAAATTCTTATTGTACCAGCAGTTTGGGGTACTCAAGAAGTTACTTATTATGAAAAAGAAGATGGCTCAAAGTTAGAGGTTCAAAAAGCTACCTTTAATCAAGGTTTTGAAACTGTGGAAACTAGAGCAGCAACTGCTAGTTGGGAAATGAGTGAAAAACTACCTGATTGTGATTCAAATGATCCTGATGATTGTAGATATTGGTGTTATAAACCAGTGCCTGCTGAATTTAGAACTATGCCAGTTGAAAAACTATTAAGAGATGCTACAGTTATAAAAACTAGTATTCCTGGGGTAAAGAAAACATACCAACGTAAAGTAATGGTAAAGAAACCTACTACTTCTATTGTACAAACTCCACCAGAATACAAAACAATTACTAAAACCATACTTGTTAGAGACGCTAGAACAGAAGAAGTTATTGTCCCTGCAGTATATAGATCTATCACAAAACAAATTTTAGTTAAGAAAGGTGGTTTATCTACATGGAAAGCGGTTGATTGCTCATTAATAGATAATACACCTTTACCAATAAATTGGGATTTTTCTAGTGCTACTTTAAATGCTGGTGCAAAAAGAATTATAGATGCTAGGCTATTACCAATTTTAAAAGACGGTGTAGCTGTATATATAGAATCTCATACAGATATGAGAGGTACTAAAAGAGATAACCAAGATTTATCTAATAGAAGAGCTAAAGCAGTAACTGATTATTTAATTTCTAAAGGTATAAATGCTAGTCAATTGTATGCAAAAGGCTTTGGAGAAAGTAGATTACTAAATAAATGTTCTGATGGTGTAGTATGTTCTGAAGCTGAACATGCTGTGAATAGAAGAACTACTTTTAGAGTGGTTAATCAAAGATAAAGTTTAAAAAAAATTACTTAAAAAAGCGAAACAGTTATGTTTCGCTTTTTTTTGTGACCTCTTTATTAAATATGTGTCAAAAAAGTACTAACAAAAAATCTAAATAACATATTTAATTATGAAAAAACAATTATTAAACTTAACTTTTTTACTTTTAGCAGTAAGTTCATTTTCTCAAGTTTTACCCTTACCACAAAATCCAGAACCTGGTAAATGCTATGTAATGTGTAAGACACCAGAAATCTGGAAAAATGAAGAAGTTAAAATAGAAGTTTCACCATCTTATAAAAAGATAATTACGCACCCTGCAGAATACAAGACAGTAACTGAAAAAGTTATTGTAAAACAAGCCACTACTAAATTAGAAATAGTGCCTGCAGTTTGGGAAACTAAAACTATTGAATACGAAGCTAAAGAAGATGCTAATAAACTAACAGCTGTAGCAGCTACATTTACTAACGATTCTGAAAGAATAGAAACTAAAGCTTCTTCTGCAAGTTGGCAAATGAGTGGCAAAAAACCCGGTTGTGAGTCTAGTGACCCTAATGATTGTAGATATTGGTGTTATAAACCTATACCAGCTACTTACCTAAATGTACCATTAAAAAAACTTAAAAATAATGCTACAACAGAGATAAAAAGAATAAATGGTTATAAAAAATCTTATACTAGAAAAGTAATTTTAAACCCAGAAACAACTAAAGAAGTAAACATACCTGCTGTATATGGCACTATTAAAAAAATAGTTTTAGTTAAAGATGCTTGGAAGGAAGAAGTAACAATACCTGCAAAATTTAAAACTATAAAAAAAGAAGTTTTAGTAACCAAAGGTGGTTTAACAACTTGGAAAGAAGTTGAATGTGAGTTGGTAGAAAATACACCTTTACCAATAAATTGGAAATTGAATAGTGCAACTTTAACACTAGAAGCTAAAAGACTTATAGATACAAGATTATTACCTATTCTTAAAACTGGTGTAGCTGTAGCTATCGAATCTCATACAGATTCTAGAGGTAAAAAAGATTCTAATCAAAATTTATCTGACAGGAGAGCTAAATCAGTAATAAATTATTTAATCTCTAAAGGGATTAATACTAGCCAATTAATAGGAAATGGTTATGGAGAATCTAGACTTATAAATAGATGTTCTGATGGAGTTTCTTGTTCTGAAGCAGAACATGCTCAAAACAGAAGAACAACATTTAGAGTAATAAATCAACAATAAAAATTATACACAAATTAGGCTGTCTTAAAAGGCAGCCTTTTTTTATTTATAAATAGCTGATTGAATAAAAGGATAATAATATTCAGTTAAAATATAACCTCTTTTTTCTGCTATTTTTCTACCTCTGTAATTTAATATTATTAATGCTGGAAAAGATTTAATTTTAAATTTTCTTTTAAGATATAAGTTTTCACTTATTTTATCTTGACTTAATAAATCTTGTCTTCTAGGCGAATCTACTTCTAGCAAAACCAAATCATTATCAGATAGTGTTTTAAACTTTTCTGTATGAAACAAATCTCTATCTAGTACTTTACATGGTTCACACCAATCTGATCCTGTAAAATATATCAAAACTGCCTTCTTCTCCTTCTTTGCTCTTTTCAGAGCTTCCTTATAGTTGGGTACCCAATTTAATTTAATGGCATCAACTTTTTTAACTTTAGTAGAATCGATTGCTACTTCTGTTGAGTCTATTACAACTTCTTGCGAAAAACCTAATTGACTTGCAAAGAATAATGCTAAAGAAAAACGTAAAGATTTATTCATGTATGGTTTGTTTATTCAAAAATATCAAAAATAATACCATTTCAAATATAAACTGTGACTTCTATTAATTTATTGTGTCATAAAAATGTTAGTAAATTATTAACGGATAATTCTAACAAAAATCAAGAATAGTGAAAAACCGATGTTATTTAGCATCGGTTTTGTTTTATATGCGATAAAATAGTATCATCAAATTTATCATCATCATCTATAAAAACAGTTTCTATTTCAATATAGGTTAGGTTTTCAATTTTATTTACTAACCGAACATAATCTTTCTCTGTCGTCAAAATTATCTTTTGTTCAGATTTAATAGCATCAAACTTTTGTTGAATGTTTACAATCTCTAAATTGGTAAAATTATGATGATCAGAAAATGCTAAATGTTTAAAAGTAATTTGTTTATTATTCAAAAAATCTAAAAGTGGCTCAGGGTTTGCGATGCCTGTGATTAATAAAACCTCATAGTTCTTTAAATCATGAATTGTCATTTTTTTATCACAACCACGTAAATCGTCTGCATAAGAAATCGTGGTAAAAAATACATTCTTATTATATTTAGATAGTGTGTTACAAATAGTGTCTTTTTTTGATTTCACTAGCTGATTTGGACATTTGGTAACCAGTATAACATCTGCTCTTTTAGCTCCTCTCCTACTTTCTCTTAAATTACCTGTTGGTAATAAAAAATCATCTGTAAATAAATCATCATATTTGGTGAGTAGAATATAAAAACTCCCTTTAATTTTTCTATGTTGATAGGCATCATCCAATAAAATTACTTCAGGAGATTTTAAAGAAACTAAGTTTTGTACACCTCTTACCCTATTTGCATCAACAGCTACTGTTACATTTAAAAATTTTCTAAAATATTGCAAAGGTTCATCACCCACATCTTTGTAAGTGTGTTCTTTATTAATTAATACAAAATCTGTAGTTTCTCTTTTATAACCTCTACTTAAAATTGCTGTTTTATAGCTATTTTTTAATAATCTTATTAGATATTCTATTTGTGGGGTTTTTCCTGTTCCTCCTACATTCAAATTACCCACAACAACAATAGGTATTTTAAAATCTGTTGATTTAAAAAGGTTTATATCAAAAAAATAATTACGTATTGTAGTTACAATATCATAAATAATTGCAAACGGAAATAGTAAAATTCTTAAAAATCTCATTTGGGTAAAAATACATTAAAAATGTTAACTTTGGCTTTATATAAATTTTCAAAATGGTAGTAAAAGATATTACAAATTCTATTGAAAAAATAGCTCCTTTAGATTATGCTGAAGATTTTGATAATGTTGGTTTATTAGTAGGTAAATTTAACACTAAAGTAACTGGGGTGTTAGTTACTTTAGACACTTTAGAAGAAACCGTAGATGAGGCTATTGCTAAAAACTGTAATTTAATTGTGAGCTTTCATCCTATTATTTTTAGTGGATTAAAAAAACTAAATGGAAAGTCTTATGTGGAGCGTGTTGTTTTAAAAGCTATTAAAAATGACATAGCAATATATGCTACACACACTGCTTTAGACAATTCTAAAAATGGTGTTTCAGCAAAAATAGCTGATGTTTTAGGGTTAATAAATACCAAAATATTAATCCCAAAAAGAGGAATTATAAAAAAACTTACAACTTATGTTCCTGTTAATGATGCTAATGTTTTAAGAAAAGAACTTTTTAATGCTGGTGCTGGTAATGTTGGCAATTATGACAATTGTTCTTTTAATGTTTTAGGAGATGGTACTTTTAGAGGAAATAATGAATCTAACCCTACCATTGGTAAGAAAGGAGAAAATAATACAGAAAAAGAAATAAAAATATCTGTAATTTTTGAAAGTAAAAACGAAGTTTCAGTTTTAAATACTTTACAAGAAAATCATCCTTATGAAGAAGTGGCTTATGAAATTATAACTACTGAAAATGTGCATCAAGATATAGGAATGGGAATGATAGGTGAGTTACCTTCTGAAATGAATGAAAAGGATTTTTTATCATTTTTAAAAAAACGCATGAAAACTGATTGCGTAAGACACTCTGCTCTACTAGATAAAAATATAAAAAAAATAGCTGTTTTAGGAGGTTCTGGAGCTTTTGCCATTTCTAATGCTAAAAAAGCTGGTGCTGATGCTTATATTAGTGCCGATTTTAAATATCATGAGTTTTTTAAGGCTGAAAAGAGTATACTTTTAGCAGATATAGGGCATTATGAAAGTGAGCAGTTTACAAAAAACCTTTTGGTTGATTATCTTACGAAAAAATTTAGTAATTTTGCAATCATTTTATCAGAAAAAAGTACAAATCCTATATACTATATATAAACATGGCAAAGAAGAAAGAAATTTCGGTTGAAGAAAAGTTAAGAGCTTTATACGATTTACAATTAATAGACTCTAGAATTGACGAAATTAGAAACGTAAGAGGTGAATTGCCTTTAGAAGTTGAAGATTTAGAAGACGAAGTTGCTGGTTTAAATACACGTGTTGCAAACTTAAATCAAGATGTTTCTAATTTAGAAACTGATATCAATAACAAAAAATTGGCTATTGAAGAATCAAATTCGTTAATGAAAAAATATGATGAGCAACAAAAAAAGGTAAGAAATAATAGAGAGTTTGATTCTTTATCTAAAGAAATTGAATACCAAGAGTTAGAAATTCAATTATCTGAAAAGCGAATTAATGAATATAAAGCAAAAATTGCTCAAAAAATGGAAGTAATTGACGCTACTAAAGAAAAATTAGCAAAACAAGAACAACATTTAGGGCATAAAAAATCTGAACTAGATGCTATTTTAAAAGAAACAGAAAAAGAAGAAAAACTCTTAATTGAAAAATCTGAAGAGTTTGGTAATTCTTTAGATACTCACCTATTTTCTGCCTATAAGAGAATAAGAAATAAAGTTAAAAATGGTTTAGCTGTTGTTGCAATTGAACGTGGAGCTTCTGGAGGGTCTTATTTTACTATACCACCTCAAGTACAATTAGAAATTGCAAACAGAAAAAAAATTACTATAGATGAGCATAGTGGACGTATTTTAGTAGATGCTGCTTTAGCTGCTGAAGAAAAAGAAAAAATGGATAAGCTTTTTTCTTAATTAAGATATAAATTTCAATAAAAAACTCGAAGCTTTTGCTTCGAGTTTTTTACTTTTTTTAGTAGTCTAAATTTTTAAGATAATTTAATTTTTGCTTCCAAACTGCTAAATCGTCTTTAAACTCTGATACTTTATTTTTAACATTTACAACCAAAGGATTATCATCTTTTGCATTAGAGAAAAAACCTAAATTATTTTCTAATTGTTGAATTTCTCTTACAACTTCATCTATCTTTTTTCTCACAAACAATTGTTCTGAATCTAGTTTACGAACATCATTGTCTGCTACATAACTATCTACAACATTAGTAAATTTAAGCATAGTTACCTCTTTCTTATCAAGAGAAAGATTTTCTAACATTTTATCTATTTGCTTATTAAATTTACCATCTAAATGACGCATATTTCTTGGTAATCTTCCTAAATCTTTCCATGTATTAATAGCTTCTAATACAGTATCTTTAGTTGGTTCTTTAGCTTCTTTTAAAGATTCTAAAAAGTTCTTTTTCTCATCAATAATAGCTTGTTGTTCTTTACTAACTGCATTTTTTTGTTGATGATAGCGATCAAAGTAATGGTTACATGCATTCTTAAAACGTTTCCAAATATCATCAGAGAATTTACGAGGAACATGACCAATTTTTTTCCAATCTGACTGAACTTTTTTCATAGCATTTGTTGCTACATCCCAATCTTCACTATCTTTTAAAGATTCAGCCAACTCAATTAAGGCAATTTTCTTTGCTAAATTTTCTTGCTGTCCTTTTTTCTCTCCTTTATAAAAATCGTTTTTGGCACTATTAAACTTTTTAGTAGCCGATTTGAACTTTTGCCAAACTTCCTCACTTTTAGAATATGGTAATTTACCAGCATCAAAATATTGTTTTCGTAATTTCTCAATATCATCTATGCTTCTTTGCCAATGGTTGTGAGTTGTATTTTTAGAGGTATCATAAGCATTAATAGCTTCTATAACCTCTAATTTCTTTTCAATAATTTCTTGAAATTTAGAGCGTAGTTCTTTATAGTACTCGTGTCTTTTATCGTGAATTTTTTTAGTAGCTACACTAAATTTTTGCCAAATTTCTTCTCTAAAATCTTTTGCTACTGGCCCAACATCTTCTTTCCAAACTCTATGCAACTCTTGTAATTCTTTTGCTGCATGGTTAATATCATTTTCTTCTGACAAAGCTTCTGCTTTTTTAATGATATTTAGTTTTTCTTCTAAATTATTTTTAAAATCTAAATCTCTAAAGTCATTACTTAAATGTAGTAAATCGTAGAAACGTTCTACATGGTGATGATAAATTTTCCAAGTATCATTGTATCTTGTTTTTGGTACAGGACCTATTTCTTTCCATGTACTGTCTAGATTTCTGTACTCTTTATACATTGTTGAAGCATTACCTTCTTTTATCAATGTTTTTAAACTTTCTATTATTTGTAAACGCTTTTCTAAATTCTGATTAAGTTGTGTTTCTAGATTAGAATAATAAGCATCTCTTTGTTTTTTGTATGAAGATAGTAAACTGTTATACTCTGTTTTAATAGGACTAGAAAAATGAAAATCTATGGAGTTACCACCATCAGCTAAAAATGCTTCTTTTTTCTCTGCCAAAAGCGATCCAAACTTTTTATTGAAAGCAGATTTTATAGCTTCAACTGACGATTTTATTTGTTGAACAGGATTATTGTTTATCAACTTTTTTAAACTATCAACTAGTTTTTCTAAAGTAAATGTTGAATAATCTATAACAGGAATTTCTGGCTTTACTTCCTCTTTTTCAGCATTTTCTGCTACATCTTTCTCAATTTCAGTAATTACTTCAGTTTCTTTGCTAGTCTCTTCTGGTATATTTTCCTCTTGATTTGAAGATGCAACTTGGTTTACTAATGTATTGTCTTCTTTTTTCTCAATATTTTCATCATTATTATCTAACATATCTACAATGTTTAAAGGTCCTTATATAGTACTATAACTATATAGTCTTCAAAAATACTAACAACTTACAAAAGTATCAAGTTTAGATGATAAGTAAAATTTATACTGGTTTATGCATTCCAAATTCTCCAAGACTCTTCTGCTTGTAGTTGTAACATTTCATATCCATTTTTAATAGTAGCTCCATTTTCTTTCCCTTTTGATAAAAATGTTGTTACTTCTGGATTGTAAATTAAATCATACAAAAGATGATTTTTAGTGATAAATTGGTAAGGTATATTTGGATATTTTTCTGTGTCAGGAAAAGTCCCTAAAGGAGTACAATTAATAATTATAGTATATTTTTTTAACTTTTTCTCATCTAAATTTTCATAAGAAATCTCTTTTTTAGAAGATGGGTTTCTAGACACAAATTTAAACTTTATATTGTTCTTTTTCAATGCATAAGCAATAGCTTTAGAAGCACCTCCTGTTCCTAAAATCAATGCTTTTCTATGTTTTTTTTTCAGTAAAGGTTTTATAGATTGTTCAAAACCTACAACATCTGTGTTATACCCTTTTAAATTACCTCTTTTAGTAAATTTTATGGTGTTTACTGCTCCTATTTTTTTTGCGGTCTTGTCTAAAGTGTTTAGGTATTTGATAATATCTTGTTTATAGGGAATTGTTACGTTTATCCCTTTTATGTTAGAAATTTTATCAATAATATCAGGAAAACTCTCTATATTTTGAAGGTCGAAATTTACATATTTATGATTTTTTAAACTCAATTCTTCGAATTTTTTAGCAAAATATCCTTTAGAAAAAGAGTAGGAAATATTTTTACCTAACAAACCAAACATTTTCTTATTTTCTTCTTTTGTCATAATAATCTATACATAAAATTAGTGCTATACCTAAAAATATAAAAAATACAGCTAATAGGGTTTCTGAATCAAGTATATCTGGCACAAATCTTTGATAATTTTCTACTACTTTATTGCCTTCTTTATCTAGTAAAATTTCACCTTTGTTCGTAGTTGAAAAAACTGTTTTTTTCCATGGCCAAACAATACCCAAAGAACCAGTTATAAAGCCTATAATAATTGCATTTACAAGCTTGTTATAGTGTTTTAAAACATAACCTAAAAGATGAGATATTGATACTAACCCAAATGCTGAACCAGCTGTAAAAACTGTAATAACTTTTAAGTATCTTATTTTTATAGGATCGGATAACACATCAAAATTACCAGTTAATAAATTTGTAATTACATTAAAAAGCACATTAACAGAATCTACGAGTAACAAGACATAATTACCCAATAAAATTAAAATGAAAGAACCTGATAACCCAGGTAATGTCATACCAGAAACTCCTATAATACCACAAAGAAAAACAAACCATAAATTGTCGTTCTCTTTGGCTGGTGATAAAAAACTAATTCCTAATCCAAGAGATACTCCTATTATCAAAAAGAAAAAATTAATTCTAGTCCATTTGCCAAAATCTTTACCAATGTAATATATAGAGCCTATTATCATGCCAAAAAACCAACTCCAAACATAAAGTTCGTAATGTTTTAAAAAAAAGTCTAGAATTAAAGAAACACTAAAGTAGCTAAACATACTACCACCAATAACTAACAATAAAAAACCGGCATTAATATATTCTATAAAAGGTTTAAAACCTTTACTAATTAATAATTTTAATGCTTTAAGATTAATTTTTTGAAAAGAATAAATCATTTCTTCATAAAAACCTAACACATAAGATACTGTACCACCAGAAACTCCAGGCACTTTGTTTGCAGCACCCATTGCCAAACCTTTTAAAAAAAGGGTAAGCTTTTGAATTTTAGTTCTTCTTATTTGCATTTATTTTTTTTGAACAGCTAATTTTTCCATTAATAAAATTAAACCAAACCCAATAATTGCTAAAATAATTGCAAAGGTAAGTTGAGATTCTCCATCAAAGGAAAAAGGAGAAATACTTTGCTGATTAAATGGAACTTTATCTCCATGCGAATTTGTACGCCAAGTTAATGTTTCTTTCCAAGGCCAAATTTTGTTTAAAGAACCAATAATAAAGCCTGTTAAAGTAGCTAATGTGTAATTTTTATAGTTAGCAAATAGCCACTTTAAAACTTTAGAAAATGATAGTAAACCTACAATTGCTCCTAAACCAACTACTGTAATCGTTTTTAAATCTCTATCATTTACAGCTGATAAAATAGGTTTGTAAGCCCCTAAAAGTACTAAAATAAAAGCTCCTGAAATACCTGGTAAAATCATAGCACATATTGCTAGTGCACCTGCTAAAAACATAAAAAGTAATGATGAATTTTCGTTTACTAAAGGATTTAAGGTAGTTATATAATAGGCTATAAAAGCACCTATTATTAGAGCTATAATGGAAAGGAAATTCCATTTTGTAATTTGTTTGGCTACATAAATAATACTAGCCAAAACCAAACCAAAAAAGAAAGACCATAGCAAAATAGGTTCATGCTCTAACAACCATTTAATCAATTTTGCTAACGATACTATACTTATAAAAATACCAGAAAAAAGTGCTAATAAAAAGTTACCATTTGCTTTTTGCCAAGCTATTTTAAAACCTTCATTTTTTAATGTTTTTAGCAGTTCTAAATTAATATTGCTTATAGAACCTAATAATTCTTCATAAATACCAGAAATAAAAGCAATTGTACCTCCTGAAACTCCAGGAACAACATCTGCTGCTCCCATAGCTAACCCTTTAAAGCCAATTACTAAATAGTCTTTAATAGTTCTCTTCATATAAATTTGGTTAAAAAAACGAAGATAGTAGAATTTTAATTTTATTTGTTTCTAAACTTTAAAAAATGCGTGTTAACCATAGTTGTTCCTTTTAGCTAAACAAGATAAATGTTCAGTGTTTGATTAAAATTATTAAATTTTTTATTTATTGATTTGAATGAGGAAACCATACAAAAATTAATTTTAGTTATCTTAATTGTTTTTGTATTTAAAAAGTTTTTAGAAAAATATAAATCTCTCTTATCAAGAGATAATTCTATTTTAAAAAGAAGATTTATTTCTGTAAATATTAAGAAAAATGTCTAAATCTATTAAATTTAATTTTTTAAATCTAAAAAAAGAAGGTGTCGATTTGATTGATTATTAGAGTAAACTTATAAAGTTAAAAAAGGAAAAGATTTAAAAAACTACTCAAAAGCTTTATTATAATTAATAATTAACTTCTTAACTTTTGGTAAACTAAAGACAGTAGGAAAAAGCTCATCTAAAATAATATGATATTCGTAATCTATTTTCATACCATTTATTAAATGGTGTAAGCCATACTTTTCTTTATGTAGCACAAAGAATAAACCAGATAATCGATATTCTATTTCTGCAAAATTTTTATATAGCTTTTGTGCTTGATATAGCATATTAATAGCATCGTTGAACTCTCCCATAAAAGATAATACGTCTACTAAAGAAACATAGATTTCTAAAGCATTATCATCTAATCTTAAACAATTTTCAAAACCAACAATGGCTTCTTCAAAAAAGTTTAATTTAATATTTATTTGAGCATATCTCCTCCAATACAAAGCATTATTTTCATCAATCTTTAATGCTTTAGAAATATAATAAGAAGCTTTGTTATAATTTTCTTGTTCGTAATACAAATTGGTTAACAACATCCAACCCTTATCAGATAAAGGATCTTCGTGAACTGCTTTTTTGTAGTAAGAAATTGCAGTATTTAATTGTTTTAATTTTTCATAACACTCCCCTATTCTTACATAAGCAAAAGCAGTTGGGTCATCTAATTCTAAAGTTATTAAGTAATTATCTATGGCTTGTTGATATTCTTTTAATTCTTCTAAAGTTTTGGCTTTTTCTAGATATCCACCAATAAAAGATTCATCAATTAAAACTGCATAATCAAAAGAAGTAAGTGCTTCTTTATACATATTAAGCATAAAATATTGCCTTCCTAACTGATGCCAAGCTACTTCACAATATGGGTTTTTATCAATATAATTATTCAAGTATTTTATGGCAGACTCGTGTTCTTTTTCCATATCAAAGCAATACACAATGTTATACAGTGCAGAATAATCCTCATAATCTACATCTATGCAATTGGCAAAATTTAACCGAGCATTTTCATAATCATCTAAATACAAATATTCCATACCTAATAAAGACCAAACATCAACTTTATCTTCAGTAAATAATAAAGCTTTTTTAAGATATTGTATAGCTTCTTTATGCTTACCAGATTTTGATGCTATTGTAGCTCTTTGAATAAAAACCTCATCATTGTTGGGTTCTAAACGTTCTATTTTTATTAAAAGTGCTAATGCTTTGTCTAATTTATCATCAAAAATAAAAAGTTCTACTTGTAGTAACTTTAGGTCTATAGATTGCGGATGTTGCTGTAAACCTAATTTTACAGCTTTTTTAGCTAAAGTGTGTTTACCTGCATCTAAATAATGAATAATAATCTCTTCAAATTCAACCAAATCAAAAAAATAAATGCTATTGGTTTTAAGCATCGATTCAAATTTTACTAAAGACATAGTTATAATATTTGAATTATTAGTTTAAATGTAATACAACTATTTTACCATTGTTAAAAAAGCTTTTTTTGTTTTCAACAATTTAATTAACAACTATAACTATGTTTTACACCCTAATATTTTGCTCATACAGTATTTTAACCTAATTTTGATTTTCAATAACTACCGACTAAAATTTGGTAGGTTTCTTATGAGCAAAAAAACACTACTTAACTCAAAAGATATTGAAATTATTCTTCATAGATTGGCATGTCAGCTAATTGAAAACCATAATGATTTTTCTAATTCTGTACTTATCGGTTTACAACCAAGAGGTGTTTATTTAGCAAAAAGATTAATTGATTTGCTAAAAAATGAATATGAAATAAAAAATCTAGAATCTGGTTTGCTAGATATTACTTTTTATAGAGATGATTTTAGAAGACGTGATGAGCCTCTAGCTGCAACCTCAACTGAAATCAATTTTTTAATTGAAGATAAAAAAGTAGTAATTATTGATGATGTTTTGTATTCTGGAAGAAGTGTTAGAGCTGCTTTAACTGCTTTACAATCTTATGGAAGACCTAAAAATATTGAGCTTTTAGTGTTGATTGATAGACGTTTTAGTAGACATTTACCTATTCAACCTAATTATAGAGGCAGACAAGTTGATGCTATTAATGAAGAAAAAGTATTGGTTACTTGGCAAGAAACAGATAAAAAAGACGCAGTTTATATAGAACAAAGATAAATATGGATCAATTAAGCGTAGAACATTTACTAGGTATAAAATATCTTAATGCAAACGATATTGATTTAATTTTTAGAACTGCTGATGGTTTTAAAGAAGTTATTAATAGACCCATTAAAAAAGTACCTTCTTTAAGAGATATTACTATAGCCAATCTCTTTTTTGAAAATAGTACAAGAACTAAACTTTCTTTTGAATTGGCTCAAAAAAGACTTTCTGCAGATGTCATTAACTTTTCTGCAAGCCAATCGTCAGTTAAAAAAGGAGAAACATTAATTGATACTGTTAACAATATTTTATCTATGAAAGTAGATATAGTTGTAATGCGTCATGGAAGCGTAGGTGCAGGTGTATTTTTATCTAAACATGTAGATGCAAAAATTGTAAATGCAGGTGATGGAACTCATGAACATCCAACACAAGCCCTATTAGACTCCTACTCTATTAGAGAGAAACTAGGTGCTGTTAAAGGCAAAAAGATTGTGATTGTTGGCGATATTTTACATTCTAGAGTTGCTTTATCCAACATCTTTGCTTTGCAATTACAAGGTGCTGAAGTTAAAGTTTGTGGTCCAACAACTTTAATACCCAAATACATTTCTAGTTTGGGTGTAGAAGTAGAAACAAATTTAAAAAAGGCTTTGGAATGGTGTGATGTTGCCAATGTTTTACGTGTACAACATGAACGAATGGATATTAAATATTTTCCATCTACAAGAGAATACACACAGCTTTTTGGTATCAACAAAGAAATTTTAAATAATCTTGGCAAGAAAATTGTGATAATGCATCCAGGACCAATAAATAGAGGTGTAGAAATTACAAGTGATGTAGCAGACTCTGATCAATCTATAATTTTAAATCAGGTTGAAAATGGAGTTGCAATAAGAATGGCAGTGATTTATTTGTTGGCTCAACAGATTAAAAGATAATTGATGAAAATTCAAGAAAAAGAAAAATATACACTTTTTACTGCTAATGAAAACTCATTTGAAGATTTTTACAAATCTTTTGAAAAAAGTGTTAAAGATTTTAAAAATATGCATGTAGTTGTGCATCTTTCTAGTTTAGAAGGCTTAAAATCTGATGATTTTTTAGTATTTTTGGATATATCAGACAAAAAAAAGGAAAATAAAACCTCTTTTGTTATCATAAATAATAACATTAGTATCGATGATTTTCCTGAAGAATTAAATATTGTTCCTACTGAAATTGAAGCTGAAGATATTATAGATATGGAAGCTATGGAAAGAGAACTAGGATTTTAAAACCCCCATATTATGTTTAAAAAACTACTTTTTGCACTTTTTTTAATCTCTACTACTATCGCTTTTTCTCAAAAAAATTCAATAGAAAAATTAACAGCAGCCCCTAACCCTTTTACACATTCTACAACTATTACTTTTAGTGCTGTTAAAAAGTCAACAGTAATTTTTACAGTCAAAAATGTATTAGGTAAAACTGTTTACAAAACAAATTTAAAAACTGTAGTTGGTAAAAACTCAATCCCATTTTCTAAAGGAAGTTTAAAAACAGGTATTTATATTTATTCTTTACAAAACGAAAAAAATATCATTTCTAAACGTATTGTTATTAAATGAGTATAAACCTAACTATTTTAGGTTGTCATTCAGCAAGTCCGCGTGTAAATGCGTTTCCTACTTCTCAATATCTAGAGATAAATAATCGTCATTTTTTAATAGATTGTGGAGAAGGCACTCAACGTCAAATGCGTAAATATAAAGTTGGGTTTTCTAAAATAAATCATATTTTTATTTCTCATTTACATGGCGATCATTTTTATGGTTTGGTTGGTTTATTATCAACTTATGGTATTTTAAGTAGAGAGAAAGAGTTACATATTTATGGGCCAAAAGGTATAAAAGAAGTTACTCTTTTACAGTTAAAAGTTTCTCAATCTCATGCTAAATATCCTATGGTTTTTCATGAATTATCATCAAAAAAAAGTGAATTAATTTTTGAAGATGATAAAGTATCTGTAAGCACAATACCTTTAAACCATCGCGTCTATACAAATGGATATTTATTTACAGAAAAAGAAAAGCCGTTAAAATTGCATATTGATAATATAAATCATTATGAAGAAATTGACAGGGCAGATTTCAACAATATAAAAGCGGGTAGAGATATTACTTTACTATCTGGTGAAATAGTTCCAAATTCTGAATTAACCTTACCACCAAAAAAACCATTGAGTTTTGCTTTTTGTAGTGATACATGCTATAAACCAGATATAGCTCCTATTATTAAAGATGTAGATTTGTTGTATCATGAAGCAACGTTTTTAGAAGATAGGAAAGATTTAGCAAAAAAGACAAAACATTCTACTGCAAAAGAGGCTGCTGAAATTGCAAAAGAAGCTAATGTTGGGCAGCTCATTGTTGGACATTATTCAGGTAGATACAAAGATATTTCGCTATTTAAAGACGAAGCACAAAAAATATTTAAAAATTCTGATGTGGCTGAAGTTGGTAAAGTTTTTAGTATTGATTCGTAGATAATAATACTAAAGTACAAGCAATTTCAGATTCAATATTATTTTCTTTTAAGAGTTTTACAAATTCGTAATTTTCTGTTCCAGGATTAAAAATTACCCTTTTTGGTTGTAAACTTATGATATAATTATAATATTCTTCTTGCCTTTTTGGGTTTAAATACAAAGTAATTGTATCAACCTTTTTGTATGGTAATTTTTCATTATCTATTGCAACATCTAACACCTTTCCTTTTCTTAAACCTAGTGCAACAGTCTTTATTTCTCTACCTCTTAATCTCTTAATCGCAATATTAGAATACCTATTAGGATTTGTAGATGCACCAATTACTAGTGTTTTTTTCATAGTGTTAATATTACGTTAAACAATGTTAATACCCGTAACAAAGATATGCTATAAGGAGTCTAGTTAGCATCAATTCAAATATAAATCAACCAAAAAAAATGAAAAAAGTATTACTATTTGCTGTGCTTATGATTTCTGCAAATTCTTTTGCACAACTAGCAAAATCTGAACTCCCAAAACCAGGAGTTATTTCTGGTAAAGTTATTGATAGTCAATCAAAAGAAGTCTTACCTTATGTAAACATTGTAGTAAGAGATATGGCTAAAAAAATTATTACTGGAGGTATTACAGATGAAAAAGGATTGTTTAAAATTAAAGATATACCAAAAGGAAATAGCTTAATTGAAGTGCAATTTATTGGTTACACAACTTATACCAAAAAAATCGAAGTTACCAATAAATCTAAAAATATAAACCTTGGTATAATAAGTCTTAAAGAAGACAGTGCTACTTTAGATGAAGTTGTGGTAAGAGCAGAAACTTCTACAGTTGTACAAAAAGTAGATCGGAAAGTAATTAATGTTGGTAAAGACTTAACAGCTGCTGGTACTACAGCTTCAGAATTATTGAATAATGTACAATCTGTAAGTGTAGACAGTCAATCTGGTGCAATTAGCTTACGAGGAAATGCTAATGTAAGAGTTCTAGTTGATGGAAGACCAACAAATATTCCTGCTGCTCAATTGTTACGTCAAATACCATCAACATCAATAAAAAGTGTAGAGTTAATTACAAATCCTTCAGCAAAATACAACCCTGATGGAATGAGTGGTATTATCAACATCATCTTAAATAAAAATGCAAATATGGGATTTAATGGCTCTGTTGATACTGGTGTAACTGCAGGACATTATGTACGATATAATGCATCAACCAACATGAATTATAAAACTGGCAAAGTAAACTTCTTTTTAAACTATGGGCATAATAGTGGTGAAAATTACAACTTTGGTAATGTAACAAGACCTGGTTTTAATAATCAAGATTTTATTTTTGTAAATGATAACAATTCTAACCTTATAAAAGTTGGTGCAGATATTTATATTAATGATAAAAACACTTTATCGATTTATACAACTCAAAACTGGTTTGAAGGTTTAGGAAATGGTAGATCTATAGTTTCTGATATAAATGGAAATGAAATAATTAGGGCTCCTAATACACAAAATAATTCTTCACCTACTGGAACTTATAATCTTAATTATAAAATAGATTTTGCTAAAAAAGGACATAATTTAGAATTTGAAGGTACTTATTCTAGAACTAACAGTGATAATATTTTAGACAATTTAAACTCATTACAAACACCTAATGATTTTGATTATAAAGTGTTTAACTATGGAAATAATATAGATAGCGATCGTAATAACACTCAACTAAATTTAGACTATACAAATCCTCTTTCTGATAAAAGTAAACTTGAGCTTGGTTTAGAGTTTAGAGGAGATAATACTGATAATATCAACTTAACAGATCAAGAATTATATACGTATCAAAAAGATACGAATGGTAACTTTATTTTAGACGCGAATAACAATCCTATCCAAGATGGAAATACAGAAAATCTAGGAAGTTCAGATTTTAACTTTGAGCGTAAAATTTATTCTGCTTATGCAAGTTATGGCACAAGTTTTAATAAAATTACAATGCAACTGGGTGCTAGATTCGAAAACTTTTTAATCGATGGTACTTTTAATAGATATACAGATGAAACTACTACAACTTTAAAAGAAACTCAAAAAGTTTCGCAAGATTTATTTAATATTTATCCTTCTGCTTTTTTTACGTATAGTCCTTCAGAAAAAAATCAATGGCAGTTAAGTTATAGTAGAAGAATTGATAGACCAGGAATACAACAAGTAAACCCAATTAGAGAATGGAGTACACCTCTAATTATTTCTATTGGTAATGCAGATTTGAGGCCACAGTTTACAAATAGTTTTGAGTTAAATTATACGCGTCAAATTAAAGGTGGAAACTTGAGTTTTGGTACTTTTTACAGAAAAATTGATGATGTAATTTCAAGAATAACAAATGTTGATCCAGCAAATCCTCAATTTGGTCAAATCTTATCTTTTGCAAACTTTAGCACAACTGATGCTTATGGATTAGAGTTTTCTGCAAACTTTAAAATGAATAAATGGTGGAGAGTAAATTCTAGTATGGATTATTATTCTCAAGAACAATTGGGTAGCGTAGATAACACTTCTGCAAATCCAACCCAAATAAGTGTTCAAAATAATGTTTTTAATGCGAGAGTAAGTAATAGTTTTAGAGCTTCGAAAAATTTACGTTTACAATTATTTGCTATGTATAGAGGACCACAAAAAGATATTCAATGGGATGTAGAAAATATGTGGATGGTAAATCTTGGTGCTAGTTGGACCGTTTTAAAAGGAAAAGGGACTGTAAACTTTAGAGTAAATGATATTTTTCAAGGGATGAAATTTGCCTTTAATTCAGAAAATCCTTTTGTACAAAATGGTCGTTTTCAATGGGAAAGCAGAACCTCTTTTATTGGCTTCAATTATAGATTTGGAGGAGGAAAAAATAGAGCAAAACAACGTAGAAGAAGAGATAATAGAGAAAAAGATAGTGGTGGAGGTTTCTTCTAAATTAAAAATATATTTTTAATTTCATAAAAAAATCCAGCTTTTAGGCTGGATTTTTTACTTTATAAAAAATTTGTATCTATTGATTTCCTAAAATAATAGGCATTCCAGATTTACCAGAACCAATTAAAACAACTTTGCTATTTGGAGATTTAGACAACTCTAAAGTTGCTTCAATCCCTTTTTCTTGAAGAATTTTATCCGTTAAAGAAGCACTTAAAATTTTATTTGCAATCGCTTTACCTTCAGCATCAATCTTTTGTCTTTCTGCCTCTTTTTTTGCTTTTGCTAATCTAAACTCATATTCTAAAGATTCTTGCTCTTGCTTTAGTTTAGTTTCAATAGCTGTTCTAATTGTTGGGGGTAATTTAACATCTTCAACCAAAACCCTCTTCACTATTAAATACTGATCTTTTAAAACGGTTTGCACTTCGTCTAAAATTTCTTGTTCAATTACATCACGTTTACTAGAATACAATTGTTCTGGTGTATAACGTCCTACAACACTTCTAGCAGCAGCATTTATTGCTGGGTCTAATAATTCACGCTCATAATCCTCACCTTTTGTTTTAATCAATAAACCTAAATTTTCAAATTCTGGTTTATACCAAATGGTTCCGTTTACTTTTACTTCTAATCCGTTTACAGAAAGTACATTCATTTCATCAGATATCGATTGCTGACGTATTTTTCTTACAATCATCTTATTCCAAGGTGCAACAATATGAAAACCTTCTCCATAAGATTTATCGGTATTGATACCATCTCCTAACGTTTCAAAAATTACTCCACCTTCTCCAGGACCAATTGTAACTGTAGATTTTGAAAATAAAATAATTGCTGCAACTGCTATTATCACTAAAAAAACTCCTCCTTTTGGGAAGTTTAATTCCATTTGATTATTTGCCATTTCTATTAATTTTTAAATTTTAACAAATTTACGACTTCTATTTATGAAAACAATTAGACCAATTGTTATATTTTACCAAAATATTTTCTTGTAAACCACTCAATTGAAAACAATATTATCAGCGTAGCTAATATCCATTTCCAATTGATTAGGTTTTTCTCTTTTTTTATTGATTTTTGAATGGTGTAAAAATTAGGGTTTTCTAATAAATCTTTAATAAGTTTATCAATATCATTTTCATGATATAATTTTCCATTAGAATTTTCTGCTAATTTCTGTAGTTTGCTAAAGTTAGCATTCGTAAATTGATTTTCTACCTCAAATTCAGTGATTTTAAAACGTCCATACTTTTTTAATTTTTGCCCTAAAACACTAACTGTAAAAGAATAATCACCTGAATTTAAATTTTCTACTTCAACTTGGTAACTGTTGTTTACAAGAGAAAAAGGTAGTTTAACTTCTTCTTTAGTTTCATTATTTACTATTAAAATTTCTAAAGAAGCTCTAGTATCAAACTTATAATTCTCATCTGTATAAAACGCTGAAATACGAATAGAAGAATTAGAAGGATACAAATTTTCATAATTTACCTCTAATCGTTTTCTTTTTTTGTTTGATGCTAAATACTGTACTAAATTACCAATGAACTTGTCAAATTCTTGAAAAGAATTGGTATTTAAAAAGCTTGTTGATCTCCATTTCCAAATACCTTCTCCAAATAGAATAGCCCCTTTCTGATTATTTTCATTAAAAGTAGTTAACAAAGGTTGTTGAGTTGCTAAACCATTAATATTTTGGTATAATAAAGTTTGATTTGGTTTAGAAATTGTTACTTCTCCAAACTTGTCTTTTAAAGGTGGAAAATCATTAAAACTTATATCTTCTTGATAAAAAGGAAGGAATTTATCATTATAATTTGGAGCATAATTTTCTGGTTGATTGATTGCATTTTTTTTAATACCTAATTGCATTCTATTGATAAAATTCCAATCTGTTGCTACACCAGAAATTAGTAGATAATTAGTATTTTGTTCATTTAACTTTGATAAGAATTTACTAAATTTAGTATTAGGTTGATATAATATGATTAACTGATAATCTTTTAATTGCCCTTTAAAATCTTCTATTTTAAATACTTCTACTTTTCTTTGTTTGTTGCTCTCTATTGCTTTTTTTAAAGCCCCAATATCTGGATGCAAAATAGAACTTAACACCAATATTTTTGTTTGCTCATTGATAACTTCTACACTAAAATATTTGGTATTATTTTTTATATTTTTTTCATTATCAATTTTTGATATAGATGCTTTGTAATATTGCAACCCTTCTCTTGTTGATGTTAAATTTGTTAAAATAGTAACTGAATTATTTTCTTTTGAAAAAGTTATATTCTTTCTAAAAACTACTCGGTTATCTTTAGAAATTACAAACTGACTTCTAACACTTTCTTCTCCTTGATAATTTAGCAATACTTCTACTGGAAATTTATTTTTAATAAAACTGTATTTATTTGCATTCAGTTGCGTGATTTTTACATCAACATATTTTGTAGTGTCTCCAAAAACTATTGGATAAATTTGCTGTTTTGAGTTTATAAACTCATAATCTGTTCCAATAGTTTGATTACCATCTGTCAATACTAAAATGGGTGCAATTTTATTTTTTTGTAATTCATTAATACTAGTAATAGCGTTTGAAATATTGGTTTGCTTTTGAGTAAAAGTTAAGCTATCTAAAACTTGAGTTGAATTACCAAAAGTAAATTCATCAATATGAAACTTATCTTTTAATAGTCTATTATTCATCAGGCTATACCTAACACCTTTAATTGAATTAGTTTCATTAAAAAAAGAAATAGATTTAGAATCATCTATTAAAATAGATAGTTTTGGTTTACTGTTTTCAGTTTCTATTTGATTTATTTTAGGATTAATCAACAATAAAATCAATAAAAATAAACTGATGGTTTTTAATAAAAACAAGAAAAGTGTACTATTATTTTTAGACTTTACTTTATAATAATATTGAAAAAATGCTACTGAACTACTCAATAGCAAACTTAAAATGAGATATAAAATCAATGTTGAAGACAATACCAATAATTTATTGGAAAGATATAAATATCATTCATAACAGAAAAACCCATAACGTTAAAAATGTTATGGATTCTCTAACTTAATAATTCAAAAAAATAAGGGGTAATTAGGAGTTTTTAGGGGTTAATTAAGGGCTTTAACTTAAATTTATTTTTAGGGTATATAATAATACTTTAGATTATTTTTTATGTAACTTCCTAACATTCCTTTTTTATATAATCCATCTAGTTCTTTATACAATACAAGAATAATTGAAATATTTTTTACTCTTGTAAGAATCTGAAAACTAGTTAAATGCTCTTTTTTAAGAATATCTACTACTGATTTTTGTTTTTCTGTCAAGTTTACTATTTCCATCATTTTAAAAGTTAATTACGCTACAAATATATAACGCAACTTAATCTCTTTTTAGTGAAAAAAGGTAAATAAAAGGTCATTGTAGATGAACTACAATTAAGTGAAGATGAATGAAGTTTTGTAAATAACTCCTAATAAATTAATAGATTAAGTAAGCATACCACCATCAACAGATAGGGTTTGACCAGTAATATATGCACTCATATCTGATGCTAAAAATACACAAGCATTTGCAATATCCTCAGGTTTGCCTCCTCTTTTTAACGGAATAGAATCTCGCCAGCCTTGCACTATTTTTTCATCTAATTTATCTGTCATTTCAGTTTCTATAAAGCCAGGAGCAATAACATTACTTCTTACATTTCTTGAGCCTAATTCTAAAGCAACAGATTTAGAAAAACCAACAATACCAGCTTTTGAAGCTGCATAATTTGTTTGCCCAGCATTCCCTTTTAAACCAACAACAGAACTCATATTAATAATAGAGCCAGCTCTTTGTTTCATCATTGGTCTAATAACAGCTTTGGTTAAGTTAAAAACAGATTTTAAGTTTACTTCTATTACTTTATCAAAATCTGCTTCTGATATACGCATTAGTAGGTTATCTTTAGTAATACCTGCATTATTAACTAGAATATCTATAGCACCAAATTCTTTTTGAACTTCTTTAGCCAATTCTTGTGCAGCATCGAAATCTGCAGCATTAGATTGATAGCCTTTAGCAGAAACTCCAAATGCTTTCAACTCTTCTTCTAACGCGTTTGCTGCATCAACAGAAGAGCTATAAGTAAAAGCTACATTTGCACCTTGTTTTGCAAATTCTACTGCAATTCCTCTTCCAATACCTCTGGTTGCTCCTGTAATTATAGCTGATTTATTTTCTAGTAATTTCATTTCGTTTGATGTTTGATGATGCAAATATACTATAAAATAAAAATCCGTAAAGTATTTTTTACTTTACGGATTTTATACTTTAAGACATAAAAAATTAAGATTTTACCTTCTTCTTATCTACATAATTGAATAAATAATCTACCTCTAATTCTTTTATCTTTCCTAATTTTTTTAGAGATTTTACATCCAAATCTTTTTTATTACCAATTACCATTACATTATAACTTTCACCTTTAATATTATTATCAAAAAATTCTTTTAAATCTTCCATAGTCATATTTTTGATGGTATTGTACATTGCTTCTCTATTATCATTATCAATACCTAGTTTTTGTAATCTTTCATAAGACCAAAAAATATTAGATTTTGTAATTCTTTGTGCTGCTAACTTTTTTAATGTTGATTCTTTCGCTGCTTGAAACTGCTTGTCTGCTTCTGGCATATCATTCATTAACTCCATCATAGCATCTACAGCTTGTTCTAGTTTATTAGCTTGTGTACCCACATAAGCCATTACATAATTAGGAGAATCTTTTTTAGATGCACCTTGATAAGAAGCAAAAGCAGAATAAGCTAATGATTTAGATTCTCTAATTTCTTGAAATACAATTGATGATAATCCACTACCAAAATACGTATTAAATAACGTTGATGCAGCCATATTTTCTGGTTTAAAAGGATCTCCTTTTGCTAAAAACAACATTTCTGTTTGTACCATATCATAATCTGTAAAGAAAACATTACCACCAGTTTCTGTTTCTTTGTATTTTTTTGCTATAGGATATTCTTTTAAATCACCATAAATTTTATGCTTGCTGTTTAGAGCTGTAACTGCATTATCTACATCTTTTCCATAATAAAAAATACGCTGCTTATAATTTTTCATATCTTTTACTAACGCAACTAATTCTTCTGGATTAATGGCTTTTAATTCATCAATTTGCATGATATCTCTTAAAGGAGAATCTTCTCCATATTTACCATAGTTCATCAAGCCATTCCATAGAATATTTCCTTTTTGAGTTTTACCATCTTGACGCCCTTTGTAGATTTTCTCTACATATTTATCATAAGCGTCTTGATCAGCTTTTGCATTATCCCATAAATGTTCTAATAATTCTAAACCTTTTGGCAAGTTTTCTTTTAGTCCATTTAAACCAACATATGTTTTATCACTTGCAGTACTCACATAATAAGAAATTCCTAATTTGTAAAACTCTTTTTTTAGCTCTTCATTTGTGTATTTATCTGTACCTATATATTCTAAATAACCAGCAGCTAAAGACAATTTTTTATCATTATCACTGCCCATATCAAAAATAATGTTCATATCAAATAAATCATTTTTTTGATTTTCCACATACGAAACTTTAATGTCATTAGCAGTTTTAGTTTCCTTTATTGCTGTTTTATAATCTACAAATTGAGGTTTCAATTCATCAGATTTCATTTTATTGAACTCTTTAATATAGTCTGAACTTTTATCTCTATTTAAGTTTACTGGTGTAATACCAGGGTTTTCAACTTTTACGATATTTTTATCTTCACCTTTTCTTTTGTATGTAACTACATAATTTTCTCTATAGAAATCATTTGCAAAAGCAACTAATTCTTCTTTAGAAACCTTTTTTAAATCGTCTAAAAACCTTACTCTATTTGCCCAATTTTGTTGATAAATAAAAGCTTCAACGTATTTATCTGCCAAATCTCTATTATTTTCATATTGGCGAGTTTCACTTAATTTTAAATCGTTTACAACTGCATCAATCATCCATTCATCAAATTCTCCATTTTTTAGTTTAGTAACTTGTTCTAATAACAAATCTTTTACTTCATCTAAAGTTTGACCCGATTTTGGAGAACCTGTAAACGTGTGATAACCATAATCATTTAAAAAAGTTGGAGAACAACTTGCTCTTTGTACAACTTGCTTTTGGTTTAAGTTTAAATCTATTAATCCTGCATTTCCATTAGCCATAATCATATCAACCAATGTTACCATTTTTTCATCCTCTGTATTTACACCTCCAGATCTAAAAGCAATAGAAATATTTTCTGATGTAGGACCAAATACTTCATTAATAATAGGTTTAGTAATTGGTTCTTCTTTTGGTAAAGTAGGATGCGTTAATTCTTTCTTTTCAAATTTCCCAAAAGCGTCGTTTACTTTTTTGATTGTTGCTTCAAATTCTAAATCCCCAACTAAAACAATAGCCATATTATTTGGTACATAATATTTATCAAAATAATTATGAATATCTATCATTGAAGGATTTTTTAAATGCTCTCCTGTACCAATAGTTGTTTGCTGTCCATAAGGATGATTTGGAAATAAACCATCTAACATTGCTGCATAACGTTTTCTAAAATCGTTATCTTGCCCTCTGTTGAACTCTTCAAAAACAGCTTCTAATTCTGTATGAAATAGTCTTAAAACCAGTGTACTAAAACGTTCAGCTTCTAATGTAATCCATTTATTAAATTCGTTTGCTGGAATTTTATTGGTATATACAGTTTGCTCAAACCAAGTATATGCATTTGTGCCAGTCGCACCTAGAGAAGCTGTCATTTTATCATATTCATTTGCAATAGAATAGTTAGATGCTTCTAAAGAAACCTTATCGATTTCTTTATAAATAGCTTTCTTTTTTTCAACATCTTCTTCAGTTCTGTGCTGCTCATATAAATCAGATATTTTTTCTAAATATCCTTTTTCTTTTTCCCAATCTGCAGTTCCAACTTTGTGAGTTCCTTTAAACACCATATGTTCTAAATAGTGTGCTAATCCTGTAGATTCTTTTGGGTCGTAATTAGAACCTGCTCTTACAGCTATATATGTCTGTATTTTTGGTTCATCTTCATTCTTACTCAAATACACCTTTAAACCATTGTCTAAAGTGTATAAACGTAAGCCTGTAGGGTCATTTTCTACAGTTTCGTAAGTGATACCATTGGCATCTTTTTGAGAAGTAACTTTATATGACTTCTCTTTTTCTGTTTTGCAACTTATTGCAGTTACTAGTAATATACTAATTGCTAGTAGTTTAAATTTTTTCATAATGTTTGATTTACTTGAATTAAAAATCCATTGAATTTACAAATTCAACGGATTTTAATACGATTAATTGTTTAAAATTAACTTAATTTTATAATTAGTGTTTAATTTAAAACACTTGCTACCATTTCTCCGATTTTTGCTGGTGAACTAACTACGTGAACTCCGTTTGCAGCTAATATTTCCATTTTTGCTTGTGCAGTATCATCTGCTCCACCTACAATTGCTCCTGCATGTCCCATTGTTCTTCCAGCTGGTGCAGTTTGCCCAGCAATAAAGCCAACAACAGGTTTTCTATTTCCATCAGCTTTAATCCATTGTGCAGCTTCTGCTTCTAAATTACCACCTATTTCACCAATCATTACAATTGCTTCAGTTTCATCATCATTCATTAACATTTCTACAGCTTCTTTTGTAGTAGTTCCAATAATTGGATCTCCACCAATACCAATAGCAGTTGTAATACCAAAACCTTGTTTTACAACTTGATCTGCTGCTTCATACGTTAAAGTTCCTGATTTTGAAACAATCCCTACTTTCCCTTTTTTGAAAATAAAACCTGGCATAATACCAACTTTTGCTTCATCTGGAGTAATAACTCCTGGGCAGTTTGGACCAACTAATCTTGTATCTTTATCTGCAATGTAAGCTTTAACTTTAACCATATCTGCTGTAGGAATTCCTTCTGTAATACAAATGATTACTTTAATGCCTGCATCAGCAGATTCCATTATTGCATCTGCAGCAAATGCTGGTGGCACAAAAATTATTGAAGTATCTGCTCCTACTTTTTCAACAGCTTCAACAACTGTATTAAAGACTGGTTTCCCTAAATGTTCTTGGCCTCCTTTACCTGGAGTTACACCACCAACTACGTTGGTTCCATAATCAATCATTTGACCAGCATGAAAAGTACCTTCACTACCTGTAAATCCTTGTACAATAATTTTTGAATCTTTATTTACTAAAACGCTCATGGTTTGTTAATTTATCCCATTGTCCTTTGGACATTTCCCAAAGGGAAAATAAATGGAGTTATTTTTATTTTACTATGCAAAAATAGTTCTTTGATTACTTTTAGAAAAAAGTTATATCAATTTTATTTTTCTTTTAACAGTCTTTTTAGGCCTGCTAATTGTTCTCAATTTTATTTGAAATTTCTTTTATATTAGAACTTTCAGCTATATTAATCAATTTAAAGACTTTTTCTTTTAAATTTTCTTTAAAATTACCATGAATTATATTATTTAAATCATTTAAATAATCCCAATGCATAAAGCCCCAGTAATCAAAATGACAAGCCCAATAATCAGATTTATCTATATAAAGTCTAACTTCTAAAGAAGAAAATACTTCTTGAAATTTTTTATTCAAATCTGAATAATCGTACTTATTTTTATCTTCTTGATTATTAAAGTTAAACCCACCAATTAAACCTCTCATTTTATTTTTACTACCAAAAGTGAAATTAATATTTATATTTTTATTTTCTAAATATTTACTTCTTATATTAAATAAGTTTATCCATTCACCCTTTTTATTTAATAAATTTTCAAGGTTATAATTTATCTTATAATTTGGATTTTCAGACTTTAATTCTTCTAAAACAGGAACTAAATGATTATTTACAGCAGCTTTGTAAAATTCATCAATGAAATTATCTTTATTACTTAAAGTTAATAAAGCTTTATAATTTTCTCTATTTCTAATAAAAAGATTAGCAATTTCCTCATTCATAAAGCTGTTAATATTTTGATTTGTTAATTTTTTTATTAAATTTTTATATTGCTTGATAGTCTCCCTTAAAATTGGGTTTTCAACAGAAATTTCTTGACAACGATTTAACCATTTAATAATATTTTCTGAATAAGATATATTAATGTAATTATCAAAAGATTTATGATTATCACTATTATAACCATACAAAGTTAAAAATAATAATGTTCCACTTTCATTATAATTATAGTACCTTAACAATTGATTTTTTTGTTCTCTTGCATATATCTTATTTTCAATCATTATTTTTTTTCCATTACAATCAACAAGTAAAATATCAATTCTACCTCCAGTAGTTTCTGTAACATTCCCTATATAATGTTCTAAATAAATGCTATAATTTATGAAATCAAAGTCAATATTATTTAAGTCTAAAGTATTAAGAAAAGCTATCAAAAATTTATTTCCAAAATTATGATGACCATTTATATTTAAAAGTTCTCCAATAAATCTCGAATGAGTAGTTTCTTCATAGTGTTCAATACCTAAAACACTAAAAATATTAAAGTTTTCACCAAGAGCCTTTTCAACTTTATCGTAACTTCTTGATATTGTTTTGATTTGACTTAAAAGGTTCTGTATTGTCTTTTTCTCAACTATTTCAGACATTACATTTATTTTTCTTTTAACAATCTTTTTAAACCTGCTAATTGTTTTAATTTTTCTCTCGATTCTTCTATCGGAGTTCCGAAATACGATTTACCTCCAGGAACTGATTTTGTAACTCCTGTTTGCCCTAAAATAACTGCACCTTTTCCAATAGTAATTCCGCTGTTTGTGCCTACTTGACCCCAAATAGTTACTTCATCTTCAATAATTACACAACCTGCTATACCTGTTTGTGAAGCTATTAAACATTTTTTCCCAATTACAGTATCATGACCTACATGTACTTGATTGTCAATTTTTGTTCCTTCTTTAATGGTAGTATTACCTGTAACTCCTTTATCTATTGTACAAGATGCTCCTAAATCTACATTGTTTTCTAACACAACTCTACCTCCAGATACTAATTTATCAAAACCTGTTGGTCTATTTTTATAATAAAAAGCGTCTGCTCCTAAAACTGTATTTGCATGAATTGTAACATTATTTCCAATGACTGAATTGTCATAAATTGTTACATTGGGATGAATAATACAGTTTTTCCCAATAGTTACATGATTTCCAATAAAAACATTAGGTTGAATAATTGTACCTTCTCCAATAATTGCAGTGTCTGCAATACTTTCTTTTGATGAAATAAATGGGTTGAAATGTTTAGTAAGTTTGTTAAAATCTCGAAAAGGATCATCAGAAATTAATAATGATTTACCTTCTGGACAATCAACTTTTTTATTGATTAAAATTGTAGTTGCAGCAGAATTTAGTGCCTTATCATAATATTTTGGATGATCTACAAAAACAATATCTCCTTCTTCAACAACGTGAATTTCATTCATTCCTAAAACAGAGAATTCTTCACTACCTACAAACTCACAATTTATAATTTGAGCTATTTTGGCTAAAGTTTGTTGTTTTTTAAATTTCACTCTTTTTAAGCAGTTTAAAAGAATTTTGAATCATTTTAAAAGTATTTTTATACTTCTTATATCTATCATCCACAGTCCAAGACATTAGCATAAACATTTTATCATCACTTTCTACAAAACCTATTAAGTAAGAAACGTCTATGTTATCTTCTGTTGTTCCGTGAACTTCATATTGTTTTGATGAAAGGTTTTTAATCTTAAAAGTCAATTCTTTGACTTCTTTAGACTTCATGTTTTCTTGTATACTACTAATTTGAAAATTAGAATAATTTTCAACTGGCGAAAGAGAATCAATATAAATTTCTACATCTTTAAATGTTTTAATAAACTCCTCTTTGTCTTCATCTATAACAATTGTGTAAGTTTCTTTAAAAAGGTTCGCATATTCAAAAGAAGCATCGTCATTTAACGATTTCATCTCTTTCATATATTTTGGTATAGAAATAGTATAAGTATTGTTTACTTTGACCTCTTTTAAATCTTCTACTTTAATATCTTCTTTAGACAAAGAATCAACAGAATCAATAATTTTTCTACAAGAAAAAGTAGATACACAAATAAAAAAAAGAAAGAATAATTTACTTTTCATAGCAATACTTTATTACTCTTTTATTCTTTCTTGATACGCTTTTTTAGCAGTATCGATTTTTATTTTATCACCTTCATTTATAAATAAAGGTACATTTATGGTAGCACCTGTTTCTACAGTTGCTGGTTTTGTAGCATTAGTTGCTGTATTACCTTTAACACCTGGCTCTGTATGTGTTATCTCTAAAATAACACTGGCAGGCATTTCTACTGATAAAGGCATACTATCTTCAGAATTAATGATTATGGTTACAACTTCTCCTTCTTTCATTAATTCTGGGGTATCTAAAGCAGCTTCTAGTAAACGAATTTGTGAGTAATCCTGTTCATTCATAAAATGATAAAACTCACCATCGTTATATAAATATTGAAATTTATGTGTTTCTACACGTACATCATCTAATTTTCTCCCTGAAGGAAAAGTATTATCTACCACTTTTCCGTTAGTTACACTTTTTAGTTTTGTTCTAACAAATGCTGGTCCTTTACCGGGTTTTACATGTAAAAATTCAATTATTTTATAAATATCATTATTATATCTAATACATAATCCGTTTCTAATATCTGATGTTGTAGCCATTTACTTATTTTAATTTGCTTTATAATATCCTTTCATTATTCCTCTGTGTGAATCTTTTATAAATTGAATAATTTCATCACGCTCTGGAGTTGCCTCCATTTCTGCTTCTATAATATCTATTGCTTGAGTATTGTTATAATTTCTTTGAAATAGAATTCTATAAATATCTTGAATTTCTCTAATTTTTTCAGTTGTGTAACCTCTTCTACGTAATCCAACAGAATTAATACCTACATAAGATAAAGGTTCTCTTGCTGATTTAACATAAGGTGGTACATCTTTTCTTACCAAAGAACCACCAGTTACAAAAGCATGATTACCAACTGAAGCAAATTGATGTACAGCAACCATACCTGCTAAAACAACATTATTACCAATAGTAACATGACCAGCTAAAGTGGTATTATTTGAGAAAATACAATTATTACCAACCAAACAATCATGTGCAACATGACAGTAAGCCATGATTAGACAATCGTCTCCGATAACAGTCTTCATTCTGTCTTTTGTACCTCTATTAATGGTAACACATTCTCTTATAGTAACATTATCACCAATTTCTACAGTAGTTTCTTCATCATCAAACTTTAAGTCTTGTGGAATCGCTGAAATAACAGATCCTGGAAAAATTCTACAGTTTTTACCAATTCTTGCACCTTCCATTATAGTTACATTAGATCCTATCCATGTTCCTGAACCTATCTTAACATTATTATGTATTGTAGTAAATGGTTCTATAACTACATTTCTTGCAATTTTTGCTTGTGGATGTACATAAGCTAAAGGCTGATTCATAATTTATTTTTTTCTTGCTATTTGTGCCATTAATTCAGCTTCAGCGACTAGTTTTCCATTAGCATAGGCATAAGCTTGCATATGACAAATTCCTCTTCTAATTGGTGTTATCAATTCATTTTTAAAGGTTAATGTATCTCCTGGTAACACTTTTTGTTTAAACTTAACATTATCCATTTTCATAAAATAGGTTAAGTAATTTTCTGGATCTGGAACAGTACTTAATACTAAAATACCTCCACATTGTGCCATTGCTTCTACTTGCAATACTCCTGGCATTACTGGTGCTCCTGGAAAATGTCCCACAAAAAAACTTTCGTTCATGGTTACATTTTTCATACCTACAACGTGCTTATCAGAAAGCTCAAGAATACGATCTACTAATAAAAACGGTGGTCTATGAGGTAAAATATCCATAATACCATGAATATCCATTAATGGAGGTTTATTCAAATCGTAAGTTGGAATCTTGTTTCTTTTTTCTATTTTGATAAGTTTTGCAAGTTTTTTTGCAAATTGAGTATTTACTAAATGGCCTGGTTTATTAGCAATAACTTTACCTCTAATTCTTGTACCTACTAAAGCCAAATCACCAATAACATCTAGTAATTTATGACGTGCAGCCTCATTTGCCCAATGTAATTCTAGGTTGTCTAAAATTCCATTTGGTTTTACTTTAATATCATCTTTCTTAAAGGCTGTTTTTAATTTTTCCATTGTACTTGCTGATAATTCTTTATCAACATATACAATAGCATTATTTAAATCTCCACCTTTTATTAAATCATTTTCTAATAACATTTCAATTTCGTGTAAGAAACTAAAAGTTCTTGCAGCTGCAATTTCTTGTTTGAAATCAGAAATATGATTTAAAGTTGCATTTTGAGTACCTAAAATTTTAGTTCCAAAATCTACCATTGTTGTTATTTGATATTCATCTGAAGGCATTAAAATAATTTCACTACCAGTAATATCGTCTTTATAACTAATAATTTCTTTTACAACGTACTCTTCTATTTCAGCATCTTGCTCTTCTATTCCTGCTTTTTCTAAAGCTTCAATAAAATATTTTGATGAACCATCCATAATTGGTGGCTCTGAAGCATCAATTTCTATTAATAAATTATCAATATCTAAACCTACAGCAGCAGCTAATACATGTTCTGAAGTTTGAATTTGAACTCCATTTTTTTCTAAATTAGTTCCTCTTTGTGTAGTTACTACATATTCTGCTTTTGCTTCAATTGTTGGTGCACCTTCTAAATCTATTCTGCTAAAAGCAAAACCATGATTTACTGGAGCAGGCTTTAATGTCATTGAAACAGTATTACCAGTGTGTAACCCTACACCTGATAATGTAATTTCTTTTTGTATTGTTTTTTGTTTTTTACTCATATCTTTTGATTTTGAGTATCGTATTTTTTTTCTAATTTGTTAAGTGTTGATGCCATTTTGGGTAAATTTCTAAAATGAACATAACTTTTAAAATAATCTGAATAATTAAATGCTGGTGTACCTTGCACAACAGATCCATCTTTTAAGTTTTTTGAAATTCCGGATTGAGCTTGAATTTTTAAATTATTACCTATGTTCAAATGTCCTGCAATACCAACTTGACCACCGATCACACAATTTTCGCCAACTTTAGTAGAGCCTGCAATACCTGTTTGAGCTGCAATAACAGTATTTTTTCCTACTTCTACATTGTGAGCAATTTGAATCTGATTGTCTAATTTTACACCTTGCCTAATTATTGTAGAACCTAGTGTAGCTCTGTCAATAGTAGAGCCAGAACCTATATCTACATTATCTTCTATGACTACATTACCAATTTGAGGTATCGCTTTGTAAACACCTTCTTCATTTGGAGCATAACCAAAACCATCAGAACCAATTGTACAACCTGAATGTATTTTACAATTACTACCTATTTGAGTTTCTGAATAGATTTTGACACCTGCAAAAAGTGTACAATTATCTCCTATTACAGTATTATCACCTATAAAACAATTTGGGTAAATTTTAACATTGTTACCTATTGTAACGTTATCTCCTATGTAAGAAAAAGCACCAATATATTCGTTTTTACCAATTTTTGCTGATGATGCTATATGATGTGGTTGCTCTCTACCACTTTTATTATTTTTTACTTCATTGTAAAATTCTAGTAATTTTGAGAATGCTTTATAAGCATTATCTACCTTTATAAGAGTTGTAGAAATTTCTTTTTCTGGTTGAAATGATTTGTCTACAATAGCAATAGAGGCGTTTGTTGTGTATAAATAAGGATTATATTTAGGATTGGATAAAAACGTTAAAGACCCTTTTTCTCCATCCTCTATTTTAGATAATTTAGATACCTCTTCATTTGGATTTCCTTCTACATCGCCTTCTAATATATCTGCTATTTGTTGTGCTGTAAACTTCATTAACCGCAAAAGTATAAAAATTATAGGTATTTGGCTAATCTCATTATTACTTTGGGTAACATAAAAAATATTTAACCACAGGTTTTGATAATGCTTCTAAATTTAATTGATCAGATGCTTTTGCAATATCTTTTAGTTTTCCTTTTTTATTTAAAATTAAAATTGGTGACTTTTTATTGTAAGCTTGATTCTCAATTTTTTGAGAAAAAACAAAATAATAAGATTCAGATTCTAGAATACTTAATTTTTTTGCAAACTGATTTTTCTTGTTTGTAATCTTGACACTATCTATAGGTTCTTTTTGAATTTCAATCTTAAACAACCTTCTATCTACTATCATTTTAGACAATTCAGCTAAAACCTTATCTGTATGATTTGTCCATTCTTTTATTGCTGATAAAATATCGTAATCATCTAATTTTGAAAACATTGAAAGGGTTTTATCAGAAAAATTATCAAAAGTAATTGGGTTATGTAGAAAGTACTTTAAAGCTGTACTTGCATATAAATTTTCGCCTTTTTCGGTTAACTCTTTTGCTCTTTTCAATACGTTAACTAACATATTTTCAGCAACCAAACCTGTTTTATGTAAATAAACTTGCCAATACATTAAACGTCTAGCTATTAGAAATTTTTCTACAGAATAAATCCCTTTTTTCTCAATTACAAGCTCATCATCTTTCACATTCATCATTACAATTAATCTGTCTGAAGAAATATTACCTTCTGTAACTCCTGTGTAAAAACTATCGCGTTTTAAATAATCTAATCGATCGATATCTAACTGACTAGAAATTAATTGACATAAAAATTTACGTGAATATTTACCTTCAAATATTTTGATAGCTAACTCTAATTTCCCATCAAACTCATCATTTAACTTTCTCATAAACTTAAGAGAAATTTCTTCATGAGAAATACCATTAACGATGCTATGTTCTAAAGCATGAGAAAAAGCTCCATGACCAATATCGTGTAACAAAATAGCAATGTATAATGCATCTTCTTCATCTTTAGAAATATCTATTTGCTTAAAACGTAAAACTCTTATGGCTTTTTGCATTAAATGCACACAACCAATTGCATGATGAAAACGCGTATGATTTGCCCCTGGATACACAAAATTAGAAAACCCCATTTGTGTAATTCTTCTTAATCGTTGAAAATAAGGGTGCTCTATAATATCAAAAATTAAAGAGTTCGGAATTTGTATAAATCCATAAATAGGATCATTTAAGATTTTAAGTTTGTTGGGTTTCTTTTTTTTCAAAGGTTGATATTTATCAATCAACTGCAAAATACAAACATTATTTTTTTTGGCAATATTTTATCATTTTAAAAAGATTTTAAAATAACAAATCCCTACTTTTAACGTTATTAATTGTGACACTGAAAACACCTTTTATGAGCATACAAATTTTATGGGTTGATGATGAAATTGAATTACTAAAACCACATATTTTATTTCTTGAACGAAAAAATTACAAAGTAACTACTTGCACAAATGGAGCTGATGCTATTGATTTAGTTGATGAAAATAACTTTGACATCGTTTTTTTAGATGAAAATATGCCTGGTTTAACAGGTTTGGATACGCTTTCTGAAATTAAACAGAAACAATCTAACCTACCAGTAGTAATGATTACTAAAAGTGAAGAAGAGTATATTATGGAAGAGGCTATTGGTTCTAAAATTGCTGATTATTTAATTAAACCTGTAAATCCTAGTCAAATATTATTAAGTTTAAAAAAGAATTTAGATAACTCTAGATTGGTGTCAGAAAAAACTACTTCTAACTACCAACAAGAGTTTCGAAAAATTTCTATGGATTTGGCAATGGTTAATTCTTATGAAGAATGGATAGAGCTATATAAAAAGTTGATTCACTGGGAATTAGAATTAGAAAGCATTAGTGATCCTGGAATGTTGGGTATTTTAGAAAGTCAGAAACAAGAAGCTAACAATCAGTTTTTTAAGTTTATCAAAAAAAATTACGAAGATTTTTTAACAGCACATGATAAACCTACTTTCTCTCATACCTTATTTAAAGATTATGTAGTTCCTGAATTGAGTAAAGACCAAGGTGTACTTTGGGTTGTAATCGATAATTTAAGATACGATCAATACAGAATATTAGAACCTTTACTTAATAATCACTACAAAAAAGAGGAAGAATATTCTTATTTCTCGATTTTACCAACAGCAACACAATATGCAAGAAATGCTATTTTCTCTGGATTGATGCCATCAGAAATGGAAAAAAGGCATCCAAATTTTTGGAAAAACGATACTGATGAAGGTGGAATGAATTTGTACGAAAATGAATTTTTAACGGCTCAAATTAAAAGATTAAGTCTAAATATTAAGCATGAATATTATAAAATTACTTCTTTAAAAAGTGGTAAAGATTTGGCTGATAATTATAATGGTACTAAACAAAACGATTTAACTACTGTAGTTTATAATTTTGTGGACATGTTATCTCACTCTAAAACAGAAATGGAAGTTATTAAAGAATTAGCTGGAGATGATAAAGCATATAGAAGCCTAACATTGAGTTGGTTTAAAAACTCGCCTCTGTTTGAAATGATTCAAAAAGCACAAAATTTAGGGCAGAAATTAATCCTAACAACAGATCATGGAACTATAAATTGTAAAAAACCTACTAAAGTAATTGGCGATAAAAATATCAGTTCAAATTTACGTTACAAAACTGGTAGAAGTTTAAGTTACGAAGATAAAGACGTGTATGCTGTAAGGAATCCAAAAGATATTTTCTTACCAACAATAGCGATGAATGCACCTTTTATATTTGCAAAAGAAGATTTATTTTTTGCATACCCAAACAACTTTAATCATTTTGTAAAGTATTATAAAAATACGTATCAACATGGTGGAGTTTCTTTAGAAGAAGTAATTATACCTTGTGCTGTATATACTCCAAAGTAGTAAGTAGTAAGTAGTAAGTAGTAAGTAGTAAAAACTAATGAAAAAGTTATTTTTAATTTTATCAATTTTCTTATTTCAAATTTCTTTTTCTCAAGAGGATAAACTTTCTGCTGCTGCATTAGAACTAACCAAAGATAAGGTCACATACGACCCAAGTTATTTTTCTATTGATTATCCTAATGGAGATGTACCAAAAGGAAAAGGAGTTTGTACAGATGTGATTATTAGAGCCTATAGAAAATTAGGTATAGATTTACAAAAAGAAGTGCATTTAGATATGAAGCAAAACTTTAATTTGTATCCTAAAATTTGGTGCTTAAAAAGAACTGATAAAAATATAGATCATAGAAGAGTACCTAATTTAATGACTTTTTTCTCTAGAAAGGGTACAGTAAAAGTAAAATCTAAAAAACCTGAAGATTATAAACCTGGGGATATTGTTTGCTGGAATTTAGGTGGCTCAATTACGCATACTGGTATTGTTGTTAATAAAAAATCTAAAGACAAGAAACGTTTTATGATTGTTCATAATATTGGTTCTGGCCAAGTTATAGAAGATTGTTTATTTGACTTTAAGGTTATTGGGCATTATCGTTATAGAAATTAAAAAATCTTTAACGTAGTAACAAAATTAATTCTCATAAAGAATTAATGTTAACTCATCAACTTTTTTAAACTCGACATCAGCAGTGATTAATGGAAAATCTAAATGAAGTGCTGTAGCTATAATTATACTATCAGGTAATTTTGTGTTGTAACTTTTTCTAATTCTGATAGTTTCTTTTTTTATAACATCATTAATAGTTATGGATTTACATTGTGATATAAATTCTTTTATCACTTTTTCTTCTTTAATTGTAATTCCTTTATATGCTAACAATTCTAATTCTGTGATAATTGAAATATAAAGTTGTTTTCATTTAGTAATTTTACTAAAGTATCATCTCCATTGAATAAATAGAGAATAATATTGGTATCTAGAAACAATTTATTACCATTCATTACGTAGCTCTTTTTGAATCTTTAGTGCATCTTTTTTTAAATTAATTTTACCTACATATTTATAAATATCAATTCCTTTTGGTTTTACACCCTTAACCAAATTCTCTAATATACTTTTAATATTTTTTTTAGTTTCTCCTTGTTTAATAACCATTACCATATTTTCTTTCTTTTAATTGCCATTAACAAATATACAATTTCTATTATAGATTTATTTAGTTACTAATTTTGAAATGTAACAACTAGTTAATAATTATTTTTTTTAAAAAGCCAAAAATGATAAACGTTTTTTTTAATTATATATATAAAATTGGTTCTTGTCAAGTTATAGAAGATTGTTTATTTGACTTTAAGATTATTGGACATTATCGTTACAAGAATTAATTTCTTCATTATTTTTGTTGAATGAATAAAAATTATTCTCTAAACGACTTATCTAAAATTGTATCTATTCTTATTTCATCAGTAAAAAACAAAACTTTACTTTTTTACGGGCAAATGGGCGTAGGTAAAACTACATTAATAAAAGAACTTTGTAGGCAATTACAAGTTGAAGATAATATTTCCTCTCCTACTTTTTCTTTAGTTAATGAGTACAAAACTGCATCCAATGAAAAAGTATATCATTTTGATTTTTATAGAATTACTGATGAAGAAGAAGCTTTAGATATGGGAATTGAAGATTATTTTTACAATAATGATTGGTGTTTAATTGAATGGCCAGAAAATATCGAAAATTTATTACCTTTAGATGCTGTTGAAATTCATTTAACTTTATTAGATGATGGCCAACGAAACATTCAACTAAAATAAACAAACCATGAGTTCATTTTCCCCTTTTAGCAAAGAAGAGTTACTACCACAAGCAGAAATGTTAGAAGTAAAAAAGAAAAAAGGAGAACTCTTTATTGGTTTACCCAAAGAAACCTATTTGGGCGAAAAACGTGTATGCTTAACTCCTGATGCTGTTACTGCATTAACTGCCAATGGGCATAGAATTGTGGTAGAAACTGGTGCAGGTGAGCAAGCCAATTATACAGACAAAGAATATTCAGAAGCTGGTGCAAAAATTTCTTATGATATAGAAGAAGCTTTTAAATGCAATATTGTATTAAAAGTTGCACCTCCAACAGAAAAGGAAATTGAATGTATGAATCCGCAAGCAATTTTAATTTCTTCGCTTCAGTTAAAAACACAAAACAAAAAATACTTCGAAAATCTGGCTAAAAAAAGAATTACAGCTGTTGCTTTTGATTACATTAAAGATGAACACAACACTTACCCAATTGTAAAATCTTTAAGTGAAATTGCAGGTACAGCATCTGTTTTAATTGCAGCAGAATTAATGAGTGGAAGCAATAAAGGAAATGGTTTATTGCTTGGTAATATTGGTGGTGTACCACCTTCTAGTGTTGTGATTTTTGGAGCAGGTACTGTTGGTGAATTCGCAGCAAGAACTGCACTAGGTTTAGGAGCTAGAGTTAAAGTTTTTGACAACTCAATTACTAAATTAAGAAAATTACAACATTGTTTAAATGCACCTATTTATACATCAACAGTACAACCAAAATCTGTTGCAAAAGCGTTGATGCGTTGTGATGTCGCTATTGGTGCCATTAGAGGTAAAAATAGATCCCCAATTTGCGCTACTGAATCTATGATAGAACAAATGAAAGAAGGAGCTATTATCGTTGATGTAAGTATAGATAGAGGTGGTTGTTTTGAAACTTCGAATATAACAACACATAGCACACCTACTTTTGTAAAACATGGGGTAGTTCATTACTGTGTACCTAATATACCTGCACGTTATGCAAGAACCGCTTCTGTATCTATTAGTAATATTTTTACACCATATTTACTAGATATTGCAGAAGAAGGTGGTTTTGAAAATGCTGCACGTTTTGATAAAAGTTTACGAAATGGAATGTATTTTTATCATGGAATTCTAACAAACAGAACTGTTGCAGATTGGTTTGACATCCCTTTTAGAGATATTAATTTATTGATATTATAGTGAAGATTTATCCTTAAAAAAAGTACCTTTGTAGCTCAATATTTTTATATGCTTATTAAAAGAATTGGTTATTATTTGTTAGGCTTATCTATAGGTTCTATTGCTGTTATTTTCTTTTGGCAAAAAAAAGATGCTACTTTTGATTATGGTATGGATTCTAGAACTTTAAAAACCATTAGAATAAAAAAAAGATTATTTTCTGATGATGCCCAAAAAGTGATGAGAAACTCTAATATTGATACGCTTAAAATATCTACTATTTTATATAATGGTGATGTTAATTTTAGTAAAAGTAAACCTAGAATTAAACCTTGCCCTGAATATTATATTACTGGAAAAGATGATTTAAAAAATATAAGTTTATACGTGATTAGATGCGATTCTACAGCCTCTATTGATAAGATTATTGTAGAATAATTCAACAATTTCTATACTTATCATTCAACCCAACTTTATCTAAAATCATAGGTATTATTTTTTCTAATCTACTTTGTTTAGTTGATGCTCTTTTTGCAGATGAAATATACTCACAAAACTCTCTCTTTTTAGATAACGTAAACTCGTTAAAATAATAATTTAGTTTTTCGTTTTTAGATAACTCTTTTTCTATTTCTTCAGGAATAACCAAAGGTTCTGTATTTCTTTTAGGCTTAATTTCTTTACCTGCTTCTGAATTTTCAATGGCTTCTAATACATATTGTTTTATCAGTGCTAAATCAATTTCATCTAGAGAAGTAAATCGCATTTGGCGTAAACCTTTGGTTTTATCTTTTTGAGCATTTATTAAAAGTTTGGCCTCATCCTTTAGAAAAATACCATGATGAAACCAAATACCACAATAATTCTTAAAAGCGGACATCCCCATAATATTTTTCTTTTTATAAATATAAGCTGGTATGCCCCATTTTATTTCTTCTATTAAAGGTAGTTCTAAAAATACAGAACGTAAAGCTTCTAATTCTTCTTGCCACTTCAAATTTTGATTAATATAATCATCAACTTTTGGATTCATTTAAATGATTATTTAGAATTTACACTTACCATCCATTGTATACCAAATTTATCTACACAACTTCCAAATTTTCCTCCCCAAAAAACATCAGCAAAAGGCATTGTAATAATGCCATTTTTAGAAAGTCCATTAAAAATAGCTTGTGCTTGCTCTTCATTATCAGTAGCTAAAGAAACATGGTAATTATTCCCTTTTACCAAAGGTTGATGAAAACTGTCTGATACTTTTAACTCACAACCATCACCAAAAGTTATAGTTGCGTGCATTATTTTATCTTCAATCTTTGAGTTAGAATATTCTGGAGGTCCATCTTTGTAACGCATTTGCATTACAATTTCTCCATTTAAAATAGTTTTGTAATAGGTAATCGCTTCTTCGCAATTTCCATCAAAAGTTAGATATACATCACATTTCATAATAAAAGGTTTTGATTGATGCCTTAAATTTAATTAATATTTTGATAATAGTGTTCCTTAATTTTATCTACATTTTTTATGGTTTTTTGTATCCAATCAAAATATAAAATTTCTTTTTCTTTTTGAGTTAATTGCCAATTCATATCAGATTTTCGGAGTTTTGTAGTAACCTCTTGCAAAATAATTGCTGCAGCTACAGATATATTTAAACTTTCTGTAAAACCTACCATAGGTATTTTTAAAAATCCATCAGCTTTCTGTTTTACTTCTTCAGAAATGCCCTCTGCTTCTACTCCAAATACAAAGGCAGCTTTTTTGGTAATATCAAAGTCTTGTAACAAACAAGAATCATTATGAGGAGTTGTCCCAATAATTTGATAACCTCTATTTTTTAAATCATCAATACAAATTTGGGTATTATTACCATCTTCTCTATATCTCTTTATATTCAGCCATTTTTGAGAACCTTTTGCCACATGCCTAGAAACTTTATTGGTGTATTTATTTTCTATTGCATGGATATCTTGAATCCCAAAAATATCCGCGGTTCTCACTACAGCACTTGCATTGTGAGCTTGATAAATATCTTCTAAAACTATTGTAAAATGCCTTGTTCTATTACTTAAAACTTTATGAAACGTAGCTTTTCTTTTTTCTGTTAAATAATCCTCTAAATAAGTGAGTAGTTTTTTATCAATCATATTTACAAACATAACATTTAATTGTTATTTTTAACTCAATTGTAATTTATACAAATTCTAAACTTATTTTGATGAAAAAATTGGTGGTATTAACAGGTGCAGGAATCTCTGCAGAAAGCGGAATTAATACTTTTAGAGATGCAGGTGGTTTATGGGAAGAACATGATATTATGGAAGTAGCATCACCTGATGGTTTTCGTAAAAATCCTGAATTGGTTTTAGATTTTTATAATAAAAGAAGAAAACAATTACAAGAGGTTTCACCTAATAAGGCTCATTTTAATTTAGTTGAATTAGAACAATATTTTGATGTTGAGATTATTACTCAAAATGTTGATGATTTGCATAAAAGAGCAGGGAGCAAAAAAGTGACTCATTTGCATGGAGAACTTTTAAAAGTAAGAAGTACTGTTGATGAATCTATAGTTTTAGATTGGAAAGATGATTTAGTTTTAGGTGATTTTGATGTTAATGGAAACCAATTAAGACCTCATATAGTTTGGTTTGGAGAAATGGTACCTATGCTAGAAAATGCAATTAAAATTACAGAAAAAGCGGATATTCTTGTAATTGTTGGTACTTCTATGCAGGTATATCCTGCAGCAAGTTTAATTAATTATGTAAAATCTGGTACACCTATTTATTTTATAGATCCAAAACCTAGTGTTGCAAAAAGTGATTTTTTAAACTTAACAATAATTAGTGAAGTTGCTAGTAAAGGCACTGATAAGTTAAAGGAATTCTTATTGTAGTTTTCTACTACATTATTTTTATTCTTCTTCTACCAAATTCTGACAAAAACATGATTTCTGCTACATGTATTATTTTGAATAATGCTGAACCAATACCAAGATTTAAAGATTCTGATAATGTAATTTCTTTAGGAGAATTTGCCATTAATTTTGCTTGCTCTAGCTTTCTAGTATCTAACTCTCCATAAGAGTTTATGTTTAATGCTGTAATTGCTGTAGATATTAATATTATAAGTAGTTTTCTCATGATATGCTGTGTTTGATACCATAAAATTACTAACTATATCTTTATATTTTTGTAGTATTCGTTTTCTATCTTTTAAGTTACGATGAATGGAAAATTAGTTCCGATAATCTAATTTATAACAAGTCTAGACGTTTCATTAGTTCAGGTCTATTAGATCTACTAACTGGCACAACATCCTTTTTAATTAAAACACTATTATCTTCTATATCTATAATCTTTTTTACATTGATAATATATGATCTATGTACTTTTAAGAATAAAGATGTTGGTAGTTTTTCTTCTATTTTCTTTAATGTAGAATGCACTATGTAGTTCTTCTCTTCGGTTTTAATATTGATGTAATCTCCTTTGGCTTCAATAAGATAGATACTAGGCAAATCTATTTTAATAAGCCTTCTATCAATATTTACGTAAAAATCGTTCTTAATTTGTGTGTTTTGATTAGATTTTAAACTACTTTGTATATTATGGAATCGTTGTGCTTTCTTTATTGCTTTTTCAAAACGAGGCAACTCAATTGGTTTCAATAAATAATCTACAATAAAATCGTACTCAAAAGCTTCAATAGCAAATTTTGGATCTGATGTAGTAAATATAATTTTTGGTGGGTCTTTTAGTGTTTTAATAAAGTCTAATCCACTAAAATTAGGCATATGTATATCTAAAAAAATTAAATCAACCTGATTTTCATTTAAAAACTTGATTGCTTCAATTGCATTAGAGAACTCTTCAATAAGATTAAGGGTTTTAATTTCTGAACAAAGAGTTTTTATAATAACTCTTGCCATTTGTTCATCATCAATAGTAATACAATTCATTTTTTGGGGGAGGTTTTTTAAATTGTTTTTATATATTTAGAAATAACAGCTAAAATAGCCTCAAAATCTTTTACTTGATTTGCATCTAAATACCCATCAACAAGATTTTTTTCATACTCGTTTGCCAAGTTATAGCTCTTTTCCAGTCCTAAAATACTAAATTTATGCTTAATTCTATGAACATTGCCTTTAATTTCTTCAAAATCTTTTTTTTGTAAGCTTTTGTAATAAATTTCTTTTTCTTCTGGAAACTCGCTTTTTATAACATCTATTAACGCTTTTCTTACATCTTGTTCTCCTCTTGCTAGTTGTTCTATATAAAGTAGGTTAGGTTGTTCCAATTTATTTTTTAATAGTGAAAAAAAAGGTAGTTTCTTTGTCTGGTATAGATTTCAAAGAAATTTCACCTTTATATGCTTCAACAATTTTCTTAACAATAGATAAACCTATACCTGTAGATTTATAATCGTTCTCTAATTTTTGGAAAGCTACAAAAATTTTATCAAAATAATCTTTTTCTATTCCCTTACCATTGTCTGTTACAGAAAATTTCCAAAATTTCTCTTCTTCTTGATAATCTATGCGTATAAGACCTTCTTCACCCTTATCATTAAATTTAACTGCATTTTCTAATAAATGAAAAAATAATAACTCTAACCTGTGTTGATCTCCAATTATCGTTGGCAATTCATTTACTAATTCAATTGTTATGTCATTAGGGTTTTCAATTGTTAATATTAAATCTTCGATTAAAATATTTAAATCTACAGGGTATAGTTTCTTTTCTGCTTTACCAATTGTAGAATATTCTAGAATACCTTGTATTAAGGTATCCATTTTCTCTACATTTTCTCTAATTAAATTCACAATTTGTTGCCCACCATCACCTAAATCTTTATAATAATCTTCTTTAATCCATGTAGTTAAAGCATCTATACTTTGCAATGGTGATTTTAAATCGTGAGAAACCATGTGGGCATAATCATTTAACTCTTGGTTTTGACGCTCTAGATTTGATAATAATTTATCTTTTTGCTTGTTTATCTCAATGATTTCTTTAGTTTGATTATCAATAAAATCAACTAATTTTAATGAATCTGAACCTTCTAGGTTTTTAGCTTCATCTAAACCATAGAACTTTAATGTATTAATTACATTATTTAATTTAGAGATTACTTCTTTTTGAGATGTAGATTCTTTTCTCAATTGTTTATTAGATTCAAAAAGTTCTTCAGAACTAATTGACGCTGCTCTTTGTAGCATAGAAAACTGCTCTTCTGAAGTATTATAAGATTTATTTACAGCATCTAAAAAGACCTCCAAATCTTCTCTTTCTTGGAGTTCTTTAGGTAAAAACTTTCTTATTTGTCTTTTGAGAAGAGAATTCATTATTCACTAATTAGGGTAATAGCCATGGTTTGATTATGTAATTGGCAGTTCTTTTCTCCATCAAAAGGGGCTATTTCGCCATATGAATAAAAACCACAAACTGTAGCTTTATTGCCTATAACCTCAACAACTTCTTCTACTTCTTCTTCTACTCTTTGATCTAGTACTAATTTTCTTCCAATACAACTTACCAAAATTGCCAATTCTGGTTCTTTTTCTCTCATGTCTAAAGCTTGTTGTGCACCAACTTCTGCTGCATTAACTATACTATCTACATTTGTCATCATTAATTGTACTAGCGAACCTTCTGCTATATCACCTGCAAGAATCATAGAATTGTCTTCTTCATTAATATTTAAAATGGTCCTAACAATAGATTTATTTTTATCAGAAGATTTTACTTTTAATGGATACAAAAGAGCTGCAGCTGGCAGTTCTTCAGATTTATCTCCTAAATATGTTTTGTACAAATCTAAAGCTGGTTTACCATCAAGCTCATATAATATATTTGAATTCGATTTTGTAACCAATCTTTCTGGTCCAAAAGGAATCCAACCTCCATTTGTTGCAAAAGAAACTTCTAAACTATCTCCATACAAGCCAACTGCTACTATTTCTCCTTTTTTTGGTTGCTCGTTATAAGATGATAATGTTGTCTCAAACCTAGCAGCATCTCCACATAAGGCTCCAGTAATTATAGTATTATTGTTAACCCCAGAGTTCATACCAATAGTAAGTTGACTACCATTTATAAAGCTGCCATCTGAAACTACAAAAATATATCTTAAATTTTCTTTTGGAAATTGCTCAACCAATTCTTTACCAGTTTTTGCACTATCTAAAGAATCATTAGATGCTAAAACATTTGAGGTTTTAATTTCAAACGTACTTCTTTCAAATTCAACAGCAGTAACAGTAATGGTATCATCTTCAACAGCTTCTGCTGTAATATCTCCAGATGTTGAACCAAATACAATATGACCATCACTAAAAAAGCCTTTTATGTCTTCGTAAATGTTTTTTTCTTCTAACATATATCTGTTTCCAAAAACTAATACTAGTGGTTCTTTTAAAGGTATTTTATCTGTAACATATTCAAAATTTGAGCCTTTGTTTTTTTTAAGTTGTACGGATTTCATTTTTTTATTTTTTGAGGGTGAAAATAAATTTTGTTCCTTTTTGGGGATAACTTTCTAGCCAAATATCTCCTTGATATAAATTTACAATCTTTTTTACAATTGATAAACCTATACCTGTAGATTCTTTATTTTTATTTAATGTTTGAAAAATTTTAAATATTTTTTTATGGTATTTTTCTTCAATTCCAATACCATTATCTGCAACTGAAAATTGATAATACGTGTTTTTATCTTGTACATCAATATCTATAATTCCTTTTTCTTTGTCAATAAATTTAACACTGTTACTAATTAAATTTTGAAACAATTGTTGAAATTTTATTTTATCACCTACTAAATTAGGTAATTTATTTTTAATATTAATTGCTATATGATTGGGTATGTATAAAACTTTTTTTAATTCTAAAACTAAATGATTTAAATCTACTTTTGTTTGATTACTTGAATCTGCATCTGCACTTGAGTATTCTAAAATATCCGAAATGAGATTGTCCATAGTACTTAAAGTATCTTCTATTAACTCAAAATTTTTGAGGGAATTCTCGTCAAATTTATCTAGATTGTCATGCTTTATCCAGCTTATTAGTGCATTTATACTTCTTAAAGGTGATTTTAAGTCGTGCGAAACTATATGTGCATATTCTTTAAGTTCTTCGTTACTTTTTTCTAATTGATGTAAAATTTTTTCTTTTTGTAATTCAAGTTCTTTTATTGCTGTAATATCTCTAACAATACCCTGTGCTTCTTTTGGTTTTTTATTTCTATCAAACAACAAACTCGCATTTATTTGTATCCACTTTATTTTATTACTCTTTGTAACAATTCTTATTGTATAATTAGATAAAGAACCTTTTTCCTTTAATGTTATAAATGAATTTTTAGTATATTCTTTATCAGATTCATAAATTAAATCAGTAAAATTCAACTGTTCTTCGTTTAAATTATAACCAAATAAATTTTCAGCAATATCATTCATTTTAAGAATATTACCTTGCAAGTCTATTACTAGATAAGCATCATTTATATTCTCAAAGATACCTTCTAATACAGATGATTTTTCATCTAAAAGTTGTTGTAAGTGTAAGTTTGTAAGTTTTAATTCTCTTGAAATTGTAAAAAGATTTCTCGATTTTTCTTCAAGGATTTTTTCTGCTGATTTTCTTGCAAAACGCTCGCGTTCTAAAGCACGTTGTAAAACTTCAATTTCTTCTCTCATGTAATTTTTTGGATGATGAATTTTACTTCTGTACCATCATCCTTTATTTTTTGAAAGTCAATTTTTGCAGTCGTATTAAAATGTTCAAAAGTTTTTTTCATCAATCCTAATCCAAAATAATGCATTGCTCTACCAGATTTATAAATCATTGATAAATAGTCATTGCACTTTTCAACTACAGTAAATGTGGGTAATTCAGCATTAGGATATATCTTTTTTACCTCAACATGTATGTGGCTTTCTACAGAAGAAATCATTTCAATTGGATCTTTATAAGAAGCAATTACAGATGGATAATCTCTCACCAAAACCGAAAAAAAATGCTCTGCAAAAACTAATAAAAGATTATCTATTGATATTTTGGTATTTAAACTTAAATTTTGAAGTAGTTGTAACATTTCTGAAAAACTGTATGTACCAACTGCAGTATAATAGCCTTTCGATTCTAATTTTGATTGAGAAATAATTTTATCTACCATTTCTAAACCGAATTTATCTTCTACTAAATCTAAAAACTCCGTAAATACAATGCCTTTCATTATATTTTAATTAGCTCATTGATACTCCAATATGTTAAAACTGTTTCAATTTTTTTTACATAATCTTCGTATTTAAGAGGCTTTAAAACATAACCAGACATACCAGTTCTATAACACTCTAATAAGTCTTTTTGATTACTCGAAGTGGTTAATATAATAGTAGGTATGTGTTTTAAATCATCATCTGCTTTAAGGATTTTTAAAAACTCAATACCACTTATTTTTGGCATATTTAGATCTAATAAAATAATATCTGGTAAATTAGATTTATCTTCTAAAAACTGAAGTGCTTCTTCGCCATTTTTAGCTTCGTGAATTGTATGTTTTGATTTTAATAGAGAAATGGTTCTTTTCATTTTCATAATCTCTATTAAGTTATCTTCTACTAATAAAACTTTTAAACTTTTTTCCATGACTTCTGTTGAGGGTATGTTACAATGTACAAAATAAGACTAAAGTTAACTTATTTTTAATGAAGCCCGATAAATAGTAAAAAAGATAGGTTAAAATGCAAAAATCTATCGATAAACTGTATTTACATAAAAAATAGCAAATTATGAGCTGATTATGTTAGTAAAATATTCAAAAATTTCACCTTTAGAAATATTACTTCCTTTTTCAATCAAATCAAAAAGTTCTACATTTCTTTCTGAATTGTACTTTTTTGTTCCTTTAAAAATATCCACAGAATTATCCATTGGATTTTTCATGAGCCATTCAAAACCCTCCTGTTCTAGTAAGTTAATGTCCCAATTTATTTTGATTGCTATTCTATGAATTTCCTCATCATCACACTTAAATAAATTAACTGAAGTTTTAGAAAAATGCTCTAAATATTTAGTTTTATTTAAAACGTCATCCCAAACCACATCAGAAAATACATTCAATTCTTGTTCAGCTATATTTGGTTTTTCTTTTTTTATTTGATTCCATTCTTTCACGTCAATACTTTGACTTGCTAAAAAACGAGCAAATTCATGATGTAAGCTTTCAAATTGTTCTTTTGTTAATTGTCTGTATTTCATTTTGGCTTGATGTGGGAAGTGAGAAGTTGAAAGTAAAAAAGCTCGTTATTTCTAACGAGCTTTTAAAATTTATTTTATATAGTAGTTATTCTGCAACTACATCAAAAGTAATATCTGCTACTACAGCTCTATGTAATCTTATAGATGCCTCGTAAGTACCTAATCTTTTTACAGAACCACCAACAACTTTAATGTACTTTTTGTCAATTTCTGTCCCTGCTTTACCTAAAGCAGCTGCTAAATCTATATTGTTTACAGAACCAAATAATTTGTCTCCTGAACCTGTTTTAGCAGAGATTTTAATTTCATATCCTTTTATTGCTTCTGCTTGTTTATTAGCATCTTCAATAACTTTTGCTTCTTTGTAAGCTCTTTGCTTTAAATTCTCTGCTAATACTTTCTTTGCAGATGAAGTAGCTAAAATTGCTTGTCCTGTAGGGATTAAAAAATTTCTACCATAACCGTTTTTAACAGTTACAACATCATCTTTAAATCCTAAATTTTCTACGTCTTGTCTTAATATCAATTCCATGTTCTACCTCTTTATTATTTTAACATATCACCAACGTAAGGCATTAATGCCAAATGACGAGCTCTTTTAATAGCTTGTGCCACTTTACGTTGATATTTTAATGAAGTCCCTGTTAAACGTCTTGGTAAAATTTTACCTTGCTCGTTTACTAAATACATTAAGAAGTCAGCATCTTTATAATCGATATACTTAATACCTTTTTTCTTAAATCTACAGTATTTTGCTTCTTTTTTAGTTTCTATATCTAATGGCGTTAAATATCTAACGTCAGCAGATTTACCACCTTTTGCTTGTTGTTCTATTGATGCCATTTGTTATTTTTTTGCAGTTTTACGTTCTCTTCTTTTCTCTGCCCAAGCTGCAGCATGTCTATCTAATCTAACAGTTAAATAACGCATAATGCTATCGTCTCTCCTAAACTCTAACTCAAATGCAGCAATTTCTTCACCAGCAATTTTAAATTCAAATAAGTGATAAAAACCACTTTTTTTCTTTTGGATTGGATAAGCTAATTTTTTTAAGCCCCAATCTTCTTTAGAAATCATTTCGGCACCTTTAGAAACCAAATAGTCATTAAACTTTTGTACTGTTTCCTTTATCTGAGTATCAGATAAAACGGGATTCAAAATGAAAACAGTTTCGTAATGATTCATAATTAATAATTTATTTATTTTTAAGGGTGCAAATATAGTAACTTTTTTATATTTATAGCATCTTTTTTAAGATTAAAAAACGTACAGAACAAATACATAAAATACTGATATGCAAATACCTGAAATACCAAACTTAATTCATTATGCAATTCCCTTTTTTGTATTAACAGTTATTTTAGAAATTATCTTAACTGTAAAGGTAAAATTAGGGCATTATGAGTTTAAAGACGCTGGTACTTCTATTGCTATGGGATTGGGAAATGTAGCAATTGGCTTACTTACAAAAGGACTAATTCTAGGCGTTTTTCTATTCTTATATAAATTTAGAATATTTACGATTCCTTTTGTTTGGTGGTCTTGGATTATTCTCTTGTTTGCAGAAGATTTTTGCTACTACTGGAACCATAGAATCGCTCATGAAAGCCGATTATTTTGGGCTAGCCATGTTGTGCACCATTCCTCACAAAAGTATAATTTAAGTACAGCTTTACGCCAAACTTGGACAGGAAGTTTTTATACTTTTATTTTTTGGTTTCCTTTAGTAATTATAGGTTTTCATCCTGTAATGGTTTTGGTGCAAATGTCTATTAGTTTAATTTATCAATATTGGATACACACAGAATTGATTGATAAAATGCCTAAATGGTTTGAGGCTATTTTTAATACACCAAGTCATCATAGGGTGCATCATGCAACAAACCCTCAATATCTAGATAGAAATCACGCAGGAGTTTTTATTATTTGGGACAAGATTTTTGGCACTTTTGAGCCAGAAGTAGAAAAACCTATTTACGGGTTGGTTACAAATATTGACACTTATAATCCTGTAAAAGTTGCTTTTATTGAATGGGTAAACATGTTTAAAGACTTCTTTTCATCAAAAATATCTATAAAAAATAAGTTTAAATATTTGCTAAAACCTCCTGGCTGGAAACATGATGGAACTGGAAAACTATCATCTGATTTACGAAATGAATGGGAACAAAAAAAGCAAACTAATTAACTTTAGCTTGCTTTTTTATATTTTGTTAGTGGAATTTATTTAATCAAAAATACCTACTAATTCATCATAAACAATTTCTCCTTTAACAATATTTAACCCTTTTGCCAATGTTTTATCTTTTTCGCAAGCTTTCTCCCAACCAAAATTAGCGAGTTTTAAAATATAAGAAAGTGTAACATTAGTTAAAGCTATTGTTGATGTGTAAGGTACTGCACCTGGCATGTTTGCTACACAATAATGCACAACATCATCAATGATATAAGTTGGATCTTCGTGAGTAGTGGCTTTCGTAGTTTCAAAACAACCTCCTTGATCTACTGCTACATCAACTACAACAGTGCCTGGTCTCATCTCTTTTAACATGTCTCTAGTAATTAATTTTGGTGCTTTACCTCCTTTCAATAAAACTCCTCCTATAATTAAATCATGATCTTTTATGTGTTTTCTAATGCTATATTCGCTTGAAAAATCTGTAACTACATGGTTAGGTAATACATCGTTTACATAGCGTAATCGTTTCATATTAATATCCATAATAGTTACATGAGCTCCTAAACCTGCAGCCATTTTTGCTGCTTGTACACCAACAACTCCTGCTCCTAAAATTAATACTTTTCCTGGTTTTACTCCTGGTACACCACCTAATAAAATGCCTCTACCTTTAATTGGCTTCTCTAAATATTTTGCTCCTTGTTGCACAGACATTCTTCCTGCAACTTCAGACATTGGTGTTAGTAAAGGCAAAGTACCTTCTTCATCTTCAACAGTTTCGTAAGCAATACAAATTGCTTTACTTTTTATCATTGCTTCTGTTAAAGGTTGGCTTGACGCAAAATGAAAATAAGTAAACACGATTTGGTTTTCTTTAATTAAACCATATTCTTCTGCTATAGGTTCTTTTACTTTTACAATCATCTCACTTTGATTGTAAATATCTTCTATAGTTGGTAAAATAGTTGCACCTACTTCTTGATAATCTTCATCAAAAAAACCGCTTCCTATTCCTGCAGTTGACTGCACATATACTTTATGATTTTGTTTGGTTAATGCAAAAACTCCTGCAGGAGTCATACCAACTCTATTCTCATTATTTTTAATTTCTTTAGGAATCCCTATTTTCATTTTTAGTGATTTAAATTTACTTCGTAAAAATAAAATTCCTTTTGTTAAAAATATAACAAAAGGAATTGTATCTGTTATTTTTATGATTTTCTTATTTTATCAAATAGATATTTATGAGATAAATAATATTTTATAAAAATAATTAAGTATATAAAAAATATTAATCTAAATCTAAACGTAAACCTATTGAGATATTTCTAACTTCTGTGTTTTGAAATAATGGGTTTAAATCGTATTTTACGTATAAACTCACATCTTCATAGCCTAAATATCCACTGACTCCGTAGTTAAAAGTATTCATATTAAAATTATCAAACTGAATTTCCTCTACCTCAACATTATTTACATCTCTATATTCCAAATACTGTCTTGTACCTAACTTAAACCCTACAAAACCTCCAATTCCTAAACGAAATGAATTGTTTGTTCTATCTCTAACTCTACCATCACTATATCTTCGGTTTTTAGATAAATCCCACTCTAAATGTAAAGGAAAATTCATTTGTACATGACGCAATCTACTCTCTGATAATTGATTTGGAAAGACTTGAATATCTGTAGTATTTCCGTTTTTAACATGAATTTGATTGTCTTTTAAACGCAAATTATTCCACAAGAAAGAAACTCCATATTTAAAGTAAAGTTGACTTGGTCTTTTTGTAAAGCGTGTTTTCCATGTCCACCCTAATTCGTAAAAACGTGAACGTCCAATTTGGTAGTTAGAATTGTCTAATGACGATAAATTATTATTAGTCAACGCATTATTTATACCCATTGCAAATACGAATTGTGTTGTTGTACTTCTTTGGTATTTGTTTTTGCGTTTCCAACGTCTTTTTTTTCGTCTTTCATTTTCGTCTTTATCGCCTTCACTAATATTAAATCTAAAAGTTTTATTACCAATAGTAAATGTATTATCATCATCATAGTAATCATCTTTTTTCTCTTTGTAATTTTCTTCTGAACTCGCAATTTTACCATTGGTTTTATCTTGTACCAACAATTGTAATAAACGCTCTTGCTCTCCAACTAATTTTTCAATTTTTCTTGCGTGATAAGAAGCAACTTCTTTTTTTAAAGTTTCTGCTGTGGTTTTAGTAATTTCTCCTTTTTCTAAACGCTTATCAATAGCGATTACTTTTTGTTTTAAAGAATCTTTTTGTTGTTTGGTAATTCTTTCTATTCTTTTTGATATTTTACTCACTTCTTTCTCGAAAGTTCTTTCTTGAGAATTGGCAATAGTTGTACATAACAACACTAGTATAAGTAGTATTCTTTTCATTTTTATGTGTTTTAAGTTTTTTGTTTATTTTATATTTTTGTCATTAGGAATGAGGAAAAATTGAAGTAATCTGACTTATTTGAATTTAAGATTGCTTCGTAAACTCGCAATGACGTTTTTTTAATCATTTCTACTTGCAATGGCACTTGCAATATCAGAAACTTTTCTTTTTAAAGATTTCATGAAATTGTTCTGAAAATCTTCATCATCTATAGAGCGTTCTACTTCTGCTAAAATAGTATTCGGGTTTATTCTAATATTCGATTTTTTGAGCTCACTTTTAATCGTTTTTAAAACATCTTCTCTATTCACATTATATTTGGCATAATAAGCTTTCACTTCTTTTGGCGAATGTGTTACTGCAAATAACAGGTCATCTGCATTAACTTTTATGACACTATTTGGGTCTTGTTTTAAGATATTTACTTTTATTTTTTCTGTTGATGTTTCATCCTTATTTATTTTTTTTGGAGTATCTGTTTTTGCAATTATTTTTTTATTTGTAAAGTTCTTGTTCTCACTTTTCTTATTAACAATTATATTCTTTTTTGCAGTAACAGGCGTGTGAATAATCTCTTTCTTTACTTCAACTTCATTCTTTTTAACAATGGCTTCTTGAATAGGAATTTCATTAATAAGTTTATCTATTTTTTTATCAATTTCTTTCTTATTTGTGGGTGTTATTACAAGCTCTTCTTTTGGTTTTACAACTTCTGTTTCAGAAGAAAAAAACTGAATCCCTATAGAAACCAAAAACAAAATACTTGCTGCTATGCCTATATAAAAAAACCAGCCTTTTTTCTTTTCAACAGATTGTTCATCTAATTGAACAGAGAGGCGTTCCCAAGCTGAAGCAGATGGTGTAAACGTTCTGTTTTCTAGTTTTTGTTTTATATTTTTATCAATATTATTTGTCTTCATGAACTGCTTTATTCATTCTAATATAATTTTGTTGCAATAATTTACGTGCCTTAAACAATTGCGATTTCGATGTACTTTCAGTAATGCCTAATTGTGTTGCAATTTCTGAATGTTTGTAACCTTCTATAGCGAATAAATTAAACACCATTTTGTAACCTTCTGGTAATTGATCTATCAGTTTCTGAATGTCTTCTACAGCTGTGTTTTCTAAACTTTCTGTTGCTGCATCATTAAAAACATAGTCTTCATCAGATAAATTAATCACATTTTTTTTTCGGAGATAAGAAATACAGGTATTTACCATTATTCTTCTTATCCAACCTTCAAAACTACCTTTATGTTCGAACTTGTGTAAGTTTGTAAAAACCTTTAAAAAACCTTGCAATAACAAATCTTCTGCATGATGTAAATCTTTTACATATTGCCTGCAAACTCCCAACATTTTAGGCGAATGTTGCTCAAACAATTGTTGTTGCGCTTCTCTATTGTTGGCAATCGCTTTTTTAATTAGCGATTTTTGTTGGTTATGCAAGTTGATAATTTTCAAGCCTATTGATTTCGGTTTTAATTGCCTTACAAATATATAGACTACAAGGTTTAAAAAAAGGTTGCTTTGGGTATTATTTTTATTTAATTATATTAGCTAAACCCAAATAAATCAACCTTAAAAACTTTCGTATTCTATGAAAAATTTATAAACAGAAGGTTTAATTAATAGCATTCAGATGATTTATAAGACGACAAAACTATTACAATTAAAGAAAAAGAACTAACTCATTAAGAATTAAACAGATAAATAATATTTAGATATTCTTTACATAACATAAGCAATTATTTTAGGTTGAAATTTATAATTTATACATTAGGCATAAATTTTGATGCTTATTGCAAAAACCAAATATGACTAATAAACTAATTTTATTTTTATTTCTAATTCCTATTTATTTTTTTGCTCAAGCCCCACAAAATTTAGACTACAAAACAGTTTCAGGATTCATAAACTACAAGAATAAGCCACTCGAAAACGTAAGTATATTTGTTAAAAACACTATTCGATTTTCTGTTTCTGATACTAAAGGTTCGTATAAAATTAAGGTAAAAGTTGGTGAAACTTTAAGTTTTAGCTATGTGGGTTTAGAGAAAATAGAGGTATTGATTGAAGATGTTACTTCTATTTTAAATATAGATTTAAAAATAAGAAATACTATCACACAAATTCAATCTGGTAAAGTAATAAAACTTGGTGAAACTAATATTGGTGAATATAAAGATATCTCTTTAATCACTAAAATTAAGGGCTCTGAATTGAACGAGAATGGTTTGTCTATAACTAAAGCTATACAAAAGAAAGCACCTTTTTTATTAATTCGTTATAACGATTATGGTGAAGAAATTACTTATATAAAAGGTAAGGAAATGAATGGCCCTGTGGTTTGGGTTATTGATAATGTTTCTTTCGATATTCCTTTCGATATTTTTATTTTAGAGGTTAAAGAAGTTTTAATTTTTAATTATGATAAGAAAAGACCTGTAATAACTGTAAATACAAATATTGATTACAAAAAGGTTAATGATATTGATTTTGCCAACTATTATTTTAATGATAGCGACTACTATAATCATGATGCAATCTCATATAAAAAAGTTAGAATTAATTATCCTTTTTTAGATAAATATAAAAGATTAAAACCTAAAGAAGCTTTTGATTTGTATAAGAAAACAAATGCAGTAGATAAAAATATCACTAATTTTTATTTTACATTATTCAATACGTATAAAAAGAAAAAAGATAGTAAACCTTTTTTATTAAATATTCTATCAGATTTTGAATCAATGTCTTTTGATAATCCAGAAGATTTAAAGGCAATTGCCTATAAATATTTAGAAATTAATGAAAAACAAAAAGCTTTAGAAATTTATAAAAAGTTGGTAAAATTAAGACCTAAACATCATCAATCTTATAGAGATTTGGCGAATGCTTTTTTAGGATCAAAAAAATACAGAAATGTATGGTTAACCTACAGATATTTTTTTAAAAAAGGTTTTAAAATTGATGACAATGATATTGGAGAAATTATTACATCTGAAATCGTTTCAACCTATAATTTAGATTCAATTGATAGAACTAATTTACCAAAAATTAAAATTGAAAACTCTTATAAAAATATCGCTAGAGATGTTAGAATTGTTTTTGAATGGAATACAACTGAAGCTGAATTCATTATTGAGTTTGTAAACCCTAATTTAGATGTTTTTGAAATTGAAAATTCATTAGTTCAAAATCAAGGTTTAATTGAAGATCAAAAAAAGAAAGGCTATACTTCTAAAGAAATTTTTATAAATCAATTAAATTATGGTAATTATTTAGTAAACCTCACCTATTTAGGCAACAAGCAATACAAACCTACCGTTTTTAAAATAACTACCTATTACAATTGGGGTAGACCAAACCAAACCAAAAAAACAGCTATTTTTGATTTTATTCAAAAAGATAAAAAATTTCAGTTGTTAAAATTGAATCGTAGATTTTTGAGATAATTGAAAGAAATATAAACTCCTTAAAAAAATTATGGATATTGAAAAAAACATAAAGTCAATTTCAATACAAATATTGAGATTAATTTGTAAGTATTTTGTTGCCTATCAAATGTTTTCTTATGCATTGGCAAAAATTTTCAAAACTCAATTTCATTTTGGGCCTGTTTATGAAGCAGATTATAATATTAGTCATTATGATGGGTTTATGCTTACTTGGTATTATTTTGGATACTCAAGAACTTATGGCTTAATAATAGCTGGATGTCAAATTCTTGCAGGCAACTTGATACTATTTAGGAAAACAGAAAGAATTGGCACTATTCTGTTACTTTCATTTATGATAAATATTCTTCTAGTAAATATTTTTTATGAAATAGGTCAAGAAGCTTTACTAATGTCTTTAAGCTTAACTTTGATGGGTTTTTTCCTCTTAATTTCAGATTGGCGTGGTTTTTTAAATTACTTTTTTAAAATTAATTTCTCTCAAAAAGAAACAACTACTAATTTAAAGCTACAAAGTAATTGGCTTTCTCTACTTGCTTTACCAATTTTGCTTTTTGTGAATATTAATGATATAAAAAAATCAAACAAACAAAATGATTTAATTGGAGTATGGAAAGCAATTAATCCTAATCAAAATTATTTTAAAATTTATTTTGATGAGTTCATGCTAATGAAAATTAAAGATTTTGAAGAAAAAACTTATTTTGGTGTTTATGAGATTAATAAAAATCAAAAAGCATTTAAATTTGATTCTCAATATTATTCAGAAATAGGTGCATTTAAAGTACAAGATAGTATAAATAAGTTGAACTTAAATGAAGATGAAATTGATAATATTAGAGATGATTTGATATCTCATTTTAATAAAGAAATGAATATTATTGAGTTAAAAAATGAATTTAGTTATAAAATAAATAATGATACTTTAATATTATTTCAAAACTCACAAAAGAAACAATATTTTTTAAATATCACAAAAAATTATCCATCACTAATGGATTAAACATATTTTAAAAAAAGCTAATATAGTTATAGTTTAAATTTCCAATAATTATAGAAAGAATTGTATGAGAAGAAAAGAAATTAATAAGCATTGTAATTTATGTGAATATCAAAAAAAAGATTTTAAAAGTGGTAGTTATTGTGGAGTAACAGATGAAGTACCTTATTTTGAAAAAAAATGCGATAAGATTTATTTAAATAAATCTTTTGAAAAAAAGGTTAGACAAATTAATATTGAATATCAAAAATTAGCAAGCAGAAAGTTTGATATATTTGGTGGTGTGATTTTATTTCCTCTAATTGGATTCATAATACTTTATTTAGATTATTTGTTTTTCACAAAATTGTATGTACCCTTTTCTTTAGGAGTACCAGGGTTTTTGGTTTTATCAATTGTATTTTTAATTGGTTTTTTTTTAATAGCAAAAGGAACAGGTCCACTAATATTCTTTAAACAACAGAAAGATGTTATTTATAAAAACAAAATAGATTTAGATAATATATGTAAAGTATATGGAATTGAATATGAGATAAAATTTAAGAAAAATAAAAACCCTTTTGATCAAAATTTATATATTGAAAATGTAAATATTGATAAACTAAAATGAAGAAAAACTTAAACTTTGAAGATTGTTATTTTTAGTACATTTTATGAGATTCTTTCAGAATGTCAAACCGTATAAAAGTATCGAGAGAAAATAAAGTTATTTCAAAAATAAACAAAAGAGTGTTTCTTCCCTTTGGGAAGATTAAGATGGGCTTCTAATAAGCATCCACATCAATAATAAAACGAATAGGTCTAAAATCTTTAACAGCTTCAAAGGTATTTCTAATTTTTGAAACTTGTTTTTTTGTATTTGCTAAACTTTGTTTTGGTGGAATTTTAATTACTAGATTCTTAATGTATTGATTTCGAATTCTGGCAACTGCAGGAGCTGTTGGTCCTAAAACATTTTCGCCAAAAGAATTGTACAAAGCCTTAAACAACCAATTGATTCCACTTTCAACTTTATTATAATCTCTATGTTTTAGCGTGATTTTTATCAGCCTGTAATAAGGTGGATATTTGTATTGCCAACGTTCTTGCAACTGCTCTTTATACATTGCTTTGTAATTTGTGGTAGAAACTTGTTGCAATATTTGGTGATAAGGATTATAGGTTTGTATGGCTACATTTCCTTGTTTTATACTTCTACCTGCTCTTCCAGAAACTTGCACCATCATTTGATATGCTCTTTCATGCGCTCTAAAATCTGGGAAATTGAGCATTGTATCAGCATTTAAAATACCTACTAAAGAAACATTGTCAAAGTCTAAACCTTTAGACAGCATTTGTGTACCCACTAGAACATCAATTTCTCTAGCTTCAAATGCTCCAATTATTTTTTGATAACCAAATTTGCCACGAGTAGTATCCAAATCCATTCTACCGATTTTAAAATCAGGGAATAGTTCTTTTAATTCTAACTCAATTTGCTCTGTCCCAAAACCTTTAGTATCTAAAGTATTACTTCCACAGGCTGAACAAGAATTAGGCATTGCTCGTTGATAGTTGCAATAATGACAACGTAATTCATGTTTATATTTATGATAGGTTAAAGAAACATCGCAATTTGGGCATTGAGGAGAAACTCCACACGTTTTACATTCTACAATTGGGGAATATCCACGTCTGTTTTGAAACAAAATTACTTGTCCTTTTACATCTAAAGCCTCTTGAATTAGTTTGAGCATTCTATCAGAAAAATGACCTTTCATTTCCTTTTTTCTGTGCTTTTCTTTTACATCTATCAACTCAATTTTTGGAAGTTGAACATTTCCAAAACGTCTGTTTAATTCTACAAAACCATATTTATTTTGCTGTGCATTAAAGTAACTTTCTAAAGACGGAGTTGCAGAACCTAACAAAATTTTTGCTTGATACATTTTTGCCAAAACAATAGCTGCATCTCTAGCATTATATCTTGGTGATGGTTCAAATTGTTTGTAGGATGTTTCGTGTTCTTCATCAACAACAACCAACCCTAAATCAGAAAAAGGTAAAAATATAGAAGAACGAGCTCCTAAAATTATTTGTGCTTTACTTTTATTTTCCAACACATTATTCCACACTTCTACTCTTTCGTTCATAGAATATTTAGAATGAAATACCGAAATTTGGTTTCCAAAATAAAACTGTAAACGTGTAATAATTTGTGTGGTTAAAGCAATTTCTGGCAACAGAAATAACACTTGTTTACCAGCATCTAAAACCTCTTGAATCAGTTTTGTATACACTTCTGTTTTACCAGAACTTGTAATTCCGTGTAAAAGTGTTACATCTTTCTGTTTAAAAGTTTCTTTAATTTCAGTTAATGCCTTTTCTTGAAATTCGTTTAAGTTTTTAAGAGCATTCGTATCTCCTTTAAAACTAATTCTATCTGTTTTAATGTGATAAAATTCGAAGATATTCTTGTCAACCAACGATTTTAAAATGGAGGAAGAAACATTTGCTTTCGCTTCTAAATCTTTTACTTTTATTGGCTTTTTAGTTGATGCTAGTTGAAAGAAAGTTAAAACTGCATCTTTTTGTTTTTTTGCTCTTGCTAATTCTAATAATAAATTATTAAGTGATTCATCAGAATTATAGTTCTCATTTAAACAAACATATTTTACCAATTTTGGTTTGTAGGTTTCATAGATCTGCTCTCTAATATATATAGCTGCTTTTTTTATCAACCCATTTACAGTAGGCATCACTTTTTTTTTTCCTAAAACGTCTACAATTTGATGAATAGTTAATTGAGATTGATGTTGTAAAGCTTCAAAAATTAAAAACTCATCATCTTCAAGAATATCTTCATCAGAAAAAGCTTCATTTTTGTAAACAATAGTTTCACTTTCTAGCAAAAATGCTGATGGTAAAGAGGCTCTATACACATCGCCTAAAGCACACATGTAGTAATTTGCAATCCACTCCCAATGTTTTAATTGAGTTTCATTTACAATTGGTTTTTCGTCTAAAATTTGATGAATATCTTTAGCTTCATATAAAGTAGGGGCATTTTGATGAATATCAAAAACCAAACCTGTATAAATTTTACTTTTACCAAAAGAAACTGCAACACGCATTCCTTTTTTTAAGAAATTAGCTTCCTCATTTGTAACAGAATACGTAAAAGTTTTCTGAATTGGAATAGGTAATATGACGTCTATAAAAAAAATCTTATAATATATTTAACAGCAAAAAGACAAAGCTATTCAAAATTTAGTATATTTTTGCACCAATAGTAATATTAATCCCCCAAATATTATGACTGCTCAAGAATGGAAAGAAAAGGGTAAATACGTTACCATTTCTGATAAAAAATTATTTGTAATTGACGAAGGTTCATCTAGTAATACACTTGTAATTCTTCATGGATACCCAACTTCCTCATATCATTATTACAGAGTACTCCCAGAATTAGCTAAACACTTTAGAGTTGTAGTTCACGATCATTTAGGATTTGGCTTTTCAGAGAAACCAGATTCTTTAACATACTCGTTGATAGACCAAGCTGACATTGCTATACAGCTTTGGTTAAAACTAGGTTTAAAAAATATTACCATATTAGCACATGATTATGGTACTTCAATTGCTCAAGAAATTTTAGCTAGAAAAAACAACAACTTAATTCCTTTAAAAATCACGATGATGCTCTTGTGTCATAGTAGCATGAGGTTAGAGCATTTACATCTAAAAAATGTAAAAAGATTACTAAAAGATAGAAAACTTGGTAAATTTATTTCTAGACTAACCAACTTTGGGTACAAAAAAATTAAACGAAGGTTTAAAAAAGATAATTTATCCTATAACATAAATAAAGATTACGATATTAATAAAATGTGGAATCAACTTGATTCAGATGAAGGGCAAAAAGAAATTCACTTTTTAAGTACATTTATTAATGAACGTTACACATTTTGGCACAGATGGACAAATGCTTTACGAGAATCTGAAACTCCTGTAAAGATTTTCTGGGAGAAGAGCGATCCTGTTATAATTAAAGAAATAGCAATTGTTTTAGCTGCTGAAGATGTTAGACATGTTGAATGGATTGAAAATGAAAAACATTTTTCTGTTTTAGAGAGTCCAAAACCTTGGATGGAAATGGTTTTTGAAAAACAATTCAAACATTTATTACGTTACTAATTTTTAAACTATGAATATAGAAAACTGGAGAAAAAAAGGAAGAAAAATACCTGCTTTTGATAATGAAGTATTTGTTATTGACACAAATACAGACAAAGAGGTTTTATTAATTTTACATGGTTACGCATGCTCTTCTTATGACTACTATAAGATATTACCAGAATTAAGTAAACATTACAGAGTAATAATTCCTGATTTAATTTGCTTTGGTTCTTCTACAAAATATATTAATAAGTATTTTTCGGTAATTGAGCAAACTGATGTTATTATTGAACTATTGAAAATATTGTATGTTAAACAAATGACAATACTTGCTCATGATTATGGAGTTTCTATAGCTTCAGAACTCATTGCTAGAAAAGAATCTTCTTTAATAGATTTTAATATAAAACAACTATTTTTATCTAATCACTATGTCCCAAAAAAGTACTTTGAAGATGAAGATACAGGTGAAGATACAAATATAGAAACATGTTCATTTTCTAAAAACACTACTTCAATGATGTCCTCTTTTTCTGTATTTAAAAAGCATAAAAAGAAAAATTTATTTCAGGTTGATAATTTAAATGATGAGGATTTTAAAACTATGTGGGCTTTACATGTTTGTAATGAAGGTATTGAAGTAATCGACTTTATTTCGAACTACGATTTTGAAAGAAAAATTTTTTGGGATAGGTGGATGAACGCTTTAAAAACAACATCAATAAATATCAAATTCTTTTGGGGTAAAAATGATGTATCTAACTCGCTTAAAATAGTAGATTCACTTGCAAAAAGTATCGATAATACTGAAGTTCATTTTGAAGAAAGTTGTGGATATTACCCTATGTTAGAAAAACCATTAAAACTTACCAATTTTTTAGTAAACTCTTAAAATAACATATAAATTTAGAGTTTCTAATTGCTATTCTATATTTTTATAGAATATTAATTTTCTATATGAATAGTACTGATTGGAAAAATAAAGGCAAATTTGTTTCTGTTTTTAATAGAAATATTTTTGTTATTGATGAAGGTAGTTCTGAAGAAACACTTGTAATTTTACATGGTTATCCAACTTCATCTTTTGATTATCATAAAGTATTAACTGAACTCTCAAAAAAATACAGAGTTATAATTCACGACCATTTAGGTTTTGGTTTTTCTGATAAGCCCCTAGATTATTCCTATTCCTTAATTGAACAAGCAGATGTTGCATTACAACTTTGGCAACAACTAGGTTTAAAAAAAGTAACACTATTAGCACACGATTATGGCACTTCTGTTGCTACAGAAATCATTGCAAGACACTATAAAAAACAAATTAATTTACAAATTGATGAACTTATTTTATGCAATGGCAGTATTCATATAGAACATTCTAAATTACGTTTAATTCAAAAATTATTGAAAAATAAAACTACAGGAAAATTTGTAGCTAGCTTAACCAACTTCCCTATTTTTAAGAAGAACATGCGTAATATTTATTTTGACAAAACCAGAGTTTCAGACCAAGAATTAAAAGAAATGTGGTTTCAATTAGAAAATAATGAAGGTAGAAAAGTTATTCATCAATTGACCAATTATATAAACGAGCGTTATTATTTTTGGCATAGATGGGTAGGAGCTTTAAAAGAAACTAATATTCCAACAAAAATTATTTGGGCAAAAAATGATCCAATTGCTGTTCCAAAAATTGCTAAATTACTTTCTGATGAAATAAAAAACAATCAATTAATTTGGATAGAAAATTGTGGGCATTTTTTAATGCTAGAAAAACCGGAAAAGTGGCTACAATTAATTCTAGAAAAAGATTAAATGAATTTAAATTTTAAAAATTTAAACCCCACAACTCATTAAAAAGTAAAATGTTTCAAATTAAAAAAATTGACATCCTATTTTTTTGTTATGTTTTTATTACTACTATTTTGTTGTTTTTATCTGACAATGATTTCAATAAATTTTTAGAACTTTTTTTTACAAGAGGTTTATTGTTAAGCTTTGGAATTGCACTGATATTTTTAGATGCGAAAGTAAAATCCACATTTATTAATTTATTAAGAAACTGTTACCCTATTTTATTCAGCGTGCTATTTTACACTGAAACCGTTTACTACAATAAACTAATATTCAATAATTTAGACAATTATTTAGTAGATTTAGATAGTCTTTTATTTGGTTTTCAACCCAGTATCGCATTTTCCAATTACTTTGCAAATCCTATCTTTAGTGAGTTGATGTATTTAGGGTATTTCTTATTTTACATCATTATAATTGTATTTGTTTTCATTACCAATTTTAAATTAGAAAAAGAACGTGAAGAGCTGTTTTTCAAGTTAACATCATCTATGTTATTGTTTTATTTATTCTTTTGTTTTTTTCCTGCTACTGGTCCACAATTTTATTTTTCATCACCAGAAAAAAATCTTCCAGATGCTTTTATATTCGATAAAATAATGCACTTTATTCAGAAAGCAGAGCAACCTACAGGTGCTTTCCCTAGTTCACACGTTGGCATTTCATTGATTATTTTAGTATTTATAAGAAAAAGAGCAAAGACTTTTTTTAAAATAGCACTGCCATTTGTATTTCTATTGATATTTTCTACAGTTTATATAAAAGCACATTATGCTATAGATGCAATAGCTGGTATTATTTATGTTCCAATTGTGCTATATTTAACAAGTGTTTTATATCTTAAAATGCCCAATTTTAAACTATGATTCAACTTTTAGAAGTCCATACTAAAAAGGAATTAAAGCAATTTATTATGTTGCCTTATACCATTCATAAGAATCATAAAGAGTGGTTACCTCCTTTAATTTCTGATGAGTGGAAAATCTTTGACAAAACCAAAAATCATTCGTTTGAACATTGTAATACTATTCTCTATTTAGCAAAGAAAAACAATGCAATTGTTGGCAGAATTATGGGAATCATTAACCATATTTACAATAAAGGAAGTAATGAAAAAAATGTGCGTTTTTTTGGACTAGAGTGTTATGATGATGCTGAAGTCTATGACAAATTAATAACTGCTGTTGAAGCTTGGGGAAAAGAAAAACAAATGGACAAAATTATTGGACCTTTAGGGTTTTCTGATAAAGATCCGCAAGGTTTTTTAATTGAAGGTTTTAAAGAACAAATTACAGTAATGGTTACCAACCATAGTTACGAATATATGATTTCTCATACTGAAAGAAATGGTTATCAAAAGAAATTAGACATTTTTCAATACACTGCAAAAATACCTGAAAAAACAGCAGAAATTTATACTAGAATTGCAGAAAGAGCAACTAGAAATGGTTACAAAGTTAAGGAGTTTAAAAAATCGAATCAGGTAAAACCTTATATAAATGATGTATTTCAACTTATTAATAAAACCTACAAAGATATCTATGGTTTTGCTCCTTTAGATGATAAAGAAGCTAAAGAGTTTTCTGAACGCTTTTTGCCTTTATTAAAACCTCAATATATAAAGTTGGTATTAGATGCTAGTAATACTATTGTAGCTTTTGTAGTGGCAATGCCAGATATTTCTGAAGGCTTTAAAAAAACAAAAGGAAGGTTATTTCCTTTTGGGTTTCTACATATTTTAAAAGCATTTAAAAAAACTAACCAATTAAACTTATTATTGGGTTGTGTAGATGAAAATATTAGAAATTCTGGTTTGGTAGCTTTATTAAATATTGCATTATTAGATGCTGCAAGATCAAATAATTTAACAGTTTTAGACAGCCATTTAATTTTGGAAGAAAACACTAAAATGAGAGCTATTATAGAAAGAATGGAGCATACAATTTATAAGAAATACCGAATTTTTGAGAAAAGTTTAGATTAAAAAAATGTTTTTCTGTTGCGATTATGATTATAAATTACAAATGCCATTAACGTTTGGTGTTTAACAAAAAATATTTATAAAACGTTAAAAACGCTACATGAACATATTCAAATTGCACAAAATTAAAAACATTATCCTGTAACCATATTTTAAGTTTATCGTCTTAATTGTAAACTAAATCAATCAAAAGATGAAACTTAAAAAATTACTAAAAAAAGCATTACTAACTTTAACTTTACTAATAGTTGCATTTATATCATTTCTTCTTTATCAAAGTAAAGACGATATAAATGCAAACCTTACTAACATAGAAAAGAAGTTGAATAGATATTATAATCCAAATAAAATGGGCGGATTTGCTGTTTCTGTTTTTAATGCAGATAGTATCATTTATTCTAATGGATTTGGATATTCAAACAGACAAAATAAAATACCTTACACTACAAATACGCAACAGTATATTGCCTCAATATCTAAAACTACAATTGGTATAGCATTAATGAAAGCCGAAGAACTGAAATTATTAACTATTGATGACCCAATAAATAAACATCTTCCTTTTAAAATTTACAATCCGAATTTTCCAAAAGAAGAAATTACGATTAAACAATTGGCTACACACACATCATCATTAGATTATAATGAATTAGTTGTAGAATCTTTATATATAGAAGAAACTGAAAAAAGCAAAAGCTTGAATTCGTTTATGAGTGATTATTTTCAACAAGGTAAGTATGGAAAGGTTACGTTTACCAAATTTAAGCCAGGGTCTGATTGGAATTATTCTAATATTGGTGCAAGTTTAGCAGCTTATATTGTTGAAATTGTATCAGAAACTTCATTTTCAGATTTCACACAAATTCATATTTTTAATCCACTCAAACTAAATAACACATATTGGACAGCATCTAAAAGTGATTCTTTACTGCATACGAAATATTATCAACCTGTTGAGGACTCAATTTCTAATGTTCAAACCAGTGGTGTAATATTATATCCTAGTAGAGATATGATTACTAATATTCAAGATTTAACCAAATACTGCCAAGCAATTATTTCAAGAGATAAAAATCTTTTGAAACCAGATTCTTTTAACAAACTACTCTCACCACAATTAAGTAGCTCAATTACTAGTCTTGAAGATGATAATAATGGTTTGTTTTTTATGATAGATAGAAATAACTATGGAATTACCTATCAATTGACAGGAATGGATGGTGGAGATAATTGTATTACAACAATGATGTGGTTCGACCCTAAAACAGAACTTGGTTATATATTTTTAGGAAATACTGGAGCAAGTACATTAAATAGCTCTAATCATAATTGGGTTTATAATGCTTTGGTAAGTTTAGGATACAACTACACATTTGACAATTCTACTACAAGCGAAAAGACAAAATTGAAATTGCATAATCTATATAATAGAATTAGAGCTTTCTTTTAAATCAGTAAAGTTCACTGTCGTCAAAAATGGATAATTAATTGCTTGATTCTGCCTAAATCTGCTTGTAACTTCCGAAGAAAATTCTTCTAGTTCATAAATATTTCTCAATTAGTTTCTCAACTACAGAACTGATTATGCAAGACATTATTAGCAAAAAAATAAGATTATATTTTGTTTCAATATTATTCAAAATATAGAGGTTTACTCGTCTTCAGAATTACTTTTTCTAGTCTTTATTTTACGAGAACCTTCATATAACTCGTACTTTACAAATTTACAGTCTAAATCTGCATTTTTTAATGCAATTCGTTTAGAAGTTCGTAAACCTACAGATTTTAAAGCATCTGTATCTGAAGTAATTAACCAAGCTGTTGAACCAGGGTAATTGTGTTTAAGGGTGTCTCCTATTTTCTTATAAAATTCATTGACATCTATATTTAAGCGTTCTCCATAAGGTGGATTAAACAAAATAGTAGTATTCCCAAAAACTTCTTTGGTTGAGTTGAAAAAATTCACATGATGTACTCCAATAAATTCATCTAAATTGGCGTTTTCTACATTTGCTTTTGCTTTTTGCACTGCAGAAGGTGCTTTATCAAAACCCATTATCTTAAAATGCGAAGAATGGATTTTCTTCAACAAAGCATCTTGAATAGTAAAATACAAATCTTCATCATAATCTTTCCAATTTTCAAAAGCAAACAATTTTCTGTTAATATTTGCAGGAATATTATTGGCAATCATTGCAGCTTCAATCAGTATTGTACCAGAACCACACATGGGGTCTATAAAGTTTTCATCACCTGTATAACCAGACAACAAAACCATACCAGCAGCCAAAACTTCGTTTATTGGAGCAATATTTGTGGCTGTTCTATATCCTCTTTTATGCAAAGAATCTCCTGAAGAATCTAAAGAAATCGTCAACCATTCTTTCTGAATATGCACATGGATTTTAACATCTGGATATTTTAAATCTACATTGGGTCTTTTATGATATTTGTGTCTAAAATAATCTGCAATGGCATCTTTAGACTTTAAAGAAATGTAATGCGAATTCGAAGTGAAATTCTTTGAATTTACAACAGCTCCAATTGCAAAAGTACCATCAGCATCTAAATATTTTTCCCATTTTATTTTCTGAATAGCTTCATACAAATCTTCTTCATCATAAACTTTACATGTTTTTATAGGTTTTAAAATTCTCACAGCTGTTCTTAAAGCGATATTAGCTTTATACATAAAACCTTTATCCCCTCTAAAAGATACACTCCTAATTCCTTCTTTAATGTCTTGAGCTCCTAATTTTTTAAGTTCTTCAGCTAAAACACTCTCCAAACCAAAAAGTGTAGTAGCTGTCATTTTAAAATCTCTATTCATACTTGTAAAATTGAGTACAAAAATACATTTTATAAAAGGATATTTCAGAAATACTGAATTTCATTTTTTCTAAAGTAAGATTTAATTACTTTTACAGACTTATTTGTAAGATGGAAAAAAAAGATTGGTTTACAGATTGGTTTAATACAAGGTATTATCACATACTTTATAAGGACAGAAATGATGCAGATGCGCAACTATTTATGCAGAATATTACTTCTTTTTTAGAATTGCCAAAAAGTACACATATTTTAGATTTGCCTTGTGGAAAAGGTCGTCATTCAGTATTTCTAAATTCTCTAGGTTATAAAGTTACAGGTGGAGATTTAGCCAAAAACAGTATAAAAATTGCTAAAGAATTTGAAAATGATTCTTTAAAATTTAAGGTGCATGATATGCGTCAACCTTTTAACAATAAATATGATGCAGTTTTTAATTTGTTTACCAGTTTTGGTTATTTTGAAGATGATAAAGAAGATATTTTAATCTTGCAAAACATTAAAAATGGAATTAAAAATAATGGTTATTTTGTCTTTGATTTCTTGAATGCCGATTTTGTAAAAGCCAATTTGGTAAACAAGGAAATAAAAACTGTTGACAACATCACTTTTAATATTACCAGAGAAATTACAGAGGGTTTTATTATTAAAAACATTTCTTTTTTTGCTGATAATAAACAACATTCATATACAGAAAGAGTAAAATATTTGGATGAAGTAAAAATGCAAACCTATTTCTCAAAAGTGGGTTTTACAATAATAAATGTTTTTGGAGATTATAATTTAAATGATTTTGATTCTCAAATTTCTAATAGGTTAATTTTAGTTGCAAAATGACCTATTTCTTATTAATTTCATCTGTACTTTTAGCTTCTTTATTGGTTTTTATTATAAAACCGAATACAAAAATTGTTCGTCTTTTATTAGCTTTTAGTGGTGCTTATCTTTTGTCTGTTACTGTTTTACACTTATTGCCAGATGTTTATACAGTATCTTCTAACAGTACAATTGTTGGCATTTTTATTTTAATCGGTATTATTTTACAATCAGTTTTAGAATCTTTTTCAAAAGGTGCAGAACATGGACATATTCATATACATTCTGATGGTAAAGAATTTCCTACACTCTTATTTGTAAGTTTGTCTTTGCATGCTTTTTCTGAAGGGTTACCCATTCATAATGCGGATGAAAATTTACTTTGGGCTATTGTGGTGCATAAAATTCCGATTGCAATTGTATTAACCACATTTTTATGGCAAGCTAAATATTCTAAAAAAGAAGTATTTGCTTTTCTTATTTTCTTTGCTTTAATGAGTCCTTTAGGAGTTTTACTTGGTGATAAAATTCCTTTTTTCACTAATTATACTACAGAAATAACATCCTTAATTATTGGAGTTTTCTTACATATCTCAACAATCATTCTTTTTGAAAGTACTGAAAATCATAAATTTAACTTACAAAAGTTTATTGCAATCCTTCTTGGAGTTATTCTAACGCTACTTACTTTATAGTTTTTACTTATATTTAATGATGAAAAAATACCTATTTGTAGGTATAAAATTGCTTTTGAAATGTTAGATATTTGAAGTGTAAATATTTCTACAATGAAAAATAATACTCAATATATGTTTGGTTTCGGAGTTCTTGTTTTATTTATTATTATGTTAATAATAAGTACTAAAAAGGGAATTAAAATGGATTCTGCCCAATTTTGGGTTTATCGAATTGCAACTGCTCTTGCAACTGCTTCTATAAGTATTTCAATCCCAGGGATGATAAAGATAAGCTATACTCCTAAAGGAGATGAAATCAACACACATAAAGATAATGAAAATAATACAATTTTTATGACTTTAGCAGAAAAAGAACCTACTATTACTTCTTCTGGAGCTATTGCTGTTTTTGTTTTGGTGTATTTGTTTAATCCTATTAACTAAAAATACATGACAGAATTAGAAGCAAATAATTTGTTAGATGAAGTAGGTGAAACTGTTTTTAAAGAGTACAAAAAATATGAGGGTTTTATTTATCTAGCAGTAGTAAATGATAAGTGTTTTAATTATTATTTAGAAATAGGGCGTGATAAAAGTTTATTAAATAATAATATATTACATGAAATCAAAACAAACATTAGAAATAAATCTACAACATACATAAACAAAATTTTTTTAAAACAAAATAGAAATAAAAGATATACTAAAAAAGTAAAAAAAATTAAGATTGCTGTCAAAAATTTAGATAAAATTAATGATAATAGAGATAATAAAATATTAGAGCAAAATGATAAAACAGAATATCTTATTTATAATAGTTCTAGAAATGGTAATTTAGGAAGTTTAGGTGGAATCTATTTAAACAATTATGATAATAAATATTACTTAATTAGTAATTACCATGTAATATATGGTAATAAAGATAAAGATATAATTTACAACACAATACCACATCCGCTGGGTAAATTAAAATGGCAATTACATGATGCAACTGAAAATAATTTTGGTGAATATGATGTGGCTATTGCTGAAATAGAAAATAATCATTATCTACCTACAAAATTTACATACAGATTTAACCATAAAAATTTAGAAGAAGCAACTTTAAAAAATAAATATGTGAAAATTTTTGGAGGAAAAAGAGGTTGGGATAACAATTGTACTTTGCACTCTGTTAAAGCGATAGCTAGAGCTGGAAATTATATTTATAAGAATCAATTATTATTTCTTTCAGAAAAAATTGGTCATGGAGATTCTGGTTCTCTATTAATAAATAAAAATAATAATAACGTAATAGGGCTTTATATAGGACAGAATCAGTATCCTATTAGAGTTGCAAATAATCTTCACAATTTATTTTTTAAGTCAATTAACTCACAAAACGAAAATATACTTAAACTACTAACATTTAATTAATAAAAACTCAAAATATGGACTACATTAATGAAAACAGAAATAATGGAAAGCACAATGTATTAGTTTTAAATACAAGAGATTTAGACATAGAGCTAAACTATATAACAAATAATAAAAAAATATTGACTAGTAATGTTACTGTTAATATTGACAACCAACACAATAATAATTATGAAATAAATTCTGCATATTTGTGTGAAAATTTTTTAGGTAATAAATCCGTTCATCATTTATTAATAAATATGATAGAAGTTAATAACACTCCATCAAAAAATCCTGTTCCTGTGATATTGCCAAGAAAAGTAAAGTTAGGATTAAATGATTTCATACAAACTACTATTATTAAATATTCAAAAGAACAGGATGTTATTTCTGGTTGTTATGATCCATTTGGGTCACACAAAAACCCTGAAGTAGAACAAGGAAATGTAATTCTAGGAACTCCCTAAAATAATTTTTAATGATAAATGATTAAAAAAAAATATTATTTAATCAAATTTTTTATAATATCAGTAGCTTTATTAGTTACTGATATTTGTGTTTCTCAAAATGTAGATTTTAAATCAATTTTAAAGGGTTTTAGGTTAAATGATTACAATAGAGTTTCTAAAAGCTTAATAAAAATAGATACATTATCTATATCTGATTATGATAAAGCTACTTGGTATTATTATTATTCAGATTATCAGTTTAGAATAGATAAACACGATATAGCTTTTGAATATATTACTAAATCCAAGAATTTATTTGTTAAATTAAATAAAATAAAAGATGCTATTGATTGTAATATATTAGCCATAGGAGTTTTAAGTCATCAAAATAAATTAAATACTGAAATTGAAAAAGATTTAATTAGAGAAACTGAAAGTTATGCTTTAGAAAAAAATGACACACTTTTATTAAGTAAAATTTACAAAAGATTTGGTGCCAAATACATTCACTTACATAATGGAGAGAAAGCAATTTTTTATTTTAAAAAAATAATACCAATTGTTAAAAATTTAACAGATACTATTCGAGTTGGATATTGCTATGACAATATGGCTACTGCTTTTTTATATACTAAACCAATTCATTTAGATTCAACTATTTACTATAGAAATAAAGCAACTCCCTATTATATTAAATATAAAGACAATTTATCTCTAGCTTATAATTATAATAATATTGGTCAATATTACAAGCTTAAAAATCAGTTAAAAAAGTCTATAGATTATTTTAATAAGGCAGATTCAATACCTATAAGAAGAAATATTCTAAAAAGTAAATTATTATTTTACGATAATATAGCTGATACTTATAAAAAACTCAAAGATTACAAAAATGAAGCACTATATCTGAAAAAGATATCAAAACTTAAAGACAGTATAAACGACACCCAACAAAACATTGCCATTTCTGATCTAGATAAAAAATATAAGACAGCTGAAAAAGAAAAACAACTTTTAGAATCAGAAGCCAAAAGAAAACAAAACTTATTGTATTTAATTACAGTAAGTTTATTACTAATTCTAGGTACTACTATATATATTCTATCTTATCAAAACTCAAAAAGAAAACAAAAACTAGCAGAACAAGAAAAAGAGCTAGAAACTCAAAAAAATCTCACCCTATTAAAAGAACAAGAAATTACCACTATAAATGCTATGGTAGATGGTCAAGAAAAAGAACGTAAACGTATCGCAGAAGATTTACATGATAATTTAGGGTCAGTTTTAGCAACTTTAAAATTACACTTTGAGAATCTAAAAATTAACAGAACAAAGAGAAAAATAAATCAAGAAACCCTATTTAATAAAACTGAAAACCTAATTGATGAAGCCTATTTAAAAGTACGTAAAATAGCTCATGCAAAAAATGCAGGAGTAATTGCAAACCAAGGTTTATTAGTAGCTGTACAAATGATGGCAGAAAAAATATCATCCGCAGAAAAAATACAAATTGATGTTATAGATTTTGGTTTAAATAAACGTTTAGAAAACAATTTAGAAATTACTGTATTTAGAATTATTCAAGAATTAACAACCAACATCATTAAACATGCCAATGCAACTAATGCAACTATCAATATTTCTTTATACGATAAAAATTTAAATATAATTATTGAAGATGATGGAAAAGGTTTTGATGTTGAAAAAGTTGATTTAAAAAAAGGAATTGGCTTAAGTTCTATAAAAACAAGAATTGAGCATTTAGAAGGTACTTTTAAGATTGACTCTACTATTAATAAAGGAAGTTCTATAATAATTGATATTCCTAATTCTTAAAATACTTATGTTTGGGTATACTTTTTTAAAACATAAAATGTATTTTTAATAAAAATTAGTATATGATTACAGTAGCTATGGCAGAAGATCATCAAATGTTAATTGATGGTGTAAAATCTTTTTTTGAATATGATGAAAACATCAATATTATTGGCACAGTAAACAATGGTCAAGAATTGGTAAAATTAGTGCAACTTAAACAACCTAAATTAGTAATAACAGATATTAGAATGCCAATAATGGATGGTATTCAGGCTACTAGAATTATTAAGAAAAGTTTACCACATGTAAATGTGCTTGCAATGACAATGTTCGATCAACCTGATGCCATAAAACAAATGCTAGATGCTGGTGCTACAGGATATATTTTAAAAAACTCTGGAATTAAAATGTTATCAAAAGCCATTGTTACAGTTGCTGGTGGTGAAACTTTTTTTGACCCAAATGTTGCCTTTAATTTTATGAATAATTATATAGATGATAATGTTACCATTGGAAAATCAGATAAGGTACTTTTATCTAAAAGAGAAAGAGAAATTTTACAAGAAATAGCTAACGGAAAAACTTCAAAACAGATTTCTGAAACCTTGTTTATAGCTAAAACAACTGTAGATACGCATAGAAAAAATATGATTCGAAAATTGGACTTATCTTCTGGTAATGAATTGGTTAAATATGCTATAGATAAAAAGTATAAATTTTAATTCGCAACTTCATTAATAAATTTAATACGCATTAAGCGTAGTTCTTCTTCATCATAATCACCATCAAATTCTTCTAAAGCCTCTTCAATATCATCAGTTTCAGCTTCCATGAAATAATCATGGATTTCTTCTTGTTGATCTTCATCTAATAAATCATCTAAAGCATAATTAATATTAATTTTTGTGCCAGAGAAAATAATAACCTCCATTTCTTTAATCAATTGACTCATTTCTAAACCTTTAGATTTAGCTATATCTTCTAAAGGTAATTTCTTATCTGTATTCTGAATAATGAATAGTTTTAATCCTGAATTTACACCTGTACTTTTTACAATTAAATCATCTGGTCTTAAAACATCATTCTCATCTACATAACTAGAAATCAATTTTACAAACTCTTTTCCAAACTTCCTTGCTTTGCCTTCTCCTACTCCATGCACTTTAGAGAGTTCTTCTAACGTTATTGGATATTTTAAAGCCATATCGTCAATAGATGGATCTTGAAATACAGCAAATGGCGGAACACCTTGTTTTTTTGCTACTTTTTTACGCAAATCTCGTAATAATTTCACCAACTTTTCATCTGCAGCACCTCCAGAAGATTTTGCATTGGTAATAATAGAATTATCATTTTCTTCACTATATTCATGATCTTCTGTCATCATAAAAGAACTTGGTTTATCTATATAATTCAAACCATGTTCTGTGATTTTAATTACACCATATTGCTCAATTTCTTTTTTAATATAATTTACTACCAAAACTTGACGTAAAAGTGCCATCCAATATCCAGCAGGTTTGTCTTTACCTATTCCAAAAAACGGTTGTAAATGTGTTTTGTGTGATGTTAACAAAGCATTTTCTTTACCAACTAAAGTATTTACAACTTCTTTTGCTTTGTATTTCTGTAAGGTGTCTTTTATTACTTTTAAAAGTTTAACTACATCTTCTTTTGCTTCATGCTTTTTCTTCGGGTTTCTTGAGTTGTCGTCCATATCTGCACCATCACCATTTTTCTCGTCAAACTCTTCACCAAAATAATGTAGTAAATACTTACGCCTATTCATAGAAGTTTCTGCATAACCAACCACTTCTTGTAGCAAAGCATGCCCAATTTCTTGCTCTGCAACAGGTTTACTTGCCATGAATTTTTCTAATTTCTCAATATCTTTATAAGAATAAAAAGCCAAACAATAACCTTCTCCATCATCTCTACCTGCTCTACCAGTTTCTTGGTAATAACTTTCTAAACTTTTGGGTATATCATGATGAATCACATAGCGAACATCTGGCTTGTCTATTCCCATACCAAAAGCAATTGTAGCTACAACAACATCACAATCTTCCATCAAAAACATATCTTGATGCTTTACTCTAGTTTTAGCATCTAAACCTGCATGATAAGGCACAGCTTTTATACCATTTACCTGTAAAATCTGTGCAACTTCTTCAACTTTTTTTCTACTTAAACAATAGATAATACCAGATTTACCTTCTCTTTGTTTTACAAAACGAATAATATCTTTTTCTACTTCTTTGGTTTTTGGTCGAACTTCATAAAACAAATTAGCTCTGTTAAATGATGCTTTAAAACGATTTGCATCTGTAATACCCAAAGTTTTTAAAATATCTTCTTGAACTTTTTCTGTAGCTGTAGCTGTTAAACAAATTACAGGCACATTATCTATAGCTTTTATAATATGTTTTAAATTCCTGTATTCAGGTCTAAAATCATGACCCCATTCAGAAATACAATGTGCTTCATCAATAGCTACAAAAGATATTTTTTGCGTTCTTAAAAAAGTAACGTATTCTTCTTTTATTAAAGATTCTGGAGCAACATATAACAATTTTGTAATACCACTGGCAATATCACTCTTTACCTGTGCAATTTCAGTTTTGTTTAAAGATGAATTTAAAACATGGGCAACACCATTATTTTCAGAAATACCTCTTATAGCATCAACTTGATTTTTCATCAAAGCAATTAAAGGTGAAACTACAATCGCTGTGCCTTCTTTCATTAATGCTGGTAGTTGATAACATAGTGATTTACCACCACCTGTAGGCATTATTACAAATGTGTTGTTATTATTTACAATACTTTTTACTACTTGTTCTTGTAAGCCTTTAAACTTGTTAAAGCCAAAAAACTTTTTAAGAGGACTGTGTAAATCCATATAAATATTATTTGATTTCAAAGAAATAGCAAACCTGTAACTATAATGTTTGATGAAACTTATTTTTATAGTAAATTTGCCTGTTTCGTATATCTAAAGATATAACTTTTTTTTATTCTGATAAAAACATAACTTTTGAAAAACAGTAATAATATAATTGAAAATGCAAAAAACACAATTATAGCTGAAAGTAAAGCTATTAACAACCTAGCAAATCTTATTGATTTCAATTTTGAAAATGCTGTAAAAAACATTTATAAATCGAAAGGAAGAGTAATCATTACTGGGATAGGTAAAAGTGCGAATATTGCCACAAAAATTGTAGCTACTTTTAATTCTACTGGCACTCCTGCTGTTTTTATGCACGCTGCAGATGCCATACATGGAGATTTAGGAAATGTTTTACAAGATGATATCGTTATCTGTATTTCTAAAAGCGGAAATACTCCTGAAATAAAAGTGCTTGTTCCTTTAATTAAAAATTACGGGAATAAAATCATAGCAATTACAGGAAATATTGATTCTTTTTTAGGGAAAAACGCAGATTTTACCTTAAATACTTATGTAGAAAAAGAAGCCTGCCCAAACAATCTAGCTCCTACAACAAGTACAACTGCACAATTGGTTATGGGTGATGCTTTAGCGGTTTGTTTATTAGAGTTAAAAGGATTTACAAGCAAAGATTTTGCAAAATATCATCCAGGAGGAGCTCTAGGGAAGCGTTTGTACTTAAGAGTTGACGATTTAGTTTCTAAAAACGAAGTACCTAAAGTAAATGAAGACGATTCTATTGCCAAAGTAATTGTTGAAATATCTGAAAAAAGATTAGGAGTTACTGCTGTAATCAAAGAAGACAAAATTATTGGTATTATTACTGATGGAGATATTAGAAGAATGCTAAACAAAACAACAGAAATCAACACTATTGTTGCTAAAGATATAATGGGTAAAAAGCCGAAAACGATACATAAAGATGCAATGGCTGTTGAAGCTTTAGATGCTTTAGAAAATAATAGTATCACTCAAATTTTAGTTGTTGACGATAATAATAATTATTTTGGAGTTGTACATTTACATGACTTAATTAAAGAAGGTATTTTTTAATGGTAAAACAACAAAAAGAAATGTCTTTTTTAGGACATTTAGAAGAATTAAGGTGGCATTTGGTTAGAAGTGCTGCTGCAATATTTATTTTAGCAATAGTATTTTTTATATTCGCTCAACAAGTATATGACTACTTCTTATTAGCCCATTTAAAATCCGATTTTATTACCTACCAATTATTCTGCGATTTTTTCAATCTTTTTGGTATGGAAAGTGACTTCTGTAATATTTCGTTTGCAGATAAAAAATTACAAAGTATTAAGGTAACCTCACAATTAATGAACTCTATTTGGTCTTCATTAATTTTAGGAGTCATTGTGGCTTTTCCTTATATTATTTGGGAAATGTGGCGTTTCATAGCACCAGGTTTAACTGAAAATGAAATTAAAAAATCTAGAGGTTTTATATTTATTACATCAGCTTTGTTTTTTATAGGAGTTTTCTTTAGCTTCTATGTAATTGCACCAATATCAATTCAATTTTTATATAATTATCAAATTACAGATGCCATACAAAACAGTTTTACTTTAGAATCTCATATTGGGTTGGTTACAAATATGTTGCTAGGGGTTTCTATCTTATTTGAATTACCAGTTGTGATTTATTTTTTAACTAAAATAGGATTAATAAGCCCCGAATTTTTAAGAAGATATAGAAAACATGCATTAGTAGTTGTTTTAATTGTAGCTGCAATTATTACACCACCAGATGTTGCAAGCCAAATTGTAGTAGCAATACCTATTTTAATTTTGTATGAAATAGGTATAAGAGTATCGAAAAGAGTGATAAAAAATCAAGAAAAAAATGCCAAATAAAGTTCAAGAATTTAATGATTATCGTCAAGAAATGAACGATAAAATTCTAGCATCTGACAATAAAGTAATCAAAAGAATTTTCAATTTAGATACTAATGCCTTTAAAGAAGGTCATCTTCCTGTAAAAACAAAAGAATTGCTAGGTCTTGTAGCATCTGCAGTTTTAAGATGTGATGACTGTGTACAATATCATTTAGAATCTTCAATGAAAAATGGAGTTACCAAAGCAGAAATGATGGAAACCATGTCTATTGCTAACTTAATAGGAGGCACAATTGTAATTCCTCATTTAAGAAGAGCTGTTGAATATTGGGAACTTTTAGAAGAAGAAAAAAAGTAAGCAGTTTAATGTGGCAGTTGGCAGTTTCAAAAAAATAATTGTTTAAGAAGGCTTTAAGATTTTAAAAAAAGTAATTCACTATTTTTACAATCACACCTTTACACAATTTTAAAACAATTACGCAGTAGAAAATGATTTTAAGAGCAGAAAATATTCAAAAAATATATGGCTCAAGAAAAGTTGTAAAAGGCATTTCTTTAGAAGTTCGACAAGGTGAAATTATTGGTCTTTTAGGCCCAAATGGAGCAGGGAAAACAACTTCTTTTTATATGATTGTTGGTATGGTTAAACCTAATTTTGGTAACATCTACTTAAACGATCAGGAAATTACCAATGATGCTATGTATAAACGTGCTCAAAAAGGAATCGGATATTTAGCACAAGAAGCCTCTGTTTTTAGAAAATTATCTGTTGAAGATAATATTATGTCCGTTTTACAATTTACAGGATTGTCTAAAAAAGAACAGAAACTAAAGTTAGAATCATTAATTGAAGAATTTAATATTGGTCATGTGCGTAAAAATAGAGGTGATTTACTTTCTGGTGGTGAAAGACGTAGAACAGAAATTGCACGCTGTTTAGCTTCTGACCCAAATTTTATTTTACTTGATGAACCTTTTGCAGGTGTTGACCCAATTGCTGTTGAAGATATACAAAGTATTGTTGCTCATTTAAAACATAAAAATATTGGAATTCTAATTACAGATCATGATGTTCAAGCTACTTTAGCGATTACTGACAAAACCTATTTAATGTACAATGGTAGTATTTTAAAAGAAGGTACTCCAGAAGAATTAGCTGCAGATGAAATGGTTAGAAAAGTATATCTAGGTAAAGATTTTGAGTTAAAAAAGAAGAAAATTTTTCAGTAATCTTTAATTATAAAAACAGCCTATATGCCAAAGAATTCCTGAAGGATCATGTAAAAAGAATTCTTTACCCCAATCATTTTCTACAATTTCTGAAAGCTTAACTCTTGTGTATTTTTCAGTAAGATTTTTGCTTTTTATTTTAGCTAAATATTCTTCAATATTTTCTACTTCTAAAAAAAGCATTGAATTATCAACCCAATCTTTTACATATGCTTTTTGTAAATAAAAGCCAAGTTTATCATCAACTCTAAAATAAGACATGTTATTTGACAGTTCAATTTCTATAAAATCTAAATCTTTGTAAAAACTACGAGATTCATTAAAATTTTTGGCTCCTATAAAAGTTCTTAAGGATTTATAATTTTGCTTTTTTTCCATAATTTGAAATTACTGATAAAATGATATAAAAAATGATAATTAGTGGTACAGATAAATAGTTTAATGCAAAAATTAATATTATTGAAGTAATTAAAAACAAATATTTAATAAAATTATCTTTTATAGTATAATTCTTAAATTTTAGAGAAAAAAGTGGAATTTCAGCATTCATTAAATAGGTTAAAATTACAGTGATAAAAATTAACACATAATTATTCGTTATTAATTCTGATACATAACTATAATTTGAATATTCTTGAATTAGTGGCAGTGAAATTACAAATAAACTCATAGCTGGTGTTGGTAAACCTATAAAAGAATTAGACTGCCTAGTATCTATATTAAAATTTGCTAACCTATAGCAAGCTCCTAATGTTAAAATTAGACCAATTAATGCTACATCCAAAAAATTATCATCGAAAGAATTAGATTGATTTAGTAAATTATTTTGAATTAATCTAGACATGATAATTCCAGGTACAACTCCACTTGTAACCATATCTGCTAAAGAATCTAATTGTTTCCCTAATTCTCCTGAAGCCTTAAGTAAGCGTGCAACAAAGCCATCAAAAAAATCAAAAACTATTCCAGCAACAACAAAAAGTGCTGCCATTTTAAAATTACTTTCAACTGCAAAAATTGTGGCAATAGTTCCACAAAATAAATTTCCTAATGTAATTAAGTTGGGTAGCTGTTTTATTATACTCATTTTATATAGTTTGCTTTGCTAAAATATAAAATCAAAATTGGGTAATTTTTATTATTATCAAAAAAATATCATATTTGGAACAAAAGAATGCTCTATGCCTGTTTTTCAATCTGATTTTTTACCTACAATACCATTTAGAAACGGTCATTTTAACACCATGTATAGGCCACTCTTCATGAAAGATGTTTCTACTTTTACTAGAAAAAGAATAACAACATGGGATCACGATTTTTTCGATTTAGACTTTTCTTTTGTGGGTTCTAAAACATTAGTTTTATTAATACATGGTTTAGAAGGTAGCTCTGAATCTAAATATATGACCTCACACACCAATCATTTTAATAATTTAGGTTTAGACACAGTTTGTTTCAATTTACGAGGTTGTAGTGGAGAAGATAATTTATTGTTAGCTACTTATCACAGTGGAAAAACCGAAGATGTCGATTTTGTAGTAAATCATCTATTAAAAGAGTATAATTATGAAAATATAGTTATTGTTGGTTTTAGTTTAGGTGGCAATTTAACCTTAAAATATTTAGGTGAAAAAGGAGCTAATGCATCATCAATTATTAAAGGTGGAGTAGCTGTTTCTGTACCTGTTGACATTGCTACTGCAGAAAAGGAAATGGATAAATTAAAAAACAAACTCTACATGGAAATGTTTTTTAAAACCATGAAAAATAAAATTTTAGAAAAAGCCCATAAATTCCCTGAATATAAACTAGATAAAGACAAACTCTTCAAAGCCACAAAATTTAAGCATTTAGAATACTTATATACTGCACCAGTTTTTGGATTTGATAGCCCAGAAGATTATTGGGAAAAAGCGAGTTCTAAACCCTATCTTTTAAAAATTAAAAAACCTACCCTTTTAATTAACGCAAAAGATGATTCTTTTTTATCAAAAGAATGTTATCCTTATAATGAAGCAGAAAATTCAGAATTTTTCTTTTTTGAAGAAACAAAATATGGAGGCCATGTTGGTTTTATGACTTCTTTTAAACCCAAAGAAAATACTTGGTTAGAGCATAGAATAGAAAGGTTTATTAAAGAAAACATTCAAATCGATTTTTCTTAAACAATATCTGTTAAAAAGAACAGTTATTTTAGTAGGTTTTAAGATATTTGTTATCTATAATTTGGTATTGGTGAAAAACAGATTTTTACTTTTTTTTGTCGTTTTTACGGCTATGACTAATGCACAATCGTTTAGAAATTATTCTAATGAATTTTTAAATATTGGTGTAGACGCTGCTGCATTAGGTATGAGTAAAGCTGTGGTTGCCACAACTAACAACGTAAATTCAACCTATTGGAATCCAGCAGGTTTAGTAGGTATAGAAGATTATCAAGGCTCATTAATGCATGCTTCTTACTTTGCAGGAATTGCAAATTATAATCATGCAGCTTTTGCAATGCCCATTAACAAAGAAAGTGCTCTAGGCATTTCAGTTATTCGTTTTGGAGTAGATGATATTTTAAATACCACAGAATTAATCGATAATGATGGTAATATCGATTTTAACAGAATTAGCCTTTTCTCTGCTGCAGATTACGCTTTTAATGTGTCTTATGCTAGAAATTTAATTTTTAAGGATGTAAAATTTGGAGTAAACGCCAAAGTTGTAAGAAGAATTATTGGTGATTTTGCCTCTTCTTGGGGTTTTGGTTTTGATGCAGGTATTCAATTCGAAAGAAACAATTGGCATTTTGGTTTAATGGTAAGAGATATTACCACAACTTTTAATACTTGGGCTATCAACGAAACCGAATTTGATAAAATTAAGAATGCTATACCTGGTCAAAATCAAGAACTACCAGAAACAACAGAACTTACCAAACCTAAAATACAACTAGGTGTTGCTAAAGAATGGAGAATTGGTCGTTTTTTTAATCTTTTATCAGAAGTTAATTTAAATGTTCGTTTTGAGCAAACTAACGATATTTTTTCATCAGAATTAGGAAGTATAGACCCTGCAATTGGTTTTCAATTAGATTATGATAGATTAGTGTACTTGCGTTTAGGAGTTGGTAATTTTCAATATCAAACAGAGTTTGATAATTCTAAAAACTTAACCTTGCAACCAAATTTCGGTTTGGGTTTTAATTACAGAGGCATTCAAGTTGACTATGCTTTAACCAATATTGGCAGTGTTGGTAATGCATTATTTTCTAATATCTTTTCTATTACTTTTGATTATAGTTTCTTTAGAAGATAAAAATGAAAAAATACATTCTCTTTTTTATTGTTTGTTTTTCTCTCTCAACATCCATTTTTTCTCAAGTAAAACTCTCTGTTTATTCAGAAATAAGTATCGTTACTGCTGGTCCTGGCACAGCATTATATGAAGCTTTTGGGCATTCTGCTATTCGAATTAAAGATCCTGTACTTCGTTTAGATTTGATTTACAACTATGGTGTTTTTGATTTTAATCAGCCTAATTTTTATACAAATTTTGCAAAAGGCCACATGCTCTACACACTTGCTAGGTATGATTTTAAATATTTTATAGCTAGTTATAATAAAGACAAACGTTGGCTAAAACAACAAGTTTTAAACTTGACACAACAGCAAAAGCAAGCTTTTTTTATGTATTTAGAAAAGAATGCTTTACCAGAAAATGCAGCTTATTTATATGACCCATATTTTGATAATTGTGCAACAATTTTAAGAGATATTACAGATGATGTTCTTGGAGATAAAGTTCAATTTAATGACAATTACGCAAATAAAAACCTTTCTTTTAGAGATTTAACTAATAACGAAATTCACTGGAATACTTGGGGAAGCTTTGGGTTAAATCTAATTGCTGGCATTCAATTAGATAAAAAACCAACCTCTAAACAATATCTTTTTTTACCAGATTATGTTTTTGATTCTTTTAAAAATGCTAAAACCAAAGTTAATGGAGAATCTAAAAACTTGGTTTTAAAAGAAGAAACTTTACTAAATTTCAAAGAAAAAAAGGCTGAAATTTCGATATTTAATCCTCTTTTAATTATTAGTTTACTATCGCTTTTGGGCATTTTTATTACTTATAAAAACTTTAAAAATAACAAACGTTCAAAATATATTGATTTTAGTTTGTTCTTTATAAGTGGTTTTATTGGCTGTATTTTATGCTTCTTTTGGTTTTTCTCTAGCCACACAACAGCTCCACATAATTATAATGTTTTGTGGGCATTTCCTTTAAATATTATAGTAGCTTTTTTAGCCTTAAGAGCACAATTTCCCAAAAAAATACTTTTGTATTTAAAGTTCTTGTTAGCACTTTTTATTTTTATTCCAATTTTGTGGATATTTGGCATTCAAGTGTATCCTTTGGCATTAATTCCTTTTTTAATTTTTATTGTTACTCGATATTTGTTTTTGATAAAAATATCAGAATAAATCAATCTCTTTCAATTTTTCATAATTTTTATAGCATTTTTTTGATGGAAATTTTATTTTTGATAAATAAAATCATCAACCATGAACAAGCAACTTATAGAATGTGTCCCAAATATTAGTGAAGGCAGAGACCTTGCAAAAATCAATTCAATTGCTAATGTTGTAAAAACAGTAGAAGGTGTAAAACTACTTGATGTTGATCCTGGCAAAGCAACAAACAGAACTGTTATCACTTTTGTAGGAGAACCAAAAAATGTGATTGAAGCTGCTTTTAGGTTGATAAAAAAAGCTTCTGAATTAATAGATATGAGCAAACAAAAAGGTGAACATCCACGTTTTGGAGCAACTGATGTTTGCCCTCTTGTACCGATTGCAAATATTTCTATGGATGAAACTGCTAAATACGCACATCAACTAGGAAAAAGAGTTGGAGAAGAATTAGGTATCTCTGGTTATTTTTATGAGAATGCAGCTACATCAACAAATAGAAAAAATTTAGCAACAGTAAGAGCTGGAGAATATGAGGGCTTAAAAGATAAATTAGCAAACCCAAATTGGAAACCTGATTTTGGTCCTGACACCTATAATCCAAAAATAGTTTCATCTGGTGTTACAGCTATTTCTGCTCGCGATTTTTTAATCGCTTATAACGTTAATTTAAATTCTACCTCAACAAGAAGAGCCAATGCCATTGCTTTTGACATTCGAGAAGCTGGTAGAGTAAAACGAGAAGGTAACCCAATTACTGGTAAAAAAGTATTAGACAAAAATGGGGAACCTGTTCGAGTTTCAGGAAAATTAAAAGCTGTAAAAGGAATTGGTTGGTTTATAGAAGAATATGGAATTGCTCAAATTTCATATAATTTAACGAATATTTCTATTACCTCTATGCACGAAGCTTTTTATGAAACTGTAAAATCTGCGACTGAAAGAGGTTTACGAGTAACAGGTTCTGAATTGGTGGGTTTAGTACCTTTAAAAGCGATGTTAGATGCAGCAGATTTTTTCTTAATAAAACAACAACGTTCATTAGGTATTAGCGAAACTGAAAAAATAAAAATTGCTGTTAAATCTTTAGGTTTAGATGATTTAAAACCTTTTAATCCACAAGAAAGAATTATTGAATATGTAATGAATACTGATGCTGAAAAAAAACTTGTAGATTTTACTGTAAGTGATTTTGCTGATGAAACTGCCTCTGAATCTATGGCTCCTGGAGGAGGAAGTATTGCTGCTTATGTAGGTGCTTTAGGGGTTTCTTTAGGAACAATGGTTGCCAATTTATCTGCTCATAAAGCTGGTTGGGATGATAAATGGGAATATTTTTCTGATTGGGCAAAAAAAGGACAACAATACAAAAGCGAACTATTATTTTTGGTTGATGAAGATACCAATGCTTTTAATAAAATTATTGATGGTTTTAGAATGCCAAAATCGAATGCTGAAGAGATTAACACTCGAAAAAAAGCCATACAAAATGCTACAAAGTATGCTGCTGAAATTCCTTTAAAAGTAATGCAAACTGCATACAACTCTATTGAAGTGATGCTAGAAATGATGGAAAACGGACTACAAAACTCTCTTTCTGATGGTGGTGTTGGTGTTTTATGTGCTAAAACTGCTGTAACTGGAGCTTATTTTAATGTGAGGATAAATGTAAAAGATATTAAAGACGAGGTCTTTAAAAAAGATATTCTAAAAAAGGCAGAAGACTTATATCAAAAAACGATTATTTTAGAAAATAAAATGATGGGTATAATCAACTCAAACATATAAGTTTTGGAAATTGAAAAACTAAAAATAATTCCTTTTGATGAAAAATATGCTCAAGATTTCTATGATTTAAACGTAGAATGGCTTAAAAAGTACTTTTATGTAGAACCTTATGATGAGAAGGTTTTGAGCAACCCTAAAGAATATATTATTAATAATGGAGGTTATATTTTCTTTGCTCTTTATAAAAATGAAATCGTAGGTGTTGTTTCACTCATCAACCAAAAAACTTTTTTTGAATTAAGTAAAATGGCTGTTCCTCCTAAATATCAAGGTAAAAAAATTGGCAAAAAGTTAATGCAACATTGTATTGGTTTTGCAAAGAGCAAAGGTTGGGATAGTATTACTTTATATTCACATAGAAGCCTAGAAAGTGCTATTTATTTATATAAGAAAATAGGATTTAAAGAAATTCCTCTAGAAGAAAATTCACACTATAAACGCTCTGATATTAAGATGCTTTTGAAATTATAAAAAACTCTGAATAGCCAATTCATACCCTTTTAACCCAAAACCAAACAACACTCCTTTTGCAACAGGAGCAATAAAACTTTGATGTCTAAATTCTTCGCGCGCATGAATATTAGAAATGTGCAACTCTACAACAGGAGTTTCAATGCCTTTAACAGCATCACCTATACCAACAGAAGTATGTGTGTAAGCAGCAGCATTTAAAATAATACCATCATAACTAAAACCAACTTCGTGTAATTTATCTATAATTTCACCTTCTATATTTGATTGAAAATAAGACAATTCAATAGTTTCAAACTTTAATTGCAAAGTTCTGAAAAAATCTTCGAAGGTTTCTGAACCATAAATTTCTGGTTCTCTTTTACCTAATAAATTTAGGTTTGGTCCATTTATGATGATTAATTTCATGTAAATTTTTAAAGTGTAAATATATACTTTATTTTTAGCAAATGAAATGGCAACCTGCAATAAAAGATTATCAACTCTATTTGAAAATAGAAAGAGGGTTATCTAAAAACACCATTGATAGTTATACCAGAGATTTAGAAAAATTAACGCATTTTTTAGGTAAAAATGACATCGTATTATCTCCTATTATTATTGATAAAAATACAATTCAGCAATTTATTTATGAAATTGCAAAACAAGTAAATCCAAGAAGCCAAGCACGTATAATTTCTGGTTTACGTAGTTTTTTTGACTATTTGGTTTTTGAAGATTATAGAAAAACTAACCCTACAGATTTGTTAGAAGCCCCAAAAATCGGTAGAAAATTACCAGATACACTTTCTGAAGATGAAATTGATGCATTGATTAAAGCTATAGATTTAAGTCATCCTCAAGGAGAAAGAAACAGAACTATTATCGAAACCATGTATAGTTGTGGATTACGCGTTAGCGAGTTAATTACTCTAAAAGTTTCTGATTTATTTTTTGATGAAGGTTTTGTAAAAGTAACAGGTAAAGGAAACAAAGAGCGTTTTGTACCTATTCATTATAATGCCCAAAAATACATTACCATTTATATTGATGAAATTCGCAGTCATATTAAAATTAAAAAAGGTTTTGAAGACACTCTATTTCTAAATAGAAGGGGTAAAGGGTTAACACGTCAAATGATATTTACCATTTTAAAAGATTTAGCAATAAAAGTAAATCTAAATAAAAAAATTAGCCCACATACATTAAGGCATTCTTTTGCAACTCATTTACTTAAAAATGGAGCTGATTTGAGAGCAATTCAACAAATGCTAGGTCATGAGAGTATAACTACTACTGAAGTTTACGTACATTTAGATAGAACGTATTTACATAAAGTTGTTGAGAAATTTCATCCTAGAAGAACAAATTAGCATACAGTTTTCAGTAGCAGTAATCAGTTAGAAATTCACTGAATACTTGTTATACTGAAACTGTAAACTTTCTTATTTAGCCACGTTAACAGCTCTAGTTTCTCTAATTACAGTAACTTTTACTTGACCTGGATAGGTCATATCATTTTGTATTTTTTGAGATATACTAAATGATAGTTCTGCTGCTTTAGTATCATTTACTTTAGTACTTTCTACCATTACACGTAATTCACGACCAGCTTGAATAGCATAAGCTTTTTGAACTCCTGAGAACCCAAAAGCAATCGCTTCTAAATCCTTTAAACGTTGAATATAAGAATCTAAAACTTGACGTCTTGCTCCTGGTCTTGCTCCAGAAATCGCGTCACATACTTGCACAATAGGAGATAATAAACTCTTCATTTCAATTTCATCATGGTGTGCACCAATAGCATTACAAACCTCTGCTTTTTCACCATATTTTTCAGCCCATTGCATTCCTAATAAAGCATGTGGTAACTCACTTTCAGTCTCTGGCACCTTACCAATATCATGCAACAAACCTGCTCTTTTGGCTAGTTTGGCATTAATACCCATTTCTGCTGCCATTATTCCACAAAGATTAGAAACTTCTCTAGAGTGCTGTAATAAATTTTGTCCATAAGAAGAACGGTACTTCATACGACCAATAGTTTTAATTAATTCTGGATGCAAACCATGAATTCCTAAATCTATGACTGTACGTTTACCTACCTCTATAATTTCTTGTGTGATTTGCTTTTCGGTCTTACGAACTACCTCTTCAATTCTTGCAGGATGTATTCTACCATCAGTAACTAACTTGTGCATAGACAAACGAGCTATTTCTCTACGTACAGGATCAAAACAAGATAAAATAATAGCTTCAGGAGTATCATCAACAATAATTTCTACACCTGTAGCTGCTTCAAGAGCTCTAATATTACGTCCTTCTCTACCAATTATTCGTCCTTTTACATCATCAGATTCTAGATTAAAAACAGAAACACAGTTTTCAACTGCTTGCTCTACTCCTACTCTTTGTATAGTTCCTAAAATAATTTTTCTAGCTTCTTGTTCTGCAGTAAGTTTGGCTTCTTCTATCGATGTTTGTACAAAAGCCATTGCTTCGCTTTTAGCTTCATCTTTTAAAGATGATACTAATTCTTTCTTGGCTTCATCTGCAGAAAAACCAGAAATTTGTTCTAGCATATCTACATGACGATTGTGCATTTTTTCTAACTCACTTTCTTTCTTTTCAAGAAATTCAAGTTTATAATTGTAATCTTTTTCTTTTTGTTCTAAAGATTGATTTAATCGTTTTGTTTTATCAACTTCAGAGGCAGCTTTAGATTCTCTATCTCTAATCCTTTTTTCTACGTCAGAAATCTTTTTTTCTCTAGATAAGATAACTTTCTCATGTTCAGATTTTAATTCTATAAACTTTTCTTTAGCTTGTAAAATTTTATCTTTTTTTATGGATTCTGCATCTATTTTAGCTTCTTTTAAAATTGAAGCTGCTTTGGTTTGAGTTTCATTTAAAATCTTTTTTCCTTTCGATTTTTCTATCGATTTGAAGATGATAATGCCTATTATTATCCCAACTATAACACCTACAATAGCAGGTAGTAATAATTCATTCATAATTTAATTTTGATATATAAAAAAAGCCTACGTTAGTTGGTTTTTTTTAAACTCCATAATGACATATATAGGATTAACTAACTGTTCAAGGATCCACCCAAGATACTGAAATAATACTGAAATAAATTCAGTATAAGGTTCAGCACTAGTGGCATGCTTTAGTAGTTAAGACTCATCCTTCATAATAGAATAGTGTTGAGTTTAATAAACAGTACTAACGTAGGCAGTGTGTTACTATATTTTAATGAACTTATTCTAAATGAGCACTTACCAATTGCGTAAGTTCGTTTAGTTTTTTTATTTCTTCTTTTTTTGTGTCGTTTTTAACTAAAGATAGTATTTCTAATTTAGACGCAAATTGTAATGCAGACATAGCTAAAACATCTTGTTTATCGCTAACTGCGTAATTTTGCTCGTACATAGAAATTAACTTATTTATTGCATTTGCTGCTTTACGCATTCCTTCTTCTTCTTTAGTGTTATTTACACTTAAAGGATATGTTCTACCAGCAATTACAATATTAATTTTTAGTTTGCTCACAATGTAAAGAACTTTATTCTTGTAACTGAAATATACATTTATCTATTTCTCTAATTAATGAATTTATTTTCAGTTTTGTATCTTTTGTATTTGTACTACTGCCTTCAATAGTTTTGGCAATTTTCAGCAAATCGTATTCTTTTTTCTGATTGATTAAACGTTGCTCTTTTTCTAAAAGTTGATATTGCAAATTGGTATTGTTTTGAAGCAAAATTTTGTTTTCATTTTTTAAAAACTCATAATTAGAAAGTAAATTTTTTATTTTTTTTTCTAATAAATGGATTGCTTCTAACGTGTTACTCATAAACTTTTAGAATAAACTATCTCTACAAAGTTAGCATTCTGTTTTAAATATTACAACATTTTACTGCTTTTTTACTAAACCATTGATGCTAAACAAATTATAAAAACAATAGTTTTTACTATTTTTACCACAAAAATAATTGCCTTTTGAAAGTTTCTCTTTTTACATTACTATTATTATTTTACTTTTCAAATCTAAACTCTCAAGAAAAATATCCAAAAAACTATTTTAGGCATCCATTAGATATTCCTATTGTGCTTTCTGGTTCTTTTGGCGAATTAAGAAGTAATCATTTTCATGCTGGTTTAGACATAAAAACTCAAGGCAAACAGGGCTTACCTGTTTATGCTACTGCAGATGGTTATGTTTCTCGAATAAAAGTGCAACAATTTGGCTATGGAAAAGCAATTTATATCACACATCCTAATGGATATACTACTGTGTATGGTCATTTAAAAAAGTTTGCTAATCAAATAGAAAACTATGTAAAATCTGTTCAATATAAAAGAGAAAGGTATGCTACTGGAAATTTATTTTTCAAGGAAGATAAGTTCCCAGTAAAAAAGGGAGAAGTTATTGCATATTCTGGTGATACAGGTGGTTCTGGAGGGCCACATTTACATTACGAAATTAGAGATACTAAAACAGAGCATATTATCAATCCGCTTTTATTTGGGGTTAAGGTTGATGATAAAAGAGCTCCTACTTTTCGAGCCTTAAAAGGGTATACTTTAAAAAATAACTCAAGAATAAATCAACAACAAAAAAGTTTTCAAATCCCAATAAAAAATCTTGGTAAAGGAAATTATCAAGCTGATAGAATTTCTGCAAGTGGTCTTATTGGTTTTGCAGTTAGTGTGCATGACAGATTTGATAAGGCTCCTAACAAAAATGGAATTTATAGTTTAGAAATGCTGGTAAATGGGAAACGCTTTTTTTATCATGATGTAGAAACGTTTTCTTTTGCAGAAAGTAAATACTTAAATCTTCACATTGATTATAAGCATTACAAGAAATACAAAAGGCGTTATCAAAAAACACATAAGGTTACACAAAATAAACTATCTACTTATGAAAAGCTGATAAACAATGGAAGAATACATGTAAAAGAAGGATTAAATTATACTGTGAAAATTATTGCAAAAGATTACCAAGGAAACATAAGTACCATAAAAATCCCTGTTATTGGTAAAGAGAGTAATACTATTTTCAAAAAAATAAAAGACACAACAGCTTACAAAATAGAAGCAAAAAAGTTTCATAGATTTACTAAAAAAAATGTTACTGTTGCCTTCCCTAAAAATACATTTTATAATGATTTGTATTTAGATTTTAAGGTAGATAAAGGCATTGCAAAGGTTCATACACCTACTGTTCCTCTTGATAAGCGATTTACACTAACTTTTAATGTTTCTAACTATTCTGAAAAAGAAAAACAACAATTATATATTGCTAATGTAGAATATATAAGGTACCCTAGATATCAATATACACGAAAAAAAGACAGTATCTTTTATACAACCACAAAAACATTAGGAAATTATAAACTTTTAAAAGATAGCATAAAACCCAAAATACGTTTGCTATATTTTAAAGACAAACAATGGCTTACAAAACTAAAAACGCTGAAAGTTAAGATTTCTGATATTGGTTCTGGTGTAAAAAATTGGAGAGCCACCATTGATGATGAATGGATTTTAATGCAATATAATCATAAAAAAGGGATATTAACGTATAATTTTAGTGATAAAAAATTGGTTGGTAGCAAACATATCTTTAAACTTGTAGTTTCAGACAATGTTGGAAATACGAATGAAGTTTCTGCAACGTTCTATAAGAAACAGATAAACTAATTTTTGTGAAAAAAATCTTCTTTGTATTGTGCTTATTACCAAGTTTTTTGGTAGCTCAAAAAACCACTATTTTAAGAGGTACTGTAAAAAACAGCAGCAATATACCCATTGAAAAAGTATCTATTAAATATGGTAGAACTGGTACAGAAACTGATAAAAATGGGAACTACAGAATAAGAGTTCCACTTGAAAAAGAAGTTACTATTGCCTACAGCCACGTTTCCTATAAGACGTTTACCAAAAAAATTACTGCAAAAAACAAAAAAGGAATTCGTTTTAATACTATTCTAATTGCTAAAACTGAAGAATTAGATGAAATTATTATTCAAGATAGAAGAAAAGAAGCCCAAGGTTTAGAATCTATAAACATAAAAACCGCTTTAAGTACTATTGGTCCAAATGCTGGTGTAGAAAATACTTTAATGACTCTACCAGGAGTTAATAACAACAACGAGTTGAGTACCCAATACAATGTTAGAGGTGGTAATTTTGATGAAAATTTAGTTTACGTTAATGGTATTCAAGTGTATAGACCTTTTTTAATACGTTCTGGTCAGCAAGAAGGTTTGAGTTTTATAAACTCAAATATGGTGCAAAATATCGATTTTTCTGCAGGTGGTTTTCAAGCTAAATATGGTGATAGACTTTCTTCTGTATTAGATATTACTTATAGAAAACCAAAAGAAACTGCAACTACTATTAATGCTAGTTTACTTGGTGCAAGTGCTACTTTTGAAGGACAATTTCTAGATAAAAAATTGAGTACTATTACTGGTGTTAGATATAGAGACAACAGTTTATTTGTGAATAGCAAACAAATAGAAATTAACTTTAGACCACGTTTTACAGATGTTCAAACTTTCTTATCCTATGATTTTTCAGAAAAATTTACGCTAAATTTTTTAGGCAATTTTTCTTTGAATAACTATAATTATCAACCTTTATCAAGAAGAACTCGTTTTGGCACAGTTGCAAATCCTTTAGAATTGATTGTTTTTTATTCTGGACAAGAAGAAAATAATTACTTAACAATGTTTGGGGCTTTCTCCGGAATTTACTCGATAAATGATGATTTCACGTTAACAACAACAGCTTCTAGATACAATACACAAGAGGAAGAATATTTTGATATTGCTGCTCAATATAATTTAGGAGAGGTTGATGCTAATATTGGTTCAGAAAATTTTGGCGAGGTAGAATTTTCACAAGGAATTGGTTCTCAATTAAATCATGCCAGGAATGATTTAGATGCATTAATTACCAATGCAGAAGTTAGAGGAACCATCAAAAAAGATAAGACACAATGGAGTTTTGGCGTAAAATATCAGAAAGAAGATATTAAAGATAGAATTAGAGAATGGGAAATAATCGATTCTTTAGGTTTTTCTATTAGACCTCCAAATCATACCTCAAATAATCAACCTTATCAACCTTTTGAAGGTGATATTGTTCCTTTTCAAAACATTAGAGAAGATAATACTGTTGCTATTGATAGAATTACTGGGTTTGTTCAGTTCGATAAACGTTCTTTTTGGAACGAACATGAAATTTGGTATAATTTAGGGGTTAGAACACACCACTGGAAAGTTAAAGGAAATGGAGTTTCTTCGAAAAATCAATTTATTTTTAGTCCACGAGCTCAATTTGCTATAAAACCAGATTGGGAAAAAGATATGTTATTTAGAGTTTCTGGAGGATGGTATTCTCAACCACCCTCATATAGAGAATTAAGAGATTTTAATGGTCAGCTAAATGTTGATGTAAAAGCACAACAATCTATTCATTTGGTTACAGGAATGGATTATAGTTTTACAATGTGGGGCAGGCCTTTTAAACTCACTACTGAAGCCTATTATAAAAATTTAAGTAATATTAATTCTTATACTGTTGATAATGTTAGAATAAGATACAGAGCAGATAACGTAACCAAAGGATATGCTTATGGATTAGATTTACGTTTAAATGGAGAGTTTGTACCTGGTAGTGAAAGCTGGGTAAGTATTGGCTATTTAAAAACCGAAGAAAACATAAATAATAGAGGTTACATTTCAAGACCTACAGATCAACGATTAAAATTTGCGATTTTGTTTCAAGACTATGTACCTAATTTACCTAACTTAAAAGCATATTTAAATTTGGTTTTTAACACTGGAGTTCCTGGCGGTTCTCCTGCTTATGCAGATCCCTACAATTTTCAAGAAAGATTACGAGATTATAGACGAGCAGATTTAGGAGTTTCTTATGTTTTTACTGATGCTAACAAACAATATGATACAGGTTGGCTATCTAAATTTAAAGAATTAACTGCTGGTTTAGAATTGTTTAATATGTTTGATATTCAGAACTCTATAACCAATACTTGGGTTAGAGATGTGTATTCTAAACGTCAGTTTGGCATCCCTAATTTTATGACAGGTAGAGTTTTGAATTTTAAAGTTAGTATGAAGTTTTAAATATTTAAAACTTATTATCACCATCTAATAAATCTCCTATTCCTCCTAAAATTGAACCTTCGCCTCTACTTCCATTTCCAGTTTTAGGTGCCATTGCTAAAACTCTACCTGCAAGTCTGCTAAAAGGTAAAGATTGCACATATACAGTCCCTGGACCTTTTAATGTTGCAAAAAACAAACCTTCTCCCCCAAAAACTGTGTTTTTAATTCCTCCAACAAATTCAATGTCATAATCTACAGTTTGCGTAAAACCTACAATACAACCAGTATCAACTTTTAACACTTCTCCTGGTTGTAATACTTTTTTTGCCATTGTTCCTCCTGCATGAATAAAACTTAACCCATCACCTTCCATTTTTTGCATGATAAAACCTTCGCCACCAAATAAACCTCTACCAAGTTTTTTAGAAAACTCAATACCAATAGAAACACCTTTAGCTGCACATAAAAAAGCATCTTTTTGACAAATAAATTTGCCTCCAAATTCATTTAAATCAATAGGGATAATTTTTCCTGGATAAGGGGAAGCAAACGAAATTTGCTTTTTCCCTAGTCCATCATTGGTAAAAACGGTCATAAATAAACTTTCACCAGTTAAAATTCGTTTTCCAGCTGAAAATATTTTGCCCAAAATTCCTTTTTCTTGATTAGAACCATCACCAAAAATAGTATTCATTTTAATTTGGTCATTCATCATCATGAAAGTTCCAGCTTCAGCAACTACTCCTTCTTGAGGGTCTAGTTCTATCTCTACAAACTGCATTTCTTCACCAAAGATTTTATAATCTATCTCATGAGCATTTATTATTTTGCTTGATGAGTTGTTAGGTAGTTTATCTTGAAACATATTTTTATTTTTTAGTAGTAATTTACTAATTAGAGAACTATACATTAAAAATGTTACAAATATTTTTATAAAAAATAAAAGCCGAGAATAAATTCTCGACTTTCTTTTCTAATAAGTAATATCATCCCCCAATTTTATTACGTTATTAGCTACAAATATATAAAATCTATTAATAAATAAACAAATACATTTTTAAATTCTTTAATCTAACTTTTATATATTAGTGTACCCGAACTTTATTTAAAAGTTCCTTTTAATTTTTAACTTTTAAACTCCATTGAAATTGAAATGTTGAAACCACAATACCTTCTTCATTTTTACCTTCAGAGGTAAGTACTACTACTTGTCCTTCTTTTGTTTCTATAGAATTTTTTATTGTATTTTTCACTAATTGCCCATCATTACAAGTAAAAGTAATTTTACCAATAGCTTTTTTAAAAAAATCTCCTTCTTGATGCGTAACTAACATCGAAACATTTTTTTTAGAATTGGCAATTTCTTGCATTACCAGAACTCCTGTACTCATTTCTGCAGCCATACCTTGTGCTGCCCAAAACATACTTTTAAACGGGTTTTGATTTATCCATTTATGTTTAATTATTACTGTACAATTTGTATCTGTAAGTGTTTTTATGCGCATTCCTGAAAGCCAGCCCAGTGGCAATTTAAAAAACATAAATCTATTTATTCTAGATACAGTAATCTTCATAAAGCTTGTATTTACCTGCAATGTACAGCTTTTAAAGCGATAAAAAAACAACCACTATATGTTAATTAAATGTTAAATAAAGGTACTATGTATTGCATAATACCTTTTTTTAGATATATATTTGCATAAGAAAGTATTATATCAATTAATCATGAAAAAAAATAACGAAAAAACAAATGCCTTTTTAATACATATATCTGCTTTTGCAGGTTTTATATTTCCATTTGGCCATATTATTACCCCACTAATCGCTTGGCAAACTTTAAAAGAGAGAAGTTTGTTTTTAGATGAGCAAGGTAAAGAAGCTGTTAACTTTAATATTAGTTACACATTATATGTTTTTTTACTTACCATATTATTTGTGCCTTTTGCTATAGGTTCTTTTTTTCATGGTAATCACAGATATTTTAGATGGAATGATTTTAACATAAACCTAGATTTAGATTTTAGCAACTTATTTGGCTTTATTGGTTTAGGATCAATTGCTGGTATCATTTACTTTTTAGGTATTATACTCGTAATCATTGCATCATTAAAAGCAAAAGAAGGAGAAAATTATAAATATCCTTTTACTATAAAATTTATAAAATAAATCACAATAAATGAAGATAGAAAATACAAAAGCACAAATGAGAAAAGGTGTTTTAGAATTCTGCATCTTATCCATCTTAAAACATGGTGATGCATATACTTCTGAAATTCTTTCTACTCTAAAAAGTGCAGAAATGATTGTGGTTGAAGGTACCATTTATCCGTTGTTAACTCGCCTTAAAAATGCTGGTTTGTTAACCTATAGATGGGAAGAATCAACCTCTGGTCCACCAAGAAAATATTACGTTTTAACAGAAAACGGAGGCATGTTTTTAAAAGAGCTAAACAAAACATGGAGTAATTTAGTAAATGCTGTAAGCCAAGTAACTAGTAAAAAATCGACTACAAATGAATAAGACAATAAATATAAATTTAGGAGGGTTTTTCTTTCATATAGATGAAGTTGCCTACCAAAAACTGAAACGTTATTTAGAATCGATTTCTAAATCGTTAAGTGATGATCCTCAAGGAAAAAATGAGATTATAGCTGATATTGAAGCTAGAATTAGCGAACTGTTATCAGAAAAAATTGCTGATGCAAGACAAGTTGTAAATGAAGGTGATATTGAAGATATCATTAAAATTATGGGGCAACCAGAAGATTATGCAGATGCAGAAGAAGCATATAGCGATTCTAGTTACTCTTACTCTAGGAATAACAATTCAGGTAAAAAGTTATTTAGAGATGGTGATGATAAATTTTTAGGTGGTGTAGCCTCTGGTGTTGCTCACTATTTTGATTTAGATCCTATCTGGGTACGTTTAGGTTTAATCGCCTTGTTTTTCGGAGGTGGTTTTGGAGTATTATTATACATCATCCTTTGGATATTATTACCAGAAGCAAAAACTACTGCAGAAAAATTACAGATGGAAGGTACACCTGTAAACATTGATAATATTGAAAAGAAAATTAGAAAAGAGTTTACAAGTGTTTCAGAAAAAGTAAGTGAAGTAGCAAATCAAGCATCAGAAAAGTTAAAAGAAGGTGCTAACGAGTTTTCTGATAAAATGAGTAAAACTTTTTCGGGAAAGACAAAAAAAAATAACGGAGCAAGTGATTTCTTTGATACTATTGGTAAAATAATTTTATCAATTTTTAAAGTAATCGGAAAATTTATAGGTGTCATCATCATCTTTGTATCTGCTGCTGTTATTTTATCTCTAATTATTGGAGGGTTTTCTGTTGGGAGTTTAGAATGGTTAAATGTTAATGGCGAGTTTTTAAGCTATCCACCATTTTTTTACGATGCAATTTTACCTAAATGGTTATTAACATTAAGTATGTTCTTATTAGTTGGCATTCCTTTTTTAGTACTATTTGTTTTAGGCTTAAGAATCTTATCTAGCAATGTTAAAAAGTTAAGTAAAGCTACATCATTAACATTATTAGGTATCTGGGTTGTTTCTCTATTGTCTTTAATTTTTACAGGATTAGATTTTGGAACATCGCATTCTAATTATGGAGAATCAACTGATAAAAACGATTTGAATATTATTGCTAATGATACTTTAACATTGAAAATGGTAAATGATGATACTATTTATTATCGTCATAATTTAAGAAGGAGTACCTATAAAGAAGAAGTAGAAGTAAATGGTGAAAAGATGACTTATTCTAGTTATGTTAAAGTAGATGTTAGAAAAAGTAATACTAATGAGGCATATTTTATCATTCAAAAAGAATCTAGAGGTAAAAATAAATTGAGTGCTAAAAACAATGCTAAAAAGATAAAATACAAGTACGAAATTGTGGGTAATACCATTATACTAGATGCTTATTTTTTATCAGAATATAGAAATCTTTGGAAAGATGAAGAAATAAATGTTGCCTTTTATCTTCCTGAAAATGTAATTGTTTATTTTGATAATTCTGTAAAAAACTTCTTATATCATGTTGATAATGAAACTGATATTTATGATAAAGATATGGCTAATCATTATTTTATAATGACTGAAAAATCTTTAAAATGTACTGATTGTGAAGATGAAGAAATAGAAGAAGTGAAAGAGGTTACAGAAAAAAATCCATCAGAAATTAAAGAAAAAACTTCTAAAGAAACAATTTAGATACAATTCAACATAAAAAAACAACAATTGGGTAACCATACTTTCTTTTTAAGCGTCTAATAATAGACATTTGAATCGTAAACTAAAATCAATTTATTATGAAAACATCAATCAAAACAATTTTTTCAATTCTTTTTGTAACCATCTTTTTAAGCTCTTGCAATGTAAATCTATTTAATAGAATTAATGGTAACAGAAATGTTGTAACCCAAGATAGAAATACAAAAGAAGACTTTACAAAAATAAGAGTAAGTACAGGTTTAGACTTATATTTAAGTCAAGGCAAATCAACAGAAATTACTGTAGAAGCAGATGAGAATTTACACGATATTATCATCACTGAAGTAAAAGACGGAGTGCTAAAAATCTATTCTGAAAAAAATATTTGGAGAGCAAAAGCTAGAAAAGTATATGTAACTGTTACTGATTTAGAAAGACTTACAGCTACAAGTGGTTCTGATGTATATGCTAAAGAAACCATCAAAGTAAATGCTATAGATATTAGTGCTACAAGTGGTGCAGATATTAGAATTTCTATTGATGCTGATACTGTAGAAACAAGTGCTACAAGTGGTTCTGATATCGAAATTTCTGGTACTTCTAATAAACATATTTCTAGTGCTACTAGTGGAGCTTCAATAGATGCTTATGAGTTACGAAGTAAAAACACTACTGCAAAAGCTACTAGTGGTGCAGATATTAATGTATTTGCTTCAGAAAGTATAGATGCAAGAGCTTCTAGTGGTGGAGATGTAGATTTTAAGGGAAACCCAAAGCAAGTCAATAAAAAATCTTCTTCTGGTGGAAGTGTTTCTGCCAAATAAATAGTTTCAATCAATCAACCGAAAAAATCTAGAGGTTAGCAATAACCTCTAGATTTTACAACCAACCAAAATGAATACATTTCTTAAGCCTTTTAAAGAATCTTTACTTTTTAAAATTTTATTTGCAATTGCTCTATTTTTATACAGTTTTGTAAGTAATGCACAAGTTGATAAAAACACAGACTTATATAAGGTTTTAAAAGCCAAAGACAGTATAATTTTTGAAAGAGCCTTTAATAAGTGTGAAATAGAAAAGTTAGAACCTATCATATCAAAAAATTTCGAGTTTTATCATGATGTTTCTGGTGTACAGAATAGAAATGAATTTCTAAATGTTATTAAAAAGAACCTTTGTTCAAATCCTGGAAATATGAAAAGAGATTTGGTAAAAAACTCTTTGCAAGTATTTCCTTTAAAAAACAAAGGCAAATTATATGGTACTATACAAAAAGGAAAACATACATTTCAAGAAAAACAAAACGGAATATTAAAAACTGTTGGCATAGCAGATTTTACACACCTTTGGATACTTGAAAGCAATATTTGGAAACTAAAAAGAGTTTTAAGTTACAATCATAAACCATTTAAAGGGTAAAATAATGAAATTTCTAAAAAAATTATTTTATACTTTCATTTCTTTTACAATTATAATTCTATCATTATTTTACTTTGATGTTTTATGGAAATCTCCTTCGTATTACAAAGTAGAAAAATACACTGAATTAGAAGTACCAGTTATGAACATGAAAGAATATGATAAAATAATTTCAACTCATAGAAGACCTTATATTTATTCTATAAAAGCAGAAAACGGAGCAACAGTATCTATAGTTGGTGTAGAACATACAAATGATAAAAACCTACCTCAATTTGATTCTATCAAATATCAATGGATAAAATTAAATCCTGATATAGCTTTAGTTGAAGGTAGAATGGGCATATTTTTTTCTTGGATTCATAATCCAATAGAAGAATATGGAGAAAGTGGATTAATATCTTATTTAGCAAAAAAAGAGAACAAAGAACTCTTTACTTGGGAGCCTACTAGACAAAATGAAATTGAATTATTAATACAACAATACACTCCAAAACAATTGGCAATGTTCTATTGTTTAAGACCTTATTTTTCATTTATTAGAAATAATAAAAACTATAATGCAGAAGAAAAAATAGATGATTTAATAAACGAAAGAACAGATTATACATATTTAAAAAACACTTTCTCTAGCTACAAAGATTTAGACAAAGAATGGAAAAAATATTATCCAAATATTGATTGGAGAAATTATTCTAACAAACAGAACTATATGCCAGAAGGTATTATGTACCAAATATGGAATAGCTCTAATTTAGCAAGAAATAAACATTTAATTCAAATAATTTTAACATCTGTTAAAAAGGGGAAAAATATAATTGCAACAGTTGGTGTTAGTCATGCTCCAAGAATAGAGCAAACTTTACTAAAAGCATTAAAATATTAAAATTTATTAGAATAGCTAACTCTAATAATAGTACTAATACTTGGTTTTATTAGTTTACTTGGTAAGTCGTCGTTTTGCAAAAAACGACGCTTACTTTTTTATGCTGAATTTTATTAAGCATCTCTAAATTTATTTAAAGATATTTTAATCTATCAAAACACCTCATACAAATAAGTAACAATTACACCTTTCCAATTTTTAGGTTTAAGCGATAATAGTTTTGTTGCTTTTTTTGCCTTAAAGTTAAATGGTGGTTTTAATAAATCAACTCCACTGTGTTTTTTTAATCGAATTCCTTGCCCAGAAATAATATTAATATTAGCATCAAAATTGCCTTCAGGAATATGCTCTGTTAAAATAATATATTTGTAAGCATTCAACTTTTCTAAAATTTTGATAATTTCTTTATTAGACAAATGTTGTAAAACCTGTCTTAATAATATACAATCTGCTTTTGGTAATTTATTTGTTACTATATCTAAACATAAAAATGATAAATTACCTGCTGTATATTTTTTGATGTTATCATCAATTATACCTTGTACAATATCAATAGCTGTATATTTTTTTGAATGATGCACTAATTGCTTACCAACATTAAAATCTCCACAACCTAAATCTAATAATGAAAGTGGTTTATCAAAAGATGTTAAAAAAGAAGTGATCTTAACAATATAAGGTTTAACCAAATCTGGGTAATGAGAACCATCTCCAGAATAAAAATTAGTATTATTATCACCCCAAAGATTTAATTCATAAACTTGTTCCATCGCTTTCTTTGTTGGCCATGGTTTCTTTATTTTTTTATCATTCATAAATAGAGATAAAAATATCTTTTCTCAAGTAAAAATATCAACTTTATTTTTAACAGTTCTTAACAGGAAAAAATAGTATTACTTTACAAACTATTTTTGCTTTTATCCGTAAATTTGCAAAACTCAAAAAGCATGACTTTCGCATGAAAAAATTTTTAGATTTTCTGTACTCTACACGTTTAATGGCTGTTTTATTTATTTTATTTGCAACAGCAATGGGTGTAGCCACTTTTATTGAAAATGATTTTGGTACACAAACAGCTAAAGCTTTGGTTTACAATTCTTGGTGGTTTGAAGCAATCATGATTTTTTTTGTTATCAATTTTTTTGGAAATATTTTTAGATATAGATTATACAAAAAAGAAAAATGGGCAGTATTAATGTTTCATTTAGCATTTTTGTTTATCATTATTGGTGCAGGTGTTACCAGATATATTGGTTATGAAGGTATTATGTTAATCGATGAAGGTGAAACTACCAATACATTTTTATCAGAAACTACATATGTAAATGCCATTGTTGACAATGGTAAAGTACAAAAATCAGAAATTAATGAGCCTATTTTACTCTCTGCTTGGGGTAAAAACTCTTGGTCTTATTCAGATGATTTTACAACCAAAGAAACTAGCAAAGATTTTAAATTTGAATTGATTGACTATATTCCTTGGGCAGAAAGAAAATTAGTTGCTGATAAAAATGGAGATGAGTATTTATTTTTAGTAGAATCTTCTAGTGGTAGCAGACATGAACACTACATTAAAAAAGGAACTATACAGAATATTCATAATATTTTAGTTGGCTACGAAGCTGATAAAAGCGATGCCAATATTAGCATTTTTAAAAGAAATGATTCATTAAAAATAGTTTCAAAATCTGAAGGAATGTATCAGGTAATGGCTACTGAAAAAAAGGGACAATTAGCTAAAGATACAATTCAAGATTTTAAATTACGATCCTTATATAATATTGCTGGGTTACCTTTTGTTGTACCTCAATACCCGAGTAAAGGTATTATGAAAACGGTTAGTGGCCCAAAAGATGATAAAAAATTAGATGTTATTGTATTAAACGTAACTGCCAATGGAAGTAGCAAAAAAGTAGAACTTACAGGTGGTAAATTTAGTAATGATAATTTGCAAGAATTTTCTATTAATGGTCTTAATTTTAGAATGTGGTATGGTGCTAAAATTTTAGAAACTCCTTTTAGTGTAAAGCTGAATGATTTTCAACTAGAAAAATATCCAGGTTCTGAAAGTGCAGCTTCATATGCAAGTGAAGTTACTGTAATTGACAAATCAGAAACCTTTGATTATCGTATTTTCATGAATCATATTTTAGATCACAGAGGTTATAAATTCTTTCAATCTAGTTATGATTTATCAGGAGAAAGGGAACAAACTCATTTGTCTGTTAATCATGATTGGTGGGGAACTTTTATCACTTATTTAGGATATTCACTTTTATATACTGGAATGATTAGTATTTTCTTTGCAAAATACACACGTTTTGATAGTTTAAAAAATTCCTTAAAAAAAATAAGAACTAAAAAAGCAAAGCTTTCAGTAGTAGGTTTATTATTTTTAACAGGATTTAGTTATGGTCAACATCAAAATAATCATAATTCAAAAAGAATTACAGACCAACAAATAGATTCAATTTTAAAAGCTAATCTTGTTGCCGAAAGTCATGCAGATGAGTTTAGTAAACTGGTAATTCAGGATGCTGGTGGTAGAATGAAACCTGCTCATACATTTGCTTCTGAATTGGTAAGAAAGGTTACTCATTCTGAAGTATTAAAAGGAATGCAACCCAGCCAAGTTTTATTATCAATTATAGAAAACCCTATGCTTTGGTATGAGGTACCAGCCATTTATCTAGAAAGAGGGAATATGAAAATTCGCCAACAATTAGGTTTGGCAGACACAATAAAATACGCACGTTTATCAGACTTTTTTACAAATAGAGGAGAATATATTATAAAAAATAAAGTTGCTGAAGCTCAAAAGAAAAAAATTCAAAATAAATTTGAACAAGATTTAATTAAAATCGATAGAAGAGTTGGTTTACTATACAGTGCAATTGGTGGTGGAATTTTAAAAATATATCCTATTCCAAACCATGAGAACAATAAATGGGTTTCTCAACCAGAAACTTATGCAGAAAAAGGGTTTAAGGCATCAGATACCATTTTTGTTCGTAAATCTTTACCTCTTTATATACAGTTATTACAAACTGCAAAAAAGACAGAAGATTATACTAAAGCAAATCAAGTGTTAGATGGTATTAAAAAGTATCAAAAGAAGTTTGGAGCAGAAGTTATTCCTACAGATGATAGAATAGAACTAGAAATAGCCTACAATAAATATAATATTTTTCAAAAACTAATACGTTATTATGGTCTTGCAAGTTTGTTATTAATCATTTTTGTAATTGCACAAATTTTTAATTCCAAAAAGTGGCTAAATTTCACCGTAAAAGCTCTTATAGGGCTTGTAATTAGTCTATTTATAATACACACTTTAGGTTTAATTTCTAGATGGTATATAAGTGGTAATGCACCTTGGAGTAATGCTTATGAAGCCATTATTTACGTAGCTTGGGCAACTATGCTATTTGGGTTATGTTTAGGTAGAAAATCTGCATTAACAATTACAGCAACTACATTTGTTTCTGCAATAATATTATTTGTTGCTGGCATGAATTGGGTAGATCCAGAAATTGCAAATTTACAACCTGTGCTAAATTCTTGGTGGATGTTAGTACATGTATCTATAATTGTAGCAAGTTATGGACCACTAACTTTAGGTATGATTCTAGGTATCTTCTCACTTTTCTTAATCTTGTTTACAAATAAGAAGAACAAAAAGAAAATGGATATTAACATTAAAGAAATTACCATTATAAATGAAATGACTGTAACTGTTGGTCTGGTTATGTTAACCATTGGTAACTTTTTAGGCGGAATGTGGGCTAATGAAAGTTGGGGGCGTTATTGGGGCTGGGATCCTAAAGAAACTTGGGCTCTAATCTCTATTATGATTTATGCTTTCTTACTACATATGCGTTTAATTCCAGGTATGAGAAGTAGATATACTTTTAACCTATGGACCATTATTGCTTATGCATCTATAATGATGACATTTTTTGGAGTAAACTTCTATCTATCTGGTTTACATTCTTATGCTAGTGGAGATAGAGTTATTACACCAAGCTCTGTATATTACTCTTTAGGATTTGTTATTATTCTTGGCACGTTAGCATGGTTTAAATACGTAAAATATTACAAAAAGTAATTACCTATTAATCATCTACAAGGTTTTAAAATCCTTATAGGTATTTATCTAAAGAAAATGTATTTTTGCCCATTATTAAATAAACATAAGAACCAATGTTCAATAAAAATATAAAATTAGTTTTAGCAACATTAATTACAGCTTGGTCTGTATATCAATTTGTTCAAGGAAATATAATGAACGGAATTTCTATACTTCTTTTAGCTGGTATTTTTGTATTGCTTTATTTTAAAAATGAATTTATTTTATTAGCTTTTTTACAATTGAGAAAGCAAAATTTTGATGGAGCTAGAAAATGGTTAGGTTATATAAAAAGCCCTGAAGCTGCTTTAACTACAAAACAACAAGGGTATTACAATTATTTGCATGGTATTATGTTAAGCCAAACAAACATTACACAAGCAGAAAAATATTTGCGTAAAGCAGTTAGATTAGGTTTAGCAATGGATCATGATTTAGCTATGGCTAAACTACAATTAGCAGGAATTGCAATGACAAAAAGACGTAAACGTGAAGCTACTAATCTAATGGCTGAAGCTAAAAAATTAGACAAACATGGTATGCTAAAAGAACAAATGCAAATGATGAAACAACAAATGAAAAAAATCTAGTTTTTTCCTTTTTAAGATATAAAAAAATCCGCTTAAAGCGGATTTTTTGTTCTATTAATTTGTTTTATAAGATGCTGAAACAAGTTCAGTATTACAAAATACTTACTTCAACTTTGTTAAAGTTAAATCTTCATTGTATTGTACAATAAATAAGCCTTTATTTTCTGGTAAATAAGTACTGTTTCTATAATCGAATTTTGTTTCTACTCTTGCAGACTGGCCTTCTTCAAAAGTTTCTTTTAAATCTTTACCACTGGCTAATCTTACTAAAATATCATATGTAATATCAAAACCTTTAGTAGCATAAAAAGAAGGTAATGCTTTATTCTTTTTTAAATAGTGTTTTGTAAAAACTCTAGATTTAAAAGAATTCGTATCTAAATACTCATCACTTACATAAGTAAAACCTAGTTTTGCAAGTTTTCTATTATCAATTTTATCATAAACTCGTCCTTTATCAAAAGTAAAAACTTTAGCAGTTGTTAATTCTGGTAAACTGATTAAACTGTTTATTGCATCGTTTACAATGATATTATCATCAGTTGCTATAATAACCCAATTTTTGGTTTCTGGTTGCAGTAATTCTAAAAATCTACTTTTCTCTATGTAACCATCTTGTGGTGTTATAATATTAACTGTATTTGCTGTTGTATTATTGCTTAATGAAGATTGTAAATAATTACTGTTTTGTAAAGATTCTTGTTTACCATCACTTACAATTACAATATTGCCTTCGACAAAATTGTCTTTAAAATAGTTTTCTAACTCTTCTCTAAATACTTTTTTATCAGGAGAAGTTTTAATAATATTTGATGAGCTAAAACTAGATTGATTGCTAGAGTAAACAGGAAAAACAATAGGAATGTTAACATTAGATGCAACTGTTTGAACTTCTTCTGAATATAAGGGTCCAATCACAACATCATTCTCATTTAAATTGTTATTCGAGATAATTTCTATAATTTTATTAGTTCTTCTATTGCCAGTGTCAAACACATTTAACTCTATATCAACACCTTGCTTTCTCAAGGAATCTACTGCAACTTCAGCACCCAAATAAAAATCTGTAGCAATATTTAATAAAGTCGCATTTCTTCCAAAAATTTCTTTTAAAGTTAAGGTGTCATTTTGATATTTATGAGTTCTGAAAGGCAATAAAATAGCTGCTTTTATAGAAGTATTATAATCTATAAAATCATTGTAAAAAACTTCATCTATAATAACTTCTGGTATAATTTCTTTTATTTTTAGAACTTGACCTACTTTTAATCCTTCTGTTAATTCTGGGTTCAATAGTATTAGCTCCCCTCTAGTTACATCAAATTGCTTTTTTAAACTATAAAAAGTATCTCCTTTTTTTATTTCGTAAGTAACAAATTTCGGTAATAACTCATCAACCAATTTATCTTTGTCAATTAAATCATCATTTTTAGAAATAGAATCGGAAACAATCTCTTTATTAGTTATTCCTTTTCTTTTAAATTCTTCTAATTTCTTTTCTGGTACAACAATATAAGAATTTGCTCTTGGCAAACTATCAATACCTGGGTTTAAACGAATTAAATCTTTTTCTTTCATATCCAACTTTTGGGCAATCTTACTCACAGATTCGCCTTCCTTAACCTTATATTGAATATATCTTATTTGCTGCCCACAAGAAACTGTGAACGTTAACAAGCATAGAAAAATAAAAAACTTTAAATGCTTCATATATTTTATTCCCATTCTATAGTTGCAGGTGGTTTAGAGCTGATATCATATACAACTCTATTAACTCCTTTTACTTGATTTATAATTTTATTTGATGTTTTTTGTAAAAACGTGTATGGTAAATCTACCCAATCTGCTGTCATACCATCAGTACTTTCAACTGCTCTTAAAGCTACTACTTTTTCATAAGTTCTCTCATCACCCATAACTCCAACTGAATTTACAGGAAGTAACATTGCTCCTGCTTGCCAAACTTTATCATACAAACCATCTTCTTTTAAACCATTGATAAAAATAGCATCTACATCTTGCAAAATACGAACTTTTTCTGATGTAATATCTCCTAAAATTCTAATACCTAATCCTGGGCCAGGGAAAGGATGGCGTCCTAAAAGTTCTTTGTCAATTCCCATTGATGCTCCCACTCTACGTACTTCGTCTTTAAAAATCATACGTAAAGGTTCTACAATTTTTAACTTCATAAAATCTGGCAAACCACCTACATTATGATGACTTTTTATAGTTGCAGATGGACCTCCGTTTACAGAAACTGATTCGATTACATCTGGATAAATAGTACCTTGTGCTAGCCATTTTACATCTTTAATTTGATGCGCTTCATCATCAAAAACATCTATAAATGTGTTACCTATAGCCTTTCTTTTTCCTTCAGGATCTGTAATACCTTCTAACTTTTTCAAAAAACGCTCTGATGCATCTACACCTTTAACGTTTAAACCCATACCTTCGTATTGATTTAATACACTTTCGAACTCATTTTTACGTAACAAACCATTATTCACAAAAATACAATATAGGTTTTCACCTATTGCTTTGTGTAATAACACAGCTGCAACTGTAGAATCTACACCTCCAGAAAGCCCTAAAACTACTTTATCATTTCCAACTTTTTCTTTAATAGCGTTTACTGTGCTATCTACAAAAGAATCTGGTGTCCATTCTTGAGCAACATCAGCAATATCTACTAAAAAGTTTTCTAGTAATTGTTTACCATCTTTTGAATGATATACTTCTGGATGAAATTGGATTCCATACGTATTCTCTCCTTTAATTTTGTAAGCAGCATTTTCTACATCATTAGTACTTGCTAACAGTACTCCATTTTCTGGTAACTTTTTAATGGTGTCTGAATGGCTCATCCAAACTTGACTCCCTTCTGAAATATTTTTAAAGAAAGCTTCATTATTTTTTATAAATGACAAGTTAGCTCTACCATATTCTCTAGTATTAGATTCTGCTACTTTTCCTTCAGAAAAATGTGCCAAATACTGTGCACCATAACAAACAGCTAACAAAGGTTTTTTGCCTCTAATTTCTGATAAATCTGGATGCAGTACATTTTCTCCTCTTACAGAGTTTGGGCTACCTGATAAAATTACTGCTTTGAAATTAGCTAATTTGCTAGGAATTTTATTGTAAGGATGAATTTCACAATAGATATTTAATTCTCTAACTCTTCTGGCTATTAACTGTGTGTATTGTGAGCCAAAATCTAAAATAAGGACACTTTGTTGCATGCGCAAAAATAATATTTTGATATTAGATTTTTGACATTATATATTAGAATTTTTAAATGGATTAGAATTCGTAGAAAAGTGGTTAGAATTTGTAATTTATTCTTTCTCAAAATAACAAAAATACAGAGATATTAGTTTTGTGTTACATAAAATGATGTCTAAAACCTTGAGTCTAATATTTATAAACAACTGCATTAATATTCATACCTGCACCAACTGAAGCTAGTATAATAACATCACCTTTATTTACTTCTTGATTTTTAATTTTACCTTTTAAAACTAAATCTAACAAAGTAGGCACTGTTGCTACAGAGCTATTGCCTAACTTATGAATACTCATTGGCATTACTCCTTTTGGAATTGGTTTCTTATACAATCTGTAAAATCGTTTAATAATCGCTTCGTCCATTTTTTCATTTGCTTGATGAATAAACACTTTTTTTACCTCATCAATGGCAACATTACTTTTTTCTAAAGCTGATTTCATAGCTAATGGAACATTGGTTAACGCAAATTCATAAATTTTACGGCCAAACATTTTAATGTAACGTGTATCCTTATCTAAATTAGTATTGAAAGATTTACCAAAATGTAAAAAATAGGCTTCATCTTTTGCAAAGGTTTGTGATGCATGACCAAGTATTCCTGAATCTTGTTCATCTGTTTTTTCAACAATACAAGCTCCTGCACCATCACTATATATCATGGCATCTCTATCATGTTTATCTACAACTCTTGATAAAGTTTCTGCACCTATTACCAAACATTTTTTTGCCATACCAACTTTAATAAAGGCTTGGGCTTGAATAACACCTTCTACCCAACCAGGACAACCAAACAAAATATCGTAAGCCACACAATTTGGGTTTTCGATTTTTAAAAGGTACTTTACTCTTGAAGCTAAACTTGGTAGAGTATCTCCTTGGATTGCACCTTGTTTCACATCACCAAAATTATGAGCCACTATAATATAATCTAAATCTTCTGGATTAATACTAGCATCTTCAATAGCTTTTTTTGAAGCAAAAAAAGCCAAATCTGATGTTGTATATTCTTTAATTGCATAACGTCTTTCTTCTATGCCAGTAATGGCTTTAAATTTTTCTATAACTACATCATTACTATAAGAAAAATCAGAACCATCACTATTTAAAAATTCTTCTTTTAAAAAATCTGAATTTGTTTTTATAAGGGATGGAATAAACGTGCCTGTTCCTGTTATTTTAGATGAAATCATAGATTATGTGTTATAGTGTAGCAAGTTATTAAAATCAAGGTTAAGAAATTTACTATGCACGCATAGTAATGGAAGGTTCAAATAAAGGTTTACCTAATAATCTAGTCTAAAGAAATAGTTTCACTTTTTGTAAATATTCAGCTTAAGCTTCATTACTGTTGCTATTGAGAGTGCTCGAGTTTTCATTTGAGTAGATTTCTCTCCTTCAAAATAAGTATCTATTGTTTGTGAAAAATACGACACCCAAATAGAAAAATGCTCTTTTTGAAACTTGATAAAAGTATTTTTATCTAAATGCTTTTGCATTACATTATTGGAATAGGTAATTGTATCAAATAAAACATCATTCCAAAAGTCTGTAATAATTTCTAAATGATAATCAAGATGGTTTCGTTTAATTATATCTTCAAAAAAAGGATACATTTTTTTATCAGCAAGCAATTTATCATAAAATTTTGTGATAATGAGTTTTATATCATTTCTTGAAGAAATATCAGTTTTCATCTATAAATAAGAACTATCAAAAGAAAAAGGTAACAAAGAAGCTAATGATTCTGTTTTTACAACCTCACCAACTTCTCCCATAAATAAAATTTCGAAAGGTTCTTTTTGCTTGATTTCGTATTCTGATAACGTTTGCCTACAAGCACCACAAGGCCCTACAGGCTTATCTACTTTGCTAGTTGTTGAACTTGCTGAAATAGCTAACTTTAAGATTTTTACATTAGGATACGTTGAACCACCTTTCCAAATTGCTACTCTTTCTGCACACATTCCTGAAGGATAAGCTGCATTTTCTTGGTTATTTCCTAAAATAATTTCACCATTTTCTAACAATAAAGCAGCACCTACATTAAATTTAGAATAAGGAGCATAGGCTTTTTCACGAGCTTCAATAGCTTTATTCATAAGATTTTTATCATTTATAGATAATTCTGAAATACTATTATAAACTATTGCTGATGTTGATATTTCTATTTTTTTCATAAATAAAATAGTCAAAAAAAGCAGCCTTTTGGTGCTGCTTTATATTGTTATAAAATTACTAAAAATAATTTGTTTTAATAATTGTCATAAATTTCACCTAAATCGAATGATAATGAGAAACGTAAAGAGTTTTCTAATGGGTTATTAACATCAGAAGAATTGATTAAATACGATAAATCAATATTTAAAGCATTTGTTTTAAAACCTGCTCCGATTGTAAAATATTGTCTATTTCCATTATTTTCACTTTCGTGAAAATACCCAGTTCTAAGTGCAAATGCATTATTGTACAAATATTCTGCACCTAGTGCATATGTAACTTCACCTAATTCTCCACTAAAACCATCTTGTGCATCACCAAAAGAGCTAAAAACACCTTGAATCCAACCTTGGTCTTGGTCAGCACCTACTGAAGGGACTAACAACTTCGTGAATTCAACATTTGTAGATATAATATTATAATCATCTAAAATAAAATCAAATCCTCCACCAAATTTTAGGTTTGTTGGTATAAAATCTTCTCTATTACCTCCATAAGATACTTTTGGTCCAAGATTGGTTATATTAAATCCAATTCTATAACGTCCATTAAAATTACCATAGTTTTCTTCAAAAGATTGGTAATACCCAGAAATATCTACTGCAAAAGAATTAGCAGGTTCTATAGTGTTACCTGCTGTATTATTAAAAGATAAATTAGAACGAATGTATTTTAAACCTACACCCATTGAAAAAGTTTCGCTTAATTTAAGTGCGTAAGAACCAGTAAATACAAGTTCGTTTGGATTTATAGTACCAATAGAGTTTCCTGAACCGTCAGTTAAATCTATTTGTCCCAAAGAAAAATATCTAAACTCTGCTCCCCAAGCTGCATTTTCGCTGAATCTATTGATGTAAGAACCAGCACCAATAAAAATATCGTCTGTTAAATTACGTAACCATGGAGAGTAGGTTAATCCTGTTTTTATTTGCCTATCCATAAATGCAGTTTTTGCAGCATTATGAAACAAAGACCATGCATCTGCAGAAGTAGCAACACCCATATCTCCCATTGCTCCTGCTCTAGCATCTGGTACAATTAACAAAAAAGGTGCTGCAGTTGTAATACCTCCAATTTCACTTGTATTAATTGAAGTTTGTGCATTAATTTTTAAACTTACTAAAGCACAAAGTGCAAGACAAAATCCTAATTTTTTCATTTTTTATTTTTGATTTTTTGTTTTACAAATATCTAATTTTTATTGAAGTATTACTAATTTTTCGTACTTCTCTGAAACCAAGTTACTTGCTGTTGATATTACTTTGAGTTTATAAACATAAACTCCTTTACCTATTTTATTACCAAAATCATCTAAACCATTCCAAGTAATATTTCTTGATAAATTACCTGTTGTTTGTACATTTTGATTGATGGTCTTTACCAATTTACCAGAAACTGTAAAGATTTGAACTTGTACCTCTAGAGGTTCGTTAGGTTTATTGTGATTAAACCAAAACTCTGTGTAATTTACAAAAGGATTTGGATAATTCAATACATTTTCTAAATTTAGGATAGCATCACTAACAACCACGAAGTTTAACGTAGTTTCTGATGAATTATTGTAAGTATCCCAAGCTTTCAATTTTAATGTGTGTGGGCCAACTTCTAAATCTCTTAATGTATAGTTTACTTTTCCTTTAGAAAAATCATTTAATTCAGTTTCGTAAAAATCATTTAAGATGATTGGATTTGTAGTGTCTCCATCTAAAATAGCAACAATATCATGATCAACAGCAGTAATTGATGTATTAATACCACTATCATCTTTTAAAACAGCAATTAAATTCGGTGATGTATTGGTATTTCCTCCATCAATAAAAGATTCATCATTCATAAATAAGTTGATTTCTGGCCCAACAGTATCATCTGGTGCATTTTCATTAATGCCACCAACAACAACATCAAAATTTGCACCAGCTTTATCTATTTCACCATTTTCTGCATAAAAACTTAATTTACCTTTACCAAAAGCTACTTTAATATCTTTAGGTACAATAAAATCGAAGCTAAACTGACCGTTTTCAATAGTAGATTTCCCTCTAAAAAGCTTACTATCTTGGGTATCAAAAACCATCTTTATACCAAAACCATCATTATCTAACGTAGTTTTATTAATTATTTTATCAAAAACTGTTGTTGATAAAGTACCATTAAAATTTGATAAAACTGCATTAGAATTATCAGTAACAACACCTTCAAACTTAATTTTAGATAATGCTTTTATGGTATCTAAAGACGTTGTTATGTCTTTATCGTTCATTTTTGTAATACGTACATTGGGCTCTGGAACTGCTAATTCCATAGCTGGGTCTCCAAAATAATAAATAAAGAATTTTTGAGAACTCGAAAAGTTATTTTTTGCTGTTGCAAGTGCTTCTGCTATAGTAAAATCCTCATTATTAAAACCTAATAAAATACGAATCAATTGTTCATTAAATCGCTGACCTGTAGATATGAAAACCTCTCTTGTGGTTGTAACCATTGCTGCAGATCCACCTGTTTTACTTTTAAAATTTAACTCACCTGCTGTAATTCTATTTGGGTTATCAAATCTAGAAAAATCACACGTAACTGTTATTAATAAAGGTAAGGTGTTTGGGTTATTGAAGGATTGTATTTGTGGTACATCTAATATTCTTTCTGATGCAAAACCATCTTCTCCTCCATGACCAAAATAATCAAAAACCAAAGTTCCTTTTTCTATAGCATTGGTAATGGCTTTATTTACTTCTGGATAACGTTCTCCTCCAGAAGAATTTTGTTGAACAAAGGCATCTACGTAAATTTTATTAACATTAAAAACTGGTTTGTTGTTTTTAATTTCATCTGCAATAGACTCTACTCCTTGTTCTATAACTTCCTCACCTGCAACATCTATATCATCTGCTAAAAGTGTAATGGTATTTCTCCAATCTCCAATTGCTTTTTTACTATAATAAGATAAAATTTTATCAACAACATCAGTAGCCTCTGCAACATTAGAAACTGGTATTCTACCCGAAAAAACATCAATAGAGTGTGAGGTTAGCATTGTACCTTCGTTATCTTCTAGCATTACAAAATAATCATCTGTAACCCATGAACTCGCCAAATTAAAACTTGATGTAGATAATTTAACTGGTACAATATTGTTGTTTCCTTGAATTCTATCTTTATAATCGTAGGAAGAATCACCAAAAAAACATACGTATTTTAACTTTTTATCTGCTGATGTGTTTGTATTATAAACATGTTTTAGAAAATCTCTAATACCAGTAATATCTTTTGAACCTGAAGAAAATTCATTATAAATTTCGTCTAACACTACTACTTTAGTTGTTAGATTGCTATTTGTAGTATGATAATCTGCCAATCTTTGTGCTTGCCCAGAAAGTTCATTATTTGTAATTATGATATAATTTATGTCTTTTAAACTGTGTAAATTTTGATTTTCTATTTTTGAATTTTCTACAGTTTCTGGTATGTAAGCATCATTTTCGTCTACAATAATATATTCTCTCATTTGTCCACCAACATCAATAAAACTAAAATTATTTATTGTTGATTGATTTATAATTTGCTCTGGGTTTGTGTAGTTTGTAACATCCCAAATTTGTAAGGCATTTTGCCCATTTTGTATTTGAAATTCAACAAAACCTGTTGCGTCTTCTTGCTCAAAACTTCTAAAAGAAAATTGTTTATTATTATAAGATAAATTCTTTTTTCCTGTAATTTCTATAAAATCTAAAAATGCATTTGCTGAAGGGTTACCATTGTTATTATATGTAATTTCTACTGAAATCTTATCTAACGTATTGGCAATACTCCCTGTTCTTTCAATAGCAAATGCTTTTGTTAATGATGCAGAATTTATAGCAGGATAATTTATGGCAAAAATGTTTTGTCCGTTCACTTTTACATCCATAGTAGATGAAACTACAGAATTACTAACTCCTCTTATTCTTACGTTAATATTATTTCCTGAAACCGCATTTGGAAAAGGAATCGTAAAAGTTTGGGTATTTTCTATATTAAAATCTTCGTTAAAAAACCATTGTGTACCAACAGCTAGTAGGCTTCTTTCTTCTTTTTCAAAGAATGTAAAATCGTCATAGGTGTTTACTTGAACAGATGCAATATTATTATTTGCTGGTTTTTGTTGAATTCTCTTTCCATCAACATCATTTACTGTAATAAAATAATAGGCTTTATCAGAATAAATATTTTGTCTATGCCTAGCTGTATTTGAAGTTGAATTTATTGTCCAATCATGTGGTCCTTTTGCATAAAATAAAATATAATCATTACCATCAAAAGAACCATCATTTTCTCCTTCTATATAAATAGCATTTTCTTCTAAATCATCATATCTAAAATCACTATTCAATTCAGGTAAAAGTTGCCCTCCATTACCGTAAATATGTATCTTTTTTGGATTTAAACCGTTTAATGATATACCTATTTGTTGTAATAAACCTCTGTCAATTTTAAAAACACCTGTAGTATCTACAGAAAATTTATACCAATTGCCAGAAGACAATACAGAATTAGTTATTTGAGTGTAACTACTCTGCACTAGAAATATCAAGAAAATTTGTAAAAAAAATTTTTTCATATAAGTACTCAAATAACGTAAATAATGCTTACATATTTTACAGAAAACAAAGATAATTTATACTAAATTAAAAAAGTAATCGTTTACTAGAATAAGTGAAAAATAATGATGTTTTAATTTAAAGAAATTACTTGTTAGAAAGTATAATTATCGTAAATTGCATTGTTATAAAAACCTATCAATTTTAAATTAGGAAATGAAAAGCATATTTAAAATATCTCTAGTATTACTTACAATTTTATCATTTGTAAACTGTAATAAATCAAGATCTAATCAATCTAGATTAACAGGTTTAACTTTTAATGATCCTAAAAATGGTAACTATATAAGAAACAGTTCTTTTAAAGGGCAAAAACCTCCTTTAGGTATGGTTGGTGTTGAAGGTGGTTCTTTTACTATGGGGCAAGTACAAGATGATGTAATGTTTGATTGGAATACCACTCCTAAAAAGATACATGTTCGTTCATTTTTTATGGATGAAGCTGAAGTAACAAATTCAGAATATTTCTTGTACGTACAATATACAAAAGATGTTTTTTCGCCATCAGAAGAAAAATACAAGCATATTTACACTTCTGTTTTACCAGACACTTTGGTTTGGAGGAAGAGTTTAGGAAATACAGATATTTTAACAGATAACTATTTTAGACACCCTGCTTATGCAGATTATCCTGTAGTTGGTGTGAGTTGGTTACAAGCTAACGAATATTGTAAATGGAGAACAAACGCTGTTAATTTAAAAACGCTAATAGATAAAGGACATATTAAAAACATTTTTGAAATGGATAGTGTTAGTAATGCTTTTGATACTGATGCTTTTTTAACAGATAATACCAAATCTTTTCAAGGTGATAGCACTATTTACAAAAGAGGTGTAGGTAGAACTCCAAGAAAAAAAGGGCAACCAAGACCAAGTAGAGATGCTTTTCAAGGAAGACCTATTACCAAAGCAGATGGTATTTTAACACAAGGGTTTAGATTACCAACAGAAGCTGAATGGGAATTTGCAGCTAAAGCAAACATAGAGAACAGAGAATATAATAATATAAGAGGTAGAAAAAAATATGCTTGGAATGGAAAATATTCAAGATCTAAAAACAAAAGAACTAGAGGTGATCAATTAGCCAATTTTAAGCAAGGTAAAGGAAATTATAGTGGATTGCCTGGTTGGAGTTCTGATGGTTCTGATATACCAAACAAAATTAAATCATATCCTCCAAACGGATTTGGTTTGTATGACATGTCTGGAAACGTAGCAGAATGGGTTTCTGATGTTTATAGACCTATCATAGACAATGAAGCAAACGACTTCAATTATTATAGAGGTAATATTTTTACTAAAAAGATGATTGATGAAGAAGGTAATGTAGTTTTTGCTGCAACTGATGATGCTCCTGAAATAGAATATGATACTCTTGCTAATGGTAAAATTGTACCTAAACAATTACCAGGTACCATAAAATATGTTCCTATCACTAAAACAGATGCTTCATTAAGAAGAAACTTTGCTAGAGCAGATAATGCAAATATAGGCGATGGTGATTTAAACTCTTCTAGGTTCTATGAAGATGATGAAGATCAATTCAAATCTAGACCAAGTATGTACAATTCGCCAAAAGCACCCACAAGAGTTTTTGATAGTATTACAGGTAAAGAGATTTTACAAAACGATGCTAAAAAAAGGACAACTTTAATAAGTGATAGAACTAGAGTTTATAAAGGCGGATCTTGGTCTGACAGAGAGTATTGGTTAGATCCTGCACAAAGAAGATATTTACCAGAATATATGGCTACAAATTATATTGGATTTAGATGTGTATCTGATAAAGTTGGGCCAATGGGCACAGGTAAAAGAACAGCTAGAAACCCTAGTAGATAAAACAAAATTATAGATTTAAAGCCTCATTATTTTTTAATAATGAGGTTTTTTTATATTTAAGAATGGAAATCTCATCACTTTACAAGATTTATTTAGAACATCCTCTAGTTGATACTGATACTAGAAAAATCAGTAAAAACTCTATTTTCTTTGCGTTAAAAGGAGATAATTTTAATGGTAATAAATTTGCAGAACAAGCTTTAAAACTTGGTGCTAGTTATGCTATAGTTGATGAAAAAGAATATAAAACGCATAAAAACATAATTCTTGTTGATAATGTTTTGAGTACACTGCAAAAATTAGCTAACTATCATAGAAAACAATTAAATATTCCTGTTATTGCTTTAACAGGTAGTAATGGTAAAACGACTACAAAAGAACTTATAAATTGTGTTTTGAGTAAAAAGTTTAATACACTTGCTACTAATGGTAACTTTAACAATCACATTGGTGTTCCTTTAACATTATTAAGAATTACTAAAAACCATGAAATTGCCATTATAGAAATGGGTGCAAACCATCAAAAAGAAATTGAATTTTTATCTTCTATTTGCGAACCAGATTTCGGTTATATTACAAATTTTGGAAAAGCTCATCTAGAGGGTTTTGGTGGTGTTGAAGGCGTTATTAAAGGTAAAAGTGAATTATATACTTTTCTAAAAGAAAATGACAAAACCGCTTTTGTAAATCCTGATGATAAAATCCAAATTGATAAGACAAAAAATATTAAAACTATTTTTTTTAATTTAGAAAAATTATCGCTTTTAGAAGTGAATCCTTTTGTAAAACTATCTTATAAAAATGAAGAAATACAAAGTCAGCTAATTGGTAAATATAATTATTCAAACATTATAGCAGCTATTACTATTGGTAATCATTTTGATGTATCTACAAATGATATAAAATCTGCAATTGAAAGTTATATTCCTAAAAATAATAGATCTCAAATTATAAAAACAGAACATAATAAAATTATATTGGATGCATATAATGCAAATCCATCTAGCATGAAAGTTGCTCTAGAGAGTTTTGCTTTGCTTAAAGAAAAGCCAAAAGCTATAATTTTAGGTGATATGTTTGAGTTAGGTAATGATAGTATACAAGAACATAAAAATATTATCGATTTGGCTACATCATTAACTTTTGACAAATGTTTTTTTGTTGGAGAAAATTTCTTAAAAACTGAATCAAATATTAATCTATATAAAACTTTTGAAGAACTAAAAGAGTCATTAGAAAAAGACTCTTTATATAATTATTCTATTTTAGTAAAAGGTTCAAGAGGCATGCAACTAGAAAGGCTATTAGAGGTAATTAATTAAAATTTTCTCTATGGTATTCCAGCAAATTGTCAATTGGTCTTTGAATTACATCTGTAACCTTTAGATTGAATTTATTTGCTACTTTATCTAATATATCTTTAAAGTAAAATGCTATTGATCCAATAAAAAACAAAGGAGTGCTAGAATCTTTTTCAAAAGGCAAAATTCTATATTTAAAAAATTCTTGAAATCCTTTCTTTATTATTCTTTTAATGTATTTTTCTTCTTTAAACTCAAACATAAATTTAGCAAAGGACGCCAAATACATATTAGGGTTTGGAGTTCTATAAAGATTCTTCTTAATATAATCAGCATCTAAATTAAATTCTTTTTCAAACTTTTCAGCAATATACTTTGGCATTTTATCATAATAATACTCTCTTACAAGTATTTTACCAAAATAATTACCACTAGCTTCATCCATCAAAACATAACCTAAAGAAGCTGTTTTCATTTCTATATTTTGTCCATCAAAATAACAGCTATTAGAGCCTGTACCCAAAATACAAACTAATGCAGGTTCTTTACCAGAAGCTGCATATACAGCAGCTAACATGTCTTCTGCAACAAAAATTTTGGCATTTATAAAAATAGTTTGCAAAACATCTTTCAGGATTTTTGCAGGTTTAGGTGTTCCACAACCAGCTCCATAAAAATGAATTTCTAGAACATCATCTTTTACATTTATGAGCTGAAACATATTTATGATTCTATTGTTTAACTCTTCTTCTTCAACTACAGCAGGGTTTAAACCCAAAGTCCTTACTCTAAATTCCTCTTCTTTATCTTTGTTTAAAGCTATCCAATCTGCTTTTGTTGATCCTCCGTCTGCGATTAAAATCATATTACTTATTTTAAATCAAATATATAGTAAGAAAACAGGTTATACAACTTAAAAAAAATTTCAATCGATTTCGGTTTCTAAAAAAATACTTTTTTTATTTTGATTGTTGTAAATTTGATTAAATAGATATGATATGTTATTTTTTAAGAAAAAACAAATACCTCTAAACGAATTCTTTCCTGAAGGATTTGTTGATATTCACTCTCATCTTTTGCCAGGTATTGATGATGGAGCAACTGATTTGGATAATTCAATTGAATTAATTCAGAGAATGTCTTCTTATGGAATCAAAAACTTTATAACGACTCCACATATTTTAGGAGATTTGTATCCAAATACTCCAAAAATTATTAAAAGCAAACTTAAATTAGTACAAGATGAATTACTAAAAAGAGGTATAACTGATGTCAAAATTGATGCAGCAGCAGAATATATGATGGATGAGAAATTCTTACTAATGATTCAAAACAATGAAGAATTATTAACTCTTAAAGACAATTTAGTATTAGTTGAGATGTCTTACTTTAGCCCTCCAATTAACTTGTTTGATATTCTTTTTCAAATGCAATTAAAAGGTTATAAACCTGTTCTAGCACATCCAGAAAGATATACAACTTATCATAAAAATTTTAGAATCTATACAAAACTAAAAAATGCAGGGTGTTTATTTCAATTAAACTTATTATCTCTTACTGATAATTATGGAAAAGGTGTTCAAAAAATAACTAAAAGACTATTAAAAGAAGGTTTTTATGATTTTGTAGGTACAGATGCTCATAATGAAAATCATTTAAATTTATTAAGAAAAATCTCAACAATAAAGAACTTAAATATTATTCAATCTATTTTAAAAAATAATAAAACTATCGATAAAAAATAAAGAGTTTTTTTACCTCTTTATTTTTTAACTGAAAATTCTTTTATACCATGGTTTTTTTTCATTTTCAAAATAACTATTTCCATAGCCATAACCGTAACCATAACCATAACCATAGCCTTTTTTAACATCTACATCGTTTAATAAAATAGACATATTAGGTATTTTATTTTCTTTATAAAGAGCTTGTGGTATATTTAATAGTCTTTTATCTAAATAATTTGCTCTCGCTACATACATAAATGTATCTGCATATTTAGAAACCAACAATGTATCAGTAACTAGATTTACTGGAGCAGTATCTACAATAATGAAATCATAATCTTGTTTAACTTGTTCAAAAAGATCTTCAATTTTATCACTTAATAGTAATTCAGCTGGGTTTGGTGGGATCACTCCAGAAGAAATAATATCAAGATTTGTTATTTCAGGTATTGAGAATTTAATATCGTCAAGTTGAATATTATCAGATGTAATATAATTTGTTATACCTTTTCTATCTGGAAGCCCTAAATACTTGGTTACTTTAGGCGCTCTCAAATCTAGTCCTAGTAACAAAACTTTTTTATTTGATAATGATAATGCAGCAGCAAGGTTAATGGATATAAACGACTTACCTTCACCACTTGTTGTTGAAGTAATAAAAATTGATTTACCGAGATTTTTTTGATTATCTGTTAGCATAAAATCTAAATTAGTTCTCACTAATCTAAAAGATTCAGCAATACTTGTTCTAGCATCTTTAGAAACAACTATTTTATCGTCTTTATCAGAATGAGGAATTTCACCAATAAAAGGCATTGATAAAAACTCTTCAATATCTCTTTTTGAATGAATTTTTGTATCTAATAAGTTCTTTAAAGAGATAATTATAAAAGGGATTATTATCCCAAAAATTAAAGCTGTTAAATAAACACTATTCTTTTTTGGTGAGACAGGAGTATCAGAACCATAAGCAAAATCAATAATTTTCGCATTGGGAACAGTAACAGCCAAGGAAATAGCAGTTTCTTCTTTTTTCTTTAACAGATAAGTGTACAATTCTGAATAAATTTGATTCTGTCTTTTAATATCAATCATACCTCTTTCTATAAGCGGGATTTCAGATATTTTTGAAGATACTTTTTGGGCTTCTGTATTTAATTGACTCAATTGAATTTCGAGTGATTTTTTTAAATTTGCTAAACTCGATAATAAGTTTTTATTCAACGTTGTGATTCTTTTTTGGGTTTCGATTAATTGTGGATTTCTATTACCCGCCGTTACTATCAACTTGTTTTTATTCAAAACTAATTCATTATATGCCTGTATAGATGAAGTAATAGTTAAATCTGTAAAGCCTAAATTTGTTGGTAATACATCATTTTCTTTAGATTCCTTGTTTAATTTTTCTTGAATCCATTCAGCAAGATTCAACTGACTCTTTATTTCAGCTATTTTTTGATTGTTTACAGAAACAGCTTCAAGTGCTAATATTCCTTCTGATGAAAGACCTGTAATACCAAATTGTAATTTATAGTTCTTTACCTTGTCTTGAATGATTCCTAAATCGTTACCAACACTTTTTAAACGATCTTTAATAAAATCTCTTGTTTTTTCAGAAACAATATTTTTATCTTGAATGGCATCTAAATTATATTGTTTTACCAATTCATTTAAAAAATCTTCCGCTTTATTTTTCACAGCATCCTCAAGACTTAAGGTTAATACACTTGAGTTTATATTAACAGCGCTTATCTTAATTCTACTCCGATAACTATCAATCATTTTATTTCTCCCTTTGTGACGAATTATGATCTCTTTTTCATTAAAATCTTGTCCAAACTCATTTGAAAGTACTATATTAAATAACCCTATTTCACTATCAATAATTTCATTAAACTTTGAGGACAGAATCAATACTCCCTCAACATCTTTTATTTCAAAATTATTTTTATCTATAATTGATATGACAAAAGTTGTATCTTTTTCTATAAAGTTTGCTTCATTTTTTATAAATTCTAAAGAAATTGGACGTTGTTTATAAATTTCCTTATTCAAAACCCTCCCTTCTGTAAAATAGGAGGTTGTTAGGTTCAAAGAATCCACCACATTCCCAATAATTTTACGAGATTTTAATATGTATATTTCATTATCGGTATTGTTCGCAGAACCACCTCCAATAATTCCTAAATCTTTAAAAGCTTCTAATTCTTGGGAAATACCAGACTTTTTATTGTCTTTGATCATGATAGAAGCAGTAGCACTATATTTTGGTGTGGTGTATTTTAAATTAATAAATGCTAGAGAAAGTGACAAAAAGACACCAAGGACAAACCACCTCCAATTTCCCAAGTATTTTTCTAACTCTTCTCTTATATTAATGTTATGAGAGCCTTCTAATTCTTGATTGTTTATATAGTTGTGTTTTTGTTCTAGCATTTTTATCTTGTTAAAAGAGATACGATGGTAATGAGTAAACCAGTTATCGAAATAAATAAAGTAGTATTTGAGTTTGATGAAGCGGACTGGATACTTGCATAATTCGGCTCTACATACATGACATCATTTTGTTGTAAATAATATACTGGTGATGTCAATAATTTATTTGATCTTAAATCAACTCTGTATTGTGTTTTTCTACCATCTTCTTCTCTGATAATCATAATGTTACTTCGTTGTCCTGAAATATTTACATCACCTGCTAGCGCTAATGCATCTAAAATGGTAATTCGCTCATTCGGAATGCTATAACTTCCAGGTCTTCTAACATCTCCAATTACAGAAATCTTGTAATTGGCAATTCTAATATTAATATTAGGATCTTTGATATAATCAGGTGAGAGTTTATTCCTTAACAACTCTATGGTTTCTTCACGGGTTAGTCCACCTATTTTAATTTTACCAATTACAGGAAAATCAATCTCCCCTTTATTGTCAACTAAATAAGTCTGTTGTTGCGCTACCCCTATGGCAGAATTTGAAGTTGTAGAATAAGTAACTGCTGCTAGATTAAAAGGTCTTACCGCCTCTATATCCAAAGCAGTAATGGTAATTTGTAATACATCATCTGGTTTGATAATAGTTTTGTAACTATTGCTTACTTTAGATTGTTCTATTTCATCATTTTGAAAATAGATAACTTCTTTTTTTGAAACACACGAAACAAAAAAAATTATTAAAAAAACACAAAGAATTTTCCCTGACTTATTCACATTAAAAAATTTGTTGCGAAAGTAATATATTTTTTAATTATAAGACATCTTTTTAAATAAAAAACATTGTTTTTTTTACAAATTTTATTTTTAAGTAACTAGCTTTATAATATAACATCTAATTACTTCTTGCACCTTTAAATAACACATTTTTAAATGAAAGTAATAGATATTTCAAATCTGTATTAAAAGGCGCTTTAGAATATGCTAATAAATATTTTTTCTCAGATGCCATTATTTCATTCATATCTTTTGGTAAATCTGCGTAAAAGGGAGGTATAAATCCGGGTTTAAATTGAGTACGTAAATCTTGCAATTCATTAGTATATAAACCAAAAAAATGTGAACTTAAAGGTCTAACTCCAACTAATTTCATATCCCCTTTAATTATGTTAATTAGCATTGGTATTTCATCTATCCAAAACTTTCTAAAAACTCTACCTTCTGGTGAAATTCTAAAATCATCTTTTATTTTACCCCCTTCTTTTAAACTATTTTGATTATATACATACTCTTGGAGATACTCAGAAAAGGGATGCATAGTTCTTAACTTGTATACATTAAATTTTTTCTTATTCTTACCAATTCTTTTTAACCTTATAATAGGACCATAGGTGGGGTCGTTATCAAAAATAGGGTCTTTTACTTTTTTAACAACAAAATAGAGAGTATTATTTATCGTTTTTTCATCTACAATTTCAAAGCCGCAAGAATACAATCTTCCATAAGTTTCAGCTCTTGAAATTACTCTACCTTTACCTTTTGTTAGATAAAAATATATTTTTTTTGTAATTTTTAATTTGGGAAAAACTCTTGTAAAAAGGGTATCAAAAAAATATACAAACCAATTAATTACTGGAGGATATTTTTCAAACAAAACTTTTCTTCTATTCGGATACGTTTCTACACAGCCTAAATAAAACCCCGAATTTGGTAATTTAATATTTATTGATTCAAAAAATTTATTGATAAATCTTACATCATTTATTTTTTTTAAATTTACAATGCTAGAAATACTATTATCTTTTAGCCTATCAATATTAAAAAGTGTTGAAGTTGAAGTTATATATGTTTGCTCTAAACTTAATTCAAAATGTTTTTGAATAAACTCTAAAACTTCATTATTATTAACTTCTTTTAAAATTAATTTTTTGACTTTTGGCTCATTGTTAGAGCAGTTTTCTAAATCTTTTAAAAAACTTGATTTAATTTCTTTCTTCTTACCTTTAGCAATTATTTCATTCATAATATTTTTTTTTAAATATTTTACTGATTATTAGGGAATAATGCAAATATATAAAAACAATATTAATATGTTAAATTTTACCCATGCTATAAACCAACCCTAAAGATAAACTTGGTAAAATGTCATCATTTCCTTGGTAAATATCCCAACCAACAATAGCTCCAATATCAAATTTAATTTTAATTCTATCAGAAATTGAAAAATGATTACTTGTTCCTATAATACCGTGGATAGCTGAATTACCATAATAGTGATTTTGAAAATATCCAAACCCTACATGAAACAACAAATCATAAAACCTGTTATCTTCTTTTTTTGATAATAAAATATTTTTAGCATTAAAGACTACTTCTGCAAAATAGAAATCATAAAAATGTTTATCATTATCTGCTATTGCATTAAAATATCTTCCCTGATACCCTCCTTGAATAGCAATATTTTTATTTAACCATTTTCCTACAATTATTCTTATTAAATGAGAATAATTAGAACTTATAAAGTCTTCACTTTTAATTCCAGACATTTGAATACCATAATCTATTGATGCAAACCATTTTTTATTAAAGCTTACTGAATCTATATTTTGACTTGAACTTAATTGAGAATAACTTACAACAACAAAAAATAAGATAAAAAATTTCAATTTTTTCATATAAAATTAAGTTTAGTATAATTGAGGCATTTTATTTACAGTTTTAATAACATCTCTAAAATCCAAACCAATAATTTCTAAATACCATTTTAAAGAGTTATATCGAGGTTTATTTTCATCATAAACTAATGCTAAACCTTCTTCTCTAGTTAGCATACCTTCTCTAATTTGATTACTTCTAAATGTATCATTTTCACTAAAACCAGCCACTAAAGTATATACATAATTATAAAAACTTGCTGTACCATCACCAATTCTCCAAGTAGATTTTGTATCTATAGAAGTTTCCCATTTATATTCATTTATAATAGTATCTTCAATGGTTTTTTCATCCCATTGCATATAATCAAATAAGTGATAATAGTCTGATTTTGGAGCAACATATCTAGATGCAAAAGAACCTAAAGAATCTAAAATAGATTGATTTATATAACCAGGACTTTGAATTAAATTTTTCCCAACAAATCCAAATAATTTTAACTGATTTTTAACCGATAAAGAATAAATTTTTTCTTTATCAAATTGTGGTGCTAAACCACCAAAACCTGTTTTAAAATCCGTGTTTTCAAGGTGGTTAATTCCCCAAATATTTAACTTTATATTTGTTTGTTTTTTTACTTTATCAGCATAATAAAAGAAAAATTTATCTCCAGCCATAAAAAGAGGAATCATACCTAAATCTGGTTTTTTCAACCAAGCTTTAATATTTTTTCTAATATTAGTTCTTTTCCAGTGCATATCTGCAGCAACAATAATATTCTCTACACCTAATTCACCACAAATTCTTGCAATATTTCTTCTTGCTAAATCTGTTACCATTCCCCAATCATAAGTAAAAGCAATTGGGTTTAAACCTAATTTTTTCTTTATAACATGCATTACATACATACTGTCTCTACCTCCACTAAATGGAACTAAACAATCAGGAGAACCGTCTTTACTTCTATAAGGTTCAACTAAAGCTTTTAACTCGTCTAAAGATCTTGATTGGTTTTTCTTTTTGTAATTTTTGCAATAATTACACTCTCCCTTTTCGTCATATTCTATATAAGGAAAAGTTTCTGGTAAGATACACTTTTTACATCTTTTGAGCTTTTTAATTTTCTCAAAAGGATAGATAAGCATGTCTTTATCTTTAACAGCTTCAGAACTTAAATGTATTTCATTTAAATCTAATACTGTTGAAATTTGTTTTTTTCGAGATTCTTCACTATAAAAATTTAGGTCTTTTTTAGTACTTGAAAACTCTTCACTTTTTTTATTTTCTTCTATTTCTGAAAAAGATTTTTTGTTAAAAGTAAAGTTTTTTAAATCTAAAACAAGCAAGTTTTTTGCTCTTAATTGAAAAAACTCGAACTCTCCAATTGTATCTTTTAAAGACATTTTTTCTATAAGACCATTTAGCATTGCTCTTTCTGAAGCAAAATAAATAATGTCTTTATTATTATGAATAACATATAAAGAACCATTATTAGTAGCTAAAACAAATTTTTCTAAATCTGCAAATGTTGTTGCTATTGAAGCGGTTCCAAAAACTTTATCAATACTATTTTTAACAGAAGATTCTATTGAGTTTCCTTTGTTGAGTTCCATTCTAATTAATGCAGGTAAAATCTCTGTATCAATTTCGTTCTCCCTAACTAAAGTTGGATGCTCTTTCCACAAATCATCAACATTAACAACAATACCATTATGAATACAAATAATATCATCTTTCATAACTGGCTGGTTATTAGAATCTTCTAATTGAGTTCCGTTAGTAACTAGTCTAGCATGCCCAAATGCAAGCTTAATTTTATCATCATTTTCTTTAGAAAACAAGTTGTCTAGGGTGTATTTAACTTTAGATCTCTTTAATAGTTCATTAGCAGGTATAGGACCTTTAATAATGTCAAAACTATTGTCTTTGTGATTTAAACTACACAGACCTGAAGAATCTTTTCCTCTAGTTTCAGATAATTTTGCTAATGATTTTAATGATTTTTTTAAGAACTTGTTACTGTACCTAGCTTCTTCTTTTGTAATAACTCCAAATATTCCGCACATAATTTATAATTCTTTATTATTAGAAAATAGTTTATTACAAATAAATTGCGAGGCTTTACCATTACCAAAAATTTTTGGAAACTCCTCTTCTTTTGAACTTTTAAAATTATTAAAAGCCTCAATAATATCTGAATAATTAGCTGAAGTTAATTTTGCTTTACCAGTTTCTAAAATTTCCAACCATTCTGTTTCTGGTCTTAAGATTATACAAGGTTTATTAAAAAAATAAGCTTCTTTTTGTACTCCACCAGAATCTGTGACAACCATTTTAGATGATTTTTCTAATTCTATGATATCTAAAAATGATGTAGGAGGTATCAACAATAAATTTTCATTACTGATTATAGAATTATATAAATCTTTATCTTCCATTTCATTCAATTTATTTTTTGTTCTTGGATGTAATGGCAATACTATTTTATATTCTTTAGATATGGTTAAAAGAGCTTTAAAAATAGATTCTAAATTTTCTTGAACGTCAGTATTATGATCCCTGTGTATTGTAGATAAAATAAATTTATTTGGCACTAAATTATATTTGCTTAATATCGTAGATTTTTTAGCAGAAATTTTAGCGAAATGCAAAGAGTTATCATACATAATATCTCCACAATGAAAAACCCACGGATTGTCTGGGGTAAAAGGCTTTTCTTTTTTTACACTAAACCCTTCTTTAATTAGATTATTATAACCTGTTAATGTTGGAGAAAATAATAATGTTGATAAATGATCACAAACAATTCTATTTATTTCTTCAGGCATTTTTCTGTTATAAGATCTTAAACCTGCTTCTATATGTACAATTGGAACATTTATTTTTGATGCTGCTACAGCACCTGCTAATGTAGAGTTAGTATCTCCATAAAGTAAAATAAATTGAGGGCTTTCTTTAATTATAATTTCTTCTATACCTTCAATCATTTTTCCAGATTGTACTCCATGAGAACTAGAACCCACATTTAAGTTGTAATTTGGTCTTGGTATATTTAATTCATCAAAAAAAAATTCCGACATATTTTGATCATAGTGTTGACCTGTATGAACAATTATTTCTTCAATTTTATTTGAGTAATTTTTTAATATTTCTCTACTAATTGCTGCAGCTTTAATTATTTGTGGTCTTGCTCCAATTACTGTAATAATTTTCATAACATACTTTTTCTTAAATTAGCCCATAAAATTAATAAACTTTTCCTGATATAAAGGGTTTTTCTTTAAGGTTCTTATACTATCAGGGAAATTCTCTAAAAGCCATATCATAAAACTTGTTAAATCCACCTTCTCTGAAAGCATTCTTTTTTGATTTTCTTTTATTTTAAGAGAAAAAACGTCTCCATTTAAACTGTTTTCTAAATCTTTAAGTAAGAAAGAAAATTCTGATGTTTTATAACTTTTAGATAGCTTATAAACATCATCTTTCTCATCCATAACCCCTATTTTACCTACAAAATCATTAAATCTAAATGAGGGAACTCCTAAGATTGCTGCTTCCGAAGACATAGTTTGACTATCTCCAATATATGCCTTTGCTTGTGATAATACATCTTTTAATTGGTGTGGTTCAATTTTCAATTTATATTTCTCTAGTTCAGGACTTAATTCTCTTTCTGCACTTATATAAACTTGCCCATATTTTTCTAAAAGACTTATCAACTGCTTTGCTTTTTCTTTTGTGATACCAGATTTTCCAACATCGTGATATGCTGTTAAAGAAACTAACCTTAAAATAAAAAAGTTTTTTTCTGGAATTATTTTTTTTACCAGCTCCAAATCTGGGGTAAATTGATTTGGATGTAAATATGCTAATTCTTTATAACCATCAAATGCAATTTTTTTTTCATTAAATTTACCTAAATTAGTTATTGATGGTGCTAAAATATAATTTGCAAATTTTAATATTATTGAAAATTGTTTTACAATTGCAAGATCATCATCTGTAAAAGCAATAGTTGGTATTTTTTTTATTTTACCAACATATACTAATAAATCATCAGTAATAAATAAATCGTATTTTTTATTTCTACAATATTTTAATAATCTATGTATTGTTCTAAAAAAATTTACACCTGCACTTATATAAGGCGAAACATTTTTAAACTTTCTCCCTTCTGGGAAAATATTAGTATAATTCCAGCCTTCATTTTTCACTAATTCTTCTAATACATCTTTAGAAGTTATTAATATATCCACATTATGACCATTACTTTTTAAATGATTAATGGTTTTCTTAAAAACATGAAATTTAGAAGGATGTACAAAAAAGAAAAGAATGTTCATGAAATATTTGAGTTGATAATATTTTTTTTGGTTTTAATACTTTTGAATCCAAATCAATTTTTTATTAAGGACATTTTTTTTCATTAAATATTAGCACCGATTTATATAAACTCATAATTCGCTTGGCAATGGTTTTTGAATCTAGCCCCAACTCAATGATTTTTTCCCTACCTTTTGTTTGTCCTTTGTTCTCAGAAAATTCTAAAGATATTTTAAGACTTTTAGCAACATCTTCAGGGTCATAAGAAGTAATACAACATCCTTGCATACCGTTCAATAACCAACGTATATCTCCAACATCCGTTGAAACAATCGGACGGTTGCAAGCCATAGCCTCTTTTATAACGTTGGGAGATCCTTCCCACAAACTGACAAGTAGCACAACATCAGCTGAATTCATCCATAAAGGCATCTGTTTAGGAGAAACATCGTTTAGAGAATGAAGTACGATGTTTCCATTATTAAGTATTGAAAATGCCTGTTTAGCTAATCTAAAGTTTTTTTCTGGTCTTAATGGATTGGCTGCAAATAGAATATGTTTTTTATTATAATCCCATCCTAATTGCTTTTGACAATCTCTTTTATTCATTGAATAAAATATTTCTAAATTAACACCGTTCGGTATAACAGATATGTTTTTAAAACCAAGGCTATTAAGCATTTTGGTTGATTTAACTATTATATTTTTACAGTAGAGCTTATAAAGAAACTTAATGGCTAATTTGGATAGGTAGCTACCTTGGACATCGCTTCCCATTAAAGAAACAACTAATGGTTTAGCATTAGCTAGTGCTGCAACAAATGCAGAAGATGAATAGTGTGCATGAACAATATCATACTTATTGATTAATAGGTGTTTTTTTAACAAAAAAATATTTTTAATATAATTCAAAACTCCCTTTCCTATTATAGGAAAGTAATAAACAACATCATCAGATTTGTTAATTGAATTCCCTTGATTCTTTGTGATTGGAGAAACACCAAAAACAGAATTTCCACTACAGACAAAAAGAATTTTCATAAATCGAGCCCGTTAATTTTAATCGCATCTTTTAGTCGCAAATCATAAGATGAATTTGAATTAAAATTACCCTTCTCAAAAACCCATTGATCATCTTTAAATAAATACCTCCCTGGTATTCCATCAACTAACATTTGATATGGATCTGACTGACCAAAAATACACTGAGCTTCATTAATTAAATACTGGCCTTTTACTGGCTCAAAAACATCTACTGCGATACTTCTGAATCTAAACAAATCTGTCAATGAACGGACAAAATTCAACAACTCAACTGGGGGAGTTCCATATTCTTTTTCTAATGTACCGCTTGCTTTCTTGTTTAATACAATTTTTTTATGCGCGAAATAAGAGTCCCCTATTCGTACAGCTCTCCATTCATAATCATGTTTAATGAACTCTTGTAAAATAATAAATCCTTTTTGAGAATCCGAAGCAATATCCCTATATGTTCTGAGTTTGTTGATTAATTCTTTGGGGTGAGTAAACTTATGCCAAGCACGCTGAATCAATTTACCCTGACTTAATTTTGGGCCAGTATTGGAAACCAAACCATCGCTAAAAGCTCTCTTAATATATTTTTTTACTTGATTTTTTGAGTCAAGTATCTGAACACCTTTACCAGAAGCACCGATATTCATTTTTCCAACCAAAGGAAAGTTCATTTTTTTTAGTGCTTTTAACGCTTCATTGCGATGATAATAAACCCATGTTTTTGGATGGGGCAATTGATGAGCTTTTGCCCAATATGCAAAGTACCTTTTACTTTCATAAATCCTAACTTCATCAAGAGATGGAAAGGTTTTATACTTTAGTGAAGTTACTAAAATTTCTAGGCGCTCTTGATATAAACTACGGTATAAAGATGTTTTGCCAGAAGGTTTCAATAACAATAGACTAGGGGAGTATGCGGTTATATCTTCCAACCAAGTCTCAATTGTTAAATCAAACACTTCAAAATCAATATTTATTGGGTAATCTTCGCAGGCATTGACCCATTTTAAGTGGTCAAATGGATCTTCGTTTTTTAGAATTGCAAATTTTGTTTTATTTTTGATTTTCATAAACTGTGTGTATGCTTTAACGTATCTGCTATAAATAGATTCTTTTTAATTAGTTCTTTGCTTTATTAAAAGTAAATCAACCATCTACATCCTCTTCAGATAAAACACTACGTAAAAGTTCAAGATGACTCTCGCATCTTATTAAATTAAGCTTTACATGTCTATTTTTTTGTGAAGGGAGAAATAAAAATTTGGGGTTAATAATTTTACCCACCCTACGCATACCTCGAAAATGAACAGGTAAATAATTTTTTAATAAAAGTGTATTTTTTTCTTTTTGACAAAATTCATTCCAGGTTTCAATATAAAGATCTTCATTACCAAGAATATTATTATAATATTCAATTTTTTTTAAAAATACATTTTTAACAGAACCCGACATTTTACAAAGCCCCCCCTGTTCAACTGACTGTGTGTAGGGTATAACATTGAATTTAGATAACTTCTTATCTTCAATAGTGTATTCTAGACTAACAGCATAACCTTCGTTCCATCCCTCTGGTGGGGTTGAGTGATCAAATATGAGATTCCCTAGACTGTAAACAATGGGTTTATCTTTATAAATTTCGTAAGCACCAGCAACATGAGGATGATGACAGATAACAGCATCTGCCCCACGAGTGATATAATACCTACACAATTTTCGTAAACCTGGCCTAGGTAATGAGAAATATTCATTACCACCATGTATACTTACAAAAACAAGATCTACCTGATTTCGGACAGATTCTATCTGTAATGTATTATCCACTGGATCTAATGGTGCAGCACCAGCTTTATCAGTATCGGCAATACTGAATTCATGCTCAGCTACAGCAATATAAGCTATCTTCAAACCACGACTTTCTACTATAGTTATATTTTGTGCTTCTTCCAAATTTTTTCCAGCACCACATATGTTCAAATCAGCGCTCTTACAAGAAAGTATAGTTTCTTCAAGTCCTTCTTTATCAAAATCCATAATATGATTGTTTGCTAAACCGACTACATCAAATCCGGCACTTTTTACAGCCTGAATACAATCTGGATGAGCTTTTAAACTAGGTCCAGTTTTTTCAATAGGATTGTTATAAATACACAGAGGTGTTTCAAGGTTCAAAAAAGAAAAGTCTGCTTCAGTAATATCTTTTTGTAGATTACCAAATATTTCATTTTTTTTTTGGAGAACCAGACTTTCGAATCTACGACAAGGTGCAAAGTCACCTGCGAAAAGTATAGAAATTGATGAGCTCATACTTTACTATTTTGAGTGTTTAAGATAATTATAAATCGACAGAGAAATTAATATATTGGGTTCTTCAACTTTTTAGAAAAAAATACGAATTGAGATTTTTAGAACTTTTATTTTGTTTAACGTTTATTTAAATTTCGTTTCAAATTTAATACTTTTTCTCTTTCCAAGCTATTAGAGTAAAAGATTATAATTAAAACAATCAACCCTGATGAATTAAAGAAAATCATTTGATTATAATATAACAAAATATCCCACAAAAAATAAAAGAAGATAATCCATGCTAATTTTTTGTTTTTTATTGAAAAAATTATCGATGCTACAAATACTAGCAAAAGTATTGACCCCATATAACCAAGTGTATAAATCAAAGCACCGCCTTCCCCTATTAAACCTTCGTGCTTTATACCATAATCTGAACGTCCTCCGGCAGTAAAACGTCCATACTTACCAATAGCTACTTCATAAACGCCTTTACCAAAAAGTATTTCCTTATTACTTTCAAGTGTTAACATCTCTGGCTTAAAATACAAATAAAGCGCTGCTCCTCTTCCGATTCCTTTACTATCTTTATCTAATAATGATCTAGCCTGGTCAGTACCAAAATAATAACTTTTGATATAATTACTAACAAAAGAAATATCAAAACTTCCTCCTACCTTTTTTTCTGGTGTAATCGTCGGAGTCATTCTGACACCGACATAAAAAACTATTAAAGCTATAATTAAATATTTAAGTAGTCCAACTAATCTTAATGTACGGGCGACAAAAACAAATAAAAAAAACAATATAGCAGGAAAAATAATAATCGGTTGACGTTTACCGCTTGCAATAGCGATGATTAAAATTAAGCCAGTGACAATCCAGTCTTTTTTTGTAAACTTACCATTTTGTATCAACCAGTAAAAAATCATTGCCATAATCGGTATAACAACTGCAGGCCCACCACCACCATAACTCATAGTACCAACTAACCCTTCAAATTTAAAACCCATTAAAATTATTTTAAATACAGCTACCGCAATCTGAACATAAATGATGTTGAGAAGTACATTTTTTACATATTCTCTTTTTGGAATGTTATAAATAATATCTTTGAGATAATGGTAAGCAATCCATAAAAATGCATACTTATATAAATATTGACTTAATATTGTTAACAAGACCCCGCCATAAAAATAATAGGTAATCCAAAATGATACTGTAAATAATAAAAAAGTAAAATTTACTGCTAGGTCAGCTTTATTTTTAAAACGATTTCTTTTTTTCCATGATATCGAAACAGCATAAAAGACAACACATATTTTGTATATACTTAATAACCCAGATATAGTGACAGTATCTAGATAGTCAAAGAACCCTTCCCAGAAAACAAGAACCAACAATAAACTAACCCGAGATAAACCAACTTTATAAAAAATATAGAGCATACCAAGAAATACAAATGAAAAGTAAAGCGCAATATTTAATGTTGACATAACATTATTTTAAATTAAAAAAGGATTGTTATTTTATAAAAGCTATCAATAGAATATCTGGTCTATTGGTTTTGTATAAACTTAAGTAATTTCTTGACTCTATTGTCCCAAGAATATAATTTGAATGCCTTTTCTCTAACTATTTCACCATAATTAAAAATATCTTTCGCTATAAGCGCCTTGCTTAATGACGATTTAAGTGAATCAAAATCATCAGGCTGACACAAGATTGAGTCCTTTTCATTTTCAAGTACTTCTCGAATGGTAGGGAAGCCATGAGCCACAATTGTCCTACCAGCAGCCATATATTCAAAAATTTTTAATGGTGAGCAATAATTAATTGTAGGGACTTTTGATGACCATAAAGCTAGTAAAATATCGGAGGCATATAAATAATGTGGAACCAAATTATGTTCTACATAACCCATAAAATTTATATTTAAGACGGAATCCTCCAGTGACAGTTTTTGAAAATTCTGTCGATTTTTTTCAGGACCTCCAATAACTAAAAAGTCCACATCTGGAAAATCTTTTGCTAAATAAACAATATTTTCAATGCCTCTACTCGGATACAATCCTCCAGTATAGGTAACTATGGTTTTATCAGTAGGAAGTTTTAATCTTGATTTTGCAGTATTTATGTCAATATGTTTTTCAAAAAGAGAGGTATCAAAGCCATCGTGCCAAGCAAAGAGCTTTCTTTGAGGTATACCTTTTTGCTCCCAATGTTTTGAAAGGGATTCACTTATAGAAAATAAACACTTAAAATTTGATGACTTTGCTACGCGCAGTAATCTTTTTTCCAAAAATTTATGCAGTATATTATGTCCAGTATGCAATTTAGAATTGTGTGATTCAAAAATAAGGGGAACATTAAATTTAGTCAGAGCATTTAAAACAAATGAATCCCTGGAAAAAATAATATCCGGTACATTTAGCTTGACAAGTTGAACAATGTTACGTTTAACCAAAAATCGATTAATAAACAAATTCTTAGATTTTTGATTCCATGTTTTTATTTCAAAATTAATTCCATTTTTGAATGAATTATTAATAAAATCTTTGAGATTGTTTTCAAAGTTCTCATTTTTTTGCATGGCCAAAGTAACTTCATATCCTGCTGTTACAAAAGCATTACACATTGAAAAAACTTGCAATAGAGTAGTATTCAACCCACCAGATTTTGAAGATTGAACCGAAGCCATATGTATGTAAAACAACTTTTTAGTCATGTATTATGTTTAATTTAATCAGATTGGTATTCAAATTTCTATAATCTCACATTTCAATCAATGAGTCTGAGTAATTTTATGGCTTTAAAGCCATCGAATTCATCATCAATACATATGATAGTTTCTGTGTTGTTAACTCTAGGGTGTAAATCGGTTCGTACTTCACTTTTAAACTTATTATGTCTATAAAAACGTGCCTTTTTTATATATTTAGTTTTCAAATCTAATGTTATTAGAGATTGCTGCCTAAACCGATTTGGATAAGTATCTGTTAGCAATGCTGTATTGTTCCAAATGAATGTAGGATGCCCATCATTTTTTAAAACAGTTGGTAGTAATTTCTCACACTTCCCTGATTTAAGATCATAGTTTGTATAGCTAAATGCTTTACTTAGTTTTGAATAAACTGTGCAAAGAAGAGTATTGTCATCTTTCCATGTGTAATGTGATATTACATCAGAATCATCTAGCAATTTTAAATTAGAACCATCTGTATTACAAACAAAAAGTCGAGAATGCCTCTTCTTGTTTTTTGATAATAAATGCAGAAACATGAACTTTGTACCAGATTGGTTAAAGCATAAATGATTTATATAATGTTGAAAATCTTTCCAATCTTCTGGCATTTTACCAATATTGACAATTTCATCAAATGAAATTAGTAGTTTATTTTTTTCTATCTTAAAATCAAACAAAAAAATGCCATCATGTTTTGGGATGTTTTCATTTTCAGTTATATCAGGCAAGGATGCATAACCATAACCTGGACGTAAGCGCTGCAGTCGTGAAAAATTTAAAGACAATCCCTTATTTCCGCAATTTGATATATCATACAAAGGCAATGGAATTTCTTTAATTATTTCTCTAGTATATATATCCTGAATGATGCCGATATATTTGTCAGCCTTTACTGTATTATAAAAAACAGTTTTCTCATTAGTTTTTTTTGGAAACCATTGTAACCTACTACCTTGCTGCCAACACCATGCATTACTTTCGCCAATTTTAATAAAATTGGTGTTGTTTTTTAAAGAATCAATATCATAATAGCCTATATCAATACAGCTTTTCGGATCGGGTGATATTAATGGGTGATGTGTTCGATGCGCAAGTACTTTTGTATCATTTTTATCAAAAGGAGACAAATCATAATAACCGAAAAAAACATGCTTACCATCACTATTCAAACATTTCACATCAAACCTCTTATTCATCATATTAAATAGAGGTTGAGTAATGAAACCGATAAATTCCAGTATTGGACTTATTATTTTACTTATATTTTTTTTCAAAGAGAAATATTTTTTTATTAAAATTTCATTCACTTTTGCTCCATGCGAAATTAAGTATAATTATTCTCTATTTTAAAAGTATTTGGTGCTATCTTAACTATATTACGCTTCTTTTCTTTCTGTTTGCCAATAATTTTATCTAATGATGTCAAACGCATTTCTATATCTTCTTTTTTTAAACCGGGAAATTTTTGAAATTTAGCTTGTGCAACCTTTGATTCTTTCTCAATATCTTTGTGCTGTAATGTTCGTTTTACCTTCCCCAATAATCTGCTTCCCCATCTCTTTTTTATATCAAAGTAAAATAGTAAATGAATTTTTTTTCTTAACAATGCGAGTGAAAATATGCTTTTTTTATTCAAATGCTCGTCCTCAACATAGAAAGATTCCAATACATGCACTATATTTTCCGCAGCATCAGCAGAAAATACATTTTTAATATAACTTTCAACGAAATTAGAGTCCAAATCAAACCTATTATCTTCCGTCTTGCTTAGTAAAACTTTTAACTCTTCAACTACCCTTTTTTCTGTTTGTACAGTTTTTCCAAATCGATTTGGAAGAGCTGGGTCAAATTTAGTTTCAGGGTTCGGATGGTATCGAAGGGTTGGTTTGTTCATTGCCCATGCCTCTATTGCTGTTGTACAACCTGAATAAATTAACACTTTTGCCCCCAAAATCCAATAGGTGGCATTACCACTATATTCAACAACTACGTTATTTGTGGAAGCAAAAATATTCCGCCATGCTTCATGATTTTCATCAGGATGAGGTCGAATTACAAACTTGGTATTAGGAAATGCCTGGCTGAGTCGTTTAAGTAGAGAAACATAAGCTTCGAATAATTGTGCTGAATTCTCACTTACTTTTGTAAACAAGTTAAAATCTTCATCATTATGAATAAACCCTCGATCACGCATATGCTCAACATAGGAAGACGTTCCATATAATAAGGGGTTCCAATTTCCTGGAGTAAACATACTATTTATTAAAACATAGCCATCATCAGAATAAGATAGTTGTTCTTTTGATTGATCTTTAAGGAATTGACGATATTTTGAATGCAGTACATCAAATCGGGGGTTTCCAATCAAATGAATTTTTTTTTTGTATTCAGGAGAAGTACTAGTTAATAAATCATACTGTTTCTGACCCCAGGCAAAAATCGCATCACTAATCTTAATTGTCGTTTCATCTATTCTTGTAGATCTGTAGACTTTAGGTGATGCCCAACTGAGCCCTTCTTCATCCATGGTAACAATTTTCAGACCTACGACTTGAAGTTCTTGGAGTAAGCGTGATGATAGCGGAGAATGATCTTTATAGAAATAAATACCTCTTCCATATGAACGCGCGCTTTTGTAAACTCCTCCTTTTGTTCCCACAACTACCGAATAGCCTTTTTCAAGTGCCTTGTGAGCGATAAGTAATTTGGAATCTAATTCTCGTGGTATTATCTCAATTGGTAAGAAAAGTGTTTTTTTTATATCTTTCATTTATAAATTTTAAATTAAAGGTTAAAATATTTTTTGATAGCTCTCTTATTTCATTAAAATTTAATGTTTGTATAATGAATTTGTATATCGATTGATACCTAAAAAAGTGATAAAAAGTAATTCTTACGTAAATTTTTTAGGACTAGCATCAAGAATGTCCTGTGCAATCCAGTTATTTATGTTTTTTATTTGTGGAAAAAGTTCGTTGTATTTAGTTTGAAGTTTGGAAAGTACAGTTTCTCGATTATTCATTATTTCCATAACATGTTCTTTCATCTGAAAATAATCACTTGCACCTAAAACCAAATCCAGATATCGGTAGCTAAAAACGGGTTCATCGTTTTTATCGCGAAGAGATTTATTGTTATCAAATTCAGATATTCCTCTTAAGTCAAGATATTCAATCGTAGGTACGCCCAATGCTAGCATGTCTATCACAACACCAGAATAAAAACTTATTGCAAAATCACACTCTTTACCTAAAACAAATGGATGAAGGTCTGAATATATCCAATTATCGCCATAGTTTTCATTACCAAACACCTCCTCATAAATCCCCTCTTTCCTCTCTTTCGGATGCAGTTTAACCACAATATTTTTTTTAAGATCTTTCCATGCCAATAGTTTGATGTTTTCTAAGGCTTTCTTTTTGCGTTCATATGGAAAATACTTTGTGGTGCCTGGTCTCGAGATTATAAAAATTGATCCTTTGTTCTTCTCATTGATTTTATTACTCTGTTTGAGAATATTTAATCGTATAAATTCCATCCAGTTGGGACTATGTCTAGGCACTCCCACAACTTCCATCTTTGATTTATGTATAGCGTATTCATATTCATAAAATGGACGCTCTTTGGAAGAAAATAAATATGCATTTACATCTTTTCTAAAATCATTGTTTAGTTTATTTTTTGTTTTCCTTAAAATACCGCCATCATTTATATTAATTCCATGTTGAATAGAGAACTTGGGAACTTCTGCAAAATTCTTCATCAATTCTAAATTATATGACTTTGACTCTTCATAAATATCAAAAAGAAGATAAGCTTCATTTTTTTCGGTAAATTGCCAATTACATAAATATTTTTTATTTAAAAGTTTACTAAATTTATTGTAACCGTAATGAATTAAACTACCCAGTGTTTTGGTAATTGGCCATTTTTTTAACTTTCTAGAAACTCTTAATAAAAACCATTCAAGTTTTGAAGGCTTATTTATTATTTTCGCCTCTGAAAAAGTATTGGTAGTTAACCAATGTTTCCCATGAGATTTGAAAATAATAGAGTCAAAAATTTTAGCCGCTAAAATAATTAGAACATTTGATAAATGAATCTGATTAATAGCGTTAGATTTTGGAAAAATAATAACAAATTTTAAATCTTTCCGCTTTTCTTTAAGACTCCAAATCACAGGTAACCAATTATCTAGCATGCCCAAACTAGGAGAACATAAAAAATAGACAACTTTTTTTAATGGTAGTTTTTTACTCATTGGTAAGCAACTAGTAGCAAACTTATATCTAACAAACTAAACTTATACATATTTTTCTATTTTTAATATTTGACTTTAAATTGCCTTTTATAAAATTTCAGAGGAGCCTCTAATTTGATTAATTCTACTTGTTAAATTATTATAAATATTTTTATAGTTATTATCTTATAATTCTGCCAGTTCCTCTATTAGCAATAACTTTTCTAACTTCATCAGCCGAAAACCTTGAGGCATCTCCAATGGTAGTGTGATTAAGTGCAGCTAAAGTTGTTGCAAAGTCAATAATTTTTTGGTATGAATATTTCTTGTCATTTAAAAGCCCATAAATTATCCCAGCAACAAAGCTATCACCAGTTCCGACTCTGTCCATTATTGATTCAAGGTTGTACTTTAAACCTTCAATTTTTTTTATATCTTTATCTTTTACAAATAGGAATCCATTCCAAATGTTGGTAGAGGCTGATAACGCTTCTCTGTTTGAAATTGAGATATACTTCAAGTTTGGAAACTGTTCAAAACATTTAGTTGCAATATCAGTATAATTGTTTTCAGAATCTGGATGGATTCCTAGAACATCCTGAAAATCACTTTCATTCCCAGCGATTAAGCTGGCTCGTTTACATAAAGACCTCATATATTCTGTAATCAATTTGGCATCTTTATTTACCCATTTCCAAAGGTTTTCTCTATAATTTAAATCTACAGAATAAGGTATGTCTACCTTTTGAATGGCATCTAGTAAAACATTTTTAACATTTTCAGAGATTGCAGGAGAAATACCAGAGAAATGAAACCAAGATGTATCCTGAAATATCTCTTCCCAGTTAAAGTCATTTGTTGACATTTGGCAAAATGATGTGTTATCCCGGTCATATATAACAAAGGAATTTCGAGGGCCAATGCCATTTTCTGTCCAGTAAATTCCCACCTTATCACCGCCAGTTTTGATGAAAGTAGTATCCACACCAAACTGTATTAGGCTTTGGATTATTTTATCTGTAAGTACATTATCAGGAAGCCTTGTAATAAATCTAGATTCTAAACCTAGATTACTCAAGGCAATGGCGACATTTGATTCACTACCTCCTGTCTCAATTCTGAAATAAGTAGCTTGAGTCAGACGTTCACCTTTTTCAACCGGAGACAGTCGCAACATTATTTCTCCGAAAGTTGTTACTTTTTTTATCATAGTTTGTGTATTTCTTTTAAACGTCTCTCAACTATAGCAATGTCTTCTTCAACATCGACAGCATATGAGTTCCCTTCTACTTCTAACATCTTAACTCCTATACCAAGATCAAGATACCTCAATATCTCAATATCTTCAGAACTTTCAAGTCTAGATTTTCTACCAAAATCTCCAAAACCCAATAATTGCTCTCTATTAAAGGCATATATACATACCTGTTTGTAATAAGTTTCAGGTCTGTTTTCGTAATTTTTAAATCCAGGTATGGTCATTCTTGACATGTATACCATTTCGTTATCTTCAGTCGTTATAACTTTAGGTATATTAATATTACCAGGATCTTCATCTGTATTTAATTTTGCCATGGCGTTAATGACGTAAGAATCGTTATTTACTTTCATATTTGCCACTGCTTGAATTATTTCATGATTAATAGTGGGTTCATCTCCTTGTATATTTATATATATATCTGCATGTACCTTTTGGGCAACTTCTGATAGTCTATCGGTTCCAGTAAGGTGAGTATCAGAAGTCATCACAACATTGAAACCTTCATCCTCTACTACCTTCTTGATTCTTTCATCCTCTGTTGCAACAAATACATTTTCGTTTCCCAGCGCTTTTCCTGAAAGTTCTGCAACCCATAACACCATTGGTTTTCCAAGAAGTTTAGTTAGTGGTTTACCAGGGAATCTAGATGACTTGTACCTTGCAGGGATAATACCAATAATCTTTTTAGTCACAATCAAATTGTTATTTATAAACTGAATCCGTAATGAAATTAATGGATAGCTTTTCACGAAGTTCGTTAAGAGAAACTATAATATTTTCATTTTGTTGTTCCATGACTTTTCTTTCGACAATTCGATCATACTCTGTGTAACTATAGTTATCAGAATCGAACTTATAGCCATCAAAACCTGCAAGATATACTTCTTTAACTTTTTGATCTATTAAAAGGTTTAATAAAAGGATGGTTACATTGTCATTTTTATTGCTTGTTTTTGTAGCAAGGGTATTATAGTCTACTACTTTATAATTACTGCTGTCCGAGTTTACATGAATATTAGTAGTAATAATTGCTTTTTCAGGTTCGATTTCCTCAATAAATTTGTCGTAACGTTTTTGATTTGAAAAGAAGAAATAACTGGGTTTGAAGTTTTTGGGGATATGATTTACAGCAATAGTTAATGGTTTTTTGGTATTGATAAATTTCTCTACATTTTCTTTTTGACTAATTAAACTAGGACCTGGAGCCAATACTAAAATGTTTTGATCTTTAAAAAAGTCTACACTAAAATTAATGGGTAAATCAACATTCGATTTAAAATTGAGATACAACTCTTCAATACGGTGTTTATTAAAATTCTTTTTTTCACCATTATCTAATAAGCCTAAAATTTTTTGAATATCTACAATCGACAAGTTCTTTTTATTGACTAAAAATGTAGAATAATTTGGATGACAATTAAATGAAGCTGAAAGAAAATGAGCAATTGAATAACCCCAATAATTTTCTCTATAAATAGATTCTAAATATTTATCAATTATTTCTAATAAAGGAACAATATTATATTCTGTGCTTTTTTTCTTGTTTAAAAAATTGGCTATTAGCTCTGTAGTCAAATTACCAGCGCCTCTGCCCATTCCTTGGATTGATGAATCAATTATAATTTCTCTCTCAAAATCCTTTATTTGAATAAAATCAATAGCATTTGAATAGGCTAATTGCAAGTTATTATGGGAATGATACCCTAGTCTAATATGCTTCTTTAAGTTATTTTCAAATAAATAATGTAATCTCCTAAAATCATCTCCAAACATAGCTCCAAAGCTATCCACAATGTACATAGCATAAACATTATATTTGTTTACTTCAGTTAACATTTCTAGCAATTCAGTATCAGAGTACGACAAAGTAACCATTGGCTGAACATATACTCGATATTTTTTTTCAATCAAAATTTCAATATCGTCTAGTGCTTCTCTCCAGTCCTTTCTATGAAAAGCATAGCGAATCATATTTACCGGCCCTGACTTTTTATTATAAGATGGTAAAGAGTCAATATCAAGATCCCCTTTATTTACCATCACACAAAAATCTGTACTTTCAATATCTCTGTCTAAAGATAACAACAATTCATTAACTTGACTTATTTCTGAAAAAACTGTCGAATCACTTGAGTTTTTATGCTTTTGATTTACAAAGCCACACTCTACAATTTCAATGTTAGAATCAATTAACGCCTTTACAATTGCTTTTGTTGATTCCAATGAGAACTCCCAATTGTTTACATACCCACCATCACGTAAGGTACAGTCCAAAATTTTTATTAAATTATTATTCTTCACAAGGTTAATTTTTTTAAAAGTTAATAATTAAATTGATATTACTCACAGCCTTTCAGTTTAGAATTTCAATTTAATTGTAATTATGTTTGTCATCTTTTATTGTATCATTGAATCATTAGGGATACTAATGCTAGGTTTTGCCTTCCTTAAAACCCAAAACATTTTAAATATTAATAATATCGCATTTATAACACAGAAAGAAGCAATCGTTAATAAATCATCATTAAAGTATATAGCTGTCATATTTAGTGTAGCCGCGCTTAATAAAACTGTAATGACGGAAAAAACAAGCGCAAATCTCTGTATTCTAATAACAGTAATTACCCTCCAACAAGCCCCACCTATAAAACTAAAATAAGACATTATTGACAACCATCTGGCATATGTTCCGGCTATAAACCAGTCTTCTCCAAATATAAAGCCAAATAACCAAGGACCCCAAATAATTATTATCGCATATGGGATTATCCCAATCGCGGCCAAAGCTGCGGTTGCTTTTAATAATAGCTTTCTTATGTCCTCACCTCTATTAAAATTTTTTGCAATTTTTGGGTAAAAAACATTACTGAATGATTTTGCGATAATGCTACTAGGAAGTGTAATTACCCTTGATCCTAACGCATAGAAACCAACCACAACAGGCCCAAAAAAGCCTGTAAGTAATAAAATTGGTAATTTACCTGAAATATTCCCCACAAATGATTGTGGTGCCTTATACAATGGAAAATCGCTATATTTTTTTGCCATTTTATTGACAAGGCTAATAGAAAACCAATTGGCATTCTTAATACTATTAAACCTTTTTTTAGACCAAATGAATTGACTGCATGATAATGAAGTGGCGTGAAGTACTCTTCCAAAAGTTGCTATGTAAACTAAAAACAAAGCCGTTGGACTATTCAAACCCGCTCCAATTTTGGCGACTTGAACCATAGAAGTGTTAATAACCATGATTTTTGTTATTTTTCTAAATTGTTCTTTTCTCGTTAGCCATTGATCAGCAATAATAGCACACACTCCAAAAAAAACAAATAATGGTATTAACAAAACATATGAGTCAATTTCTTTTATTTGAAATAATGAAACAATTTGGCTTTTTAAAAAAATAAATATTAATGCGACTAACAATGAAATAATCCCAGAAATCATAAATGATAATAAAACAATTGCTTTCGCATCTCCATCCTTTTTGGGCAAAACAATTGCACTTGAATAGGTTAAAGAACCAACCGATTGAATAATACCTGTAATAGCAAGAAATACTCCTAGTACTCCAAGCACTTCCGGCTCATATAGTCTTGTGATTATAGGAGAACTTCCTACCACAATAACTTGTGCTACAGCCGTTCCAGTGAACACAGTGAACACATTACGCACAAAAGGCCTATTAATTAGTCCAATGAACTGGTTTTTCATTTTTTTAATAACACTTATCTGACATGGGCGTTCCTTTGGGAAAGTCACGTTGGAACACTTTTCCTAAAAGATTGTTTAAAAATTTTGGATGCATTCCATATCCAGGACGAATACTTCTGACATTTTCTAAAGTAATTTTATCGCCAGCCTTAACATCTTTTACAATAAATAAAGAGCGAGAAAACTGACGACTTTTCTTTTTCTTTTCTGTCATTGCATAATTTACATTACCCATCATAAGTTCAGCCTTTCGAACAGCTTTAACCATTTCTGTAAACTCTTTTTCATCTAGAGAAAAATGAGCATCTGCCCCGCCAACTTCTTTATTTAATATAAAATGTTTCTCAATCACTGAAGATCCTAAACAAGTTGCAACAACAGGTCCTTCAATACCCATTGTATGATCTGACAAGCCTACTTTAACACCAAATCTTTTTTTTAAATCTGGAATCGTTAATAAATTTGCATCTGCTGGATCTGCTGGATAGGCAGAAGTACATTTTAGAATTGTTATATCATTATTATCTAAATTCTTACATGTTTCTATTGCTAACTCAATATCATCTATTTCAGCAATACCTGTAGAAATAATCATCGGCTTACCTTTACTGGCTGCATATTCTATCAAAGGAATATCTTGTATTTCGAAAGATGCTATTTTATAAATTGGTGTTTCTAATTCTTCTAAAAAATCTACAGCAGTTGTATCAAATGGAGATGAAAAACATACTAAACCTTCTTCTTTTGCAACTTTAAAAATTTCTTTATGCCATTCCCATGGAGTAAAAGCTCTTTTATATAAATCGTAAAGATATTCACCATCCCATGCAGTTCCATGATTGATTTTAAAGTAATCATTTTTACAATCTATAGTTAAAGTTTCTGCAGTATAGGTTTGTAATTTAATAGCATCAGCTCCTGATCTTTTAGCGGCTCTCACCGTCTCTAGAGCAACTTTTAAATCTCCATTATGATTTGCTGATAATTCTGCAATAATAAATGTCTTATTTTTCACAATTAAATTAATTTATTTCCAACTTCTAATTTTATTTGTGTTCTTAATTTAGTTAATTCTAATGCCCCATTCGGAGTTTTTACAATTATATTTGGTCTATTCACTAAAACTATTCCATTGTCCATTGAAGCATTAAAACCAATTTCAGAAAATTTAACCGTATCAATAATTATTTTCGTTTTTTTATAAAAAGCAAATGCACCAGGATAAGGATAGCATTGTGCTCTTACCCAATTATATATTCTCTCTCTTTGCCAACTCCATTCAATTTTACCATCTGAAGGTGTTCTTTTTCCAAAATAAGTAGCAAGGGCTTCACTTTGCTTAATAATGAGTAATTTTTTATTCTCACAGTTAGAAATTACATCAAGCACCAATTTAAAGTAATATTTTTTATACTTTTCAAGTACATCATTTCCGGTGTCAAGAATATCAATAGGAATAACGATTTGTTTTATTATACCACCCGAATCACAACCCTCATCAATTATATGAGCAGTAATTCCAGTTTCTTTTTCATTGTTAATAATAGCCCATACATGTGGTGTTCTTCCCCTATATTTTGGGAGCAGAGAACCATGAATATTAAAAGTTAGTTTACCTGAATGATTTATAATATCTTTTTCAATTAAAAAAAGGTAATTTATAGAAGCAATTATATCTACAGGTATATTTTTGATGAAGTTATACCCTCTATTATTTCTGGGGTTACCAGAGTAATATGGTATTTGTTTTAATTGGCAAAAATTAATAATATTTATTGAATTAAAATCAGTTAGCACAAAACCTATCGTAAATCTAGATTCTAGTTGAACCAAAGTATTGAGACCTAAATTACCACTTGTTAAAACACCTAAAACCATTATTTATTATTTATCTTTGAATGGATTACAACATCCAAAAAGAGATTATTAAAATAACAATGATCTTTCAAAATTGCATCTTTGAAATATCTGTTGGCTTTCAGCACTTTATATAAATGAGGTCTTAAATCAAAAGCATAAACATAAATTTTATGCATATTCAATTCATTAAATGCAACAATTTCAATCAAATTTAAAAATGAAGACCAATACAAACTGAAATAATTTTCTTCTAATTCAGTTTTCATTATAAATGAAATTTCAGCATTTCTATCTACCCAATTAACATGTACTAGTCCTCCATAGCCAATTAATTCATCATTTTTAAGAAAAGAAAATAATATTTGATTTGGTTTTTCTTGTGGAAATAATGAATAAATAGTCGTTCTATAATAATTATCTTGACTTTCTTTACTTAAAGGTTCTACTTGCCTAAGATGATACATTTGTTCGTTTCTCCACTCCATAATATCTTGCCGGTCTTCAAATCGAATTGGAACAATTTTGAATTCTTGATTTTTAAAAACATTTGTTTTTAAACAAACATATTTTAAAGGAAATATCATTCTTTTAGTTGGTATTTTAGTTCTGCTAATTTCCAATCAACATAGGTATCAATATCTTGCGCTTCTAATTCAGAAATTATTATACCTCCTGTATTAGAATTAAACAATTTTTTTTCTCTTAAAACTTGTTCTACTAAACCCCAATAAAACTGTCCAGCATCATGGTATCTATTTTCCAAATCTTGTGAGCGAGTAGACAAGTATCTGTCATTTATCATTTTAACTTTACCTTTTTCCAAACCTAATGCTCTTTGAATGGGAAAACTGAATGCTAAAATTGGGAACACAGTATCAAACCTCTCAATTATTAACTTATTATAAGCTAATTTAAGTGTATTCGGTGTCACAAAAGGAGCACAAGAATATAAGCAACAAAAATACTCGAATTCTAAATTTAATTTTCTTTTATAATCCTTAATTACCTCTTCAATAACTTGGTAAGTTGTTGCAAAATCATTAGAATTATTAACTGACCTTAAAAAAGGGACTTTAGCCCCAAAATTAATTGCAATGTCAGCAATCTCATGATCATCAGTAGAAACCATTATTTCATCAAACAATTCAGACTCTATTGCTGCTTGAATGGAATATGCAATAATAGGTTTTCCTAAAAAATCCTTAACATTTTTTCTAGGAATTCTTTTACTTCCTCCCCTAGCTGGTATAATACATATATTACCCATTAACAAATTCTTTAACTTGTTCAATCACAAAATTTTGTTCCTCTTTTGAAAGCGTAGGATACATTGGTAAGCTGATACACCTAGAATAATATTTTTCTGCATAAACAAGATTAGCATCTGCATACCCTATATTCTTATAATACGGCAAAGTATGCACTGGTACGTAATGAATTTGAGCCAAAATTCCTTTAGAGTGAAGAAAATCATACAATTCTTTTCTATTTTCTACCTCTATAACAAAAAGATGATGTGCATTATACCTCCCAACAGGCAAGTCTTGAAACTTAATTTTTCCCTTAAATGCTTTTTTATAGGCTAAAGAAATTTCATTTCTTCGCTCAACTCCTTTCTCATTCTTCGCTAGTTGCACAATTCCCAAAGCAGATTGAAAATCGGTCAAACGGTAATTGAATCCCAATTCGATCATTTCATAATACCAACCTCCATGGTTTTCTTCCATGTTTTCTTTGGTTATTCCATGAGTTCTCAAAAGCATGAGTTTGTCATACAATTCTTTAGAATTTGTAGTCAACATCCCTCCTTCTCCACAGGCGATATGCTTGACCGGGTGAAAAGAAAAAACACCGACATCGGCATAATTTCCGTTTCCACAAAAGTTTTTATCTTCTTTCGTATCAATAAAATATCCACCAGGCGCATGACAAGCATCTTCAATTATCCAAAGATCATTAGCGTCTGCCAAAGCTCTAAAATCTTCCATATTAACTGGAAGTCCAGCAAAATCAACAGGTATTATTCCCTTAAAAAAACCTTCTGGCTTTGATTCAATCAATTCTTTAACAGAACTAATATCAAGTAAATATGTATTTGGGTCAATGTCTGCAAACCAAACCTCTGCTCCTACATAACGTATACAGTTGGCTGTAGCTGCAAAAGTAATAGGAGTTGTAATTACGCGATCTCCTTTAGATAAATTTAAAGCTAGAACAGAGAGATGTAATCCAGAGGTAGCATTGTTAACTGCTACAGCATAGTTAGCTCCGACGTATTCAGCAAATTTAGATTCAAATTCTCTAACTTTTGGACCCTGAGTAAGGTTATCAGATTTTAAAGTTGATAATACTGCATCGATATCATTTTGATCTATATTTTGTCTACCGTAGGGTATTTTTCTCATTATGCTTTAAAATTTGGATCCACATGAGTTTTCACCAACTCTCTCAAAGATTCTACCGTTTCCCAGTCTGAGTTATTTCCTGAATTGTATGAAAACCCTTCAGCCACATCAACTCCATTATAGGCTTTTTTATAATCATCTTTTGAATACTGTGAATATGGTGAATTTTGTGGAAGAATTGCATAATATTTACCTACATCAACTGTATTATATGAATCAGATGCTGTTATCATCTCTTCATGTAACTTTTCTCCTGGTCGAATTCCTACTATTTTTTGTTCTAGTTTTGGAGCGATAGCAGTTGCAACATCAGTAATTTTATATGATGGTATTTTGGGAACAAATATTTCTCCTCCCCAAGCCTTTTCGATTGCATAGAAAACCATTTCACACCCATCTTGTAAGGAGATATTAAAACGTGTCATTTGATTATCTGTAATTGGAAGGAATTTTTCTCCTTTTTTCTTTTTATTTAGGAAAAAAGGCATGACAGACCCGTTTGATCCCATTACATTTCCATATCTGACAACAGAAAAACGAATATCCCTCTTTCCTTTTATATTATTTGCTGCTATAAATAATTTATCCGAAGCTAATTTAGTAGCCCCATATAGATTAATTGGAGCCGCTGCTTTATCTGTTGATAAAGCAACAACCTCACTAACTCCAGATTCCAATGCTGCATCAATAACATTTTCTGCACCATTAATATTAGTTTTCACGCATTCCATAGGATTGTATTCAGCTAAATGAACATGTTTCATAGCTGCTGCATGAATTACAATATCAACCCCTTCAAAAGCTCTTTTTAACCTTTCTTTATCTCTAACATCTCCGATAAAGTATCTCATAACAGGATATTTATCTTCAGGAAATTCTTGAGCCATTTGAAAATGTTTTTGCTCATCCCTGGATAAAATTACGAGTTTTTTTAAATCTGTATTTCTTTCAAGAATTAGTTTTGTAAACATTTTACCAAAAGATCCTGTTCCTCCAGTAATTAGAATAGATTTATTATTAAGGTTTAACATAATTTTTCTTAGTAATTATTTTTTAAATGGGTGTTTTTCAAGTGGTTTTTTTACAAAAGGGTGATATTCTCCTTTTATGCCAATAGGTTCAGTATTTCTTATATTATGTACTATCTCAATTGCTTGCCTTGCATCTTCCAATCCATATCCATTTCCATCGAGAATACCTTCATAAACTTGAGTATGCAAATCTGTAAAACCTCCACTAAATTCTAATTCTTCTCCTTCGATGGTTATAGACCTATACGTTCTTTGACCTTTAGATTTAATTTCTTGTGGCAAAACGTCGTAACTTATAGATAAAAACCATCTTACTCTCGCTCTTTCAAATTCTAAATAACCAGAAGCTCTATCGTGTGTATGAATGTGAACTATATTTTCTTTTACATTCCCAAAAATCCAAGATAACATATCATAAAAATGAACTCCAATGTTTGTTGCAATTCCTCCAGACTTGGTAACATCTCCTTTCCAAGAAGTATAATACCAATTTCCTCTTGAAGTTAAATAGGTTAAGTCGACATCAAACACTTTATCCTTGGGTACTGCTTCAATTTTTTTCTTCAAATCTATAATGCTTTGGTGCATTCTTAATTGTAAAATATTATAGACTCTTTGCCCAGATTCTCTTTCCATTCTTTGAAGGGCATCTAAATTCCAAGGATTCAGTACTAATGGTTTTTCACAAATCGCATCTGCACCTCTACGCAAAGCCATTCTAATATGTGCATCATGAAGGTAATTTGGTGTGCAAATACTAATATAATCTAATCCGATTCCTTTATCATATTTTAATTTCTCTAAATGTCTATCAAAACGTTCAGTTTCAACAAAAAAATCTGCTTCTGGAAAATAACTATCCATCACACCTACACTATCAAAAGTATCTAAAGCAGCCAAAAGATTGTTTTTTGTATCTTTGATAGCTTTTAAATGTCTTGGTGCAATATAACCTGAAGCTCCAATTAGGGCAAAGTTTTTCATTTTAAATTTATTCTATTTTTTTAACTATATTTTCTTTGATTCTATATCATTTATTACTTTCTATGCAAGTAACTATTCCATTCTTATCAAAATGAAAGCTTTTTCATATTCGCTTGAACTGACAATTTATTTTGAATGATCACCTACTTTAGAGCAAAATCTAATGTTTCTTTAGTGCCACACTTCCATAATGTACAAAAGTAAATTGCCCAATATTATTTTCACCTACTATAGTTACATTTTTACCAATACTTACTTTTTTATTTAATATTGTTTAAGGCACCAACTTTTCCTATTTTACAGTATCTAGAGTCATAACATCCGTAAAAAAACATTGAAAAGCCTAAAATAAAATATACCCTCTTCACAAATTACACCTATTTAAATCGAACATTACTTTGTAGTTTGTCATTGTATACAAAATACTACATATTAAAAAATCACTAAATTTTTGTAATTAACACATTTTTTCCCTAAAATAAAATTTAAAGTCTTGAGAGAAGATGTCAAATTTTAGTTTTATTTCACATTTGACAATCTTTACCCATAACTGCAGTTTAACTCGCAAAGTATTTTACTTTTTTTTTACATTTTTTAAATTTTAGTTGCCATCAACCTAGCTCAAAAACGAATATGATTCCTCTATTTAGTTTTCAAATTTTCCTGCATTAGCATTAACACAGATAACTCTATTTTTCATCTCCCAAAACAAGTGTCAGAAACTAAAACTTACATATTTTAGACCTATAACTTTAAAACTAATACTGAAATTGAGATTGACTCTTATTTCGTTTACAACTTTACATTAGTTTTTGTAGTTATATGCTGTGCTATTTTGATTTTTATTTAAATTAAAATAACTTACATCTAATTCTAATGTAGATAATTATCTGTAATTACACACCCATTATTTTATAGTAAATATTTACTCATTTTAGACACAAATACTTCACTTTATCCTACGGCTTCGCCATCACCACTCACAGTAATGAATTATTCACTCACTAAAAATTTTCAATTGATCAACTCAATTGAAATGATACTACAGCGCCTAAACTTTGCAATCTAGCCATGCATTTCTTTCCTTGTAACTTAAGTATTTTTGCATCTTGATTCAATAAAGGTACATTGATAATATCACCCTCTGAAAGGTTCTTTACTTCTATATTAAATTTATTTTCTAAATAACATTTCATTGCCAATACCTCATCATTAGAGATGCAAGCACGTTTTCCTTGCTCAAATAAATACCGAACTACTCCTGTTACTTGGAATACTTTACTGGTGTCTTGCTCATCGAGATGAACCAATACCATAGAAGGCAATAACGGCACTTCTACTTTTTTACTCCGGTCAGACCATTGCCTAACCTCTAATCTAGTAGGTGCATAGACTTCTATACCTATGGCAGAAAGTCGTTCAGTAACTTTCAACTCATTTCTAGGCTTGGTATGCAGGACAAACCAGTTTTTTGTATTCATTTTTATTTTTGAAATGTTAATAATGACACCAAATTTAACCTTAATTTTATTTTTAATGTACTACTCTAACTATAATGCTTTATCTCTTTGGTTTTTAGGTAAACAATTTTTAACATCATAAACAACAGAACTAGATTTCTTTAATATTTCTAAATCCAACTCTTTGAATTTGTCATGTGCGACAGTCAAAACAATGGCATCAAATTTTTTGTTAGGTAAAAGGGTTGTCGAATTCAAACCATACTCATGCAACACCTCTTCCTCGTTTGCCCATGGGTCATAGATGGTAACGTCTGTACCATATTCTTTTAAAGTCAAAATTACATCTACAGCCTTTGTATTACGAACATCAGGGCAGTTTTCTTTAAACGTAATACCTAAAACCAATACATTAGCCTCTTTTATTTTTATGTCTTCAGCAATCATTAATTTAACAACTTCAGAAGCTACAAATTCCCCCATACTATCATTTAAACGTCTTCCTGCTAAAATAATCTCTGGATGATAACCATATTCTTGAGCTTTTTGAGCAAGGTAGTATGGATCTACACCTATACAATGTCCACCAACTAAACCTGGTTTAAATGGTAAAAAATTCCATTTTGTACCAGCTGCCTCTAAAACATCATGGGTATTAATATTCATTAATCCAAAAATTTTTGCTAATTCATTTACAAATGCAATGTTAATATCTCTTTGAGAATTTTCTATCACTTTAGCTGCTTCAGCTACTTTGATTGTTGGTGCTAAATGTGTACCTGCTGTAATTACAGATTTATACAAATTATCTATTTTAACCCCAATATTACGTGTTGAACCTGATGTAACTTTTAATATTTTCTCAACAGTATGTTGCTTATCTCCTGGGTTAATTCTTTCAGGTGAGTATCCCGCATAAAAATCTTCATTAAATTTAAGGCCTGATATTTTTTCTAAAACTGGAATACATTCCTCTTCAGTAGCTCCAGGATAAACAGTAGATTCATAAATTACAATATCTCCTTTTGCCAAAACCCCTCCAACAGTTTCACTTGCTTTTATTAAAGGTGTTAAAATAGGTCTATTATTTTTATCAACAGGTGTAGGGACTGTCACAATAAAGTAACTACAATCTTTAATATCATCAGTAGATGTTGTACAAAAAAGACCTTTATATAAATTATTTTTATCAACTAAAACCGATTTCAATATATCATTCTCAACTTCCAATGTTGAATCAACTCCAGTCATTAATTCATCTACTCTTTCTCTATTTATGTCAAATCCAATAACTGAATATTTTGTAGCAAACAGCCTTGCTAATGGCAAACCAACGTAACCTAAACCTATTACTGCAATTTTATTTTCTTTCATTTTTTTATAAATTTTCCCAGTACCATTTAACGGATTTTTTAAGCCCTTCTTGTAATGAAAATTGTGGGCTGTATTTTAATCTGCTTTTTGCTTTTTCTATACTGGCATGAGAATGAGGTATATCTCCTACCCTATTTGGTCCATACTTAATTTCAATATCTAAAACGTCTGGTTTAAATTCCATCAAACAATCTTTCAAGTACTCTATTAAATCGTTTAAGGTATTTCTGCTACCATATGCAACATTGTAAACTGAATTTGTAGCAGCTTGATCGGCAATTAAACTCAAAATATTAGCTTGAATTACATTGTCAATATAAGTAAAATCTCTAGAAAAAGAACCATCTCCGTTAATTACAGGAGATTTACCTGACATTAATTTTTTTACAAATTTAGGAATAACGGCTGCATAAGCACCATCTGAATCTTGCCTTCTTCCAAATACATTAAAATATCTTAAACCAATTGTTTCGATTCCGTAAGTTTTTGAAAATACATCAGCATATAGTTCGTTAACATATTTTGTAATTGCATATGGAGAAAGTGGCTTACCAATAACGTCCTCAATTTTAGGTAAACTAGAAGAGTCCCCATATGTAGAAGAACTTGCCGCATAAACAAAGCGTTTTACTTTATTATCCCTTGAAGCAACTAACATGTTTAAAAAACCATTAATATTAACTTCATTTGAAGTTATGGGGTCTTTGATAGATCTAGGAACTGAACCTAATGCAGCTTGATGTAAAACAAAATCAACATTTTCAGTAGCCTTTAGGCAATCATTTAAATTTCTAATATCCCCAGTTATATGTCTAAATCTACTATTATTTTTAAAAGTAGAAATATTACTTTCTCTACCTGTTGCAAAATTATCTAAACACACTACATAGCAACCAAGAGATAGAAGATACTCACAAAGGTTAGAGCCTATAAAACCAGCACCACCTGTAACTAAAACTCTTTTTTCTTTTATTTTTTCATACATATGAATTAATTTCCTTTTAAAGTACGAAAGTATAAAAAATAACTTATTTCTTATATTTTTATAGCTATAATATTATTTCTTTTTAAGAAGCCATGATGAAGATTGAATCTTATCTCCTAAACCATCGACTAGTTTAACGCCTAACTCTTTACAAATTGTACTTTCAGGTATAGAGTTATTATTCTGATCACCACCATTTGCGAATGAAAATTTAAAATCATTTTTAAATTTATTAACTATATAATTAATAGTTTCACAAACGGTTTTATCTTTATCTATTGATAAAAAAGCCTTATCTACAGCTTTAATATTTTCAACAATCAACAATCTTTCACTCTCTTTTTGAAATTCTTTTGACCTCTTTAGAGTTCTTTGATAATCGTTATTTACAATAACAAACAATAAATCTGAAATAGATTTAGCTTGATTAAAATATTCTATATGACCTTTATGGATAGGATTAAAATAACCAGAAACAATTACAACATTTTTTTTCATAATTCAGTTAAAATTATTTTTAATTAAAAAATCCTTTACAAATATTTGTAAAGGATTGTTATTGTGGGCGCGAAGGGATTCGAACCCCTGACCCCTTGGGTGTAAACCAAGTGCTCTGAACCAACTGAGCTACGCGCCCTATAATAGCGGATGCAAATATATAATAGATTTTAAACTTACCAAAAGAAAAAGTTAATTATTATTCAAAATAATTTAATGTTACATAACCTCCATCTTTTAAATACTGTTCTTTCTCCATTAAACTTAAATCTCCTTGCATCATATCCTTAACCAAATCTTGCAAATTGTACTTGCATTCCCAGCCTAACTTGTTCTTTGCTTTTGTTGCGTCACCGATCAATAATTCTACTTCTGTGGGTCTAAAATATTTAGGATCAATAGCTAATATTTGTTTTCCTTCTTCAAGTTGGTACTTTTTGTTATTACAAGATTTTATATATCCTTTTTCCTCTACACCTTCTCCTTTAAATTCTAACTTGATACCAACTTCATCAAAACTCATTCTTACAAAATCTCTAACGGTTGTTGTTTTACCTGTAGCTATAACCCAATCTTCTGGCTCCTTTGCTTGTAAAATTAACCACATCATTCTTACATAATCTTTTGCATGCCCCCAATCTCTTTTTGCATCTAAATTACCCAAATAAAGCTTATCCTGTAATCCCAACGCAATTCTTGATACTGCCCTTGTTATTTTTCTAGTTACAAAGGTTTCCCCTCTTAAAGGTGATTCATGATTAAATAAAATTCCATTACAAGAAAACATACCATAAGCTTCTCTGTAGTTAACAGTTATCCAATAAGCATACATTTTTGCAACTGCGTAAGGAGACCTAGGATAAAATGGTGTTGTTTCTGTTTGTGGAACTTCTTGAACTTTTCCATATAATTCTGAAGTTGAGGCTTGATAAATTCTTGTTTTCTTTTCTAAACCAAGTAATCTAACAGCATCTAAAATTCTTAACGTCCCTAGTCCATCTGCGTTTCCTGTATATTCTGGTGTTTCAAAAGATACAGCTACATGGCTCATTGCAGCTAAATTATAAATTTCATCTGGTTGAATTTCTTTAATCAAACGCGTAATGTTTGTACTGTCTGTCATATCACCATAATGCAAAAAGAAATTCCTGTTATCTACATGTGGATCTTGATATAAATGATCAATTCTATCAGTATTAAAAAGGGAAGATCTTCTTTTCATTCCATGAACTTTATAGCCTTTTTTCAGCAAAAACTCACTTAAATAAGCACCATCTTGTCCTGTTACTCCTGTTATAAATGCAACTTTCATATTTTAAATATCTTCTAATTTTACTTCTTTAATATTTTCTATGTTTTCTAAAAACCATTGATAAGTTTTTGAAATCCCTTCATTTAACTCTGTAGAAAACTGCCAACCTAAATCTTTCATTTTAGAAACATCCATTAACTTTCTTGGTGTTCCATCTGGTTTTTCTGAATCCCAAATAATTTTTCCCTGATGTCCAATTTCTTGTTGGATAGTTTCAGCCAATTCTTTTATTGTAATATCTTTTCCTGTACCAATATTATATAAAAATTCTGACATTTTATTTTCTAACGCAAAAACAACAGCATTTGCCATATCATCTACAAATAGGAATTCACGCATTGGGGTTCCACTTCCCCATAAAATAACATCAGTATGATTGTTGAGTTTTGCCTCATGAAATTTACGAATCATTGCTGGTAAAACATGTGATGTTTTTAAATCAAAATTATCATAAAAACCATATAAATTTGTAGGCATTAAACTAACGTAGTCTTTTTTAAATTGTTTTCTAATAGCTTGGCAAGCTTTTACACCTGTTATTTTAGCAATTGCATACCATTCATTGGTTGGCTCTAATGAGTCCGTTAACAAACATTCTTCTTTTAGGGGTTGTTTCGCTAATTTTGGATAAATGCAAGAACTGCCTAAAAAGATAAATTTCTTTACCCCGTTTTGTAAAGAACTATCAATTAAATTATTTTGAATTTGCATATTTTCCATTAAAAATTGATATGGAAAATCATTATTTGCCAAAATACCACCAACTCTTGCAGCTGCATCTATTACAACATCTGGTTTTTCTATTTTAAAAAAATTACCTACTTCTTGTTGATTTCTTAAATCTAATTCCTTGCTCGATTTTCCTATTAAACTTGTGTATCCTTTACTTTCTAGAGCGCGCCAAACTGCTGTACCAACCATACCTTTATGACCTGCAATATAAATTTTTGTATTTTTATTTAAACTCATTTTCTAAATAATTTCTGCAACAACAAATGTACTACCTCCAATATAAATTAAATCGCCTTTATTTGCATTTGTAGTTGCTTTCTTATATGCTTTTTTCACAGAGCTATACACATCTCCTTGTAAACCAAATTTTTTAGCTTCTTTTTGTAAAATTTTGGCAGATAAACCTCTTGGAATATCTGGTTGACAAAAATAGTAAATTGCTTTTGCAGAAAATAATTGTAAAATTTCATCTATTTTTTTATCAGAAACAATACCTAAAACAATATGCAGATTCGTATATTTTTCTTTTTTTAATTGGTGCAAAACAATTTGCAAACCTTCTTTATTATGTGCAGTATCACAAATTACTTTAGGGTTTTCTACCAAAATTTGCCACCTGCCTTTTAAATTGGTGTTTTTTACTACGTTTAATAAACCTTCTTTTATATTTTTTGAGGATACTTTAAATTCCTGTAATTGTTTTACAGCTATTACAGCAGTATTCATATTTTTCTGTTGATAATTACCAAATAAATCAGTCTTATAGTCTCTTTTAAAATCTGAAGCAAATGTTATTAATGCATTACAATCTTTTGCTTTTTCTAGAAAAAGGTCCTCAACCTCAACTTGTCTTTCTCCAATTATTATAGGTATATTATTTTTTATAATCCCTGCTTTTTCTAAAGCTATTTCTGGTAAAGTTTCTCCTAAAAATTGTGTATGATCTAAGCCTATATTGGTAATTACTGAAAGCTCTGGAGTTATAATATTTGTAGAGTCTAATCTACCTCCTAAACCCACTTCTATAATTGCAATATCTACCTTTTCTTTAGCAAAATAATTGAAAGCCAGACCTACTGTCATTTCAAAAAAAGATAACTTCTGGGCTTCTAAAAATGATTTGTATTTTGTTATGAATGAAGATACTTTTTGTTTTGGAATTTCCTTACCATCAATACGAATTCTTTCTGTAAAGTTTTTTAAATGAGGAGAAGTGTAGAGTCCTACTTTATAACCAGCTTCTTGTAAAATTGACGCTAACATATGACTTGTAGAACCTTTGCCATTTGTGCCACCAACATGAATTGATTTGAACTTTTTTTCAGGATGATTTAGAACTTCTGAAAATGCTAAAATATTGGTTAAATCCTTTTTAAAAGCAGTTTTTCCTTGCCTTTGATACATTGGCAATTGTGCAAACATCCAATCTAATGTTTGTTTGTAATTCATATAAAATTAAATTTTTCCTATTTGATAGTATTCAAATCCTTTTTCTTTAAGGTTAAAGAAATTATATTGATTTCTACCATCAAAAATAATGGGTGATTTTAACTTTAGCTTAATCTCTTCGAAATCTGGAGATCGAAATTCTTTCCATTCTGTCATCAATATTAATGCATCAGCATTATCTAAAACTTGATATTTAGAATCGAAGTATTCAATATTGTTTAATTCTGACAAGTATAACTCTTTAGCTTTATCAATAGCTTTTGGATCATAAACTTTTACAGAGGCTCCTTTTTCTAACAATTCTTTTATTACATAAATTGATGGAGCTTCTCTAACATCATCTGTACCTGGCTTAAATGACAACCCCCAAATTGCAAAATTTTTGCTTGATAAATCTTCACCAAATTTATCTATAACTTTATTTGCAATAATTAACTTTTGAGCATCATTTACCTTTTCTACTGAAGATATTAACTTTGTTTCATATCCAAAATTTTTAGCAATTTTATGTAAAGCTTTTACATCTTTTGGAAAACATGAACCACCATAACCAGCACCAGGATAAATAAAATTATAGCCAATTCTACTATCTGAACCTATACCAATCCTTACTTTATTTACATCAGCACCTACTTTTTCGCATATGACAGCTATCTCATTTATGAAAGAAATTTTTGTAGCCAACATTGCATTAGCAGCATATTTAGTCATTTCAGATGAGCGAATATCCATTCTTATAAAACGATCATGAGTTCTAAAAAAAGGAGAATATAGTTGCTCCATTTTATTGAAAGTTTCTTCAGATTCTGCTCCAATTACAATGCGATCTGGCTTCATAAAATCTGTAATTGCTGTACCTTCTTTTAAGAATTCAGGATTAGAAACAACACTAAAGGATAGATTCTCACTTCTTTTATCGAGTTCCTCTTTAATTATTTTTTTTACTTTGTCAGCAGTGCCAACTGGAACAGTTGATTTATTTACTATAATTATATCGTTCTTTATAATTTTACCAATTTGCTTAGTTGCTTCTAAAAAATATTTTAACTCAACATCTCCATTTTCTTTCATTGGAGTTCCAACTGCAATAAAAACAATTTCAGAATTTAATAGAGAATAGGATAAGTTATCATGAAAAAATAATGTTTTATTACTATTTTTTATAATCAGGTTAGTTAACCCAGGCTCAAAGATTGGGATAATACCTTTATTTAAATTCTTAATTTTAGTAGAATCTAAATCGATACATGTTACTTGATTTCCCATTTCAGAAAAGCAAGCTCCAGAAGTTAGACCAACATAGCCACAACCTATAACTGTAATTTTCAAATTACTTATCTTTAGTTTTCAAATTTTCTTTTTCTTGGACTTCTCTTCTTAAGCCACTACTAGAAAAGCGATGTTCTCTTTTATTAAAATATAAGTCAATACCTTTTTCTTCACAATATTTTCTTCCTGTAAATTGCTTACTAGCATATTCTTCTCCAATTATTCTAACATCAATTTTAAAAGAACGTAATACATCCTCTAAATCTTGTTCAGTTGCATAAGGTATAATCTCATCAACAAATTTACAGCCTTTTAGCTGAATATATCTTTCAACCACAGATTGTACTGGTTTATTTTTACCTGGCCTATCTAATGTAGGATCAGTTTGCAAGCCACATATCAAATAATCGCACTGTCTTTTTGCATCTTCTAACATTGTTATATGACCAGCATGTAACAAATCAAAAGAACTAAATGTTATACCAACTTTCATAAAATATTTTTTACAAATTTAATTGTTTAATGGAAAAAATAGTTTTTAATTCTAATAATATCTATTCTGTCAAAGAAAACTTATAGATAATAGTACCTATTTGTTTTGATGGAGCTTTTTCATCAGCATTCCATTGTGTTCTTAACGCAGCTGCTTTTGCAGGTTTTAATAAACAGGTAGCTGTATTTGTTGAACCCTTTACTCCTGGAATTGCCTTAATAACTTTACCATTTTTATCAACCTCAATTCTTACAACTACGATACCTTCTTCTTGACAATCTGGTTGTTCTTTTGGTTTTGATAAAGCTTTTCTACCTGCTAAATTATAATTTCCTCCAGAACCACTACCCGTATTTCCATAATATTTATTAGAATCAGGGTCTCCTTTTTTATTTCCTTTTACCCCATTTTTATTATCATCTCCCTCACCTTTTGGCTCACCTTTATCTGCATTACCATTTAACAAACTGTTTAATGCATCTGTTGTTTCTTTTGATGGTTTTGGCTTTGGTTTTTCTTTGGGAATTTCTTTTTTCTCAACCTCTTTAACAGGCTCTTTTTTTACTTCTTTTACTTTCTCTACTACAGGTACATCTTTAGTAGTATCATCTGTAATAATTTCTTCTTTAATAATTTCTTTTGGAGTTTCTTTAACCTCTTCTACTACCTCTTTCTTCTCAACTACTTTTGGAGAAGCTACTTTTTTAGTCGTTTTTACGGGGTCTCCTTTACCCACATTAGAATCTCCGAAATTAATAGCCAAACCATATTCTTCTGGTGGATCTAAATAAGTCATTCCAAAATTGAAGACTACAAACAACAATAACAACAAAATTATTGTTGTTATTGTTGCTGACTTTCTTTTATGCTTTGTTTCTAAAAACCTCATTTACTTCCCTTTTACAGCTAAAATCATTTTTAATTTATTTTTATTAGCTATATCTATTACCTTCATCACATTTTTATAAGGCACATCTTTGTCTCCTCTAATCACAATCGTTTTCTTTTTATCTGTACCTACGCTTTTCAATAATTCACTTTCTAATCTTGATGAATTAATACGAGTTTTATCAATATAAAATTGAGATTTACTAGTAATAGTTACTGCAACAGATTTGTTATTTTCTGTTTTACCTCCTGCCTTTGGCAATAACACATCAATAGCACTAACAGTAACTAAAGTTGAGGTAAGCATAAAAAATATCAACAGTAAAAACACAATATCTGTCATTGATGACATATTGAATGATGGATCTACTTTATTTCTTCCTCTTAAATTCATTTTTATTATTTAAAAATTAAAAAATTGAATAATTAAAAAATCTTTAAATACTTTAATTTTTTAATCTTTCAATACCCTTATATTGGCTCGTTCAATAAATCTAAAAACTCAACCGATTTTGCCTCCATCTGATACACCACTTTATTGGTTCTAACTACCAAATGATTATAAGTGATGTATGCAATTATACCTACAATTAGACCAGCAACTGTTGTTGTCATTGCTGTATATAATCCATCAGAAAGCATTTTAATATCGATTTGCCCACCTGCATTTGCAATTTCATGAATTGCTACAATCATTCCAATTACAGTTCCTAAAAAGCCTATCATTGGTGCTGCACCAGCAATTGTTGCTAAAACAGATACGTTCTTTTCAAGCTGATACACTTCTAATTTACCAGCAGTTTCTATTGCTGTATTAATATCTTCTAAAGGTTTTCCTATTCTAGAAATACCTTTACCTATTAACCTTGCTGTTGGTGTATTTTTACTTTTACAAAGTGCATCAGCAGATTCTAGTTTTCCATTAGAAACATAGTCTTTTATTTGATTCATAAAATTTTTATCAACTTTTGATGCTGATTTTATTGCAAAAAAACGCTCAAAATAAATATACAAAGCGACTGCTAAAAGCAAAAATAGAATTGCAATTATAATTTGCCCTCCTAAACCACCATCTATAATCAATTTGTAGATGGACAGCGTTTTTTCTTCAGATAAGTTATCCTCTAAAATTTCTTTATTTTCTTGGAAAAATGAAATCATTCAAAATCTTATTTATGTTCTTTATAGTAACGACTCAATTATTTTAAAATTGTTTCATCGTTTTATTGTTTTATTGTTTTATTGTTTTATTGTTTTATTGTTTTATTACTTCACAAAAAAAATGCCATTTTGCATAAAATCAAAATGGCATAGTATTTTTTATACTTACTCTACACAAACATTCTTATTACAATAAAAGATGCTGAACCTACTAAAAAACCAACAAAAGCTAGCCAAGATATTTTCTTTAAATACCAGAAAAAATCTATTTTTTCCATACCCATTGCAACTACACCAGCAGCAGAACCAATTATCAACATACTTCCACCTGTTCCTGCAGAAAACGCAATAAAATGCCACAAAGGATTATCTAAAGGTTCAGAAAACATTCCTAAACTGGCTGCAACTAATGGAACATTATCAATAATTGCAGAGCCAATTCCCAATAATATCACTACTAAATCAGAAACTTGAGTTCCAGGTAATTCTGTATTTATTAATGGAATACTTTCTTTTAAGCTATCTGCAAAGTTAAATAGAATACCTAAAGATTCTAGTGCTGCTACTGCCATTAAAATACCTAAGAAAAATAAAATACTCGGCATTTCTATTTTTGATAATGAGGAATGCACAGGGCTGTGCATAGCATGCTCATTATGTTCTTGTGCTTGACTACCTTCTACACTTGATATAGAAAACTTTCTTCTGCTATAAATTTCTGCACACGTTGCTACAATTCCTAGTGATAACATCATCCCTACATAAGGTGGTAAATGAGTTACTGTTTTAAATACAGGTACAAAAACGATTGCTCCTAAACCAATTAAAAGCATTCTTCCACTAAATTTACTTTTAGGTTTTTCTACTTCATTTTCATCAAAATCTATATCACCTTGAAAAGCTGGTAAAAATGATGCAATTGTAGATGGAACAATCATACATAATAATGAAGGTATAAATAGATATACAAATAACATACCTGTACTTACTTTATCACCAATCCAAAGCATTGTAGTAGTTACATCTCCTATTGGTGAGAATGCACCACCAGCATTTGCTGCTATAATAATTAAACCTGCAAACCAAATTCTATCTTCTCTGGTTTTGACTATTTTTTGTAAGATTGATATTAGTACAATTGTTGCAGTCAAATTATCTATAATTGCTGATAATATGAAGGCTAGGATTGAAAACATCCAAAGTAATTTTTTCTTACTTTTAAAGTTAACATAGTTTTTGATTGTTGAAAAGCCATCAAAATAATCGATAATTTCAACAATAGTCATTGCTCCTAAAAGAAATACTAATATTTCAGCAGTTTTTCCTAAATGATGCAACAAGGTTTCTTCTACTAGATGCAATTTATCATCATGTGCCATTGAAGAAAAACCTTCTACCAAACCATGCTTACTAGAATCAAACCAATTAGAAAAACTATCAACACCTAAAGCAACAATAGCCCAACAAACTGCCATCATTACAAGTGCTGGAATTAATTTATCCATTTTTATGTTATGCTCTAATGTAATGGCTAAATAACCCAATACAAATACTACAATAATTATTGATTCCATGTGTAAAATTTAATTTTTATATCAATTGTTCTAACGCTATTTCAAACGCTGTTTCGCTTATTCTTTTTTTATAAGGGCTTTTTTCAAAAGTTTTTTCTAAAGCTTTTTTTATTGTTTTTGATGTATCATCAAAAATTGCTTTATCTGTCATCTCTACTCTTCTTTCCATAAAGTATGCAAAAACTCTAGCCATACCACAGTTAGAGATAAAATCTGGAATTAAACTCACTTTTTTATCAGTATCTTCCATGATTGGTCCAAAGAAAATTTCTTTATCAGCAAAAGGAACATTAGCTCCAGATGAAATTACTTCTAAACCAGAGGCTATCATTTGATTGATTTGATCTTGCTGAATCAATCTTGATGCTGCACATGGTGCAAAAATTTCACACTCTAAATTCCATATTTTCTGATTAATTTCATTAAAAGGAATCATATTTTCTGCAACCAACGTGTTACCATCTTTATTCAAAAATAAGTTTTTTATTTCTTCAAAAGTAAATCCGTTCTCGTTAATAACCCCTCCATCTCTATCTATGATACCTACAACTTTAGCTCCCATTTCTGCTAAATAATAAGCTGCTGCAGAGCCTACATTTCCAAAACCTTGTACTACTGCTTTTTTACCAACTACTGAACCACCATAAATATTATAATAATGACGAACAGCTTCTGCAACACCAAAACCTGTAATCATATCAGCAACTGTATATTTGTTGAATATGTCTGGAGACAATCTATCATCTTCAATTACTTTAATAACACCATGCCTTAACTGACCTATTCTATTAATTTTATCTGCTTCAGTTGGTTTAAAATGTCCGTTAAAAACTCCTTCTTGAGGATGCCAAACACCACTTTCTTCTGTAATCGGGATTACTTCATGAATTTCATCAATATTTAAATCTCCACCTGTACCATAATAGCTTTTTAATAATGGAGCAACTGCTTTGTACCAACGTTCTAAAACTCCTTTTTTTCTTATATCATGTGGATCAAAATTGATTCCTGATTTTGCCCCACCAATTGCTGGACCTGAAACCGTAAATTTTACTTCCATTGTTTTAGCCAAAGAAAGTACTTCATTCATATCTAACCCTTTACGCATTCTTGTACCACCACCTGCTGCACCTCCTCTTAAGGAATTTATTACTGTCCAACCTTCTGCTTCTGTTTCAGAATCTTTCCAATTAAAAACAATCTCTGGTTGTTTATTTTCATATTTTTTTAATAATTCTTTCATGTTTATTTTAATCATTTACAACGTTTACTTAATATTTTTAGCAATTTTCTTATAAAACAGACTAAAAAAGTTAAAGTTGATTCATATTACAAACAAATTTTAAGAATTAATACTATTATTTGATCTTTACAAACTTAATGTAAAATTTACGATTGTTAAAATTTTTCACTTTAAAAACTACGGATTCACCACAACTCCTGAAGAATGGCTTTTACTAGCACCTGTGACTGATTTTAAACAGTTAATTTCATTATTTATTTTTAGCAGTCCTAAAAAAGAAAAAATAAATGCTTCTTTAAAATTGATAAGTTTTTTACTAGGCAACTCAATTGTGATTTTTGCATAAAACTGAATTCTTTGTATTAAAAAATCATTAAAAGCTCCACCTCCAGTTATTAGAACATTATCATTTTTATAAATAACTTTACCAATCTGAATAGCAATATGCTCTGCAAAAGTTCTTAAAATTGATGGAATATTGGTTTCTAGTTTATCAATCAAAGGAAAAATATCTTGTTGAACCCACTCTAAACCCAGAGATTTTGGAGGTTCTTTTTTGTAAAACTCCAAAGCATTCAAACCCTCTAAAAGTTCGTCATTTATTTTTCCTTCGGATGCAATTTTACCAGATTTATCATATTCTAAACCTATTTTATTTGTATAATAATTCAATACAATATTTGCAGGACAAATATCAAAAGCTATTCTTTGATTATTTTTTTTGAATGAAATGTTAGAAAATCCGCCTAAATTTAAACAAAAATCATAGTTAGAAAAAAGTAGTTCATCTCCAATTGGGACCAGAGGTGCTCCTTGTCCACCTAATTTTACATCTTGCGTTCTAAAATCATACACCACTTTTTGATTTGTAATTTTCGCAATTTCTTCTCCAGAACCAATTTGTAGTGTAATTCCATCTTCTGGTTGATGCAAAATTGTGTGTCCATGAGAAGCAATAAAATCAATTTGAGTAACTTTATAATCAATTATAAATTGATTGATAATTTTTCCTAAAAATCTACCATATTCAGTGTCCAACTCTTCTAATTTGTCTTTTGAAAAATGAATTGCAGTTTGTAAAGTTTGCTTCCATCTTTTAGAATAATTAATGGTTATAGCATCAATAACATGAAACTTTTGGTAGTTTTTTTCATCAAACTTTACATAAACCAAATCAACTCCATCTAAAGATGTTCCAGACATCACTCCAACTGAAAAAACCTCTTTTTTAATCATATATGTAAAAATAGCAAAAGTCTATTGAAAATATGTTACGAAATCGATATCTTTGCACTCCAAAATTAAGAATTTAACAAATAGTTTCAGAATGGATTTTAGCTTAACAGAAGAACATTTAATGATTCGTGATGCTGCAAGAGATTTTGCACAAACAGAATTATTACCTGGTGTAATTGAAAGAGACAACAAACAAGAATTTCCTCAAGAATTAGTAAAAAAAATGGGAGATTTAGGTTTTATGGGAATTATGGTAGATCCAAAATATGGAGGAAGTGGAATGGATGCTACTTCTTATGTATTAATTATGGAAGAACTATCTAAAATTGATGCCTCTGCTTCTGTAATTGTTTCTGTAAATAATTCTTTAGTTTGTTATGGTTTAGAATCTTATGGAACAGAAGTGCAAAAACAAAAATACTTAACCAAATTAGCAACTGGAGAATTTGTTGGAGCATTTTGTTTGAGTGAACCAGAAGCTGGTTCTGATGCTACATCACAAGCTACGACTGCCATTGATAAAGGAGATCATTATATAATCAATGGAACTAAAAACTGGATTACAAGTGGTGGACGTTCAGATGTTTATCTAGTAATCGCACAAACAGACAGGGAAAAAGGACACAGAGGAATCAACGCTTTTATCGTAGAAAAAGGAATGGAAGGTTTTCATGTTGGTCCAAAAGAAGACAAACTAGGAATCAGAGGTTCTGACACCCATACTTTGCAGTTCAATGATGTAAAAGTGCCAAAAGAAAACAGAATTGGAGAAGATGGTTTTGGATTTAAATTTGCCATGAAAACCCTTTCTGGTGGTAGAATTGGTATTGCTGCACAGGCTTTAGGAATTGCTTCTGGAGCTTACGAATTGGCTTTAAAATACTCTAAAGAGCGTAAAGCTTTTGGTACAGAAATCTGTAATCATCAAGCTATTGCCTTCAAATTGGCAGATATGTATACAGAAATTGAAGCTGCAAGAATGTTGGTAATGAAAGCTGCTTGGGACAAAGACCAAGGCAATAATTACGATATGTCATCAGCAATGGCAAAATTATACGCAAGTAAAGTTGCTATGGAACAAACTGTTGAGGCTGTGCAAATTCATGGAGGAAATGGTTTTGTAAAAGAATATCATGTAGAGCGTTTAATGCGTGATGCAAAAATTACGCAGATTTATGAAGGCACTTCAGAAATTCAGAAAATTGTAATTTCTAGAGGAGTTATCAAAGGATAAATTTACATCCGAGCATATAAATTTATAAAATCCATCTTTTCTAGATGGATTTTTAATTTCTTCAAAAATCAATCTCTATATTATACAATTGTAAACCCGAAGCTTGTGCAATATTTCGCATATATTTTCTATCATTATTTTCTTTTAAAGAATTTTCTATAAAATCTAAATCAAAATTTCCTTTTCCCACTTCAAAAAGAGTTGCCATCATCAAACGAATTTGATAACGTAAAAACCCTTTCCCTCTCACCTTTAATATATAAGATTGCTTTGGAAAAAAACTTGCAGTTAAAATATCATTCTTAACAATTTCGCAAAAATCTATTCTTCTTTTAAGAATAGTATGCTCTGATGGTTTTGTACAGTATTTATGAAAATAATGTTCTCCTTCAAATAACTTTGCTGCATTTTGCATCAATTCTAAATTCAAATCAAAATCAATATTTACCATAAAAGGAGCTGCAAATGGATGATTTTTTTTACCATAAGAAAAATAATAGTGATACTCTTTAATCTTTGAGGCATTAATTACATTAAAGCTGGTCTTAACCTTCTGAATAGAAATCGCTCTAAAATCGGCAGGAAAATTAGAATTAAGGTTGAATAAAAAATCTTTTTGTTCAATTTCTTCAAATAGAAATAATTGAAAAAAGTAACAGTTTGCTGAAACTTTTGCGTCGGTTCTACTAGAACCTATAGTCTTATAGCTTTCTTTTTTTAATACAAAAGACAAGGATTTATCAACTATATCATGCAATGTTTTAGCATTTATTTGTTTTTGCCATCCAGAAAACCGAAAACCGAGAAATTGTAAACAAATCACGTAAGAAAATGAATATTTCATAGGTGCTAAAATACAATTTTTACATTTTTTTTTACAAAACCATCATTTTTATGAATATCTCAAAATTATATATCAATTTTTTACGAACCCAATATTTTTTAGCTTCATCTAATACAAAAATAAACTTATCTTAATTTAACCCCCATTTTTTTGAGGGTATAAATCTAAATTACAACGTTTTCGAAAAACGAATCCCTTGTTATTTTGAATTTAATATATACATTTACCGCGTTCAAATAATAAAATAAAAACTAAAAGAACATTATTATGAAGAAAATTATTTTTACTTTTTTATTAGCAAGTAGCTTGTTAGTAAATGCTCAAGAAGAAGAAAAAAAATTTACATTAAGTGGTAGCATTGATACTTACTTTAGAGGAAATATTAGCGGTGGAAATTTTGATACTGCTCCTGGCAGTTCATTTGCAAACCAACCTGGTTTTGCTTTAGGTATGATTAATGTGATTGCTGGTTATGAAGGAGAAAAAGTAGGTTTTGTAGCAGATATGGTATATGGTCCAAGAGGTGCTGATGCTGTATTTAACTCTGTTGGAAATTCTTCATCTATTGTTAATCAATTATATGCTTACTGGAATGTTAGCGAAAAAGTTAAGCTTACTATTGGTAATTTTAACACATTTTTAGGTTATGAAGTAATTTCTCCAACTGCAAACTTCAACTATAGTACTTCTTACCTTTTTTCTTATGGCCCTTTTAGTCATACAGGTATTAAAGCTGATTTTACTTTAGGTGAAAATTCTTCTTTAATGTTAGCGGTAATGAACCCAACTGACCGAACAGAATTTAACCCAAATGGTAGTTATGCATTAGGTGCTCAATTAGGAATTTCAGGTCAATTTCTAAACGTATTAGTAGACCCAGACTTCTTTGAAATAGATTATACAGGTGGTTTTGACCTTTCTGATTCTTTCTTTTTAGGAATAAATGCTGCTTACAATAGTGGTAATGATGGTGCTGCTGGATTTTATGGTGCTGCATTATATCCACAAATTGCAACTTCAGACTCATTTAAAATTGGTTTAAGAGGCGAGTATTTTGTTGAAGATGGTGCATTTGGTGCAATTGGTACAGGTGTGGCTGATTCAAGTGTATTCGCTACCACTTTAACAGGAAACTACACGATTGGAGCATTAACAATTATACCAGAATTAAGATTAGATTCTGCATCTGAAGCTGCATTTGTAGGAGATAAATCGTTAAGTTCTTTCGCTTTAGCAGCTGTTTATTCTTTCTAGGATAAAGAAAAACTATTAATTACTAACTAAAATTTACACAATTATGAGTTTATTATTAACATTATTTCAAGACGCTCCTGTTTCTGAAGCTTCTAAAGTTTTAGAGCAAGTAAATGGAGATATGGGAATGCTTTGGATGCTATTATCTGGTATTTTAGTATTCTTTATGCAAGCAGGATTCACTTTAGTTGAATCTGGTATGACAAGATCTAAAAATGCAGTAAATATCGCTATGAAAAATTTACTAGATATTTGTGTTGGATCTTTAAGTTTCTGGTTAGTTGGATATTCGTTAATGTATGGTGATACTTCTAACGGATGGTTCTTTTGGAGTGGATTATTCCAAGGAGAAGGAGCTGACTTATTCTTCCAAACTATGTTTGCTGCAACAGCTGCAACAATTGTATCTGGTGCTATAGCAGGTAGAACTAAATATACTACTTATATTATTTTCTCAATTGTCATGACTGCAATCATTTATCCAATCTCTGGTGGATGGCAATGGCAAGGTTCTGGTTGGTTAACCGAATTAGGTTTTATTGATTTTGCTGGTTCTTCAATTGTACACTCTGTAGGTGGATGGGCTGCATTAGTAGCTGCATTTATGGTAGGTCCAAGAATTGGGAAATTTGTTAATGGAAAAGTATTACCTATCCCTGGTCATAACCAAATATTAGCAACTTTAGGTGTATTTATTCTATGGTTAGGATGGTTTGGTTTTAATGGTGGATCTCAATTAGCTTGGGGTGGTGCTGATGCTACTGGAGCTTCAACTGTAGTTTTAATTACAAATTTAGCTGCTGCTGCAGGTGGTTTAGGTGCATTAATTACAACTTGGATTTGGTATGGTAAACCTAATTTAGCACAAACATTAAATGGTGCTTTAGCAGGTTTAGTAAGTATTACTGCTGGTTGTGGTAATATGACTGCTGGTGGTGCTGTTTTAGCTGGTTTAATTGGTGGTATCATTGTTGTATTCTCTATCGAATTTATTGAAAAGAAATTAAAAATCGATGATGCTATTGGTGCTGCTTCTGTGCATGGTGTTGCAGGTGCTTGGGGTACTTTAGTAATCGGACTTTGGGGTGTAGATGGTGATAAAGCTATTGGATTATTCAATGGTGGTGGAGCTTCTCAACTAGGTTCACAAGCTATAGGTGTTTTAGCATATGCAGCTTGGTCTGTAGCTTTATCTTTCATCGTATTCGGAATCTTAAAAGCAACTATGGGATTACGTGTTAGCGAAGAAGTAGAAATCGAAGGTTTAGATATTTCTGAACATGGTTCAATTGCTTATCCAGGAGTAAGAGTTAGAGAAATTGATGAAGACAAATAGTAGATTTTAAATTTTTATCAAATATTTAAAAAACACACAGTTTATACTGTGTGTTTTTTTTATTCAATAAAATTAAGATTCAATTTTTACAGAAAAAAAAATATAGCTCTTAAAAATAATAAATAATGAAATTCTCTTGAAATATAACATATTTATTTTTTTCTATTTTGTGCCACTTTAACAGAAAACTAACGAAATTTTATCATGAAAAAAATTGAAGCAATTATTAGAAAATCAAAATTTAGAGCTGTAAAAGAAGCTTTGCATCAAGTAGGTGTTAACTTCTTCTCTTACTGGGATGTAACTGGTCTAGGAAACGAAAAAGAAGGACATGTCTACAGAGGGGTAAGCTACAGCACAAGTGATATTCAAAGAAGATACTTATCTATTGTAGTTAATGATGATTTTGAAGAGGTTACAATAAATACAATAATAAAATCAGCTAGTACTGGTGATGTAGGTGATGGTAAAATTTTTGTAAGCGAAATAAAAGACGCTTACAGAATTAGAACTGGCGAAAAAGGAGGACAAACTTTAAACTAATAAACTTTAAAATTTTATAATGGAACAGCTACCAATTAATAATGTATGGATGATGATCTGTACAGCCCTTGTATTCTTTATGCATTTAGGATTTGCATTTTTAGAAATTGGATTAACAAGGCAAAAAAATACAATAAACATATTATTTAAAAATATTTTTATCATTACAGTAGGTCTTTTACTTTACGCTTTAGTAGGTTTTAATTTAATGTATCCAACTTGGGGGCCAAATGCTGCTGGCTATTTAGGTAATTTTATATTTGGAATTTCTGCACCTTTAAAAGATGGTGCTTTAGATTTATCTTACAACGAAGGCTACACATATTGGACAGACTTCTTATTCCAAGGAATGTTTGCTGCAACTGCAGCTACAATAGTTTCTGGTGCAGTAGCTGAAAGAATGAAAATCTTACCCTTTATGATTTTCACTTTAATCTATGTTGGTTTTGTATATCCAATAGCTGGATCTTGGAAATGGGGTGGAGGATTTTTAGATCAATTAAATACACCTTTTTATGATTTTGCGGGTTCAACATTAGTCCATTCTGTTGGTGGTTGGGCTGCTGTTGTAGCAGTTTGTTTATTAGGCTCTAGAATTGGTAAATTTAAGAATGGAAAAATTCAAGCCATTCCAGGTCATAATATTCCTTTAGCTACTGCAGGTGTTTTAATTCTTTGGTTAGGATGGTTTGGTTTTAATGGTGGTTCAGTATTATCCGCAGACCCAGAATTAACCTCGTTAACTTTAGTTACTACTTGTTTAGCTGCAGCTGCAGGTGGTGTAGTTGCTTCATTAGTATCGACTGTTATGTTTAAAAACCTAGATTTAACAATGTTTTTAAATGGTATTTTAGGAGGTTTAGTAGGTATTACTGCTGGTGCAGACCAAATGTCTCCAACTGATGCAATCTTAATTGGTGCTATTGCTGGTGCTATAATTGTTTTTGCTGTCACACTAATAGATAAATTAAAATTAGATGATCCAGTTGGTGCAATCGCTGTACATTTAGTTTGTGGAATCTGGGGAACATTAGCTGTTGGTATTTTTGGAAATCTTGCGGGTTTTGATCAATTTTTGAGTCAATTGATTGGTGTAGGTGCTTATGCTGTTTTCTGTTTAGCAACTTCATTTATCATCATATTCACATTAAAGAAAACAACGGGCATTAGAGTTAGTGAACGTGAAGAACTTGAAGGTTTAGATGCTCATGAACATGGTATGGATGCTTATCCAGATTTTAGATTGAATGAACATTAAAATTTAATATTTAAAACTAAAATCACCTTAAAAGTTAAAAATTTTAAGGTGATTTTCTGCTTTTTATGAATATCATAATTATAAATGATTAAATTATGATAAATAAATTTTTTTCAATGATTTTTTATTTTCATCATAAAAATTATATTAAAAGACTAAAATCGTTAATTTTTTTTCAGTAAAATATATATGTTTGTGAATATAATTTAAATGAACATGAAGAAACAAGGACTATATTTACCAGAATTTGAACACGAAAATTGTGGAGCTGGTTTTATATGTAATTTGAATGGTGAAAAGACAAATCAAATTATACATGATGCACTAGAAATACTAGTAAAACTAGAGCATAGAGGAGGTGTAAGTGCTGATGGAAAAACTGGTGATGGTGCTGGTTTGTTGATTGATATTCCTCACAAATATTTTACACGAGTTTGCGATTTTCCACTTCCAGAACAAAGAGAGTATGCTGTTGGAATGGTATTTCTTCCTAAAGTTTCTAATCAATATGATTTTTGTAAAAAAATATTTGAAAATGAAATCGTTGCACAAGGTCTTACTGTTTTAGGGTGGAGAAAAGTACCTGTTGATTCTACTCAACTAGGTGAAATTGCTTTGGCATCAGAGCCTAATATAGAGCAGCTTTTTGTTAGTAAAACTAAAAATATAGATGAAGCTACTTTTAAAGCAAAACTTTATGCAGCTCGTAAAATAACTGAACACGCAGTTAGAAACTCTAAAATTTCTGAAGCTCATTATTTTTATGTGCCAAGTTTATCTATAACCACTATTATCTACAAGGGTATTATTATGCCAGAAGATATTGGTCCTTATTATTTAGATCTTCAGGAAATTGATTTGGTAACACGTTTGGCTTTAGTTCATCAACGTTTTTCAACGAATACAATGCCAACTTGGGAGCTTGCACAACCATTCAGACATATGTGTCAAAATGGAGAAATTAATACCTTAAGAGGTAATGTGAGTAGAATGCGTGTGCGAGAAGAAATAATGAGGAGTGATGTTTTTGGACCACAAATAGACAAGTTATTTCCAATTATATTACCAGGTAAATCTGATTCAGCTTCTATGGATATGGTTGTAGAATTATTAACTCATACAAATAGATCTCTACCAGAAATTATGATGATGATGATTCCAGAAGCATGGGAAAAACACAAAACCATGTCTCCAGAAAAAAAAGCGTTTTATGAATACAATGGATGTATTATGGAACCTTGGGATGGTCCTGCTTCTGTGCCTTTTACAGATGGAGATTATATTGGTGCTTTATTAGATAGAAATGGTTTAAGACCTTCTAGATACACGTTGACAAAAAGCGGAAAATTAATCATGTCATCAGAAGTTGGTGTAGTAGATATCGAACCTTCTGACATCGAAAAACATGGTAGACTTGAACCAGGAAGAATGTTTTTAGTTGATATGAATGAAGGTAGAATTATTGATGATGAAGAAATTAAAAATAAAATTGTTTCAGAAAGACCATATCAAGAATGGTTAGACAAAACACGTTTATATTTAAGTGATGTTCCTTATACAAACGAAACTTGCCCTATAGAAACTATAGATATTAAGACACGCCAACGTTTATTTAATTACACTTTTGAAGATATTCAAGAAGTAATTACACCTATGGCTCAAAACAAAAAAGAAGCTTTAGGATCAATGGGTATAGATACACCTTTAGCTGTTTTATCAGACAGACCTCAATTAATATCTAATTATTTTAAACAACTATTTGCACAAGTAACAAATCCTCCTTTAGACGGAATTCGTGAAAACATCGTAACTGACATAAGTTTAAATTTAGGAAAAGACAGAAATATTTTCAGTATTACTGAACGTCAGTGTAGAAAATTAAGAATTAAAAATCCAGTAATATCTAATGCTGATTTAGAAAAAATTAGAACTATTGATGTAGAAAATTTTAAGGCAGAAACCATAGAGATTTTATATCCAAAAGCACAAGGATTAAACGGTTTAGAAAATGCTTTAGATATCATCATTACTCAAGTAGAAAAAGCAATTGAAAGAAAAACAAATATCATTATTCTTTCAGACAGAGGAGTCAATCAAGAGTTTGCTCCAATTCCAGCTTTATTGGCTTGTTCTTATGTAAACCATCAGTTAAATAGGTTACGTAAACGTTCTTATTTTGATATTATTATTGAATCTGCAGAACCTCGTGAACCACATCATTTTGCTACTTTATTTGGTTATGGAGCAAGTGCCGTAAATCCTTACATGGTAAACGAAATTATCAGAATGCAAGTAAAAGAAGGCTTCATTACTGATATGGACGAGCAAAAAGCAGTAGACAATTTCAACTTTGCCATTGGTAAAGGTATTTTAAAAGTGATGAACAAAATTGGAATCTCAACTTTACATTCGTATAGAGGTTCTCAAATTTTTGAAATCGTAGGTTTCAATTCTCAATTTGTTGAAAAATATTTTCCATATACAGCTTCAAGAATAGAAGGTATTGGGCTATATGAAATTGAAAAAGAAATAGATAAAAGATACAAACAAGCATATCCTAATAATCAAATTGATAAAAAATTAGGCTTAAATATTGGTGGTGATTACAGATGGAGAAGAAATGGAGAACGCCATTTATTCAACCCAACTACAATCTCTAAATTACAACAAGCAGTTCGTTTAAGTGATCAGGCTAGTTATAATGTGTATTCGAATGCTATCAACGAACAGTCAGAAAACCTAATGACTATTCGTGGTTTATTTCAGTTTGATAATTTAGATCCAATTCCACTGGAAGAAGTAGAACCTTGGACAGATATTGTAAAACGTTTTAAAACAGGTGCAATGTCTTATGGATCAATTTCGAGAGAAGCACACGAAAATTTAGCAATTGCAATGAATAGAATTGGTGGAAAATCTAATTCTGGTGAAGGTGGTGAAGATAGAAAACGTTTCCAAAAAGATATAAATGGAGATAGTAGAAACTCTGCAATTAAGCAAGTAGCTTCTGGTAGATTTGGGGTAACTTCTCATTATTTAACCAATGCCAAAGAGATTCAAATTAAAATGGCACAGGGAGCAAAACCTGGAGAAGGTGGTCAATTACCAGGCTATAAAGTTTTACCTTGGATTGCAGATGCAAGAAATTCAACTCCTTTTGTAGGATTAATTTCTCCTCCTCCACATCACGATATTTATTCTATTGAAGATTTAGCACAATTAATTTTCGATTTAAAAAATGCAAATCGTGAAGCTAGGATTAATGTAAAATTAGTTTCAGAAGTTGGTGTAGGAACTATTGCTGCTGGTGTTGCTAAAGCAAAAGCAGATGTAGTTTTAATTTCTGGTTACGATGGTGGAACAGGAGCTTCTCCTCTAACCTCATTAAAACATGCTGGTTTACCTTGGGAATTAGGTTTATCTGAAGCACAACAAACGCTAGTTTTAAACAATTTAAGAAGTAGAATTGTTGTAGAGTGTGATGGACAGTTAAAAACGGGAAGAGATGTTGCAATTGCAGCTTTATTAGGTGCAGAAGAATTTGGTTTTGCAACTGCTCCTTTAGTAGCTTCTGGTTGTATTATGATGCGTAAATGTCATTTAAATACGTGTCCTGTAGGTATTGCTACTCAAGACAAAGAATTACGCAAAAACTTTAAAGGTACACCAGAACACGTAATCAACTTCTTTTATTATGTTGCAGAAGAGTTAAGAAAAATTATGGCACAATTAGGTTTCAGAACTTTAGCTGAAATGGTTGGGCAGACCCATAAAATAAATGCAAATAAAGCAATTAAACATTACAAAGCTAAAGGTTTAGATTTATCTAGCATTTTACATAGACCTACTGCATACAGAGAAAGCATCGTAAAAAATACAGAACAACAAGATCATAATTTAGATAATGTTTTAGACTTTACTATTTTAAAAGACTCACACAGAGCTTTATATCGTAAAGAAAAAATGAACTTGGTATATCCTATTAAAAATACAAACAGAACTGTAGGTGCTATTGTGAGTAACGAAATTTCTAAAATTTATGGCCATTTAGGTTTACCTGAAGATACTTTAAATATTAATTTTACGGGTTCTGCTGGTCAGAGTTTTGGAGCATTTGGTGCTTACGGATTAACGTTTACGCTTGAAGGTAACACCAATGATTATTTAGGTAAGGGTTTATCTGGAGCAAAATTAATCGTAAAAAAACCAGCCACTGCAGATTTTATTGCTGATGAAAACATTATTGTAGGGAACGTTTGTATGTTTGGGGCTGTAAACGGACAAGCCTATATTAACGGAATTGCAGGCGAGCGCTTTGCAGTGCGTAATTCTGGTGCAACAGCTGTTGTAGAAGGTGTTGGAGACCATTGCTGTGAATATATGACAGGTGGTAAAGTAATTGTTCTAGGTAAAACAGGAAGAAATTTTGCTGCTGGAATGAGTGGAGGAATTGCATATGTCTATGATCCAGAAAACAAATTTGTAAACGGATTGTGTAACACTGAAACCATCGAATTTGAAAATATTTCTGATGAGGATGCAGCTGATTTAAAAGCAAACATCGAAAAACACGTTTTATATACAAATAGTAAAAAAGGTGCTACTTTATTAGCAAATTGGGATACAAGTTTAGACAACTTTATAAAAGTAATGCCAACTGAATACAAGCGTGCATTAGAGCGTTTAGCTACAGAAGAACCAATGGTAGAAGAACTAACAACAGCATAATCATAATGTCATGGGAAAAGTAACAGGATTTAAAGAGTTTGAAAGACAAGATGAAAAATACACTTCTGTAAAAGATCGTGTAAAAAATTATAAAGAGTTTACAGTACCACTTTCAGAGAAAGAGTTAACCAAACAAGGTTCACGTTGTATGGACTGTGGAATTCCATTCTGTCATAGTGGCTGTCCATTAGGAAATCTAATTCCAGATTTCAATCATATGGTACATCAAGGAGAATGGCAAAAAGCTTCATGGATTTTACATTCTACGAATAATTTTCCTGAATTTACTGGTAGGTTATGTCCTGCTCCTTGTGAGCAAGCCTGCGTATTAGGTATTATCGAAGATCCAGTATCTATAGAAAATATAGAAAAAAATATTGTAGAACGTGCTTTTAAAGAAGGATGGATTAAACCACAACCTCCAAAAACAAGAACAGGAAAAACTATTGCTATAGTTGGTTCAGGTCCTGCAGGTTTAGCTGCTGCTCAACAATTAAATAGGGCTGGTCATATAGTTACTGTTTTTGAAAGAGATGATGAAGTGGGTGGTTTATTACGTTATGGAATTCCGAATTTTAAAATGGAAAAAGGAATTATAGATAGACGTGTTGCCATTTTAGAAGCTGAAGGTATTGTATTTAAAACCAATATAAATGTTGGAGTAAATTATGATGTTGAAGATTTAAAAACTTTCGATGCTGTAGTTTTATGTGGTGGTGCAACAGAAAGACGTAGTTTACCAACTCCTGGTATTGATGCTGATGGTATTGTACAAGCTATGGACTTCTTAACACAACAAACCAAAGTATTATTTGGAAAAGAAGTAAAAGACCAAGTAATGGCTACTGATAAAAATGTAATTGTGATTGGTGGTGGAGATACAGGTTCAGATTGTATTGGTACTTCTAATAGACATGGAGCAAAATCTGTGGTTAATTTTGAAATTATGCCAAAACCTCCAGGACATAGATCAGCAACTACTCCTTGGCCTTTTTGGCCTTTACAATTAAAAACATCTTCATCTCATAAAGAAGGAGTTGAACGTAATTGGTTAATCAACACAAAAGAATTTATAAAGGATGAAAGTGGGAAGCTAATCGCTTTAAAAACTGTAAATGTTGAGTGGAAAATGATACCTGGAGAAAGACCTCAATTAATAGAAATTGCAGGTACAGAAAAAACTTGGCCTTGTGATTTGGCTTTACTAGCTTTAGGTTTTACTGGACCAGAAAATACATTAGCTCAAAAATTAGGGCTTAAAACTGATGCGCGTTCTAACTACAAAGCAGCCTATGGTAAATACCAAACTAATATTCCGAATATATTTACTGCTGGAGATATGCGTAGAGGACAATCTTTAATTGTGTGGGCAATTTCTGAAGGTAGAGAAGCTGCAAGACAAGTAGATATTTACTTAATGGGCAAATCTGAATTACCATCTAAAGACGTTACTGGAGATTTAGTTGCAATGTAAATTATTCTTGATAATTAAAACTAAAAAAACCACTCAAATGAGTGGTTTTTTTAGTTTTATTAGTTTATTGGCTCCCCATACAAATCATAATCACCTGCATCGTAGATTTTTACATTGATAAATTCTCCAATTTTTATATAATGCTTTTTAGCATCAACTAGAACATCATTATCAACATCTGGAGAATCAAACTCTGTTCTTCCATAAAAATACTCACCATCTTTTCTATCAAACAAACATCTGAATGTTTTTCCAATTTTCTGCTGATTCAATTCCCAAGAAATTTGAGACTGAATTTCCATAATTTCATTGACTCTTTTAAATTTTACATCTTGGGGTACATCATCTTCTAAAACATACGCACCAGTATTTTCTTCATGAGAATATTCAAAGGCTCCTAAACGTTCAAAACGCATTTCTTCTACCCAATCTTTCAATTCTTGAAACATTTCTTCTGTTTCTCCTGGATACCCTACAATCAATGTGGTTCTTATTGCAATTTCAGGCACAACCTTTCTAAATTTATGAATTAAAGCCGTAGTTTTTTCGTGCGTTGTTCCTCTTTTCATAGATTTTAACAATTCTGTATTAATATGCTGCAAAGGAATATCTAAATAATTACACACTTTTGGTTCGTTTTTCATCACCTCTAAAACATCCATAGGAAAACCAGTTGGAAAAGCATAGTGCATTCTTATCCATTCAATTCCCTCAACTTTTGCTAAAGCCTCTAATAATTCTGCTAATGCTCTTTTCTTATAAATATCTAACCCATAATAGGTTAAATCTTGGGCAATTAGCATGATTTCTTTGATACCATTTGCAGCTAATTTCTCTGCTTCTATTATAATATCTTCAATTGGTGTTGATCTGTGTTTCCCCCTCATTAATGGAATTGCACAAAAAGAACAAGGTCTATCACAACCTTCAGCAATTTTTAAATACGCATAATGTTTTGGTGTAGTTGTTAAACGCTCACCTATCAACTCATGTTTGTAATCTGCTTCTAAAACCTTTAGCAAATTAGGTAAATCGTGTGTTCCAAAATATTGATCTACATTAGGGATTTCCTTTTCTAAATCTGGTTTATAACGTTCACTTAAGCAACCTGAAACGAAAACTTTATCAATTTCTCCTGCTTCTTTTCTTTTTGCGTAGTGTAAAATTGTATCAACAGACTCCTCTTTCGCTTTACCTATAAAACCACAAGTATTAATTACAACAATATTTCCATCATCTTCAGGGTCTTCATGTACTACGTCCTTACCATTGGCTTTTAACTGTCCCATCAACACTTCACTATCATAAATGTTTTTAGAACACCCTAAAGTAACCACGTTAATCTTATTTTTTTTGATGGTTTTTGTACGCATAATACTTCAATTTTAGCAAGTGCAAATATACGTTTTAAATAAGTTTTGACGATATACTTTACTAGTATTAAAAAATTATTATCTGTAAATTAATTTTGAACAAAAAATATGAAATTCATAGATATTTATTGACAATACATTATTTAATATCTTTACTTTTTTAATACTTTCATTATCCAATTAAAGCAGTCTTCGTTATTCATAATACTCCAAGAATGAGGATGTCTGGTACCATCTAATTTATACCCTTTTCCCATTGAAATAAGAACATTTGCATCAGTATTACCCATCAATTTTAAATCATTTATCATAGCAACAATATCAGTGCCATTCCAATCATAGAGGTCTCGTCTTCTTTCATTTATCAACCAATTTACATCTAAATCTGTATACATTCTAATAGGTATATTTTTTAAATATTTTGCGTTACCACCATTTTCTACTTCATTAGAATAGATAGACGCATTTATATATTTTTCTGGAAACTCTTTTGGTGAACCTCCGTAAATCTTATTGTAATTATTCATAATCCATTTTGCTTCCCCTACTCCTAGTTCAGAATAATTTCGTTTGATTTCTCTCTGGCAATATTCATACAAATGTGCTTTATCTAAAGGAACATCTAATCCAAAAACTCCTTTGGGTTTTAAGAACGTATTTTCTTTATTTTTAACTGACATTTGTGTGTAAATCAAAGAAATCATTCCTCCATTAGACAGACCACCAAGAACAAAATTTTCTTTTGGAATATTATATTTTTCAACTACTTCTTTAAATATTTTATCTAAAACTTCAATTTCTACTTTTCTATCTTCTGTGCCCCAGTTTATAGAAGGTATTATTGTTGCTATACCTTTCTCAAATGCAAGTTTTGGTAAAGAAATTTGTTTTATTAAATCTTGGGTTGTTTCTCCTCCAGAAGGTAAAATTACAATAGCTCCATTTATTTTTCCTTTTGGTATTAATTTTAAATAATATAAAGCATTACTTTCTCCATCATTAACGTATAAATCTGATGTGTCTGGAATATTTAAAATAACTTTATCAAAATCTTGACGATTACAGCTAATCGTAATTAATAATAAAAAAAGTAAACTTATTTTTAATTTATCCATTTTAAAATTTAATTAATAATTCAGTTAGAACTCATGTATAAAATATGAAAACTTATTCTTTTAAAATTGTCTTAATTTCATTTGAAATCTCGTGAACATTTTTATGTTTTTGATTTGTTTGAATAATAATTGTAAACGCATTTTCTCCATTAAAAAATCTTCTAACGATACATTCGTAATTTCCTGATGTACCATGATGAGAATGTTCAATTATCTTGTTATCCTCAAACTCTACATTACCTAAAGGAGATTGGATATTACCAGAAAAATTTGCTTTTTCAGAAAGTAACTTTAAAGAAGTTTTACTAATAATTTTATAAGTATGAAGTTGCTCTAACCAGTTGTATAAATCTCTTGCAGAAAGACTAAAAAGAACACCCGATATTTTTAATTTATAAGCATCTTCTTTGTAATTTTTATCAAATGGAATGGCCATTAAAGTACGATTTGAATAAGGAATTTCAGAATGAATAACAGCACTTTTTAATCCAAAAGGAATAAATAAATTTTGTTTTACATATGCTACAAAAGGTTGTTTTGTAATCTTTTCAACTATTTGAGCCAATAACATTGGGCTATGATTTGTATACAAATAATCTGAACCTGGTTCAAAATTTAATTCTTTAAGATTTAATACATCACTTTTAATTTTCTCATCAGTAATTATATCTCCATTTTTAAAATATTTGCCCCACTCAACTCTTGGCAAACCACTTGTGTATTGTAACATATTTTTAATTGATACTTTATGTGCCCAATTTGGTAAATCTTTCAAATAAACATCAATTTTATCATTTACATTTAAAAGCCCTTTTTCTTGTAATTGCAGAATTGAAACTGCTGGAAATTCTTTATAAATAGAACCTAAATCAAAACGAAAATCTTTTGTTAATCGGATAGTTTTAGAACCATCAGCAAAACCAAAAGAATTTTCATAAATCGTTTGTCCATTTTTAATTACTAGTACATTTCCATTGAGTTTGTCTTTGTTATACTTTTCTTTTAGATAGGAGTCTATAATAGCGTTATTTTGGCAATTGGAAAAAGCAACTGCAAAAAATAAAACAGATAATGTGATAAGTTTTGTTTTCATATTTTAAGTAATTTATAATTTGATGAATTGATTTTTTTTTGAGACGATTTAAAAATAAAATTGCTACGTTTTTAAAAATCAAAACGATAATTCATTTTAAAAGCAACTCCCCAATTTTGCCTTGTTAATTGCTGATTAAAGTTGTCTGAAACCACCAAATAAATGTAAGACAAGGGTTTATATTCCCATTGCAATCTACTGTTTACATTAAAATTATAGATTTGAGTATTGTACTGAATATAAGTTGTCCAGTTTAAGCGATTGTTAAAAAACACCTCTCCTGTAAATCGTGTTAAATGAAATGTTTCTTCACCTAATTCATTTAAATTGATTTTATTGATGTCGTAAGTCAACTCTAAATTTGCAAAAGGCAATAGTTGATAGTTTAAATAAGCACCTGCTGTTGTTCTTTCTCCTCCATAATACGTTCCTTTTTGAATATTAAAACGATATCGAAATTTTTGATTATTAGCAGAATTATAACCCAATTTTAAAATTCCAAAATTATAGATTCCAGGAGTTATGGCATTTCCATTTCCTAAAGCATCAAAACCATATTTTAAATCCACATAATCATAATTTACAACATAATACACAGCAGATAAATCTTTAAAAAAAACAGCAGAATTCAAGAAATTTTGCGATTGTATTAAGCGTCCACTTTCATCAAAATAATTATTTACACCATAGTTTAAATAACGAACAGAATTTAATGTTTTGGACTTTTCATAGAATTTTTCGTACTCAATTCCAGATGAAGTTTGTAAGTATCCTTCTCTAACAACAACATCATTTATAGCATCATAATTATACAATCTTGGTGTAAAACCTACATCTGTAATGTAATTTTCTCCTAATTTAATAATGGAAGTATTCCAATTCAAACCTCTTTTGTTGTACCAAATTCCTGCATTATAAAAGTGATTGTTCCCAAAAACTCCATCACTAAAACTCTTGCTATAATTGAGTAAACCTATCCATTTATTGTCATCTGATCTATAATTAAGATTTAGACCTGTAACTCGATTATAATCTTCTGCAAAAGAGAAATTATTAGTTTCTTGTCTGTTGATGATGTAACCTGTACTCGTAAAATTTTTATTCAATTGTTGTTCTGCAACAACAACTCCATAATTTTGAGAAGCAACGTTTGATTTTTCACTAGTTTGCACATTTAACACTCCAATTCTTGTTTTTTGAGCAATATTTCCAGATAATTTTAACCCAAATTGAATATTATTATCACCTCCTATTCTTCTTGAATAAAAAGGATTTGCACCATAAATCCCTAGGTTTGCAAACAAGTCGCTATTTTCTAAAAAGAAGTTTCTACGTTCAGGAAAAAAAATAGAAAAACGTGTTAAATTGGTGACTTGCTGGTCTACATCAATTTGAGAAAAATCTGGATTAATAGTAGCATCTAATTTTAAAGAGGATGTTAGATTATACTGCATATCTAAACTTGGGATAAATGATGTTTTTTCTGTTGAATTACCAACATCTTTTTGGTAATTTGTAGTAATTGATGGAATAAATGCAAAACGAGAGGGCGATTTGTTTGGTAAATTTTCTACTTGAAATTTCTCTGTAAATCGCAAATCTAAATTCGCATAATTTCTTTTGACATTTTTTAAAATGGTCCAAGAATTATTTTTGATATCTCTTACATAAAACTGAATTCCAAACGTATTATTCTCTGTATTATAATTTAAAAACTTTAACGGAATCGCAATTTCATATTGCTTTTGCTTGCCATTTAAAAAGGTGGCAGATTGCCAAACTGCATTCCAACTAAAACTTAAATTATAACCTTCACTATCTCTACCCACTAAACCATCAGTTTGATTTCCTAAAGAATTTACTGCAAAAAAATAACCATTTTGTTCTTGATTTTGGGTATCTAAAATCATCACAAAAGCATCGCTTAAAAAAATAGAAGTATCTCTTTTTAAAGTACTGATTTGCGTTTTTTCTGTGGTGTCATAATAAACAGCACTTACAAACAAATATTCTTGGTTATGAAACATTTTAACCGAAGTTTGGTTTTTTGCCAAACCAATATCTGTGGGCAAATAATTGTAAAAATTGGTGTTTTTTTCTACTTGATTCCAAACAGCTTCATCAATTTTTCCATCAACTGTAATAGCAGTGTTGATGTATTTTATCTCTGGTTTTTGGGCGTAAGTAATCACTCCTAAAAAGGAGAAAATGAAAATTATATTAAAAAAACGCATCTTATTATTTCTAGAAATTGTAAAATTGCTCTACAATTTTGGAAGTTAATTTCCCTTCAATAAGTTGTTTTTCAACCGTACCAAATCGTATTGTTTTTGGGTTATGAAATACATCTTGTATAAACCAATTTACATAAGGTATATTTATAAATTTTTCTGACTCTTTAATAGAAACCCATTCAGCTTTATCTATAATTTCGGGTAGTTTAGAGTGTTTAGATTTTGTTTTCATCACAAATAGATTTCTTGTAGAAAAGTAGTTTTTGGAGGGTGCTTTTACCCCGTAAATTCCTCGTAATTCAATATTAGAAACTTTTATTCCATACGTTTTAGCAATGCTATCCATACCTTCCTGAATGCTTTGTTTGGTATTTTGATACAAACCTGGAGTTACCCAAATGTTTTGATTTTTGATTTTTACAACCAACAATTCATTTTTTTCATTTAGAATCAACATTCTATGAAACGTGGTCACTTTCTTTTCTTGAGCTTTTAATGATAAACTCACAAAAGAAAATAACAGTAGTATTATTTTAAATTTCATAGATTTAATTTTTAGATTCATCTATTCTAGTTGCAGTTTTACTAATAATTAACCAACCTTTTTCGGTTTTTTTTAGGAGAAATAAATCAATATACACCCAACTTCTATTTGGGCCAGCAATTTCTACTTTTGCAGTAGCAATGTCTTTAATAACTTCTGTTGCCAGTATTTTAGCAACTCGCCCATTAAATTCTCCTTTCTTTTTGTTCTTAAAAAAAGCTGTATATTCTTTTGGTGTGTATCGTTTAAAATCTCCATCTCTACCCGTTAAATACAAAGTGGCATTTTGGATGAAAGCACTCTCTAACAATTCTAGTTTGTTATAAGAACTGCCCTCCATATACTTCTGTAAGGTTTTAGCAATAGCTTCAGTTTGGGTTTGTGCTTGCGAGATTTGAAAGCCAAAAATGGCAATACACACTACAATTACTTTTTTCATTTTTTTGGTTTTAAAGATTGTTGTAAATCTCTAAAATGGATGAAAAAAAGTGGTGAGCGTTTATAATTGAAATGTCCAGAATTATAAATTTGGATAAAAAGACTTAAGCATGTTCTTTTTTAAATACAGATGGTGTTACCCCAACTATCTTTTTAAATGTGGCGTAAAAAGTTGATTTAGAACTAAAACCAGCTTCAAAACCAATAGCTTCTAAAGTATAATTATTGTTTTGCTTTAATAATTGCTTGGCTTCTTCAATTCTGTGTTCGTTGATAAATAAAGCGAAGCTTTTTCCTAAATTATCATTTAATAATTGTGATAATTGATGTTTAGAAACCGACAATTCGCCTGCAATATCTTGTAACTTTATGTTGGTGTTTTTATGAAACTGATTTACCAACATTACATTTTTTAAAGCTTCAATTAATTGATTCGCTTCTTGTGGAGCTATCTTTTTTGACGCATATTTTTCTGGAATATCTTTAAACACATTATCTCTATTACTTTTAAACAATAGAAAAATTAGCAATCCATAAAATACCACCGAAAATGTAATAGTGCCTACCAAATACAAATAAAAATACCCAATAATATAAGCTGAAAAAATTAAAACATTACCAACAAAAACCCAGATTAACCACAATTCTGATGTAGTTAGCTTTGTGTTTTTAGCAACCAATTTTTTAAAAATATCTTTTAATAAAATACCAGAAAACAAAATATAAACACCCCAAACCACATAAATAAAATGGATAAAATATTGATGCCAAAAAGTAACATTTTGTCTATAAGGTTTTAAAATACCTACAAAAAGCACAATAAAAAACAGTACTAAAAAATGGGCTTTCCATTGTTTTGGTATCACTTTTTTGTTTTCTATAGAAGCTTTTATATAGTAATACAAAGCAAACCCAATTAAAAAACAAGCAGACAACCCTACTTGCGAAACCACCAAATCTCTATTGGCTTTTTCTGTAAAAATAATATAGACTGATTTACCAATGCGTAAACTTAAAAATAGCAATAATGCTCCAAACATTAAATTTTGGGTTCTTTTTTCTTTACTAAAAAACAGAAAATATAAACTCGCCAAAAAACCGTTAAAAACACCTATGGAACAAATAAAAAATAAAATTGGATTCTCAAAAGTCATTATTAGTCAAAGAAACAAAAAAACCTGAACATTATAATTGATTTTTACAATTTGTATATTCTATTCGAGTTATAAAACACAAAATTATCATAACTGACATGTCTTAAATATTTATAATATAAATAGATAATCAAACTTATAAAGTATTTGATTCTATAATAGAAAATAAGATATTTGAGATTTAAACAAATTACTTAAAAAAGCTATCGACAAACTCCACTTTATTAAACACTTGCAAATCATCTATACCTTCTCCTACTCCAATATATTTCACAGGAATTTTAAACTGATCTGAAATACCAATAACAACTCCACCTTTTGCTGTACCATCTAATTTGGTTACTGCTAAAGAGGTTACTTCTGTGGCTTTTGTAAATTGTTTTGCTTGCTCAAATGCATTTTGACCTGTAGAACCATCTAAAACCAACAAAACATCATGAGGCGAATTGTCTACCACTTTTTGCATTACACGTTTTATTTTGGTTAATTCATTCATCAAATTTACCTTATTGTGCAAACGACCAGCAGTATCTATAATAACAACATCTGCATTTTGTGCTACTGCAGATTTTAAAGAATCAAAAGCCACAGATGCAGGGTCAGAACCCATTTCTTGTCTTACAATTGGTACATCTGTTCTGTCTGCCCAAACCTGTAATTGATCTATGGCAGCAGCTCTAAAGGTATCTGCAGCTCCTAAAACTACTTTTAAGCCTTTCTTTTTAAATTGACTTGCTAATTTCCCAATTGTAGTAGTTTTACCTACTCCATTTACACCAACTACCATTAAGACATAAGGCACTTTTACACCTTCTTTTTTGGGAATATCAGGAATTACAAAATCTGTTTCATTACCAATATTCGTTTCAGATAATAAGCCTGCAATTTCTTCTCGTAGAATTTTATTTAATTCGTCTGTGCCTACATATTTATCTTTAGCTACCCTTGCTTCAATTCTATCAATAACTTTAAGTGTTGTAGTAACACCAACATCAGAGGCTACTAAAACCTCCTCTAAATTATCTAAAACATCATCATCTACTTTAGATTTACCTGCAACAGCTTTAGATAATTTGCCAAAAAAGCTTTCTTTAGATTTCTCTAAACCTTTATCTAATGTCTCCTTTTTTTCTTTTGAAAATATATTTTTAAAAAAACTCATTTTTCTTTTTACTTATTTAAATGAAAATACCTTAAAAAGCATGCCATTTATTTGGTTTGGTCAGATTGTCGTTAAAAAGTTAAGCTTTACATTACTTTTAAAATCTTTAGTATTATTAATTTAACTTTTGAACATGTCCAAAAATACGGAAATATAAGGCATAAAAAAAGCTACTTTCAAAAAGAAGGTAGCTTTTATATATTGTATAACAAGTAATTACTTTTTTGCTAAAAAGTCATTTACTTTAGATGGATCCATGATTGATTCTACAAACATGTAAGCTCCAGTTTTTGGTGATTTTACCATTTTGATAGCTTTACTTAATCTTTTTGATCCTGTTTGTAACGATGCTACTGATTTTTTTGCCATTGTTTAAATCTTTAAATCTATGTGCTCAAAATAATTGAGTTCTAGATAGTTTTATTACTTAATTTCTTTGTGAACAGTCATTTTCTTTAAGATAGGATTGAATTTCTTAATTTCCATTCTATCTGGAGTGTTCTTTTTGTTCTTTGTAGTGATGTACCTAGATGTACCTGGCTTACCAGTAGCCTTGTGCTCTGTACATTCTAAAATTACTTGAACTCTGTTTCCTTTTTTTGCCATCTCTGTAAAATTTTAAGCTTTAGCTATTTATTTAGTTAAAAAACCTTTAGCTCTTGCCTCTTTTATAACTGCAGAAATTCCTTTCTTGTTAATATTTTTTAAAGCAGATGCAGATACTTTTAAAGTAATCCACTTATCTTCTTCTGGAATGTAAAAACGCTTAGTCATTAAATTAGCGTCAAACTTTCTTTTAGTTTTATTCATTGCATGAGAAACATTGTTTCCCACCATTGCTTTTTTACCTGTTAATTCACAAACTCTAGACATCTTCTTACAGTATTTATTGTGTTATCTTTAAGCGAGGTGCAAATCTACAAATAATTCTAATTGTGAACAAAACAAATTTATTTATTTTTTATTATTAATTTTTGCATCATTTCTAATGCTTTGTTTACAGTTTTATCTATGACCCTACCTCTTGGTTTTCCGAAGTTAAATTCTTCTACAACTACCTCATTATCTGTAACTATTGCTATAAAAACTACACCTACACTTTTGTCAGTTTTATCTGTTGTTGGTCCTGCATTGCCTGTAACTGCAATTGCATAATTAGTTTGTAATTTTTGTTTTGCACCTTTTGCCATTTCTATTGCTACTTCTCTACTAACAACAGAATGCTTATCAATAATCTCTTTAGAAATATTTAATATATTAATTTTAGTTTCTTTTGCATAAGTAACAAAACTACCTTTATAATAGGAAGAAGAACCTGGTACAGAAACTAAAGTTGATGCTATTTTACCACCTGTTAAACTTTCTGCTGTACAAATAGACTTATTATTATTCTTTAATAAATTACCAATAGTTTGTTCAATTTTTCCACCATCATCTAATCCTGTAATAATATCTGGAATTAGTTGATATAAATCTTCGATCTTTTCTTGCAATCTATCTTCTAATCGTTTTTTATCATCACCTTTAGCGGATAAACGCAAACGAACTTTACCATAATTAGGCAAATACGCTAATTTGATAAATTCTGGTAAGTTATTCTCAAAATCTTCAATTCTTTCTGCTAAAGAACTTTCGCCCATTCCATAAGTCATAATGGTTTTATGAATGATAAATGGTAATTTGAATTGCTTTTGAATTCTTGGTAAAACCTCAAATTCCATTAAACCTTTCATTTCATTTGGAACTCCTGGTAATGATACAAAAACGGTTTCATTTTCATAAAACCACATTCCTGGTGCTGTGCCATATTTATTTTTTAAAACAGTTGCTTTGGTAGGAATCATACCCTGTAAACGATTTAACTCTCCAAAAGGAATATTATATTTTGCGAATAATGTTTTTACATGATTTACTACTTCTTCATTTAAAGTTAATGAATCATTAAAATATTCTGCAATGGTATATTTAGTGATATCATCTTTTGTTGGCCCTAAACCACCAGTAACGATTACAATATCTGCTCTACTTTCTGCTTCTTTAAGTGCATTTAAAATATGTTGTTTATCGTCTTGAATGGATGAAATCTGATATACAGAAACACCAATTTTATTCAATTCTGTACCAATCCACTGTGAATTGGTATCTACAATCTGTCCTATTAAGATTTCATCTCCAATTGTTATGATTTCTGCCTTCATAATTTAATTTTATTCGCAAAATAATATGTGTTATACGTCTTATAAGTTTACTCTTTTCCAATATCATTAATATCGAAATGATTTGGATTTTCTTTATGCAGTTTCGCTTTTAGAATTCTAAAAAAAACATAAGAAATCATAATACTAAATAATACAGACAGGTTTCTGTGATTATCAAAATTTTGATTGATTGAGAAATCAGTAATTAATCCGTAAATCAATAAATAGAGTATTCGTATTGCCAAACAAATAAAAAAACCAATACAGAAGTATGTAATTAAGTTTTTTCGATATTTTTTTGCTAAAAACACAAAACAGCCACCAATAAATATTGATATAACTAATTGAATTGCAAAATTAATCATTTTTTATTTTATAGTTTTCCAATCTTATCAACTTCACTTTCACTTTTCTTAAGTTTTCTGCCCCAAACTATATTCAAAATCTGAAACAGTATAAATGTAGTAATAATACCCACTAAAAATGATTTAAAACCAATTTCAGGATATGTAAAATCATCTAATTCTTCAAAAACAAAAAATCTATAATATATAAGGTAAACAAAATATCCTAAAAAGAAAGTTAACAAACCTACTAAAGCTAACAACCATTTATTCTTTTTGTAATTTTCTGCTAATCTATAGAAGTAAAAACCTACATAGAATAAAATTATATAACCAATTATTTGCATTTTTCAGGAAAATATTATTCTTCTATTTTCCTAATTTCATCTATCATATTATTTTTTCTTGGATCATTATTTTTCCAAGTTTTTTCTAAATATTTATATAATAGATAGCAACTTAAAATTCCAAAAGGTAAGGCTATAAATGATAATAATACATCATTAACACTATCAATAAAACCTTCAAAAATAATTTCTACAATACCAACAACGATTCCACCAAGAACTAATAATCCAATGTAATAAACAACGATTCCTAAAATAGCATAACCCCATCTACTTTTATTGTATTCTTCAGCCAATTTGTAGAAATACTTTCCAATCCAATACAGTAATATTAATCCTAACATTCTTTTTCTTTTTTTAATTATTTATTACTTCACTTTAATACTAAAAGCTTCTCTACCCTCAATAACACCTTTTAACACATCATTTTCAAAAACTTTTCCAACACCTGCAGGTGTACCTGTAAAAATAATATCGCCTTTTTTTAAAGTGAAATATTGTGAAACATAAGCAATTAATTCGTCAACTTTCCAAAGCATTCCGTTTGTATTGCCACCTTGCACAAGCTCATCATTTTTATATAACTGAAATGATAAATTTTCTAAATCAAAATTTTCTTTTGGATAAAACTCTCCAATTACTGCACTACCATCAAATGCTTTTGCCTTTTCCCAAGGTAAACCTTTTGCTTTGCATGTTGCTTGAACATCTCTTGCTGTAAAATCAATTCCTAAACCGATTTCATCATAATATTTGTGAGCAAACTTGGCATCAATGTGTTTGCCAACTTTATTAATTTTTACTAAAACCTCTACTTCATAATGTACATCATCAGAAAAAGGTGGAATAAAAAACGGGTTCTTTCTCGGTAAAATTGCAGAATCTGGCTTTAAAAATACAACAGGATTTTCTGGTTTTTCGTTAGCCAATTCTTCAATATGTTTTGCGTAATTGCGCCCAATACAGATTATTTTCATAAAAACAGCCCATCCTAACCTTCCCAAAGGGAAGGAACTCCAATCTAGGTGAAATTCGAGTCTTTACGTTTCTTTTGCGTTCTATATTTTTCTCCTTTGGGGAAATTAAAAGGGCTTTTACTCCCCAGCTTCTGGAAAAATAATTGCTCTATTTCCTGAAACAATAATTTGATTATTCAAATGGCATTTTACAGCTCTTGCCAAAACTAATTTTTCGATATCTGCACCAATTCTTTTTAAAGTTGTTGGTGTACTTTCGTGTGAAACTGGCTTAACATCTTGCTCGATAATTGGTCCTTCATCTAAATCTTCAGTTGCATAATGAGCTGTTGCTCCAATTAGCTTTACTCCTCTTTCGTAAGCCCTCTTATAAGGATTTGCTCCTTGAAAAGCCGGTAAAAAAGAATGATGAATATTGATAATTCTTTCTTTGTAATGATTGATGAATTTTGAAGATAAAATTTGCATATACCTTGCCATTACAACTAAATCAATTTCATTAGAATCTAACAAATCAATGACTTGTGCTTCTTGTTGCTTCTTTGATTCTTTAGTAACTGGTAAATGATAAAAAGGAACATCGAACATTTCTGCAATATGCCTTAATTTATCGTGATTATTAATAATCATTTTTACATTACAATCTAAATGCCCTTCTTTGAAACGTTCTAACAAATCATATAAATTATGACTCGTATGCGAAACCATTAACGCCACATTTTGTTTTTTATCGCCGTAATTTACAGACCAATCAAACTGCAAAGGTTCTGCTAACTCTAAAAAACTAGTTTCTAATTCTGACTTGGAAATATTAGTTCCATCAGCATTTAGACGAATTCTCATAAAATAAGTGTCTTCAATAGAATTTACATATTGCTGACAACTTAAAATATTGAATCCTTTTTGGTAAAAGAAATTCGTAATTTTTGCTACCAAACCTTTTTGATCTGGACATTTTATTAAAAAAGTTACGATTTGTGATTTCATATTCTCTATTGAAAAATTGAAAGATTTAATATTTAAAAATTAGGTTTCGAATGCACTCAAACTGACAGAATGAAAACTCTGACTGCTAACTGAATACTTTTTAACTGCCAACTGATTTATGGTATCCATTTTTTAGGAAAATTTGGCTTTCTTTTTTCCAGAAAAGCATCTCTTCCTTCTTTTGCTTCTTCTGTCATATAGGCTAAACGTGTTGCTTCACCTGCAAAAACTTGTTGCCCAACCATTCCATCATCCGTTAAATTCATCGCAAATTTTAGCATTTTTATAGATGTTGGTGATTTTGCTAAAATTTCTTGGGCCCACTCATAAGCTGTACTTTCTAAATCCTCATGAGGAATTACCGCATTTACCATTCCCATTTCATAAGCTTCTTGTGCAGAGTAATTTCTTCCTAAAAAGAAAATTTCTCTTGCTTTTTTCTGACCTACCATTTTCGCTAAATATGCAGAACCATATCCACCATCAAAAGAAGTTACATCTGCATCTGTTTGTTTAAAAATTGCGTGTTCTTTGCTAGCTAAAGTTAAATCACAAACCACGTGTAAACTATGTCCACCACCAACTGCCCAACCAGAAACTACTGCAATAACTGCTTTTGGCATGAATCTGATTAATCTTTGTACTTCTAAAATATTTAATCTGTGATAACCATCTTCTCCTACATAGCCTTGATGTCCTCTAGCTTTTTGGTCTCCACCAGAACAAAAAGAATATACACCATCTTTAGTACTTGGTCCTTCTGCAGACAATAAAACCACACCAATATTTACATCTTCTCCTGCATCATAGAAAGCATCATATAGTTCTGATGTTGTTTTAGGTCTAAATGCATTTCTAACATTTGGTCTGTTAAATGCTATTCTTGCAACACCATTGCATTTCTTATAAGTAATATCTTCGTATTCTTTGGCTGTTTTCCACTCTGGTTGTATCATATTTTTGTATTTTACACGTTCTAAAATCAGAACAAAATCGATAGTTACAAAAATAAACAATCTAAATTATGATTAAGAAGACACTTCCATTTATATTTCTACTTTTTTCTTTCTTTGGATTTTCTCAAAAATACATCCTCAAAGGAATTGAGTCAGATATTTTAGAAACCACAAGAGATATTAGAATTTATATACCTGCAGGCTATGAAAAGGATAGTATAAAAAATTATCCTTTAGCAATTGTATTAGATGAAGAATATTTGTTTGATACTTATGTTGGCAATTCCATTTTATTTGCTAAAAAAGACAAAGCTCCTAAACAAATTATTGTTGGTGTTAAAATGGAAGAAACTAAAGGTAAAGACATTTCTTTTGATAAAAATACTGGTAAATTAACTACTTCTGCTAATTATTTTTATGAGTTTTTAAGAGACGAGGTCTTATTTTATATGGAAAGTAACTATCGAACCTCACCTTTTGTATCTTTTGTGGGGCAGGGTTATTCTGCAAATATAGTAAGTCATTTTTTAAAAGAAAACACACCTTTTATTAATTCTTTTGTATGCATAAATCCTAGTTTTTCTGATTTTATAGTGAACGAAATCAGTTTTTATAATTTACCGAAATTTAGCAAAGAAGATAACACCTTTTATTTCTACACAAATAATTCAAGCTCTTTTTCTCAAGCTAAACAAGTCAAAATCGATCAAGTTCAGAAGGCTATTGCTAGTTTTGATATCAAAAATTTTAATGTAATAAATGATAATATTACTACAGTAAGTTCAATTTCTGCTATTGGAGAAGCTGTACCTAGAGCTATGACAAAACTATTTGAAATCTATTCTGCAATTACAAAAGAAGAATATGATGAAAAAATAAAAGACCTCTCTCCTATTGACGCTATTGCATATTTAGAAGATAAATATCTTGAAATCGAGTTTCTGTTTGGTACAAATTTAGGAATTAGAGAAAGAGATATTTATGCTATAGAAAGTATTATCATCGAAAAAGAAAATGGAGACAGATTGCGTGATTTTGGCAAAATGATTTTAAAAAGATTTCCTTCATCTCCTTTAGGAGAATATTATATTGGAAGGTATTATGAAGAAGGCAAAATGTTTAAAAGAGCCTTAAAATATTACAAAGTTGGTTATGGTAAAATGGATCCTTCTGACCCTAATGCTGATGCTTATTATGAAAATATTTTAAGATTGGGTGGACAATAATTAAGTTTGCAGTGTTTTAGTTTTCAATTAGCAATTATACTTTACGCTAATAACCAGATTGCAAACTGTAACTGCTTACTCTTTTAAAAGTTCAATTCTATCTTCCTTAATAACAATCAATTTTCTTCTGTATAAATTACCAACTGCTTTTTTAAATGCTTTTTTACTCATTTTCATATGAAATCGAATCGAATCTGGAGAACTTTTATCTGTTAACAATAAAAAACCTTCTCTGCTATTTTTTAGTTTTTCTAACACTTTTTCTACGTCAGCATCAATTACATTTCTAAAACCTTGTGGACGCAAAGAAACATCAATTTTACCATCTTCTCTAATGTTTTTGATGTAGCCAGTAACTTCCATATTTTCTTCTAAATCTTGAAAAACTTCACTTCTAAAAAGCAAACCATCAAACTCTTCATTTATTAAAACTGTGTAGCCTAAACCTGTTTCTGTTTCAATTACTAAATTTACTTTATCGCCTTCTTTAAAGTTATAATCAAACTCATTTGAACTGTTTTCTTCTTCGTGTAAATCCATTATTTTATGTATTTAAAATAGTCTTTTAAAACTGTATCGTTTTCTAAACTTGGTGTAAAAATTTCTAATATTTTTGGTTTTTCTGATGTTTCAAAAAACCCGTTTAATTTTTCTTCCACAGTTTCTGTTGATTGTGCTTGCAGATAGTCAAAGCCGTGCATTTTACACAAATATTCCGCAGTTAAACAATGTGGTGTTTCAAAATATTTAGCTGCATTTGTGGTTGATGGTCCAGGAATAATTTTAAAGATTCCTCCTCCAGAATTGTTAACCAAAATTATTCTAAAATTATTAGGAATATTTTTGTTCCAAAGAGCATTAGAGTCGTAGAAAAAACTTAAATCACCAGTAATAAAAACAGTTTGCTTTTTGCTTGCAAAAGCGGCTCCAATTGCTGTTGATGTACTGCCATCAATTCCACTTGTACCTCTGTTACAAAATACTTCTAAACTATTATCAATAGTAAACATTTGCACGTATCTAATAATGGCACTATTGCTTACCTGTAATTGTGAATTATTTGGAATTTGTTGTAAAACCTGCTCAAATACTTTTAAATCTGAATGTTCTATTTTTGATAAATATGCTGCATGTTTTTCTCTTCTTTTGTCTCTAATTTTTAACCATTTTGGTTGATAATTACTTTCCTTTTTTGAGATGATTTTATTAAAATTAGAGAAAAAATCTACTGGTTTTGTTTGTATAAATTCTGACAAGCAAAAGAACGTATTTGTGGCTTTTTTCTCATCAATATTCCAGTGATGTTTGGGTTGATAATCTCTTAAAAAACGTTTGATTCTTTTGGAAACTATCATTCCACCAAAAGTGATGAGTATATCTGGTTGTAACTCTTTAAAATCTGAATCTTCCATAGAAAAAATCAATTGATCTATGGCATTTATAGCTTTATCATGATGCAGGTTAGACGTGGTTTCTGTCAACAATAAAACTGAATCGTCTTCTGAATACAAATCCATTAAATTGTGTAAATCTTCATCAGGATAATTTACACCTATCAATAGCATTTTTTTATCAGCTGCATTCCAAATTGAAGCCAATTCTTCATAGTTAATATGAGAATTGTCTAAAGAACTCATGGAAATATGTGGAAAATGAAAAGTTTTCATTTGCTCTACAGTTTCATAAAGAGGTTCATCAAAAGGAACATTAATGTGGACTGGACCTTTTTGTGATGTTGCCAATTGCAAAGCTTCGCCAATTAATTGTTTGTTTCTCGCTAAAAACTTTGGGTTTTCTACCAAATTTGCAGAAAACAAGATATGATTTTCAAAAACATTTTCTTGTCTGATGGTTTGTCCATCTCCAATATCTATTAAATGTTTGGGTCTGTCAGCAGATATAACTACCAAAGGAATATCGCTATAAAAAGCTTCTGCAATTGCTGGATAATAATTTAACAATGCAGAGCCAGAAGTGCATAAAATTGCTACTGGCTTTTGTTTTTGTTGCGCAATTCCTAGAGCAAAAAAAGCAGCACACCTTTCATCAACTACACTTAATGTTTCTATTTCAGAATGATTAGAAAACCCAATAGTTAATGGTGCATTTCTTGAACCTGGAGAGATTACAACAGTATCAATATAAAATTGATGACAAGCTGAAATTACGAGCTGTGCTAACTCTTTTTTTGGGAATAAAGCCTCTCCTGATTTCTCTAAAGGAGAGGAACTTATGCTGGAAATTTTTATGTTAGTTTTTTTACTCAAAAAAGGTCTTTTAATTATAAAGATAAGTTGGCAAACAAGTTTAGCCCTGATTGAACGATTTGTTTGAGCTCTTTTTTATTCTTTTTCGGAATAAAAAAAGCGAGTAGTGAAAGCAGGAAATAGCTTCAAAAAAATAGTGATTAAAATTACAACCAACTTTTCACATAACAGTTCCTCTCCTTTAAAAAGGTTTAGATGGGCTTTCTAATTTCCTTTTTTATAATCTGCTAAAAATTTAGCCAAACCAATATCTGTTAATGGGTGTTTTAACAAACCTTCAATAGCACTTAAAGGACCTGTCATTACATCAGAACCTAATTTTGCACAATCAATAATATGCATTATATGACGTACAGAAGCTGCTAAAATTTCTGTAGCAAAACCATAGTTATCGTAAATTTGACGAATTTCTGCGATTAAATTTAAACCATCTGTAGAAATATCATCTAATCGTCCAATAAAAGGTGATACATAAGTGGCTCCTGCTTTTGCTGCTAACAATGCTTGCCCAGCAGAAAACACTAAAGTTACATTTGTTTTAATGCCTTTTGATGAAAAATATTTACACGCTTTTACGCCATCTTTTATCATTGGTAATTTTACCACAATCTGCGGATTTAAAGCAGCTAAAGCTTCTCCTTCTTTAACCATTCCATCAAAATCTGTAGAAATTACTTCAGCAGAAACGTCACCATCTACTAATTCACAAATTGCTTTGTAGTGATTGATTATATTATTTTCTCCAGTAATACCTTCCTTTGCCATCAAAGAAGGATTAGTGGTAACACCATCTAAAATACCTAATGCCTGTGCTTCTTTTATTTGCTCTAAATTTGCAGTATCTATAAAAAATTTCATCTATTGGAAAATTATAATTAATTTCTACAAAGATAGTTACAAAGATGTTGATTTTTAAATATAATAGTTACAAGTTTTAAACAGGCTTTTAATTGAAAACCTTTTCCAAAAAGACACTAATTTTACGAGAAAGAATTGTATTTGATGTATCTGCAATCAAATCATTGATATCTTCATGAGAATAACCATCCATAGCAACAATTTCTGAAATCCCGTTTTTAGATTGTAATTTTTCTACAAATGCATTTAGAATTTCTTTTCTAACTGTTGTTCCTCTTGAAGCAAATAACCAATTTGGCACTGTATTTCCAAAATTATCTAATTGATGATAGGGAGAAGCGTTTTTTTGTAACGTTTTATCATCAGAAAAAGCATTTACATATAACTCTTGTTGAGTTAAATTATTAATTGCATAAGGCACATTATAAGCTTGAGTATCTAGACTAATTACTCCTTTAATATTCTTAAAATTAATATCTCTGTCCAGAAATAATTGTTGATTTACACCAGCTAAAGCCACTAAATGTGCACCTGCAGAATGTCCTAACAAAACAATGTTAGAAGTATCTCCTCCGTATTTTTCGATATTATTATAAATCCATTGTAATGCATCTGCAATATCTATAATATGAGCAGGGTGTTTTATCCTAGCATTATTATTAACTTCATAAGGAAAAGGAGATAATCTGTAATTTATAGAAATAAAAACATAACCCAAATTATTAAAAAAGGGTGCTTTTCTTTGCATATCATTGGCTTTATCTCCTGTAACCCAAGCACCTCCATGAACCCAAATCACAATTGGTTTTACCACTTTTGAGTTAGGTACTGTATAAATATCAAGACTAGTCAAATTACCATTAACTGCATTCTGTTTGTATAGAATAGTTTCATTTTCTAGAAACTCAATATTTGTAGTTGATTCTTTAAAAATTTCGTCACTCGATGAACAATTACAAAAGAAAATAATACAAAACACATAATAAATAACTTTCATTTTTTAACGTATATATACTTTATAGACTTAAAATTACACAAAAGGTTTAACAAGGTATTTAGAATGCTTTTTTTAAAAAATGTTATTTTTGTAAAAAATTTCACATGATTTTTAGAATTATATCTGTTTTTTTTTTAATTGTTGTATCAACCTCTTGTAGTTCTTCACCTGAAAAAGAAGATATCGAAGATACAAACGATACTATTAATTGTACTACAACAGATATAAATATTACTGAACTTGATAGTATTGTAATTCATAATTCTAATCCTTCTATTTGGAAAGGTAGTTTTTCTGATAATGAAATTAAAATTCAATTTACAACAATTATTGGGGTTGATGATGAGACTGAAAACTATACCTTTATCTTATCAAAAGTGAATAACTGTCTAAAAAAAGAACGTGCTTATAAATTTTATGATGGTAAATTAGTAGATGTTTCAGCTGTTACTGAAATGGATATTTTAGAATTTTATGTAAAAGATTGGGAAGTAAACACTTATTTTTCTGGGCTCATAGTATTTAGAGACCCTCACAACAAAAGATTGTACAGTAAAAAAATATGGATTGATAATTTTGATGCAGAGGAAGTAACTTCTCAAAATTTAGTTTTTGATGATTGTTTGGGTGTTAAACTCCCAATTGAAATTGATGTTGACGAAGATAATATTACTGATTTTATATTAGGCTTTGAAGAAAGTAGAAATATAGGTAATACTCCTAAATTTAATACCTACACGTTAAAACTAATCTCCACTTCTACAAAAAATAAAATTCTTTCACCTATAAAAAATACGGAACCTTATACTATTGTTTTTCAACCACCTTTTTCATCAGAAAACACAAAACAATATTTTGGAGGAGTAAAAAGTGAATTAGATATCTTCTATGAGTATGATACACCTTACGAAAATTACAATTATTTTTTAAGTAATAATCTTACGTATAGAGGTATACTACAAAACAATACTCCAGATTACTTTGTTATTAGTAAAGAAATTGACGGAAAAGAACATTATGGCTGGATAAAATTTGAACTTGACACTTCTAACTGTGTAGCTTCAGTATTATTTGCTTACTTAAACAGTAATCCAGAAACTCATGTTCAAATTAGATAATTACAATTTGTAGTGATTCATCAATAACTTTTCATAAACTTGATCTGGTAAAATACGTTTTAAAACAATCGAAAATTTCTGCATAAATTCACCAACTTTATAATGAATTTTTGGCTTTTTGGTATTTATAATTTTATAAACTGCTTTTGCCATTTCTATAGGATTCATACCAGAATCAACATGAGCATCCATTAAATCTAAATTCTCTTGATATTTTTCTTTATAAGCTGAATTTTCTAATACTGGAGCATGATATCTACCAGCTGCAATATTAGTAGCAAAATCACCAGGAGCAACGTTAACTACATTAATTCCTAGGTTTTTAACCTCCATACTTACAGCTTCAGTTACAATTTCTAAAGCCCCTTTTGATGCAGAATATATTCCTCGAAAAGGCAAACCCATATACCCAGCAATTGAGGTCACATTAATAATTAAACCAGATTTCTGGCTTCGCATTTGAGGTAGAACAGCTTTCATAACATCAATTGCTCCAAAAAGATTAGTGTTAAAAACAGATCGCATTTCGTCTGTTGATGTTTCTTCTACAGGACCAGTAATTCCCATTCCAGCATTATTTATCAACACATCAATTGTATGTTCTTTGTTTAAAATATAAGATATAGCAGATTGAATAGTATCAACTTTTAATACGTTTAAAGGAATTAATTCAAAATTAACATCTTCTATATTTTTAGGTTTTCTACTGGTACCATAGACTTTATATCCTCTTTCTGATAAAAAAGTAGCAATAGATTTTCCTATTCCTGAAGAAGCACCAGTTATTAAAACAACTTTAGACATATTTTTTTGTTGAAGATTCAAAGTTAAATCAAATATTTAAAAGGAAAGATTTCTGTAATAAGAATTTAAAAAAGTACTTTAAAATTAAAGCATAAAAAAAGGCAAGCTACCTACATCACACTGCTACAACCTAATACCCTTGCTGTGTTCCCACCCTGGGGGATTCAAAGGGAGCTAGTTGTGTAGGACTTGCCACTGCAAATTTACAATCTATTTTTTTTAAATCAATTAAAAAAATGTCAAAATTTTTGTAACGTATTCTATAATTTGATTACTAACTATTTGATGCTTATTATCAACTATATAAAAAGTATCAAAATTGAAATTAATATATTTGTATAACTAACTAAATTTTAAAACAATGGAAAATCAAGTGAACACTAAAAGCATTATCTTAAATAATGGATTATACTTTGGTATAGTATTAATTTTGGCAGGTTTAATACCTTATGCAATGGGCATGCATTTTGAGCCAACTGCTGGTTATATTAATTTTGCTGCAATAGCATTGGTCATTATTTTATTTCCAATTCTAGGAATGAATAAATTCAAAAATTTGAATAATGGATTTATGAGTTGGGGGCAAGGAGTAAAAATAGGATTAGGTATCGTAATTTTAGGAACTGTTATTAGTGTTTTATATCAGTACGTATTTACTACTTTTATTGAACCAGAATTTTACACTCAACTAGAAGAAATAACTAGAAAAGCACTTGTTGATGCTGGTTTGACTGAAGAACAAATTGAAGGTCAATTAAAAATGCAAGCAAAATTTCAAGGAACAGCAATAGGTTATGCTATGGGGCTTTTATTTATGACATTTTTAGGGTTTGTTTCTTCTGCTATCATAGCTGCTGTTAAGAAAAAATCTGAAGAGGATTCTTACTAAACCAAAAAATTATTCGTTCAATATTTTATAAAAGTGTAACTTTGACTATTAATTATAGATATTGATATAGAATATGGATATTTCAGTGGTAATTCCACTTTTAAACGAATCAGAATCTTTACAAGAATTATATGATTGGATTGCAAAAGTCATGCAATCCAATCGTTATTTATATGAAGTTATTTTTATTGATGATGGTAGCACAGACAATTCTTGGAATATTATAGAAAAGTTATCGGAAAAGCACAAAGAAATTAAAGGCATTCGTTTCCAACAAAATTATGGAAAATCTCAAGCTTTAGATGCAGGCTTTGAAATTGCCCAAGGTAATGTTGTTATTACTATGGATGCTGATTTACAAGACAATCCTGAAGAAATTCCTGAATTATACAATCTAATTATTAAAGATGATTTTGATTTAATTTCTGGTTGGAAAAAGAAACGTTATGATAATGTAATTACCAAAAACATTCCTTCAAAATTATTTAATGCTGCAGCCAGAAAAACATCAGGTTTAAAATTGCATGATTTTAATTGCGGACTTAAAGCTTACAAAAACCTAGTTATAAAAACGGTAAAAGTTAGCGGAGAAATGCATAGATATATTCCTGTTTTAGCAAAAAACGAAGGTTTTACTAAAATTGGCGAAAAAGTAGTAAAGCACCAAGCTAGAAAATATGGAGAAACAAAATTTGGAATGGATAGGTTTATCAATGGTTTTCTAGACTTAATTACAATATCTTTTTTATCAAAATTCGGAAAAAGACCAATGCATTTTTTTGGTCTCTGGGGTACGCTTATGTTTATTTTTGGTACAACTTTGGCATTTTATATTGGTGCTTATAAATTATACAAAGTTTACAATGGAATAAGAACTATATTAGTAACTGACAATCCTTGGTTTTATATTGCATTAACTTCAATGATATTAGGAACATTATTATTTTTAGCTGGTTTTATTGGAGAGCTTATTGTTAGAATAAAAAATAATGAAAAAGATTATATTATTAAAGAAAGATTAAGGCACTAATAATATTCATAATTACAATCGCCATTAATAATACACAAAATTAAAAATGAAAGAATTTATTACAAAAGCAAAGCTGTGGTTAACATCAACTTTTGACACTGAAACTCAAACTGAAATTCAAGATTTAATAGCAAATAATCCTAAAGATTTAGCAGACAGGTTTTATAAAGATATGGAATTTGGAACTGGAGGAATGCGTGGAGTAATGGGAGCTGGCACAAACAGAATTAATAAATATACTTTGGGCAGAGCAACACAGGGCTTATCAAATTATTTGATAGAAAATACTGATAAAGAGCAGTTAAGTGTTGTTATTGCTTACGATTGTAGGCATAACAGTAAAAAGTTTGCTAAAGTTGTAGCTGATGTTTTATCAGCAAATAATATAAAAGTTTTTTTATTCGAAGATTTACGCCCAACACCAGAATTGTCTTTTGCGGTTCGTCATTTAGATTGTGATGCAGGTATAGTATTAACGGCTTCACACAATCCACCAGAATATAATGGTTACAAAGTTTATTGGGCAGATGGTGGACAGATTGTACCTCCACATGATAAAGGTATTATTGCAAATGTGAATGCGTTAAATTTCTCCGAAATTAAATTTGATGCTAATGAAGATTTAATTGAAACTATAGGCAAAGAAGTAGATGACGTTTTTATTACTGAATCTGCAAATAAAGGTTCTTTATCAAATAATATTGATCGTAAAAACTTAAAAATAGTATTTACCTCTTTACATGGTACTTCAATTATGTCTGTGCCAGATGCACTTGCAAAAGCAGGTTATACAGATGTTCATATTGTAGAAGAACAAAGAAAACCAGATGGAGATTTCCCAACAGTAAAATCTCCAAATCCAGAAGAACCAGAAGCACTAGAAATGGCTACAAATTTAGCAGATCAATTAGGTGCAGATATCGTTATTGGTACCGATCCTGATTGTGACAGATTAGGAGTAGCTGTTAGAGATTTGGATGGAAAAATGAAATTGATGAATGGTAACCAAACTATGGTTGTAATGACTGATTTTGCCATTCAAAAATGGAAAAATGAAGGTAAAATTAATGGTAATCAATTTGTAGGAACAACAATTGTTTCTACAGAATTAGTAAACGAGGTTGCAGCTGGTTATGGTGTTCAAACAAATGTTGCTTTAACCGGTTTTAAATGGATTGCTAAAATGATTCGCGATAATCCTGATATGGATTTTATTGGTGGTGGTGAAGAAAGTTTTGGATATATGGTTGGCGATTTTGTAAGAGATAAAGATGCTGTTACAGCAACTCTTTTAGCTTGTGAAGTGGCTGCTTTAGCAAAACAAAATGGAAGTTCTTTCTATGAAGAATTACTGAAAATTTATGTTAATAATAAATTTTATAAAGAGCATTTAATTTCCATCACAAAAAAAGGAATGGATGGTGCAGCTGAAATTCAACAAATGTTGAGTGATATGCGAAATAATCCTATTTTAGAAATTGATGGAGAACAAATAGAAACACTTTCAGACTATCAAGCATCAACAAGAAAAAATTTAATTACTGGAGAAGTTACAAATATTGATTTACCTAAATCAAACGTATTAATTTATCAAACAGCTTCTGGAACAAGAATAGCTGCAAGACCAAGTGGAACTGAACCTAAAATAAAATTCTACTTTAGTGTAAATACTTCTTTAGATAAGATTGAAAATGCTCAACAAGTTGAATCAGAATTGGATGCAAAAATTCAAAGAATTATTAAAGAGATGAAATTGAATTAATGAGTCATTTTAAAGACATTCTTAAATATGAAAAGAAATATAGAAAGTTTACGCTTTTAAATATTCTCTTCAATATTTTCTATGCAATATTTAATGTGCTTTCTGTATTGGCTTTTATACCTGTACTAAATATTTTATTTGGAAAAGAAAAAAAGGTAATCCCAAAACCTTCTTATGAAAACTCCACTAGTATTAGTGATTATCTAAAGGAAAGCTTTTATCATTTTATATCACAAAAAATTGAAAATGAAGGCGAAATTAAAACACTTTTATTCATATGCTTTTTGTGTTTGAGTTTATTCTTCTTTAAAAATTTATTTAGATATTTAGCGTCTTATTTTATCACTTTTTTAAGAACTGGTATTGTAAAAGATATTAGAGACCAACTTTATAATAAAGTATTAGAATTACCTGTTTCTTATTTCACAGAAAAAAAGAAAGGTGATATTATTGCTAGAATGACTGCTGATGTGCAAGAAGTAGAAGTATCTATTTTAACATCTATTGAAACTATTGTTAGAGAACCTTTAACTGTTATTATTGCTGTTTCAATCATGTTTTTTATGAGTGTAAAATTGACGCTTTTTGTGTTTATTTTATTACCAGTATCTGGTTTTATAATTTCATCTATCAGCAAAAAATTAAAAGCAAATTCTGTAAAAGCACAACAAGAAACTGGAACTTTTTTATCGTTTATAGAGGAAACTTTATCTGGTTTAAGAGTAATAAAAGCATTTAATGCAGAACATGTAATTGGCCATAAATTCCTAAAATCTACAGCTAAATTTAAAACGTTGATGACCAGTGTTTTTCATAGACAAACACTAGCATCTCCAATGAGTGAATTTTTAGGTTCTGCAACCATTATTGCTATACTTTGGTATGGAGGCAGTGAAGTCATTTCTAAAAGTAGCTCTTTAAAAGCAGAAGAATTTATTGGTTACATTGTATTGTTTTATACAGTTTTAAACCCAATTAAATTAATTACAACTACCTATTATAATTTTCAAAAAGGCGAAGCTTCAGCAGAAAGAATTATGCAAGTTTTAAATACTGAAAATAGTATTAAAGATAAACCTAATGCTACTGCAAAAGAGAATTTTAACAATATTATTTCTTTTGAAAAAATCTCTTTTAAATATAAAGATGATTATGTTTTACAAGACTTTTCTTTAGATATTAAAAAAGGAGAAACTGTAGCTTTGGTAGGGCAATCTGGAAGTGGAAAATCTACATTAGCCAATTTAATTACTCGTTTTTATGATGTAAATAAAGGGGTTATTTCTATTGATGGCATCAATATAAAAGATATTACTAAAAAATCGTTAAGAGATTTAATGGGTATTGTTACACAAGATTCAATTTTATTTAACGATACTGTTGAAAATAACATCAAATTAGGAACAGAAAATGCTACTGAAACAGAAGTTCTAGAAGCTTCTGAAATTGCTAATGCCAATGAATTTATACAAAATTTACCTGAAAAATTCAATACTAATATTGGTGATAGTGGAGGAACACTTTCTGGTGGACAAAAACAACGCTTATCTATTGCTAGAGCAGTTTTAAAAAATCCGCCAATAATGATTTTAGACGAAGCAACATCAGCATTAGATACAGAATCTGAACAATTGGTTCAAATGGCTTTAGAAAAGATGATGCAAAACAGAACTTCTTTAGTAATTGCTCACAGGTTATCTACCATTCAAAAAGCAGATAAGATTGTAGTTTTAAATAAAGGTAAAATTGTAGAACAGGGTAAACACGAAGAATTACTTGCTAAAAAAGGTGAGTATTTTAAGCTAGTAACCATGCAATCTTTTGGGTAAAAATGAACAATTTTATTACTAAAAAAGTACATTATTTACGTTTTAAAACGTTTAACACAACTAAAAGTATTTTTTTATTTGGTTTATTTTTTGCATTTGTTATCAGTTTAAAAGAAGTAACCAATCTTTCTTATAATAATTTTCAGATATTTTATTTTGGCTCAACAGATTTTTGGGATGGAATAAATCCGTATTCAAATTGGTATCATTTAAATAAAAAAGGTAATCCTTTAGATTTATTCTTATACTTACCCGTTTTTTCAATTTTATTTTTACCTTTCACATGGTTTCCTATGTGGTTGGGTGCTTTTGTTTGGAACTTCTTTACCTACTCTATTTTTTATTATTCGATTTTTAATTTACCAGATAAATTCAATTTTAAAGATAAAAAATTCATCTTTTTCATTTCTTGTTTGTTACTGTTTGCTACAATTTTATCCATGCAATTTAACCCACTAATTGCAGCTTTGTTTTTATTGGCGTTTATTCATTTTGAAAAAGATAATCCTAAACTAGCAATTCTGTTTATTTTATTATCAGGATTTACAAAAGTCTATGGAATTTTTCAATTATCGATGTTAATTTTTTATCCAAAATTTTGGAAAAATGTAGGGTTTACAATTCTTCTAGGTATATTTTTATTCTTTTTACCCTTGATAAAATTAGATTTTTCTGAATTTCTACCTTATTATCAATCTTGGTTTGATACTCTTTCAGGGCATTCTAGAATGCAAGGTTTCTATAGCATTTACAGACCTGTTTATGCTATTTATCCTGATATAAACAAGTATGCAACTATTTTATCAATTGGTGTTTTATTTTCTTTGTTTTTTTTAGGATTATCAAAAATGAAACGTTTTCAAAACTCATTTGCTTTACGAGTTCAATTTTTAGGAATTTTAATGAGTTACACCATTTTATTTGGCTTGAGTTCAGAACTACACACTTATGTAATTGCTATGGTTGGTTATGCAATGTGGTATCTTTTTACTAAAACATCAAAACTTGACAAAATTTTACTTTGGATAAACTTTTTTTTGATAGCAATTTTTCCAGTAGATATTTTATGCCCTGTAATCATTTCAAAATTTGTGCTTGGCAAATTACATTTGAGCGTTCTGATTTTCTTTGCTACTTGGTTAATTATGGTTTACAAGACTTTTTTTACCACTCAAAAAAGATAAATTTAACTTGCAGTCAATCCTAATGCAATTCCTTTTTTAATCATAAAGTCATAAGACGCTTGGTATTCATTAGGAATTTTACCATCTAAAATTGCATTTTTAATGGCTTCTTTAATTACCCCAATTTCCCTACAAGGTTTTAAATTAAAAGCTTTCATAATTTCTTCTCCAGATACTGGTGGCTGGAAATTACGAACTTTATCACGTTCTTCTACTTCTTTAATTTTAGAACGAACTAATTCAAAGTTCTTATGATAACGTTTAAATTTCTTTGGATTTTTAGTAGTTATATCTGCTTCGCAAAGTGTCATTAAAGCATTAATATCATCACCTGCATCAAAAATTAAACGCCTTACAGCAGAATCTGTAACATCAGTAGCTAACACTATTGGTCTCGAACTCAATAAAACCAATTTTTGTACAAACTTCATTTTTGCATTCAAGGGCATTTTTAAACGCTTAAACAGTTTATAGACCATTTTAGAGCCCACAAATTCATGCCCATGAAACGTCCAGCCAACTTTTTTAGAAAATCTTTTTGTAGGAGCTTTACCAATATCATGCAACAAAGCAGCCCATCTTAACCAAACATTATCTGTATATTTTGCGATGTTATCAACTACTTCTAACGTGTGATAAAAATTGTCTTTATGCTTTTGTCCTTCTACTTCTTCTACTCCTTTTAAAGCGATTAACTCTGGTAAAATTTGATGTAATAAACCTGTTTTTTCTAAATGTAAAAAACCTATTGAGGGTTTTGGTGAGCTTAAAATTTTATGTAATTCATCTACAATTCTTTCTCTTGTAATTATTTGTAAACGATTCGCATTTTTAGAAATAGCATTTAAAGATTCATCTTCAATTTTAAAATTGAGTTGCGTTGCAAAACGGATGGCTCTCATCATGCGTAAAGGATCATCAGAGTAGGTAATATCAGGATTTAAAGGTGTTCTAATAATTTTATCCTCTAAATCTTTGATTCCATTAAAAGGGTCTAATAAATCGCCAAAATTAGTATTATTCAAACTTAATGCTAATGCATTAATGGTGAAATCTCTTCTATTTTGATCATCTTCTAAATTACCTTCTGTTACTTCAGGATTTCTACTATCTTCTGAATACGATTCTTTTCTAGCTCCTACAAACTCAATTTCAACATCTTTAAAACGCAACATGGCTGTACCATACGTTTTAAAAATTTGCACTTTAGGTTTATTGGGCAATAATGATGCTACTTTTTGAGCAAGGTCAATTCCACTACCAACAGCAACCACATCAATATCTTTAGCTTTGCCTCTTTGCAAGAAAAAGTCGCGTACAAAACCACCAATTACATAACTTTCTAATTGTAATTCTTGAGAGGCTTTAGAAATAATTGTAAAAATCTCTGATGAGATTGCTTCTTTAAAGTTCATGAATTTGGTTTCGCTTTTAGGCAATGACAAAGTTAACTTTATTCCTATTAATGATAAAAGAAAAATATTTTTTTATGTGATTGTTACTCCTAAATTTATAGTATGTTTTTTAATTGTACTTTTACCAAAATTCATATTCCAAATTTATAAGTAAATCGTAAATGATAATTGTAAGAATTATTGGCGGACTTGGAAACCAGATGTTTCAATATGCTTATGCAAAGTCCTTACAAACAAAAGGTTACAAAACCTTTATTGATACAACTGGGTTTAGAAACTACAAACTTCATGGAGGTTATGGTTTAGATTTATTTAAAATTGATATAGAAAATTCTTTACCTTTTACTAACTTTTTGTCTAAAATTAGACTTATAAAATCTTTAAAAGAGAAAAGTCTCTTGTTTAATGAAAGGTTAACAAAACCCTCTGAAGATGCTTATATTAAAGGTTATTTTCAAACAGAAGATTATTTTAAAGAAATAAGAGCAGTATTGTTAAAACAATTTGTCTTAAAAAAAGAACTTTCTAATTCTACAATTTCATATTTAAGAGATATTACAATTCAAAAAAATTCATGTTCTTTACACATAAGAAGAGGTGATTATATTTCTAATAAAAAAGCCAATGAAGTGCATGGTACTTGCGATTTAGAATACTACAAACGAGCTGTAAAATTGATGAGAAGTAAATTTAAAGATGTTCGTTTTTTTATTTTTTCTGATGATATAGATTGGGTAAAAAAGAATTTAAAAGTACAACATGCAACTTATATCAATCATAAAGTAATTCCTCATGAAGACATGCATTTAATGAGTTTGTGTAAACATAATATAACTGCAAACAGCAGTTTTTCTTGGTGGGGAGCTTGGTTAAACCAATATGAAAATAAAGTTGTTATTGCCCCAGAAAAATGGTTTGTAAGCAAAGAAAATGAAGTTGCCTGTAATAATTGGATTCAATTATGAGTACCTACAAAGTATATTACATCAACCTAGACAAGAGTATAGATAGGCGTGAATTTATGGAAAATCAGTTTAAAAAACTGAATATTCCAATAACTCGTATTTCTGCTATTTATGGTAAAGAACTACCAGCTGAAGTGCTGAAGAAAGAAAAAAAGAAACACAATATTTTAGCTCATTTCCCTTATCCAAATGATGGTGAAATTGGTATTTGTTTAACACATTTTAAGCTCTGGGAATTTCTATCAAAACAGCCTGAAGACTTTTCTATTGTTTTAGAAGATGATGCATTAATTCAAAATAACTTTTTTGAAGATTTAGAACAGCTACTTAAAGAAATTACTATTGATACATTTTTAGATATTTCTGGAAAAAAAGGTTTTTATCCTCTAAAAAAAAACAAATTAATTACTACTTTTTTAATGCCACCTGTTTTGATGATTGGGCAAATAATTGGCAAAAACGCTGCGAAAAAATTATCGCAAAATTTAAGTGATTATTATGCTCCCATTGATGTGATGAAACAAGATGTGTACAAACATAAAGTCCCTTTACACAATACCAACAAACAATATGTAATTAGTGTAGATAAGAAAATGGGAGGAAGTACAATTCAGCAAAACAATATGATTGTTTGGAAAAAAGTAGTCCGCGAAATTATTCGTCCTTTTTGGCAAATATTATCATTATTTACAGTAAAGTTGTATAGGTGTATTCGAAATTACTTTTTCTATAAAAGAAACTAATCTTCTTTAAGTCCTCTATTTAAAATCCAAAGTTTTATATATCGAGTTAACACAGCATAACCTTGTGTTATTGAAAGAATTAAACCTGTATAACCATCTAAAAATCCTCTTTTTAAAATAAAATGAGAAAAAATTCTGTAAGTAGGTTTTATAATAATATGGAATAAGTTTACTTTCTTTCCTCTTGCATGTAATTCTTTGGCTTTTAATTCTCCATATTGATGAATTTTAGAAATAAAGTGATTGTAGTTTTTATATCCAAAATGGTCTATTTTTCCTTTAAAAAAACCTAGCTCTCCATCCGTTTTTATAGTTTCGTGAACTATACCTTGATACTTACATTTATCTTTTAAAAATAATCGTACAACTTTATCTCTTTGCCAACCTGAATATTTTATTCTTTTACCAGCAAAGAAAAAACTTCTTCTAACATAAAAACCAACAAATTCTTTAGGATTTTGTACAGCTTCTAATATTTCTTTTTTAACATCAGGCGTAACTCTTTCATCAGCATCTAAAATATAAATCCAAGGATTTTTTGCCTGCGTTATTGCAAAGTTTTTTTGAGAAGAAAAATCATCAAACTTTCGCTTGATGATTTTTACATTGTGCTTTTCAGCTAATTCAATAGTTTTGTCTGTACTATGAGAATCTATGACAATAATTTCGTCTGCAAAATCGACAGATTTTATAGCTGCTTCAATATGAATTTCCTCATTGAGTGTAGGAATTATTGACGAAATTTTTGTCATAGCTTTTTTTAAATCTTAAACAGCAACATCATACTCACGTAAAGCATCATTTAGCGATGTTTTTTTATTTGTGCTTTCTTTTCTTTTTCCAATGATTAATGCACAAGGTACATTGTACTCACCAGCAGCAAACTTTTTGGTGTAACTACCAGGAATTACAACAGATCTTGCAGGTACTCTTCCTTTCATTTCAACAGGTTCATCACCTGTAACATCAATAATTTTTGTACTCATTGTTAATACAACATTTGCACCTAAAACTGCTTCTTTTTCTACTCTAACACCTTCTACAACAATACATCTAGAACCTATAAAAGCACCATCTTCTATAATTACAGGAGCCGCTTGTAATGGTTCTAATACACCACCAATGCCTACTCCACCAGATAAATGTACATTTTTACCAATTTGTGCACAAGAGCCAACTGTAGCCCAAGTATCTACCATAGTTCCTTCATCTACATACGCTCCTATATTAACATAACTAGGCATTAATATTGTACCTGCAGAAATAAAAGCTCCATGCCTTGCAACTGCATTTGGCACAACTCTAATTCCTCTTTCTTTAAAGTTTCTTTTTAATGGAATTTTATCATGGTACTCAAAAATACCAGCTTCTAAAGTTTCCATTTTTTGAATAGGAAAATATAAAACAACCGCTTTTTTAACCCATTCATTTACTTGCCAACCATTTTCAATTGGTTCTGCAACTCTTAACGCTCCTTTATCTAATAAATCTACAACTTTTCTAATCGTATCAATTGTATTTTGTTCTTTTAACAATTCACGATTTTCCCAAGCAGATTCGATAATTTTTCTAATATCTTTCATGATTACTATTTTAGTGATACAAATATAATTCTATCAACAAAAATCAAGGCGAATATACACTTTTTAAACAGATTTTAAAGGGTTGTTTAATTTCGTATGTTTGCAAAAAATTAATCTTTTATTTTGGGAAGAATTTTAGCCATAGATTTTGGAAAAGTAAGAACAGGAATTGCTATTACTGATGAACTACAAATTATTGCATCTGGCTTAACCACAGTTAAAACAGATAAATTGTTAACATTTTTAAAAGAATATACTTCTAAAGAAGATGTTGAGCTTTTTTTACTTGGCAAACCCAAACAAATGGATAATTCTGATAGTGAAAGTGAGGTTTTAATACTTCCTTTTTTAGAGAAACTGCAGAAAGAAATTCCTTTAATTCCTATAAAAAGGATAGATGAACGTTTTACTTCTAAAATGGCTTTTCAAACAATGGTTGATGGTGGTTTAAAGAAAAAACAACGTAGAAATAAAGCTTTGGTTGATGAAATTAGTGCTACAATAATTCTACAGTCTTACCTATACAATCAGTAATTTCTTTAACAAAATTCTTAAAATAAAAATTCGTAATTCGATTTTCTAAATTGTACTTTTGTACACCAAAAAATAAAAAATGATTTTACCTATTGTTGCTTATGGTGATCCTGTTTTAAGAAAAAAAGCAGTCGAAATTGATAAGGACTACCCAAATTTGACAGCCCTTATTGCAAACATGAAAGAAACCATGTACAATGCTTCTGGTGTTGGTTTAGCAGCTCCACAAATTGGTAAAGCCATTCGTTTATTTGTAATTGATGCATCACCTTTTGCCGAAGATGAAGATTTAGAGGAAAAAGATAGAACAGCTTTAAAAACTTTTAATCGTGTTTTTATTAATGCAAAAATTATTGAAGAAGAAGGAGAATCTTGGGTGTTTAATGAAGGATGTTTAAGCATTCCTAATGTAAGAGAAGATGTTTACAGGCAACCTAAAGTTACCATTGAATATCAAGATGAAGATTTTAAAACACATACTGAAGTTTTAGAAGGATTAGCTGCAAGGGTTTTTCAGCACGAATACGATCATATAGAAGGTATTTTATTTACAGACAAACTTTCAACACTTAAAAAGAGATTAATAAAAAAGAAATTAGATAATATTTCTAAAGGGAAAATAAATGCAGATTATAGAATGCGTTTTCCAAATTTAAAAAAGAAAAAATAGTCTGTTCACAGACAAAAAAATATACAAATGGAATTTAGTAAAATTATTTCAGTTACTGGTAAACCAGGTTTATTTCAAGTAATATCACAATCAAAAAATGCAATTATTGTTGAATCTTTAAGCGATAAAAAAAGATTGGCAATTAATGCTACTCAAAATGTAAGTTTATTAGAAAACATAGCTATTTATACTTATGAAGAAGATATGCCATTGCTCGATGTTTTTAAAGCAATTTCAGAAAAAACAGAAGGAAAAGAGGCTATTTCTCACAAAGAAAGTGGTAATAAATTAAAAGCTTTTTTTGCAGAAGTATTGCCTAATTATGACGATGAAAGAGTATACACATCAAACATAAAAAAAGTAATTCAATGGTATAATTTATTAATTTCTTTTGGCTTTGATTTTTCGAAAATAACAGAAAGTTCTGAAGAAGAGACTGAAGAAAAAGCATAACTAAATTTTGAATAACAGAAAGGAACAATTAGCAGCAATAAATCGTCTATTAGATATTATGGATGATTTGCGTGAAAAATGTCCTTGGGATAAAAAGCAAACCTTCGAAAGCTTACGACATTTAACAATTGAAGAGACTTACGAGTTGGCAGATGCTATTCTAGATAATGACTTGCCAGAAGTTAAAAAAGAATTAGGAGATTTATTTTTACATATTGTTTTTTATGCTAAACTTGGCAGCGAAACTAATGCTTTTGATATTGCTGATGTTGCCAATTCTATTTCTGATAAACTAATTGATAGGCATCCTCATATCTATGCTGATGTTAAGGTTGATAATGAGGAAGATGTAAAACGCAATTGGGAACAACTAAAGCTTAAAGAAGGCAAAAATTCTGTTTTAGAAGGTGTGCCTAAAAGTTTACCTGCTTTGGTAAAAGCCAATAGAATTCAAGACAAGGTTGGTGGTGTTGGTTTTGATTGGGAAGAACCTCATCAAGTTTGGGAAAAAGTGCAAGAAGAACTTACTGAATTAAATGTTGAGATAAAAAACGGAAATCAAGAAAACATCGAAAAAGAATTCGGTGATGTGTTATTCTCAATGATAAATTACGCACGTTTTATTGGGGTAAATCCAGAAAATGCTCTAGAAAAAACAAATAAAAAATTTATCAATAGATTTCAGTTTTTAGAAAAAGCTGCAAAAAAAGAGGGCAAAGAAATAGCAGATATGTCTTTAGCTGAAATGGATGTTTTTTGGAACAAAAGCAAAAAGTACTTTTCTTAAGAATTCGTTAAAACCAAAATCGTATTTATAAAGGTTGTTATTTTTCTTATATCTTTAATAAATCAATTTAAAATCAACCATTTATGAAAATTCTGAAACTTCCTTTTATTTTATTGTGCTTAAGTTTAGCTATACTATCATCTTGTATTTCTAATGAGCCCAATGACAAAAAATTAGCTACTAAATTTAATCAAGAAGACTACAAATTAGTAAACGCTGCGATTTTAGATTATGTAGATGGTTTGTATTTAGTAGATTCAACTAGAATAGATAAAAGTGTAGATAAAAAACTACGAAAAGTAGGTTTTTGGTACAATCCTGACAAAAAAGAATACGTAGATAATTTAGAAATGACACATACTCAATTATCTAATTTAGCTGCCAAATGGAATAAAAGTGGAAAAAGAGTCAATAAAGATTCTCCTAAAGAAATTGAAATTTTTGATGTGAATTCTAAAACAGCGTCAGCAAAATTAACTGCTGCATGGGGTATAGATTTATTTCATTTAGCAAAAGTAGATAACCAATGGAAAATTGTAAATGTAATATGGCAAAGTCAGCCAAAAACTGAATAGCATTCTAATACTCTAAACCAATTTGTTTTCTAACTTTATCTAGAGTTTTTATTAGGTTTTTAGAAAGCTCAAAAGTCATTATATTACTTTCTGTTTTATCATCTCTTAACAACTGATTAAAATGTTCTATTTCGTAACTATAACCAATCGTTTTGTAGTTAAAGTTGATTGTTTTTTCAGTTTGATTCTTAATGATAGTTACAGTTGATGGCTCATGAAAACGTCCATTAATTTTTATTTCTCCTTCTTCAAAAGTAAAAATAGCTACTGTTTTTGTTTCTTCTAATAATGTACTTTTTAAAAAGGCTTTTGCATTATCGTATTCAAAAGTCATTGAGCAACTAGAATCTGCTCCTGTTTCAAAAAAAGTTGCTTTTGCAGCTATAGAATTTGGAATCCCTAATGCAGATAAAGCTGTAAAAATTGGATAAATACCAATATCTAATAATGAGCCTCCACCAACTTCTTTTTTCATCAATCTACTTTGTAAATTGTATTCCGCTTTAAAACCAAAGTCTGCTTGCAATTCAATTAAATCTCCGTATTTCTTACTTTCAACAATATCTAGCACATATTTATAATGAGGCAAAAAACACGTCCATAATGCTTCCATTAATAATACATTATTTGCTTTTGCAGCTGCAATCATTATTGATACTTCTTGCAAATCCATTGCAAAAGGTTTTTCACATAAAACTGCTTTTTTATTTTGCAGGCATAATATAGAATGGTCTTTATGAAAACTATGTGGTGTTGCAATATAAACTGCATCAATATTAAAATCTTTTGCTAAATCTTCATAAGAATTATAGGCATTCTCTACTTGATATTTTTCAGCAAAATCATTGGCCTTTTGTTGACTTCTAGACGCTACTGCTACAAGCTTTGCATTTTCAACTGTATTTAAATCTTGAGCAAATTTATCAGCAATTTTACCAAGGCCGATTATACCCCATTTAACAATTCTCATTGATTTATTCATTGGTTTTAATGTTGTAATATGGAATATTAAAGTAACCTTCTTTCAATAAAAAAAAGACTGAATCATTAACTTTTACGTTATCAAAAACGGAACTAGAAACATTAAATCTTTCATTTATTTTATTCAATTCTGGTATTGTTAAGTTAAGATAGTAACTCGTAGTTTTACCTTTACTCATATCTTTTTCCAAAACTAAAGTTTTGTAAGAAACATAAGCTTCATTATCTAGATTTACATTAAAAAAAACAATTAATAAATGACCATAAGCAAAAGAGATTAATAATAAATAAGTCAATTTTCCATAAGCTTTTTTGGTCTTTATAATATATGCTTTTGAAGCTAATATGCATAAAATAAAAATGGATATGGAAACTAAAGTTAATGGAATCCATAGATTTTTGAACTCATAAATATCAATTCCTAAAAGTATTATTAAAAACACCAAAAATATTGGAGCAGAAAACCCCCAAAAAATACTTGGATAAATAGTTACTTCATCTTCTTCTTTATCTGCAAATTTTATCAACCCTTTAAAGTAAAAAACGATACAAATTATAATAATAGGTATTGCAATTAAGACCCAAGCACTAATCATTTTATATTCTTTAAAAAAGATTGTAGATATTGTAATTAAGACACTTGTTATATTTATTATTTTGGCTACTTTTTTAGCACTTTTTAGTTTCCCCTCTTTTTCTGCATTACTAAATCCATATTCTGAATTTCTATAAAAATCATCAATTTCATTTTCTTCTTCAATTGCATCTAAATCGTTTGAATTTTTAGAAAGCCAAACCAAAATTTCATCAACATTTTTAAAGAATATTGAAAACTTTAATTTCTTTTTAAAAACTCTTTTTTTAGGATGAACATGAATATAATTTCTTCCACGTTTAAAACCTTGAATTTCTTCAATTCTTAATTTACGAGAACTTATAGCTGTTATTGAAGTAATGGAATTTTCTGCAATAATAACTTTAGAGATTAGAACATCTCTGATTCCTAATATCGATAAAGGCAAAAAGATTATTGAAAATGGAATTGTAAAGTAGTATATATTAATTGAACTTTTAGCATCATTATTAGAAAGAAATAAAATAGCAACTGAAAAAAACAACAAAATTAATGCACAAATTACACCTATAACTTTAAGTATTTTTCCATATTGATAAACTCTCATAAACGTAAACTTATTATTATGCTTCGTTTAATTTCATCTTTGTATTTGGTAATAAAACTTGAATAAGAACAGCAAGTAACATCACTAAAACACAACCCAATAAGTTGAGCCATAAATAAGGCAACCAATCTTGATTGTAAACGTAAATAATTATGATTTGTGTAATTATAGCAGCAATAAAAACAGCATTTCCTTTTACAAATTTTATAAAGAAAGCTAATAAAAAAATACCTAAAACGTTTCCATAAAAAATAGAACCAATAATATTAACCATCTCAATTAAGTTTTCAAATAAATTGGCAATACACGCCACTGAAATTGCAATTAAACCCCAAAGTAACGTGAACCATTTAGATGCTTTTACAAAATGTGCTTCGCTTTTTTCTTCTTTTACATTACGCTTGTATAAATCAATGGCTGTTGTACTTGCCAAAGCATTTAATTCTGATGCTGTAGATGACATAGCTGCTGATAAAATAACCGCCAATAACAAACCAATTAAACCTCTTGGTAAATTATTTAAAATGAAATGAATAAACACATAATCTTTGTCATTAGATTCTATTTTATCTAGAGTATTTTCTTCATCCACCTTATTTATAATCACTTTTGATTTTTCTTTCAGTATGGAATCTCTTTTATTTAAAGATAAAATTTGTTCCTTTTCCTCAAGTTGAAAGCCATCTAAAAAAAGTACTTTTTTACTATTTTCAATGTTGATATGCTCTTGCTCTAATGCTTTATATTCTGCTGCATATTTGGTCTTTACAACCTCTTCATTTGCTGTTGGATTAAAATTTAAAGGAGAAGGGTTAAATTGATAAAACACAAAAACCATGACACCAATTAACAGAATAAAAAATTGCATTGGCACTTTTAATAATCCATTAAAAATTAAACCTAATTGACTTTCTCTAACAGATTTACCAGATAAATAACGCTGTACTTGACTTTGATCTGTACCAAAATAAGACAGCATTAAAAAAGTTCCTCCAAGAATACCTGTCCAAACAGTGTATCTGTTGCTTAAATCAAAAGAAAAATCTAATACTTCCATTTTGTTACTAGCACCTGCAATTTCTAAAGCATTTGTGAATGTAATATTTTCAGGAAGCTGACTCATAATCATAAAAAAAGCGATTAGCATACCCACAAAAATGATAATCATTTGTTGTTTTTGAGTAACGTTGACTGCTTTTGTTCCTCCAGAAACCGTGTAAACAATTACTAAAAAACCAATGATGATATTGAGCGTTAATAAATCCCAACCTAAAACTGCAGATAAAATAATGGCTGGCGCAAATATGGTAATTCCTGCTGCTAAACCTCTTTGAACTAAAAATAAAATTGCTGTTAAACTTCTGGTTTTTAAATCGAAACGTCCTTCTAAAAATTCGTAAGCTGTATATACTTTTAATTTATGATAAATAGGTATAAAAACCACACAAATAATAACCATTGCAATGGGTAGCCCAAAGTAAAATTGCACAAAACCCATTCCACTATGAAAAGCTTGACCAGGAGTTGATAAAAACGTAATTGCACTCGCTTGTGTTGCCATAACTGATAAACCAATTGTCCACCATTTAGAATCGCTACCACCTTTAATATAATCTGTTACATTGGCATTTTTTCGGGTTACATAAGTTCCGTAAGCAACAATAAAAATTAAGGTTACTGAAAGGATTATCCAATCTATAGCATGTAATTTACTTTCTATATCCATGGTTTATACCGTAAAATGATTCGTAACAAAATAAAAAACAATCAAATAAATAACATTTGCAACCAATACAAGTGTGTATTCTTTTTTCCAAGGATATTTTTGTCGATTCATAACTTATAAATTATCATTTGCTTTACAATTATCTATTGGTTAGCAAACTGGTTTAGCCCTGATTGAGTGGCTTATTTGAGCTCTTTTTGAGGAACGAAAAAAAGCGAGTAACGATACTGAAATAAGTCCAGCACAAGAAGCAGGGAAAAAGCTTCTAAAACTTTTACTCTTTTTTACCCACAGAAAGCATATTTGCAAACAACTTATACGCCCCAGAAACACCTGCAGGCAACTCTCTAAAGAAACTTAAACCTGTGTATATATAATGCCCATCTCCATATTCTGCAATCAACAAACTACCAAGTTTTGGGGTTTCACCTTTGTCATTCATAGAAAAAATTGGTGTGTATTCTTCACTCCAATTGTTAGGAAAATACAATCCTCTTTCTTGTACCCAGCCTTTAAAATCTTCATTTGTGATTTTATTTGGAAAGTTTAACAACTCATGTTCTGGGTCTAAAATTGTTACTTCTGCAAATTCATCTGTTACTCTATCTCTAGATAAATCTAAAGTATAAGGTGCAGCAACATCTACTCTTCTATTTGTATTGTACTGCACTATTAAATTACCACCATTATTTACATACTCAAGCAAATATTTTTGTTTAAACTTGAGCTCTTTTACAACATTGTAAGCTCTAATTCCTAAAACAATTGCATCAAAATTGTGTAGATTTTTATCGTTAATTGTTGATGGATCTATCACAGAAACTTGATACCCAATTTGGCGTAAATTATCTGGTATTGCATCTCCTGCTCCCTTAATATACCCAATATTATTACCTTCTTTTTTAATATTTAAACGAACTACTTTTGCTTTAGAATCTAATAGAACTGTTTGTTTAGGAATGTGATTGTAATTGATTTCTACCAATTCTTTTTTGTATGTTTTGCCATTTAAAGAAGCTACCACTTTTAGCATTCCTTCAGATTGATTTTTTGGTGGAGTTACCATAAATTCTATGATTTCTTTATCATTCTTTTGCTGAATATTAAACATACTACCATAAGGACTTACAGACCAATTTTCTGGTACTTCTAGAGCAATTTCTCCACTTACATAATTTGCACCAGCTTTAACCTCTACCACTACTTTTTTAGGAATACTATCAGAAAAAATTAAGACCTTATCTTTTAATTTTGTGGTAACTCTTGGTACAACTTCAAAGGGTTCGTAAATCTCTCCTTTATCTCTCTCTGAATATCTTCTTATCACATTTTTAGTGATGGTTACTGGTACAAAATTTATAACCAAATTAAAATCTACTTTTACCTCTCTTGGTGTTTCTGGTTTCCCAATTAATTGTTGGTTGTACACTTTGTACATACCCAATCCCCAGTTTTCTTTTAACCAATAAGGAGCTGAAAAGTTAGCCGATTTTAATGTGATTTTTTCTTTGAAATTCAGTTTTTTATTTTGCTCTAAAGAAATTCCCTTAAAGTACTCTTTGTCATCTAAACTAGATTTTATTGAAGTCAGTTGAATTGCAACATCACTTCTATTCAAGACCTCTATTGTTACATCTATTTTAGAATTTGGCACACCTGTTGAACTTGCAGCAGAAACTTCTAAATACAGACCTGCACAAGCTTCGATGATTTCTAGAATTTGTTTTTGTTTTATTTTTTTCCAATGTTTGTCTTCCAGTTTTATAATCAAACTATAAGCTTCTAACAATTTTGGTAGATGTTTTGCAGGGTTTACAAAATCAAAATTTTGTTCTAAATCATACAAAATATCTCCTATCTCACCACCATTTTCTATACGATTCCAAGTAGTATTGATGCCTGAAAAAATATCATTTTTATCTTTTAATTCTTCGCCTTTTAAAAATTCTAAATATTCAGATTGCGAACCTCTTGTAGTAACACTACCAAAACCTTGGCATAAATGCTGGCTACTAGCAATTGATGCTAACTCGTTGTTAGACAAACCCTTTAAAGGATAATACACGCCAACATCTAACTTTGTAAATTCTTTAGCAACTTCTGCAAATTTTGCTTTATCTCTATAAAACCAAGAAGAGGTGTTGTAGAATAAACGTTTGGGTTGCCAAACTTCTGTGTATTTTAAATGATTTTGAAATTTTGAAGAATCTTGTGCCATTTCAAAAGCTTCTACACTTAAAATTGCAGAACTCGTATGGTGCCCATGAGTTGTACCTGGTGTTCTATGGTTAAAACGATTTATAATTACATCTGGTTTAAAGGTTCTAATTGCCCAAACAACATCACTCAATACTTTTTCTTTGTTCCAGATTTTCAACGTTTCTTCTGGGTGTTTAGAATATCCAAAATCGTTGGCTCTTGTAAATAATTGTTCTCCACCATCTACACGTCTTGCAGCTAATAATTCTTGCGTTCTTATAACACCTAACAATTCTCTAATTTCTGGTCCTATTAAATTTTGTCCTCCATCTCCTCTAGTCAACGATAAATAGCCTGTTCTTGCCTTTACATTATTTGCTAAATATGCAATTAACCTTGTGTTTTCATCATCAGGATGTGCAGCAATGTATAAGGCTGTTCCTAAAAAGTTTAGTTTTTGAACTTTCTCAAAGATTTGATTTGAAGATAGTTTTTGAGGTTTTTGAGCATAAAAAACTGTTGAAATAGCTAGAAATAAAACAGTTACAAAATATAATTTCTTCATATTTATCTATAAGTCATTGAAACAAAAGTAGTTTTTTTATTAGGTATGTTGCAAGTGTTAACATAATTATAACGTTTATAAATTCATTAACAAAATGCTCATAACCTGTTAATAAATTAATTTTAAAAACGACTTAATAAAGTTATATTTGTAAGAATAATTTTGAAAAAAAAATCAATGAAATTTATTGTATCAAGTTCGCAATTGTTAAGGCAATTACAAGTTTTAGGCGGCGTTATAAATAGCAACAATACTTTACCTATTTTAGATAACTTTTTATTTGAGTTGTCTGAAAATCAATTACAAGTTTCTGCATCAGATTTAGAAACTACCATGAGTTCTGTTGTTGAAGTAGAAAGCGACAATTCTGGCTCTATTGCTGTAAATGCACGTTTGTTATTAGATACTTTAAAGACATTTCCAGATCAACCTTTAACGTTTAAAACAGAAGGAGATAGCACTATAGAAATTAGTTCTGACCAAGGTAAATATGATATGGCATATTTTGGTGGTGATGAATTTCCGAAAGCAGTAAATTTACCTTCGCCAAGTGTAACTGTAGTACCTGCACATATTTTAGGTACTGCCATTTCTAAAACTATTTTTGCTGCTGGTAATGACGATTTACGCCCAGTAATGAGTGGTGTGTTTTTTCAGTTTAGTTCACAGAGTTTAACTTTTGTAGCTACTGATGCTCATAAACTAGTAAAATATTCTAGAACAGATGTTACTGCAGACCAAACTGCAGAATTTATTATGCCAAAAAAACCTTTAAATTTATTAAAAGGGATTTTAGGCGGTTCTGAAAGTGAAGTTACTATTGAATATAATGATGCCAATGCAAAGTTTACTTTTGATAATGTAGTGTTGGTTTGTAGATTAATTGATGGCAAATATCCAAACTACGAAGCAGTAATTCCAAAAGAAAATCCTAATAAATTAACGGTTGATAGAGCTTCTTTCTTAAACTCTGTAAGACGTGTTTCTATCTTCTCTAGCAAAACAACGCATCAGATTCGTTTAAAAATGGCAGGAACTGAATTGAATATTTCTGCTGAAGATTTAGATTTTGCCAACAAAGCAGACGAACGTTTGAGTTGCGATTACCAAGGTGATGATATGCAAATTGGTTTCAACTCTCGTTTTTTAAGTGAAATGTTAAACAATCTAAACTCCAATGAAGTTTTAATTGAAATGAGCTTACCAAACAGAGCAGGTATTTTAACACCTATTGATGGTACTGATGAAGGTGAAAAAATTACGATGCTAGTGATGCCTGTTATGTTGAATAACTAGAACTCGCATTTAGAAAAATATATTTTGAGAAAGCATAGTTTATTTACTATGCTTTTTTTGTTACATATAATAAAAATATCTATTAGGTGGATTTTCAATCTCTTTTGGTAAATATTGTATAATTTCGCCGACTTTTTTTGAAAACTGAAGTGTGATAGGCGAACTATCATAGTAGTCTGCATTATTAAAATTCATTTTTGTTAAGGCAAAAATTTCTTTACATATATCTTTTATTGGTGTTTCTCCTATATTTTCTACTCTTAAAGGAGAAGGAATAAAGGGACCAGGATAAGTATTGAAATATGGAATATATCCTGAAGTATATAAAATAGCCTTATCTTCATTTAACTCAACATAAGTACCTCTTAACACTGGATAATCTCCTGACCTTAAAACCCTAAACTTGGTAGGTCTTATACAAACAAAGTCAAAATCAGCTTCAACTCCTAAAACACTTTCTATTCCTTCAATTATACCTCCTACTTCATCATATTCTGAACTAATATATGAATCCCAAAACTCACTTGTTTTATGAACCACCACTCTTTTAGGAGTATGCTTATTTATCCTGATATATTGTTTTAATACATTCTGTATTAATTCACGAGCATATTCTCTATGCAAGTGTGGAGTAACGACTTTTGTTTTACTTTTATTCCATTCAAATTGTTTTCCTGTAAAAACTAAACCTTTGCCATCCTTATTAAATGCTTGTGCAATACTTGACCTTAAACTATTATCGTTAATTTCATTTACTTTATGAAAACTAATTCCTAAATAACAAGTATCTGCATCAATATCTTTAATTGTCCAAGGAGTACAATTTGCTGTTTTATAATATTGAGCAACACAATAATTCCATGCAATCATTGAAGTATCTTGTATACTCTTCTTTTTTCCTGTTATAGTATCTTCAAGAATTAGTTGAACAGGTATATTTTTATTTAATGAAAGTATTTCAGCTTTTAAATATCGTCTAAAATTTAACCAAGTATTACCAACTTTAATAGTTGAAAGTTTATCAAATATTTCATTACTTACCACTATTACAATAATATCTGGAATTACAGATAAATTGTTTTCAATAATTTCATCGTAGGCATTTTTAAATAATTCTACTACCCTTAAAATTTTTAATTCTGTAGTATTTTCATTTATAAAAATATCTTTTAACTTCGATTCTTTAATAACTAAATCATTGTCAGGGTTGTTTAAAAATTCACATTTAAAACAGCTTTCAGAATTAAATCCTGGAAAATCTGGATTGAGTTTTTTATTTATTCCTTCAAATAAAATTTCATTTTCAAAATCAAAATCATCAAACAATGTTTCCTTTTCAAAATTAGTGTTCCCTTTATTCTTAAGCTTAAAAGTACTACCAGATTCAATTTTTTCAGAAAATCTTTCAATCATTTCTTTGTAAAGACTAATTTCCTTTTTTGTACCTATAACTGAATAGTGGATTTCCGAACGATGTGTTCTATTACTTAAAGAATAAAAACCAGTAGTAGATATTCCTTTTTTGGGATCATCACACAAAAAATCATCTGCAAATTCAAGTAAAGGTTCATTTAGTAATTCTATTTTCATAAATTAGAAAAGTGATGTTTGATTAATATCCTCTATTTCTTTAACTTTCAGGTTACTTTTAACTTCTCTAATTCCAAAATTAACCCTTTCTTTTACAAAACTCATTATTTCAAGTTTGACATAATCACTTTCAAAAAACAAAGTAACATTAGATATGTCCAAATAATTTCTAATAAAATATATATGGTTTAAATATTGTGGATTTCGTTCAGATTGCTTTAACCTATTAGTTAATCTTGAAATTCTAGCTTTGTCAGTTAATGGATTACTACCATTTTCAGTGAAAAAATATTTAGGGTCTAAAATTAAAAATAATTCTTCATCAATCCACTCATAAGATATTTGAAATGCAAGATGTCTAAAAAAACTTGATTTTTCATAATATGTATATTTAGAGACTAAAGCTCTTCTATCATATCTTCCTGTTCTACTTTTTGATTTACCAAACCTAAATACTTCTCTTTTAGAGTTTTCTTTTAATTTAGTATCAATTGGTTCTTCATAATTACGACTAGAAAAATAAAATCTTTTATAAGTTTTATTGTATTTAACACCTTTTTTGTAAAAGAAATCCTTCACGTATCTGTTAACTAACTTAATAATAATATTTCTTTCAACCTGACCAGTCCTTATAAACTCTTTGGTTTGTTGTTTTTTAAAATCAGAGTTTTTTAAAATACTATTTCTAAATTCAATGTTATAATTACTTAAATCATCAAAAGAATATAAATCTGTAGATTCTAAACTAAATTCAGGAATAGGATAGAATTCATTTTCATGAATGATATTATATATTTTTTTTAAATCTGTATAGGAGCTTTCAAATTTTTTAATATATGGAGGAAGTGAAACTCTAAAAATATTAAAGTAAAGGTTTTCAGATATTCCATAATCTACTCTAGTTTGAAAATCAACTTCTGTTACACTTTCAAAAGAAGAGTTTTCTCCAAGTAAATTTTGTGATTTATCAAATGTAATTTTGTGAGTAATACGATTTTTTAAAACTAGGTTCTTGTTTACTTTTTTAGCAAATAACAGATCCTCTTTTTCAAAGTACATAACAACTACTACTGGTAATTTATGATCGTTCCAATATTTAATGTCGTTTGTTTTTGCAATAAAATCAAATGAATCTACTGTTTCATTACAAATGTAACTTTTCTCTTTAGTAGATTTTAACTGTACTTTTATTATTTCTCCTGTAGCTTCTTTTTTTCCATCATTCGTAATTTTAGTTAGCTCAATTTCACCATCAATTCCATAATCATATTTTTGCTCTTCTCTGAACAAAAGTGTAGGACTATGATTTATACAATATAGCTGAAAGTTAGCAACTCCTTTTTCACCAGTAATATGTTGATCAGATACAATTTTAGGCATAAAAATAAAACAATTTTGATTAAATATAGTGAAAAAAAAATCATTCTATTAATTAAAAAAGAAATTAGTTTTTAATAATTTAATATTTATTTGAATCTTTTTCATTAATCTTTTTTTGTTTATTTTTATAATATTAGTTTCATAAATAATCTATGAATATCACGAAATAATATTAATTTTATTATTGGTAATTTTATAACAGTTTTCCTGTTTTTTATTAAAATAAAAAGTTATGAGTACTTTAGAAATTCGTAATGAAATATTAGAAATTGTTAAAAATGAAGATGAATCTTCATTACAAAACTTATATCGAATTATAAAAAGCTACAAACACCAAAAACAATTAGATAAAATGATTGAAGAAGGTGAAGAAGATATTAAGGCTGGCAGAACTTATACAATAGAAGAAGCTAGAAAAATGATTTTCCTAATTCAACTTTAATAATCTATGAATGAAAAAATATACTATTCTCATTTATACAAAATCGCAAAAGATTTAAACAAAGAGTTTTCGCTACAATCTGCTTTACGAAATTCTTTAGAGAAAACTTGTGAATCTTTAGCTATAGAAACTGGTTGGATTTGGCTTACAGAACCTAATAATACATCTGTGTATTTAGCAGCTTCGTATAACTTACCTCCTGCTTTAAAAAATCATCCAGAGCGTTTGTCTGGTTGGTGTTATTGCATTCAACAATATTTATCTGATGATATTGAGGAAGCCATAAATATCAGTGAAATTGCTTGCACAAGACTCAAAGACATCGTTTCTGGAACAAATGATTTAAAATTTCACGCAACTATTCCTATTATCCTAAAAGGTGAAAAAGTGGGTTTATTAAATTTATTAACCAAAGCATCTAAAAAGCTTAAAGATGAAGAATTAACTATTCTGAATTCGATAAGCGATTTGATAGGAACTACCATACAGCGTACTCGTTTTAAAGGGAATTTTCCGAATACAAATCAAGCTACAGAGAAATCAAACTTACAGCTTACAAATACTTTTTTATCTAATAGAATTGAAGCCTTAAAAACTGTTTTGACCAGTAATTTAAGTGACAAACAGAAACTTATTGAAATTCAAGAAAAAATAGAAAACTTTCAAAAAGACTTCTCTATTTTAGTAAAAGAAACAGAAGATTTAAAAAGTAAAAAAGTAAGCTCATCTGGGTTTCAATTTCCAGAAACACCAATTTCTAAAAGAGAATTAGAAGTTTTAAATTTAATAAAAGAAGGTTTTACGAATGATGAAATTGGCAAACGTTTATGTATTACAGAACGAACTGTGAAGTTTCATATTACAGCTATTTTATCAAAACTAAAAGCGAACAATAGAACAAAAGCTGTGGATATTGCTCTAAAAAGAGGTTTACTTTCTATATAATTTGCTACCTGTACCAAAGTACAGTATCAATTCTGTTCTAAAGTCTATTTTACAACCAAAAGTATTGTTGGTACTTTGTATCAAACAAAATAGGTAATTATGACAGATACAAACAAGCTTCTAAAAATAGGATTGATAGCAATGAGTAAAAGTATGGAAAATGGCTTTTGGTTGCATGGACATGTAGGTGCAGAAATCTTAACGAATACTTTCTTTATTCAAGATTTAGAGATAGATGAAAAGACGAAAAACGCCATTTTAAACAGAATTACACACATCATCAACTCTAAAAGAGCATATATTAGTGATGAATTACTTGCTCAAAAAAGTAAAAACGCAGACATTTCAGCAATAGAATTTGAACTTGAAAATAACATTAACAAATTATCAACAGCAGGTCATGGTGTAATTTTTGGAACATTAATTTTAAAAGCATTACAAAAACTTAACAATTGTTTGCCAAAAGAAGTTGCAGATGGTTTGACAAAATTATTACAAAACACGCAACAAGATTATGCTGAACGATATTATGGTTTTTACGACTATCAAAACAGAGAAATTGACATTTCTAATTTACCCAATTTTGAAACGTTAGACGAAGTCGCAAAATATTGTATGAATCATCAAGAATATTACGAAAGTCAAGAAATTGATGGAAAATTCTATCATTTTCACGGAAAACAAATTCATTTAATTACCCACTCAAATGCGTTAGTGATTCTTAATGAAATAGGTTATTCTAATTTGGCTTACAAAGGTTTACCTGAACTTTCTAAACAAATTATTTTGGGTTCAATTACGCCACCAAATGCAAAACCTTATCAAACCAAAAACATTTTTAATCCTCTTAATGCTTCTTTTTGGGAGAGAAATGTAACAGATGAGCATCATAATAAATTGGCTTATGCTGTTATTTATCTTTTAAAGAGATATCCAGATTTAGATCAAGAAACCATTTTGCAACAAGTTTCTGGTCATTGGGAATTGATGCGTTAATATCTTATTTCTTACGAGTATCAATAATCAATTTTTAACTATCTTTAGTACATAATTAAAACTAAAATTAGTGACCTTTCAAGAAGTAAACCTAAAAAGAAGAAGCATTCGAGATTTTTTAGACAAACCAGTTTCTGATGATATTATCAACGAAATTTTAAAAGAAGCTTTAGAAGCTCCATCAAGTTCTAATACTCAACCTTTTAAGGTAGTTGTTGCTACTGGTAATATTTTAAAAAGCATAGGTAATGAGCTTACTCAAAAATACAAGGCTTCTCTTACTTTAAGAAAACAGAATATTATAGGTAAAATTTTAACAGCTCGTAAATATGGGTTAAAACCCAATAAAGTTTACGAAACAATACAAGGTAAATATCCAGGTATTTATCAAGATAGAAGAATAAAAACAGCAGTTGGGTTGTATAAAGTGTTAGGATTAAAAAGAGAAGACAAGAAAAAAAGAGATGAAGAAATGACCAAAAACTTCTATTTCTTTGGTGCACCTGCTGCCATTTGGATTTTTGCTAATCCAAAAATGAAATATACAGCTTTGGTAGATACTGGTATTTTTATGCAGAATATTATGTTATCTGCTACTAGTAAAGGTTTAGGAACTTGCCCACAAGGTGCATTAAATCTTTGGCGAGAACCAGTAGATAAACATTTTAATGTTCCTAAAGGATATGAATTGGTTTGCGGTTTATCATTAGGCTACCCAAGTGATGATAAGGTAAATTTTTACAGACCAGAAAAATTATCAGTAGAAGAATTGTTAGTTTCTAAAAAATAGAGTTTTATATTTACTTTAATGAATTTCCTAGCACACCTCTACTTGTCTCAAAACAACACCAATATTATGATTGGTAATTTTATCGCAGATCATATCAAGGGGAATCATTACAAAAGTTTTTCTAAAGAAATTCAACAAGGTATTTTTTTGCATAGAGAAATTGATACGTTTACAGATGCTCATAAAATTGTTAGACAAAGCAAACGTAGACTTCATGAACGCTACAGACATTATGATGGTGTTATCATCGATATTTTTTTCGATTATTTTTTAGCAAAAAACTGGAACGATTATTCTGCAATTCCTTTAAAAATTTATACAAAATCCGTTTATGATTTATTTGATAAAAGAGCATCAGAATTACCTATAAAATCACAACAGTTTATTAAATATATGATTGAATATGATATTCTTTTCAATTATCAATTTGAAGATGGTATAGCAAAAGTTTTAAATGGAATGAATCGCAGAACAAAAGGAAAATCTCAAATGCATTTGGCCATAGAAGATTTAAAAGAGTTGCAATCAGAATTTGAAGAAGATTTTACATTTTTTTTTAGCGATTTAATTACATTTACAAATCAATCATTAAAAAAACAATTTTAGATTCAGTACTTTTTGGTATTTAAAAGTTATTTACGAGGATAATTATAACGTTTTGGAAAAAAAAGGAAATAAATAGATTGATAGTAAACCAACCAACAAAGAAATTAAAAACATTTTTTATCTTGATATCTTTATTGGATAAAAATTCAAGTAAAGAATTAAAAAGAAAATAAGTTATGAGTATACAACCATTTCATTTAGCAATTCCGGTTCAAGATTTAGAAAAATGTAGAACGTTTTACAGAGACATTTTAAATTGTGAAGAAGGAAGAAGTGATACACATTGGGTAGATTTTAATTTCTTTGGGCATCAATTGGTCATTCATCAAAAAGAAAATTTTAACCCAGAAAGAATTTCAAATCCTGTAGATGGTCATGATGTGCCTGTTCCACATTTTGGAGTCGTCTTAAATTGGAGTGATTGGCAAGATTTATCAGAAAGATTAATAGCTGCTAATACAAATTTTGTAATAGAACCTTGTATTCGTTTTGAAGGAAAAGTTGGTGAGCAAGCTACCATGTTTTTTAACGATCCAGAAAATAATGCTCTAGAGTTTAAAGCTTTTAAAGATATGGGGCAGTTGTTTGCTAAATAAGTTCTCGATAAAAATTTGCTCATAATTCACAAATTCTCTCGAACTTTAACAGAACTGACAACCACATGTCATTGCGAGTTTACGAAGCAATCTCTTTATTTGTGGACAGATTGCTTCGTCCTTACGTCCTCGTAATGACATGGTTTTTTAATACCTCAAATCAATTTTCTATATCATCAAAAGTTAATTGTAACCTTCTAATCAATTCATAAATATCTATTTCGTTATAAGTGGCAAAACCAATTCTAATACAATTATGGCTCAAGTTTGCATTGTCATAACGTTGCCACTCACCTATTTCTAATTTGTATTTTCTTGCAGTTTTTGCAATAGTTTTCCAAGAATAGTTATCATTGAGTTTTAACCAAACAGCCATTCCTCCTTTTGGAATTTCGAAAGAAAAAAAATCTGAAAAATTTTCTTTCAACAACCTACAAAACAAATCTCTACGTGCTTTATAAACTTTCATCACCTTATTGATGTGCCTGTCCAAATCACCCGATTTTATAAAATTTTCAAAGGTCAATTCTAACAAAGCATCTCCTTGTCTATCAATAAATCTACGTTGATTTGCAGCTTCATTCACAAAAGTTTTAGGCGCAATTAAATAGCCAATTCTAAATACTGGAGCCACAGTTTTACAAACAGAACCAATATAAATCACATTTCCATGAGTATCATGACTTGCCAAAGGTAAAATAGGAGAATGGTTGTAATTAAAATCATAATCATAATCATCTTCTATGATTCCGAAATTGTACTTTTTTGCTAAATTTAACAAATGAAGTCTTCTTTCTGCAGATAAAGTTACTGTAGTTGGGTGATGATGATGTGAGGTTACATAAACCGTTTTTATCTTTTTTTGTTTGCAGATTTGTTCAATTTCATCAGTAACCAAACCATCTACATCCACAGAAACTCGTAATAAATTAGAGTTTCTTTGTAAAAAAGTAGTATCTGCAGAAGTGTAATTTGTTTGCCCAACTATAATACAATCATCATTTTGCAGCAATAATTTAGATGCCAAATAAATTCCCATTTGACTTCCTCTAGTTATTAGAATATTTTCTTTTTTAATGTTTAAACCACGGGTTTTGTTTAAATAATCTGCTAGCGTAATTCGTAATTTTTCATTTCCAAAAAGAGAACCATAAGACATTTCTTTATAAATGTTTTTTCTGCTACAAATTCTTCTATAGGTTCTTGCTAAATCTTCTGTTGGTGTTAATCTGGCATCAGAAATGCCATCATTTAAATATAGAAACCCTTCTTTTGGTTTAAAAAATGTACGTTTTAAATCCTCATTTTTATAAAACTCGAATCCAGTATTTTCTAAAGATAAGGCTGCTTTATTCAAATCAAAATTTTGCTGTTGTAATTCAGGCAAATTTGCATTTACAAATGTTCCTTTTTTGGGGACACTTTCTACCCAACCTTGCAATATCAGCTCTTCATAACAAGCCACAACTGTTTTTCTATGAACATTTAAAAGTTCAGATAATGCTCTACTTCCAGGTAGTTTGGTTTTAGGTACTAATTTTCGTTCTTTAATCAATTGAATAAATTGATTTGCCAATTGCAAATACAAAGCTTGCTTGCTTTTTCTATCAATAGTAAAACTGGTTTTATATGGAAACATAATCTGGACTATTATTTATTTTTATTCTGGATTACTTTAATAGTCCATAAATGTAATAATTTTACTCAAGTAAACAAGATATATGATACAACTTAAACTTTTTACAGCCGAAGATTTTTCTAGGTTGATAAATTGGGTTGATACTAAAAAGTTGATGTACATTTTTAGTGCTGAAAGATTTAGTTTTCCATTAAATCATGAACAACTGGCAACATATATAAATGCAGAGGATAGAATTGCTTATAAAGTTATTGTTAAAAATAGTAACGAAATTATTGGTCATGCAGATTTTAGTAAAATTAATAAACAAAGTAAAAGTGCTAGAATTTGTAGCGTTTTAATTGGAGATAGAAAAAGTAGCAATAAGGGTTTTGGAACACAAATCATCAATGAAATGATTCGTATTGGTTTTCAAGAAATGAAACTACACAGAATAGATTTGGGTGTTTTTGATTTTAATAAACAAGCCATAAAATGCTACAGAAAGTGTGGTTTCGAAATTGAAGGTTTGTTTAAAGATAATATAAAATTTGAAGATGAATATTGGTCTACTTATAACATGAGTATTATAAATAATTATGATAATGAAAAAACAAGAATTAAATCCCAAAGAATTTGATATTTATTACAAAAGATATATTGACAAATTGGACAATGAAACTGAACTAATTGAAGGTTTTATTGATGGAAAAGCAACATTAATTTCATTTTTAAAATCGATTCCAGAAAATAAGTTGCATTTCAGATATCTACCTGAAAAATGGTCTATAAAAGAAATTCTACAACACTTAATTGATACTGAAAGAATCTTTATGTACAGATGTTTTAGAATTGCAAGAAAAGACACAACAGCTTTGGCTGGTTATGATCAAGAAATTTACATACAACCATCTAATGCTGATAAAAAATCTTTAGATGATTTGATTAACGAATTTATCATCAATAGAAATAATTCTATAGCCTTATTACAAAGTTTGTCTACTGATGATTTATCTTTTATCGGAAATGCTAATGGAGGAAAAATGTCTGCAAGAGCTGCAGCTTTTATCATAATTGGTCATGATATTTGGCATACAGAAGTTATTAGAGAGAAGTATTTATAATGTAATAAATAAAGATAAAAATTTGTGAATTCATGGTAGAAAATAAAGTATCATTCTACCAAAATAAACGCTAACAGACGTAGTAAATTTGTAAAAATAAATCAACTCAAAAAATGGAAATAGCTGAAGACGTAAAAAAATATATAGATAAAAGTGTACTTTGTTGGTTGGCTACTGTTTCAAAAGAAAATATACCCAATGTATCTCCAAAAGAAATATTTAGTTTCTATAAACATGATACCATAATCGTTGCCAATATTGCTTCTCCTCAAACTGTAAAAAACATCAATCAAAATAAAAATGTTTGCATCAGCTTTATAGATATATTAGTTCAAAAAGGGTATCAATTGAAAGGAACTGCTAAAATTATCAAAAAATCTCACACTAATTTTTCTGAAATGGAAAAAATACTTACACAAATGACTGGAGGTAATTTCCCTTTTGCAAGTATTACAGCAATTACTGTGCTTCAAATAAAACCGATTATTGCTCCAAAATACATTCTTTTTCCAAATACTACTGAAAAAGAACAAATAGAAAGTGCTAAAAAAACATACAATCTATAAAATGGAAATAACAAAAGTAAACCTACAATCTAAATTAGAAAAGTTCAATGAATATTGGACTCCAAAAATAGTTGGCGAACTTAATAATCAGTTTGTAAAAGTTGCCAAATTTAAAGGAGATTTTGTAATGCATAAACATGATGATGAGGATGAATTATTTTATGTAATTGCTGGTACTTTATTTATAAAATTGGCTGACAAAACTTTAGAATTAAACGCAGGAGAATTTGCAATTATACCTAAAGGCGTATTACATCAGCCTTTTGCTCCAGAAGAAGTACATATACTTTTATTTGAACCTGCATCAACACTTAATACTGGAAATACTGTAAACAATTTAACTGTTTCTAAACTAGATAAAATATAATGTTAGAAATAAGACCCAGTTGCGAACACTGCAATAAAGACTTGCCAAACACCTCAACAGAAGCAATGATTTGTTCTTTTGAATGTACCTATTGTAAAACTTGTGCCTTGGAAATTTTCGAGAATGTATGCCCAAGTTGTGCTGGGAATTTTGTGGAACGTCCAATTCGTCCATCAAAAATGATTGAAAAATATCCACCATCAACAACAAGAATTTTTAAACCAAAAGATTTAGAAAAAGCTAAATTATTAATAGAAAAAAATCAAAATATTCATCCATCAAAAAGATAAATAAATGGTTGTAATAAGAAGAGCAAATTATAAGGATATTGAGACCATTATAACTTTAGGAAAAACAACTTTTATGGAGTCTCATAGTGCATTTATTCAAAATGATGATGCAGTACAGCAATTTTGCGAATCAGCTTTTGATCCTGATAAAATTAGAAAAGATTTATCTGATGAGAACCTATTGTTTTGGTTGCTTTTTTATAAAGAAGAAGCAGTAGGTTTTGCAAAAGTAATCTTAAAGAGTTCCAATAGTTTAATTAAAAAACAAATGGTTTGTAAGTTGGATAAAATCTATATTTTAAATGCGCATATAGGGAAAAAATTAGGAAAAAAATTACATACAGAAGTTATCACAACAATGACAAATTTGCAATACGATTGCATTTGGCTAGTCACTTATATATACAACTACAAAGCCATTTCTTTCTATGAAGCGAATCAATATAAAAAAATAGGTTATTATGATTTTATGGTAGCTGGCAAAGGATACAAAAATCACGTTTTAGTAAAAAACTTAAAAAAATGAAAACATACGAACAATCAAAAATCAACAGAGTAAAAAGAGGAACAAAAAGAGCTACTTATGATGTTTTAACCATAAATTCCATTTTAGATGCAGGTTTTATAGGCTATGTAGGTTACGTTTTTGAAGGCAAAGCCATCACAATTCCTATGGCTTATGGAAGAATGGATAACAAAATTATTTTACACGGTTCTAATGCCAATAGAATGTTGACATCTCTTTTAAAAGTAGGTGAAATGAGCATGACAGTTATGCATTTAGATGGGTTGGTTTTGGCACGATCTGGTTTTCATCATTCAGTAAATTACAGATCTGCCACTTTATTTGGCACTGTTAAAAAAATTGAAGAAAAAGAAGAAAAAGATGCTGCTCTTTTCTGTTTTATGGAACATATGATGAAAGGCAGATGGGATGGAATTCGTGAAATGAATCAAGCTGAATTTGATAGAACTTTAACTGTAGAAATGGCCATTGAAACTGCCTCTGCAAAAATTAGAGATGTAGGTGTAAATGATGAACCAGAAGACTATGATTTAAATGTTTGGGCTGGATTAGTACCCATAAAACAAATTGCTGAATATCCTATTGCTGATAAAGGAAAACCACAAGAAATGGAAATCCCCAAACATGTTTTAGATTATTATGAACAAAATAAATAAGGAATGATATAAAAATGATAAATTAGCTTTTTAATTTATCATTTTTTTTATGAAGAAATTTTTAAAAATCACTGGAGCCATTCTCGTTTTAATTATTGGGTTTCTAGTGGTGTATTATTTAATGAATAATGAAACCTTACCTGAAGGTAAAAAAGGAAAAGAAGCTGATGCTTTGGCTATTAAAATGTTTAATGCTATCAATCATGAAGCCTTTGAGAATGCAGAAGTTTTAGAGTGGAGTTTTAGAAATGCTCATTTTTACAAATGGAACAAACAAAAAAACACAGTTATTGTTTCTTGGGATGAAAATAAGGTGATTTTGAATACCAAAGACAAAACTAAATCTGAAGTTTTTGTCAATGATAAAAAAGTAGAAAATAAAGAAATATTACAAAAAGCTACAGACTACTTTAATAATGATTCTTTTTGGTTAGTAGCTCCCTATAAAATTTTTGATACTGGCACAGAAAGAAGTATTGTAAAACACGAAGGCAAAGATGCTTTACTAATTACCTACACTTCTGGAGGCTCAACTCCTGGAGATTCCTACTTATGGATTTTAGACGACAACTACTTCCCTACTGTTTTCAAAATGTGGACGAGTATTATTCCAATTGGTGGCGTTTCTGGTTCTTGGTCAAATTGGAAAACTACAGAAGCTGGTATAAAACTTCCTACAAAACATACCTTATCTTTATTTGGAATGGAGATTGATATGGGAGATGTAAAAGCCTACAATAAAGAAGCAAATGCTCTTGCTCATAAAATTTTAAAAGCCATAAAACACGAGAATTATAAAAATACTCGTTATTTAGAATGGAGTTTTGCAGGAAAAAGAAACTTTAAATGGGATAAGCAAGAACATATTGTTGATGTTTCTTGGGATAAATTCCGAGTACATTTATATCCAGCAGATAAAGAAAAAAGTACTGTTTTTTTTGAGGGTTTAAAGCAAGAGGATACTGATGAAAAAATAGTAAAACAAGCTTGGGACATTTTTAACAACGATTCTTTTTGGTTAGTTGCGCCTCATAAATTATTTGATGATGGAGTTGTAAGAACCATCGAAAATATTGAAAACGAAACTGCATTAAGAGTTACGTATACAACTGGAGGTACAACTCCTGGAGATAGCTATGTGTGGCTTTTAGATGAGAATTATGTTCCTAAAAGTTATAAAATGTATCTAAAAAATGGAAGAATGAATGGAACTCCTGCAACATGGGAAGATTGGATTTCCACAGAAAGTGGCACATTATTACCAACAAATCATACGTTTGAAAGTGGAGGAAAATTAAGTATGGGAGAAGTTAAAGGATATAATTAGACTATGAATGAAGATTTATTAAAAAGTTTGTTGGAGGCTTTACAGTTTTCGCCAAATAACATTCCTTTAAAACTACAAGTTGCAAAACTCTACATTCAAAATAATGAGGTTGCAATGGCAGAAAGTTTTTTAACAGAAATATTAGATTTAGATAGAAATCATATTGATGCTAAATTTGAGTTGGCAAAAATCTATTTTAAACAAGGCAAATATGCCCCAGCAGAAATTGTTTTAGAAGAAATTGCTGAAACTTCATCTGATGAAAAACATCTAGAATTATTATGTTATTGCTATTTACATCAAGATGATTTATCTAAAGCTAAAGACATCTATATCAATATTATAAATCAAAATAAAAGTTACAAAAACGAAGATTTTGATAAAAAATTAAAAGTTAATGCAACTCCAACTTTAGATGATGATTTTGTAGATGATGATGCTTTGCAATTCCTAAAAAAACCGACCATAAAATTCAAAGATATTGGAGGAATGGATAAAGTGAAAGACGAAATCGCTTTAAAAATCATAAAACCTTTACAACATCCAGAATTATACAAAGCTTATGGTAAAAAAATTGGTGGTGGAATTCTGTTATATGGCCCTCCAGGTTGTGGAAAAACACATATTGCAAGAGCAACTGCTGGTGAAATCAATGCAAATTTCATCAATGTAAGCATCAACGATATTTTAGATATGTGGATTGGTAATTCAGAGAAAAATCTTCACGAAATTTTTGAAATCGCAAGAAGAAATACACCTTGTGTTATCTTTTTTGATGAAATTGATGCGCTTGGAGCCAATAGAAGTGATGTAAATAAATCTTCAGGAAGAACAATAATCAACCAGTTTTTGAGTGAATTAGATGGTTTAAATAATGACAATGATGGCGTTTTAATTTTAGGAGCAACCAACACACCTTGGCATTTAGACCCTGCATTTAGAAGACCAGGAAGATTTGATAGAATTATTTTTGTTTCTCCTCCAGATCTAGAAGCCAGAAAAGCAATTTTCGCTATCAAACTAAATGGAAAACCTACAGAAATAGTAGATACTTCTGAAATTGCAAAAAAAAGTGATCAATTTTCTGGAGCTGATATTAATGCTGTAATTGATGTGGCAATTGAGCAAAAATTAACGGAATCTTTTAAAGATGGAATTCCAAAACCATTAAAATCAAGAGATATTGTTAAGGCTATCAAAAAAGTAAAACCAAGTACCAAAGAATGGTTTAGTTCTGCAAAAAATTATGCATTATATGCCAATGATTCTGGTTTATATGATGAAGTTTTGACCTACCTAAAAATCAAAAAATAATGGAAAACCAACATTATTTAAGAGGCGTGCAACTTTTTCAGTTGGGCAGGTATCAAGATGCTATCAGTTATTTTAAAAAGGCTTTACAGGAAATTCCTGAAGATTTCAATTCTATTTTTCATTTGGCACATTGTTATTTGAGTTTGGATGATTTAGAGAAATCAGAAGAAATGGCAACTGCATTGTTAAGAATAGATCCTGATGATGAAAATGCCTACTTTTTATTATCTCAAATTTATTTTAGTAAAAGTGAATTTAAAAAAGCTCTAGAATTCATCAACAAAGCCATCAGCATTTATCCTTATGAAGCTGATTTTTTTGGACAAAAATCTTATATCGAATTAAATGAGAAAAAATACGAATCTTCTCTAAAATTCGCAAATGAAGGCTTAGCTTTAGAACCAAACAACAAGCTATGTTTGAATGCAAGAGTGCAAGCTTTAACCAAATTAGAACGCAAAGAAGAAGCCACATCAACCATAGAAAATCTATTAGAAAAAGATCCAGAAAATGCGTATTCTCATGCAAATGTGGGTTGGTCTAATTTGGAGAATGGAAATACCAAAGGTGCTTTGCATCACTTTAAAGAAGCTTTAGCAATAGACCCAAATTTTGATTATGCTAGAGAAGGAATGAGCACTGCCTTAAAGTCGAAAAACTTTGTGTATAGTTGGTACTTGAAATATTCATTTTGGATGAGCAAAAAAAGCTCAAAACAACAATGGGTTTTTATAATTGGTATTTATTTGGCATATCGATTTTCAGTAAAACTGTTATCAAACACAGAATATACGTTTTTGGTAATTCCGATTATTATTGCGTATTTACTTTTTGCTTTGGGTGGTTGGTTAATGGAATCGCTATCAAATGCTATTTTAATTTTTGATAATTATGGCAAATATTTATTAGACAGAGATCAACAAAAAAGCGGACAAGCATTCTTAATTTTAGTTTCATCAGCTGTATTGGCTTTGATTACCTATGGGTTTTTAGGGAATCAATATTTTTTATTAATAGGTTTTGCGCTACTTTGTAGTTTAATTCCTCTTCCTAGAGGGTTTCTTATTGAGACAAGAAATAAAAAATTATTTCACTTTGGTGTTGGCATAGCTATGCTAGCTATTGCTTTTATTGGCCCATTATTCATTTCTGATTTGATGATGATTGGTATTGGAGTTTTAATACTTTTAATTGCTTTTACTTGGCTGGACAATATTATTAAGTAAATTTATAGAATATATAAAAAGTAGAAACTATATACACTTACTTATGAACTCAAAAACAATAGCAAACGGAATTTTAAGAGCTTTAGGAATTCTTGTAGCAATTTTTGCTGTTGGCTATTTTTTACATGCAATTCAATCCGTAATTATTTACATTATTATTGCAGGGATTTTATCTTTGATTGCTAGACCCATCATCATCTTTTTACGAAGAAAATTAAAGTTTCCAAATACGTTAGCTGTAGTAACAACAATGGCTTTAATGTTAGGCTTATTAACAGGGTTAATCTTAATGTTTATTCCTTTAATAGCAGAGCAAGGTAAAAGCTTATCATTATTAGATATAAATCAATTACAAAAAAATATTCAAGAAATATTTAATCAAATAACAGCATATTTTTCTTCGAAAGGAATAGATGTCTTAAATGAAATCAAAAACTTCGACTTTCTTTCTCAATTTCAAGAAATTCCAAATTTGTTAAATTCTGTTTTAGGTACTTTAGGCTCTTTGAGTGTAGGGTTATTTTCTGTTTTATTTATTTCTTTCTTTTTTATGAAAGATAGTCAATTACTAAAAAAAGGGGTTATGACTTTGATACCAAATGGTACTGAAAAAAGATTTTCAAAATCATTAGAAACTATCAACGATTTATTATCAAGATATTTTATTGGATTGATTTTTCAGATTACGATTTTATTTGTGTTATACACCATTATTCTATTGATTTTTGGTATTAATAATGCTGTTGTTATTGCTTTTTTATGTGCTTTATTAAACTTAATCCCTTATATTGGACCAATGATTGGAGCAGTAATTATGTTTATTTTATCAATGACCAGTAATATTGGGCAAGATTTTCAAACAGAAATTTTACCTACTACTATTTATGTAATGATTGGCTATTTTATTGCACAAATAGTAGATAATTTTGCGAGTCAGCCAATAATATTTTCAAAAACCACAAAATCTCATCCTTTAGAAATTTTCTTAATCATTATTATTGGTGGTCTGCTTTTTGGGGTTGTTGGCATGATAACAGCAGTGCCACTTTACACAGCTCTTAAAGTGATTTTAAAAGAGTTTTTAGCCGATAATAAAATTGTAAAATCTATTACTAAAGATATTTAACAATCTTTGAATACAGCAATTTTACATCAAAAAGTACAGCAATATATTTCTGATAATTTAACTTCAGAAATAACGAAACTCATCTTAAAAGGAAGTCCTTTTAATGATATTGCCATACAAGAATTGGCAAATCAAATTATTGCAAAACAAAAATCAAAGCAAAAGTTACCAACTTGGTTCACTACTAAAAACATCTATTATCCGCCTAAAATAAGTATTGAGCAAACTTCTTCTGAAATTTCAGCAGCATACAAATCAAAAATAATTTCTGGAGATGCAATTATTGATATTACTGGTGGTTTTGGCGTAGACTGTTTCTATTTTTCAAAAGAGTTTAATCACGTTACACATTGTGAAATTAATAGTGAATTATCTAAAATCGTTAAACATAATTATCAACAGTTAGGTGTAAAAAATATAACATGTATTGCTGGTAATGGTTTTGATTATTTAAAACAAACATCAGAGAATTTTGACTGTGTTTATATAGATCCATCAAGAAGAAGCGATGTAAAAGGCAAAGTTTTTTTACTAAAAGATTGTTTACCCTATGTGCCTCCGAAAATTGACTTTTTCTTTACAAAAGCGAATCAGATTTTAATCAAAGTGTCTCCTATTTTAGATATTAAAAGTACAATAAACGAGTTGAAGAATGTAAAAGAGATACATATAGTAGCTGTGAATAATGATGTTAAAGAAACATTGTTTCTATTAGAAAAAGGTTTTGTAGATGATATTCAAGTCAAAACTGTTAATATTCAGAAAGATAAAAAACAGGTTTTTCAATTTATATGGAATACAAATACAGTTTCCAAATATTCAAAACCTTTAAAATATTTATACGAACCTAATGCTGCTTTGTTAAAATCTGGAGGGTTTCATCAAATTTCTAAACAACTAAATATTTTTAAATTACATCAACATTCACATTTATATACCTCAAAAGAACTCATAGATTTTCCTGGAAGAACATTTATTGTTAATAACGTTATTGAGTATCATCCAAAAAAAATAAAAAAAGCATTACAAATTAAAAAAGCAAATATTACCACTAGAAATTTCCCTAAAACTGTTGCACAGATTAGAAAAGAGACAAAAATTAAAGATGGTGGAAATACTTATATTTTTTTCACAACTGCCTCAAACAACTATAAAATTGTTATTATTTCAGAAAAAAATTAAAGAAAGCTTAATATATTATTAACAATTGTAATTTTTTTTTCATTAAATGAAATATTTACTTATATTTGTATAACTTTATGTGTTTTATTTTTAGGGGTATAAGACGCTAAAGACATAAGTCTCGATTTTACATCGAGACTTTCTTTTTACAATAGTTTTTTATTAAGTTTGTAAACAGCAAGTTAGCTTTTATATATGCAAATACAAACCTACCAAAGTGTAAAATTATCTTCAAAATCTCAAAAAATTAAAGATGATGTTTTGGTTGTTGAAGCTCCTCTTCAAATAAATATTAATAACGAACCTTATACAGTTATTATGAGAACTCCTTGTGATGATATGGAATTAATAAGAGGTTTGCTATTTGCAGAAGATATTTATAAAAAAACTAAAACTTTTCAATATCAAATTATAGCAGAAGAAAATACCATCCCTTCAATTATAAATATTTCTATTGCCGAAAAAGATTTAGGTAAAGGATATTTGAACAAAAGAACATTATTATCTGTCTCTTCATGTGGAATTTGTGGTAAAAAAGAATTAAAAGATATAAGTGTTACAGGACATAAAATTAAAAACTCCACCTATTTTTCTTTGAGTGATGTACAGCTTATGCAACAAAAAATGATTAAAGTTCAGCATACCTTTCAACAAACAGGTGGTAGCCATGCAGCAGCAATTTTTAATCAAAACCATAAACTATTAAGCTGTAAAGAAGATATTGGCAGACACAATGCTGTAGATAAGGTTGTAGGCGATTTACTCTTAAATAATTCGCTAAAACCAAGTACTTTTTTATTTGTTAGTGGTAGAGTTTCTTATGAAATTGTTTCCAAAGCTTTTATTGCTAAAATTCCAATAATTATTGCAGTTTCTGCATGCTCTTCATTAGCCGTAGATTTTGCGAAAGAATTTGGTATTTGTTTAATTGGTTTTACAAGAAATAATAAGCTAACTTTATATGCTCAACCAAGTATGTTAAAAATGGTAGAAAATGCATAAAAAAACCAATGCTCAACCTCCAGAAAAATTAACAGGAATTGAACTCAAGAAAATTCCAAAATCTGCTGTAGGTGTTAAAGCTATAAAATCATCTATAAAGCATATTAAAAATGAGGTTGGTTTAATAAAAGGGATTGGTTTACTTAACAAACTAAATCAAAAAAATGGTTTTGATTGCCCAGGGTGTGCTTGGCCAGATCCTGATGAAAAAAGAGCTTTTTTAGCTGAATATTGCGAAAATGGTGCAAAAGCTGTTGCAGAAGAAGCGACTAAAAATAGAGTTACTCCTTTATTTTTCTCTACTTATGCAGTAAATAAATTAGCAGAATGGTCAGATTATGAATTAGGCAAAAGTGGTAGAATCACTAATCCTGTTTTTTTACCTGAAGGTGCAAATCACTACAAAGAAATTTCTTGGCAAGATGCTTTTCAAATTATCGCGAATGAGTTAAATGGTTTAAATTCTCCTGATGAAGCTATTTTTTATACTTCTGGTAGAACAAGTAACGAAGCTGCTTTTTTATATCAACTTTTTGTAAGAGAATTTGGCACAAACAACTTACCTGATTGCTCTAACATGTGCCATGAATCTAGTGGGGTTGCTTTATCAGAAACTTTAGGTATTGGTAAAGGTTCTGTAACTTTAGATGATTTTAAACATACAGATTTAGTCATTGTTATTGGTCAAAATCCAGGAACAAATCATCCAAGAATGCTAACTGCTCTAGGTGAAACTAAAAAAAATGGCGGAAAAATTATTACTATTAATCCTTTACCAGAAGTTGGGTTATTGAATTATAAGGATCCTCAAAACCCGTTAAAATGGGTGGGTTCTGGACAAGATTTAACAGATATTTTCTTACAAGTTAAAATTAATGGTGATGTTGCTTTGTTAAAAATCATTTTAAAATTGATGATTGAGCAAGAAGAAAAAGTGCCTTACTCTGTTTTTGATTATGATTTTATCAAAGAAAAAACAAAAGGGATAGAAGATTTAATTAGAGATTTAGAAACCTATTCAATTGATTTTCTGTTAACACAAACAGGAATACCATTCAAAAAAATTAAAGAAGCTGCAGATTTAATCATCAACCATAAAAAGGTTATTATCTGTTGGGCAATGGGTTTAACCCAACATAAAAATGCTGTTGATAATATTAGAGAAATTGTAAATATCTTACTATTAAAAGGTAGTATTGGTAAAAAAGGTGCTGGTACTTGCCCTGTTCGTGGGCATTCTAATGTTCAAGGAGATAGAACTATGGGTATTTGGGAAAAACCAAAGCACGATTTTTTAGATAAATTAGAAAATGAATTCAATTTTAAAGCTCCTAGAAAACATGGTTTAGATGTGGTAAATTCTATAAAAGCTATGTACGAGAAAAAAGCCAAAGTTTTTTTTGGTATGGGAGGTAATTTTATTTCTGCAACACCAGATACAGAATATACTGCAACTGCTCTACGCAATTGTGATTTAACAGTTCATGTATCAACAAAACTAAATAGAAGTCATTTAATTCATGGTAAAAAGGCATTGATTTTACCTTGTTTGGGGCGTTCTGAAAAAGACTTTCAAAAATCTGGAGAACAGTTTGTCTCTGTAGAAAACTCTATGGGTGTTGTACATTCATCAAAAGGTCATTTACAACCTTGTTCTGATGATTTATTGAGTGAACCTGCTATTGTAGCTGGTTTAGCTGCTACAACATTAAGAAGAACTAAAATAAAATGGAAAACTTTGATTTCTAACTACGATTTAATTCGTGATAAAATAGAAGCTACAATTCCTGGTTTTGAAAACTATAATGAACGAGTTAGAGAAAAAGGAGGCTTTTATTTACCCAATAATGCTAGAGACAATAATTTTGAACCAACAGCTACAGGTAAAGCAAACTTTAGTATAAATTCACCTTCAGATATTAAACTAGGAGAAAATCATTTTTTAATGATGACTATTAGAACTCACGATCAATACAATACCACAATTTATGGTTTAAATGATAGATATAGAGGAGTTTTAAATGAAAGAAGAGTAATTTTTATGAATCCTGATGACATGAAGAAATTAGGTTTTGAAAAACTAGATGTAGTTGATTTGACAAGTCATTTTGGAGTTGAAAAAAGAGTAGCAGAAAAATTTTTAGTGATTCCCTATGATATCCCAAAACAATGTACAGCTACTTATTTTCCTGAAGCAAATGTATTAGTCCCCATAAAAAGTGTTGCTAAATTTAGTAATACACCTACATCAAAAACAGTAATTATTACCATTAGCAAAAGACAACAATAAATGAAGAAGTTTTTATTTTCTATAATTTTACTTTTTAGCATTCAAATTCTTAACGCACAAACAGAAGTTACTCCTGAAAAGAAAACTCAAAAAGCTTATGGTAAAATTGATTTTCTTTCTATTGATATGCCAATTACTGATATACCAAATGAAAAAAATATGGGTTTTACTGGTATCCATTACAATCTATTTTTAAATGATTGGTCTTATGCTGGTTTGGGTATTTATGGAGCTGTGTCTGGTAATAGAGGTGGTTTTTTTACTTTAGGAGTAAATGCTGGTATTAAAAAATATTTTGGTAATAATTTTTATTTAGATACTGGTTTTCATTTTGGTGGTGGTGGTGGTAAAGGAGCACCTGATGGTGGAGGAGCATTTATCTTACCACATTTTAATTTAGGTTATGATTTTAAAAACTTTTCATTAAACTCTGGTTGGTGTTATGTCGATTTTTTTGATGAAGGAAACATTAAAGGTCATCAATTTAATGTAAGTCTAGAAATTCCTTTAGATTTTACATATTCAGATTATAGTAGTGCTGAACAAGAGTATGATTTTGGAGATTTAGAAAAATCAGATTGGAAAGTGTTATCAAAAAGAACTTCTTTAATGTTGCATCAAAATAATTTAAAAATAAAGGGTGATACTAAAGATACTGGAGGCAACAAATATAATGGAGAAACTATAAGACTTGCAGGTTTTGAACTTGCCTCTTACTTTTCTAAAAACTGGTTTGCTTTTGTAAAAGTAGATGGTGCTTTTGATGGCATAAAAGCTGGTTATATGGATGTTTTTTTAGGTGGTGGTTATTTGCATAGCTTCAATAAAAATAGAACAAATATCCTTGCAAAATTTGGACTTGGTGCAGGTGGAGGAGGTGGAATTGATACAGCAGGTGGTTTCCTAATTTACCCTGATATCTCTCTTGAACAAAAACTATTTGATGACATTTATTTTGCATTAAATACTGGTTTTGTGATGTCTCCAAATTCTGATGTCTTTACACAATCTTATGGTTTTGGCTTAAAATATTATGTAGAAAGAAATGGTATTCAATCCAAAGAAAATAAATTCTCTTCTGGTAAATTAAAAGGACTAGAAGTTATTACCAAACATGATGTCTATTTTAACGCTGACAGAGATTTTTTTCCTACTGAAAATTTACATCAAATATCATTACAAATTAATCTAGATTTAAATAAAAACGTTTATGTAGCTGGGCAAACCTCATTTGCTAATTTTGGAAACGCTGGTGCATACGCAGAAGGTATTGTTGGTTTAGGTGCAAGAACAGATTCATTTTTTAATGATAAAACAACATTATTTATACAAGCTTTAGCTGGTGCTGCTGGTGGTGGAGATATTAGTACAGGAGAAGGTTTAATTTTAAAACCAAGTGCTGGTTTTAGCTATAAGTTAAGTAACACATTAAGCTTTAGAGCTGCTGGGGGTTATGTAAAAGCGAAAGGTGGTAGTTTAAGTAGTACATTTGTGAATTTTGGTATAAAATATCACATCTCGTTTTTAAAAATGAATAAATAAAGGTATTTTTATATCAATAAATCCCTTAAACTTAAGAAATGAAATCCATACTATTTTTCTGTACTTTTATTCTACTAAATATTTATTCTATTAAAGCACAAGAAATTCATATCATTCCAAAACCTAATAAGATTATTAAAAAAGAAGGTAGCTTTACAATTGATAAAGAAACACAAATTGTAATTTCTGATGATAATAGAAAAACTGCATCTTCACTTATCAATTTTTTGAGTCAAGATTTTAATATGACTATTAAGGAAACTGCTTATCAAAATTTAAAAACAAATTTTATTCATTTTAAAACTGATGAAAATTTGAGTAATGAAGAGTATGATTTATCCATTTCTAATGACAATATTATCGTTTGTGCAAAAAGTGAAACTGGCTGGTTTTATGCATTGCAAACTTTTAAACAATTGTGTTCTTATAATGCTTCGTATTCAAAATATGAAAAAACGCTAACCTTAAAATCTCTTGATATAAAAGATAATCCTAGATTTAAATGGAGAGCTTTTATGTTAGATGAAGCTAGATATTTTAAAGGAATGGAACAAGTAAAATTGCTATTAGACGAAATGGCTTTTTTAAAAATGAATATATTTCATTGGCATTTGGTAGATGATCAAGGTTGGCGAATTGAAATAAAAAAATATCCAAGACTTACCGAAATTGGCTCTAAAAGAAAAAGTACACAAGTTGGCCCTTTGCAATGGGATAGCCCAATACAATCTGGTGAACCACATGAAGGTTTTTATACCCAAGAACAGATTAAAGAAATTATAGCTTATGCCAAAGAAAGGCATATTACAATTGTTCCAGAAATAGAGATGCCTGGGCATTCTACAGCTGCAATTGCAGCTTATAATTGGCTTGGTACTTCAAAAAAACAAATTGAAGTACCTATAAAATTTGGGGTTGGTAAAGATGTATATGATGTAACTGACCCAAGAGTGTATCGTTTTTTAACGGATGTTTTAGATGAAGTTATGGCTTTATTTCCATCTCAAGTAATACATATTGGTGGTGATGAAGTAAAATACAATCATTGGAAATCGTCAGCAAGTGTTCAACAATATATGAGAGAAAATAACTTGGCAACTCCAGCAGATCTGCAAGTTTATTTTACCAATAGCATCTCAAAATATTTACAAAGCAAAGGTCGTAGAATGATGGGTTGGAATGAAATTTTGGGAAGTAAATTACATTTTTATCAAGATGAAAAAGATACCAAAACCACACAAAAACTAGCAAAAGAAAGTATAATTCATTTTTGGAAAGGAGATGTAGAACTAGCTACAACTGCTGCAAGTAATGGTTATGAAATTGTAAATTCGCTACACAACTTTACCTATTTAGATTATTCTTATAAAAATTTATCAATTTCTAAAGGATATTCTTTTGATCCCATTCCAAAAGGATTAGATAAAAAATATCACAATAAAGTAATTGGTATAGGCTGCCAAATGTGGGGTGAGTGGATTCCAACAGTTGGAGAAATGCACTATAAAGTTTTTCCTAGAATTGCAGCTTATGCAGAAATTGGCTGGACAGAAAAACAGCATAAAGATTTTAAAAGATTTGAAAAATCTTTTAAACTTCTTCAAAGTAGATGGAAAAAGAAAGAAATTTATTATGCTCCTCATTAATTTTTAGGAATATAAAATAACTAACTTTTGGAAGAAATTGTTTCAATAGCACCAGGAAGAACTTGTCTGTTTGGAGATCATCAAGATTATTTGGGGTTACCAATAATAGCTTGTGCTATTGATAAGTATATTACTTTAAAAGCAATAAAAAATAACACAAATTACTTTTCTATTGATTTGCCCGATATTAATCAAAAAAGAAAAATTCCTGTTGATTTTAGTCATTTAAAACTTGAAAAGAGAGATTTTTTCTTATCAACATTACGTGTTTTAAAACGATACAATTGTATTCCGAATGCTGGATTTGACATACATATTACAGGCACAATTCCTATAAACTCTGGTACCTCTAGTTCATCTGCATTAGTAGTAGCTTGGGTTCAATTTTTGCTCGAAACTTTTGGTTCAAAAGAATTATTAAATCCAAAATCAATTTCGCAATTAGCTTTTGAAAGTGAAGTTATTGAGTTTAATGCTTCTGGTGGAAAAATGGATCAATATAGTATTGGTTTAGGTAATATTATTTATTTAGAAACTGGAGAAAATTTTTCTTACGAGATTTTAAAAACTCCTATAACTGGAATTATTATGGCAGATTCTGGAGTACCAAAAGATACTGAAGGTTTATTGACAAAGTTAAAAACCAATTCTTGGAGAGCTATTGAACAAGTAAGAGAACAACATCAAAACTTTGATGTAAAAAATGTTGATGAGAAAAGTATTGATAATTATATAGATTTAGTTTCTAAAGAATTAAAACCTTATTTAGAAGCTACTATTGGTAATTATCTAGTTACCAAAAAAGCATTATCAGCCTTTAAGGAAGATAATTTTGATATTTATAAAATTGGAAATCTATTGAATGAACATCATCATTATCTAAAAAATAAATTAAAGATTACAGTTCCCAAAATTGATAAAATGATTAAGAGTGCTTTGCAGAATAATGCTCTTGGAGCAAAAATTGTAGGTTCTGGAGGTGGTGGAAGTATTATGGCTTTAGCTACAGAAAATGATGAAGAAAAAATAATAAGTGCTCTTAAAAAAGCTGGCGCTATTAATGTTTATAAAGCAAATGTAACAGGAGGAGCTAAAGTATATATTCAAAAAAACAACTAAAAATGCATGATAATTTAATCATTTTAGCAGGTGGTATGTCATCTAGAATGAAAAAACCATCGAGCTCCAATAAAGTGAGTAAAGAAGATGAAAATCAAGCTAACAATAGAAGTAAAAGTTTGATTAGGGTTGGTAATGAAGGCAGACCGTTATTAGATTATCTTTTATACAACGCTAAAAAAGCTGGTTACAAAAACATATACATAGTTATCAATGAAAAAGGAAAACTCTTCAAAGAACTTTATGGGCATCAAAAAGAAAATAACAAATTTAATGGATTATTAATTTCATTTGCTATTCAATATATTCCTAAAGATAGAGTAAAACCTTTTGGCACTGCTGATGCAGTTTTGCAAACTTTAGAACAGTTTCCTCACTTAAAAAAAGTAAAATTTACAGTTTGTAATAGTGATAATTTATATTCAGAAACTTCACTATCAACTTTAAGAAAAACATCTCACAAAAATGCATTTATTTCTTACGATAGAGAAGCTTTAGAATTTCCTCTTGAAAAGATTTATTCTTTTGCTATTGTTAATTTAAATCATAATAACACACTAAAAGCTATAATTGAAAAACCAACTTTAGATGAAGCAAAAAATTACACAGATAAAAATGGTAAAACACGGGTAAGTATGAATCTTTTTAAGATGGATGGAAAAACTGTCTATCCTTATTTAAAAAATTGTCCTGTTCATCCTGTAAGAAATGAAAAGGAAATACCCACTGTTGTTTTAGATGTTTCCAAAAACACAGATAATGCTTTTTTTGGAATTCCTCTTTCTGAACATGTTCCGGATTTAACTGCCAAAGATGATATTGTAATAATTAAAGCATATTTAAAAAAACACTATAAAGATAAATTAATCTGGTAATTTTTAAATATTTATATTGCCATTGATATTAATAACATCAACCAAAATTAAATGATTGATTTAAGTACTTTAGATTATACATTAATAATAACTTTTTTTTTAATTACCTTATTTATTGGTATTTACGTATCAAAAAAATCTGGTAAAAACTCAACAGAATATTTTTTATCGGGTAGAAATATGCCTTGGTGGCTATTAGGTGTTTCTATGGTAGCCACAACATTTTCTACAGATACACCAAATTTTGTTACAGATATTGTTAGAAAAGACGGGGTCTCTTCCAATTGGATGTGGTGGGCTTTTTTGATAACTGGTTTACTTACCGTTTTTGTTTATGCAAAATTATGGCGTAAATCTGAAGTTAAAACAGATATTGAGTTTTATGAATTACGTTATGGAGGTAAACCTGCCAAGTTTTTAAGAGCTTTTAGAGCTTTGTATTTAGGCTTTTTATTTAATGTATTTGCAATGGCAGGTGTTACTCTAGCCGCCATTAAAATTGGTAGTATCATGTTAGGTTTACAACCTTGGGAAACTATTGTATATGCAGGTACTGTAACTGTTATTTTCAGTGCTCTAGGTGGTTTTAAAGGTGTTGTTTATACCGATTTTATTCTATTTTTTACTGCAATGATTGGTGCAATTGGAGCTGCTTATTATTTAGTAAACTTACCAGAAGTTGGGGGGATTGAAGCTTTAATTACTCATAAAAATGTTGCTGATAAGCTTTCCATTTTACCAGATTTTAATAATACTGAAGCAGTCATAACTTTGTTAATTATACCTTTAGCTGTTCAATGGTGGAGTTCTTGGTATCCAGGAGCTGAACCTGGAGGAGGTGGATATATTGCACAAAGAATGTTAGCTGCTAAAGATGAAAATCATGCAGTTGGTGCTACTTTTTTCTTTAATATTATGCATTACGCAATACGTCCTTGGCCATGGATTTTAGTAGCATTAGCATCTCTAATTGTTTTTCCTGACATTGCAAGTATTCAAGAAGCCTTCCCTAATATTGCTACTAATAAATTAGGTGATGATTTAGCGTATTCTGCTATGCTTACTAAATTACCAAGTGGATTATTAGGTTTAGTTTTGGCTTCTCTAATTGCTGCTTATATGTCAACTATTTCTACTCATTTAAACTGGGGTTCTTCTTATATTGTTAATGATTTTTACCAACAACATATTAATAAACATGCATCAGAAAAAGAACTGGTTAGAGTTGGAAAAATATCTACTTTAGTTTTAATGATATTTAGTGCTTTATTTGCACTATACCTGCAAAATGCGAAGCAATTATTTGATATTGTAATTATGTTTGGTGCTGGTACAGGTCTAATATTTATATTAAGATGGTTTTGGTGGCGTATTAATTCTTGGAGTGAAATTTCTGCAATGTTTATCTCTGGTATTATTTCATTAATTTTTTCTTCAAAATCTATAAGTGATATTTTTTTTAGTGATGAAGGATTAATGCCAACTTGGGCTAAATTCCCAATAGTTGTTTTAATAACAACATTATTTTGGTTGATTATTACATTTTTAACCAAACCAGAAGAACAAGAAGTTTTAGAAAAGTTTTATAATAAAACACAACCTGGAGGTCCAGGATGGAAAAAAATAATAGATAAATCTAGTAATATTCATCATTACAAAAAAAAATGGGATATTCCTTCAGGAATAATTGCAATGCTATTAGGTTGTGCATTTATATATAGTTGTCTTTTTGGAATTGGATATCTAATTTATGCAGAATATTCAAAAGCAATATGCTCTTTAATCAGCATTTTTATATCAGCACTTTTATTAGTTAAAATTTGGAAAAGAAATAAAGAAAACTATTTTTAAAATAAAAATATTTAATTTTTATTTTAAAATCGAGTAATATTTTATATATTGCACCTTTGTTTAACCCCTTAAACCCCTCAACAATGGACAAAAGCACTTTAAGACAGGTATTCTTACTTGTTATAACTTCAGTAGTTTTATATTTTTCAGGAAATCACATATTTTCAATTGGTAGCATAAAATCACTATCCCAAGGATTGATTGTAATTTTATTTTTCACATGTTTTTTTCCTTTCTTAAGCATGCTAATGCAGTTAAGTAGCAAATTTTTAACCTTTATTTTTAACCCAAAAAGATTAACTAACTTCCATAAAGAAGCTTAA